>NZ_BSRE01000001.1:0-1407500 GCF_054771635.1 Sphingobium sp. TomTYG75 | reverse complement strand
CACCCTGTTGTTTTCTGATGTCTAACCTCGCACCGTTATCCGGTGCAGGGACCCTCTGTGGCGGGTAGTTTGACTGGGGCGGTCGCCTCCTAAAGAGTAACGGAGGCGCGCGATGGTGGGCTCAGGACGGTTGGAAACCGTCTGTTAGAGTGCAATGGCATAAGCCCGCCTGACTGCGAGACTGACAAGTCGAGCAGAGACGAAAGTCGGTCATAGTGATCCGGTGGTCCCTCGTGGAAGGGCCATCGCTCAACGGATAAAAGGTACGCCGGGGATAACAGGCTGATGATTCCCAAGAGCTCATATCGACGGAATCGTTTGGCACCTCGATGTCGGCTCATCACATCCTGGGGCTGGAGCAGGTCCCAAGGGTTTGGCTGTTCGCCAATTAAAGTGGTACGTGAGCTGGGTTCAGAACGTCGCGAGACAGTTTGGTCCCTATCTGCCGTGGGCGTCGAAATTTGAGAGGAGTTGACCCTAGTACGAGAGGACCGGGTTGAACATACCTCTGGTGTACCTGTCGTCCTGCCAAGGGCGCAGCAGGGTAGCTATGTATGGACGGGATAACCGCTGAAAGCATCTAAGCGGGAAGCCTCCCTCAAGATAAGATTTCTTCGAGCGGTCGTAGACCACGACCTTGATAGGCCGGATGTAGAAGTGTGGTAACATATGGAGCTAACCGGTCCTAATTGCTCTGATCGCGCCTGAGAGTCCCACCATCAATGACAATGCTGGAAACAGCGTCAGCCATTGAGCGTGGTGATCACCTCAAGCCAGATAACAAATACAAACACCAATACCGTGCATGGCATCGATTATAACCCAAAGCGCAAGCTTCATTGCTTGGTGACCATAGCGTCTGTGACCCACCCGATCCCATCCCGAACTCGGCCGTGAAACCAGACTGCGCCGATGGTACTGTGGCTCAAGCCCCGGAAGAGTAGGGCGTCGCCAGGCATTGAAGCTTGCGCTTTTGGAAATAAAAACCCATCACATGTTCACAAAAGGGCGGCCCATAAAGCCGCCCTTTTGCCTTTGGTGACGCGGGATGGAGCAGCCCGGTAGCTCGTCAGGCTCATAACCTGAAGGTCGCAGGTTCAAATCCTGCTCCCGCAACCAACAACGTACGATCTAAACCCCCAGCGTGAAATACGCCGGGGGGTTTTGTCGTTTATATGGCGCGCGACCACAAAGGGCGACAGAAGTTTTTCCAAACATCTCGAGCAATGCCGAAACGTCCAGCGCCTTCCTTAACTCGCGGTGCTGCTACGCCGACACCTCCATGCCATGCGCTAAGCTGATTAGCCTTGTCTTCTCACCCACGATTGGTGACTAAGGATCGATAAGGCGGAAAAAGCGGGAGACGGGAATGGGGTTCACCAATGAGCAGGTGTCGGGTCAGGACGGCCGCACGATCCTGGTCACCGGCGCTAACACCGGTATCGGCTTTGAGACCGCTAAGCTTTTGGCAGCGAAAGGCGCGCGGGTGCTGCTCGGCTGTCGCGACGCAGCTAGAGGCGCCGATGCAATGGCGCAGATTGCGGCCGCAACTCCAGGCGCGAAACTGGATCTCATTCTACTCGATCAGGCAGATCTGGAAAGCGTCCGAACCGCAGCCGAAAGGGTCGCCAGCGAACCCAGGCTCGACCTGTTGATCAACAATGCAGGCGTGATGATACCGCCCCTTACCCGCACGGCCCAAGGGTTCGAGCTTCAATTTGGCGTGAACCATTTGGGGACCTTCGCGCTGACGGCGCTTTTGTTGCCGAAGCTCGCTGAAACCGCCGGTTCGCGGGTGGTCGTTACGTCCAGCCTGGCACATCGTCAGGGGCGCATGCTGTGGGACGATTGGAACGCCGAGAAAGGCTATAGTCCCAACGTCTATTATGCCCAAAGCAAGCTGGCCAACCTGCTGTTCGCCCTTGAACTCGACCGAAGGCTACGGGCTGCGGCATCTCCGGTGAGCGCCATCGGCTGCCATCCCGGCGTTTCCCTGACCGAACTCATGCGCCATCTTCCCCGATGGACAAAACCGTTGCTGCCTATTGTGCGGCCTCTTTTCAATCCGGTGGCGGCGGCAGCGTGGCCGACTCTTCAGGCTGCTACCGATCCGAACGCGAAGGGTGGTGACTATTTCGGACCCCAGGGGCGATGGGAAATGCGCGGTGAGTCAGGACCTGCGCTGATCGACAAGCGCGCCAGCGGTACTGAGGATGCCCGGCGGCTTTGGGATCTTTCGATTGAGCTGACCGGGGTCGATCCACAACTGCCGGCCGACTGACCACCCGACGCAGGCTGCTGCATCAGCCGACGGCAATCATGGAAATCTGCCGTCCATAGCTCGGCTCGCCCAGATGGCAGGAACGGCGATAGCTGAAAAAGCGGTCGGGTTGGCTATAGGTGTCCTCATCCAGCATCTCGACCCGGCCGATCCCTGCCCGAGCCAAATGCGCCGCGACATAGGCCGCGATGTCGAACTGGCAATGGCCTTCGCGCCCAGCGGAGAAGAAGCGGCCATTTTCCACATCTTCTTCCTCGAAATTGCGGGCGAAATCGACTGTCACCTCATAAGAAGCGCGGCCGATACAGGGGCCGATCGCGGCGCTAATCCGCTCACGCCGGGCACCCAGTTTTTCCATCGCCGCCAGCGTGCTGTCCGTGACTCCCGACATGGCGCCTTTCCAACCCGCATGTGCCGCGCCCACCACCCCGGCTCCGGGGTCCGCGAGCAGCACCGGCACGCAATCGGCCGTCAATATGCCGAGGACAAGCCCGGGGCGATCCGTGACCATGGCATCCGCTGCGGGACGATCCGCCTCATCTATTGCGCCGGTGATGTTCACCACGTCCGGCGAATGGACCTGCCGCACGGTGACCAGCGCCGCGCCGGGCAGCAGCGCGTCCCTCGCCAGGTCGCGGTTGCGCAGGATCGCCTCTCGCTCATCCATTGAACCCAGGCCCACGTTCAAGCCAGCATGCACCCCGCCCGACACACCGCCACGACGCCCGGCAAAGCCATGCGGCACATCGTGCAGGCTGGCGGCGCGCAGCAGTTCGATCATCAGTAGCTCCCTTGGACAAATGTGCCGAAGTCGCGCAACATACTTGCGCGGGCCACAATAGGCGATAGTCTCTGCGTCAGATATAACGGGTCGGCTTCGCGGCCGATCGGGGACAAGATGACAGGCAAAGGGCTCCACGCATGATCTTCGGGCGCATCAAGCCATTGGACGCCATATTGGCGACCGCGGAAAAAAAGTCGCTCGTTCGGACATTGGGGCCGATACAGCTCACGCTTCTGGGTGTCGGTGCCATCATAGGGACCGGCATTTTCGTACTGACCGCCGCCGCCGCGCAAAAGGCCGGGCCGGGCATGATGTGGAGCTTCGTCATTGCCGGAGCAGTCTGCGCCTTCGCCGCGCTTTGCTATTCGGAACTGGCATCAATGGTGCCGGTGTCGGGCTCAGCCTATACCTATACCTATGCGGTGGTGGGCGAATTGCTCGCCTGGATGGTGGGTTGGGCGCTGATCCTGGAATACGCCGTGGCCGCCAGCGCCGTTTCGGTGGGCTGGTCCGGCTATTTCATGGGTTTGATGAAGAGCATGACGGGGCTGGAGCTACCCCACGCCCTGTCAGCAGGGCCTGGCTGGAGCTTCAACGGCTTCATCCCGCATGCCGATTTTTCGCATGGCGTCATCAACATTCCGGCCATCGTCGTCGCGCTGGCAGTGACCACCTTGCTCGTCATCGGCACCACGGAAAGCGCGCGGGTCAATGCGGTGCTGGTCGCGATCAAGGTCGCGGCGCTGACCGCCTTTATCGCGCTGACACTGCCCGCGCTGGACAAGGGCAATTTCTCCCCCTTCACGCCCAACGGGTGGTTCGGACCTCAGGGCACGAGCGGGATGGGCGTTGTTGGTGCGGCGGCCTCCATCTTCTTCGCCTATGTGGGCTTTGATGCCGTTTCGACCGCGGCGGAGGAAACCAAGAATCCACAGCGTAATGTCCCGATCGGCCTTATCGGCAGCCTCGCGATTTGCACCGTCTTCTATCTGCTGGTCGCTGCGGGCGCGATTGGTGCCATTGGCGCTCAGCCGGTCCTTGGTCTGGACGGTTCGATCGTGGCACCGGGATCGGTCGGTTTCGCTCAAGCCTGCGCGACCGCCGCCCGTGCGGGGGATCTGGTCTGTTCGAATGAGGCGCTCGCCCATGTTCTGCGCTCCATCAACTGGACCGTGGTCGGAAACGCGCTGGGCCTCGCGGCCAATCTCGCGCTCCCTTCGGTCATCCTGATGATGATGTTCGGCCAGACCCGCATCTTCTTCGTGATGGCGCGCGACGGGCTGTTGCCGGAAAAGCTTGCCAGCATCCATCCGCGTTTCAAGACGCCGCACATCGTAACCATGGTGACGGGCGTCTTTGTCGCCATCGCCGCGGCGCTGCTGCCGGTGGGTCAGTTGGCTGACATTTCCAATTCCGGCACGCTCTTTGCCTTCTTCATGGTGGCAATCGCCGTGCTGGTGCTGCGCGTACGCGATCCCAATCGTCCGCGCCCCTTCAGAACGCCCGCCATCTGGTTCATCGCGCCGATGGCGGCGTTCGGCTGTCTCTTCCTCTTCTTCAACCTGCCTGTGGATGCGCAGCTCGTGCTTCCGGTCTGGGGCGGAGTGGGGCTGCTGCTCTATTTCCTCTATGGGTATCGCAAGAGCCATGTCGCGCGAGGCCTCGTCGAGACGCATGAGCAGGATGCCGATGTCCCGCCGATGCCGGTGCCACCGATGCCCGGTGCGCATACGCCGGGCGGACGCGACGCCTGATCAACTGAGGAAAGCGGCGGCGTGATCGCCGCCTTTCTTTTTAGTGGACGGGGTCGAATTCCGGTTCTCGCAACGCACCATGATGCGGGCGGGTGAAGAGCTTCCCGCGTTCGGCGAACAGCACGATAAGAAGCGCCGCGATCCCGAACGCCAGCATAGCGATCGTCAGAGGTATGGTCGTCCCGTTGAACGCCCGCCCGACCACGCTACCCAAGGCACTGGACAGCGCCGTGGTCAGGAACGCCTGAAAGGAAGACGCCGCGCCCGCGCCCTTGGCAAAGGGCTCCATGGAAATCGCGCCGAAATTGGACGCGGTGAAAGCGACGGCCATCATCGTCGCCGACTGGAAGAACATGAAGGTGAACATGCTTTCCCGGCCGGATGCGATCACGACAAGATGGACGGCGCTCGTCGCGATCATGGACAGAACCGCACCTTGGCTCAGCCGCCGCGCGCCGAATCGCGATACAAGCCGGCTGTTCAGCAGGCTGCCTACCCCCATGCTGCCCGCCATGATCGCAAAAGCTATCGGGAAGAAAGACTGGGCATGAAACAGGTCGAAGAAAATCTGCTGTACCGAAAGGATGAAGCCGATGAGCCCGCTCATCACCACGCCGCTCGCCAGCATATAGCCTGCCGAACTGCGATTGGTGAGCACCACCGCCATGGTGCGAAAGATCGTTGATGGGTTCATCCGCAGCCTGTTTTCGGGCTTCAGCGTCTCGGGCATGCGTATGACCATCCAGATCAGGATAAGCGCCGCCTGAATAGCCAGGATCCAGAATATCCATCGCCATGGCGCGAACCAGAGGATCGCCTGCCCAAAACTGGGCGCCATCACGGGTATCAACATGAATACGGCGAGGATCAGCGACATGACTCTCGCCATCGCGTCTCCCTTAAACCGGTCGCGGATGATGCCCACGGCGATCACCCGGCTCGCTCCGGCGAAAAAGCCTGCAGACGCCCGGCCCAACAGCATGAGAGGAAAGCTTTGCGCCACCGCGCAGCCGATGGTCGATACAATGAACAGCGCCAGCGCGCTGCCCATCACGGGTTTGCGGCCGAAGCGATCCGACAAAATCCCGAACAGCAGCGATCCCACGCCCAGCCCCAGAAAATAGACGCTGATGATCAACTGCCGGTCATTGGCATTTGCCACCGCCAGATCGTGCCCGATCGCGGGCAGGGCAGGCAGCATCGGGTCGGTCGACAGCGCGTTCATTGCCATCAGGCAAGCGCTCAGCACCACGAATTCGCGAAAGCCGATGTCTTTCTTTGGTTGTCCGATGGCGACCGGGGGAGAAGGGTTGGTCATGGCGCGGCTATGGGATCAATCCGGCTGCTATGCCAGCTTAACATCACGCAACCCGCCGCATTAACCTTGTACCATCCAGGACTTTCGGGCGCTGATGCATAAACCCTCAAATCCGCGTTAACCATTTTTTATCCCATGCCGGTGCACCGTGGTGGCTGTTGAAATCCATTATCTCGAAATCCACAGGGGGATTCGGTCGTGGCAAACAGTTTGAAAAGTGCTCAGTTTCTGATGGAAAGCCGCCTGCCAGTGGCGGGCTGGGAATCGGCGGAGGCCTGTTTCGATCTGGGCGTCGCCTATAGCTGCGGAACCGGCGGTAAGTCAGTCGATCTGATCGAAGCGCATAAATGGTTCAACCTCGCCGCGCTGCGTGGCAATGAGGAAGGGCAGGTGATGCGCGCCGAGATAGCCGAAGAAATGACGGCTCGCGAAATCGCCGAGGCGCAGCGTCAGGCGCGCGCCTGGATTGCCGCAAACCAGCTGCGCGCCGCCTGATAGTCAGCCCTGCTTGCGGAACGGCGCCCGTTCGCTAAGCCAGATCCGGTCCTGTTGCACGCCTGCGCGTTCGGCGGCGAGAAATTCGGCGACGGCCCGGCGGAACGAAGCGTTGGGCAGGAAATGGGCGGAATAAGTGGGCTCGGGTCCATATCCCCGCGCCAGCTTGTGGCCCCCTTGCGCTCCGGCCTCGACCCGGGACAGCCCAAGCGTGATGGCGACCTCGATCGCCTGATAATAGCATAGCTCGAAATGCAGGTTGGGGACGTCCTCGGCGCAACCCCAATAGCGGCCATAGAGCGCCTCCTCACCAATCAGGTTGAGCGCTCCCGCAATTGGCCTGCCGTGACGCTGCGCCAGTATCAGCAGCACCCGATCCGCCATATTTTCCCCCAGCATCGAGAAAAAGGCTCGCGTCAGATAGGGCCGCCCCCATTTGCGCGATCCGGTATCCTGATAAAAATGCCAGAAGGCGTCCCAGTGCGATTCCTTGAGGTCGCGGCCGGTCAGGTGAACGATCTCCAGACCCTCGACGGCACGCGCTCGTTCCTTGCGGATATTTTTGCGCTTGGCGCTCGAAAGGCTGCTCAGAAAATCGTCGAAGTCGCGATAGCCGCGATTGATCCAGTGGAACTGGCTGTCTTCGCGGATCAGCCAGCCCGCCGCTTCGAACAACGGCACCTGCGCTGGTTCGACGAAGGTTGCGTGGGCGGATGACAGGTCGTTGCTCTCGACAAGGCTTTCGATCCCCGCGATCAAGGCTGGGGCCAGCGTCGGTTCCCGCAACAGCAATCGCGGCCCCGGAACAGGAGAAAAGGGCGCAGCGAGCTGAATCTTGGGATAATATTGGCCTCCCGCGCGCTCCCACGCTTCGGCCCAGCCATGGTCGAACACATATTCGCCCTGGCTATGGGTCTTGCCGTAAAGAGGCGCAGCGGCTGCGATCTGCCCGTCGGCACCATCGATCAGCATCGGCAAGGGCTGCCACCCGGCTCCCGGACCAACGCTGCCCGATCGTTCCAGCGCGGCCAGAAAATCCCAGCTCATGAAGGGGTTGGCCGTCCCCGCGCAGGCGTCCCATTGATCGCGTGGCAGTTCCGCAACCCCGCCAGCTACCCGCACGAGGCATTCAGTCACGCAGGACCTCGAATATGATCTGGTCCGCATGCGCCGCAGCGGCAGCATGTTCGGCCTCCGTGCGAACCGTCCAGGTCAGCACGACCAGCCCGCGCTCACGCGCCCGCGCTGCGAAACGGGAAGGAAAGTCACGAACATCACAGGCGATAAAATCGGGTCTCGTCACCCAAAGTGCAAGACCGCGCCGGGCGACGCCGCGCCATCCCGTGTCACCTTGCTCCGTCACCACGAGGCCCCGTGCCGCCTGTGGCATGTGCCGGGCAAACCAGCGCATCGCGACGGGGTTGAAGGACATGACGGCAGCCAGAGCATGCGGATGCTTTGCCAGATCGCGAGCGACTGCGGCACAAAGCGGCGCGACATGGCGACCGTTGACCTTCAATTCAATCAGCAGCGGGACCGTTTGCCCGCATGCCTGCAACAGCGTCTCCAGCCGTGGAATGCCGCCGCCGTCCGCCAGTCTCATCTGCTCAAGGTGGTCGGCCCGATGGTCCGACAGCAACCCCTCGGCACCAGTCATGCGCAAGAGGGCGGCGTCGTGAAAAACCATCGCGACGCCATCCCCGCTCAGCCGGACATCGCATTCGATGCCATAGCCTTGCGCAATGGCCGCGCGAAAAGCGGCCATGCCATTTTCGCTGATGCCCGCCCCATGCAGCCCGCGATGGGCGAAGGGGCGGGCGGTCAGGAAGGAAAGATCAGGCCGCAGGCCGGACAAGGACGACCGCGTCGATCTCAACCACGGCGCCCAGCGGCAGCACCGGCACGCCTACCGCGCTGCGGGCGTGCTTGCCTGCCTCGCCGAAGACCTCAACCATCAGTTCCGACGCGCCATTGGCCACCTTGGGCTGATCGGTGAAGCTCGGGGCGCTGCTGATGAAAGCGCCCAGCTTCACAATCCGCTCAACCCGGTCCAGGCTGCCCAGCGCCGCCTTGATCTGGGCAATGAGGTTAAGGCCGCAGGCCCGCGCTGCCTTGACGCCATAATCAAGGTCGCGATCTTCGCCCAGACGGCCCGTCATCAGCTGTCCTTCGGAAAGCGAAATCTGGCCGGAAATATGCAGCAGGCCGTTGGCCTCGACAGCCGCCACATAGGCGGCCACCGGCGCGGCGGCTGCGGGCAGGGTGATGCCAAGTTCGGTAAGGCGGGCTTCAACGCTCATTTGGGACTCCATCCGGGTTATCAATGTTTAAAGGTGCGGGACCGTCGGCAAGCCGATCGGCGATCCACCTCTCCGCCGTTGCCCAGTCGTCTATCCGGGCGTGGGCATAGGGGGCGGCATCGACATCAGCCGAAATTTCAGGTTCGCCCACCATATGCAGTCTCCACACGCCCGGCGCATGCTCGGTCACGGATTCATGATGCTCGGCCAGGTCGTCGATGAACAGCGCGGCCGACGGCCGCCGTTCGGCGACGATCGCGGCCAGCGGCGCGCCCTTGGGTCCATGGTTCCAATGCACCGGGAAATCGAGTCCATGCGCCGCCAGCTGCTCCACGCGCTGCTGATGATGCCGCTCCCCGATATTGGTGAGCACGACGATATCGGCCATGTGCGACAGCCTGCCCATCGCTTCGACGGCCCCGGCGATCGGCATCTGGCGGTGCATCTCGGTATCGAAGAAGCCCACCAGCAGCTGCCAGACCAGTTCGCGCTCCAGCGGGATGCCGCTGTCCTTGTGGCGCAGCGCCTCGGCAAAGCCACGCTCGCGCATATCGAAATGCACGGCATGATGCTCGTCCAGCCATTCGCGGAAGGGGACGACCATGTGCAGCAGCACCTCGTCGCAATCCGTGATGATCAGGGGGCGGCTCATCGGCCCAGCGCCCGCCGCGCCGCGATCAACGCCTCTGCTTTGGTATCAAGCGCCTCGGCACAGGCGATCAAATCCGGCTCGTGATCGGCCAGAAAATCCAGCACCGCCCGCAACACCGAAGGATTATTTACGCCAGCGCGCAACGCGTCCGCGTCCAGTCCGGTAAGCGCCAGCAGCCGGTCCGCCCGCTGCTCATCGCCCAGCGTCCAGGCAAGCGCCATCAGGGCCAGCGTCAGGGCCTCTTCGCCATCGGCCGGGCCAAGTTGCTTGCTATCGGGGCTGTCGGAACGCATGATTGATTCTCGGCAAGGGGCAATTGTATCAGCGCGCTTTTACAATGCGCATCATTTAACGCGGGTGACTGGTGGCAAAGCGCGTGCTCGTTGTCGAGGACAACGAACTCAATCTCAAACTTTTTTGCGACCTTCTGCGCGCGCATGGCCATGAAGTGCTGCCGTTGCGGGATGGGCGCGACGTCGTTTCGCAAGCGCTGGAGTTCCGCCCGGACCTGGTGATCACTGACATTCACTTGCCCCATGTCAGTGGCCTCGACCTGATTGTCTCGTTGAAGCGCGATCCGCGTTTGGCATCCGTCCCGATCATGGCCGTGACCGCCTATGCCGGAAAGGGCGACGAGGACCGGATTCGCGGCGCGGGGGCGCAGGCTTATGTGTCAAAGCCCATTTCGGTGCTGCGCTTTGTCGAGCAGGTGAATGCCCTGCTGTAACGGCTAGAGCATCGTGCGCAAAAGTGGGAACCGGTTTTGCGTCTACAACGATGCGAAAACAAAACTAGAGCGCGCGACCTGCGTCCAATTAAGCGCAGCGCGCTCTATCGGTGATCGTCATCAGACCGTCATCGGTCTTTCATGCCCATGTCCCTGAAATGAAGCGCTGATTTCACGCAGCGCTGCCAAGCCCCGGCCCAGGGACGCGGCATTCCGCCGACAGTCCGATCTGGAACAGGGGTAATTCATGTCTCACCTTACCGACGAGGCGCGCGCGCCTTTTCGCGATGCGGAACCCAGGATCGACGTAGGCAACGACTGCCTTGAAGCCATCGTCGCCGCCAATCCCGGCCGCCGGTCCGTGCTGAAGAATGGATTGCTGGGTCTTTCCATTCTGCCGATGCTCGGCACGCTTGCGGCCTGCGGCGATGATGATGAGTCCGGTTTCCCAACCCCGACGCCTGGCCCCACGCCTACTCCGACGCCCACGCCCAACTATGCGATCGCCTTTGCCCCTGTTGCCGCCAATCAGAATGATACGGTCACGGTCCCGGCTGGCTACACCGTCGATATCCTGCTGAAAGCAGGCGACTCCGTTGAAGCTGGCACCCCCTATTCGGGCAGCTTCCCGACGCCAGCCGACGCCGAAAAATGGGCGGGCGGCAACCATGACGGGATGGAATATTTCGCGCTGTCGGGCACCGACGCCAACAGTGGCGGACTGATCGCGATCAATCATGAGTTGCCCGACTTCAACATCCTTTTCACAGGCAGCTACAATGCCGCCACTGCCACCGCTGACCAGAAAGCGTTGGCGCTTTCGGCAGTCGGCATCTCGGTCGTGGAAGTCGCCAAGGGTAGCGATGGCAAATGGACGGTGAAGGCAGGCTCGCGCTTCAACAAGCGCTACACCGGCAACAGCAGCTATCGCGCGGGCGGACCCGCAGCGGGCCAATTGTCCGGCACGATCAAGGGCATGCTCAACAACTGCTCGTCCGGCCGCACCCCCTGGGGCACTTATCTGACCTGCGAAGAAACTACGGACAATTATCTCGACCCGACGCAGCCTGCGCAAAATTACGGCTGGGTGGTTGAAATCGACCCCTATCAGGAACTGGCCGATCCGACGAAGCGCACCGCCATGGGCCGGTTCGACCATGAAAATGTCGCGCATATGGCCGACAGCAACAACCGCGTTGCCTTTTACATGGGTGACGACAGCACGCCGGGCTGCATCTACAAATTCGTGCCCGATCGCGCTTTCAGCACATCCAACCGTGCCGCCAATACCGGCATGCTGGATTATGGCACGCTCTACGTAGCCCGCTTCAACGCCGACGGCACGGGCGAATGGCGCGCATTGGTGCAGGGGCAGAACGGCCTGCTGCCCGGCGCTTCGGACCCCGGCAACATCAGCCAGAGCACGACGCCGCCCACGCCCGTCATCGTCAACTTCAACAGCCAGGCGGACGTGCTGATCAACACCAAGTCGGCCGCGCGCGTCGCGGGCGGCACCGTGATGGATCGTCCGGAATGGCTGACCGTCGCGCCGGACAACAGCGCCATCTATTGCACGCTGACCAACAATAGCGGCCGCCAGGTCACCGACGCGGCCAATCCGCGCACGCGCAACCTCCACGGTCACATCATCAAGTTCAAGGAGAAGGACAATTCGCCGCTGGCGACGACCTTCACCTGGGAAATCTTCCTGCTGGCGGGTGATCCCGGCCTGGCCTCCGGCGGGGCCAATCTGGTCGGCAATATCAATGGAGACACCTTCTCCAGCCCTGACGGCATCCGCATCGATCCGCAGGGTCGCCTCTGGGTGCAGACGGACCACAGCGTGCCCGGCAATTCGGGCGTGACCGGCACGACCATCGATCAGGCCTTTGGCCACAACGCGATGTTCTATGTCGATCAGACCAGCAAGCAGTCCAAGCGTTTCCTGGTCGGCCCCGCTGGCTGTGAGATCACCGGCATCGCCTACACGCCGGACCTCAAGACCTTCTTCGTCAACATCCAGCATCCCACGGGTGATTGGCCGGTCGCCGGGCAGCAGCCGCGCTCATCAACCATCGTCGTGACGCGCACCGACGGTCAGCCAGTCGGCAACTGATGGGTGGGAGGGCTTTTCGCCCTCCTCCGTTTGCTTCGAGCGAGGTCGAGAAGCCTCTCACACCGCTTCTCGGCAAGCTCGAAGCGAACGAAAAGCACAGTTTCAATGACACAAGGAAAGGCCCGCTCCCTGACAGGGGCGGGCCTTTTCCATCGAAGCCATCAAATGGATCGAAGCGACCGAAGCCGCCTTCAGATCACTTGATCTTGGCTTCCTTGAACTCGACATGCTTGCGCACGACCGGGTCATACTTACGGAAGCTCAGCTTCTCGGTCTTCGTGCGCGGGTTCTTCTTGGTAACATAGAAGAAACCGGTGTCAGCCGAGCTGACGAGGCGAATCTTGACGGTTGCTGGCTTGGCCATGGCCCTGGTTCCTGGTCGTGAATATCGTGAAAAAGAGAAGCGGCCCCGTGAAGGGCCGCCCCGTTTCAGCAGCCGCCCATGAGGGAGATTCGGGATAATGTCAAGACGCGCGTGGCGGCTGAACGGGCCGCGTGCTAGACTTTACGCGGCCTTAACAGGTTCCGATGCATCTTGTCATCGGAGCGACAGGACAGGGGGATGCTTCCCATGCGACATGATCCGATGCTGGCCATTCTTGCAGACATGCTGCGTCGCGTCGACGGCCTTGCCGGGCAGCGCGGGCAGGTGAGCCTGCTGCGATTGAGCGATGAAGTTGACCAGATTCGCCATGTCGCCCGCGCCTATCATCTCGATAGCGTCGAAGGGCTGGCGGACACGCTGCAATCCGCGCTGTCGTTGCAAGGCACGGGGCCGGTCATATTGTCCTACCTCGACCTGATGCGGGATGCCATCGCGGCGGAAATGTCCGATGCGCAGGTGATACCGATCCTCATGGCAGCGAAACCGGCAGCAACCGCCGGAACGCCGCTTGCCTGCTGACGACCGCCCCTGCCGATGGATGCATTGCTGACCGCGCTGCTCGGATGCTTCCTGGCTGAGATTGGCGACAAGAATCAATTACTGGTGCTGGCGCTGGCGACGCGTTTCAGCCGCGATGGCGCGATCATTGCGGGCATCATGCTGGCCGCCGCCGCCAATGCGGCGATCGCCGCCGTCGCGGGCGCGTTTCTGGCGCCAATGCTGGGCTCTGATGCGCGGCTGCTGTTTCTTGCCCTGGCCGTGCTGTTTTTGGGCATAGGCCTTCTTTGGCGAGTGAAAGCCCCCGATCCTCTCGCGGAATGGCCGACGGGGCCTTTCCTCACCACGGCGCTGGGGTTGTTCATCCTTGGCTTTGGCGATGGCTCTCAATTCCTGATCCTGGGCATCGCGACGCGGACGGCAGAACCGCTGCTGGCCGGAATTGGCGGCGCACTCGGTGTGACGGCGGCGCTCGTTCCGGTCGTCTTGCTCCGCGACCGCATCTTGCCTGCGAAGCCCGTCAGGGCGATCCGCCTGACCGCCGCTGCACTGATGCTGATCATCGCCTTAATGCTGGGCGTGACCGCCATGGGGCTGGTGTAGACGCCTCTCATTGATCGACGGAATGGATCAGTCTGAGCGATGATTTCGTCGGGTAATTCCGGCCCTGAGATGGCACCTTATCGCCATCAGATCATTATACCCCCGAAATCATTTTCACGAGCCAGGAGCAAGACATGACAGCCCCCGACCTCAAGACACCCACCGACCTGCGCAGCAATGCGACTAAGTCTGTGGCCGAAGCACTGAACGGCGTGCTCGCGGACAGCTATGCGCTGTATTTCAAGACCAAGAATTTCCACTGGCATGTGTCGGGACCGCATTTCCGCGACTATCATCTGATGTTCGATGAGCAGGCCGCACAGATTCTGGCGGTAACCGATGCCATTGCCGAACGCGTGCGCAAGACCGGCAACACCACCCTGCGGTCGATCGGCGACATTGGCCGCCACCAGTCGATCAAGGATAATGACGCCGAATATGTCAGCCCCGCCGACATGTTGAACGAACTGCGCGAGGATAATCTTCGCCTCGTCGAATCGCTACGGGCCGCCAAGTCCGCCGCTACCGAAGCGGGTGACAACGCGACCGAAGGCATTGTCGATGACTGGACCGACCAGGCCGAAGAGCGCGCCTGGTTCCTCTTCGAAGCTGGCCGCAACGGCTGACACATAAAAAGGCCCTCCAGCATAAAACTGGAGGGCTTTTCTATTGCAAGACATTGGATGACCGTCGCTATTCTCCGTCGATCGTTTCGATGGCCATGATGGTGATCGCGCCCGGCTTGCCAGCGAAATCGATTGTCTCATCCACTTCCGCATCCATCATCGCGCGCGCAAGCGGTGCGGTGAAGGCGATCCGCCCCTCCGCCGGTGCTGCCTCATCGTCGCCGACAATATCAATCTGCTTTTCCGCGCCATTGAGCCGGTAAGTTACGCGCGAACCAAAGGTCACCGCGCCCCCCGCCGCCGCAGGCTGAAGATGCGCCGTTGCCAGCCGCGTGCGCCAGTAGCGCAACTCGCGCTTATGCTTCTTCGCATCCTCTTCAGCCATGGCCGCCGCATCAATCGCTTCCAGCGCCTCGACCTTCTCGCGCGTCAGCCGCAGCCCGCGCGTCGTTACCCAATTGGGGCCAGGTGGAATCGGAATCTCGAACGTCGGCTCCAGATGCTCCTCGTCGCTCTCGCGGCGAAAGGCGACACTCATGGCACACTCCTCAACAAACGCCTGCCCACCCCTGTCCCAAGGTCGAGATCGTCGATCTTCTTTTCAAGGGAAGGCCGGGCTCAGATGGCCAAGCCGGGACAGTCTCGGCCTAATCTTCGTCGAACAGCCCGGCCAGCTGCTCCACCATCGTCCCACCGAGTTGTTCGGCATCCATGATGGTGACGGCCCGCCGATAATAGCGGGTGACGTCATGACCGATGCCGATCGCCACCAGCTGCACGGGCGACCGGTTCTCGATCCACTCGATCACCTGACGCAGATGGCGCTCCAGATAGGTGCCGCTGTTCACCGACAGGGTGGAGTCATCGACCGGAGCACCGTCGGAAATCACCATCAGGATACGGCGTTCCTCATTGCGCGCAATCAGACGCTGATGCGCCCAAAGCAGCGCCTCGCCGTCGATATTCTCCTTCAGCAGCCCCTCGCGCATCATCAGGCCCAGATTCCGCCGCGCCCGACGCCACGGCTCGTCCGCCTTTTTGTAGATGATGTGCCGCAGGTCGTTGAGACGCCCCGGCATCGGTGGCCGTCCGGCGGCCAGCCAGGCTTCCCGGCTCTGCCCACCCTTCCAGGCGCGCGTCGTGAAGCCCAATATCTCCGTCTTGACGCCACAGCGCTCCAGCGTGCGCGCCATGATGTCGGCGCTGATCGCCGCGATGCTGATCGGCCGCCCGCGCATCGAACCGCTATTGTCGATCAGCAGCGTGACCACCGTATCGCGAAACTCGGTATCCCGCTCGATCTTGTAGGAAAGCGACCGGGTGGGATCGATGACGATCCGCGCCAGCCGCGCGGCATCGAGCATCCCTTCCTCCTGATCGAAGTCCCATGACCGCGACTGCTGCGCCATCAACCGCCGTTGCAGCCGGTTGGCGAGTTTCGTCACCGCGCCCTGCAAGCTGACGAGCTGCTGGTCGAGGAAGCCGCGCAGGCGGTTCAGCTCATCCTCGTCGCACAGGTCCTCAGCGGTCACCACCTCGTCATGCGCGACCGTATAGGGCTTATAGTCGAAACCGGGTGGCAAGTCGGACATCGGCCGGTTGGGGCGGACGGGCATCATGCCCTCATCGCCCATGTCGTCGGCGCCTTCATCGCTGTCGGCGTCGAAATCGTCGCTATATTCGGTTTCGCCTTCCTCGGTGTCGCCGCCCTGATCCTCGGCGCGCGCCTCGGCGTTCATGTCGCTGTCGCCAGCCTCCTCCTCGCCGGAGTCGCCTTCTTGCTGCTGTTCCTCTTCGTCCTCGCCTTCGTCCTGCGGCTCCTCCTCCTCGGTTTGAGGCGGCATATCGCTTTCAACGAGTTGCAGATGTTCGAGCATCGCCTGCGCCAGCTTCTGAAAGGCGCGCTGATCGTCGATGGCGAGGCCCAACGCATCGAGATCGGCGCCCGCCTTCTCCTCGATCCACGCATCGACCATCGCCATCCCGGTGATGGCATCCTTGGGGACGGGCTGGCCCGTCAATCGCTCGCGCACCTTCAACGCCAGCGCAGTCGAAAGCGGCACTTCATCGGCGGATCGCGCGCGGCGCAGCGGGTCCGACTTCAGCCGCAAGTCCAGCGCATGGTTGAGGTTTTCACGCACCCCTTCCATCGCCCGC
The DNA here is from genome assembly GCF_054771635.1 of Sphingobium sp. TomTYG75. Taxonomy (NCBI): domain Bacteria; kingdom Pseudomonadati; phylum Pseudomonadota; class Alphaproteobacteria; order Sphingomonadales; family Sphingobiaceae; genus Sphingobium; species Sphingobium sp. TomTYG75. The sequence continues at coordinate 1,390,804 of NZ_BSRE01000001.1, read as the reverse complement.
GATCCAATCGCCTCCACCCGCGCCTGCTCGACCGCGTCATAGACCGCGCGCGCGGTCGCGTCGGCTGGCGCAGCGGCCGTATGCATGCGCAGATTATGGTGACGCAGGCGCAGCGCATTCGCGTCAGCGAACCCGCGAGCGAGCGCCACCTGATCGGGCGGCAGGTTCCGGCCCGGAGTCGGCACCTTGATCGCCTTGCCCGCCATGTGCGGCGCGTCGGCGGTGAAGCCCACCTCCACCTCCGCATCGCGGGCGATCGATCGGGCCGCGCCCGACAGCACGTCCTTGAAAGCATCCAGAGGCGACCGCTCCGCCATCAGTCGAGCAGCCTTTCGCGCAAGGTCCGGCGCGCAGCCTCGTCAATACCAAGCGATCCGGCCAGATAGCCCTCAATCCCGCCATGGGTCGCGTCCAGCTCTGCAAACAGACTGTCCAGATAAGCCACATCCACGGTCAGCACGGGTTCCAATGCCTCCGCGCGCGTCGACCATGCCCGCGCAACCAGCGAGTTGCGCTGGGTCAGCAGCCAATTCCAATCGGCATGCTCTTTGGTCAGCAGATAATCCTCGAGGATCGTCTCACGCGGCACGCCCAAAGCCGCCAGGATCAGCGCCGCGCCAACGCCGGTGCGGTCCTTGCCAGCTGAACAGTTGATAATGATCGGCAGGCGTCCGGCAGCAATTTGCGCGAACATCGCCCGATAGGATGCGGCGTGGTCCGCCGGAATGGCGCGATACAGCGCGATCATCGCGTCACGCATGTCCTGCGCGGTCGCATCCTTCCGCTTCAGCATATCGCCCAGAACGCCGCTGCTCTCGCTATAATCGCGGCAGAAATAATCGACCTCCGCCCCGTGCCAGATCGTGGGTTCGGCGCTGCGCTCATTGCCCCTGCGGAAATCGCAGATCGCCCGGATGCCGAGCGACCGCAGATGCGCGGCGTCCGCATCGCTCAGCAACGCCATCGTTCCAGACCGAAAAAGCGCGCCCCGACGAACCACACGCCCATCCGCCGTCGCATAGCCACCAAAGTCACGCAGGTTGAACGCGCGCTCCAACGGCAGGCGGCGCTGATCAGCGACCAGGGCGCTGGTTTCCGTCACGGCCGTTCACCCTCGCCAACTGGCGGCACGGCGATCGTCTCAATCCGCGTCTCGACTTCACTCATCAGCTTGTGAACCGGGCAGCGCGCGGCGACGCCGATCAGCGTGTCATGCTGCTCCTGCGACAACGGCCCGCTGAGCGCGATGCGCGTGGTCAGCCGGTAGATGCCGTCCCGTTCCTCACTCGCATCACGGATGACGCCGACATGGATGCCCTCGACCGGGATGCCCTTGCGCTGCGCATACCACAGCATCGTCATTGCCTTGCACGCACCCAATGCCGAATCATACAAGTCATGCGGATCAGGTCCGGCATCATGCCCGTCAGGCGGCGTCATATCGACGATCAGCTCATGGCCCCGGATGTTGACCCGGTGCGCGCTGCCATCCGGCGCGATGCGCTCTACGACTATCATTGCGTCAGGCCGCCCGGTGGGCGACGCTTTCGGGCAGGTCCTTGCCGAACACGCGCTGATAATATTCGGCCACCAGCGGCCGTTCCGCCTCATCGCATTTGTTGAGGAAGGACAGGCGGAAGGCAAAGCCGATATTCTTGAAGATCAACGCATTTTGCGCCCAGCTGATCACGGTGCGGGGGCTCATCACGGTGGAGATATCACCATTGATGAAGCCTTGGCGGGTCAATTCCGCCACCTTGATCATATTCTCGACTTCCTTGCGGCCGCCTTCATGGTCGTACTCCCCCGACTTGGCGAGGACGATTTGCGCTTCAGTCGCGGCGGGCAGGTAATTGAGCGTCACCACCAGATTCCACCGGTCCATCTGGCCCTGGTTGATCTGCTGTGTGCCATGATAGAGGCCGGTCGTGTCGCCCAGACCCACGGTATTGGCCGTGGCGAACAGACGGAAATGCGGATTGGGCCGGATCACGCGGTTCTGGTCGAGCAGCGTCATCTTGCCGTCCGTTTCCAGCACGCGCTGGATCACGAACATGACATCGGGGCGCCCTGCGTCATATTCGTCGAACACCAGCGCCACCGGCCGCTGCAACGCCCAGGGCAGCAGCCCTTCACGGAACTCGGTAACCTGCTGTCCATCCCGCAGCACGATGGCGTCGCGGCCGACCAGGTCGATACGGCTGATATGCGCGTCCAGGTTGATGCGGATGCAGGGCCAGCGCAGCCGCGCCGCAACCTGCTCAATATGGCTCGACTTGCCGGTGCCATGATAGCCCTGCACCATGACGCGCCGGTTATAGGCAAAACCCGCCAGAATTGCGAGCGTGGTATCCGGGTCGAACACATAAGCGGGGTCGAGATCCGGCACCCGCTCGTCCGCTTCGGAAAAGGCCGGGATTTTCAGATCGACGTCAATGCCGAACACTTCCCGCGCATCCACCTCACGGTCGGGCGCAGCCAGCAGCGTCTCTGATCGGGTATCGGGCTGGACGTTGGGAATGTCGGTCATTGCTCTTCTTTCTATTCGCTCTCCTCCGCCGTAACCCATGGCGAAGGCCGGTGTCGAGTGGCCAATCCATCCGGCGCGGCCTGCCCATTCACGCGAAGGCAGCCGCCTTGCGCAGCAGCCCATAGGCCTCGATCACGCCCTGCAATGCGCTTTCGTGGCTACGGTCGCCTCCGTTATGATCGGGATGATAGCGCCGCAGCAGCTCGGTATAACGCTGTCGCAACGCCTTGCGATCCGCATCGATGGACAGGCCCATGACAGACAGCGCCTTGCGATCTTCCTTGGACAGGAATTTGCCGTCCTCGCGCATCTGCGCGTCGGCTCGTGCTTTTGCCACCCGCTCCTTGAACTTGGCGCCGATCGCGTCGAGCGGGTCCTGGAAGTCGGACCATTTGGGCGGCGGGCTGGTGGCGTTAGACGAAAAGGCGCGCGTCTCCCGCTCCCACCCCGCAAAGGGTCGTTGGGCAGCGGCGATTTCGTCGGGGCTCATGCCGGTGAAGAAATTATAGCCCTGATTGAACTCGCGCACATGATCGAGGCACAGCCAGCGCCAGCGCGGGCCTTCCTGATTGGGTGACGCGCCCTCCAGCGGCGGAGCGCGAAACTCTCCGGGCTCGGCGCACCCATCGACCGCGCAGGGGCGGTCACTTTCCACGCGGCCATGGAAGCGATTGAAACGGCGGGTCGAGTACGGGTCGGTAGACAAGATTGCCCTGATGCATGATGAAACAAAGGGCCTATATAGGGGCGATGAGCACCCAACTGAAAGGCCCGGTGGCCACGGAAATCGAACAGCGGCTGCGCGCCGCCCTGTCGCCAGAGCATCTCGCCGTGATCGACGACAGCGAGAAGCATCGCGGTCATGCGGGACATGACGGATCGGGCGAAAGCCATTTTACGGTGGAGATCGTCTCGGCCGAGTTCGCGGCCAAGAACCGCGTGGCCCGCCAGCGGCTGGTCAACGCGGCGCTCGCCGATCTGCTGCGCGACAAGGTTCACGCGCTGGCGATCAAGGCCCGTGCGCCCGGCGAAGCCTGATCAGGGGAAAGCTCATGACGTTAGACGACCTCGTCATCCAGACCGTTAGCCCGACCACCCATGATCTGGGCGACTTCCGCGTCCATCGTTCACTGCCCGCGCCGGGCCGGACGATGGTCGGCCCCTTCATCTTCTTCGATCAGGCCGGACCCGCCAAGATCGGCGCGGGCCAAGGCATCGACGTGCGCCCGCACCCGCACATCAATCTCTCGACGGTCACCTATATGTTCGAGGGCGCCTTCGTGCACCGGGACTCGCTCGGCACCGAGCAACTGATCGAGCCGGGCGCGGTCAATCTGATGACCGCAGGCAGCGGCATCGTCCATTCTGAACGCTCCCCAGACGGTGACCGCGTGCGCGAGTCCAAAATCTCGGCCATTCAGACATGGCTCGCCCTGCCCGATGGCATCGAGGAAATGGCGCCAGCCTTCGAACATGTCAGCGAGGGCGGCTTGCCTGTCATCGACTGCGGCCGGGCCAGCGCGCGCGTCATCATGGGCAGCCTGTGGGGCGCGACGTCGCCGGTCACCACCTATGCCGACACCATCTATGCCGACATTCAACTGTCACCCGGCGGGACCGTGCCGATCGACACCGATGCGGATGAACGCGCCATCTATGTCGCTGGCGGAGACGCGGCGCTCGATGGCGTCGCGTTGCTGCCCCAGACGCTCTACGTCCTGCGTCCCGGCACCCGCGCCACATTGATGAGCGTCGATGGCGGCCGGGTGATGTATTGCGGGGGCGAGGCGTTCAAGACGCCTCGCCATGTGTGGTGGAATTTCGTCTCCTCCTCGACCGATCGCCTCTATCAGGCGCGCGAGGATTGGGAGGCAATGCGCTTCCCGTTGATCCCCGGCGATGATCAGGAATTCATCCCGATCCCGAAGGGGCGGCCCAAAACGGTGAGCTATCCGTGAAACCATCCGCCCCACAATGACCGTTCGCCCTGAGCTTGTCGAAGGGCTTACCTTCTTGAAAAAGAAGGGGCTTCGACAGGCTCAGTCCGAACGAAAATGGACTGATCGAGGCTGGCCGTTTACTGAACGAAGGTCAGCGACAAATTCTCGGCATTTTTCGGAATGTCGATCCGGCTTTCGTTGATCGACGCTTCCTCGCCTGGTTTCAGGTTCGTGCGATCCGCCTTCGTCGTCCAGCTGAACACCAGCCGGTTCTGCTGATCACGCAACTGCACCAGCACCGGCGGCACCGGCAAGGTCTGCTTCCCGCTGTTCACGATCCGCGCGCCAAAGGCGAAATATTCCTCCCCGGTCGGCAGCTTGCGCCGCTCAGCGGGCTTGGACAGGTAGAATAGCAGGTCCGGATCGCCCTCTTCCGAAACAAAGCCCAGATTGACCGCCCAGCTTGGCGTGCCGAAATACCAGAGCGCGCCCCCAATGCCGCCAACCGCAAGGCAGAAAAGCACTGCCGCATAGGTCCACAGCTTCAGGCGATTGCGGCGCGGCCTGACCGGCGCGGCGTAGCTTTCCGCAGGTTCCTCGCGGTGCCGACCGTAAATGTCATCAACGCTATTATCGGTTTGCGCTGCTGACATGCTCGGCGCGACTGCCACTGGCTCGGGTATCGGCGCAGCTACCGCTTCTACTACCCGAGCGGGCTCCGCCGGAGCCTCGACAGGCGCAGCAGGAGGAGGCGGAGCAGAGGCAACAGGCGGCGGTGGGGCAGGGCGCGCTTCGGCGGCGACGGGCGCTTCCGCCATCTCCACGGCCTTTTCCCTGACCGGCAGAGCCGCACCTTCCTGGAACCAGCTATGTTTGCAGGAGGCGCAGCGAACCTGGCGGCCATCGGGGCCGACGGCGCTGTCCGGCACAATATAGCGCGTGGCGCAATTGGGACACACCAGGATCATGACGCTTCATAGCCATGGCTTGGACTCGAGGGCAAGCGGCATTGAATGGGGAGGCCGAAGATGCCGCGACTCGGTGGATGATGGCGCTTGGCGCTTTACGCCTGCCTGCCCGCTGTGCCATGGCTGTATCCAAGGGGAAGCAGGGAGCGCGCAGGCGCATTCATTAAAGCATGTCGGCGATCGTCCAGTTCGAAAATGTCGGCCTGCGCTATGGTCTGGATAGCGAGACGCTGTCCGACGTCAGCTTCTCGCTGCATGGCGGCGGCTTCTATTTCCTGACCGGCGCGTCGGGCGCGGGCAAGACGTCGCTGCTGAAGCTCCTTTACCTGGCCCAGCGCCCCAGTCGCGGCGTCATCCGATTGTTCGGAGAGGATGTGGTGACACTCCCCCGCAAGCGCCTGCCGGGCTTTCGCCGCCGCATCGGCGTCGTTTTTCAGGACTTTCGGCTGGTCGCGCACCTGTCCGCCTATGACAATATCGCCCTGCCGCTGCGGGTCGCGGGCATGGAGGAAAGCGAGATCGACGCTTCGGTCTCGGAGATGCTCAATTGGGTCGGCCTTGGTGACCGGGGGCAGGCGCGCCCGGCGACACTCTCGGGCGGAGAGCAGCAGCGCGTCGCCATCGCGCGCGCCGTCATCGCCCGGCCCGAAATCCTTGTCGCGGATGAACCCACCGGCAACGTCGATGCCGACATGGCCCGCCGTCTGCTCACCCTGTTCGAAGCGCTCAACCGCCTCGGCACCACCATCGTCGTCGCGACCCACGACCTGCCGTTGATCGGTCAGGTCGAAGGCGCGCAGATGATGCGGCTGGACAAGGGTCGGCTGTCCGATCCCACGGGATCACTGCGCTACCCGCCCCGGCCGCAGGGCGCGGCAGCGTCATGACGGGCGCAGACCGCCGCGCCGCCGCCGCCGCCCGTCACCGGCTTCTGCCCGAAGGCCGCGTCGCCGGACCCATGCCTTGGGTTATCGCGATCATGATGTTCCTGACCGTCCTTGCCGCAGCCTCTGGCCTCGGCCTCGCGGCGGCTGTGCAATCCGTCGGCGCGGACCTTGCCGGACGCGCCACGGTCCAGATTGTGGAGGCGAATGCCGACCGGCGCGAGGCACTGAGCGGCGCGGCAGCCCGCCTGCTGCGCAAATCCGCTGACGTGCGCGCCGTCCATCCGGTCGATCCGGCGACCCTCGCCGACCAGATCCGCCCGTGGCTCGGCCAGGATGCGGCAAGCGGCGACCTGCCCATCCCGGCGCTGATCGATGTCGAACTAACCCCCGGCGCGACGGCAGCCAAGGTGCAGCGGCTGGGCCGCGTCTTCGCGACCCTGTCCCCGAACATCCGCGTCGAACCCCACGCCGCCTTCCTCCAGCCGCTCGGCAGCCTGCTTGCCGCGCTAGGTGGCCTCGCCGCTGGCATCGTTCTGCTGATGGCGCTCGCCACCGCCGCCATCGTCGTGCTTGCCGCGCGCGCCGCGCATGACAGCCATCGCGGCACGATCGACGTGCTCCACCTGATGGGCGCCACCGATGTGCAGATCGCCCGGCTATTTCAGCGGCGCATCGGCCTCGACGCGCTGTTCGGCGGCCTGCTGGGCTTCGTCACCGCGTTGCTGGTCATCATCCTGCTGGGCACCCGGCTCGCGGCGACAGGGTCTGATCTGCTGGCGGCGATCAGCCTGCCGTGGAGCAGTTGGCTGATCCTTGCCACCCTGCCCATAGGCGGCGTCCTGCTCTCGACGCTGGCCGCGCGGTGGACCGTCCTGCGGTCCCTGGGGCGGTTGCTATGATCGTCCGCCTCTTCGCGGTGACATTGCTCGCCTGGATGCTGGGTTTCGCTTGGTTCGCGATCTTCCTGCCCCAGCCGCTCGATGGCCGCCCGACAGACGCCATCGTCGTGCTGACGGGCGGCGCGGGCCGGATCGACCGTGGCCTTGCCCTGCTTGAAGAGGGTGCGGCGAAGCGAATGCTGATCTCCGGCGTCGATCGCTCCGTCCGCCCGGCGGAACTGGCAGCGCAATATGAAAGGCCCGAACGCCTGTTTTCCTGCTGCATAACCTTGGGCCGCGAAGCGATCGACACCCGCTCCAACGCCATCGAAACCGCCCATTGGCTGGAGCGCAGGGACTTCCGCACCGTCCGCCTCATCACAACGGACTGGCACATGCGCCGCGCCGCGCTTGAACTGCGGCAGGCGGTGCCCGGCAATCTGACGATCGTCTATGACGCCGTGCCCAGCAGGCCGAGCCTCAGGATGCTGATGCGCGAATATAATAAATATCTCCTCCGCCGCGCCGCCGCGCTCGTCGGGATTTGAAGAACGGCCTTATGATCACCGCCCTGCGCTCGCTCGTCTTCATGCTGATATTCTACAGCGGCTCCTTGCTGCTGGTTCTCGCCGCTCTGGCTGTGGCATGGCCATGGCCTGCGGGGGTTCCGGTCGTCGCGACGGCCTGGGGCCGCTTCCACCGCCTCTGCGCGCGCTGGATTCTCGGGCAAAAGGTGCGGATCGAAGGCGACCTGCCGCACGGCAGCTATCTCTATATCGTCAAGCATGAGTCGATGTTCGAAACCATCGACCTGCTCTGCATCTTCGATCGCCCGGTCATCGCGGCGAAGCGCGAACTGCTCGACATTCCTTTGTGGGGCCGTATCGGTCGGCTGTACGGCCTTATCCCGGTCGAGCGCACCGCTGGGGCCAGCGCCCTGCGGACCCTGCGAGCCGCCGCCCGCGCCGCAACCGATCAGGGCCGCGCCGTTTGCCTCTTTCCAGAAGGTACGCGCGTCCCTCATGGCGAGGCGCCGCCGTTGCGGGCGGGTTTCGCGGGCCTTTATTCCCTCCTCGCTTTGCCCGTCGTTCCGATCGCGATCGACAGCGGGCGCCTTTCCCCGCGCGGCAAATTCCTGAAGCGCGCGGGCGTCATCACCTACAAGGTCGGGGAAGTGATCCCGACCGGCCTGGACCGCCGAGACGCCGAAATCCGCGTCCATGCCGCGATCAACGCGCTGAATCCCGCGCATGCCTTTGACAAGCTCAACCCAAACGCGGTCGAGTGATCCCGGATAAAAGGCGCGAAGCCTTAGAGCATGATCATATTTGAGTGATCGTCACCCCGGACTTGATCCGGGGTCCCGCTTCTTTTCTGACGCTGCCGAGGCAGTGGGACCCCGGATCAAGTCCGGGGTGACGGAAAATCCGCCTTAATGCCGATGCTTCCGTGTAAGAAGATCGGTCCTAGTGACGCCGCCCGAAGTCGGGCTTGGGATCGTCCTGCCCCTGTTCGATGATCGACCGGCGGATGGCCCGCGTCTTGGTGAACAGGTTGAACAATGTGTCCCCGTCATTCCACCGGATCGCCCGCTGCAAAGCGGACAGGTCCTCGGAGAAACGCTGTAGCATTTCCAGCACAGCGTCCTTGTTCGCCAGGAACACGTCGCGCCACATGGTGGGATCGGACGCCGCAATGCGGGTGAAATCGCGAAAACCGCCAGCGGAATATTTGATGACCTCGGACTGGGTCACATCCTCCAGATCGCTCGCCGTGCCGACGATGGTGTAGGCGATAAGGTGCGGCAGATGGCTCGTCACGGCCAGCACCAGGTCATGATGCTGCGGGTCCATCGTCTCGACGTCCGCGCCGACGCGATGCCATAGCTCGGAAATGCGCTCGACCGCAGCCGGATCGGCTCCGGCAGGCGGCGTGATGATGCACCAGCGGCCTTGGAACAAGCTGGCGAAACCCGCCTCAGGCCCGCTATTCTCTGTCCCGGCGACCGGATGCGCGGGGATGATGGCCCGTCCGGGCAGGGCCGCGTTCAGCTGCGCCAGCACATCGGCCTTGCATGATCCCACATCGCTCACGATCGCATCGGCGGGCAGATCGTCCGCAATCTCCGCCGCCGCCGCGCCCATGGCCCGTACCGGCACGCACAGCACGACCAGGTCGGCGTCGGTCACGCTGGCACCGGCCGTGTCGGTCACATCGTCGCACAGGTCGATCGCCCGCGCGATCTGCCGCACATTTGGATCGGCGTCATGCCCCGTCACCCGAACGGTGGGCATATATTCGCGGATCGCCCGCGCGAGCGATGAGCCGATCAGGCCAAGGCCGATGATGGTGACGCGGGAGAAAGGCAGCATGGTTCAGGCCGCCTCCGCCATCGCCCGCAGCTTCGCCGCGACCGCGCGCACCTGTTCTTCGGTGCCGATGGTGATGCGCAGGCCATTGGGCAGCCCCTGGCCGGGCAGCCAGCGCGTCGCAAAGCCTTCGTCCCACAGCCCCTTCATCGCCGCCTCGGCGGTCAGCTTGCCGTTGAACAGGATCAGCAGGAAATTGGCCTTGCTCGGCACCGCCCGCAGCCCATGGTTGGACAGCGAAGCAACCTCATCGGTCAGCCAGGCCCGCCATGTGCGATTGTGCGCCCGGCTGGCATCCACCCACGCCTGATCCTTCACCGCCGCGATCGCCGCCGCCTGTCCGGCTGTGGTGACATTGAACGGCGCACGAATGCGATGCAGCGCGTCGATGATCTCCGCGCTGGCATAGCCCCAGCCAATCCGCTCGGCGGCGAGGCCGTAGATTTTGGAGAAGGTGCGGGTCACCAGCACATTGGCCGCATTCTTGGCCAGCTCCAGCCCGTCATCATCCTCATCTGCGTCCAGATATTCGGCATAGGCCTGATCCAGCACGAACAAAATGTCCGGCCGCAGCGCCGCGTGCAGCCGCGCAATATCCTCGCGCGGCGTCATGGTGCCCGTCGGATTGTTGGGATTGGCCAGGAAAACGACCTTGGTCTTTTCCGTCACGCAGGCGAGCAATGCGTCCACGTCGGTCGCATAATCCTTGTCCGGCGCGATCACCGGGGTCGCGCCGACCCGCCGCGCGGCGATGTCGTAAACCGAAAAACCATAATGGACGTAAAGTATCTCGTCGCCAGGTCCGGCATAGGCGCTCGCCGCAATGTGCAGCAACTCGTCGGACCCAGTGCCGTAGATCACCCGAGCGGGATCAAGGCCATGCACCGCCGCAATCGCCTCGCGCATCTTCGCCGCGCCCGGATCGGGGTAGGTCGCAAGGTCCGCCGTCGCCGCGATCAGCGCCGCCCGCGCGGCCGCGCCGGTGCCCAGCGGGTTTTCATTCGCGCTGAGCTTGATCAGCGGGCGTCCATCATCGGCCGCTGCCTTACCCGGCACATAGGGCGAAATGCCCAGAATCCATTCCTTGGGAGCAGGTTTCGTCATGGCCGGGCTTTAGCGCCATCGGCGGCAAAGGCAAAGCGCTGCTAGATGACCGGCGTCACCAGCGGCTTGCCCGCCGCCCACGCGTCCAGATTGGCGAGCACCAGGTCGGCCATCGCCTTGCGCGTGTTCACCGTGGCGCTACCCTGATGCGGTTGCAGCACGACATTATCCATGGCGAACAAAGTCTCGGGCACGTGCGGCTCCTGCGCGAACACGTCCAGCCCGGCACCACCGACCCGACCTTCCGCCAGCGCCGCGACCAGCGCGGCCTCATCGATGACGCTCCCCCGGCTGATGTTGATCAGCACGCCCTGCGGCCCCAGCGCCTCCAGCATCGCCGCATCGACTAGCCCGTGCGCTTCCGGCCCGCCCGATGTCGCGACGATCATCGCCTCGCTCTCTCGCGCGAAGGCGATGCGGTCGGCCACATAGCGATAGGGGGCATCCGGTGCAGGTCTGCGGTTATGATAAATGATCTCGCTTGCCACCGGCTCCAGCCGCCGCGCTATCGCCCGCCCGATCCGGCCCAGTCCCAATATCCCGATCCTGCGCCCCGTTACGCTGCCGCTCAACGGCGCCGTGCCACCCCGCGCCCAACCGCCAGACCGCACCATCCGATCGTTGGCAGCGATATTGCGAACGGCCGCGTAAAGCAGGCCTACCGCCAGATCGGCCACGTCGTCGGTCAGGACATCCGGCGTGTTGCTGACCTTGATGCCCTTCGCCTTGGCATGCGCGACATCGACCTTGTCATAGCCAACCGAAAACAGCCCGATCATCTCCAGCCGGGGCAGCGCATCCATGATCGCGGCAGAAGCGCCGACCGCCCCGAACGACACCAGCGCCCGCGCCTCCTGCACCGCCTCGGGCAGCGCGTCCGGATCGGCAGCCGCCGCCAACTCATGCACGATGAATCGGGCCTTCAACTGCTCTTCCAGATAGGAGGACAGGGGGCCATAGATGACGATCGGAATGCGGGTCTGGCTCATGTCCTCGTCCTAGCCCATCCCCCGCCGATTGACAGCACCCCTCCACGGTCCTAGCCCGCTCTGACCATGGCCAGCGCCCCCTTCACCGACGACAGCCGTTTCGGCCTCCGCCGCCAGGTCCGCCTGTCCGGCCCCCTGCGGCTGGACAGCGGCGCGGCCTTGGCGCCCGTCGACATCGCCTATGAAACCTATGGGCGGATGAACGCAGACAAGTCGAACGTCATCCTCATCTGCCACGCGCTGACCGGCGACCAATATGTGGCGTCTGACCACCCCGTCACTGGTAAGCCCGGCTGGTGGTGGCGCATGGTGGGCGAGGGAAAACCCATCGACCCTGCGCGCCATTTCATCGTCTGCGCCAACGTCATCGGCAGCTGCATGGGTTCCAGCGGCCCCGCCAGCGTCGATCCATCGAGCAATGCGCCCTATGCGATGCGCTTCCCGGTGCTGACCATCGCCGACATGGTGCGCGCCCAAGCGCTGCTGCTTAACCATCTGGGCGTCGATCGCCTCTCTGCCGTCATCGGCGGCTCCATGGGCGGCATGCAGGCGCTTAGCTGGCCAACCATCTTTCCGGATCGCGTCGAAAGCTGCATCGTCATCGCCTCGACCGCCCGGCACAGCGCCCAGAACATCGCGTTCCACGAAGTCGGGCGGCAAGCGATCATGGCCGATCCCAACTGGCGCGGCGGCGACTATTATGCCGACGCCCAGGTGCCGAGCGCCGGCCTTGCCGTTGCCCGCATGGCCGCGCACATCACCTATCTGTCCGAAGCGGGCCTAACCGAGAAATTCGGCCGCCGCCTGCAAGGGCGCGATGCCAAGACCTTCGGCTTCGACGCCGACTTTCAGGTGGAAAGCTATCTGCGCCATCAGGGCTTGAGTTTCGTCGAGCGGTTCGACGCCAACTCCTATCTCTATATCACTCGCGCCATGGACTATTATGACATTGCGGAGGATCATGGCGGCAGCCTCGCCAAGGCATTCGCCCCATCAAAGGCACGCTTCTGCCTGGTAAGCTTCGACACGGACTGGCTCTACCCCACGGCGGAGTCCCGCATCATCGTTCACGCCCTCAATGCCAGCGGCGCGCACGCCAGCTTCGTTGAGCTATCCAGCCCCTTCGGCCATGACGCGTTCCTGCTGGAATGCCCGGAATTGAACCGCGTCGTCGATGGCTTCCTCAAGGGCGGCCGCGCGTGAGCGAGACGCTTCGGCCGGACCTCGCCCTGATCGCCCGCACCGTAACGCCGGGCGCGCGCGTGCTGGACGTCGGCTGCGGCGACGGCGCGCTCATGGCCGCGCTGCGCGACACGAAACAGGTGGACGCGCGCGGGCTGGAACTGGACGCGGGCAATGTCGCCGCCGCCGTCGGCCGGGGCCTGTCGGTCGTGCAGGGCGACGCCGACACCGACCTTGCCTATTATCCCGACGCCAGCTTCGACTATGCGATCCTCAGCCAGACGCTACAGACCACCCGCCGCCCGGATCTGGTCGTGGAGGAGCTGCTGCGTATCGGCCGTCAGGCGTTCGTCTCCTTCCCCAATTTCGCGCATTGGCGCGGACGGCTGTCGCTGATGTGGGGTGGGCGCATGCCGGTGACGCGCCTGTTGCCCGACACCTGGTACGACACGCTCAACATCCACCATGTCACCGTCGATGATTTCCGCGCGCTGGTGAAGGATCGCGGCTGGACCATTGATGGCCAATGGTTCCTGAAGGGCGACAAGGAAACCACCCACGCGAACGCCAACCTGTTCGCCGAGCACGCTGTCTTCCTGCTGCGCCGCTAAAGAAAGACCGCCGCGTCACCCGGTTGCCATGCGGCTCTGCGGGTCATGGCGCGGTCAAACAATTCCGACCCGATCAAAGCGCGCAACCATGCCTGCACACGCGGCACGGGCTGTGCGTCAAACCACGCCTGATCAGCCGCCGCAAACTGCCGCACAAACGGAAAGATCGCGATGTCGGCCAGCATCCTGCGCTCGCCACACAGGAAAGCGCTTCTCTCCAGCCGCGTTTCCAGTTCGCCCAGCCATGCCATCCCGGCAGCGCGATGTTCCAGCGGGTCCGACCCATGGCGCGTCGCATATTTGTAGCGGTTGAGATGTTGCTTGAACGGCTCGTCATTGGCGGCGATCAGCGCCGCGTCATCCCCGTCGAGCCAACCCTCCGGATCATCCAGGCGAAGCGCCCAGCGCATGATATCCAGGCTCTCGTCAATCACGTCGCCGCCGGGTAACGCCAGCACCGGCACCGTCCCCTTGGGTGACAGCGCCAGCATCGACGCAGGCTTGTCGCGCAAGACGACCTCGCGCAACTCCACCTGCTGCCCGCTGATGATCAGCGCCATCCGCGCCCGCATGGCATAGGGGCAGCGCCGGAAACTGTAGAGGATGGCGCTCATCCCACGCCCGCCGAAGCTTCAGCGTTCCTTGGTCGCGCTGAACTTCACCTTGGGATGCCGCTCCTGCTGATAACCCACATCCCACGCGCTCTTCGCCATGAAGACGAGGTTGCCGTCGCGGTCCTTCGCCATGTTCGCCACGTTGAACGATGCCAAGTCCTTCACCGCCGCCTCATCACCGGAAATCCAGCGCGCCGTATCGAAGGGAGATGCCTCCAGCCCCGCCGCTACCTTATACTCGGCTTCCAACCGCGAAATCAGCACGTCCAGCTGCAACTGCCCAACCACGCCGACGACCCAGCTGCTGCCGATCTCGGGATAGAAAACCTGGATCACGCCTTCTTCGGACAGATCGTCCAGCGCCTTCCTCAACTGCTTCGTCTTGGTCGGATCCTTCAGCGCCACGCGCCGCAATATTTCCGGTGCAAAGTTCGGCAGCCCCGTAAAGCGCACCCCCGCCTTCTCGCTCAGCGTATCGCCGACCCGCAACGTCCCATGGTTGGGAATGCCGATAATGTCGCCGGGAAAAGCCTCATCCGCAATCTCGCGGTCCTGCGCAAAGAACAGGATCGGCGAGTGCACCGCGATCGGCTTGCCCGACCCGCTCGGCGTCAGCTTCATGCCGCGCCGGAACTTGCCCGAACAGAGCCGCATGAAGGCGATGCGATCCCGATGCTGCGGGTCCATGTTCGCCTGAACCTTGAAAATGAATCCGGTGACTTCGCTATTTTCCGGCTCGACCGGCGCCGGTTCGGCGGGCTGCGCACGCGGCGGCGGCGCATGGGCGGCAAGCGCATCGATCAGTTCGGTGACGCCGAACAGCTTGAGCGCCGATCCGAAATAGACCGGCGTCAGATCCCCGTGGCGATAGGCCGCCAGATCGAAGTCCGCATAGCCGCCAACCGCCAACTCCGCTTCCTCGCGCAGCTTTTCGAGGCCCCGCGCGGAAATATGTTCGGCCAGCGCATCATCATCGATCCCCTCGACGAACACCTGCTTGCCCTCAAACTCCTTGCTCGGCCCGCTGGGCTGCCGCAGCCGGTTCTTGGCGAAGTCGTAAATCCCCTCAAACTCACCGCCCATGCCGACCGGCCAGCTCATCGGGCACACGTCCAGCGCCAGCGCGTCCGCCACTTCGTCCAGCAGGGCGAAGGTATCGCGCCCTTCGCGGTCCACCTTGTTGACGAAAGTGATGATCGGCACGTTGCGCAACCGGCACACTTCGAACAGCTTGCGCGTCTGCGGTTCGATACCCTTGGCCGCATCGATCACCATGACCGCCGAATCCACCGCCGTCAGCGTGCGATAGGTATCTTCCGAAAAATCCTCGTGCCCCGGCGTGTCGAGCAGGTTGAAGGTGATGCCGTCGCGTTCGAACGTCATGACCGAGCTGGTCACGGAAATGCCGCGCTGCTGCTCGATCTTCATCCAGTCCGACCGCGCCCGCCGGTTCGCCCCGCGCGCCTTGACCTCACCGGCCAGATGGATGGCGCCGCCTTCCAGCAGCAGCTTCTCCGTCAGCGTGGTCTTACCCGCGTCAGGGTGGGAAATGATCGCGAAGGTGCGGCGGGATGGGATGGTCATGATGTTGTCGGGGGCTCGGTACAAAAACAACCGTTCGCCCTGAGCTTGTCGAAGGGCTTTACTTCCTTCCAGGGAAGAGGCTTCGACAGGCTCAGCCCGAACGGAATCATGGAAGCCGCCGTTACACGTCCACGACCGTCACGTCCATGCGGAACCGCCGCTCGTCCCCCGGCAGTAGCCGCATGATGCCCTGCTTGTCCCAGACATCTCCCTCGAACCCGACCAGGTCAGCCATCCCCGCCCAGGGCTCGACGCACAGATAATGCGCCCCCGGCTTCTGCCACAGCCCCAGCCATGGCGTATCGGGAAAGTCGATCTTCAGCCGCGTCTGTCCCGGCACACCCCAATATAGGCTGTCGCTCTCCAACGCATCCCAGACCAGCGCATCGCCCTCGAACATCGCATGGGTGGGATGCAGGACCTTGCCCTTCACCGGCGATGCAACGGTTTCCCGCGCGATCAGACCCGGCTCGTTTCCCACCTTGCGCAGCGGTGCCGTTTCCGCCTTCTCAAACTCTATCCGATGATCGTCCGCCGAACCCCCAAAGGGCAGCGGCCAGGCAAAGGCCGGATGATAGCCAAAGGAAAAGGGCATGTCCGCCTCGCCCCGGTTTATGACCGTGGCCGTCATCATCAGCGTTCCGCCCGCGACAGCGAACTGCATGTCCAGCCGGAAATCGAACGGATAGACGGCCCGCGTCGCCGCGTCCGCCTCCAGCCGGAAGATCACCGATTCCGGCCGATGCTCCACCTGCGCGAACGCCATGTGCCGGGCAAAGCCGTGCTGCGGCATCGGATAGTCATGCCCGTCCAGGCGATACACATCATTGCGTGACCGCCCGACGAAAGGAAACAGCAACGGCGCATGCCCCGTCCACCAGCGCGGATCGGCATCGGTCATCAGTTCGCGCCCGGCAGAGTCCTTGAGCGACCAAAGCTCCGCGCCCAGCGGGTTGATGGCGGCGGTCAGCCCGTCCGACGCGATCGTTACAAGCTCGTCCATCAGCCCTCTACTTTTGATCCTGTCGGTCCAGCCCACTATTTCCGTTCGGACTGAGCTTGTCGAAGTCCTTCTCTTCTCTTCAACGGAGTAAAGCCAGCCTCGCTACTCCCCCTCCGGATCAGTCAGCCAGACCCCAATGGGAATGGCGAGGTTTCCCTCACCCCCGCAACGTCGCGCCCAGCTTCTCCGCCGCCTTCACGACAGCGGCGCTGATGGCGTCCAGCTCCTCCTGCGAAAAGCTCTTCTCACCCGGCTGCAACGTCACCTCGATGGCCAGGCTCTTGCTGCCCTCATCCACGCCGGGCCCGACAAAGACGTCGAACAACCGCGCATCGACGATGCTCTTCTTGTCCGCGCCCTTGACCGCGCGCACCAGCGCGTCCGCCTCGATGGCCTCATCGACAACAAAGGCAAAGTCGCGCTTCACCGCCTGCAAGGCGGGTGGCGCATAGGGCGCGCGCATGAAGCCGCTCTTCCGCTTGGCCGGGATCGCATCCAGGAAAATCTCGCCTGCCACTACCGCGCCGCTGATGCCGAATTGCTTAGCCAGCGAAGGATGCAGCACGCCAAATTCGGCCAGGACTACCTTGGGGCCAAGGCGCAACGTCCCCGACTGGCCCGGATGGTAGGCGCCTGATGCCTCGCCAAAGCTTTGCAGGTTCGCCACGGGCGCCCCCGCTGCGGCCAGCAGCGCGATCACTTCGGCCTTCGCGTCAAAGGCGGAGAAAGTCTGCGCCTTGCCCGTCTGCCATCCGCGCGCGACTTTCTCGCCCGCCAGCACGAAGCTGGCCGTGGCCCGCTCCTTGTCGCTGAAATAGCGACGGCCGACCTCGAACAGCCGCACCGAAGTCGCGCTCCGGTCCATGTTCCGCCGCGTGGCCGACAGCAGGCCGGGCAGCAGCGAAGGGCGCATAACCTTCAAATCCTCAGAAATCGGGTTCGCCAGCGTCCAGTCGCCACCGCCGACCGACGCCGCTTCCTTTTCCGAGATGAACGACCAGTTGATCGCCTCGGCCAGGCCCCGGGCCGCCGCCGTCCGCCGCACCCGCCGCTCCATCAGCTGCTCGCTGGTCGCCGTCGGCTTGGCGACGCCGGGCATGCGGGGCAGGGGGGTGGAAGGCACCTGATCCAACCCCACGATGCGCACGACCTCTTCGACCAGATCGGGCCAGCCATCGACATCGCGTCGCCAGCTGGGCACGCTGACCGACCAATGGGCGGTCGTCGTTACCGGGACGCCGTCGTCATAATCGAACGTGGCATCATGTTCCTCGACGCCAAAGCCCAGGCTTTCCAGGACGCGCTTCTGCTCGGCATCGCCCACATAAACGCCAGCCAGCGTCAGGCATTGCGACGGTTCGTACCGGACGATCTTGTTTGCGACGGGCGGCATGCCACTGCGCGTCGCCTCGCTGGCGCTGCCGCCGCACAGCTTCACCACCAGGTCGGTCGCGATCGACAAGCCGTCATCCAGGAATGCCGGGTCCACCCCGCGTTCGAACCGCCCCCGCGCGTCGCTGGTCAGGCCCAGCTTCTGTCCGGTGACCGCAATCCGTTCGGGCGTGAAATAGGCGCATTCGATCAACACATCGGTCGTCGCCTCGCTCGCACCCGAATGCTCGCCGCCCATGATGCCGCCAATGTCGTGCACAGCCACATCGTCGGCGATGACCGTCATCGTCTCATCAACCGTATAGGTCTTGCCATTGAGCGCGAGCACCTCTTCGCCAGCCTTGCCCAGGCGGGCAGTCAGCGGACCTTTCAGCTTGGCCATGTCGTAGACATGCAACGGTCGACCCAGGTCGATCATCAGATAGTTGGTGATATCGACCAGCGTGCTGATCGGCTTCTGCCCGATCGCCTTCAACCGTCGCGCCATCCATTCGGGCGACGCGCCATTGGTCACGCCCCTGACCGTGCGCGCGAAGAAGGCCGGGCAGCCATCCGTATCCTCGATCCGCACGTCCGGCCCCGACCCGACGCCCTCGACCTCCGGCACGACGATCGCGTTCAGCGTCCCCAGCCCCGCCGCCGCCAGATCACGCGCAATCCCCCGCACGCCCATGCAGTCCTGGCGATTAGGTGTTATACTCACATCAATCACCGGGTCATCCAGCCCGGCCCACTCGGCATAGACCCGCCCGACCGGCGCATCCGCGTTTAATTCGATGATTCCTTCATGATCTTCGCCCAGTTCCAGCTCCCGGAACGAACACATCATGCCGTTGGATTCGACCCCGCGAATGGCAGTCTTCTTGAGCACCATGCCATTGACGGGCACCACCGCGCCCTCGGTCCCGAACACGCCGACCAGCCCCGCCCGAGCGTTGGGCGCGCCACACACGACCTGCAACGCGCCATCGCCCGCATCCACGGTCAGCACCTGCAACTTGTCCGCCTGCGGATGCGGATCGGCGGTCAGCACCCTGGCGATGCGGAAGGGCGCGAGCTTTTCCGCCGGATTCTCCACACCCTCGATCTCAAGGCCGATATCATTGAGCGTTTTGAGGATTGTCGGCAGGTCGGCATCGGTATTGAGATGCGTCTTGAGCCAGCTCAGCGTGAACTTCATGCGCCCACTCCTCCGCTCAGCGTCGGCACATCCAGCGCCGAGAAGCCGTAATGTTTCAGCCAGCGCAGATCGCCGTCGAAGAATGCGCGCAAGTCGTTCATCCCATATTTCAGCATGGCGAGCCGATCGACGCCGGTGCCGAAGGCAAAGCCCTGCCATTCGTCCGGATCGAGCCCGCAGGCTTCGATCACCCGGCGATTGACCATGCCGCTGCCCAGCACTTCCAGCCAGCCGCCGCCGGGCGCATCGCCGTCGCCGCCAATGACCCGCTGGCCGCTCACCAGCGTGTAGCCGACGTCCACCTCAACAGAAGGCTCGGTAAAGGGGAAATAACTCGGCCGCAGCCGCAGCACGATATCGTCGCGTTCGAAAAAGGCCTTCAAAAAGGTTTCCAACGTCCATTTGAGATGACCAAGGGTGATGCCCTTGTCGATCACCAGCCCCTCGATCTGATGGAACATCGGCGTATGCGTCGCATCGCTGTCCGACCGGTAGACGCGGCCCGGCGCGATGATACGGATCGGCGGCTCGCCGTTCATCATCGTGCGGATCTGCACCGGCGATGTGTGGGTGCGCAGCACCCTGGGTTCTTCATCATCTTCTGCGCGCAGGTAGAAAGTATCATGCATCGCTCGCGCCGGATGCGTCTCCGGCATGTTGAGCGCGGTGAAATTATGCCACTGATCCTCGATCTCCGGCCCGGTCGCAACGGAGAAGCCCAGGTCCGCGAAAATCTCCGCCAGCTCGTCCATGACCTGGCTTACCGGATGCACCGACCCCTGCGCGCCGAGATCAGCGGGCAAGGACATGTCGATCTTTTCCGCCGCCAGCTTCGCATCGAGCGCCGCCTGCTCCAGCGCCGCCTTCCGCTCGGCCAGCGCAGCCGTCACACTTTCCCGCAAATCCTGGATCGGCGGTCCCTTCTCCCGCCGCTCCTCGGGGCTCATCGACCCCAATGTCTTGAGCAGCCCCGTCACCACGCCATTCTTGCCCATGGCCCCCACACGCAAGGCCTCCAGCGCGTCGAGCGTGTCGGCGGCATTGATGTCGGCGACCAGGCCGGCTTTCAGATTGGCAATCTCACTCATCACAATCTCACTATCTCGTCATTCCCGCGAAGGCGGGAACCCATCTCCTGACCTCTCGATCAGTCGCAGCGCAGAGAGGGCAATGGCTCAAAGCCGAAACCCAGCGCCAGATCGTCCCAGTCAGGATTTCCAGCTTCGATCAGCTCGATTTTCCACTGCCTGTTCCATTTCTTGATCCGCTTTTCGCGCTGGATTGCGCTCTCCATCGCGTCATGCGGTTCGAACCAGACAAGGCGCTTGACGCCGTAGTCGCTCGTGAAGCTCTCGATCAAGCCGTTTCGATGCTGATAGATGCGCTTTGTAAGGTCGGAGGTCACACCGATGTACAAGGTGCCGTTCTTTCGGCTTGCTAGAAGATAAACAGTGGGGTTGATCTCAGGCTTCATGGATGTCTCGGGAGATGGGTTCCCGCTTTCGCGGGAATGACGAAGAGAGAGACCGCACCCCGGTAATGCGCTGCCGGGACAACCTCCATACCACTCCCGCTGAGTAGGGGCTGAGCGAAGTCGAGGCATGCATTTAAAGGATTGGCCCCTCGATACGCCATTCCGACAAGCTTAATGGTTACTCAGGGCCAACGGCAGGTGCAAAACGAAAAAGGGCGCCGGAAGCATCTGCCCCGGCGCCCCTTGGACGATCTTTCGACCGTTCTATGCTCAGGCCGCGGGCAGCGCGGCCTTCGCCTGGGCGATGATGGCGCTAAACGCCTCGCCTTCGTGCATTGCGATGTCGGCCAGAACCTTCCGGTCCAGATCGACGCCAGCCAGCTTCAGGCCGTGCATGAACTGCGAATAGGTCAGGCCTTCGGCGCGGACGCCAGCGTTGATGCGCTGGATCCAGAGGCCACGGAAGGTGCGCTTCTTGACCTTGCGGTCGCGATAAGCGTACTGGCCGGCCTTTTCGACGGCCTGGCGAGCGATACGGATCGTGTTCTTGCGACGGCCATAATAGCCCTTCGCCTGATCCAAAATCCTCTTATGCTTCGCCTTGGTGGTCGTACCACGTTTTACGCGTGCCATGTGCCTCTACTCCTTACTTCAGGCCGTAGGGCGCCCAGAGGCGCACGTGAGCGACATCGGAATCCGACAGCACGGACGTGCCGCGATTCTGGCGGATATACTTTGCGTTGTGGCTGATCAGGCGGTGACGCTTGCCAGCGACGCCGTGCTTGACCTTGCCGGAAGCGGTGAACTTGAAGCGCTTCTTCACACCGCTCTTGGTCTTGAGCTTGGGCATTTTCGTCTCCTTTTTCAGCGCGACGATTACGGACAGCCACGGCAGCCCTAGTTAGCCGGGCGGTCCTTCCAAATATCGCGAAGGGGCGCGCATAATCGGCCAGCCGCCGGAAAGCAAGGTGATTCGGACCTAAAGCAGGGGAGGGGCGTTCTTGCGCCATGGCCGACGCCGATCCCCTGCGGCCGGGCACCCCGGCGAAATCGGCTCCTGCGCTCGACAGCGGGGCGGGAGGTGTTGGCCATTATTGGTCCGCTGCGCGTCAGAAATGGCGGAATGTTCCCCTGCCGCTGCGTATCATCGCCTATATCGTCGGGCTGATCCTCCTGCTGTGGTTGATCCTGTTCATCACGAAGGGCCGCTTCCTCAAACATCCGTTCGAGCGCTTCCTCACCAGTCGGCTGGAGCGCCCGGTCAAGGTCGCCGGTGACTTCCAGCTGTATTTCGCGCCCATCACGATCAAGTTTCGCGCCGAGGGAATGACGATCGCCAACACGCCCTGGGCGAGCAGGCCGCATTTCTTTCATTCGGATCTTATCGATACCCGGATCGTGCCGCTCAGCCTGATCTTCGGCGACAAATATCGCATCCGTTGGCTTGAGCTTCGCAACGCCGCCGCGGATCTGGAATGGTCGCGGGACGGCAAGACCAACACCTGGACCTTCGGTGACCGCGCCAAAAAAGGCGAGCCGCTCAATCTGCCGCTCGTGCGCCAGGCGCTGCTTGCCGGAACGACCTTGCGCTATCGCGACCCCCGGATGCAGCTGTCCACCGACATTAAATTCGAAACGGTGAAGGCGCAGGATACGCGCTTCGCGAGTGACATCCGTTTCTCCGGCGACGGCACGATGCGCAGCCGTCCCTTCACTCTGCGTGGCGGACTGCTCTCGCCCAATGAGACCGTCACCGGCGGCAAGAACAGTCTCGCGCTCCACGCACAGTCCGGGCCGACAATCTTGGAGGTCAGCGGAACCTTGGCCGGCGCGACTGAGATTGAGGGAGCGGACTTGCGGCTGCTGACGCGCGGTCCCAATCTCGCGCTGCTGTTCGACTTTCTGGGCGTCGCCATGCCCGAAACCCGCACCTACCGCTTCACCTCCGCGCTTACCAAGCAGGGTGGAGAATGGCGCTTTACCCATCTCAAGGGCCGGTTTGGAGATAGCGACCTTTCCGGGCGCATGACCGTGTCTCTGCCCGACAATCGCTTGCGCTTGAAGGCTGACCTCGCCACTCGCACCCTCGATATTATCGATGTGGGTCCCTTCATCGGCTACAATCCCCAAAAGTTGGAAGCGCAGGGCGCCAGTGGTGCGATCGAGAATGTCGGCGGTAGGCCGCGCGTCCTGCCGGACGCACCGCTGAGGGTCGAGGCCCTGCGCAACTTCGATGCCAATGTTCGATACGACGTGCGCCAGGTCAGGGCGCCCAATGTGCCCATTTCCAATATCGGCCTTACGCTAGCGCTTGAGCGCAGCCTTTTGACGCTTTCGCCGCTCACTTTCGACATGTCCGGCGGGCATGTCAGTTTGGACATAGAGATAAACGCCCGGGCTCAGCCGGTGCGTACGCGCTACGATGTGCGCCTGTCACCGACACCCATGGGCAAGCTGCTTGGCCGCTGGGGTGTTGAGGAATCGGGGACCACCGGCATCATCAAGGCGCGGGCGCAAATGACAGGTTTGGGCAGCACAGTGCATGATTCGCTTAGTACCGCCAATGGCAGGATCGCGGTCATCCTGCCTGCGGGCACTATGTGGGCACGCAATGTTCAGCTTGCCGAACTCGATGTAGGCACCTTCATCACGAAGATGTTCGAAAAGAAGCTGAAGGAACCTGTCCAGATCAATTGCGGGCTGATCGCCTTCACCGTTCGCAACGGCATCGCGGCCGCGGATCCGATCATCATCGATACCAGGAAGAACGTCATGCTTGGACGAGGCGGCTTTTCCTTCCGTAATGAGAGCCTCGATCTCGCCTTCCGCGCTGACGGCAAGAAGTTCAGCCTGTTTTCCGGCCAATCGCCGGTCGGCATCACAGGCTATTTCGCGAAGCCCGGCATCAACGTCATCAGTCCTGAACTGATCGCGCGCGGCGGTGCGGCGGCGGCGCTGGGGATCGCGGCGAGTCCACTCGCCGCCGTTTTGGCCTTTGTCGATGTGGGCGACGCCAAGAGCGCAGCGTGCGGCCCTGTCCTGGCAGGCGCGACCGCCACTGCGCAGAGGACGAAAGGTGGGAAGCCCCGAGATGACGTAGGCCGGGGCACAACCTCAAAAGAAGAGTCCGGCAAGGCCAACGCCAGGGAAGAAAAGAAGCAGAAAAAGAAGTTTCTGGGGATTTTCTAGGGCAATGCTGCGAACGTAATTCATTGCGAGGGCTGCGATATGATCTTCGGCACCGCCCGCTGGGAAATCCGAACTGGCGACATTACCCGTTGCGAAGCGGATGCGATCGTCAATGCCGCCAATAGCTCCCTGCTTGGGGGAGGTGGCGTGGATGGGGCGATCCATCGGGCGGCAGGGCCTGAACTGCTCGCCGAATGCCGTATGCTGGGCGGCTGTCCAGTGGGGGAGGCGCGGATCACGCGCGGCTACAGCCTGCCCGCTGCCCATGTCATTCATACCGTCGGTCCGGTATGGCGGGGCGGGGCTTCGGGCGAAAGCCAGTTGCTCGCCAATTGCTACCGATCATCGCTCGATCTGGCGCGGGAGCATAGCCTTCGCAGTATAGCCTTCCCGGCCATCTCCACCGGCATTTATGGCTATCCGAAAGAACGGGCCTCTCGGGTCGCGGCCCAGACGGTGCGGGGCCAGCTTGCTGCTTTCCCGTCGGCCTTCGACCTCATCCTGTTCATCTGCTTCGATGACGAGCGCGCGCGCATATATGCCGAAGCAGTAACGGCGCTGGCCGCCTGAAACATCAATGCCTGAAACATCAATGCCTTAAACATCAATGAGCGTGATGTCCCTCGGCAAGCGCTTCCAGCACATCGTCCAGCCGAGCAGGATCGCCGATCGCGATAACCTGTCCGTCGCTCTCCGCCGTGATGGGGTCGCCCGCCCAATCGCACATCCGTCCACCTGCGCCTTCCACGACCGGGACGAGCGCGGCAATGTCGTGCAGCTTCAACCCGGCTTCGACGACGATATCGACATGGCCTGACGCGATAAGGCCGTAATTATAACAGTCGCCGCCCCACACGGTGTCGCGACACTGACCAGCCAGCCGCGAGAAATGCTCGCCGGTGCATCCGGGGAAATATTGCGGCCCGGTGCTGGCGACGATCGCTTCTTCAAGCGACCGGCAACTGCGGGCGGTGACGGGTGCGCCGTTGAAGGTGGTGGGCTGGCCCATCATGCCTGCCCAGCGCTCTTGCGCGATTGGCTGGTCGATGATGCCGACCGTCGGCCATCCCGCCTCAGTCAGCGCGATAAGCGTGCCAAAGATCGGCCGTCCCGCAATGAAGCTGCGCGTGCCGTCGATCGGGTCGAGGATCCAGACGCGCTCCGCGTCTTCGCGTGTCGCTCCATATTCTTCCCCGATGATGCCGTCCTGGGGGCGTTCCTTTTCCAAGATGGCTCGGATCGCTGCTTCCGCCGCCCGATCCGCCTCGGTCACCGGCGATTGGTCCGACTTGAATTCCATGTCGTATCGCGCGCGGAAAAAGGGCCGGATGGCCGCCGCCGCGGCGTCGGCGAGGCGGTGGGCAAGGGTCAGGTCATCGCGGGTCGTCATCGCTCCCGCCTAGCCGGAAAGCACCTGCTGCGCTAGGCTTTGCCAACCTGTTCCTGATCGCGACGAAGGAAGGAAAAAACATGCCTGGCTCCTCACTGATCCCCGGCCTGCGCTATGCCGATGCTCCAGCGGCTATAAACTTCCTGCAAGACGCTTTCGGCTTTGCATTGCACGCCTGTTATGAGGACGAAGCGGACCCGCACATCATCCACCACGCGCAACTCATATTGGGCGAGGGCATGGTCATGCTGGGTAGCGCGCGCGATGGCGAGGCCGAGTCGCTCTACAGTTGGACGACGCCGCGCGATCTGGGCGGTGTCACGACCTGCATCTATGTGGTGGTCCCGGATGCCGACGCCCACTGCCTGCATGCCCGCAATCAGGGTGCGGTGGTGGTGAACGAGCCGCATGATAATCACGGCTATCCCGGACGCGGTTATGAGGCGCTCGATCCGGAAGGGAATCTCTGGAGCTTCGGCACCTATGATCCTTGGGCAGCCGCCGTTTAAGCTTCGTCAATCCGCGCCGTTTATCGCTTCGTATCGGAAGGGAATCGTTGTGGCGCTGATCGGCTGGATATTGAGTTTCGCGGCCTTGCTGGGTGCCCTCGCCATTCGGCAGGACGCGCCCGTCGGCGGGTCAGCTACCCTTTCCCACATGCTCCTGCTGCTGGCCCTGCTCGCCTGCCCGATGCTCTGGCGGGAAAAGCCGCTTGGCATTTCCCGCGCTCAGAGGGTCGTTGGCGGACTGATCCTTTTATTCTGCCTGCCCATAGTGTTGCTGCCGGGCGCCTAATAGAAGTCGCGCGGCGCAACTTCTCCTGTCAGTCGAACAGGCTGGAAACCGAGCTTTCGTCCGCAATCCGCTTGATCGCTTCGCCCAGCAGCGGGGCGATCGGCAGGTGACGGATGCTCTTGGCAGTGCACACCGTGTCCGTGCCCTGGATCGAATCGGTGATCACGAGTTCCTTGAGTTCCGACGCCTCGACGCGCGCAACCGCGCCGCCCGACAGCACGCCATGGCTCACATAGGCGACCACATCCTCTGCCCCTGCGGCCTTCAGCGCTCCGGCCGCGTTGCACAGCGTACCGGCCGAATCGACGATATCATCGATCAGGACGCAGAAGCGGCCCTTCACGTCGCCGATGATGTTCATCACTTCCGATTCGCCCGCGCGCTCGCGGCGCTTGTCGACGATGGCGAGCGGGGCGTTGTCCAGCCGCTTGGCCAGCGCACGGGCGCGCACCACGCCGCCGACGTCCGGCGACACGACCATCAGGTTGCGATCACCAAAGCGCGCCTGGATATCCGCCGACATCACCGGTGCACCAAAGAGGTTGTCGGTCGGAATGTCGAAAAAGCCCTGGATTTGCCCAGCATGCAGATCAACCGACAGCACGCGGTCAGCACCCGCCGTGGTGATGAGGTTCGCCACCAGCTTGGCCGAGATCGGCGTGCGCGGGCCGGGCTTCCGATCCTGCCGGGCATAGCCGAAATAAGGAACCACCGCAGTGATTCGCTTGGCCGACGCGCGCTTCAGCGCATCGATCATGATCAGCAATTCCATGAGATTGTCGTTCGTCGGATAAGCCGTCGACTGAATGACGAACACATCCTCGCCCCGGACATTCTCGTGAATTTCCACGAAAACTTCCTCATCCGCGAAGCGGCGGACGCTCGCATCGGTCAGCGGGATCTCGATATAATCTGCAATTGCGGCCGCAAGCGGCTTGTTCGAATTGCCGGTCATGAGTTTCATGGCCAAACCCCTGTGACGATTGGATGACGGTGCGCGAAACGCGGCCCCTTTAGCCGCGCTTGCCCTCACTGGAAAGGCGCTTTTGCGCAGGGGGACAAAATGGACTAGGGCGCGGCCATGACCGACAAACTCGTGATCGCCCTTGCCCAGATGACACAGAGCGTGGGCGACCTGAAGGCCAATGCGGACGCGATGCTCGAATGGCGGACGCGCGCGGCCGGTGCCGACCTCATCGTCTTTCCCGAGCTCCAGCTGATCGGCTACCCGCCCGAAGACCTGGTGTTGAAGCCCGCACTGGTCGATCGCGCCAACCATGAACTGGATCGTCTGGCCCAGGCGACAGCGGACGGCGGCCCCGCGATGGTGGTCGGCACCGTAGTCGCCTCCCAAGGCGTATTGTTCAACGTCATCGCCCTGTTGGAAGATGGGGCCGTTACCGCCATCCGCCAGAAGCGCGAGCTGCCCAATTACGGCACATTTGACGAAAAGCGTCTGTTCGCGCCCGGCCCGCTACCCGCGCCGATCGACTTCCGTGGCGTGAAGATCGGCGTGCCGATTTGCGAAGATATCTGGTTCCCCTTCGTCACCGCGCATCTGCGGGCGGAGGGGGCGGAAATCCTCATCAGCCCCAATGGCAGCCCGTTCGAAGTCGACAAGGACGACCGCCGCATCAATGCCGTCGCTGGTACGCGCGTGCGTGAAACCGGCCTGCCGCTCGTCTATCTGAACCGCGTCGGCGGCCAGGATGAACTGGTGTTCGACGGCGCATCCTTCGTCATGGGCGCCGACCGCGGCATCGCTCACCAACTTCCTGACTGGGAGGAAGCGCTCGTCCTCACCCATTGGGAAAAATGGGAAGGCCAGTGGGTCTGCATTCCCGGCGAGCGGCACGAACTCGATAGCCGCCCCGCCGATATCTACAATGCGATGGTGCTGGGCCTGCGCGACTATGTGAACCGCAACGGCTTCCCCGGCGTCGTCCTCGGCCTGTCAGGCGGCATCGACTCAGCGCTGTCGGCAGCGGTGGCCGTGGACGCCCTGGGGCCGGAGCGCGTCTGGAGCGTCATGATGCCGTCGCGCTTCACCAGCCAGGACAGCCTGGACGATGCCGTCGAATGCGCCCGCTTGCTCGGCATCCGCTACGACACGATCCCGATCGAGCCTGCCGTGGCGGCCTTCGACATGATGCTGGCCGATGCTTTCGCGGGGCGGCAGCGCGACCTTGCCGAAGAAAATCTCCAGTCCCGCATTCGTGGCGTGACGTTGATGGGCCTGTCCAACAAGTTCGGCCACATGCTGCTGACCACCGGCAACAAGAGCGAGATGTCAGTCGGCTACGCCACCATCTATGGCGACATGGCAGGCGGCTATTCGGTGTTGAAGGACGCCTACAAGACCACTGTCTTCGACCTCAGCCGTTGGCGCAACGAGCATGTCTCTTCGCTTGGCCTTGGCCCATCCGGTCCGGTAATGCCCGAACGCGTGATCACCAAGCCGCCAAGCGCGGAATTGCGGGACGATCAGAAGGACGAAGACAGCCTCCCTCCCTATGAGGTGCTGGACCCCATCCTGTATGGCCTGGTGGAGGAGGAGCTGTCGGTGGAAGAGCTTGTCGCGCGCGGCTTCGACAAGGATGTGGTCGCCCGGATCGAGCGCCTCCTCTATGTCGCCGAATATAAGCGACGCCAATCCCCTCCGGGCGTAAAGCTCGGCATGCGCAATTTCGGGCGTGATCGCCGTTATCCGATCACCAACGCTTTCCGGACCCTTTAAGCTCATGACCGTCATCACCCGCTTTGCGCCGTCGCCGACCGGCAACCTTCATGTCGGCAATATCCGCGCCGCGCTGCATAACTGGCTTTGGGCACGCAAAAGCGGGGGCAAGTTCCTCCTGCGCCTTGACGATACGGACCTTGAGCGTTCGCGCGCGGAATATGCCGACGCGATCCGGGCGGATCTGTCCTGGCTCGGCCTGAACTGGGATGGCGAGGAAAAGCAGTCGGATCGCTTCGCCCTGTATGAAAGCCGGTTCGAGCAATTGAAGGCGTCGGGCCATGTCTATCCGGCCTATGAAACGAGCCAAGAACTGGAGCTGCGCCGAAAGGTGCTGCTCGGCCGGGGACTTCCGCCGGTCTATGACCGCGCCGCCCTGTCGCTGACCGCCGATCAGATCGCCGCCTATGAAGCCGAAGGCCGCACACCCCATTGGCGCTTCAAGCTCGATCATGATCAGCCGATCGTCTGGACCGACCTTATCCGTGGCGAGCAGCGCTTTGACCCCAAGCTGCTGTCCGACCCGGTGATCCGCCGCGCCGATGGCAGCTGGCTCTACATGCTCCCCTCCGTGATCGACGATGTGGACATGGGGGTAACCCATGTGCTGCGCGGCGAAGATCATGTCTCCAACACGGCGACGCAAATCCAGATGTTCGCCGCTTTAGGGGCCGGGCTCCCCTTCTTCGCGCATGAGGCATTGCTGACGGGTAGCGAAGGCAAGCTCTCCAAGCGCTTGGGCTCGCTAGGCGTCGCCCATTTCCGCGAGATCGGGCTGGAGCCTATGGCTGTCTTGGCGCTACTCGCCCGCCTCGGCACATCACTGCCGGTAGAGCCATTCGCGAATGTCGAGCCGCTGGTCGAAAGCTTCGACTTCGCGCATTTCGGACGAGCGCCCGCCCGCTTCGATGAAGCGGAACTTGCCGCACTTAACCAGAAGATCGTCCATCTTCTACCCTATGACGCCGTGTCCGGCCGCCTGCCTGCCGGGATGAATGAGGCAGGCTGGAACGCCATCCGGCCGAACCTCGAAAATGTGGGGCAAGCCGCCGATTGGTGGCGCATCGTGACTGGCCCCGTCGAAGCGCCTGCGCCCGACGAGGATGATCGCACCTTCCTCGCAACTGCTCGGGAAATGCTGCTGGAGTTGGACTTCAACGCGGACATTTGGCCTGCGCTCACCGGCGCGCTCAAGGAGCGTACAGGCCGCAAGGGCAAAATGCTGTTCCTGCCCCTACGCCGTGCCCTTACCGGCTTGGATCACGGCCCGGATATGGCTCAACTCTTGCCGCTGATCGGCAGAGACGAAGCACTCCGCCGCCTGGGTTGAGTCGGGCAGCGCCCTGAGCAGATCAGGCGCGTATGGCTTCCAACGCCTTGCCCACAGCCAATATGCCTTCGGGCGCGACAGCAAAGCCCATATGGGTGCAATCCACCTCGATGGCCCTGTCGCGCTCGCCGTGCCTGCCCTTTGCGCATTCCGGCACAATAACCCCGTCGCGCCGCGACCAGAGGGCAATGGTGGGGACCTGCGGCTTTACCTCCCGATTGCAGGCAAAAGGCGGGCAATCGACGGGATGACCCGCCACCAGCTGATAGAGCCGCCAAGCATGATTGGCGCGCGGATCGCCTGAAAAGGGCGTGCCCATGGTGATGACGCCAGCAACTTTCTCCTGCGCGACCTTGGCATATTCTCGTGCGAACAGCCCTCCCAGGCTCCAGCCCACCAGAGTCACCGGTGCATCGGTTTCCTTGCGAATCCTGTCCACTCGCCGGTCGATTAGCTCGAGCGTGTCTGGCCGGGGACCCAGATTGCGTCCCATGTCCCAGCTGTGTGCCCTATATCCCGCAGCCTGAAGGATCGTGCGCATCATCTCCATCCGCTGCTCTGAAGCGAGCAGGCCGGGGATCAGCAGGATGTGGCGCCCATCGCCCTTTATAGCTCGCGACAAGGCACCGGCTCGGGCATGGCTGCGCGCCAGATCGATCGGCATGGAAGCGTTGCCCAGCAAATGCCGCAGGGAAGGCCGCACTGCATCGCTAGGATGCTGCGCTACGCGGCCCTTCCAGAAGCTGGTGATCGAATCGACATAAGGCGGCACGAGAAAACAGTCTCCAAGGCCCGAAGGCGAAAGATGACATTCTCATGACAAATGCGCCGCGCGTCCAATGGTTTCGCGCGGCCGTCTCAACGGCTGGTCGATTATGACAGGTTCTTCAGGGCGCGAGGGGCGAGGTTTGGATGACTGGCCCACCACTGACGCCGTGCAACTGACGCGGCTCCAATATGGCTGCGGTCTCGATCAGGTCGAGCGCCCGCCGTGCTTCGATATAGCGGCGGGCGAACTGCATCCACCTGTCGGCGGCCGCCCTGCCGGGCATTTTTTCCACCTCCGTAAGAGCAGGACCTACCCGCCCCGCATCGATATAACGCAGCGCCCGTTCCATCGCAGCCTCCGGACGCGGAGAGGGTGTGGACGTCCGCCTGATGGTGACGAGTTCGCGGGCCTCATGCTCCACCGATTCCCACCAGCTCGTTTGTGGCCCGGGCGTCGTCAATTGATCGGCGACGCCGGAAAGTCCGGCGCGCAGGTCGGCAATCGTGACCGGCTCGCGCGCCGCATTGATGATCGTCGCCACGGCGCGCGGCTGCGCCTGACCAAAGCGCAACCTCAATTGCCCTTCGATATAGCCGAGAGGCATTCCGCTATCGAGCGCACGGCGCGCGGCGAAGGCGACCAGCAATCCCTCGGCGCGCGCTGCATTTCCGGACGCTGCCTGAGCCTCTACGGTAATGCGATTGAGCCGATCTTCCAGCTGCACTACCCGTCCGTCCAGCATCTGCGCCGCGTCTGCGGACAGTGGGCGTAGCGCGACGCCGGGGCGCAAATAGGGGTCGGCGGTGGCGACCGACGGTTGCGCGCGATCATTCCACCGGCCCTGAAAATAGAGCATCGTGCCGATGGCAAGCGCGACGCCGATCACAAAGGCAAATAGCAGGGACGCGAAGATCGGCCAGGAACTCCGTTTGCGCGGAGGAACCGGCGGAATCGCCGTGACGCTTGTCGCGCCGCCTTCTTCGCTCATTGAGGACCTTTCTTCCATCTTGGCGGGATCATTCGCACAATCGTGCCGCGAGGGCCAGCATCCTCTCGTCATCGGGCCTGTCGGGCGCTTCGCCGCTGGCCCAGCCGGGGCCGCAGGCCAAAAGAGCCGTCGGGCTGATGGCGATAATAGGGAAATCGCGCCGCCGCTCCGGGGCGATCATTTCTGCAAGGTTGGCGCCCGCACGCGGGGAATGAACCAGCAATATCGCGCCCGGCTCCAGCTGAGGATCAAGCTGCGCCTGCGGCCGCGCGCCGATCGTATAGACGGCCACCCGCTCGATACTCAACTGCCCCGCCTCTATCGGGGCGAGTGTCGTGCCCCCCAGATGCAGCACCCGCCGGTGTCCGTCCGCCGCCATGCGGGCCGCGATGGCGCTGCCATCCTGATCGCCGCTGACGACATTCGCGAAGCCATGCTCTGCCATTGCCTGGGCGGTCGCGCTCCCGACCGCATAGGCGGGTAGCGCCCGGTAACCGACAAGCTGCGATCCGCCGAGCCGCGCAGCCTGCGCGCTGGTCATCAACAGCGCATCGAACCGCTCAGGCGGAGGTGCGTCCCAGCCGATCGGCCGTGCCTCGAACAATGGGCAAAGGCGGGGTAGGAGGCCCAGCTTCCTTGCCCGCGCGGCAGTCTCGCTCGCGCCCGGTTCGGGCCGCAGGATGATGACCGGCCTCACGCCTCGAACAGAGCGCGCAGCTCCGCGCTGGCACGGTCGAGCAGGGAGCGTCCCAGCGCCTCCGCCGCGCTGAGATCGCCGCGTGCGATGATCCTTATGTCCTCCACCCGCTCGCGCCCGTCAGCGCTCAATATCTCGGCAGCGAGACGGATCTCCCCA
The DNA here is from genome assembly GCF_054771635.1 of Sphingobium sp. TomTYG75. Classification (NCBI taxonomy): domain Bacteria; kingdom Pseudomonadati; phylum Pseudomonadota; class Alphaproteobacteria; order Sphingomonadales; family Sphingobiaceae; genus Sphingobium; species Sphingobium sp. TomTYG75. The sequence continues at coordinate 1,358,045 of NZ_BSRE01000001.1, read as the reverse complement.
TCCTCCAGCCGGCCCAAAGCAGCGATGGGCGAATGGCACGTCCCGCCCAGCCCTTTGAGGACCGCTCGTTCGGCCAGCACGCAATCGAACGTGTCGCTATCGTTTATCCCGGCCAGCAGCGCCCGCATTTGCGCATTGTCGCTCAATGTCTCAATGCCCACGGCCCCCTGCGATGGTGCTGGCAGCATGACGTCAAGCGGGATGCATGTCCCGACGTCCGGCTGCCCCAGCCGGTCGAGCCCCGCCGCCGCAAGCAATGTCGCATGCACCTCCCCGGCGGCAAGCTTCGCCAGCCGCGTCGCGACATTCCCCCTGAACAGCACGACTTGCGCATCAGGCCGCAGCCGCTTGACCTGCGCCGCCCGCCGGGGGGAACTTGATCCCACCACCGGGTTCTCGGGCAGGGCCGCAAAGCTTTCCGCGCCGACCAGCCGATCCCGGACATCCGCGCGGGGCAGCATGGCCGTAATGGTGATTTCGGCAGGTCGGATAGTCTCCACATCCTTCATGGAGTGGACGGCAAAGTCGATTTGACCTTCCACCAGTGCCCGGTCCAGTTCCTTCGTCCACAGCGCCTTGCCGCCGATTTCCGCCAACGCCCGGTCCTGAATCCGGTCGCCGCTCGTCTGGACGATCACCGTCTCGATCGTGTCCGCTGCCCAGCCATGCTGCGCGCAGAGCGCCTCGGCCGTCATGCGCGCTTGCGCCAGCGCAAGGGGCGAACCTCGCGTGCCAAGACGGAGCGGGCGATCAGGCGTGAAAGATTGCAATGTCATATGCCGCTTGCTCTAATATCCGTGGCCATTAGATGGAAGCAGCAATGACGATCATCCTCGGCCTGGAATCTAGCTGCGACGAAACTGCGGCAGCGTTGGTGACGGCTGATGGGAAGATACTCGCCCACCGTCTTGCCACGCAGGAGGAGGCGCACCGCCCCTATGGCGGCGTTGTGCCTGAGATAGCCGCCCGCGCCCATGTCGAGGCATTGGCTCCCCTGATCGAAGCGGCACTTGCCGACGCAGATTTGACCCTGGATCAGGTTGACGTGATCGCCGCGACCGCAGGCCCCGGATTGATCGGCGGCGTGATGGTCGGTCTGGTGACTGGCAAGGCGCTCGCCCATGCCGTCAACAAGCCGTTGGTCGCCGTCAATCATCTCGAAGGCCATGCGCTGTCGCCCCGGCTTGCCGATCCGTCGCTGCAATTTCCTTATCTCCTTTTGCTAGTTTCCGGCGGACATTGTCAGTTGCTCCATGTCCGTGGACCCGGTGACTATGCCCGCCTTGCCACCACGATCGATGATGCCAGTGGCGAGGCTTTTGACAAGACCGCCAAGCTGCTTGGCCTGGGCTACCCCGGAGGTCCGGCGGTCGAGCGGGCTGCGGCAAGCGGCAATCCTAAGGCCGTCCCCCTGCCGCGTCCGCTGGTCGGAACGGCCGAGCCGCATTTCTCCTTTGCCGGGCTCAAGAGCGCGGTAATGCGCGCCGCGCAATCGGGACAATATTCGACCGAAGACATTGCTGCGAGCTTCCAGCAGGCAGTGATAGATTGCCTCGTTGATCGGACTGAAAAGCAGCTTGTCGCGCTGGACGGGATAACCGCTTTGGTCGTTGCGGGTGGCGTTGCCGCCAACCAGTCGATCCGCGCAGGGCTTCAGGCACTCGCTGCGCGGCATGATCTTCCCTTTGTCGCGCCACCGCTTTGGCTTTGCACGGACAATGCCGCGATGATCGCCTGGGCCGGGGCTGAACGCTATGCAGCCGGGCTCGTCGATGATCTTACCGTTCCAGCCCGGCCGCGCTGGCCGCTGGATCCGGATGCCGAAAAAGCGCGCGGGGCAGGAGTGAAGGCATGAAGGCGGGTGTCATAGGAGCGGGCGCCTGGGGCACGGCCCTTGCGCAAACCCTTTCGTCGCAAGGCGAGGATGTCCGTTTGTGGGCGCTTGAACCGGACGTCGTCAGCGCCGTCAATCAGGATCATCTCAATCCCCTTTATCTTCCCGGGATTCCCCTCAATCCAGCCGTGCAGGCGACGGGGGACATGGCGGACATGGCTGACCGGGAACTGCTGTTGATCGTTAGCCCGGCCCAGCACCTGCGCGCTGTCGTGGCGGGACTCCCTGCCGGTATCCCGCTCATCCTGTGTTCGAAGGGGATCGAAGCTGGCTCCGGCCTGCTGATGTCGGAAGTCGCCAAGCAGGCCCAGCCCAGTTCGCCGATCGGCGTTTTGTCAGGCCCGACCTTCGCCCATGAGGTCGCGCGGGGACTGCCTACCGCCGTCACCTTGGCTTGCGATGATGCCCAGCTTGCCGGGCGTATCGCGGCGCGTGTCGCCCGCCCCGCCTTTCGTCCCTACCTCTCCGATGACATCGTAGGCGCGGAGATTGGCGGGGCCGTCAAGAATGTGCTCGCCATCGCTTGCGGCGTTGCAGAAGGGGCGGGGCTCGGCCTGAATGCTCGCGCATCGCTCATCAGCCGAGGCTTTGCGGAAATGACGCGTTTCGGCCTCGCGCGCGGCGCCCGCGCGGAAACGCTCTCGGGCCTTTCGGGTTTGGGCGACCTGGTTCTCACCTGCTCCTCGACCAACTCGCGCAATTTCTCGCTAGGCAAGGGGCTGGGCGAAGGACGATCGGCTGCCGAACTGCTCGCCAATCGCCGCACCGTTGCCGAAGGCGCCTTTACCGCGCCAGTGCTGTGCGAGGCCGCGCGCGCGGCATCCGTTGAAATGCCGGTGGTCGAAGCTGTCTGTGCCTTGCTGGAAGACGCTGCGCCTCTGGGCGAAGTCATCGACGCGCTGCTCGCGCGTCCGCTGCGTCCCGAATAATCCGTCGCCCTTCGATCATTTATTGTTTACCGTTCGGCAACAGAGAATATGACGCGACAGGGGGATCCACTTTCTTTGCCGACTGAGCAGGCTTCCTCCGCGCAACAGGATGACATCGCGGCGCTTGCCAGAGGTGGCCGGACGAACATTTTCGGCTTTCTTCTGCGCCTGGCTGCTCGCCTCCCTTTCCTTTTCATCGCTGGCCGCTGGTATGGTGCCGATGCGCTAGGCCGTTTCGCCTATGCTGTCCTTGTCGTTGAATTCATCGCGCAACTGGCGACGCTGGGGCTGAAGCGCGGTCTGGCTGGCGCGCTGGCTCAAACCGAGCGTCCGCACGGCCATGTCGTCACGGACGCGATGCTCGTGACGCTGATCGCCGCCTCGTTGGGCAGCTGCATACTGGTTGCCTTCCCTCAAGCGATGTTCCCAAACAGCGGCATCAATGGCCTTGACCGCTTGCTGGCGCTTATCGTGATAGCCGTTGCAGGGTCAGACGTTGCACTCGCCGCCTGTGCTTATCGTTTTGACATAGGGGCAACAGTTCGTGCCAGGTCCATTATAGAACCCTGGGCTATCAGCATCGGCGCTTTCGCCTTCGCCTTTTATTCCACGCGCGATGGCCTGATCCTCTCCTACGTCGTTTCCATGATTGCGGCGTTCGTCGCTTCCATCATCCCCATGACCCGCCACTATGGCATACCCTATGGATGGCGCCCCGACTTCGGCAGGCTTTGGCGTCTCGCGCGCCGCAATTTGCCGCTCGCCGCCGCCGATGGCGTGGAATGGGGATCGCGTCGCCTTGACCTCGCCATTCTGGGCCTGTTCGTCAGCCCCGCGATTGTCGGCGTATATTATGTGGCGCAGCAGGTCGCCTCATTGCCGCAAAAGCTGAAAACCAGCTTCGATCCCATTCTGGGGCCGGTCATTACCCGCAACCTTGCCGAGGGCAATCTTGCCGCCATTGCGCGGCAGGTCAGCCAGGTGGGCTTCTGGATCATCGCCGCGCAGGCCGGTATCGCCCTTGCGCTGGGCATCCCCGGTGAGGCGGTGATGGGGCTAGTCGGGCCGCATTTCGTTGGCGGCACCGGAGCGCTGGCCTTTCTCCTGCTGGCGGAGGTCGTCGCGGCCACTGCCGTAGTCAGCGAATCCGCGCTGGTATATATCGCTCGCCACCGCAACCTGATGATTTCGCTGTTCATGATCGGATTGCAGGCCGCGCTCAGTTTCGGACTCATATTGCTTGCGCGCCGATTTCATTTGCCTCCAATGGCGATAGCAGCGGCACCGGCTCTCGCGCTCACCATCGCGCTGGGGGTTGGCGCGCTGGTGAAGGCGCGCCTTTTGTCACATCTGCTGAAGGCCAAGGTAAATGCCTGGCGCTGGCCATTGCTCAGCGCATGTGGCGCTGCCTGCATCGTGGGCGCCGCCTTCGTCGCTCTGCCGCCCGCACTGGAATGGATCGAACTTGTTTTCGGTGTGGGGACGATTTTGGCGGTCTACGGCTTTGTCATTTGGCGATGGGGCTTCGGCCCCGATGACCGGGCCTTGTTCCGGCGCCAGAAGGCCGCCTGACCTAAGCAGAGCTTAGGCGGCTTGGATCTTCCCGGCCGATGCGGATGAGCGTTCCGCGGTCTTACCGCCCCAGCTTCGCCCGGATCATCTTCAGATCCTGCTCGGGCCGCGCGCCCCAATGGGAAATCACTTCGGCTGCGGCTGCTGCGCCCAGTTCGAGGCAGTGATGCACGTCCAGTTCCTCGATATGACCGGCAAGGAATCCTGCGGCGAACAGGTCGCCTGCACCCGTGGTGTCGATCACCTGCGCAACAGGCGCCGCAGGCACCTCGTAGCGAACGCCGTCCACCACAGCGATCGCGCCCTTTTCGCTGCGCGTCGATATCAGCACTGGCACGCGTCCGGCGAATGACGCCACAGCTTTGTCAAAATCATCGATCTGCGCCAGCGACTGAATTTCATGCTCGTTGGAAAAGAGGATGTCGATCAACCCCTGATCGATGAGTTGCACGAAATCGTCCCGATGGCGTTCAATGACGAAGCCATCGGACAGCGTGAAGGCCACCTTGCGGCCCGCCCCCTTCGCGGCGTCGATGGCGGCACGCATGGCAGCACGCGGCTGTTCAGGATCCCACAGATAGCCTTCCAGATAGAGGATCGAGGCTGAACGGATCAGGTCGAGGTCGAGCGCTGATTCCGGCAGAAACTGCGACGCGCCCAGAAAGGTGTTCATCGTGCGTTGAGCGTCGGGCGTCACCAGGATCAGGCAGCGCGCGGTGGGCACCTCGCCCCCCACCGCTGGCGTGTCATAGCGGATACCGAGGGCGCGTACGTCATGGGTGAACACGTCGCCCAACTGGTCGTCGCGCACTTGCCCGATGAAGGCGCAGCGCTTGCCCAGTGCCGCGAGGCCAGCCAGCGTGTTCGCCGCTGATCCGCCGCTGACCTCTTTACCCGCGCCCATATCGGCATAGAGCGCCTCGGCCGTCTCCGCGTCGATCAGCTGCATCCCGCCCTTGGTCAGCGCATGTTCGGCAAGGAACGCGTCATCGCTAGGGGCAAGGACGTCGACAATGGCATTGCCGATCGCGACAACATCTAGCGAGGGGGCAGCAGCAGCGGTCACGCGATATCCTTACTCAAAGGCTCAAAATCGCGCCGTGTCTATCGAGCCGCGCTGCTGCGTGCAATGTTGCAGATTGACCATGCGTGCAGAGCGCGGAATAGCGTGCCTAATGGTGATCGCCGCCGCCCTTCGTGCCTTTCCCGTCATCTTCCATCGGGCTGCTCTGCGCCTGTTGGCCAAGACGCTCATGCTGACGCTGCTGATCTTTGCGATGGCGGGACTAGGTCTTTGGACAGCAGTCCACGCAACGCGCGCATATTTCGGCTGGAGTGGTGGTGGCCTAGCGGAAGCCGCCGTAATGGCTATGAGCCTGGTCGCGCTTGCATGGCTGCTCTTCCGGACCATCGCCATAGCAGTCATGAACCTGTTCGCCGACGACATCGTGGCTGCGGTCGAACGGGACAGCTATCCCGCCGCCGCAGCCGCCGCGCGGCCCTTGGGCTTCGCGCCTAGCTTGCGGCTTGCCCTCGCTTCGGCCGCCCGCACGGCTGGCTGGAACTTGGTGGCGCTGCCGGTCTACCTCCTTCTTCTGGTCACCGGCGTCGGCACGGTCCTGCTTTTCCTGGCGCTTAACGCCTATCTCCTGGGTCGCGACCTCAGCGATATGGTGGAACAGCGGCATCCGGGGCTCCCGCCGATCCCTCGCCTCGGCCGGTGGCTCATGGGTCTCGTCTCGGCGCTTATGTTCCTCATCCCCTTCATCAACTTGCTTGCGCCTGTTTGGAGCGCGGCTATGGCGGTGCACATGCTGCATGGCGTCCGGAACAAGTCACGATGAAAGCCCCCCAACATATCTTTTCGGTCTTGCTTGCGCTGCCATTGGCGGCTTGCGGCGGGTCGATTGTGCCGCCAGCGCCGATGCGCCCGTCTCCATCTGGGCCGCCCGCCAGCGCCTTCATGAAATCGGGTCCGCTCATGGGAATGGACGTGCGCCACCTCGTCCAGCAATTCGGTACGCCGCGGCTTGATATCCGGGAAAGCACCATGCGTAAGCTCCAGTTCGCTAACGGGCGCTGCGTTCTGGACGCCTATCTTTACGCGCCGGCTCGCGGCAAGGAGCCTGTTGTCACCCATGTCGATGCTCGCACCCCCGCCGGGGCCGATACAGATCCGGGCGCCTGCGCTTCAGCGCTTCGGCGATAGGTCAGGGCGCGGACAGCCGCTCCACGGCCCACGCCGCCGCTTCCGCCACCACGGGATCGTCATCAATCAGCAATGGGTGCAATCGCGCCAAAAGACGAGGGTCGCTACTGTTACCCGCCGCTATGGCCGCGTTGCGGACCATCCGGTTGCGCCCGATCCGCTTGATCGGCGACCCTGAGAAAACCTCCCGAAACCCCGCATCGTCCAAAGCCAGCAGGTCGCCAAGTTCAGGCGCAGCCAGTTCGGCCCGTCCGAGAAACGCCCGGTTTGCCGCTGCCGCATCAGCGAACTTGTTCCACGGACACACCGCCAGACAATCGTCGCAGCCGTAGATGCGATTGCCGATCTTCTCGCGAAACTCGGGCGGGATCGGCCCCTTATGCTCGATCGTAAGGTAAGAGATGCAACGCCGCGCATCCACGACATAGGGGGCAGGAAAAGCATCGGTAGGGCAGGCCGACTGGCAGGCCGTGCAACTGCCGCAATGATCCACTTCGGGCAGGTCGGGTTCCAGGGCCAGTTCGCTATAGATCGCGCCCAGGAACAGCCAGCTGCCGTGCGCGCGGCTGACGAGATTGCTGTGCTTCCCCTGCCAGCCCAGACCGGCCGCCGCCGCCAGCGGCTTTTCCATCACCGGCGCGGTGTCCACGAAGACCTTGAGGGCGCTCGCCTGCTCCTCGACCAGCCAGCGAGCAAGGCTCTTCAGTCCTTTTTTCACGACGTCATGATAGTCGCGCCCCTGTGCGTACACGGAAATGCGTCCACGATCCCCTTCCTCTGCCAGCGTCAGCGGGTCGCGGCCCGGGGCATAGCTCATCCCCAGCATGATGACGCTGCGTACGTCGGGCCACAGCGCGCTGGGTGAGCCGCGCTGCTCCGCGCGCTCCTCCATCCACAGCATCTCGCCATGACAGCCATCGTCCAGCCATTTGCGTAAGCGCCGCCCGGCCTCGGGCGCGGCGTCCGCGCGCGCGATGGCACATGCGGCAAACCCCAGCCGCTGCGCTTGCGCCTTCAGGCGCTGTTCCAAGGTTTCGGTTTGCGTTGGCATGCTGTGCGACTATCAGGAGTGGATGATCCGTAACAATCCGGCTCCCCCTTCGGCCTATGCCGTCGAAGGCCATGCTCTTGTCAAGACATTCGGCAAATTCCGGGCAGTCGATGGCATCGACCTCGCCGTTCCCACGGGCTCCATTTACGGCATTCTCGGGCCTAACGGAGCGGGCAAGACGACCTTGCTCCGCACGCTGCTCGGCATCATCGATCCCGACGAGGGTTCTCGCCGACTGCTGGGGGATGATGTCCCGCTGCGTCAGGCGCGGGCCATCGGCTATCTGCCCGAGGAGCGGGGCCTCTATCCCTCGATGAAGGCGGCGGAAGCGATCGCGTTCATGGGCGCATTGCGCGGGCTGCCGCTAAAAACAGGGCGGCAGCGCGCACGCGAGATGCTGGCCGAACATGGCATGGGCAGTTCGATCGACAAGCCGATCCGTCAACTGTCCAAGGGCATGGCGCAGACCGTTCAGCTATTCGGCACGATCGTCCACGAGCCTCGGCTGATAGTTCTCGACGAACCTTTCTCCGGGCTCGACGCGATCAATCAGGGCAAGCTGGAGCTACTGATCCGCGATCAGGCTCGGCGGGGCGTCACCATCCTCTTTTCCACCCATGTCATCGCGCACGCCGAACGCCTCTGTGAACGCATCGCCATCGTCGCGGGCGGGCGCATCAGGTTCGAAGGATCGGTGGGTGAGGCGCGTGACAAGCTACGCCCGCAGATTCGCCTGCGGACCCGCGCGAGTGATGGCAGCTGGCGCCGTGCCTTGCCTGCTGAAACGCTGGCGGCCGATGGCGCATGGCATTTTGATCTGCCGGATGAGGGGATCGAGCCGCTACTTCGTGCTTTGCTCGACGGGCAGGCGGGCATCGAAAGTCTCTCGATCGAACGGCCCGGCCTGCATGACGCGTTCGTCTCCATCGCGGGTGCCGCCGCGGCCCAGCAGATGCAGGATGCGGAAGAGGAGCCCGCGTGATGAGCGAAGTTCTGCGCGCGGCTCTGGTCATCGCCCGCCGCGATTTTTCCGCCGTTATCTTCTCAAAGACCTTCATCCTGTTCCTGCTCGGCCCCTTGTTCCCGGTCGTGATCGGCATGGCGTTTGGCGGCTTGGGTGAAAAGATCACGACTGAAAGCCTGCGTCCCACCGTCGGCATCGCCATGGCGAAGGAAGATGCGGTGCGCATGGAACGTGCCCATGACGTTCTGGCCGCCCGATTGGGGGCGGACAACCTCCCTCGCCTGCAACGCGCGCCTAAGGGAGTGCCGCGCGCCTTGCTTATGCGGCCCGACGCCCGCTTCATCGCCATCGTGTCGGGCACGATCACCCATCCTGTGCTCACCGGCAAAGCCGACGATCTCGCCATGCTGGAAGGCGATATCAGCCTGCTCGCAAGCGCGGCCGTCGCTGGCGAACAGCTACCCCACGTCCGGATCGAGAAGCAGCTTGTTACAGCCAGCGCGGGCGCGGAAGCGCAATCGCGACTGTTGACGGGCCGGGCCGCGCAAGTCCTGATATTCCTGCTCACCATGCTCCTCGCGGGCATGGTTCTTTCCAATCTTGTGGAGGAAAAAACCAACAAGGTGATCGAAATCCTCGCCGCTGCCGTCCCGATCGACTCCGTTTTCCTGGGCAAGCTTATCGCCATGCTGGGGATGAGCTTCGTCGGCATCGGCTTCTGGGGGGCGGGGGTCGTGCTGGGCATCCGGATTTTCGCGGGGCCGGACATCGCGCCGCCTACTCCTGCGGTTGGATGGCCCATGTTCCTGCTGCTTGGCGGCGTCTATTTCACCATGGCCTACGCCTTGCTGGGCTCGTTATTCCTGGGCATCGGCGCGCAGGCCGCAACCGTGCGGGAGGTGCAGACGCTCAACATGCCGGTCACCATGGCACAGATGGGCGTCTTCTTTTTCGCGACCTATGCGGTTGATCATATGGGCTCCGCTCCAGAGATTGGCGCGATCACCTTCCCCTTCTCCTCGCCATTCGCGATGATCGCGCGGGCGGCTCAGGACGCAGCGCTATGGCCCCATATTCTTGCGATCGTCTGGCAGGCCATTTGGGTCGCCGCAATCATCCGTCTGGGCGTTTGGCTGTTCCGTAGGCATGTGCTGAAATCAGGCCATGGCAGCAGCCGGAAATGGTTCAGGCGGCGCTCAGCCTCGGTTGGTTAGGTAGACGGGATGACACGGCGGGATCTTCTCAAAAGTGGCGCCTGTGCGGTAGCCGCTCTCGCCTTCTGGCGATTGGGCATGGAAGAGGCTGCCGCCGCTTATCCCTTTACCCTGACCGATGCTGAATGGCGCAAGCGCCTCAGCCCGCTTGCCTATAATGTGCTGCGCAAGCAGGCCACCGAACATCCCTTCACCAGTCCGTTGAACAAGGAACATCGCGCGGGCACCTTCAAATGCGCGGGTTGCGACCAGGCACTGTTCAGTTCAAAGACCAAATTCGACAGCGGCACAGGCTGGCCGAGCTTCTGGGCGCCCTTGCCCCGTGCCACGGGCACATCGCGAGACCTGTCCCTGCTTTATCCAAGGATCGAGGTTCATTGCACCCGATGCGGAGGTCACCTCGGCCATGTTTTCGATGATGGACCGCCGCCCACCGGGAAACGCTATTGCATGAACGGCGTGGCGCTCAGTTTTTCGGCGGCATGATCCTGTAGACACGCAAGGACGTCATCCCCTGAAGCCTGACGGGCTTCAACCAGTCGGGATGTCCACCCTTGTCCAAAATCATTGCCAGGCTGCCCGGATGTTCCTGAGCATAATGTCTGAACTCATTTAGGCTGGGACAAGTCACCAGATAGTCTGGTCCCCTGCCACTATTCAAAGCCGTCAGAATAGCCCGCGCCTTTGCTGGCGGCGCGGTAAAGCCCTCGACCACCGCCGTGATTCCGGCCGCATTCCGGTGATGCGCCGTGCCGATTACGTCGTGGGGGGTGCGGATCAAGATATCGGGGCCGATGTCCAGGGGAGCAAACAGCGTCGATCGGGGCAACTGCCGCAATGGGCTCAACGCGGCGGCAGTCCGGCATTCACCTGCAGGCGTGGGCGATTTCTCCTCTTTCTCCGCGCTCGCCGTCGCTGCGATCCAGAGCGCGCACAAGGCGGCCGGGGTGAGCAAGGCGACCGCCGAGGACGCGAACACCCTCGGGATCGTCGCAGTTTTCTGCTGCGCACGGCGGAATAGCCTCAACATCAACCAGGCCATCCCCGGCAGCGCCAGTACATGGGCGACCGACATCGCCCGCATCACGAGCATGGCGACCAGTGTCGCCCCGGTCAGAAGAAGCGCCACAGCCAGCCAGCGATCGCGCGCCTTGGCCGTATCGGCAACTCGCGCCGCCATGATCGACCCGGCCAGTCCCGCGAGCGGAGGCAGCAGGATGAGCCCCATCATCGAACGGCCCTGTTCCCAGATCGGGCGGCCTTCCATGACATGCAAATACCAGAGTTTATAAGCGACGGGTCCCAGCGACTGGAAAGGATCGCCGGTCAGGCAAGACTTGCCAGTGATGATGAACAGCGCAGCGGCGGCCAATGCGCCCGTTCCTGCGGCGGCGAACCGTCCAGTCGCGGAAACGGGGGCGGCGATGCGGAAGACAATCGGCGTTACGATCGCAAAGGCGATCAATGGCCAGATATAGGCCGCCGAAAGGGCATCGCATTGTGCGTGCGCCAGCGGCGCCATGCCGCGCAGGACAGCCAGCAGCAGCAGCGCGGCACTGCCCAGAGTCAGCGCGTAGGCTACAAAACGGGGCGTCTCATCTCGATCTCGCCACTGCCGCAGCGCCAATACAGCCGCGAACAGGGCGGCATAGGGCAGTCCTTCGCTCGAAATCTGTAGCCACACGGCCATGGCCGTGCCTGCGACCACGCCGCCGCGTGCAGGCCTTATATCCATGGCACCGGCAAGCGCGATCGTCGCCATCAGGATCTGCCAGCCATGGTGATCGATCCGCAGCGGCCCGAACTGCACAAGGATGGTCGGCGTCGTCAGCATAAGCACCGGCGCCAGCATCGCCGCCGGTTTGCCCGCAATACGAACAACGGCAACATGCAGTGCCCATGCCAGCGCACCCAACGACAGCAGTGGAACCGTCGAGCAGGCGATCACTTCGGCCAGGTGGCTGCCCAGGATCGGCTGCAACAGCAGGATTATCGCCGCGATCGGCATATCGACGATCCGCGACCAATGCATGGGTCCGCCAAAGGGCGGGTTCACCCGATGCTGACTGACATCCAGAAAGGCCTGGCCGCCGAGCCAGTCGCGCACCTGCTGAAGGCGCATTGCGTCGTCCGGATCACGAAAGCCCAAAATGTCTAGCTGGTCGCGGGCCAGCCACAACAGAATGATGGAACAGCAAATCCAGGCAAGGATGAGCCAGCGGGCACTAGGGGTGGTTGTCCCCCCAATGTCGCGGGTAAATCCCGTGCGGATCTTAGCGAGCGGCGAAGACGCCATATTTCCGGATCGCATATACAGATAGAAAGCTGGCGGGGATGGCGAACAGCTTCGCAAGCGCCGGAGCCATTCCGGCGGCTCCCAGAACACTGATAAGACTGGATGTCACGGCGATACCCACCACGGCGCTGACCGCAAAGCCCAGACGCTGCCGGTTCGTCGGGCCGACAGCCGAAGGAAAAACGAAACGAACACTGATCAGCCAGTGCAACAGCAGGCCCGATGCATAGCCGATGGCCCCCGCCATCGTAGGCGGCACATCGAACCGCAGCAGCGTCAGGAACAGCAGCATGTCGCCGCAAAGCGCGCAAAGGCTCGCCAGCAAATAGCGGACTAAGGTGAAGCGGACGGTGAGGGCGCTGCTCAGATGGCCAAGGTTCATCAATGCCATGACTGCCGGTTACGCGGCCTTCAGGCGGCCGGGCACCCGCCGCACGCTCCCCAGCGCCGCATTCTGCCCGATGGCTTCTTCGCCTTCCTCGCCAGCCTCATGATATTCGGCATCCTCGTTGACCGCCCAGATGTCGAACTGCCGCTCGCCAGCTTCGATGTTCCGCACCGTCAGCATGGCGGTCATCATCGCATGATCCTGATTATTATAGCGGTGCATGCCGTTACGGCCGACCAGATGCAGCGTCGGGTAGAGCTGCTCGAGTTCCGTTCGCATCTTCAGCACATTGGCGGCATAATCATCGTCATAGACGGGATAGGCCTTCTCCTGACGGACAACTGCTCCCCCCACCACATCGGCAGGATCACACAGCCCCAGTATCGCCATTTCGCGCTTGGCGAGCTCGACCAGGGCATCGTCGTTCGATGACCACAGGCCGTCGCCCTCAAAGCAGAAATATTCAAGCCCGACGCAGGCGAGCGACGGATCGGGCACCATTTCCGGAGACCAGCTGCGGAAATTCTGGATGCGGCCGACCTGAACCTTCGAATCATGGATGTAGATCCAGTTGTCGGGAAACAGGTCCTCCGACTTGATCATCAGCGCGACGGTCAGGAAGTCGCGATACTTAAGCTCCATCGCATTGCCGAGCGTCGCGGGCAAAGGATGAATGCGGCCCGCCAGCTCACGCATCGGTGCGGAACTGATAACATGACGCGCCTTCAGCAACACTTCGCCCCCGGGACCCTGAGCGACCATCTGCCATTGGCCGGTGCCTTGGTCGTGCGACAGCTGCTTGAGGCTATGCGCCATCAGCACCTTGTTGCCGCCCTTGACGACGAAGTCCCGTGCCGCTTCCCACATCATGCCGGGGCCAAGGCGTGGATAGCGGAAGCTTTCGAGCAGGGTCTTGGCCGCCATGCCATCATTGGGCCGCTTGTTGAGACCCATCGAGCGTTTCAGCCCATCCTTTACCGCGCCCCAGAGCGAAAGGCCCTTGATCCGCTGCGCCGCCCAATCAGCCGACATCTCGTTGCAGGGCATGCCCCAGACCTTTTCGGTATAGGTTTTGAAGAAGATGGAGAACAGCTTGTGCCCGAACGCATTCACCGTCCAATCCTGAAAGGATCGGACATTGCGGTTCGGCCGCAGCCTGGCCTTCGCGAAACTCGCCATGCATAGCGTCGATCGCCACACGCCAAGGTTCCACAACGCTTCAAAGGCACGCAGCGGATAGCTGTAGAATTTGCCCTCATAATAGATGCGGCTCATCCGGGGGCGCTGGATGAAATCATTGGGCAGGATCTCATTCCAGAGATCGACCACCTCTTTCGACTTGGAAAAGAAGCGGTGGCCGCCAATGTCGAAGCGGAAGCCGTTCAGTTCAACAGTCCGGCTGATCCCGCCGACATAGCGGGGGTCCTTCTCGATAACAGTGACCGAATAGCCCTTTTTGGTGAGCAAATAGGCCGCAGTCAGGCCTGCCGGACCCGCGCCGATGATGGCGACATCCACATTCTGGTCGATTTCCGGCATGCAATGCCCCCCGATAGGCTAACTTCTATCATCGGAATTGGCGGAAATCATCTAAGGAATGGTTAATGATCAGGTAAGCATGGCGGGGAGGTGGACCGCCCCGCCAGCCCCTCTCAATGGCGGAAGTGCCGCATGCCGGTGAAGACCATGGCGAGGCCAGCTTCGTCGGCCGCCGCGATGACCTCGTCGTCCCGGATAGATCCGCCCGGCTGGATCACTGCCGTCGCGCCTGCTTCGACCGCCGTCAGGAGGCCATCGGCAAAGGGGAAGAAGGCGTCGGACGCGACCGCCGACCCGATGGTGCGGGCTTCGCTCCACCCCGCCTTTTCAGCGGCATCCTTGGCCTTCCACGCCGCGATTCGCGCGGATTCGAGGCGGTTCATCTGCCCCGCGCCGATGCCAGCAGTGCTGTTGCCCTTGGCATAGACGATGGCGTTGGATTTCACATGCTTGGCGACGGTCCAGGCGAACAGGCAGTCATTCAGCTCCTGATCGGTGGGCGCGCGCTTGGTCACGACCTTCAACTGATCGCGCGTGATGCGGCCGTTGTCGCGGCTCTGCACCAGCATGCCACCGGCAATGCTCTTCATCATCAACCCGGTCCGCGCCGGGTCGGGCAGTTCGCCCGTCAGCAGCAGGCGGAGGTTCTTCTTCTTCGCAAAGATCGCCTTGGCTTCCTCATCGGCGTCGGGCGCGGCGACGACTTCGGTAAAGATGCCGCTGATCGCTTCGGCGGTCGGGCCGTCGAGCGGGCGGTTGACGGCGATGATACCGCCAAAGGCCGAGACGCTGTCGCAGGCGAGGGCGGCTTCATAGGCTTCGATCAGCGTATTGCCGGTGGCGACGCCGCAGGGATTGGCGTGCTTGACGATCACTACGGTCGGCGGGCCGTCACGGAACTCGCTGACCAGCTCCAGCGCGGCGTCGGCGTCATTGTAATTATTGTAGCTCAGTTCTTTGCCCTGGATCTGCTTGGCCTGGGCAATGCCGTTGGCGGAAGGACCGACCGGCAGATAGAGCGCGGCCGACTGGTGCGGGTTCTCACCATAGCGCAGGGTCGTGTCCAGCTTGCTCGAAACCGCCAGCGTCTCCGGGAAGGCGACGCCCTGATCGGCGAAAGCGAACCAGCTGGCGATCATCGAATCATAGGCGGCGGTAGCGGCATATGCCTTGGCCGCGAGCATCCGGCGGAAGTCATAGCTGGTCGCGCCGCCCTTTTCTGTCATCTCCGCGATCAGACGGGCATAGTCGGCGGGATCGGTGACGATGGCGACGCTCTCATGGTTCTTCGCGGCGGAGCGGACCATGGAGGGACCGCCAATATCGATATTCTCGATGATCTCCTCGCGCTCTGCCCCCTTCGCGACCGTGGCGGCGAAGGGGTAGAGGTTGACGACGACGAGGTCGATCGGGCCGATCTCATGCTCGTTCATCGAGGCGACGTGATCGGGATTGTTGCGGACGGCGAGCAGGCCGCCATGAACCTTGGGGTGCAGCGTCTTGACCCGGCCGTCCATCATTTCCGGGAAGCCGGTGAGGTCGGAAATATCCTTCACGTCCAGCCCGGCATCGCGCAGAGCCTTGGCCGTGCCGCCGGTGGACACCAGTTCGACGCCATGTTTGCCCAGCGCCTGACCCAGTTCGATGAGGCCGGACTTGTCCGATACGGAAAGGAGGGCGCGTTTGATGGTGACGTCTGACATGATGCTTCCTGCTGTTCGAAGTGCCGCTCAGGCTTGCCGCAGCCCTCTAGTCCTGCCGGGCCGATGCGGCAAGGACAGGATTCGGGGTAAAGGGCCTTAGCTCATCCGCTTGAAGAGCCAGCCGATGGTCGATCCGCCGGGCAGTGCTTCGGCGGTGATGACCAGTTGGCGGGTCTCATGCGGGCGGCCTTCCCCGTCCACCCAGAGGCTTTCCTCGATGGCGAGCTTCCCGGCATTGGCGCGGAACTGCCAGATGGGTCCCATCTCGATGCGCAGCAGCGCGCCCATGCCGTCCGCCGTGGCCGTCGGTTCGACTCCGGGGGCGAGGTGAAAGCGTAGCTCGGCGGGCAGCTTCACCGGCCGACGGCGGCGCGCGGCGGGCGTCAGCATGTCTTCGCCCCGGATTTCGCGGCCATCGATGCTGACGAGCAGCAGGCGGCGATGGACATAGCCCATGCGCCGCACATAGCCGTCATGGCTGATCTCTATCCGGCTGCCGCTTTCCTGCTCCTGCCGGTGAAATTCGACTTCGGTGACGCCGCGTCCCAGCGTGCCGTCGGGGAGCAGGGCGGTGGAATTGCTATTGTTCAGCACCAGTGTGCTGTGCGCCGCCGTGGTGCGCAGGCCCTGTGCGAGGCCGCCGGGCATCCATGCGCCTTCAAGCGCCGCGCCGCCGCAATTGACGATCAGCCGCTGCGGCCCGTCGCTGATCTCGATCGCGGTGGTGGAGGCGCATCCCGCCTCGGCCAGTCGGGCGACCGGCGGTGGCGCAGCATCGATCTGGACGATGGTCGTGCCCGCGACGAGCCGCTGATAGCCCCAGTCGCTCGCTTGTCGCAGCGGACGCGCACGCACGCGGCTCGCCCGGATCACGGCTTCTATGATGGCGGGATCGATCGCGCCCGTGCCCTGCCAACTGCCAAGCCCGCCATCGCCATGGGTAAGGCTTAGCAGCGCGGGAACCATTCGCCCCTGCGCTTCGGCGAGGAAAGGCGGCACCTGTTCGCGGCGAACATCATAAACCGCCCGCACCATTGCCAGCAGCATGATGGCGTCCAATTGGTCACTGGGCGAGCGCGAGACAATGCCGCCATCGCCATGAACCGTGTTTTCGATCGCGCGCTTGAGACCCGCCTCACCGAAAATCTTGCGGGCAGCGCCACCCGGCAGCAACATTGATGCCGCAACGATCCCGCCCCAGGCCACCAGACGCGGGAGGCCAAGCGGCGCCTTGTCCGCGCCGCGATCTAGATGCCGCGCCGTCCGTGCGATGCAGTTCAGCACCAGCGAGCGATAGACCAGATCGCTGGACGACAGGATAAGCGGCGCATGAGCCGACCAGAAGAGTAGCCGCCAACCCGCATTGTCGGCGCGCCAGGCGGGTTCGCTGGGCGTTTCGGCATGCACGTCTAGCCATTTGCGCAGCACGGCTTCGGCGATGGGCGCGCCCTGTTCCCGCGTCGCCGCCGATGACAGGTCGCGCAGCCAGGCGAAGCTGTGCAGATAATCGGCGAATGCCGGGATGACAGTCAGGCGGTCGAAATCCAGCGTGTTGAGCGGCTGCTTCAGTCCGCGAAACAGGAAATAGCCTGCCCGGATTGCCTGGCCAGCCTTCGCATCACCCGCAATCTCATCATCGGGCACCGCGAGCAGTTTGAGCGGATATTTCCCCTTCAGCCGCCGTCCGTGGATCGGCGTCTTCCAGCTCATCAGGTAAAAGCGGTTGGCGACCCGTTGAGCCAGCGACAGGCCCTTGTCATCCGCGACGCGGATGAGGCGCTTGCCCTGTTCGATTCCGTTTTCGGCTGGTTCTGATTCCGCCGTATCCGCAAGCGATGGGCTGGGGATGCGCCGCCTGTCGCTCACCCGCCCTTGAGCTTCCGGATATTGTCGGCATAGGCGGAAGGCCCGCCACGGAAGGTTGCGGTGCCAGCGACCAGCACGTCCGCGCCCGCTTCGATCGCGCGCGGGGCAGTGGTGAAATCGATGCCGCCATCGACCTGCAGGCGAATGTCGCGCCCGCTCTTGTCGATCATCTTGCGGATCGCCTCAATCTTGCGCAGCTGATTTTCGATGAAGCTCTGCCCGCCAAAACCGGGATTGACGCTCATCACCAGGATCAGGTCGATATCATCGATCAGATAATCGAGCATCTTGGCCGGGGTGCCGGGGTTCAACACTACGCCCGCCTGCACGCCCAGCGACTTGATATACTGGATGGAGCGGTGAATGTGCGGCCCGGCTTCCGGGTGGACGGTCAGGATATCGGCACCTGCCTGAGCGAAGGCGTCGAGATATTGGTCCACCGGAGAGATCATCAGGTGAACGTCGAACGGCTTCTTGCTGTGCGGGCGCAGGGCCTTCACCACGGCCGGGCCGATCGTGATGTTGGGTACGAAATGGCCGTCCATCACGTCGATATGGACCCAGTCGCAACCCGCCTCGTCAATCGCGCGGACCTCCTCGCCCAGGCGGGCGAAGTCGGCGGAGAGGATGGAGGGCGAGATAAGGATAGGGCTGGTCATCAACAGTCGGCTCTAGCCGCGCCTTGGGTCAAGGGCAACGGCGCAGTTCGACCTTATCCACAGGCTTTTTCGGCGCTCGTTGGCGCGGGATTCAGGGCAGGTTGAAAATAGTGGGATCAAGGCCGCGTGACGCCACCGATCCGCGCGGCAAAAACTGCTTCACGCCGTGGAGCGCGACGACATGCGCGCCCTCCAATATCGGGGCGGCGATGAGGCGCATGGTGCATTCGCCGCCGTCGAGCGGCCGTATATCGACGTCCACGGTGAAGCCGCGGCGATGGCGAATGGCATAGGCGCGTAGCTGCTCCATCGCCTCGCGAGAATCGGGTTGGTAGAGCGATGTGGCGAGCGGGCGCTGAACCGTCATGCCCCGTTCCAGGCCAAACAGATCATAGACGCCGCCTGTCCAACACAGGCTGTCGTCGTCAAGATTGCAGTGCCATAGGCCAATGCCCCGCTCCGCCAGCGCCTGATCATCGCGCGCGGTATGATCGTCGAGCGACACCGAGGCGAGATGCTGGTGCAGGTCGTAGAGCGGCCAGCTATGGTTCAGGGCAAGGGGCTCGGTCGGGCGCAAGCGATGCCTTTCAGACGTTGCCAGATCTCAGTTCTTACAGGGTTGATCTTAATTCATTGTGGCGCGCGGGCAAGCCGGGCAACGAAAAATCCGTCCGTTCCGCCTTGGTCGGCCAGCGTCTCGGGCAGGGTGCGCAGCCAACCGTCCGGACGGGGGGGCAGGCCCTGCGGCAATTCGGCCACGTTCGCGCTCTGAATGCTGAAATCGGGATGGGCGTGAAGGAAGGTTTCCAACTGATCTTCGCCTTCCGCTCGTTCCAGGGAGCAAGTGGCGTAGATCAGGGTGCCACCGGGCCTTAGCCATTGGGCCGCGCGGCTCAGCAACTCCGTCTGTAACTCGGCAAGTTCGGCAATCTGGCGGCCCCCAATGCGATGCAGCACGTCGGGATGGCGGCGATAGATGCCGGTCGCGGTGCAGGGGGCATCGAGCAGGATGGCGTCGGCGGGGGTGGCGGGCTCCCACTGGCGCAGATCGGCTTGAACGATCGTGGCGGAAAGGCCGGTGCGCGACAGGTTTTCGCTCAGCCGTTCCAGCCGCTTCTTCGACTGGTCGATGGCCGTCACCTGCCACCCTGCGGCGGCGAGTTGCATCGTCTTGCCACCGGGCGCCGCGCAGAGGTCCAGCACCGTGCGGCCCTCGCCTTGGCCAAGAAGGCGCGCGGGGCAAGAGGCGGCGATGTCCTGCACCCACCAAGCGCCCTCGGTGAAGCCGGGAAGCTCCGTCACCGATCCGTGATCGGGCAGGCGGACATGGCCGGGCGCAAAACTTTCGCCGCCAAGCTTTTCGGCCCAGCTCGCGGTTTCTGCCGGGTCGCGCAGGGTGACATCGACAGGCGGGCGCACGGCATAGGCGCGCGCGGCGGCAGCGGGCATGTCACTGCCCCACTGGCTTTCCCAGCGCGCCACGACTTCGTCCGGCAATGTGGGTGGATCGGGGAGGGTGGGTGTGGCGCGCGTGACAGTGCCGAAGACGCCATGGACCAGCTTGCGCGGGCCGCCATCGACCAGCGGCAGCGCGGTCGCAATGGCGGCATGGGGCGCAGTGCCGAGCGCCAGCACCTGAATGAGGGCGATGCGCAGGACCATGCGGGCCTTGGCATCCGGGGGCAGCGGCTGGCGGGTAGCGCCGTCGATCAGCGCGTCGAGATCGGGCAGGTGGCGCAGTGTCTCGGCGGCGATGGCATGAACGAGCGCCCGGTCGGGAGCGGGCAGGCCCTGTGCTGCGCCATGCAGCGCCAACTCCAGCGGATCGCCCCGGCGCAGGACGGCGTCGAGCAGGCGCAAGGCGGCGCGGCGGGCGGGGAGGCCGGGAATATCTGTGGGTTGGGGGGCTAATGAGAGTTGGGCAGGGCGGCGGGGCATCAGCGGGCCCTACGCGTTTTCCCCTCTAGGGTCACCTTTAAAGAAAATGAGTGACGATAATGCCGACCAGCAGAAATAATCCTATCCAGCTGCCGATGCCGACCCATAGTGCTACCCAATCCGACCGGCGGGGGCTGGCGCGGACGCCTTTCGGCACTGTCCGCAATGAGGAAGGAATGCGCTTGGCGCCCAATGTCGTGACAAAGATGACGCGCCGCCCCACGCCATGAAAGAATCGCGCCGTGTGACGGGAGAAGATGTGCTCGACGGTCAGGTCGATCACCAGCCCACCCGCATGTCGGAATAGCGCACCCGCGACTTCGGCTGCGGCCTCGCCAATCACGTCTACCATTAGCGCCCGTTTGGATTGAGCGCGCTCGACCGGCGGCGCGGTGGAGCTGCGACAGGGTTGAGTGCCGATACGGGGATGGTGGAGGGTGCGGGCACGCCCATTTCCTCCAGCGCCGCGATGCGCTTTTCGGTCGCGGGGTGGGTGGAGAAGAGTTCGCTCACATGAACAGGGACGATGTAGAGCTGGGCGGCGGCGGGATTGCGCTCGGCCACATGGTTCGGGATCATCTCCGCCTTACCGGAAATCTTGGCGAGCGCGGATGCGAGTGCGCGGGGATTGCCGCTGATCTGCGCTCCTGCGGCGTCAGCGCCATATTCGCGCGTGCGGCTGATCGCCATTTGCATGATCATCGCGGCGAAGGGCGCGACGATGACCGCCATCAGCGTGGCGAGGATGTTGCCATGTCCATTCTCTTCATTGCCGCCACGGAAGAACAGCCCGAAATTGGCGAGCATCGAAATGGCGCCCGCGATCGTCGCGACCATGGTCATGATCAGCGTGTCGCGATTCTGCACATGGGCGAGTTCATGCGCCATCACGCCCGCCACTTCCTCACGGGTCAGCATAGACAGCAGGCCCGTCGTCGCGGCGACGGCGGCATGTTCGGGATTGCGGCCCGTGGCAAAGGCGTTGGGATGCGGCTGGTCGATCAGGTAGACGCGCGGCATGGGAAGACCCGCCCGCTGGGCAAGATCGCGCACCAGCCCATAATATTCGGGCGCGCTCTGCGCATCCACCTCCCGCGCATTGTGCATCGACAGCACAATCTTGTCGGCGTTCCAGAAGGTGAACAGGTTCATGCCCGCCGCAACCAGCAGCGCAATCATCGCGCCGCCGCTGCCGCCCAGCGTATAGCCCAGCGCCATGAACAGCGCCGTCATTGCCGACAACAGCATCACCGTCTTGAAACCGCTCACTTGTCTTCCACTCCTTTGCAGCCCAGATAGCGGGGCATGCATGAATATGGGGTTGCCGGTGCGGCGCCACAATCGAAAGGCTTTTGGACATGGGAACATATAACGGCAAGCGTCCCGCGCATGTGAAGCCGCCCGCTCATCTGTCGAAGAGCCCGCCGGTGCCTGCGCCCGACCCGATCGACCACCCCTCGCGCCACGAGGAAGAATTGAGCCCCGTCCGCTACGGCGACTGGGAACGCAAGGGAATCGCTATCGATTTTTGAATCTCGGCGACTGACCTTCGATCGGTTCATCGCTGATTATGCACGTCTTCCGCTGGCCTGTGCCCTTGCTGCGAGCGGCGCGGCGCGTTCCTCTAGCCTTTGCTACCCGCTTCCGTGCAGGATTCAGCGGGGCGAAGGAAGAAAACAGAGCCGGGGTGGGTCGTGAATCATATAGCCGAGATAAAGGTGAGGGCGGTGTCTGAATATGCGCCGGAAGATGCGGCGCTGCTTTGTGCCGTGGGTCGTCTGGTCTGTGCCTGGACGATGCTGGAACAGAGTCTGGAGGCGAAAATTGCCATGATGCGGGAAGCAATGGGTGACGTGCGGACTGTCGGCACCCGGATGCGCCCGGGCATGGCGAAACTGATGACCGAGCTTCGGACGATGGTGGCGATGCGTGACAAGCGCAACGCCAGCGCGCTCAAGGAGATTTCGGATATCGAGCGACACATGCAGAGGATCGATCGCTTCCGATCGCTCATCATTGGCGGCTTTCAGCAGCCCGCGCCTGGCGGCTTTACGTGCCGCGACGCGCGGAACAATCACACTCATGTCTCGCTTGATCATCTCGATGCGGAGATATCTTCGCTCGAAACGGTGGCGCAGCGCCTGCTGGCCGTCTGACCGGGCGAGGTAACCCTCCCGCTATGCTTGACCTTTGACGCGTGGAGGGCGAAGCCTGTCCGCGCGTCTAGCGAGAATGGAGTACCATGCCCTACAAGCCTATCCGCAAAGCCGTGTTTCCTGTCGCAGGCCTCGGCACGCGCTTCCTGCCTGCTACCAAGTCGGTGCCCAAGGAACTGTTGCCGGTCGTTGACCGCCCGCTGATCCAATATGCTGTCGATGAGGCGCGCGAGGCGGGGATCGAACAGATGATCTTCGTGACCGGGCGCGGCAAAGGCGCGATCGAGGATTATTTCGACATCGCCTATGAAAGCGAAGCCACCCAGCGAGAGCGCGGCAAGGACCTGTCAGCCCTGGACGGCACGCGCCTTGCGCCCGGCAACGCGGTGTTCTTGCGTCAGCAGGAACCGCTGGGCCTGGGCCATGCAGTCTGGTGCGCGCGCGACATCGTCGGGGACGAACCCTTCGCTATCCTGTTGCCCGACGAATTCATGAAGGGCGCGCCGGGACGGGGCTGCCTCAAGCAGATGGTCGATGCTTATAATCAGGTCGGCGGCAATCTGGTCTGCGCGCTTGAAGTGCCGATGGCCGATACGCCGAGCTATGGCGTGATCGATCCGGGCCAGCGCGATGGCGCGCTGACCGAGGTCAAGGGGCTGGTGGAAAAACCTGCGCCCGGCACCGCGCCCTCCAACCTTATTCTGCCGGGCCGCTACATCCTGCAACCTGAGGTCATGAAGATTCTCGCGACCCAGGAAAAGGGCGCGGGCGGCGAGATCCAGCTGACGGACGCCATGGCATCGATGATCGGGCAGCAGCCCTTCCATGGCGTGACCTTCGACGGCCGCCGCTTCGACTGCGGGTCAAAGGCCGGCTATATTGAAGCGAACTTGGCGCTGGCTTTGGAACGCGAAGATCTGGGCGAGCATATCCGCAAGTTCGCACTGGCTGAACTGGGCGCGACAGCGATTGCTGCTGCTGCCTGAGCAGATGCCCCAACGGCAAGAAAAACGCCCCGGCTTGCGCTCGGGGCGTTTTTATTGGAAGAAGAAGCGCCTCCTCAGAACGGCACTTCATCATCCAGATCATTGTCGAAATTCGGCCCGCCAGCGCCGCCCCGTGTACCACCGGACGAGCGCCCACCGCTGCCGCCGCCAAAGCCGCCACCGCCGCTGCCACCGCCGAAATCGTCATAATCGCCGCCAAAGCCGCCCGAGCTGGCGCCCCAATCACTGCCGCCGCCCTGCGAACGACCACCGCCCTGGCCACCACCAGGCGCGCCGTCGAGCATGGTCAGCACCGCGCCCGGCCCCTGCAAAACTACTTCGGTGGTGTAGCGGTCGTTACCCGACTGATCCTGCCACTTACGCGTGCGCAGCTGGCCCTCGACATAGACCTTCGATCCCTTGCGCAGGAACCGCTCGGCTACGCCCGCCAGACCTTCGGAAAAGATCGAGACGCTATGCCATTCGGTGCGCTCCTTGCGCTCGCCGGAATTGCGGTCCTTCCAGCTTTCGGACGTGGCGATGCGAAGATTGCACACCTTGCCGCCATTCTGGAAGCTCTTCACTTCCGGGTCAGCGCCCAGATTACCAACCAGAATGACTTTGTTGACCGAACCCGCCATATTTCCTCCGATACTTTGGAGGTTCTTATAGCCCCGCTGCCGTCGCGGTCCAGTAGGTCAGGCCCGCAGCGACATAAGCGAGCGCGAAAAGATAGCCGATCATGAAGAGCGGCCATTTCCAACCGTTGGTTTCCCGCTTCGTCACTGCGATCGTCGATATGCACTGCGGCGCGAACACGAACCATGCGAGGAAGGCGAGGGCAGTGGGCAGCGGCCAGTTATCCTTCAGCCGATCGCCCAGACTACGCTCCAGCTTGGTCTCATCTTGATCCGCATCGAGCGAATAGACGGTCGCGAGTGCCGACACTGCCACTTCCCTTGCGGCCATTGCCGGGATCAGCGCGAGGGAGATGTCGCGGTTGAAACCGATCGGTTCCAGCACGATGTTAAGTCCATTGGCGATCCGTCCGGCGACCGAATAATTGACCTGGCTGACGGCGCTGTTCTCCGGCGCCTTGGGGAAGCTGAGCAGCACCCACAGGATCACGGTCGATGTGAAGATGATGGTGCCTGCACGCTTCAGGAAGATCACTGCGCGCTGCCATAGGCCCAGCAATATGTCCTGCGGGCGCGGCCACTGATATTTCGGCATTTCCATCAGGAAGCTGCCGCTTGCGCCCTTGGTGACGGTGGCGCGCAGGATCAGCGCTACCAGCATCGCGCCGACGATCCCGGCGATGTACAGGCAGAAGAGTACGAGTCCCTGAAGGCCGATGCCCAGCCCCACGTTGCGCGCCGGGATGAAGGCGCCGATGATCACCGCATAGACCGGCAAGCGCGCCGAGCAGGTCATGAGCGGCGCGATCAATATGGTCGTCAGCCGGTCCTTCGGATCGGCGATGGTGCGCGTGGCCATGATGCCCGGCACGGCGCAGGCGAAGGAGGAAAGCAGCGGGATGAATGCGCGGCCCGACAGGCCGACACGGGCCATCAGGCCGTCCATCAGGAATGCCGCGCGGACCATATAGCCGGTCGCTTCCAGCATAAGGATGAAGAAGAAGAGGATGAGGATCTGCGGCAGGAAGACGACCACCGATCCGACGCCGTTGATGACGCCATCGACCAGGAAGGATCGTAGCAGGCCATCGGGCAACGCGTTGGTGATGATCTTGCTTGCCGTTTCGGCCAGCCCCTCGATCATGGCGATCGGCGCTGCCGACCAGGCATAGACCGCCTGGAACATGATGAAGAGCAGCCCGAGCAGCAGCAGCAGACCTGCAACGGGGTGGAGCGCAACCCGGTCGACCGCGGCGGTCAGGCGGCGCGAGGGCGTTTCGCGAACCACCGCCGCGCGTGCGATCCTGCGCGCCTCGCTGCGCAGGGCATCGAAGTCGAGAGGCGCGGCAGCAGGCCGGACCTTGGCACTGCCATCGAACAAGGCGTCCAGTTCGGTGCGAAGATGGTCGAGCCCGCGTTTCCGAACCGCAACGGTCGAGATGACCGGCACCCCCAGCTCGCGCGAGAGGATGGCGGCGTCCAGTTCCAGCCCGTCGCGGGTGGCAAGGTCCACCATGTTGAGCGCCACGACCGTCGGCAAGCCAAGGGCGATCAGCTCAAGCGCGAACCGCAGATGATTGTCGAGGTTGGAGGCGTCGACGACTACCACCAGCGCGTCCGGCAGCCGCTCGCCATGCTGCTTGCCCAGGACCACGTCGCGGGTCACCTGCTCATCGGGGCTGGTGGGATTGAGGCTGTATGTTCCGGGCAGGTCGACCAGTTCGAGCGGGCGGCCATCGGATAGCGACAGTCTGCCTGCCTTACGTTCTACCGTCACGCCGGGATAGTTGCCCAGCTTCTGCCGCGCGCCGGTCAGGGCGTTGAACAGGGCGCTCTTGCCGGCATTGGGATTGCCGACCAGCGCGACCAGTGGCAGGCCACTCATGCCGGCTCCGCCGGACCCGTGCGGACGGTAATCGCGGCCGCATGATTGCGGCGCATCGCAATGGTCATGCGCCCGACCTTGCAGGCGATCGGACCACGCCCGAGCAAACCGCCATGATGCAGCGCTTCGACGCTCGCGCCTTCGCACAGACCGAATTCACGCAGACGCTGGCCATCCGACGCGGAAAGCGCGTCCCAGTCGATCAGGTCCACATAGGCTGGCTGGCGCAACGGCAGTTCGGACAGGCGCAAGGAAGTAATACTCGCTGAGATCACCTGCGAGTGACTATCAATATAGATAGGAAAAGGCCAGCCGGAATCGCGGACTTTCGTGGGCAGTCAGGTTGCGGGGTAGCGGAGCCTGCCGATGAAGCGAGCAAGGCTCAGCCGCTCGCCGCCGCCTATGCCTTTCCACCTCGCCTTGGCTCGTTCGAAGCGCATCACGCCTTCGATGCGCCGATCGAGGAAGGCGCGGCTATCCGCCCAATCTTCGCTTTCATCGTCCACGAACACCAGCAGCGTCGCGGCATAGACCGCCGCTAGCGTCAGGCGCTTGCTATAATGATTGAGGTCGGTCGCGCTGTCGCCAGCCGCGCGCCACATCACATCGGCCGATCGCCAGCCCAGGCGAGCTGCGCGAACGCTGTTCTGCGGCAGGGCCATGATAGCGAGCGCGCGGCGCAAGGCTTCCCGGTCGCGCGCCAGCAGTGTCAGCCGTGCCGTGACCAGCGCGATGATGCGCTGGCGGATCGACATGGTGACGAGCTTCTCTGGCGTCAGCGCCTCCAGCATGCGCGTGTCGATGCTAGCGAACCAGGCATCGATCATGTCCATGGCGCCCGCCGAAAAGGCAAGATGCGCGATGTCGGCATCCACGCGGCCTTCCGATGCAGCCATGGTGACCGCTTCGGCGCGCCAGCCGTCAAATGCGGCATGGCGAGGCAGGATCGGAGCGAGAAACGCCCGCACTTCATCGAGGGTTGGGTCTTCAGGCAAGGTCGTCATGCCCCTTATGGTAAGGCGCGGCACGCCTGCACACAAGCGCAGGACTTCGATCAAAACATGATGTTGCAACATATCATGAGATATGATGTAACATCATGTCTGTGACGGGCAGAAGCTCGCGAGGATTCTAGGATGGAGGATGCGATGGCAGTAATGGCAATGCATGCAACTGGCGGCGGGACGCGGCCTGGCTATAGTGGTGGGGGCGGATCGCCCGTAGCGATCGGAGCGACCATCGCCGTCCACGCGCTGGTGGTGGGCGCTTTCATCCTTATACCCAAGGAGGTGATCGCCCCCTATGTGCCGCAGATCCTGATCGGCAAGCAGATCCCGCTCGACCCGCCGCCTCCACCCGAAGCGCAGCCCCAGCCGCCCGAGAGCAGGCTGCCGGTGGGTCCGACGACCGACCCGATCCCGACAAATCCCGATGATCTGGTGAAGCTGCCTGACAGCGGAACGGGGCCAATCGTGCCCGCTGGTGACACTGGTACTGACACGAGCGGGGGTATCACCCTCCCGCCGCTTGAACCAGTATACGAGCCTCGGCTCGTCGAACCCGGCATCGACCCGCGCGCCATGTCGGCGTTCCAGCCCGACTATCCCGGATCGATGATCCGCCAGGGGATGGAAGGCTCAGTCACCGTCCGCGTCAGCATCGGTGCGGATGGCAAGGTGACAGCCATCGAACGGCTCTCCGCCACGGACGAGGCCTTCTGGATCGCGACCCAGCGGCACGTCATGCGCAAATGGCGCTTCCGCCCCGCGACTCGGGATGGCGTGGCCGTGCCCGGCACCAAGGTGCTGACCGTCCATTTCAAGCTGACCGACCGTTGAATGCCGCCTTGCCGGATGCAAGGCCCGGCTTTGCATCCGGCGCCGCCATCTCCTATATAGCGGCGATGGCGATCTTCCCCCGTCCGGTCTCTCCCAGAAGCGCTCTAGGCGATATGTGGAGCTATTTTCGCGAGAATCGGCCGCATAAATGGCCGCTGCTCGGGCTGTCGATGGCGATCACCTGGGTGATCATGTGGGTGTTCATGGTCGACGCGAACACCAACACGATGCCGACCCGCAACAAGATCATCTACGTCCAGAGCTGGGACGCGAGCCGGTCGGACGCGGCGATCATCCTTCAACAGAAGATCGACCTCGCAAAGAGTGAGGCTGCCTTGCAGAAGCGGCAGAAGCAGATGCAGGGATGGGCCGACTCATTCGGCATCGACTGGCGCACCGAAGAAGCCCGCAACAGCGCGCGCCGCAAGGAAGCGTTGAAGCAGATCAATGCCCAGCTCGATTCGCGACTGGCCAAGGCGGAGGCGGCGGAAAAGGCCGCGCCCCAGACCAGCCAGAATTGAATTTCCCGATGGCCGACCCCGTCGAGGACCGCCGTTTCATGGCAGCGGCAATCGCCCTGTCTGAGCGCGGCCGGGGTCTGTCCACCCCCAATCCCAATGTCGGATGCCTGATCGTCCGCGACGGCGCGGTGGTCGGCCGTGGCTGGACCCAAAAGGGTGGCCGTCCGCATGCCGAAGCGCAGGCGCTCGATGAAGCAAAGGATCAGGCCCGCGGCGCGACCGCCTATGTGACGCTGGAGCCCTGCTTCCACCTGTCTGCTCGTGGGCCGCGCTGTGCCGACCTGATGGCGCGGGCTGGCGTCGCGCGCGTAGTGATCGCGCTGCGTGATCCCGACCCGCGCACCGATGGCCAAGGTGCGGGGCATCTGCGCGCGCGAGGCATAGAGGTCGAAATGGGCCTGATGGCGCATGAAGCTGCTGCGGCGATGCGCGGCTTTGTCCTGCGGCAGACGCTGGGCCGCCCGGCCGTCACCTTGAAGCTTGGCCTGTCACTCGACGGCTGCATCGCGCTCAAGGACGGGTCGAGCCGCTGGATCACCGGCGAGGCGGCGCGCGCCCATGCGCATCTGGAGCGAGCGCGGCATGACGCCATCCTGGTCGGCGGCGGCACATTGCGCGCCGACGCTCCGCGCCTCGATGTCCGGCTACCGGGACTGGAGGATCGCTCGCCCCGCCGCCTGCTGCTGACTCGCGGCCGGGCGCCCAAGGGGTGGGAAGCCATTGCGCAGCCGGAGGATATCGCTGCGCTCGACCATGTGGACCATTTGATGGTTGAGGGCGGCGCGGCGGCGGCGGCGGCCTTCCTGCGCGCCGATCTGGTCGATCGCCTTCTACTATACCGCGCGCCGATCATCATCGGCGACGGCCTTGCGGGGATCGGCGACATCGGCCTGTCGGACCTCGCTCAAGCGCACCAGCGCTGGACCCTGACCGACGAGCGTCAGTTGGGCGAGGACCGGCTGGAGGTTTACGAACGGCGACGCGGCGCTTAGGAGCGTCACGGAACCAGCAGGATCGCACACCCATGTTCACCGGCATCATCACCGACATCGGCACCATTCGCTCCGCCGAGCAGCGCGGGGACCTGCGCCTAGTCATCGGCACCGCCTACGACATGGAAGGTGTTGCGATCGGCGCTTCGATCGCCTGTTCGGGCGCCTGCCTGACCGTGGTGGAAAAGGGCGCGGACTGGTTCGCCGTCGATTTGTCGGCCGAAACGGTGGAGCGAACCGCGGCCGGACTGTGGGCGCAGGGCGGCAGGCTGAACCTGGAACGCGCGCTCAAGGTTGGGGATGAACTGGGCGGGCATATCGTGACCGGCCATGTCGATGGCGTCGGCACATTGGTGTCGATCACGCCGGAAGGGGATTCTACCCGGCTGGTGATCGCCGCGCCCCCGGCGCTGGCGTCCGCGCTTGCCGCCAAGGGGTCTATCACGGTCGATGGCATCTCTCTGACCGTGAACAGCGTTGATGATCAGCCGGACGGGTCCGTTCAGTTCGGTCTGAACATCATTCCGCATACGGCTGCGGCTACCACGCTGGACGATCTGGCGACCGGCCGGAGGTTCAATCTGGAGATCGACGTGCTGGCCCGTTATCTCGACCGCATGCAGAGCCTTCGCGGATCGATGTGATTCGCGCTTGAAATAATCACACTATGATGTGATAACTGCGTCCCGAGGCCGATCTGGTCAAGGAGTCGCAGTCATGTCTTCCGCGCTTATCGATACCGTTCGCACGCTGGTCAATGAAGGGGGCATGTCCCGGTCGGGCCTTGCGCGCGCTGCGGGCCTTCATGCCAACTCCCTGCGGAAACTGGGCGAAACGGACTGGAACCCGACCGCCGAAACGCTGGGCAAGCTCGAAAATTATCTGGCGCGGCGCGAGGGCGGCACTGCGCTTGCCTCCCCGGAAGAAATCATCAACGAAGCGCGCAACGGCCGCATGTTCATCCTGGTCGATGATGAAGACCGCGAAAATGAAGGCGATCTGGTGATCCCGGCGCAGATGGCGACACCCGATGCGATCAACTTCATGGCGACGCATGGCCGGGGCCTCATCTGTCTCGCGATGACCAAGGATCGGATCGATCATCTGGGCATCGACCTTATGAGCCGCAACAACGGCACGCGGCATGAAACTGCCTTCACCGTGTCGATCGAGGCGCGCGAGGGCGTAACCACCGGCATCAGCGCCGCCGACCGCGCGCGCACCATTTCCGTCGCGATCGACGGCTCCAAAGGCCGCGATGACATCGTGACGCCGGGCCACGTCTTCCCCCTCGTCGCCAAGGATGGCGGCGTGCTGGTGCGCACCGGCCATACCGAGGCGGCT
The DNA here is from genome assembly GCF_054771635.1 of Sphingobium sp. TomTYG75. Lineage (NCBI taxonomy): Bacteria > Pseudomonadati > Pseudomonadota > Alphaproteobacteria > Sphingomonadales > Sphingobiaceae > Sphingobium > Sphingobium sp. TomTYG75. The sequence goes on along the minus strand of NZ_BSRE01000001.1, from coordinate 1,327,463 downwards.
GTCGATGTGGCGCGTCTCGCCGGACTCAACCCGTCGGGCGTGATCTGCGAAGTGATGAAGGACGACGGCACCATGGCGCGCCTCGACGACCTCATCCCCTTCGCGCAGAAGCACAAGATGAAGATCGGCACGATCCGCGACCTCATCGCCTATCGCCGCCGTCATGACCATATGGTCGAACGGCGCGCCGAAACGGTCTTCAACAGCAAGTGGGGCGGCGATTGGAAGGCGATCAGCTTCTATAACAAGGCGACGCAAAGCGAACAGCTGGTGTTGCAAAAGGGCCATGTGTCGCCCGACGAACCGACGCTGGTGCGCGTGCATCAGCTTTCGCTGCTCGACGATGTCTACGGCGCCAGCGGCCCCCGCTGCGAAATCCTGCGCAAGTCGATGGAGATCATCGCCAAGGAAGGCGCGGGCCTCATCGTCGTCCTGACCAGCAATTCGCCGGCCGATTTCCTGACCCGCATCCTGCGCCATCATGCTGGCCAGCCTGGCAGCGGCATGGACGAATTGCGCGACTATGGCGTAGGGGCGCAAATCCTCGCTGAACTCGGCGTGCACGACATGATCCTGCTCACCAATTCCAGCCACAGCCTCATCGCGCTTGACGGCTATGACCTTGCCGTGGTTGGGCATCGACCCGTCGAGCTATAAAAAAGGATATCGGCCGTGGCGAAATTCCTGATCGTTGAAGCCCGCTTCTACGAACATCTCAATGACCTTCTGATCGAAGGCGCGGTGGCCGCGCTGGAGGCGGAAGGGCATAAATATGAAGTGGTGACGGTGCCCGGCGCGCTGGAAATCCCCGGCGCGGTGGCGCTGGCGGCGGAGTCCGGGCGCTATGACGGCTTCGTAGCGATCGGCGCGGTGATCCGCGGCGAAACCTATCATTTCGAGGTGGTCTCGAACGAAAGCGCGCGGGGCCTTATGGCGCTGAGCATGGACGGCATCCCCATCGGCAATGGCATCCTGACCGTCGAGAATGAGGCGCAGGCGCTGACCCGCGCCAAGCCGGATGAGAAGGACAAGGGCGGCGAAGCGGCCAAAGCCGCGATCGCCATGCTGGGCCTGCGCGAGAAATTCGGCGTCTAGGCGCTTCGGGCTTTAAAAGAGCATCGCCTCTTAATCCCGTTCGCCCTGAGCTTGTCGAAGGGTTCTACTTCTTTTTTAAGGAGAAAGGGCCGACCGTCATCGGAGCGGCCCTTTCTCCATAAGGCTCAGCCCGCCTTGGCGAGAACCGGATAATCCACATAGCCCTCGCGGCCCTGCGTGTAGAGCGTATCGGTGCTCAAGGGGTTCAGCGGAGCCCCTAGCGACAGGCGATCCGGCAGGTCCGGATTGGCTATGAACGGACGGCCAAAGCTGATCGCCTGGGCAAGGCCGCTGTCCAGATCCTCCTGCGCCCGCGCCGCGTCATAATCACTGTTCAGGACGAGCGGGCCGCTGAAATGGCGGCGGACGAGCGGCGACTGACGCGGAACGTCGCTAGCGCCTCGGCTGCCGTCCGGACGCAGCTCGCGCATTTCCAGAAAGGCAATGCCGATGGGGTCCAGCGCCTTGGCGATGGCGATGGCAAGGCTGGCGGGATCGCTGTCGTCCGTACCCTGCGACGCGCCGTTGATTGAAATCCGCACCGCCGTCCTGTCAGCACCGATGGCGTCGCCGACAGCTTGCGTGATTTCACGCAACAGCCGAACGCGCTTCTCCGGGCTGCCGCCATATTCGTCCTGCCGTTGGTTGACGCCGTCACGAAGGAATTCGTCGAGCAGATAGCCGTTGGCGGCATGAATCTGAACGCCGTCAAATCCGGCTTCGCGAGCATTGCGCGCGGCTGTGACATAGGTGGCGATCAGGCTCGGGATTTCCTCTGCCTCCAGCGCACGGGGCTGCTCATAGAGCTTGTTGCCTTCATAGCTATGGGCGTGGCCGGGTGCGGCGATCGGACTGGAAGAGATGGGCTGCTGCCCGCTGACGCTGGAATGGACGAGGCGCCCCATGTGCCAAAGCTGCGCGAAGATACGGCCGCCGACTTCATGCACGGCCTGAGTAATCGGCTTCCAGGCCTCCACCTGCTCTGCCGTCCAGATGCCCGGTGCGAAGGGCCAGCCTAGTCCCTGACGCGACACGCCTATGCCTTCGCTGATGATCAGGCCGGCCGAAGCGCGCTGGCGATAATAGTCGGCCATGATCGGTGTCGGCACATGATCGCGGCTGGCGCGGGCGCGGGTGAGCGGCGCCATCAATATGCGATTGCGGGCCTTGATGGCGCCCAACTGAACAGGATCGAAGAGGCTGGTCATGAAAATCCCCTTATTACGGTTGCAATTTGCAACGCATAAGCTTGCCGACGCCAGCTAGGGATCGGTGATCAGGCTTTCAAGCCTGTTCGCGGCAAGATGTCAAAACAGTGTGTCGACCGCATGAATGGCCAGCCCTACAAGGCCACCGACCAAGGTGCCGTTGATCCGGATATATTGAAGGTCGCGGCCGACCGCGCTTTCCAGACGCCTGGTCACCGTTCCTGCATCCCAGCCGCGCACGGTCTCGCTCACCAGCTTGACGATGGAATCTCCATAGGCGGCCGTCGCGCCCACCGCCGCGCGGCGCACGAAACGGTTGATCAGCAGGCGAAGGCGGGCATCGTCCTGCAGCGTGGTGCCCAGTTGGCGCAGCGCCTCGCCCAGCCGCCCCGCCATCGCCTTGCCCGGATCGCGGACGGCGCGCAGCAGGCCGGATCGTGCCTGTTCCCAAAGGCCGTCTATCCAACGCTGCATTGCAGGATTGTCCACGATCTCGTCGCGGATGCGGGCCACGCGTTCCTGCATGGCGGCGTCGAATTGCAGGTCGCTTGCCAGCTTCGCCATGCCCTCTTCGGCCTTGAGGCGCAGACTGTGAGCTGGGTCCGCCGCCATCTCCGCCAGCAGACGCCGCAGTCCGTCGATGATGGCGTTGGACAGACTTTCATCCAATCCCGTCCAACGCAGGATCTTGCCCGCCCGGTCATGCACCATCTGGCGGATAAGGTGGTCATTGGCCTCCAGCGTGCGATCGGCCCAATGGATGATGCCATCCATCACCGGCGCATGGCGGCCATCGCGCATCGCCGCCTCGATCGCCTGACCGATCAGCGGGGCGATGTTCATGCCCCGCAGCCGCTGAGCGATCGCGCCCTTGACCATGCCGCCAAGCCGTTCCTGATCAAGCGCCTCCAGCATGTCCGCCGCCAGCCGCGACGCGCCTTCGCGCAATCGGCCGTCCCCGCCTGACGGGCTGGCGAGGAAGCGCCCTGCGGCGGCCGCTACATCCAGCCGCTGCATCCTGCGCGCGACAACGGCGGGGGTCAGGAAATTGTCGCGCAGGAAGAAGGCTAGCGTATCGCCGATCCGGTCCTTGTTGCGCGGGATGATCGCCGTGTGCGGGATGGGCAGGCCCAGCGGATGACGGAACAGCGCGGTGACGGCGAACCAGTCGGCAAGGCCGCCCACCATCGCGGCTTCCGCAAATGCCTGAACGAAACCGATAGCTGGATGCAGATGGACGGTAGATCGCGCGGCAAGGAACAGCAGCGCCATCGCAATCAACATGCCCGTAGCAACCAACCGCATGTCGCGCGGCGGCCGGACAGGCAGGTCGGCGACGGTCGGGGGAACGGGAAGCTGCTTCATCGTCCGTCCAACGGTTACGCCGCCGTTTCGTTCAGCCATGCGCTTCTTTCAGGCGAGCCGACTGCCATCATTCCGCCGGTTGTGCATTTCCCTCATGCTTTGCATCGTCCCCAGGCTTGTATGTGAGCAGACGGCGGCTGAGGCGCGGACCTGCCCATCCTTCGATCTGTAGCGCCAGACTGAATGTCGCGGGTACGATCACAAGGGTGAGGAGCGTGGACAGCAGCAAACCGCCGATCACTGTGATGCCCATGGGCGCGCGCCATGCGCTGTCGCCGCCCAGCGAGATGGCGGTGGGCACCATGCCCGCAACCATCGCGACGGTGGTCATGACGATGGGCTGAGCGCGCTTGTGCCCCGCATCGATGATCGCGTCGAACCGAGGCACGCCCTTCTGGATTTCCTCCAGCGCGAAGTCGATCACCAGAATGGAGTTCTTCGCAACGATCCCGAGCAGCATCAATATGCCGATCATCACCGGCATGGAGATAGGGTGCCCGGTAAGATGCAGCGCCAATGCCCCGCCGAGCGGCGCCAGCAGCAACGATCCCAGATTGACGAACGGCGGCATCAATCGCTTGTAAAGCAGTGTCAGCACCGCCAGCACGAGCAGGATGCCGGAAATGACCGCAACCGTGAAGTTCTTGAGCATTTCTGCCTGCCACTTCGATTCGCCGGTGTTGATCTTCTGAATGCCCGGGATACGGCCTTCACTGATTTCCTTCATCGTGGGCAGCGCGTTGATCTTCTTCATGGCCTGACTGCTGACGATGCCGGGTGCGAAGTCGGCATCGACGACGATCCGGCGGATTTGGTTATAGCGACGGATTTGCGTCGGCCCGGCACCGAATTCGATATCGGCGACGACCTTCAACGGAACCGAACCGCCGCTGACGGTGGGCACGGGCATGTTCTCGATCGTCGCGATGTCGCTGCGGCTGTCCTCGGCCACGGCCACGCGGATGGGAATCTGGCGATCCGATAGCGAGAATTTGGCCGTATTCTGGTCAATGTCGCCGATCGTGGCCACGCGAATGGTCTGGCTGAGCGCGGCGGTGGTGACCCCCAGGCTCGCGGCCAGGTCGAATCGGGGTTTGATGATGATCTCGGGCCGATTCATGTCGCCCTGGACCCGGGGCGACCGGACTTCCTTCACGCCGCTCATTTCGGAAACCAGCTTGTTAGCGACACGATCCAGCAGCGCGGCATTGTCGCTGCCGAGCATGATCGTAACGTCACGGCCCATGCCTCCACCCGCTTGCGACTGGAAGTTCACACGGGCATCCGGAATTTGCTGGAAACGGGGCGCCATGCTGCGTTCCCACTCGACCGAGGAAGCAGGCCGGTCCTTCTTCAGTGTAAGATAGATGTTGGCGCTGGTCGGTTGGATGTCGGCGAAGGCCGCGTTGACGAACTTGGTGTCGGCGGTCAACATGTCCGCAACGCGCCGGGCGACTGCGGTGGTTTGTTGCAGCGTGCTGCCGGGCACGGTTTCGATCTTCACCTGGCTGTAATCGGTGTTCATCGATGGCTGGAATGCCATTGGCAGCGTCCCGAAGGCGAGCAGCGTGGCGATGAAGGCCAGCCCCCCGATGCCGACGGTCCAGATGCGGTGGTCGCGCAGCCAGGCCGCAAAGCGGGGGCGGGCGCCTGATGCGCGATAGGCTTTGGCCCGGCTTTCATCGAGCGACCAGTGCAGCACACGCATATAGACGTCCATCAGCCAGCCCTCGCCATGGCTTTCCTGGCCGTGCGCCTTGAGGAAATAGGCCGCGATCATCGGCGTGATGAGGCGGGCGACAGCCAGGCTGAGCAGCACCGCGACCACGACGGTCATGCCGAACTGGATGAAGAACTGGCCCGAAACGCCGGGCATCAGCGCAACTGGCAGGAATACGGCGACAATAGCCATCGTCGTCGCCAGCACTGCAAGGCCGATCTCGTCGGCCGCGTCGATCGATGCCTGATAGGCTGTCTTGCCCATGCGCATGTGGCGCACGATATTTTCGATCTCCACAATGGCATCATCGACCAGCACGCCCGCGACCAGGCTGAGCGCCAGCAAGGAGGTCACGTTGAGCGTGAAGCCCATCATGTCCATGAACCAGAATGTCGGGATGGCTGACAGCGGGATTGCCGTGGCGGCGATAATCGTCGCGCGCCAGTCACGCAGGAACAGGAACACGACGACGACCGCCAGCACCGCGCCTTCGATCATGGACTGCATCGCCGCATGATATTGGCTCTTGGTATAATCGACGCTGTTGAAGAGTTCCTTGTAACGGATCTTCGGATTTTCTTTCTTAAGCTGGTCCAGCACCTTGATCGCATTGTCGAACACGGTGACGTCGGATGATCCCTTCGCCTTTTCCAGGCTGAAGCTCGTCACCTGCATGTCATTCATCAGCGAAAGCGATCGTTGTTCGCCATACATGTCGCGCACATCGGCAAGGTCCGACAGCTTGACGGTGCGGCCGCCGGAAATAGCGATCTGGGTCTGGCCCAGGGCATAGGCGTCCTGCGCATTGCCGAGCACGCGGATCGCCTGCTCGGCTCCCGCGATTTCGGTGCGGCCGCCTGCCGCGTTCAGGTTGACCTGTTGTAACTGCTGATTGACCTGCGCGGCCGTGACGCCGTGCGACTGCAGCTTGGCGGGGTCGAGGATAACGCGAATTTCGCGGGTGACGCCGCCACCACGCCTGACCGCCGCCATGCCCGGCACAGCAAGCAGGCGCTTGGCGACAGTATTATCGACATACCATGACAATTGTTCCAGCGTCATGTCGGTCGCTTCGGCACTGAAATAGGCGATCGGACGATCGGCATCGAGCCGCGTCACCTGCGGTTCCAATATGCCTTCTGGCAGTTCGCTACGGATCTGGTCAACAGCGTTCTTGACGTCGGCAACGCCCCGATCGATCGGCGTTCCGATCTGGAACTGCACGATCGTCATCGAATTGCCTTCGGAGACGGTCGAGGTGATCTCGTCAACGCCGCTGATACCGCGCACGGCGGCCTCGACACGCTGCGTTACCTGGGTTTCCAGTTCCGGCGGCGCGGCGCCCGGTTGTAGTACCAGCACTTGAGCAATGGGGAAGGTGATATCGGGCTGCTGGTTGATGTCCATGCGGCCAAAGCTGACCATCCCCGCGAGAAGCAGGGCGACGAATAGCACGAGCGGGGACACCGGGTTGCGGATGGCCCAGGCCGACATATTACGAAAACTCATGACGGCTTCCTCGCCTGCGCGGGCTTACCCGGCCTTTTGAACTTGCGGCCGCACCTTCTGCCCGGGCCGCAGAAAGGCGCCTGCCGACGCGACAATACGTTCGCCGCCATTCAGGCCTCGCGTAACCGCAACGCCCTTCGGGGAGACCTGTCCGACCTCGACGCCGCGCCGTTCGGTCTCGTCCTGCGCGTTGACGATGTAGACAAACTGTCCCTTGGCATCGGTCTGCACGGCGGACTCCGGCAGCAGCGGGGCCGTTGCCGTGCCGCTGACGATGCGGGCAGCGGCAAATCCGCCGGGGCGGATCGCCTTGTTATAGGGTATGGAGATGCGCGCGATGCCCTGCCGCGTCTGTGGATCGACGACCGGAGAAACCTGCCAAATGCGTCCGGTGAATTCCGTCTGGCCACCGACAGGGGTGACCGTCGCGCTGTTTCCTGGCCGCAACGTGGCGAGATCGCTCTCGCTCAATTGGGCCAGAAGTTCCATCTCGCCATCCTTGGCCATGCGGAAAAGCACGCCGCTGCCCGAACCGACAATCTGACCGGGTTCGACGTCGCGGGTCAGGATCAGCCCGGATGCAGGGGCGCGAATATCAAGCCGTCCCGTCCGGGCACGCTGTTCGGCCAATTGTGCAACCGCGACATTCACTCGGGCGTTGGCGGCATCACGCGTGGCTGTGCGCTGATCGATATCGGCCCGGCTGATGAAGCCGCGCTTCACAAGGGCCTGGGCACGGTCGAGCTGCGCCTGCGCCAGCTTCGCATCGGCGCGATTTACCTCTACCTGTGCGGCAAGCGAACGAACCTGCTCCGCCTGTACCGACCGCTCGATCACCGCAAGCACCTGCCCGGCGCGAACCCAATCGCCCGGTTGTACCAGTACGCGCGTCACCTGCCCGCCCTCGCCAACGACGCCGACAGGCATTTCGACACGCGCGGCCAGTGATCCCGTGCCGCTGACGGTGCGGGCCACGACTGACTGGCCTGGCACGAGGACGGTGACGACCGGCGCGTCTTCCGCAGGGGCTGCCCCATCCCCGCTCTTGCCATGCATGCTGATCCAGGCTGCAACGGCAATCAGGATGATCGCAATCACCGCGCCAATCGTCAGCGCCCGCCGCCTTGAAGGGCGCGGTTCTTCGCCAAAGACGCGCGCCGGAACATCTCCGGCCACCTGAGTTTCGTAATTCATCCTGATTCCATCATTCGGCCGACGGGCCGACCGGCGCTGTGTTATATGAATACATCACCCGGCTCAACCCTCAATACACTTTGCACATCGGCGGAGCAACGCGGGCTGGCCGCCTTTGCTTGCCAAATTCATGCGCCTGTGGCGCTATGCGGCATGAAGTGGATGGGAGGCTAGGATGGAATTACTAGGTTGGATCATCGTCGGCCTGTTCGCAGGAGCGATTGCCCGGTTCGTGATGCCGGGCAGAAATCCCGGTGGATGCGTGGTTACGATCCTGTTGGGAATAGCTGGGGCATTATTCGCCGCTTATGTCGGTCGATTATTGGGTGTCTATGAAGCGGACGAACAGGCGAGCTTTCTTGCGGCCGTATTGGGCTCGATAGCCGTTCTGGCCATCTATCGCTGGTTTGCGGGGCGCGGCTGAACGAACGGCAAAAAGGGCCGCGTCGAAACGCAGCCCTTCATACCCGCCAGCTTAGCTTCCGGGGTGGTTAACGCATTGATCCGCGACGGACCAGGTTGACGATGGCAAGCAGCACGATCGCGCCCACGAGGGACACGAGGAAGCTGTACAGCGTCAGACCCTCATTGATCGAACCGCCGCTGAAAATCAGGCCGCCGATAAAGGCGCCGACTATGCCCACCACGATGTTTAGAAGGATGCCCTGCTGCGCATCGGTGCGCATGACCATGCTGGCAAGCCAGCCGATGATGCCGCCGACAACAAGCCACAAAATGATACCCATTTCACACTCTCCTTGGACCACCGCCCCCAGCGGGTTGGCTGATGTATTTAACGGCGAAGTCGGCTTCGCGTTCCCTGGGAAATGTTTCTGGCTTGACAATGGCCGGTGAATCGGTGCGCGATCCAAGTGAAAGGGCCGCCGGATTTGCATCCGGCGGCCCTTGATGTGCCTGCATCCTTCGCTGTCCGGCGTTGAGCCGGACGAGAAGGATCAGTATTTCTGCTGCCGTTCGTAGAGCGACTTGTAATATTGGATCCGCGTAACACGCAGGCCGTGCATGCCCGACCGATCGACAGCGCGCTGCCAGCCTGCAAATTCCTCAAGCGTCAACGAATAGCGCGCGCAGGCCTCATCGACGGTCAACAAACCACCGTTGACGGCGGCGACCACCTCGGCCTTGCGACGGACGACCCAACGGGTCGTATTCGCGGGAGGCAAGCTCTCCAGAGTCAAGGGTTCCCCGAGCGGCCCGACGACCTGAGCAGGTCGGATTTTTTGATTTTCTATCATTCTCACCCTCAAAAAGCGGCACTGGCGTTGCCGAATTCAGCAGCGGCAACCGGTATGCGCGTCAGCCCTGAAGATCAGCTAAAGCGCCACGGTAAACGCCCCCTTCATCATCCTTGTCCCACTCTTAAATGCTGTGCGATCAACGGGTTGAAACTTCCCGTTGGGCGTGCGGCCTCGATCATGCCGCCCGGACGTGGCGCGAACACTTCGGCCAAATCCTGGATCCAGTCGCTCGTCTCATCCTGCCCCCGCAGGACCCCGGCCACCGCCCGTGCGGTCGGGCTGGCCGCCTGCTCCGCCGCTGAAGCGGCGCGCAGCAGCGGCCAGACCGGCGCATGCGGCCGACTGACGGGTCTGGCATTGGCGGGTTTGAGCCCGCCTGCCCGAAGGAAACCAAAATCCATGGGAAGGGAGGTAGCGAAAAAAGGATAAGGTCCGGTAAACTCGCGGGGCCGAAACGACGCTTTGCAGCGCGCGGCGTGGAATCCCGCTGGAATGCAACGGCGCGGACGATTATATGCCCGGCCATGCAGCCCCAGTTCCAGTTGCCCGAACCGCTTGCGAAGCGGCGAATCGTCGTTGCCATGTCTGGCGGCGTCGATTCGAGCGTCGTCGCCGCCCTTGCCGCGCGTACGGGCGCCGAAACCATCGGCGTGACGCTACAGCTTTACGATCACGGCGCCGCTGTCGGCCGCACGGGCAGCTGTTGCGCGGGGCAGGATATACGGGACGCGCGCGCTGTCGCCGACCGTATCGGCATCGCCCATTATGTCTTCGATTATGAAAGCCGTTTCAGGGATTCCGTCATCGCCGACTTCGCCGATGAATATATGGCGGGGCGGACGCCCATCCCCTGCGTCAAATGCAACATGGGCGTGAAGTTCACCGACCTGTTCCAGATCGCGCGCGATTTGGGCGCGGATTGTCTGGCGACCGGCCATTATGTCCGCCGCGTCGAAGGAGCGCAGGGCGCCGAACTGCACCGCGCGGCCGATCCGGCGCGGGACCAGAGCTATTTCCTCTTCGCCACGACGCAGGCGCAGCTTGATTATCTGCGCTTTCCGCTGGGCGGTCTCCCCAAGCCGCAAGTCCGCGAAATCGCCGCCGAACTGGGCCTGTCGGTGGCGCTGAAGCCGGACAGCCAGGACATCTGCTTCGTGCCCGATGGCGATTATGCTGGCGTGGTTCGCAAGATTCGCCCGGACGCCGATGAAGGTGGCGAGATCGTCCATATCGACGGCCGCATCATGGGCACGCACAAGGGACTGATCCACTACACCGTAGGCCAGCGGAAGGGACTGGAGATAGGCGGGCAGGCCGAGCCGCTCTATGTCGTCCGTCTGGAAGCCGATGCTCGGCGGGTGATTGTCGGACCCAAAGCGGCGCTCGCGGTGTCAGCGGCGCGGCTGAGCGACATAAACTGGCTTGGCGGCGACTTCAGCGGGCCGTTGACCGCCAAGGTGCGGTCGATGGCAAAGCCTGTTCCGGCAAGGCTGGAGGGTGATCGCCTGATGTTTGACGCCCCCGAATATGGCGTGGCACCGGGTCAGGCCGCCGTGCTCTACGCGGGCGACCGGGTGCTGGGCGGCGGCTGGATCGAGGCCACCGAGGCTGTACTGGCGCAAGCTGCATGAATATTGTCCTTTGTGGCGCGCGCGGCTAAGGCCCGCCGGTCATGACTCGTCCGCTCACACTCGCCATTCCCAAGGGCCGCATCCTCGATGAAGCGCTGCCGATGCTCGCGCGCGTCGGTATCGAGCCTGAAGCGGAATTTCATGACAAGAAAAGCCGGGCGCTGCGATTTGCCACCAACCGGCCCGATATCTCGATCATTCGCGTGCGCGCCTTCGACGTCGCGACCTTCGTCGCCCATGGCGCGGCGCAGATCGGCATCGTCGGTTCGGACGTGGTCGATGAGTTCGATTATTCGGAACTCTACGCGCCGGTCGATCTCGACATCGGTCATTGCCGTCTGTCGGTCGCTGAACCCGTTGACCTTGCGGGCGAGGATGAGGCCGCGATGAGCCATGTGCGGGTCGCCACCAAATATCCTTACCTCACGCGCCGCTATTATGAGGCGCGCGGCATCCAGGCGGAATGCGTGAAGCTGAACGGTGCGATGGAACTCGCGCCCTCGCTCGGCCTGTCGCGCCGGATCGTCGATCTGGTATCATCAGGCGCGACGCTCAAGGCAAACGGGCTGGTCGAAACCCATGTCATTATGCAGGTGTCGGCGCGCCTTGTCGTCAACCGCGCTGCCTACAAGATGCGGTCGGCCGAACTGGCGCCGCTGGTGGAAAGCTTCCGCAAGGCCGTGGGGAAGCGCGATGCCGCTTAGGCTCGACAGCCGCGACGCTGATTTCGCTGCTGCCTTCACGGCGCTGGTCGATGCCCGACGCGAGGCGGATGAAGATGTGTCGCGCGATGTCGCGGCAATCCTGAAGCGCGTCCGCGCCGAAGGCGACGCCGCGCTGGCCGATTACACCAGCCGGTTCGACCGGCACGATCTGGAGGCAAGCGGCTGGGCGGTTACCCCCGCCGAGTGCCGCGCCGCGTTGGACGGCATCTCGCCTGAGTTGCGCGGGGCGCTGGAACTCGCGGCGGCGCGGATCACCGCCTATCACGAAAAGCAGCGACCGCAGGACAGCGACGGCACCGACAGCGCTGGCGTACGGCTGGGCGCGCGCTGGCAGCCGGTGGACGCGGCTGGGCTTTACGTGCCGGGCGGCCGGGCAGCCTATCCCAGCTCGCTGTTGATGAACGCCATTCCCGCCAAGGTGGCTGGCGTGTCACGTATCGCCATGGTGACGCCGACGCCCAATGGCGTGATCAACCCGCTCGTCCTTGCCGCTGCCAGCATTGCGGGGATAGAGGAAATCTGGCGCGTGGGCGGCGCGCAGGCCGTGGCTGCGCTCGCCTATGGCACGGATCGGATCAAACCGGTCGATGTCATCACAGGCCCTGGCAATGCCTGGGTCGCCGAAGCCAAGCGTCAGCTTTACGGCGTAGTCGGCATCGACATGGTAGCCGGGCCGTCGGAAATCGTCGTTGTCGCCGACGGTAAAAATGATCCGGACTGGATCGCCGCTGACCTGCTGAGCCAGTCGGAGCATGATCCGACCAGCCAGTCGATCCTCTTCACCGACGATGCCGCTTTCGCCGATGCCGTGGCGGCGGCCGTCGAAAAACGACTGCCGCTATTGTCGACGCAGGCAGTCGCCACGACCAGCTGGGCGGCAAACGGCGCGATCATCCTCGTGCGCGATATGGAAGAAGCGATGCCGCTGGTAAACCGTCTCGCGGCCGAGCATCTGGAACTCGCGGTGGACGATCCCGACGCCCTGTTCGCGCAGGTCCGCCATGCCGGGTCGGTGTTTCTGGGCCGCATGACCCCCGAAGCTGTCGGCGATTACGTCGCAGGCCCCAATCATGTGCTGCCCACGGGGCGCCGTGCACGCTTTTCTTCGGGACTCTCGGTGCTCGACTTCATGAAACGCACCAGCTTCCTCAGCCTGGATCAGGCTGCGATCGATGCCATCGGCCCGGCGGCGGTCGCGCTGGCGGAGGCGGAGGGGTTGCCTGCCCATGCCGCCTCGGTGGCGGTGCGGCTCAAATAACCTCTGTTCGCCCCAATCTTGTCGAGGGGCAGTATTTTCTTCAAGAAGGGCAGGGCTTCGACAGGCCAGCCCGCACGGCTATATGGAATCCTGATGACTGAACGCTCCAAATCCCGCTCCGCAGCCCGGCTTGCCGCGGTGCAGGCGCTGTACCAGCTGGAAATGGAAGGGACGCCCCTCGCCACCCTGCTGCATGAATTTCATCAGCATCGTCTGGGCGCGACCATCGAAGACGTGACCTATGCCGATGCGGAAGAGAGCTTTTTCGACGATGTCGTGACCGGCGTGGACAAGCGGCGTGGCGAAATTGACGCCATGATCACCGCCCGCCTGTCCAAGGGCTGGAGCCTTGAGCGGCTGGACAAGCCGATGCGGCAGATCTTGCGGGCGGGCGCCTATGAACTGATTGCGCGCAAGGACGTACCGACCGGCACGGTCATCAGCGAATATGTCGATGTCGCTCATGCCTTTTACGACAAGCGCGAGGCGGGTTTCGTCAATGGCCTGCTGGACGGCGTGGCGAAGGACGTGCGCCAGTAACGAACCACCTCCGTCCGGGCTGAGCCCTTCGACAGGCTCAGGACAGGCTTGTTGAAGCCCTTAACTTCTTTAAAAGAAGAAAGACCCTTCGACAGGCTCTGGGCGAACGGAGGTCAATTATGTCCGCTGAATCCCGTTTCCTGACCCTCTTGCGCCTGCTGGCCAATGATCCCGCCGCGCGCGGCTTGCAGGACGATGTGGCGGTGCTGGACGTGGGCGGCGCGCGCCTGATCCTCACCAGCGACACGATGGTGGAGAGTGTGCATTATCTCCCCGGCGATCCCCCTGCGGACATCGGCTGGAAACTTGCCGCCGTGAATCTGTCCGACCTTGCCGCCAAGGGTGCGCGGCCCGTGGGTTGTCTGCTCAATTATGCGCTGTCGGGCGACGATGCCTGGGATGCTGCGTTTCTTGAGGGGCTGGGCGAGGCGCTCAGCCGTCATGCCATGCCGCTATTGGGTGGCGACACCGTGCAGATGCCGCAGGGCAGTCCACGCAGCTACAGCCTGACGGCGATTGGTGAGACAAGCGGCCCCGTGCCCGCCCGTAGCGGCGCGCGCGCAGGTGATCGTCTCTATCTGACGGGTCCCGTTGGCGATGCCGGAGCGGGGCTTGAACTGCTCCGCGCGAACGCCGCCGCATCCGGGCCGCTGGTGGAGGCTTATCGCCGCCCCCGGCCTCGGCTCACCGAAGGCGCGCTGCTTGCAGGCCAAGTCCATGCGATGATGGATGTGTCCGACGGCCTGCTGATCGATGCCGCCCGCATGGCGCAGGCTAGCGGATTGGCTGTCACCATCGATCATGTTCCGCTTTCCCCGGCGCTGGAGGTGGTCAGCGGCGGCAGCACTGCCGCTCAGGTGGCAGCGGCGCGGGCGGGCGATGACTATGAACTGCTGTTCGCACTGCCGCCCACGACAAATCCGCCAGTACGGGCCATTCCGGTTGGTCGTTTATCATCGGGATCGGGGCTGAAGCTGATCATCGACGGCGCAGAGATGCCGTTGCCCGACCGGCTAGGCTGGGAACATGGCTGAGCCGGGAGCCCGCCAGGCCCTGATTCTGGTGCGTTTTGTAACGGCTTGACGCCGCCCGTCCTGTCTGTAGCTTCCGTCCATCCTTTTCTCAGCCCGGTTGGACGCCCATGACGCGCATAACCTTGATGCTGATTGACGCGGTGCCTGATGCCGGATGCGTGAATTCCGGCCGCCTGCGCGTATGCCTTTCGCCCGCCCGTTTTTCCCTGCGGAGTGGCCGATGACAGCAAAAACAGGGGGAGAGGAACATCCATGCAGATTGTCTATATCGCCATAGGGTGCGGGCTATTAGCCCTGCTCTACGGCCTGATAACCAGTCGTCAGGTACTGGCGGCCTCCGCCGGCAATGAAACCATGCAAGCGATCGCGGGGGCGATCCAGGAAGGGGCAAAGGCCTATCTCAGCCGCCAATATATGACCATTGGCATGGTCGGGGTCGTGGTTGCGGCGATCGTCTTCTTCTTCTTGGGCGCGACGTCCGCGATCGGTTTTCTGATTGGCGCCATCCTGTCCGGCGCGGCAGGCTTCATCGGCATGAACATTTCGGTGCGCGCCAATGTCCGCACCGCCGAAGCCGCACGCACGACTTTGCAGAGCGGCCTTACCGTCGCCTTCCGTGCTGGCGCGATCACCGGCATGCTGGTGGCGGGATTGGCGCTGCTCGCGATCAGTGTCTTCTTCTGGTATCTCACCGGACCCGCAGGTCATGCGCCGGACGATCGACTGGTGATCGACTCTCTGGTCGCTTTGGCTTTCGGCGCCAGCCTCATCTCGATCTTCGCGCGCCTCGGCGGCGGCATCTTTACCAAGGCGGCGGACGTTGGCGCCGACCTTGTTGGCAAGGTGGAAGCGGGCATTCCCGAGGATGATCCACGCAATCCCGCCGTGATCGCCGACAATGTGGGCGACAATGTCGGCGACTGCGCCGGTATGGCGGCCGACCTGTTCGAAACCTACGTCGTCACCGTTGGTGCGACCATGGTGCTGACGGCACTGCTGGTGAGCGGGGTCGATAACATCTTCCTGCAACGGCTGATGGCATTGCCGCTGATCGTCGGCGGGGTGTGCATCATCACGTCGATCATCGGCACCTATATGGTGCGTCTTGGTGCCAGCCAGTCGATCATGGGTGCGCTCTACAAAGGCTTCTGGACGACAGCGATCCTGTCGATCCCCGCGCTCTATTTCGTCACCCAGTTCACGCTGGGCGATCTTCAGACGCGCTTCGGCACCGATCTGGATGGCAATGGCGGCTATTCCGGCATGGAGTTGTTCTGGTCGATGATGGTGGGCCTCGGCGTGACGGGTCTCATTGTATGGATCACCGAATATTATACCGGGACCAACTATCGCCCGGTGCGCAGCATCGCCCGCGCATCGGAAACTGGCCATGGCACCAATGTTATCCAGGGCTTGGCCGTCAGCCTGGAGGCGACCGCGCTGCCGACCCTGGTGATCGTGGGCGGCATCATCGTCTCTTATAGTCAGGCGGGCCTGATCGGCATTGCCTTTGCGGCGACAGCGATGCTCGCGCTGGCGGGCATGGTCGTGGCGCTCGACGCCTATGGTCCCGTCACCGACAATGCGGGCGGCATCGCGGAGATGGCGCATCTGGATGACAGTGTGCGGAGCAAGACCGACGCGCTGGACGCAGTGGGCAATACGACCAAGGCGGTGACGAAGGGCTATGCGATCGGGTCAGCCGGGCTTGCCGCGCTGGTGCTGTTTGGCGCTTACACCGAGGATCTGAAATTCTATAACTCGGCCCTCGGCCTGACCGAGCCGGTCGATTTCAGCTTGTCCAACCCCTATGTCATCGTCGGCCTGCTGCTCGGCGCATTGCTGCCCTATCTGTTCGGCGCAATGGGCATGACGGCAGTGGGCCGCGCCGCAGGTGACGTGGTGAAAGACGTTCGCGATCAGTTCGCCACCAACAGCGGCATCATGGAAGGGACCTCACGGCCCGACTATGCCCGCACTGTCGACCTTGTCACCCGCGCGGCGATCAAGGAGATGATCATCCCCAGCCTGCTGCCAGTGCTGGCGCCGATCGTCGTCTATTTCGCGATCTCTGCCGTTGCCGGAACGCCCAATGGCTTTGCGGCGCTCGGTGCATTGCTGCTGGGCGTGATCGTGTCCGGACTGTTTGTCGCCCTTTCCATGACATCGGGCGGCGGCGCATGGGACAATGCCAAGAAATATATCGAAGACGGCAACCATGGCGGCAAAGGATCGGAAGCGCACAAGGCGGCCGTGACCGGCGATACCGTGGGTGATCCCTACAAAGATACCGCCGGGCCTGCGGTCAACCCGATGATCAAGATCACGAACATCGTCGCGCTGCTCTTGCTCGCCGCTCTGGCGCACGGCGTCTGACGGCATTTCGCAACGAAAAGGATATGACCCCGCCCTACCATGGGGCGGGGTCATTTTTTGTGCGGAAGGCGGATTTGACGGTTGCCGCTATCGGTCACGCCGCAGAAACAATAGTCACAAATATTACATAAAAGAGAAATGACGTTGTCACATAAAGGTCATAGTCGCGCCCCGACGCCATGGGGCGGAGGGAGATTATGATGCGACCGATTTTGAAACTGGCGCCTGCGCTGGTGGCTTTGGCCATTCCGGCTGTGGCGCATGCCACGGAGGATGACCAGCTTTGGACCGGCGTTAGCGCCACTGTGAAACTGAGCGACAAATGGCGCTTCTCGCAGGAGGTGATCGCCCGGTTCAGCAACGACCGCGACGGTCTGTACGAGGTCGAGATGAACTCGTTGATCGGCTACAAGGTCAGCAAGAAGGTGACGGTTTGGGCGGGTTATACCCATGATCCCAACTACAATGCCGGTGACTTCTCGGTGATGGAACATCGCGGCCGCCAGCAGGTGACATTCGACAATATTGTGAAGATCGGCCCCGGCCAGCTCAGCGCCCGCCTGCGTCTTGAGGAGCGTTGGCGCGAAGGCGTCGATGGCACGGCCTGGCGCTTCCGCCCCTATGTCAAATATGTGCTGCCCTTCAAGGAAGGCGGCAAGACCGCGTTGGTGCTGAGCCATGAAAGCTTCATCGACCTCAACACCACCAATTTTCAGCGGGTCGAGGGCGAAGAGCGGATGCGTAACATGATCGCCATCACGACCCCGATCGCGAAGAATGTGAATGCGGAAATCGGCTATCTGCATCAGCATGGCTTCCGTCCGAATGCCGACGATGCCAACGACAATGTGGCCTCGCTATCGCTCAGCTTTTCCTTCTGATTGTCGGCACTGGAGCGGGGGAGGGCGGTGCCCTTCCCCGCCCGACGGATGAAGCGGCGGCGCTCCAGCTTGCCCCTCTGCCCCTCGCGGGCCTATAGGGCGCGCCATGACCAGCGAACCCTTCCGATCGCAACTGGCGGCCCTTGAAAAGCGCGGCCGCCTGCGCCGTCTGGTGCCGCGCGCCGGGCGCGACTTTGCCTCCAACGACTATCTGGGCCTGGCGTCCGATCCGCTGATCGGTCAGGCGGTGGCGGATGCGGTGGCGCGGGGCGTGCCGGTGGGATCGGGTGGCTCGCGCCTGCTGCGCGGTAATGCGCCCGAGCATGAAGGGCTGGAGGCGAAGGCGGCGGCCTTCTTCCGGACACAGGCGGCGCTGTTTCTCGCCAATGGCTTTGCCGCCAACTGCGCCTTGTTTTCGACATTGCCGCAGCGTGGCGACCTGATCGTCGCGGACGAGCTGATCCACGCCAGCGTCCATGACGGCATCCGCCTGTCCAAGGCCTCCACTGTTTTTGCCCGACATAATGATGTGCAGAGTTTCGCCGACCTGATCACCGCCTGGCGCGAGGAAGGTGGCAAGGGGCGCATCTGGATCGCGGTCGAAACGCTTTATTCGATGGACGGCGACACGGCGCCGCTCGCCGATCTCGCAAAACTGGCCGCGCAGCATGACGGGATGCTGATCCTGGATGAAGCGCATGGAACGGGCGTGTTCGGCCCCAGCGGCCGGGGCCTGTCCGCCGGGTTGGACGGGCTGCATAATGTCGTGACGCTTCACACCTGCGGCAAAGCCATGGGCGTGGAAGGTGCACTGATTTGCGGGCCGCAGATCATCATCGACTATCTGATCAACCGAGCGCGCCCCTTCATCTTCTCCACCGCGCCCTCGCCGCTGATGGCGGTGGCGGCGTCGGCCGCGCTCGACCGGATCGAGCAGGCGGATGACCTGCGCGCGCGGCTGAAGACCTTGTGCGTCGATGCCGCCGAAGTCATCTGCGCGCCGCTGGGCTTGCCTGCGCCGCGCACCCACATCGTCCCTGTGCTGCTTGGCGAAGACCGGCGCACCATGGCCGCCGCCGCCGCGCTGCAGGAGGCAGGCTTCGACGTGCGCGGCATCCGGCCGCCGACGGTCCCGCCCGGCACCAGCCGCCTGCGCATCTCCCTGACATTGAATGTCGGCCGCGCCGATGTGGCGGCTCTTGGCGAAGAACTGCAAAGGGTGATGGCATGACGCGCTTCGTCGTCACCGGGACCGATACGGACATCGGCAAAACAGTCTTCGCTGCCGGGCTCGCGGGCGCCCTTGGCGCTTATTATTGGAAGCCTGTTCAGGCGGGGATCGACCCCGAAGGCGACAAGGAAACGGTCGCACGGCTAGGCGGCATCCCCAATGCGCGCATCCTGCCGGAAGCCTACCGCCTTACCACGCCCGCCTCGCCCCATTTAGCGGCTCGCCTCGACGGGGTTGAAGTCCGCCTCGACAATCTCGCTTTGCCGCAAGTGGACGGCCCGCTGGTCGTGGAAGGCGCAGGCGGCGTGCTGGTGCCCCTCAGCGAAACTTTGCTGATGGCCGATCTCTTCGCCCATTGGCAGCTGCCCGTCATCCTGTGCGCCCGCACTGCGCTCGGTACGATCAACCACAGCCTGCTCAGCATCGAGGCGCTGCGCAGCCGGGGCGTGCCGCTGGTGGGCATCGCGTTCATCGGGGACTCCCATGAGGAGAATGAGCGCATCATCCCCCCACTCGCCAGGGTGCCAAGCCTCGGCCGCCTCCCGCGCCTCGACCCGCTGGATGCCGCCAGCCTGAAGGCTGCTTTCGCCCAGAATATCCGCCTGCCCTGAAGAGGGGCGCAGCCGCTTTTGCACGATTTTCGACAAAGGACATGGACTTGTCGCCCTGCGCCGGGTCAATTGCCATGATCGGATCAAGCAAGGGATGCTTCGATGAAAAATCTTTTGATGAGCGCCGCGATTGGCGCTCTGCTGCTCGCGACCAACGCCGCGCAGGCTGACCAGGCGCCATCGGCCAAGCCGACCTATGGCAGCTACGGCTTTGACGAGAAGGGCATGGACCCGGCCGTCAAGCCGGGCGATGATTTCTACCTTCATGCTAATGGCGGCTGGGCCAAGGCCACGCCGATCCCTGCCGACAAGTCCAACTATGGCGCGTTCAACGTCCTTGACGACCTGTCGCGCGAACGCACCCGAGGCATATTGGAGGAGGCAAGGAAAGACCCCGCCAGCCGGATCGGTCTCGCCTATGCCAGCTATCTGGACGCCCCCACCGTGGAAGCGAAGGGCCTGACCCCCATCACGCCCTGGCTCGCGAAGATCGCGGCGGTGAAGGACAAGGCAGGCTATGCTCGTCTCGCGGCGGAGGCTGCACGAGCCGGTATCGCAGGCCCGTTCACTTTCTATGTGGGACAGGATGACAAGGCGCCCGACACTTACATCCTGAACCTGCGCCAATCGGGCCTAGGCCTGCCGGATCGAGACTTCTATCTACAGCCCGACGAGAAGATGGCGGCAATCCGTACCGCCTATCTCGCGCATCTCGAACAGATGCTGACACTGGCGGGCGCGAGCGACGCAAAGGCGCGCGCCGCTGCCCTGATGGTGTTCGAAACGGAAGTGGCAAAGGTCCACTGGACCCAGGTCGACAGCCGGGACGCGGACAAGACCTACAACCGCATGACACTCGCCGACTTGCAGAAAGCCGCGCCCGGCTTCAACTTCTCGGCCTATTTCGCCGCCAACGGCCTGAAGCCGCAGGCGCTGATCGTCGCGCAGCCGACGGCGATCGCGGGCGAAGCAGCACTGATCGCGCGAACCCCGATAGGCGTGTTGAAAGATGCCCTGTTGCTGCGCAGTCTGCACAGCTACGCCACTTACCTCCCCGACCGGATCGCCGACGCCGACTTCGCCTTCTACGGCACCACTCTATCCGGCACGCCGCAGCGCGAAGAGCGGTGGAAACGCGCCGTCAGCTTCGTCAAGGAGGCGATGGGCGAGGAAGTCGGCAAAATCTATGTCGCCCGCTATTTCCCGCCGGAAACCAAGGCGGCGATGGACCAGCTCGTCAAAAATGTGATCGCCGCCATGGGCCGCCGCATCGACGGCCTCGGCTGGATGAGCGATGGCGCGAAGGCGAGGGCGCACAAGAAGCTGGCCGCCTTCACGCCCAAGATCGGTTATCCCGACAAATGGCGGGATTATAGCGGGGTTACGATCATCGCAGGCGACCTGTTCGGCAACGCGGTGCGATCGAACCAATATGAATTCGACTATCAGATGGGGAAGCTCGGCAAGCCGATCTACCGTTGGGAATGGCAGATGACGCCGATGGAGATCAACGCCTATGCGGACTTCTCCATGGTGGAGATCGTCTTCCCGGCCGCCATCCTCCAGCCGCCCTTCTTCGATCCCCATGCCGATCCGGCGGTGAATTATGGCGGCATCGGCGCGGTAATCGGCCATGAACTTAGCCACCATTTCGACGATCAGGGCGCCAAATATGATGAGACCGGTAAGCTCAACCAGTGGTGGAGCGATGCTGATGTCGCTGCCTTCAAGGCTTTGACCGGCAAGCTGATAAAGCAATATGACGCCTACGAGCCTTTCCCCGGCGCGCATGTGAAGGGCGACTTTACCTTGGGCGAGAATATCGGCGATCTGGCAGGCGTCGCGGTGGCGCTGGACGCCTATCATGCGTCACTCGGCGGCAAGCCCGCGCCGGTGATCGACGGCACCACCGGCGATCAGCGCTTCTTCCTCGGCTGGGCGCAAGTATGGCGGCGCAATTATCGCGAGCCCAACTTGCGCCAGCGGCTGGTCACTGACCCGCATTCGCCGTCGCAATATCGGGCGGATACCGTGCGGAATTTCGATCAATGGTACGCCGCCTTCAACCCGGTGCCCGGCAGCAAGCTCTATCTCGCGCCTCAGGATCGGGTGAGAATCTGGTGAAAAGATGAGCATCAGTAACGATTCTGCCCTGCGATGAACCGTGATGGTGCGAGTGATGAGCTGCGCCGCGCCCGGCCGTCGTCCCTCAAATCTCACGTTTCGCCGGAACACTCTTTAAACCTCGTGCGCTCTTCCACAGCTTTGAGACATCAAATCGCAAGGAGAAGCATGTTGACGGGTTTTCGTTCATCACTGGTTTTGAAGACGGCAATGGCATCGGTCGCTTTGTTGGCAGCGGCTCCAGTTCTGGCTCAGGGCGCCGCAACTCCGGCTACGCCCGCGACGCCTGCCACTCCGGCGGCGCCTTCGGCCGATGCGGGTAAATTTAGCGATGCTGACATCAAGCTGTTTGCGGCTGCTGCGGTCGAAGTGACCAAGATTCAGTCCGACACCAGCATCGCTAATGCGGAAAAGCAGCCCAAGATGCTCGCCGCGTTGCAGGCATCGGGCATCGCTCCAGAAAAGTTCAATGAGATCGGCCAGGCCGCCGCCGCCGACCCGGCGTTGCAGCAGCGTATCCAGGCCGCGGCACCGGCTGCTCCCGCCACCCCGGCGACGCCAGCCGCCCCTGCTGCCCCGGCCACCCCGGCCAAGTAAGCGGGAGCGCCATAATATAGGGGAGGGTGCTTGGCCTGACGCTTGGGCTATTCTAAGCGTCTCGCCATGACCTCCCCTATATGGCACCCCTTCACCCAGCACGGCCTCAACGAACCCATCCCGCATGTCGTTCGTGCGGAAGGCGCCCTGTTGCATCTGGCAGACGGCGGCACGTTGATCGACGCCATCTCCAGTTGGTGGGTGACGACGCATGGCCACTGTCACCCCCGCATCGCCGCTGCCATCGCTCAGCAGGCCGGGCAGCTTGACCAGCTGATCTTTGCAAATTACACGCATGAGCCTGCCGAAGAGGTTGCGCGCGGCCTGATCGAACTCGCCCCCCGCGCGGAAGGGCGCGACCCGCTCGCCCATGTCTTCTATTCCGACAGCGGATCGACCTCCGTCGAAGTCGCGCTGAAGATGGCGCTCGGCTACTGGCACAATCGTGCGCTGGATGGTTTGTCCGCGTCCCGGCATCGCATCCTTGTCCTCGAACATGGCTATCATGGCGACACGATCGGCACGATGTCGGTCGGCGAGCGCGGCGTCTACAATGCCGCATGGACGCCCTTGCTGTTCGACGTTGGCACCATTCCCTTCCCTGCGCCGGGAACGGAGCAACAGACGCTCGACGCGCTGGAAGCGGCTTGCAAGGAGCATCCGGCGGCGTTCATCGTTGAACCTTTGGTGCTGGGTGCTGGCGGGATGCTGATCTACCCGCCTGCCATTTTGCGGCAGATGGCGGAAATCTGCGCCCGACATGATGTTCTCTTCATTGCCGACGAAGTAATGACCGGCTGGGGCCGCACCGGCACAGTCTTCGCTTGCGAGCAGGCGGGCGTCGTGCCGGACATCATGGCCGTCGCCAAAGGGATCACCGGCGGCTCCGTCCCCCTCGCGGCGACACTAGCCACGGCGCGCATTTTTGATGCGCACAAGTCGCAGGACCGGGCGCGGCTTTTCTACCATTCGTCCAGCTACACAGCGAATGCCATCTCCTGCGCGGCGGCCGCGGCCAACATCGCCATCTGGCGCGAAGAGGATGTGCTCGGCCGCATCGCCGCGCTCGAACAGAATATGGCGGAGCGACTCGGCAAGCTGGCGCTTCATCCCGCCTTCGAAAATGCCCGGCAGCTTGGCACGATCGTGGCGATTGACCTGATCGCGCAGGACGCCGGTTATCTGTCCGACCTTGCGCCGCGCCTGCGCGCCTTCTTCCTTGATCGGGGCATATTGGTGCGTCCTTTGGGCAACAGCATCTACCTGATGCCGCCCTTTTGTACGGATGTGGATCAGCTGGATCACATCTTTGCGGCCTTGTCTGACGCGGGCGATGTATTTGGCGTGTCAGCCTGACTTTCATTTTCCGCATTTTGCCGCTATGGCGGCGCGATTTTTGGTTTCCCCAGGATATTATGGCAAAAGAAGAACTGCTTGAAATGCGCGGACAGGTTGTGGAGCTTCTCCCCAACGCCATGTTCCGCGTCCGGCTTGAAAATGATCACGAGATCCTTGGCCACACGGCGGGCAAGATGCGGAAAAACCGCATTCGCGTGCTGGTGGGCGACGAAGTGTTGGTCGAACTGACCCCCTACGACCTGACCAAGGGTCGGATCACTTACCGCTTCAAATAAGCCGCTTTTTCGATGCGGCTCATCCTTGCTTCGGCTTCTCCCAGACGGTGTGAACTTCTGGGTCAGATCGGCGTGCGTCCCGACGCTGTGGACCCCGCCGATCTTGATGAAACCCCTTTGAAAGGCGAATTGCCAGCGACCTATGCTGCGCGCGTGGCCGCTGAAAAGGCTGCGCTGGTGGCCGCCCGCCATCCCGGCGCGCTGGTGCTGTCAGGCGATACGGTCGTCGCGGCAGGCCGCCGCATCCTGCCCAAGGCAGAGACGGAGGGTGAAGCGCGAGCCTGTCTTTCGCTGCTCTCCGGCCGCCGTCACCGCGTGCTGAGCGCTATCACGCTCATCGATGGCGAGGGCAGGGCAAGGCATCGCCTTTCCACCAATATCGTTATCTTCAAACGTCTGGAGCGCGCCGAGATCGACGCCTATATCGCCAGCGAAGAATGGCACGGCAAGGCAGGCGGCTATGCGATTCAGGGCCGTGCCGCCGGGCTGATCCGCGCGATACAGGGCAGCCATAGCGCGATCATGGGCCTGCCCCTTTACGAAACCCGCGCGCTGCTGAAGGCAGCGGGCTACCCATTGGACTAGAGGGATGGCAAGGGAAATGGCACATTTCCCGGCTCGGCAATCCCGACCAACAGGAATATATTATGGCCGAATGGCTCTATGAAGAAGGGATTGGCGAGGCCCGCGCCGCGTTGATCGAAAAGGGCCGTTTGGTCGAGGCACAGATCGAGCGTGAGGGCGATGGCGCCCGCGCCGGTGCTATCATGCAGGGTAAGCTCGTCCGGACCATCATCCCCAAGAAGCGCGGCATCGCCCGCCTGATCTCGGGCGAGGAAGTGCTGGTCGAACCCATCCCGCCAAAAACCGCAGAGGGCGCGACCGTCCTCCTCGAAATCCTGCGCGAAGCCATCCCGGAGGAAGGTCGCCCCAAGCTGGCCAAGGGCCGCATCGCCCAGCCGGGCTCCAAGGTGCATCCGGCTCCCAGCCTCCTCCAGCGCCTGCGCGCCACGGGTCTGCCCATCACCCCCTGCCCGGCCCATGGCGAGGATCGCTTCGAAGCCCATGGCTGGAGCGAACTCATGGAAGAGGCGATGTCGGGCGAGATCGGCACGGAGGAAGCGGCGCTCCGCATCTTTCCGACGCCCGCGATGATCCTGATCGACGTAGACGGATCGCTGCCGCCCGCGAAGCTCGGCCCCAAGGGCGCGAAACTGGCGGCGCAGTCGATCCGTCGCATGGGCCTGACCGGATCGATCGGTATCGATCTGCCCACCATGAACAACAAGGATGAGCGCGCCGTCGCCTCCGCGCAGATCGATAAATATCTGCCGCTTCCCTTCGAACGCACGGCGGTGAACGGCTTCGGCTTCGTCCAGGTCATCCGCCGCCGCGAGCGGATGAACCTCATGGAGTTGTTGCGGGCTGATCCGATCGAAACGGCGGCTCTCGCATTGCTCCGCCGTGCCGAAAGGGAAGGCAATGGCGGGCCGGTGACGATCACCGCCGCGCCCCCCATCATTGACCGCCTGTACAAGGCGACCGATTGGCTGGAACAGCTCGCTCGCCGACGCGGCGGCGCCGTCAGCTTGAAGGCTGACCCGGCACTTGCCATATCGGCGGGCCATGTCGCCTAAATCATCCTCCTGCCCGATCTGCGGCCAGCCAGCGCATCCCGACACGCGGCCCTTCTGCGGAAAGGCCTGCCGTGACCGTGACCTGCTGCAATGGCTGGGCGAAGGCTATCGCGTCCCCGGAACCCTCGCCGCCGACGAGATGAAAAAAAGCGACGATGATGGGGTGGACAACCCCCCGGATTGATGCCTATAGGCACGCCTCTCAACGCCGCCGGTGGTCCTCCCCGGCGCTCGTGCCCGGGTAGCTCAGTTGGTAGAGCATGCGACTGAAAATCGCAGTGTCGGCGGTTCGACTCCGTCCCCGGGCACCACTAACTCACTGAAAATAAAGATTTATTCTCGCGAATTGCCCGGAATTATGGTGACGCGTGTGAACTCTGTGAGTTTGCAGAGGTAGTTTTCGATGAGATGCGGCCATCGGTACGTCTCTGCGTCGATCGGGACGGGAAAAGCGCGGCGCGCCGTCGCTCATTCTTTACATGATGATCCGGAGCGCTGACCCAGAGAGCCGATAGTGGAACGGGGTCGAAGATATGCGCCCCGATCACCGACAATGCGACCCCGCTCGTTGCGCCGAGGAAGCTCGCCGCCGCCACACCCATTTCTGCCATGGTCGCCTCATGTTCCGGCGGAAGATTCACCACCCGGGACAGAAGCCTGACGCCGAACCAGCTCGCGCCAATCAGGGAAATTCCGGCCAGTCGCAGGCCCATATCCTGTTGTAAGCTTGTTTTCCTGGCCTGCATGTCGCCCTCCATCGTGGCGGCATGAGACTTACGGATGGGCGCATATGCTTTCGAGCGGCCGGATCTCCGATCGCCATAGTATTATCATAGCATTTGCAGGGCGGAGGGCGGGGCGGGCCTAGAGCATCGTGCGCAAAAGTGGGAACCGGTTTTGCGCAAAAACGATGCGACAACAAATAACTAGAGCGCGCGACTTGCGTCCGATTTAACGCAGCGCGCTCTAGTCCGCCATCAGTCGATAGCCGATGCCAAGTTCATTGACGATCATGGACGGTCGCGCGGGGTCCTTTTCCAGCTTCTGCCTCAAATTGCGCACGACGATTCGCAGATAGTCGATCCGGCGATCATGATCGTGCGGCCAGGCGGCTGCCAGAATTCGCTGATGCGTTACGACGCGGCCGGGGTGCATTGCCAACTGGGTGAGGACCTCAAACTCCTTGCGGGTCAGATGCACTTCCTCGCCGTCACGCATGATGCGCCGATTGGCGAGGTCGATTTCCACGGGGCCGGACTGGACGACGGGCGCGGCCCCCTGCGCCGCCACACGCTCGCGCAGCGCGGCACGAAGGCGCGCGAGCACTTCCTCGCTATCGAAGGGCTTGGTGACATAGTCATGCGCGCCCAGATCGAGTGCGGCGACCTTTTGCTCGGTCGCTTCGCGGGCAGACACGACGATGATGGGCGCGGCTACCGCCGCCTTGAGCAACTGGACAATCTCCAACCCGTCGCGGTCGGGCAAGCCCAGGTCGAGGAGGATGGCATCGGGTTTAGTCCGCCGGGCTTCGTCCAGCGCTTGTGCCGCGTTCACCGCTTCGGCGACGTCATAGCCTGCGCGCGTCAACGTACCGTGCAACAGACGCCGGATATGCACCTCATCGTCTACGACGAGAATCCGCTGGCTGCTCATATATGCTGGTCCTGCTCGCTAGCGCGGGTGAGGAGGGATTCAGGAAAATGCAGGCTGAACCGGGCGCCTTTGCCATCTGGCCGATTGCCCGCATCCACATTCATGCCCATCGCCTCGGCGAAACCCTTCACGATGGCGAGGCCAAGACCGGTGCCGCTGACCGACCGATCGGACCCCTCCAGCCGCTTGAACGTCTCGAATACCTCCTTCTCCTGTCCGGTGGGAAGTCCCGGCCCTTCGTCCAGCACCGACAGGATGAGTTCGCGGCCGGAAAGTTCGGCGCGGATCGTGATTGCTGTGCCGGGGTCGCCATAGCGCCCGGCATTGTCGAGCAGATTGAGCAGGCAATGGTGGAAAAGCTGGGCATCGACATTGACGAGCGGCAGGTCAGGTGGGACGTCAAGCTGGATCGGATGCCCCTCCAGCGATCGGCGCGTGTCATGGACTGCCCCGCCCACGGCGTCGGTCAGGTCGACCGGCTCGATATGCAGGCGCAGCGCTCCCGCCTCTACCCGCGCCATGTCGAGCAGATTCGCCACGAAGCGATTGAGCCGCACGGCCTCGCTCTCGATCGTGTCGAGCAGGGGATCGCCGTTGCGCTGGCGCAATTCGGCCGCCGCGCCCAGGATCGCCGTCAGCGGTGTGCGCAGGTCATGGCTGACGGAGGATAGCAGCGCGGCGCGGAGCCGGTCGCGCTCGCGCACCTTGTCGACATCGCGCATCTCGCTTTCCAGGCGCAGCCGTTCGAGCGCGAGCGAAGTCTGGTCCAGCAGGCTGGTGAGCAGCGGAAGCTGGTCCGAACGGATAGGATCGCTGCCGTCGTCGCGCGCAAGGCCCATGACCGCCAGAATATGCTCTCCCGCGCGCAGCGGCTGAAACTGCCAGTCCGATGCCGCAAGGCTGCCCGTGCCACGCCCGGCGGGTTGGCCGGTGTCCAGCACCCACTGCGCGGCGGCCAGTTCCATCGTTTCCACATTGATGCCCGGTTCACTCGCCGCCTGGACGACCAAGCCCGTTCGATGCCGTTCCAGGATCAGCACGCGGAGTTTGAGTAGGCGTCCGATTTCCTGGCAGGCGGTTCGCCCCACTTCCTCCCGGTCGCCGAGCGCCGTCAGTTGCCGCAGATAGCCAGCGAGCGCGGCGTTGGTCCGCGCGCTGGAAGCGGCGAGGTCCGCCTGCGATCGAACGCGCGAGGTCAACTGGCTGGTCACGATCGCCACGCCCAGCAGGACGAAGATGGAAATGACATTTTCCGGATTGCTGATCGTCAGCGTGCCGGTGGGTGGCAGGAAGAAGAAATTATAGGCAAGGCTGGACATGATCCCGGCAAACAGCCCGGTGCGCAGGCCGAACAGGCTGGCGGCGACCATGACCGGCAGCAGATAAAGGAGGCCAACATTGCCCAGGTTGAGGATGTGGAAAAGGGCCGATCCAAGGGCGGTCACGCCAACGACCAGTAGCGCGGTCCAGAGATATCCCGCGGGCTTGCCCCAATGGTTCAATGGGCGTGTGCGCGCAGGACTGGCGGGGGCGCTTTCATCCAGCGGCAAGACATGGACCGCCACGCCCGGCGTTTCCCGCACCAGCCGATCAACGATCGAGCCGTGCCGGAACTCGAACCAGCGCGATCGAATGGATTTGCCGACGACCAGCTGGGTCGCGCGCGCCTCATCGGCGTAGCTTTTCAGGCCCTCGAACACCGTGGAGGCGGGCACCGTGGCGACCGTCGCGCCCAGACTGGATGCCAGGTTGAGCGCAGAGGCAATCCGGCGCATTTCCGGCTCGCCGAAATATTGCGCGCGGGGTGTTTCGATATGGACCGCGCTCCAAGGCGCGCGGGCGGCGTCGGATATGCGCTTGGCCGCGCGCACCAGCGTCTCGGCGCCGGGCAATTCGCTGACGGCAACCAATATGCGTTCGCTGCCCGCCCATGTGCCGCCGAGCGCCTGAGCCCGAAGATCCTCCAGCATCTGCGTATCGACAGCCTGCGCGGCCCGGCGCAGCGCCAGTTCGCGCAGCGCCGACAGATTGGTCTTGGAAAAGAAATGGGCAAGGGCGCGGGTCGCCTCCTGCGGAAGATAGACCTTCCCCTCTTTCAGCCGCTCGATCAGTTCGGCGGGCGGAATGTCCACGACCTCAATCTCTGCCTGTTCCAGAATGCCGTCGGGAACGGTTTCGCGCACGCGCACGCGGGTGAAGGAGGCAACGACGTCGTTCAGGCTCTCCACATGCTGGATGTTGAGTGTCGAATAGACGTCGATCCCGGCGTCAAGCAGTTCCTCGACATCCTGCCACCGCTTGGGATGACGGCTTTCCGGCGCATTGGTGTGGGCCAGTTCATCGACGAGCGCCAGCGCCGGTCGGCGCTCCAGCAGGCCGTCGATGTCCATCTCGGTCAGGACATGGCCCTGATAGTCGATGGATCGGCGCGGGAGGATTTCCAGTGCCTGCGTTAGTGCCTGCGTTTCGACACGGCCATGGGTCTCGACGACACCGACGACGACATCGACGCCCGCCTTCTGCCGAGCCGCGCCCTGCACCAGCATTTCATAAGTCTTGCCGACGCCGGGCGCCGCGCCGAGAAATATCTTCAGCCTGCCTCGCCCCTCCTGCGCGGCGGCGCGCAGAAAGGCTTCCGGGGCAGGCCGTTCCCGCTCGTTCAACGCGCGCCGCCGCCCAGCTGGTCAAGCTGCAGGTTCAGCGCCAGCACATTGACGCACGCCTCACCCAGAAAGCCCAGCAATGGGCGTTCGACATTGCGGCTGACGAGATCGCGCACCCGCCGTTCGTCAAGCGCGCGAACGCGGGCGACACGGGACGCCTGCGCCATGGCGGAAGCAGGCGACAGGTCGGGATCGAGGCCGGAGCCGCTGGTCGTGACCAGATCGGCCGGAACTGGTCCGGCAACACCCTCGGCGCGCCGCTTTTCGACATCGGCCTTCACCCGATCCGCCAGTGCTTTGGAGGTCGGGCCAAGGTTGGAACCAGCGGAGGCGAGGCCGTCATAGCCCTTGCCCGCCGCCGAAGGACGCGTCTGGAAATAGCGGTCGGCGGTGAAGGCTTGTCCGATCAGGGTCGATCCTATCACCTGACCCCTGTCATCGAGGATCAGGCTGCCATTGGCGGCGCGGGGGAAGATCGCTTGTCCAATACCCGTCATGGCGAGAGGATAGGCGATCCCGAGCAGAATGGCGAACAGGATCGTCATGACGATCGCCGGACGCAGCGAAGAAAGGATGTCCTTGCCCATCATATGTTCCTTTACGCGAGGTCGAGGCCGCCGACGATCATGTCGATGATCTTGATGCCGATGAACGGCGCCACCAGCCCGCCAAGGCCGTAGATCGCAAGGTTGCGCGCCAGCAGCGGGCCAGCACCCATCGGCCGATACGTCACGCCTTTCAGCGCCAGCGGCACGAGCAGGGGGATGATGAGCGCGTTGAAGATGATGGCGGACAGGATCGCGCTTTGCGGCGTGGATAGCCCCATGACGTTGAGGACGCCGAGGCCCGGATAGAGCGCGACGAACATCGCCGGGATGATCGCGAAATATTTGGCCACGTCATTGGCGACGGAGAAGGTGGTGAGCGCCCCGCGCGTCATCAGCATCTGCTTGCCCAGACCCACCACCTCGATCAGCTTGGTCGGATCGCTGTCCAGGTCCACCATATTGCCCGCCTCGCGCGCGGCCTGCGTGCCGGTGTTCATCGCAACGCCGACATCGGCCTGCGCCAGCGCGGGCGCGTCGTTGGTGCCGTCGCCGCACATCGCCACCAGCTTGCCCCCTTGCTGCTCCCTGCGGATAAGGTCCAGCTTGTCCTCCGGCGTCGCCTGCGCGAGGAAGTCGTCCACGCCCGCCTCGGCCGCGATGGCGGCGGCGGTCAGCGGATTGTCGCCCGTGATCATAACGGTGCGGATGCCCATGCGGCGAAGCTCCGCGAACCGCTCCCGGATGCCAGCCTTCACGATGTCCTTGAGCGCGATGGCGCCCAGCAGCCGACCGTCCTGCGCAACCGCCAGCGGGGTCATGCCTGCCCGGGCTATTTCGTCGGTGATGCGCCGCAGTTCGGTCGCTGCGGCGGTTTCGTCTAGACCGGGATTGGCCTTCAGGATCGAGTCCACAGCGCCTTTCTGGATCAACGTTCCGCCCACACTGACGCCGGAGATGCGCGTCTGGGCGGTGAAGGAGATAACCTCCGCATCCCAGGGCAGGGACGCTGTCCCGACGCCGAATTTCTCGCGCGCCAGTACCACGATGGAGCGACCCTCCGGCGTTTCGTCGGCCAGGCTGGCGAGCAGGGCGGCTTCGGCCAGCTGGCCCGGCTGCGCGCCGCCCACCGTCCGGAATTCGGACGCCTGCCGGTCGCCGATGGTGATCGTCCCGGTCTTGTCGAGCAGCAGCACGTCGATGTCCCCCGCCGCCTCCACCGCCCGGCCCGACTTGGCCAGCACATTGAAGCGCACCAGCCGGTCCATGCCCGCAATACCGATGGCCGACAGCAGGGCGGCGATGGTGGTGGGAATGAGCGTGATGAGCAGCGCCGCGAGAATGGCCACGGGGATCGCCCCGCCGGCATAGCTGGCAAAGCCCGGAACAGTGCCGACCGCGATCAGGAATATGATGGTAAGGCCGACCAGCAGGATGGTGAGCGCAATCTCGTTCGGCGTCTTCTGCCGCTCCGCACCCTCGACCAGGGCGATCATCCGGTCGAGAAAGCCCTGCCCGGGATCGACGGTCACCCTGACCCTGATCTCGTCGGAAATGACGCGGGTGCCCGCCGTCACGGCCGAGCGATCGCCGCCCGCCTCGCGGATCACTGGCGCGGATTCCCCCGTTATCGCGGATTCATTGACGGAAGCGACGCCCTCGACCACTTCGCCATCTGCGGGGATCAGGTCTCCGGTGGTGACCAGCACGATGTCGCCTGCGCGCAACTGGCTGGCGGGGATTTCCTCGACCCGGCCGTTCTTCTCGCGCCGAGCGACCAGCTCCGCCTTGGTGGCGCGGAGAGACGCGGCCTGCGCCTTGCCGCGCCCTTCGGCCAGCGCCTCGGCAAAGGTGCCGAACAACACCGTCAGCCACAGCCATATGACGAGTTGAAGCTTGAAACCAACGCCCAGGGTATCGGTGCCGATGACGAGCAGGATCGTCAGCAGCAAGGCGACGCTTGCCGTCACGAACATCACCGGGTTGCGGATCAGTTGCCTGGGATGAAGCTTGAAAAAGGCGTCGCGGATCGCGGGTGCGATCAACTCGGCGGTGAACAGGGATTTGCTGGTTGCGCGAGCCATTGGGCGCCCCCCTTTTAGAAAAGTTGCCCGCGGATCATGGCGAGATGATCGGCGATGGGACCAAGCGCGAGGCTCGGCAGGAAAGTGAGACCGCCCACGATCAGGATGATCCCGACGAGCAGCCCGACCCAAAGGCCGCCGGTCGTGGGAAAAGACCCGGCGCTCTCGGGCGTATGCCTCTTCGCGGCGAGGCTGCCCGCGATTGCCAACATGGGCACGATGACGAAGAAGCGCCCCAGCCACATCGCCACGCCCAACAGCGCGTTGTAAAAGGGCGTGCCCGCCGTCAGCCCGGCAAAGGCGGACCCGTTATTGCCGGTGGCCGAAGTATAGGCGTAGAGGATTTCGCTAAATCCGTGCGGTCCCTTGTTGAGCGGCCCGGCTAGTCCGGCAGGCAACACCGCGCTGACCGCCGTCAGGCCGAGGATGCAGAGCGGCAGGATGGCGATGGCGAGCACCGCCAGCTTCACCTCCCGCGCCTCGATCTTCTTGCCGACATATTCCGGTGTCCTGCCGACCATCAGCCCCGCGATGAACACGGCGAGGATGGCGAACAGCAGGAACCCGTATATGCCCGCGCCGACGCCGCCGATGACGACTTCCCCCAGCTGTATGTTGAACAAGGGGATCATGCCGCCCAGCGCGGTGAAACTGTCATGCATGGCGTTGACCGCGCCGCAGCTCGCCGCCGTGGTGACGACCGAGAAAAGGGCGGAGGCGGCGATGCCGAACCGGACTTCCTTGCCCTCCATATTGCCACCGGCAACACCAAGATTGTGAAGAACGGGATTGCCCGCCGCCTCCTGCCAGTAAGTGACGGCCACGCCCAGGAGGAACAAAAACGTCATGGCCGACAATATCGCCCAGCCCTGCCGGGTGTTGCCAACGGCCTTGCCGAAGCACCAGGTAAGACCGAAGCCGATCACGAATATGGACAGCATCTGGATCAGGTTGGTGAGCGCGGTCGGATTTTCGAACGGGTGCGCCGAATTCGCATTGAAAAAGCCGCCGCCATTCGTGCCCAGCATCTTGATCGCTTCCTGGGAGGCAACCGGGCCAAGCGCGATAACCTGCTTTGCGCCTTCCAGCGTGGTCACATTGACCGAAGCGGCCATGGTTTGCGGCACGCCCGAAGCGACCAAGTAAACGCCGTAAACCAGGCTGATCGGCAGCAGTAGGTAGAGGATGACGCGGGTCACGTCCGCCCAGAAATTGCCGATGCTTGCTGCCTCGCGCCGGGCGAACCCGCGGAAAAAGGCGAAGGCAAGCGCGATGCCAGTCGCCGCTGACAGGAAATTGTGCAGCGTCAGCCCCAGCATCTGGGAAAGGTTGGACATGGCCGCCTCGCCCGAATACCATTGCCAATTGGTGTTGGTGGCAAAGCTGATCGCGGTGTTGAACGCGCCATCGGCGCCAATCCCTGCGTAGCCAAGGCCGTTGAGTGGCAGCACCCCCTGCAACCGCAATACGGCATAGGTGAAGATCAATCCCGCGAAGTTGAACAGCAGCATATGCGCCGCATAACGGCGCCAGCTCTGCTCCTCGTCGGGATTGATGCCGGACAGCTTGTAGAAGCCGGTTTCGATCGGCCCGAGCACGGCATGAAGGGGCGTCCGGCGGCCTTCATAGAGCGCGAACAGCCAGAGGCCCATCGGCTTGGTCAGCGCCAGCAATATGCCCACGAAAGCGAATATCAGGATCCAGCCCTGGATAGTCATGGTCCGGGCTCCTCGTCAGAAGCGTTCGGGGCGAATGAGCACCGCCACCAGATACAGAAGAAGGCCGATCGCCGTGATCGCCGCGAGAGTGAGGTCAAGCGTCATCCCCGCCCCCCTCACGCCTGATCGCACAGGCGGACATAAGCCAGCGTTGCCGCCAGCAGCCCGGCCAGTGCGCCAATCCAGAGCAGGTCCTGCATCATCACGCTCCTTCCCCCGGCGCTGGCGCGGCCGAACGGCTGGGCAGGCACTCAAATGCTGCGGTTCTGGTCATGTCCGATCTTCCCCAAATACACGCCACCCGGCTGCGGCGATTCGTGAGGGGTTGCAGATATGACCGGTCGCCATTTCTTATCGAGATCGAGAAGCGGCGATCTTCATAGTATTTGCATAGGGTAGCGTCCTGTTCTCACAGGGACGGGAGGCGCTTACCGGGCCAAGCAAGCGATCAGCGCAGGTCCCGTGGCGGCGTTCTTCGCCAGTCAAAACCTTGCACTTGGAGAAAACCCCGCCGGGCGGGAAGGCATAAGGCTGAATACCGAAGGGAGCGCCTCGCGGAGGAATCTGCGGCTGGCTTCTTTCACATCCGGCGCACGGATATCCTTGACAGCAATCCCGGGACATCGAACCCCGAGTATTACCGCGAAATACGCTGCTAAAATCTTCGAAAATCTGGAGCGGGCGAAGGGATTCGAACCCTCGACCCCAACCTTGGCAAGGTTGTGCTCTACCCCTGAGCTACGCCCGCTCTGGCGGCCGGAGGAAGTCCCTCTCGGCGGGTGAGGCGGGCAACTAGCAGCGGTTGGGGAGGTCGGCAAGGGAGAATTTGGCCCCGACCCAAATTTATCCCGATGGAGGACTTTTGGGCGGGGGCAGAAGGACTGCGCTTGGCTGCGGAAGGTGCGCGCCTTATCTGGGCCACGCTGCATCTTTTCTGACCGTGGCGGATCATCCGGGAATATGCTTCGTATTGGCTACGGCAGGAGGAAGGACGATATGGCGCCAGATGATCTGACTCGCCGTGCCGTGTTGCAAGGCGGGGGCGCGGTGATGGCGGTTCCGGTCGTGGCGGACGCGGCAACCGGGGCCATGCGAGTGCCTAAATCTAACGAGGGAAGACACATGACCACCGTAGAGCTTACAGTGAACGGCCGTCAGGTGCATCTGCCACTCGATCCGCGCACGACATTGCTGGACGCCCTGCGTGAGCATCTGCACCTCACCGGGACCAAGAAGGGCTGCGACCATGGTCAGTGTGGCGCCTGCACGGTGATTGTCGAGGGTCAGCGGATCAACAGCTGCCTCACGCTGGCCGTCATGCATGAAGGCGAAACCGTCACCACGATCGAGGGCCTCGGCACGCCGGAAAAGCTTCATCCGATGCAGCGGGCCTTCATCACGCATGACGGATATCAATGCGGTTACTGCACGCCCGGACAAATCTGTTCCGCCGTAGCCGTTCTGGGCGAGATCAAGGCGGGTATTCCCAGCCACGTGACGGAAAATCTGGAACAGGTCGCCTTCTCGGACGCGGAATTGCGGGAGCGGATGAGCGGTAACATCTGCCGCTGCGCCGCCTATCCCAACATCATCGCTGCCATTCGTGATGTCGCCGGGGAGGACAAGGCATGAGGCCATTCACCTACAGCCGAGCCGACAGCGTCGAAGATGCCGTGAAAGCCGCTGCGGATACGAAAGGCGCGCGCTTCATCGCAGGCGGCACCAATTTGCTCGACCTCATGAAGCTCCAGATCGAAACACCCTCGCATCTGATCGACGTCAATCATCTCGGCCTCGATCGGATCGAGCGGACGGCCGAGGGCGGCTTACGGATCGGGGCGATGGTCCGCAACACGGCACTTGCGGCGGACAAAATGGTTCGGCGCGACTATGCAGTGCTCAGCCGTGCGCTGCTTGCGGGCGCATCGGGCCAATTGCGCAACAAGGCAACGACTGCCGGAAACCTGCTCCAGCGCACCCGCTGCCCCTATTTTTACGACATACGCATGCCCTGCAACAAAAGGAAACCGGGCAGCGGATGTGGAGCATTGAAGGGGATCAGCCGCAGTCTGGCGATCATCGGCACCAGCGACGCCTGCATCGCGCAGCATCCTTCCGACATGGCCGTGGCGATGCGCGTGCTGGATGCGACGGTGGATACGGTGGCCCCGGACGGGACGCGCCGCTCCATTCCCATAGCGAATTTTCACCTGCTGCCGGGGGATACGCCACATGTCGAACATGCGCTGCAACCGGGCGAACTCATAACGTCGGTGACATTGCCCCGGCCGATTGGCGGGACCCATGTCTATCGCAAGGTGCGGGATCGCCATTCCTATGCCTTTGCCCTTGTTTCCGTGGCGGCAGTGTTCGACGGGGATGGCGGCGCCCGCTTCGCTTTTGGCGGTATCGCGCCCAAGCCATGGCGCGTCGCGGCGGCTGATGCGGCGGCTAAGGCTGGTCCGGCTGCGGTCGCTGAAGCCGCATTGGCAGGCGCCCGGCCCACCGATCAAAACGCGTTCAAGCAGCAACTGACCGCCAGAACGCTGGCATCCCTCTTCCGCCAGAAGGAGGCGCGGCTATGAAGTTCGACAAGCCCGCTACGACAAACCCCATCGATCGCGGCCGCGTAGTCGGGATTGCGCATGATCGCATCGACGGGGCGGCAAAGGTTACCGGCACCGCGCCCTACGCCTATGAACGGCACGATGCCGCGCCCCATGCCGCCTATGGCTGGATTGTCGGATCGGCAATCGCGAAGGGCAAGATCGACGCGATGGACCTGCGTGCCGCTCAAGCGGCACCGGGCGTTCTGGCCATCGTCACGCATCAAAATGCCGGGCCGCTCGCGAAGGGCGGGAGGAACACCGCTCATCTGCTGGGCGGACCCGTGATCGAACATTATGATCAGGCAGTGGCTTTGATCGTCGCCGATACGTTCGAAAATGCCCGCGACGCCGCCAGGCTGCTGCGCATCGATTACAGCCCGGAAAAAGGGCGTTACGATCTCGCTACCGAACGCGGGAATGCCATCGTGCCGGAAGAGGGGTTTGGCGGCCCGGCCGACACGCGCGCGGGGGATTTCGACGCGGGTTTCGCCAGCGCGGCGGTAAAGATAGACCAGAGCTACACAACGCCCGACCAAAGCCATGCGATGATGGAACCCCATGCGACTACGGCTGCATGGAATGGCGATCAGCTGACCTTGTGGACATCCAACCAGATGGTCGCCTGGACCGTCGAGGACATGGCGGCCACGCTGAAGATTCCGAAGGAAAACGTCCGGGTCGTCTCCCCCTATATCGGCGGTGGCTTTGGCGCGAAGCTGTTCCTGCGCGCCGACGCATTGCTGGCGGCTCTGGGCGCACGGATGGCGGGTCGGCCGGTCAAGGTGGCCCTCGCCCGGCCGCAGGTGCCCAACAACACCACCCACCGCGCCGCGACCATTCAGCGTATTCGCATCGGTGCGGACAAGGAGGGCGTCATCGACGCGATCGCCCATGAAGTCTGGTCCGGCGATTTGCCGGGCGGTGGTCCGGAGGTCGCGGCGCAACAGACGCGGCTGCTTTATCGCGGTGCCAATCGGCTGACCGCGCACCGGCTGGCGGTACTGGACCTGCCCGAAGCCAATGCGATGCGGGCTCCGGGCGAAGCCGTGGGCCTGCTGGCGCTGGAAGTCGCGATGGACGAACTGGCCGAAGCCTGCGACATCGACCCGGTCGAGCTGCGCATCCGCAACGATGTGCAATATGATCCGGAAGCAGGGCCGCAGCGCCCCTTTTCCAGCCGCAAGTTCATCGAATGCCTGCGTCAGGGCGCGGAACGCTTCGGATGGGAAAAGCGTCATCCAAAGCCCGGGCAGGTTCGGGACGGCCGTTGGCTGATCGGCATGGGTGTAGCCGCCGCTTTCCGCAACAATCTCGTCGCGCCCTCCGGCGCGCGCGTGGGCGTGGACCGGCGCGGCCATGTCGTCGTGGAAACCGACATGACGGACATCGGCACCGGCAGCTACACCATCCTCGCGCAGACGGCCGCGGAAATGCTGGGGGTCCCCATCGAGGCGGTTACGGTGCGTCTGGGCGACAGTCGCTTCCCCATATCGGCCGGATCGGGTGGCCAGTTCGGCGCGAACAGCGCAACCGCAGGACTTTATGCTGCCTGCGTTGCTTTGCGAGCCAAGCTGGCCGCCAAGGCTGGCTTCCCGGCGGACGACGTCATTTTCGAAGACGGGCTGGTGCGATTTGGCAATCAGTCGCAGCCCATCGGCAGTCTCGCGGAAGAGGGCGGCCTGTGGGCGGAGGATCGGATCACCTTCGGCAAATTGACCAAAGACTATGCGCAGGCGACCTTCGGAGCGCATTTCTGCGAAGTCGGGGTAGACATCGACACGGCCGAAGTACGGGTCAGGCGAATGGGCGGGGCGTTCGCGGCGGGCCGCATCCTCAATCCAAAATCGGCCCGCAGCCAGGTCATCGGCGCCATGACGATGGGTGTTGGCGCGGCATTGATGGAGGAGCTGCATGTCGACACGCGATTTGGCTTCTTCGTCAATCATGACATGGCCGAATATGTGGTCCCCGTGCATGCCGATATTCCCGAGCAGGATGTGCTTTTCCTTGATGAACTGGACGACAAATCCTCTCCGATGAAGGCCAAGGGCGTGGGCGAACTCGGCATCTGCGGTGCTGGCGCAGCGGTTGCCAATGCCATCTATAACGCCACGGGAATCCGCCTGCGCGCCTATCCGCTCACCATCGACAAGCTGCTGGCGGGGCGGGAAGGGTCGGCGCTGGCCTGACGCCGCACGGCGGGCGGCGTCGTTGTCAGGGGCAGGGCGCACCGCTATCAGCGGCGCCATGAAAGCCGCGCCCCTTTGCCTATTGCCTGCATTGCTGTCCTCTGCCGCGCTCGCCCAACCGGCGGCATCTGACAATGCGCAGGCACGCATCGTCATCACCGGAGCGGGCTTGCCCCTTCCGCCCGGCACGCCTGCCTATGGGTCGGTGGAGATCGAACGGCAACGCCTGCTAAACAGTGCGTCCGGCAGGATCGAAAGCATCCTGACCGACGTATCCGGGTTCCAGCAGTTTCGCCGGTCGGACAGCCGGTCGGCAAACCCCTCGGCCCAGGGGGCGAGCTTGCGCGCCTTGGGCGGTAACGCGTCCAGCCGCACGCTGGTGCTGCTGGACGGCGTGCCGATGGCCGACCCGTTTTTCGGCTACATCCCTTTCAGCGCGCTGGTGCCGGATCGGCTTTCCGGCGCACGGGTGACGCGTGGGGGCGGTGTCGGCGCTTTCGGATCGAGCGCGGTCGCAGGGACCATCGAACTGGCAAGCGCCACACGCGAACAATTGCCCATGCTGACCGCCAGCGCCCTTTACGGCAGCCGCGATGCAACGGAACTGTCGGCCAGCCTCACGCCTGATCTTGGCGGCGGCTTCGTCTCCCTCTCCGGCCGTTGGGACAGAGGAGATGGCTTCCAAACCACGCCATCGGACCAGCGCGTGTCAGCGACGGTCCCTGCCGCCTATGACAGTTGGTCGGCCAATCTGCGCGCCGTGGTTCCGGTTTCCGCCAGCCAGGAACTGCAATTCCGCACGATATTGTTCCACGACGATCGGACGCTTCGCTTTCGTGGCGCGGACAGTGTGAGCGAAGGACAGGATGCAAGCATCCGTTACGTGTCGCGGGGCCGGTGGCAGGTCGACGCCCTTGCCTATGTTCAGGCGCGCAACTTTGCAAACATCGTGATTTCCTCCAATCCGCCTTTCCGCAAGACGCTGGATCAGCGGAACACGCCTTCCACTGGTCTTGGTGGCAAAGTCGAACTGCGTCCGCCGGTTGGTTCGGATCATCTGCTGCGCATCGGCGTGGACAGCCGCTTTGCCAGTGGCGACATGTTCGAGGATGCCTACAGCGCCACCACCGGGTTGGTCACCGCGCGCCGCCATGCGGGGGGGCAGCAACTCACCACGGGCATGTTCGCCGAAGATGACTGGACGCTGGGTCGCCTTGTCCTGACGGGAGGGGTCCGAGCCGACCGTTGGACGATATCCGACGGCTTCTTCCGCGCGGCGGGTGCTGGCGCGACAGACCGGGATTTTAAGAATCGCTCCGACTGGCAGATGTCGGGCCGGGCTGGGGTACTATGGCATGCCGGGGAGGGGATTGCCGTGCGAGGCGCGGCGTATACCGGCTTCCGCTTGCCGACGCTGAATGAGCTTTACCGGCCTTTCGTCGTCTTTCCGGTCACGACGCAGGCCAACGACGCTCTGGTGCCCGAGAAGCTGAAGGGGATCGAGGCCGGGATCGATGTCAGCCCCGTCAAAGGCATGACCTTGTCGGCAACCGCCTTCTATAACCGGCTGGACGATGCCATCGCCAACCTCACGATCGACACCAATCTGCGCCGAAGGGAAAATGTCGATGCCATCGTGGCCAAGGGGGTCGAACTGACCGCTGTCGGCCAGATGGGCCCGATCTTCCTGTCCGCCTCCTATGCCTACAGCTACAGCGTCGTTCATGCGCCGGGCAGCCTGTTCGACGGCCTTTCCCCTGCCCAGACGCCCCGCCACGCCGCCAGCACGACATTGGCCTGGCAGCCCCGGCGCGGATCTAGCCTGTCGGCCACCCTGCGTTATGTCTCCGCCCAGTATGAAGACGATCTTCATGCCGATCGCCTGCCGGGCGCGGTGACGGCCGACGCCGTCGCTCGCTTGCCGATCGGTCACGGCGTCCAACTGATCCTGCGCGGCGAAAATCTGTTCGATGAAGATGTCGTCACCCGCCGCGTCACCACCGGCACGGGGGTGTCGGAGGACCTCGGCGCGCCACGTACATTGTGGGTCGGACTGACCCTCAACCGCTGAATCTTACGCTTCTTGCTCCACTTTAAAGAGGGCAGACGCGCGCTTTGCTAGAGCGGCCGGAACGATCCGATCCGAGGTTCCGTGCGCGCAATTTTCGATGACTCTTCCCCGCCAGCTTTTTCGACGGCCCGATTGGCTGAATTTCGGTCGCCAAGCCCGGCGGAACTCGAAATTTTCTCCAGCCTCGCAGGCCCGGTTCAGCAGATCGCGCGCAACCGGACGATACGGCGGGAAGGGGATACCCCCCAGTCAATCTATATGCTGCTGGAAGGCTGGGCGATCAGCAGCATGACGCTGGCCGATGGCGGGCGGCAGATATTGAAGGTGCATTTGCCCGGCGACATTCTGGGCACGCCCAGCATGGCGCTCGACCGGGCGGCGGAGACTTTGACGGCGCTCACGCCCGTCAAGCTGCGCACGATCAGCCTGTCGGCCTTTGGCGGCCTTTTCACCCGCGCGCCGCACATGGCGGCCCTCATGTTCCTCAGCGTGCAGCAGGAACGCGTCATGCTGATGGACCGGCTATGCTCGATCGGCCGCACTTCGGCCGAATCCCGCCTCGCCGACTTTCTGGTTCACCTGCATGGCCGCCTGAACGTGGTTCAGCCGGGCACCGGGCCGCGCTTCGAACATCCGCTGACGCAGGAACAGATTGGCGACGTCATCGGCCTTACCGCCGTCCATGTGAACCGCGTCTTCCGCACGCTGGAGGACAAGGGACTCATCCTGCGGGACGGCCACATGATCGAACTGCTCGACATTCCGGCCCTGCGCAAACTCAGCGGCGTACCGCCCCGTACACTCGCGCGGGATTTGAGTTGGCTGCCAAAGCCGCTGCCATGACCTGTGTCTGCCATGCTCCAGGAAAAGCCGGGAACGCGGCAGGACCGCCCGTCATCCCATCAGGATCATGTTCCGCCCCTGCGCCTTGGCCCGGTATAGCGCTGCGTCGGCATCGTTGAGCGCGCCTGCCCAATCCGCACCTTCGTTGACCAGCGCGACGCCCGCCGAAAAGGTGATGGCGCCCATCGGCTCATCGGTGTCACGCAGCCTGAAAGCCCGTTGGCCGAGGTCGCGCCGGGCCGTGTCCAGCAACTCCACGGCCTGTTCTGGCGCCAATCCCTTCATTACCACCAGAAATTCCTCGCCGCCCCAGCGGCCCACCAGTTGGCCACCACAGCTTTCGACCAGGGAAGTTGCGACCATCTTCAGCACCCGGTCGCCGACCGAGTGGCCATATTGGTCGTTGACGCGCTTGAAATGATCGACGTCGCAGATCGCGACGGCGAAGGAGCGTTTCGCGCTTTTCAGCTGGTCCATCGCCGTTTCCAGCGCCCGCCGATTAAACAGACCGGTCAACGCATCAAGGTTCGCGTCATGGCGCGCGGTGTCGAGTTCCTGCCTTAGGACCTCCACCTCCCTTGCTGCTGCGGCGAGATCCTGCTCGGCCCGCAAGGAACGTTCGATCATGTCGGAAATGACAAGGCCCACGCCAGCGACGTCCTTGTCCGCCAGCTTTTCATAACCGATGTTGAGGTCCCGGTTGAAATCTCCGGTCCGTTCCGCCGCGCTGTTGGCGACTTCGGCCAGCCGCAGGAGTTGATGCCGGGTCTGGTTTCTCAGGGCGTCGGCGTTATGGGCTGTACCTTGACCGCCAAAGCTGCCGAGACAGCGCACGAAGATGTCGTCCGCCTGCTGCTGACTCATCCTGATGCCGCCATCCGTGGCATCGTTGACGGCTTTCGACAGCGGCTCGTTCGTGCCGCTTTTCAGCACGTAGCCCATTGCATAATTTTGCGGCGTAGGCGCGAGGCTTTGACGTTGAAGAAACGTCAAGACCTCGTGCGCAACGGCTTGTTGCTCGCGCACCTAAAATTCCCCCCGGATTTCCCGATTCCCCGCAGGCGAAATAATATGGATTAAATTACGTAACAATAATCAAAAATAGGAAAATAGGCGAGCATGACTGCTCCAGCCTGTCGGGAAATGGTGCTGCCGGCGAGGATTGAACTCGCGACCTCAGCCTTACCAAGGATGCGCTCTACCACTGAGCTACGGCAGCACTTTCACCATCCCGCAAACCCTTTCGGGCTGCGGAGCCGGGCCTATGGCCGCGCGCGTCCTGCTTGTCAAGGCGGGTTGCGGCCGATGCCCCAATTTGCTTATGGCGCGGCGATGACCAGTGGACAGGACGATCGCAAGGCACGGCTGGCGCAGGCGCTGCGCGACAATTTGCGCCGCCGCAAGGCGCAGGCGCGGGAGGAGGCTGGTCGCGCCACG
Source organism: Sphingobium sp. TomTYG75 (assembly GCF_054771635.1). NCBI lineage: Bacteria > Pseudomonadati > Pseudomonadota > Alphaproteobacteria > Sphingomonadales > Sphingobiaceae > Sphingobium > Sphingobium sp. TomTYG75. Next base: position 1,284,022 of record NZ_BSRE01000001.1, on the reverse strand, counting down.
CCGTCGCCAGCCAACCAGAAAGATCAGGCCGACGAATAAGGGTGCGACGCCGTCACAAGGGCGCGCAGGCCTGTTTCAACCATTCCAGCGCGTCACCATCCAGCTGCGGCCCGACAATCTCGACCACCTTGGCATGATAGGCATCAACCCACGCCCGTTCGTCCGCCGTCAGTAATTCCACCGCGATGGCATTGCGATCGATCGGCGCGAAGGTCAGCGTTTCAAAGCCCAGCATATCCCGCTCGGCTCCGGGCACACCGCGCCCTTCGACCAGCACCAGATTTTCGATGCGGATGCCATATTCGCTCGTCTTGTAATAGCCCGGCTCGTTGGACAGGATCATGCCCGGTTGCAGCGGTTCGTCGCCACCTCCGGCTGTGGCGATGCGCTGCGGCCCTTCATGCACCGATAGAAAGCTGCCGACGCCATGCCCCGTGCCATGGGCATAGTCGAGCCCTTCCGCCCAAAGAAACTGGCGCGCCAGAACATCCAGCTGGCTCCCGCGCGTCCCCGCCGGAAACAGCGCCCGGCCAAGCGCGATATGCCCCTTCAGCACCAGCGTGAAGCGCCGCTTCATCTCTTCCGTCGGCGTGCCGATCGCGATCGTCCGCGTCACATCGGTGGTGCCGTCGCGATACTGGCCGCCCGAATCGACCAGATAGAAGGACCCCGGCTCGATCGACCGATTGGTCTTTTCCTCGACCCGGTAATGCACCACCGCGCCATTGGGACCGGCACCGCTGATCGTGTCGAAGGACAGATCCTCCAGCAGCCCGGTCTCCTTGCGGAACGCCTCCAGTCGGCCGGCGGCCGTCAACTCATCTACGCCACCCTTGGGCGTTTCGACGGCAATCCAGTGCAGGAAACGCGACAGGGCAGCTCCGTCGCGTGCCTGCGCCGCCTTATGCCCGGCGATCTCCACCGGGTTCTTGATCGCCTTGGGCAGCACGGCCGGATCGCGGAGCGACAATATCGTTGCCCCGCCCGCGTCCAGCGCTTCGAAGATCGCCGCCACCGCCCGCTCGGGGTCCGCTGCCACCGTCTTGCCTGCAAACCCTCCCAGCGCCCCCGCAAAGTCCGCGCGCGGATGCACCCGCACTGCATTGCCCAGATGCTGCACGACCACTTCGTCAATCTTTTCGGGCGCGACATAGAGGTCCGCCGTCGCATCGGCATGCACGATGGCATAGGCCAGCGCGACAGGCGTGCGGGACACATCCTTGCCCCGGATGTTGAAGGTCCAGGCGATGGAATCCAGCGCCGACAGCACCACCGCGTCCGCCTTCTTCGCCGTCAGCCAGTCGGCCATTGCCTGCCGCTTGTCCGCGGCGCTCTGCCCGGCATAGCGATCCTCATGGATCACCAGCCGCGCATCGCTGGGGGCAGGGCGGTCGGGCCAGACGGCATCCACCGGATTGGTTTCCACCGCCACCAGCTCCGTCCCGCGTTCTGCCAGCGTTTCGCCCGCCGCCTTCACCCATGCGCGGGTGTGCAGCCAGGGATCATAGCCGATGCGCCCGCCCTCGGGAGCATGAACGCCCAGCCATGCTGCGACGGAGGTCTGCGGCACGCTTTCATATTGCCAGTGCGCGGCATCGACCTGCTCGCGCACTTGCAAGGTATAGCGGCCATCGACGAAAATCGTCGCTTCTTGCCGAAGCACCACCGCGCTCCCCGCTGACCCCTGAAAGCCCGTCAGCCAGGCGAGGCGCTGCGCATATTCGCCGACATATTCGCTCATATGCTCATCGGTCAGCGGCACGACAAAACCGTCCAGCCGCTCGCGCACCAGCTGTTCGCGCAGGGCTTTCAGACGGTCTTCATAGGTCGACATCGCATTTCCTTGATCGAGAACCCTTGCGCAGGGCAGGCTGCCGCCAACATAAGCAGGCCCAGCCGCTTATGCCAGCGCGCCTCCTATACGAGAATCAGGATACTGAATGACCGCCGACAGCACGCCTCCTTCCGCCGCCCGCCGCCCGCACAGCTTCGCCCGCCACGGCATCACAGTGGAAGATCCCTGGGCATGGCTGCGCGATCCGGGTTATCCGGACGTGAAGGACAAGGATGTCCTGTCCTATCTTGAGGCGGAAAACGCCTTTTTCGAAAAGGCGATGGAGCCGCACAAGCGGCTGACCGACGCGCTCTTTGCGGAGATGAAGGGCCGCATCAAGGAAGATGACAGCTCCGTTCCGCAAAAAGACGGCGACTATGTCTATTGGCGGGCGTTCGAAACCGGCGCGCAATATCGCAAATGGTATCGCCGCCCGGTCGCTGGCGGCGATGACCAACTGATCCTGGATGAGCCGTCACTGGCGGAAGGCCATGAATATTTCCGCCTCGGCGCGCTGTCGGTTAGCCCGGACGGCCGCTACCTCGCCTACGCCATCGACAATAATGGGTCGGAACGGTTCGAGGCGCGGATCAAGGACCTGTTCACCGGCGAAATCCTGCCCGAAGTCATCCCCGATACGCTCTCATCCCTTGTCTGGACCAGTGACAGCAAGGGCCTCCTCTACGGCATTGCCAACGACCAATGGCGCACTGACAATGCGCGGCTCCACTGGCTGGGCCAGCCGGTGGATAGCGATGTCGAGCTTTTCCATGAGGATGATGAGGGCTTCCGCGTGTCGGTCGGCCTCACCTCCTCGGAAAAATGGATCGTCATCGCCACAGGCGACCATGTCACCACCGAAAGCTGGTTGCTGCCCGCCGACAATCCCTTGGCTCAGCCGCTGCTCGTTTCCGCGCGCAAGCCCGGCCGCGAATATGATGTCGATGAGCATGAGGACACGCTCTACATCCGCACCAACGACACCCATCCCAACTTCCGGCTGGTAAAAGCCTCGCTGAATGCTCCGGATAACTGGTCGGAAGTGATCGCCGCCGATCCGCATTTCTACCTGACCGATTTCACCCTGTTCAAAAACTTCTACGTCACCGAAGGGCGGCAGGACGGGCTCGACCAGATCGAACTGCGCGATTACGCGACCCACTCGGCCAAGCGGCTTTCCTTCCCGGAGGCGAGCTATTCCGCCTCGCTCGACGACAATCCCGAATATGACGTGACGAAGCTGCGCATCGGCTATGAATCCATGGTCACGCCGGACACCATCTATGACTACCACCTCGCCACCGGCGAGATGGAGGTTCTGAAGGTCCAGGAAATCCCCTCGGGCTACGACGCGACCCGCTACGCAACCGAACGGCTGACCATCCCCGCGCGTGACGGCACGCCGATCCCGGTCTCCATCGTCTATCCCAAGGACCACCCCCGCGACGGCAGCGCGCCGCTCCACCTCTATGGCTACGGCGCGTATGGCATCGCGATGGAACCGGGTTTTTCAACCAGCCGCCTGTCGCTGCTCGACCGGGGCTTTGTGTTCGCTCTCGCCCATATCCGGGGCGGCGATGACCTTGGCCAGCAATGGTATCTGGACGGAAAGCTCGACAAGCGCACCAACACCTTCAATGACTTCGTCGATGTGGCGAAGGGACTGATCGAGCACGGCTACACGTCAAAGGGCCGGATCAGCATTTCCGGCGGCTCGGCGGGCGGCGAGTTGATGGGGGCGGTGATCAATTCCGATCCCGACCTCTGGGGCGCCGTCGTCGCACATGTCCCCTTCGTCGATGTCCTCAACACCATGCTCGATGAAAGCCTGCCGCTGACGCCCGGCGAATGGCCCGAATGGGGCAACCCTATCGAGGACAAGGCGGCGTTCGAGACGATCCTGTCCTACGACCCCTACAATAATGTGAGGGCGCAATCCTATCCGCCGCTGATGGTTACAGCCGGTCTCAACGACCCCCGCGTCACCTATTGGGAACCGGCCAAGTGGGTGGCGAAGCTGCGCGCGACCAAAACCGACCAGAATGTTCTGCTGCTCAAAACCAACATGGGCGCGGGCCATGGCGGTAAATCCGGCCGCTTCGAAAGCCTTCAGGAAACCGCCGAGGAATTTGCCTTCATCCTCTGGCAGCTTGGCGTATCTCAATAGCCAATAATCTCTCCCCTCCCTTTTAAGGGAGGGGTCGGGGGAGGGTGCGAGCGCAGCGAGCCAGCAACGGAGCATCAATATAATGTCCTCCACCTACACCGCCCAGATCACCGCAGGCCCGGAGCATATCGACATGCTCGGCCATGTGAACAACGCGGTCTGGGTGCAGTGGATGGAACAGGTCGCGACCGAACATTGGACGCGCGATGCCGCGCCGGAACATCTCGACGCCTATCTCTGGGTCGTGACGCGGCACGAGATCGACTATCGCGGCAATGTATCGGAGGGGGAGACGGTCACCGCCCGCACCTGGATAGCGGAAGCGCCGCGTGGCGCGCGCTTCGACCGGCACATGGAGTTCATCGGCCCGGACGGCAAGGTCAAGGTCAGCGCCACATCCACCTGGGCGATCATCGACAAGGACAGCGGCCGCATCCTGCGCGTGCCGGCCGAAGTCGCCGCCCCTTTTCTGCCAGACTGACGGCAGCCCGTCTCTCTCCAGCAACCGCGCATCCGGAACCCGGTTCATTCCGGCACGTTACCCGGCTCTCAACAGTCTCAGGAGAGAATATGCGTAAATCCGGCTACTCCCTACGCGCTCTTGCCGCCGCTTCGGCGCTTTTCCTCGCGAGCGGTCCCGCGCTCGCAGGCGACGAAGAACAGGCGCTCACGGCCATCGCGCAGGCGCAGGGCAAGATCGACGCCGCCGCCAAGCTGCAGGCAGGCCAGTTCGATCCGGCCGTTCTCGCCAAAGCTCAGACCTCGCTTCGCCTCGCCCAAGAACGGCTGAAGAGCGGCAAGGAACAGGACGCCATCAAGGCCGCCGTCGAGGCGCAGGGCTTTGCCGACACCGCCATCGGCCAGAGCCAGGTGAGCGTCAAGACCGATGCAGAGGTTCAGGCCTCCACCGCCGCCGCCGCGCAGCAGGACGCTGCCGCCGCCAATGCGCGCGCCGAGGCCGCAGAACGGGCGACTGCTTCCGCTGCTGCTGACGCAAGGGCCGCGCGCGCCGCCGCTGCGACCGCCCCGGCCGCCACCACCGTTACTACCGAAACCGTGAAAAGCGCGCCTGTGACAACCGTCCGCAAGGCCGCGCCGGTCAAGCGCAAGATCGTCCGCAAGACGACTTCCGCGCCCGCGCGTGCCACGGTTGTCGAAAAGACGACAACGACCGTCACCAACCGTTGATAGCTGGAAGGCAAGCGGCCTCGCGTTCCGAACCGGGGCCGCTTGCCTAGCCTTAGGAAAAGATGCCCACGGCACCTTCCGCCCATAGCAACATGGCCAGGATGAAGATGGCACCGGCCCATAACAACCGCCGCCGGCGCCCGGTAATTAGCCGCGCACCGAACTGATAGATCAGCACGGCGCTGACCAGCAGCATGCCCGCCGCAAGAAAGTCATGGCCGGTCCAACGCACCTCATCGGTAAATTGCATTGCGACCAGCGGCACCATCAAGATGATCGCGATCGCCGCCCATGGCGCCAGTCGCCAGCCGCGCCCGGCGTCCGTCATCTGCCGCATTCTCAACCCATCCTCATCGAGGCTTCCCTGACAGCGATGCCGTCATCGATCACCGGCTCTGAGGGCATCTCCTCTCGCTCTGTCGCCTGGCGCGTCCACATCGCGGCATAGAGGCCGTCGGCCCGCACCAGATCAGCATGGCGTCCGCGTTCCACGATCCGTCCCTGATCCAGCACGATGATCTCATCTGCGTCCACCACCGTCGACAGGCGATGCGCCACGACCAACGTCGTTCGCTTGCGGGAAATATTGCGCAACACGTCCTGGATTTCCGTCTCCGTCCGGCTGTCGAGCGCGCTTGTCGCCTCGTCCAGCACCAGAACGGGCGGGTCCTTCAGCAGCGTGCGGGCAATCGCCACGCGCTGCTTCTCGCCACCGGACAGCTTCAGCCCGCGCTCGCCCACCCGCGTGTCATAGCCCTGCGGCAGCCGCATGATGAAATCATGGATCGAGGCCGCCTTGGCCGCTGCCTCGATTTCCGCCTGCGTCGCGCCTGCCCGGCCATAGCCGATATTATAGCCGACCGTGTCGTTGAACAGCACCATGTCCTGCGGCACGATGCCGATCGCCGCGCGCAGGGATGCCTGCGTAACCTGCGCAATGTCCTGTCCGTCGATCAGGATGCGGCCACCCTGAATGTCGTAGAAACGGAACAGCGTACGCGCGATGGTGGACTTGCCCGCACCCGAAGGCCCGACGATCGCCAATGTCCGTCCGGCTGGCACGGCAAAGCTCACATCATGCAATATCTCGCGATCGGGATCATAGCCGAAGCGCACATGATCGAAGCGTACTTCGCCCGCGTGGACGTGCAGCGCTGGGGCGTTAGGCGCATCGGCAATTTCCGCCTCCGTATCGATCAGCTTGTACATCGCCTCCATGTCGATCACGCCCTGCCGGATCGTCCGGTAAACCATGCCCAGCAGATCGAGCGGCCTGAATAGTTGGCTAAGTAATGTGTTAACCAGCACCACGTCGCCGGTGGTGAAGCTGCCCTTGCTCCATCCCCACACTGTATAACCCATCGCGCCCGCCATCATCAGGTTGGTGATCAGCGATTGGCCGATATTCAGCCAGGCAAGGCTGTTTTCCGATTTGACGGCGGCATCGGCATAACGCCGCATCGCCCTGGAATAGCGCGCCGCCTCACGACTTTCCGCGCCGAAATATTTGACCGTCTCGAAATTCAGCAGGCTGTCCACCGCATGGGCGACCGCGTTGGTATCCATGTCCACCATGTCGCGGCGCAACTGATTGCGCCATTCGGTGATGGTGCGGGTAAACCAGATGTAGAGGCCAACCATCGCCAATGTCGCGACGACGAGGCCCGGCCCGAACTTGACGAAGAAGATGACGCAGACCGCTGCCAGTTCCAGCACCGTCGGCGCAATGTTGAACAGCAGGAAATACAGCATCGTGTCGATGCTCTTGGTCCCGCGCTCCACGATCTTGGTGACTGCGCCCGTGCGCCGATCAAGGTGAAAGCGCAGCGACAGCCGGTGCAGATGCTCGAACACATCATCGGACAGCCGCCGCCCGGCCTCCTGCCCAACCCGCTCGAACACGGCGTTGCGCAGATTGTCGAACAGCACGCTCCCAAACCGCGCGCCCGCATAGGCGACGACCAGGGCGACGGCGAGCGCTACGCCCGGTTCCAGACCCGGCGCCATGCGGTCGATCGCGGCCTTGTAGGCGAAGGGCATGGCCAGGCTGATGACCTTGGCGCATACCACCAGCAGCATGGCAATGGACACGCGCCGCCGCAGCGCCGGGGCGTCGGAAGGCCAGAGATAAGGAAGAAACCGCCGCAGCGTGGTCCAGACGGGCGGAAGGGGGGTGTTGTCAGGTGTGGATGGCGGCATCGGGGGAATGTAGGCGACCGGCGCCCATCTTATAAGCCCCTCCCTTCAGGGAGGGGGAAGGGGTGGGTGCGGGCGCAGCGAGCCGGCGCCCTATCCAAGAGGGCGGCACGATTGCTGGCGCAATCGCGGCCCACCCCCCGGCCCCTCCCGCCTGCGGGAGGGGAGTAGTGTCGCTTAATCCCGCAACAACTCATTGATCCCGGTCTTCGACCGCGTCTGCGCATCCACGCGCTTCACGATCACCGCGCAATAAAGGCTCGGCCCTGGCGTGCCGTCAGGCAGCGGCTTACCCGGCAAGGACCCCGGCACGACCACCGAATAGGGCGGCACTTCACCGATGAACACTTCGCCGGTCGAGCGGTCCACGATCTTGGTCGACATGCCGATGAACACGCCCATCGACAGCACCGAACCCTTGCCGATGCGCACGCCTTCCACGACTTCCGACCGCGCGCCGATGAAGCAGTCATCCTCGATGATCACCGGATCGGCCTGCAACGGCTCCAGCACGCCGCCAATGCCAACGCCGCCCGACAGGTGGACATTCTTGCCGATCTGCGCGCAGCTGCCCACCGTCACCCAGGTGTCGACCATCGTGCCTTCATCGACAAATGCGCCGATATTGACGAAGCTCGGCATCAGGATGACATTCTTCGCGATATGCGAACCCGCACGGGCGAAACTGCCCGGCACCGCACGGAAACCGGCGGCGCGAAACGCCCCTTCGTCCCAGCCCGCAAACTTGCTCGGCACCTTGTCCCACCAATGGCCAGCGCCCGGACCATTGTCGATCATGACATTGTCGTTGAGGCGGAAGGACAGAAGAACCGCCTTCTTCGCCCACTGATTAACCTGCCAGCCCTCCGCCGTGGGTTCAGCAACGCGCAGTTCGCCCTTGTCCAGCAGCGCCAGCGCCTTGTCGACCGCCTGACGGACTTCGCCCTGCGTCGTCAGGCTGACATTGGCCCGGTCCTCCCAGGCGGCGTCGATGGTGGCGATCAGATCTTGGCTCATGGTCTTGTCCCCAGAATGTCGGCCAAAAATGGCGTTAGATGGTCGGTTTCGAAATCGATAAAGTCCGGATGATGCTCGTGATTGCCCGCTTCGGAGCCATTATTCACCCAGATGGTGGACATGCCGATCGCCTTGGCAGGGCGCAGGTTGCGGGCCATATCCTCGAAGAAAGCGGCGCGGGTAGGATCGACGCCATGGACACGGCACAGCTCGGCATAGCCCGACGGATCGGGCTTCGGAATATATTGGCAGGCATGGATGTCGTGGATCAGCTCGAATGTCTGCCCAAGACCCAGCTTGTCCAGCACACGTTGCGCATAATCCGCATCGCCATTGGTGAAGATCAGGCGGCGGCCGGGCAGGGAGGTGATATGCGCATTCAGCGCCTCATCTACCTCTAGCCGATCCATGGAAATATCATGCACATAGTCCAGGAAAGCGCGCGGCTCGATGCCATGATGATGCATCAGCCCCGACAGCGTCGTGCCATGCTCGATGAAGTAGCGCTTCTGCGTGGCCTTCGCGACGTCCGGGTCACAGCCCAGCAGCCCCTGGATGAACTCGCCCATCTTCACGTCGATCAGCGCAAACAGGTCCGCCTTCGCCGGGTACAGCGTATTGTCCAGATCGAAGATCCAGCAATCGACATGATCAAGCTCGGCACGCATGGCCGCGCCCTAGTCTTCACAACCCCAAGAGGCAACATCTAACCCTTCTCCCCCACGGGGAGAAGGATACGAAGCCTTGGCCCGAAAGGCCTTAGGCGAAGTTGGATGAGGGGGAAGGGGCTAGGCGTCATCTCTCGCCCCCTCTCCAGCTCCGACTAGGCGCGTCGCACCAAGTCTCCACATCCTCTCCCCTAAAGGAGAGAGGACAAGCATCAGCACCCCGGCCCTTCACTATCCTGATAAAAAGTCTGCACAGCCTCCCACGCATCCTCGGCCGTCTCGACCCAGGTCAGCAAATTCAGGTCCGAAGGCGAAATCACCCCCTCATCCGCCAGCGCTTCGAAATCCACGACCCGTGTCCAAAACTCCCGCCCGAACAGCAATATCGGGATGGGCTTCATCTTCCCGGTCTGGATCAACGTCAGCAGTTCAAACATTTCGTCAAAAGTACCGAACCCGCCCGGAAACACAGCCAATGCCCGCGCCCGCAACAGGAAATGCATCTTCCTGAGCGCGAAATAGTGGAATTGGAAGCTCAGCTCCGGCGTCACGAAACGATTGGGCGCCTGCTCATGCGGCAGCACGATGTTCATCCCGATCGTCTGCGCGCCCACATCCGCCGCGCCGCGATTGGCCGCTTCCATGATCGAAGGGCCGCCGCCCGAACACACCACGAAGTGGCGGCATCCCGCCTCATTCACCGGATATTGCGCCGCCATCCCCGCTAGCTTGCGCGCTTCTTCATAATAGCGCGCCTTCTTCCCCAGATTCTCCGCGATCCGCCGCTGGTCGGGCGTCGTGGCGGCGTCGATCCGCGCCTGCACTTGGCTTGGCTCCGGGATGCGAGCCGATCCATAAAAGACGAAAGTGGATTCGATCCTCGCTTCGTCCATCAACAGTTGCGGCTTCAACAGTTCCAATTGAAACCGCACCGGCCGCAAATCCTCGCGCAGCAGGAACTCCGTATCCTGAAAAGCCAGGCGGTAGGCGGCGCTGGTGGTTTGCGGGGTGCCTACACTCTTCTGGGCATCGACGGCTTCTTGCCGGGCGGGACGGAATTTACGTTCTTCGATTTCTTTTCTTGTCATTCAACCCAACTTAGGAATCTCAGCGGCAAAAGCCACCTCTTCCTCCCATATCGAAATGAAAATGATCGCGGTGCGCGACATTATATTCGGGGCTCAGCACCGTGCGGAACCGCTTGCAGGCACTTGCCCGCACCACTTCCAGAAACTGCCGCGTCTGCCGGTCGCCATTCCATCCCTGCTCGATCGTGATCCGCCGCCCGTCCGACAGGACAAAGGCGGACACATCGACCGCATTGCTGTGCGCATGTTCGGACAGCTTGCCGCTGCCAGCGATCGGGCGGCAATTATAAGTGCCGAACGTCTCGATCTTCCCGATCTCCGCGCCCAGTATCAGCCGCGCGGCGGGCTGCACGCCATAGCGCGCCCAGGCGGCGAAGTTGGCGGCAAGCGCGCATGTCATCGCCCCCAAATTGGTCGCAGGCACGCCGATGTCGAGCAGCTTGACGCTGCCCATCGCCGAACAGCCGCCGCCGAAATTCTGGTCGGGCAGGGGCTGGAACAGCACCGATTGCGATTGCAGCTTCACCAGGCACTGGCGCAATTCCATAGGCGGCGGGGCAGCAGGGCGCGCGCGCTTCACCGGTTTGGACGGACGTTCGACCCGACCGCGCGGCACCAGATCGCCACCGCACGACGCCAACGCCACACATAGCGCCAGCAGGGTAGCCTGACCCGCGCGGCGCTTCACCGCTGTCCCCCAAACCCGCTCTTTCATGCCTATCCATTTACCATGCTCTGCGCGTTTGTGGGTTAACGAAGGCATCGGTTCACCGCATCCAGCCCGTCGGCTGGACTCATTGGCCGCTTGACTCTTCGCCCGCGATCTTTAGGGCGGCGATCGGGCCACGCGGTCCCAACGCCGCGCGAGCTCTCTGCAAGGAGAAGCGTACATGACTGATACGACTGCCGCCGACGCCACCATTGCGCCCGTCGCGGCCAAGCCCGCCACCAAGCCGGCACGCCCCTATTTCTCTTCCGGTCCCTGCGCCAAGCCTCCGGGCTGGAGCGCCGACAAGCTGAGCGCTGAATCCCTCGGCCGCTCGCACCGCGCCAAGATCGGCAAGACCCGCCTCGCTTATTGCATCGACCTGATGCGCGAGCTTCTTCAACTGCCCGACACGCACCGCATTGGCATCGTCCCTGGTTCCGACACCGGCGCCTTTGAAATGGCGATGTGGACCATGCTGGGCGCCCGCCCGGTGACGACGCTCGCTTGGGAAAGCTTCGGTGAAGGCTGGGTGACGGACGCCGCCAAGCAGCTGAAGCTCGATCCCACGATCATCCGCGCCGACTATGGTCAGCTGCCTGACCTGAACGGTGTGAACTTCGCCCATGACGTGCTGTTCACCTGGAACGGCACCACCTCCGGCGTGCGCGTGCCGAACGCTGACTGGATCCCCGCCGACCGCGAAGGCCTGACCTTCGCCGACGCCACCAGCGCGGTCTTCGCTTACGAGATCGACTGGACCAAGATCGACGTCGCCACCTTCTCCTGGCAGAAGGTGCTGGGCGGCGAGGGCGGCCATGGCGTGCTGATCCTCGGCCCCCGCGCCGTCGAGCGTCTGGAAAACCACACGCCCGGATGGCCGCTGCCGAAGGTCTTCCGCCTGATGGCGAAGGGCAAGCTGGCCGAAGGCATTTTCAAGGGTGAGACGATCAACACCCCCTCCATGCTGGCGGTCGAAGATGCGATCTTCGCGCTCGAATGGGGCAAGTCGCTCGGCGGCCTCAACGGCCTCATCGCGCGCAGCAACGCCAATGCGGCCGCGCTGAACAAGATCGTCGAGGAGCGCAGCTGGCTTGGCCATCTCGCCGCCGATCCGGCGACCCGCTCGACCACCAGTGTCTGCCTGACGGTCGAAGGCGCGGACGAAGCTCTGATCAAGAGCATGGCTGGCCTGCTCGAAAAGGAAGGCGCCGCCTATGACGTCGCGGGTTACCGCGACGCCCCGGCTGGCCTGCGCATCTGGTGCGGCGCGACGGTAGAGACCGCCGATATCGAAGCACTCGGCCCGTGGCTCGACTGGGCCTACGCGACCGCTAAGGCTGCCTAACAAACCTCTCCCATATACCCCGTCATCCTAGCGAAAGCTGGGATCTCAGGCCTCAAGGTACGACGTCACCGCCTGAGATCCTGACTTTCGTCAGGATGACGCATCGCAAGAAAGGCAATTCGCCATGCCCAAGGTACTCATTTCCGACAAGATGGACCCCCGCGCCGCCGCGATCTTCCGTGAACGTGGCCTAGAAGTCGACGTAATCACCGGCAAAACCCCGGAAGAGTTGAAGGCGATCATCGGCCAATATGACGGCCTCGCCATCCGCAGCTCGACCAAGGTGACCAAGGAAATCCTGGACGCCGCGCCCAACCTCAAGGTCATCGGCCGCGCAGGCATCGGCGTCGACAATGTCGATATCCCCGCCGCATCGGCCAAGGGCGTGGTCGTCATGAACACCCCGTTCGGCAACTCGATTACCACCGCCGAACATGCCATCGCCCTCATGTTCGCGCTCGCCCGCCAACTGCCCGAAGCCAACGCCCAGACGCAGCAGGGCTTGTGGCCCAAGAACGGCTTCATGGGCGTGGAAGTCACCGGCAAGACGCTGGGCCTGATCGGCGCGGGCAATATCGGCTCGATCGTCGCCAGCCGCGCGCTTGGTCTGAAGATGAAGGTCGTCGCCTTCGATCCCTTCCTCACCCCGGAACGCGCCGTCGAAATGGGCGTGGAAAAGGCTGACCTCGACACGCTGCTGGCGAAGGCTGACTTCATCACGCTGCACACGCCGCTGACCGACCAGACCCGCAATATCCTGAGCAAGGAAAATCTCGCCAAGACCAAGAAGGGCGTGCGCATCATCAACTGCGCGCGTGGTGGTCTGGTCGATGAAGCCGCGCTCAAGGAAGCGATGGATTCGGGCCATGTCGCTGGCGCCGCGCTCGACGTGTTCGTCCAGGAACCGGCGAAGGAATCGCCGCTGTTCGGCACCCCCAACTTCATCTGCACGCCGCACCTCGGCGCCTCGACCGACGAAGCGCAGGTCAATGTCGCGTTGCAGGTGGCCGAACAGCTCAGCGACTATCTGCTCGACGGCGGCATCACCAACGCCCTGAACGTGCCGAGCCTGTCCGCTGAAGAAGCCCCCAAGCTCAAGCCCTATATGGCGCTGGCCGAAGAACTGGGCAGCCTCGTCGGCCAGCTCGAAGGCGACCGCATCCAGGGCGTTTCGGTCGAGGTCGAAGGCCATGCTGCCGAACTCAACCAGAAGCCGATCACCGCAGCGGTCCTCGCAGGCCTGATGCGCGTCTATTCGGACACGGTGAACATGGTCAACGCGCCCTTCCTTGCGAAGGAACGCGGCCTCGACGTGCGCGAAGTGCGTCATGACCGCGAGGGTGACTACCAGACCCTCGTTCGCGTGACGGTAAAGACGGAAGGCGGCGACAAGTCGGTCGCTGGCACGCTGTTCGGCCACGGCAGCCCGCGCCTTGTGGAGCTGTTCGGCATCAAGGTCGAAGCCGACCTCGAAGGCCATATGCTCTACATCGTCAACCAGGACGCGCCCGGCTTCATCGGCCGTCTCGGCTCGACGCTGGGCGAAGCAGGCGTCAACATCGGCACCTTCCACCTCGGCCGCCGCAGCCAGGGCGGTGAAGCCGTGCTGCTGCTGTCGGTCGATGGCGCGGTCAATGACGATGTGCTGAAGGCTATCTGCAACCTCGCAGGCGTCAAGACGGTGAAGCTCCTCCGCTTCGCGTAACCCTGAAAAGCCCTCCCCCCTAGGGGGGAGGGTTTGGGAGAGGGGGAGCAACGGTGCGACTCGACCCAAAGCTCAAGGAGCGCGCGAGACAAATGCGCGCCAACCCCACGCCCGCCGAACAAAAGCTCTGGCTCGCCCTCCGCGCCAACCGCTTCGAAAATCAGCAATTCACCCGCCAGACGATCGTCGCGCCCTACATTGCGGATTTCGCCTCCAAAGCGGCAAAGCTCATCATAGAAATCGATGGGGATACACATTCGGCCAAAGATCGCTATGACGCACGGCGAACAGAATTTCTGGAATCGCTAGGATATCGCGTGCTTCGTTTCGGCAACCCGGATGTGATTGGCAATATTGAAGGCGTGCTGGGTGTGATTGCACAAGCGTTGCGCGCAGTCCCCCTCTCCCAACCCTCCCCCCGAGGGGGGAGGGCTTAAGATGAGCATTCCCCCCGGCCTCCTGCCCGAAGGACTGTCCGACCGCCTGCCGCCGCAGGCCGAAGCCTCCGCGCGCCTCGCGCGCCGCGTGCTCGATACGGTCGCGTCGCACGGTTATGAGCGGGTCATGCCGCCGCTCGCCGAATTTGAAGAAACACTGGTCAGCCGCCTCAAATCCATGCGTGCGCAGGATCTCGTCCGCGCCGTCGATCCAGTGTCGCAGCGCAGCCTCGCCCTTCGTCCCGACATGACCGCGCAGGTCGGCCGCATTGCGGCGACCCGTCTCGCCAGCGCGCCGCGCCCGCTACGCCTGTCCTATGGCGGCCCCGTGATCCGCCTGAAAGCCAACCAGCTCCGCCCCGAACGCGAACGGCTGCAAGTCGGCGCCGAACTCATCGGCAGCGACAGCGTCGCCGCCGCCGTCGAGATCGTGAATGTCGCAATCGAGGCGCTCCAGGCCGCCGGCGTCACCGGCATCACCATCGATTTCACGCTGCCCGACCTGATCGACAGCCTCGCCGCTGGACCGCTCCCGCTCGCTCCCGAAGACATCGAAGCCGTTCGCGCCGAACTCGACGCCAAGGATGCTGGCGCGCTCGCCGCGATCAGCCCGGCCGCCGCCGCCTATCTGCCCCTGATGGAGGCGACCGGCCCCTTCCACCCCGCGATGGAGAAGCTCGAAGCGCTAAATGCCCAGCTCGGCGGCGCAATCGACAGCCGAATCGCGGGCCTGCGCGCCGTCGCCAAGCCGATCGGCTGGGACATCACGCTGACCCTCGATCCCACCGAACGCCACGGCTTTGAATATCAGAACTGGTTCGGCTTCTCGATCTTCGCGGAAGGCTTCATCGGAGAGATTGGCCGGGGCGGCAGTTACGCCATTACCCGCGCGGACGGCTCGGAAGAACCGGCGATCGGTTTCTCGCTCTACCCCGATCCACTCATCGACGCGGGTTTCGGCGCGGAAACGCCTCAGCGGCTCTTCCTGCCCCTGCACCATGACGAAAGTCGCGCCGCGCAACTTCGCGGGCAGGGCTGGCAAACGGTCGCCGCCCTCACGGGTCAGGAAAATGGCGAAGCGTTGCGCTGCACCCATTGGCTGGATGGCGAAGCGACACGAGCTTACTGACTTGACGCGTAGGGGGCCGCGCGGCTAACGCGCCTCCCGCAGGGCGTATGCGCCCAACTTGATCCCACCGGCATGCCGAGTCCCGTCGAAGGGCATGGCCGGTCACCGCGGCGGGCGGAAGGACTTTATCTGTGGCAAATGTGACCGTGATCGGCGCTCAGTGGGGCGACGAAGGCAAGGGCAAGATCGTCGACTGGCTGTCGGAGCGCGCCGACGTCGTCGCCCGCTTTCAGGGCGGCCACAATGCAGGCCACACGCTGGTCGTGGGTGAGAAGGTCTACAAGCTCTCGCTGCTCCCCTCGGGCATCGTGCGTGGAACGCTGTCGGTCATCGGCAATGGCGTCGTCCTCGATCCCTGGCACTTCCGCGATGAGGTCGCCAAGCTGCGCGGGCAGGGGGTCGAGATCACGCCCGACAATCTCCAGATCGCCGAAACCTGCCCACTGATCCTGCCCTTCCACCGCGACCTCGATGGTCTGCGGGAAGACGCATCGGGCGCAGGCAAGATCGGCACCACTCGCCGTGGCATTGGCCCCGCCTATGAAGACAAGGTCGGCCGCCGCGCCATCCGCGTCTGCGACCTTGCCCATCTCGACGATCTCGGCCCGCAGCTCGACCGCCTGACCGCCCATCACGACGCCCTGCGCGCAGGCTTCAACGAAGCGCCGATCGACCGCGATGCCCTGATGGCGGACCTGCGCGACATCGCAGAGTTCATCCTGCCCTTCGTAAAGCCGGTCTGGCTCACCCTCAACAAGGCAAAAGCGGCGGGCCAGCGCATCCTGTTCGAAGGCGCGCAGGGCACCCTGCTCGACATCGACCACGGCACCTATCCCTTCGTCACCTCGTCCAACACGGTCGCGGGCACGGCGGCGAGCGGCACTGGCCTTGGCCCCAACGGCGCGGGCTTCGTGCTGGGCATTGTCAAGGCTTACACCACCCGCGTCGGCTCCGGCCCCTTCCCGACCGAGCTGGAAGACGAAACCGGCCAGCGCCTCGGCGAACGCGGCCATGAATTCGGCACCGTCACCGGCCGCAAGCGCCGCTGTGGCTGGTTCGACGCCGTGTTGGTGCGCCAGTCGGTCGCAGTATCGGGCGTCACCGGCATCGCGCTGACCAAGCTCGACGTGCTGGACGGCTTCGACACGCTCAAGATCTGCGTCGGCTACAAGATTGGCGACCAGACCTTCGACTATCTTCCCGCCCATGCGCAGGATCAGGCGAAGGCGGAGCCGATCTACGAGGATATCGAAGGCTGGCAGGACACGACGGCCGGTGCCCGCAGCTGGGCCGACCTCCCCGCGCAGGCGATCAAATATATCCGCCGGATCGAGGAACTGATCGGCTGCCCGGTCACGCTCGTCTCCACCAGCCCCGAGCGCGAGGACACCATCCTCGTGCGCGATCCCTTCGCGGACTAAGTAATGGCAGGCGATCGCTTCGAACGGCACAAGCAGCCATGGACGGCGGATGAGCTGCAAAAGCTTCATTCGCTGGCGAAGAAGGGCATGGCGCTCAAGGCGATCGCCAAGGCCCTGACCCGCAGCGAGGAATCGGTAAAAACCCGCGCCAAACAGGACGGGCTTTCGATAGCGAAGTTGCGGTAAAGGCCATCCAACCCCGTCATGCCAGCGAAATCTGGCATCTCGGGTCTATGTGTCCTGCCCGATCCTGAGGTGCCAGCTTCCCCTGGCATGACGCATGGAATGGCCGATATGCTGGACGCGCGCTCATGCCGATGCGACAAACCTCCCCTTAACAGCAAGGGAGCGCCGCGATGCCACTCAACCTCCTCATCCTCTACGGCTCCTACCGTCGTAATCGCATGGGCATCCGCCTCGCCGACTATCTCATCAACGGCTTCCAGCAACTCGGCCACAAGCCCGAACTCATAGACGCGATGCAGGTCAGCCTTCCCATGCTCGACCAGCGCTACAGTGACTACCCGCCCGGCCAGGCCCCCGCAGCCATGGCCGCGCTGGCCGACCGCCTCACCGTTGCCGATGCCTTCGTCTTCGTGACCGGCGAATATAATCGGGGCGTTCAACCCGGCCTCAAGAATCTCGTCGACCACTATCTCAAGGAATTCGACCGCCGCCCCGCCGCCATCGCCAGCTATTCGGCGGGCCGCTATGCCGGGGTCAACAGCCACGCCGCCTGGACGGTGACGCTGTCCGCCATGGGCATGGCCGTCATCCCGGAACGTTTGAGCGTCGGCCAGATCGCCCAGACGCTTGATGAACAGGGTCAGCCACAGGGTGACGGCGGCGCGGCGCTCGAACGCGATTTTGCGGGTTTCGCGAGCAGCCTCATTTGGTGGGCGGAAGCGGCGAAGGCAGCGCGCTGACCTCCCCCCGTTGCAAAGAGGGCGTAACGCGCAGCCGGTAAATTGTCCCCCGCCCGCATCCAAAGGAGGGCCGCTTTGTTTATGCCCTCCTGTGCTGAAATCCGGAGAAATGCATGATCGTCAATGCCGCGCCCAGCCTGCGCCAGATTGCGAGTGAAGTTTGGAAGCCGCTCGCCCTGTTGTTCATCTGGGACTGCGCGGTCACGATCACCTATTTCATCCTGCCCTTTCGCGCGCCACCGCTGCCGCTTACCCTGTTCGGCTCGGCGCTGGCGCTCTTCCTCGGCTTTCGCAGCAATTCATCCTATCAACGCTGGTGGGAAGGCCGCATTCTCTGGGGAGCGATGATCAACGCCTCGCGCAGCCTGGCGCGTGCCACGCGGAACTTCCTGCCCGACCCCGAAGCGCGGGACCTGAAGCGAGAGATTATCAAACGACAAATCGCCTATGTGAACGCCTTGCGATGCCAGTTGCGCCGCCAGCCCTTCGACGATCGCGTTACCGGCTTTATCGAGGAGCGGGACAAGGGGCATGCCCTCGCGCGCTCCAATCCGGCCAATGGCCTGCTGGACAGCACCGGGCGGCGGATCGACATCGCCCGAAGGGAAGGGTGGATCGATACTATCCAGCAAACGCAGATGGAACGGACGCTGGTCGATATCTCCAATGCGCAAGGGGGCATGGAGCGGCTCAAGAACACGCCGTTGCCTATCCAATATCGGTTCCTGCCGACGCTGTTCACGCATCTCTTCTGCGTATTGCTGCCGATCGGGCTGGTGGAAACCCTCGGCCTTGCGACGCCGCTGGGGTCGACGGTGGCGGGCCTCATGTTCCTCGCCGTGCTGCGGATTGGCGATGATCTGGTCGATCCCTTCGCTAACAGCGTACATGACGTGCCACTCTCCGCCATGTGCCGCACGATCGAGATCGACCTGCTCCAATCCATCGGCGACGATGCGCCTGCACCGGATCAGCCGGTTAGGGGCATATTGTGGTAGCGGTCAGCTTCGCGGTTCTTCGTCCACCATGTCCGACGCCAGTTCCAGCCCAGCGCGGCCATGCGCGGGCGTATGGGCTGGCGCCTTGGGATGCGGCACGAATTCGGGTTCCTCGACCTCCAGCATGCCTTCCCATTTGGTGATGACCGACGTTGCGATGGCGTTGCCCAGCACGTTGGTGGCGGTGCGGCCCATGTCCATGAAATGATCGACGGCCAGGATGAGGGCGATGCCTTCCACCGGCAGGTCGAACTGGCCCAGCGTCGCCGCAACGACGACGAGCGAGGCGCGCGGCACGGCGGCGATGCCCTTGCTCGTCACCATCAGCACCAGCAGGATGGTGATCTGCGTCGCGATCGGCAGGTCGATGCCATAGGCCTGCGCGATGAAGATCGTGGCGAAGGTCGAATACATCATCGACCCGTCGAGATTGAACGAATAGCCAAGCGGCAGCACGAAGCTATAGATACGACGGGGGACGCCGAACCGGTCCAGCTGCTCCAGCATCTTGGGGTAGGCGGCTTCCGACGATGCCGTGGAAAAGGCGATCAGCAGCGGCTCGCGCACATATTTGAGCAGCTTGATCATCCGCCGCCCCAAGAAGATCGCCCCGGCGCCACAGAGCAGCAGCCACAGCGCAAAGAGCGAAAGGTAGAATTCGCCCACCAACTCGCCAAAGGTCTTGAGGACCCCCAGCCCCTCGGTCGTGATCGCCGACGCCAGCGCCCCGAACACGGCAAGGGGCGCGACCCGCATCACATAGCCCGTCACTTGCAGCATCAATTCGACCATCGCCTCGATCACGATGACGATCGGCTTGCCCTTTTCGCCGATGGCGGTCAGCGCGACGCCCACGAACAGCGAAAAGACGACGATCTGGAGGATCGAATTTTCCGCCATCGCCCCCACCATGGACGTGGGAAAGACGTGCAGGACGAAATCCCTGAAATTGAGCGCTTCGGTATTCACGCCGGATTGCGCGCCTGACCGGACAAGGTTCAATCCTTCACCCGGCGCGAAGAAATTGACGAAGAAGAGGCCGAGCGTCAGCGATATGAGGCTGGCGATGATGAACCAGGCCAGCGCCCGCCCGCCGATCCGCCCCAACGCCGCGCTGTCGCCCATATGCGCGATCCCCGCGACCAGCGTCGAAAACACCAGCGGTGCGATGATCATCTTGATGAGGTGGAGGAAAATGTCGGCCAGCAGGTGGAAATATCCTGCCACATCCTTGGCAAGGGTCTTGTCGGCTCCGACCCACAAATTGGCCGCAAAGCCGGTGAGAACGCCCAGGATCATGCCAGCAAGAATGAAGGCCGTCAGTCGATTCCGCATGCAACCCCTCTTAGCCGTGCTGGCCTCACATCTAACAGGCGCCGACCGGAACGCCTATCCTGTTGAACGAATGACCGCAGCCTTATCCTCCCTGCGCCGGAGGCGTGGGGAGGGGGACCAGCCAAAGGCTGGTGGAGGGGAAATGCGCAACGCTGGCCACGCTCCCTCCACCACCGCTACGCGGCCCCCGCGCCTCAAGGATAAAGCAGCCCTTCGCGCCAACCATCGCCATCCCGCTCGAACAACCGCCGTTCGTGCAGCCGATGCTCACGGTCCTGCCAGAATTCGATCCGCTGGGGTACCACGCGAAATCCCGACCAGTGCGGCGGGCGAGGCACCGGCCCACCCTCGAACCGGGCGACCGCATCATCATAGCGGGCCATGAAAACCTCCCGAGACGGCAGCGGTCGCGACTGGTCGGAAGCCCATGCGCCCAGCTGGCTGTCACGGCTGCGCGTCGCGAAATAGGCGTCGGCCGCAGCCTCATCCACCGTCTCGACAGGCCCTTCGATCCGGATTTGCCGCCGCAGCGACTTCCAGTGAAACAGCAGCGCCGCATGCGGATTGGCGAGCAAATCCTCGGCCTTGCGCCCTTCGAAGTTAGTATAAAAGATAAAGCCTTCCGGCCCATGCCCTTTCAGCAGCACCATCCGCACCGACGGCCGCCCGCGCGCGTCGGCGGTTGCCAGCGCCATTGCGTTGCTGTCGTTGATCTCGGCGCCGCGCGCTTCGCCATACCATTGGTCGAACAGGATGAAGGGATCGGTCATGCTGCTGATCTACGGCTGGTTTCCGTTCATGTCGATGGCCGCGCCGCTTGAACGATCGTGACTATTTCGCCACATAAGGTGCAAATCAGCTTTCACGAACAAGGATAGACACTCGGCAATGGCGGATCCCTACTCCACTCTGGGCGTCGCGCGCGGCGCGAGCGAGGCAGAGATCAAGTCGGCCTACCGCAAGCTCGCCAAGGAGCTTCACCCTGACCGGAATCAGGATAATCCCAAGGCGGCCGAGCGTTTCTCGTCGGTTTCCAGCGCCTATGAGCTGCTGTCGGACAAGGACAAGCGCGCGCGTTTCGACCGGGGAGAAATTGACGGCGACGGCAATCCCACCGCTCCCTTCGGATTTGGCGGCGCTGGCGGCGGCGGTTTTCGTGGACGTCCGGGTGGCGGCGGCGGCTTTGAATTCAACGAAGGTGCCGACTTCGGCGACATTTTCGAAGGATTGTTCAGCGGCGGCGGCGCCCGGCGCGGTGGCGGCGGTTTCGGTGGCTTTGGCCGTGGCGGCCCGCCGCAAAAGGGGGCCAATGTGTCCTACCGCTTGGCCGTCGCGTTCGTCGACGCGGCCACCCTCGCGCCGCAGCGGATCACCCTGCAGGACGGCAAGAGCATCGACCTCAAGCTGCCTGCTGGCGTCGAAACCGGCACGCAGATGCGGCTGTCGGGGAAGGGGCAGGCGGGGCCAGCCGGGGCAGGGGACGCGATCGTCACTATCGAGGTGAAACCGCACCCATTCTTCACCCGCGACGGCGACAATGTGCTGCTCGACCTCCCCATCACCCTCGACGAAGCGGTGAAGGGCGGCAAGGTCAAGGTGCCCACCGTCGATGGTCCGGTGATGCTCGGCGTCCCCGCCGGGACCACATCGGGCAAGACGCTGCGCCTGCGCGGCAAGGGCTTCACGCACAAGGCTGGGGAGCGGGGCGATCAGCTCGTCCGCCTGCTGATCGACATCCCCGGCGACGACCCGGCGATCCTGTCGCTGGTCGAAAGCTGGCAGGATGGCCGTGCCGTTCGCGCCCATCTGGGCGTTTAGGACGTTAGGAGGGCATGCCGCAGCCTTCACCCTACTCACCCGAATCCCGCCGCAAACGGATCGCGGACGACGCTCGTGCCCATCTCAACCGCGGCATAGCCAAGGTCCGACCCGGCAGCCACGCCTTCGAAATCATGAAGCGGGTGGCTGTCGGCACCTATAGCGATGGCTTCATCCACGCGGGAAACCTCGCCTATCTTTCGCTGATGACGCTCTTCCCCTTCTTCATCGTCGCGGCGGCGGTAGCCAGCATCTTCGGCCGGTCGCAGGATGGTCTGGCGGCGGTGGGCGCTTTCCTCGAAACCGTGCCGCCCGGCGTCGCCAGCGTGGTGAAACAGCCCATCATCGATGTGCTCACCGCCCGCACCGGCCCGCTTCTATGGCTCGGCGGTCTTGTTGGCCTGTGGACGGTGGGCAGCCTCATCGAAACCATCCGCGACATTCTCCGCCGCGCCTATGGCACCAAAAGCACGCGGCCTTTCTGGCACTATCGCCTGACCGCCATCGGCATCACGTTGGTCAGCGTGTTTGCCGTGATGTTCGCCTTTTCCCTTCAGGTCGTCATAACCGGCATCGACCAGTTCCTGCACCAGCTGCTGCCCTTCGCGGACCAGGCGATGCAGATCGTCACCCTGACGCGCGCCCTGCCGATGCTGATCCTCTGCGTCGCCCTTTATTATCTCTATTTCTCGCTCACACCCAGCGCCTACAAGGACAAACGCTTTCCCAAATGGCCCGGCGCGGTCGCTACGGCGCTTTGGTGGTATGGCGTCACCATGCTGCTGCCGCCCACCCTTTCGCTGCTCGGCGGCTATGACCGCACCTATGGCAGTCTGGCTGGTGTCATGATCACACTCATTTTTTTCTTCCTCGTCGGGCTTGGCGTGGTAATTGGCGCGGAACTCAATGCGGCGCTTGCCGAATTTCCCGAAGAGGAAGTGGAGCGTGGCATGGAGGATCGTAAAGGGAACGGGACGGTAGAATGACGGGCTTGATGACGGGAAAACGAGGTCTCATCATGGGCCTGGCGAATGACAAGTCGCTCGCATGGGGCATTTCCAAGGCATTGCGCGCACAGGGGGCGGAACTCGCCTTCTCCTATCAGGGCGATGCGCTGGCCAAGCGCGTGCGCCCGCTTGCCGAGGAACTGGGATCGGACTTTCTGATCGATTGCGACGTTTCCGACATGGACAAGCTCGACGCGGCCTTCGACGAAGTGAAGGCACGCTGGGGCAAGCTCGATTTCGTCGTTCACGCGATCGGCTTTTCCGACAAGAATGAGCTGCGCGGCAAATATGTCGACACCAGCCTCGAAAACTTCCTGATGACGATGAACATTTCGGCCTACAGCTTCGTCGCCGTCGCCAAACGCGCCCGCGCGCTGATGGCCGAGGGTGGCAGCATGCTGACGCTGTCCTATTATGGCGCCGAAAAGGTCATCCCCCATTACAACGTCATGGGCGTGGCCAAGGCGGCCCTGGAAACCAGCGTCAAATATCTGGCAATGGACCTGGGACCGGAAAATATCCGCGTCAACGCCATTTCGGCAGGCCCCATCAAGACGCTGGCGGCCAGCGGCATCGGCGACTTCCGCTACATCATGAAGTGGAATGAACTGAACAGCCCGCTCCGCCGCAATGTGACGATCGAGGATGTCGGCGGCGCGGCCCTCTACCTCCTGTCGGATCTGGCATCGGGCGTGACCGGCGAAGTCCATCATGTCGACGCTGGCTACAATGTCATCGGCATGAAGGCCGAAGACGCGCCGGATATCGCGCTCGACAAGGGCTGATCCGGGCGAGGGACAGGATATGAGCTTCAACACCTTCGGCCGCGTATTTCGCTTCACCACCTGGGGCGAAAGCCATGGTCCGGCCATCGGCGCGATCGTCGATGGCTGCCCCCCCGGCCTGCCGATCAGCGAAGCCGACATCCAGCCCTATCTGGACAAGCGCAAGCCCGGCACGTCGAAGTTCACGACCCAACGCCGCGAACCGGACGAGGTCCGCATCCTGTCGGGCGTGTTCGAAGGCAAGACCACCGGCACCCCGATCAGCCTGATGATCGAGAATACCGATCAGAGGTCGAAGGATTATTCGGACGTCGCCAAGGCCTATCGGCCGGGTCATGCCGACTATGCCTATGATGCCAAATATGGCTTTCGCGACTATCGCGGCGGCGGCCGTTCGTCGGCGCGTGAAACCGCCAGCCGTGTCGCTGCGGGCGCGGTTGCCCGCCTCGTCCTGCCGGAGGTCGATATCTTCGCCTATGTCAGTGAGATAGGCGGCGACGCGATCGACTATGCCCGTTTTGACGCGGCGGAAATCGACAATAACCCCTTCTTCTGCCCCGACCCCGAAGCCGCTAAGCGATGGGAGAAACTGGTGGACGACGCGCGCAAGGACGGTTCGTCCCTTGGCGCCGTGGTCGAATGCGTCGCGTCCGGCGTGCCCGCAGGCTGGGGCGCGCCGCTCTACGCCAAGCTCGACAGCGAACTCGCCGCCGCGATGATGAGCATCAACGCGGTCAAGGGCGTGGAAATCGGCGACGGTTTCGCCGCTGCCCGCCTGCGTGGCGAGGAAAATGCCGATCCCATGCGTCCGGGCGAAGAGGGGCCAGCCTTTCTTGCCAATCATGCTGGCGGCATTGCGGGCGGCATCTCGACCGGCCAGCCGGTGAAGCTGCGCGTCGCTTTCAAGCCGACCAGCTCGATCCTCATCCCCGTGGAAACAATCACGCGCGATGGCGAAGCTTCCGACATCATCACCAAGGGCCGCCACGACCCCTGCGTGGGAATCCGTGGCGTACCCGTCGTGGAAGCGATGATGGCGCTGGTGCTGGCGGACCAGAAATTCCTGCATCGCGCGCAATGCGGCGGCGCATAACCGGCTGACACGAGCCGATTACCCGTTGAAAACCATGTTTGCGCGAGACGACTCAGTAAATCTGCGTTAACATCGTCAGCATCGATCGCCCGCGGGAGGGCGAGCGGCAGTGCGTAAGCCTGGGGAGCGTCATTCCTCACCGGCCTTCGGGCCAAAATTGGATTGACGGTCAAAGCGTCCCCTAAAGCCGCGAACACGGGCCAGCCATTTCATATGGCTGGCCCATTTCCTTTCCCCCACCTACGTCATGCCAGCGAAAGCTGGCATCTCAGGCCCCTGCATCGAACGCCAGATCACTCTCCCCCTCGACGTGCCCTCCAGACCAATGTCTCCATGCTGGCCCTATCGCCCGGCGTCACCGCGCGTCATCATCGGCCTCACAAGCCAGCGGAAACCCAATCGATGACCAGCCTTCCCTTCACCCAGGTTGACGCATTCGCCGACGCGCCCTTCACCGGAAATCCGGCTGCCGTGATGCCGCTTGGCCGCTGGCTGGACGATGCCACCCTCCAGGCGATCGCGGCTGAAAACAACCTGTCGGAAACCGCCTTCACCGTTCCGACGCCCGATGATCCCGACGCCGATTATGCCCTGCGCTGGTTCACGCCCATGGTTGAGGTGAAGCTTTGCGGCCATGCCACGCTGGCCAGCGGTCATGTGCTGATGGGCGGCCGCACCGCGCTGCGCTTCCGCACCCGTGACGCGGGCGTGCTGACGGTTGCGCGTGACCGGGATGGCTACGCCCTTTCCCTCCCCGCGTGGCATATGGAACCGCGCGCGCTACCCGATCTTGCGGCCGGGCTGGGCGGGAAGCCGCTTGAGTCCCATTGGCGCGACGGCGGATACAGCCTGTTCCTCTTCCCTGATGCTTCTGCCGTCCGCGCGCTTCAGCCTGACTTTGCGGCCTTGAGGGCGCTTGGCGACATCATGCTGATTGCCACCGCGCCCGGTGAGGACAGCGACATCCTCAGCCGCGTCTTCGTGCCAGGAGGTGGCGTGGATGAGGATCCTGTGACCGGCTCGGCCCATTGCCTGCTCACCCCCTTCTGGGCGTCCCGGCTCGATAGGGTAAAGCTCGGCGCCGTGCAGGCATCTGCTCGTGGCGGCCGCCTTGGCTGCCGTCTGGACGGCGATCGGGTCATCCTGACCGGCGCCTGTCGCACGGTGATAGAGGGGCAGTTCCTGCTCTAGGCGAGCGATATTGAGCTTGGCGGCAGCCGGGCCGCGTCAACCCTCAAGCCTCGTCGCCGAGCATCCCGATGATGGGGAAGATATGCCGGACCTTGCTGCGGTGAATGGAAGCGGTCACCCGGTCCTTATATTGGGTCAGGCCGATCAGGTTGCGGTCCCGCGCGCTCAGTCTGCCTATCGTCCAAAGCGACCGTTCCTCTTCGTCGCGCAGTTGCACGATTACGTCGGTATCGATGGACGCAGGCTTGATCCTGTCCAATATCACCCGCTCGCCTGCCCGGAACCTCGGCTCCATCGCTTCGCTGGGGATGTAGATCGCGAAATAGCGGGCCGCGTCGGCACGGCCGAATGGCGCGGGGATAAAGGCGGCCGGCTGGGTGAAGTCGCCCTCCCACATCTCCAGGTCGTTGGCCAGTGATATGCTGTCCTCGTCTGGGAACAGCAGCGACGCGGCATAAACCGGGATGGTCCTTTCACTCGGCATCGCAAAGGGCAGGGGCCGCTCCTTCACTAGATGTGTGGGGGCCGGTGAAGGGGTGGCGGTGATCCCCCTTGCCTCGCACATGGCGAATGGCTCGGGGAATGCTTCCTTGAGCTTGGATATGCTCCGCGCCGAAAGGGAATAGCCTACCGAAGGTGTGGGATAAATGCGCGTCAGCGTCGATGGAGCCAGCCCTGATCGGCGCGCTACTTCCGTCGCCGACAGGCCGGTTTCCTCTATCAGGCAGCTGATCAGCCCACGCGCTTTCTGCTGATCCCACTCATAATCAAAAGACATGTTTTTCTGCGCCTGTTCTTGGCACACCCGTGCGACCACCTGGAAAACCGACGATCGCAAATCTTGCGTCGCCTTTTGTTCGTTGTTGTTTCTAGAAGCGTTCACACCGCTGTCGCAAACCTGCCAAGTGCATATTGAACGATCATACAATTTGCGCACTTAAGAATCCAGAATTTTCATGGAAAAGGCCTAAAGCCCGGCCTAAATCCGTCAAATCTCGGAGCTATTTGCGCACATCTTTGCGACGCCGCAAAAAGCGATTGCGAACGAATGCGATTGCGCATAGGAGATTTGCGCAAGTTGCGCACACGCACGTGAAGTGCGTCTAGCAATGTGCAGGGGGTGAAGGGGATTTCACCGCGCATATCAGATGCGGCAGGTCGGGTGGTGTCGTCCCGGCCCGGATGTCCCCTTCTGCCGTCTGGCTTTGCGGCTTTGCACGATGACTAGGGGAATAAAGAATGAGAAATAACTCGAAACTGCATCGGATGCTGCTCTTGTCAGCCTCGATGCCGGCGATGGCGCTCCTCGCCAACGCCAGTGGAGCCTCAGCCGCTCCCGCAACTGTGAACGTGCCCACCGGTGCGGGTACAAGCGCCGCGGTGAACGCCAGCATCGATGCCGCGATCACCACTCCTGCAAACCCTGACCTTACGGTAACGATTGCCTCGGGCGCGGACATCAGCGGCGGCAGCGTCGGCTATGATTTCGTCGCGGGCGGCTATGCCGCTGGCGAAGGCGATGGCGCTGTTTCACTGACCAACGATGGCCTGGTCACCGGTATCGCCTTTGGCGGCGTCGGCAGCACGGCCGCCGCCAACAACTTCACCGCCACCAACAATGGCGAAGTCACGGGCGGCATCAGCGCAACGGACTTCGGCGGCACGGCTTCGGTCACCAATAACGGTTCGGTAGGCGGCAGCGTATTCGGCTCGGCCTATGGTGATGTTGCGCTCGTCAACGGTCCCGCGGGCGAAGTCGGCGGCAGCCTGATCGGCTCAGCCCTTGATACCGCGAACGTCTCCGTCACCAACGCCGGTTCCGTCGATGGCGACCTTGTCGGCACGGCAACAGCCGGCTCCGTCACCCTGGCCAATAGCGGCTCGGTCGGCGGCAGCGCCTTGGCCTCGACCACTGATGGTGCCATCTCGATTACCAATGCGGCCGCTGGACGGATCAGCGGCGACGTCGATGCCGATTCGGACACCGGCGCGATCACCATCGCGAACAATGGCCAGGTCCTCGGCCAGACCACCGCGTCGAGCGGCAGCACGGTCTCGACCAGCACCGGTCCCACGGTCACCGTATCGGGAACGACCACGACCACGCAGTCGAGCAGTTCGAGCGAAACCGTCGGCGGCGACGTCACCGGCACCTATGCGGGCATCAACGGCTCGCTGAACTTCGGCACCGGCAATGACGGCAGCGTCAGCCAGTTCTCCGCCGCCAACAGCACGGCTACCGTCAGCGGCAGCGTCTATGGCGACGTGTCTTCTGTAGCCCAGGGTGGGTCATCCGCAACTGCCAGCACGGACGTTGCGACGGACTCCCGCGATGGCGCAGGCACCGGAACGGTCGTCGCCACCAGCCTCGACACGACCGATTTCGCCACCACCGGCGGCACGAGCACCGTCAACATCAGCGGAACGGTTGCTCCCGGTGATTCTGGCCGCAACGGCGATGTGTTCTCCTCCGGCAACGCAGGCAGTGCGGTCAACGTCAACGGCGGCCAGATCTCGGGCAACGTCACCTCGACGAGCCAGGGCTTCGCCATCAACCTGACGAACGCCTCGGAAAGCACCGACACCTATGACGCTGGCGTTCTGCAGGGAACCAGCTCGTCCGCCAGCTCGCAGTTCACCCAGAGCCAGACCGGCGGTGCGGCTTCCGTCGCGCTTCAAGGTGCGGCGAATGTGGGTGGCAACGTGAATGTTACGGGCACCGCTTCGGCATTGGCCGACATCGGCGCGGATGCAGCTGTCGCTGGCAACGTGTCTGTCAGCACCGCGCAGGTCGGCCCGTTCGCCTTCACGCCCGCTGACGTGGCATTCGCCACCTCCGCAACGCGGACGGTAGACGCCGCTGGAGATGGCACGGCTACTGTCACCACCACCTCGACGCAAACGGCTCCGGCCGCTGCTGGCAACGCCACGCTCAACAATGCCGGACGCATCGATGGTGACGGCAGCGTCACCTCGGCTTTCGGCAACGCGAGCGCCAACATCACCGGCTCGGTCGGCGGATCGGTCTTCGCCTCGTCGGGCACCGACCTGTCAAACAGCGAGAGCGTTGACAATTACAGCGTCACTGGCGGTATCGACACGCTGACGACCAGCACGCAAACCAACAGCTTCACCTCCGCAGGTGGTCAGGCTTCGGTCGTCGTGGATGCTCCCTCGCAGCAGGGCGTGCCCAGCGTGGCGGGCAACGTCTTCGCTTCCGGCGTAGGCGGTGCATCGATCACCATCGGCCAAGGCAGCGTCATCGGCGATGCCAACAACGGCACCGGCGGCAACCTTTTCGCCAGCAGCTCGGGCTTCGACAGCAGCGAAGAAACCGTCACCACCTATGCGGCTGATGGCTTCACCCCCGTCAGCGTCGTAACGACGTTCACGGGTCAGCCGGTCGGCGCCGCGGCCTCGGTCACGAACAACGGCGCCGTCCTTGGCGATGTCGATGTCGAAGGCCTGACCTCCGCCTCGCTCGTTAACAATGGCTCGCTCGGCACGCCGGGTGCGGGCAATGTGTTCAGCGTTTCCGCGTTGGACGGTGGCGGCTCCGCGACGATCACCGACACCAACCCGACCGACGCTGGCACCCGCACGATCGCGGCAAACGTCACGGCGGCTCCGGCAGGCGGCAACGCCAGCTTCACCAACAACGGCATCGCCTTTGGCGACGTCGAGCTGGAAGGCGTCACTGGTGCTGTCACGAACAACGGCATCCTGACGGGCAACACGACGCTCGGCGGATCGGTGTTCAGCGGCACGGCTACTGTCGATGCGACGGTCAACACGACCGCCGTCACCGTCACGGCTGCTCCTGCGGCGCAGACCTACACGGTCGATCAGAACGGCATCTCGCGCGGTTTCACCGTGACGGGTGCGGTATCGACGCAGGGCGAAGTCGCTTCCGAACTGGCTTCGCTGGTTTCGGGCGCGGGCGTTCCCCTGAACGCATCGCAGGTTGATCCTGCCGCGTTCAACCTCAGCGTGGGTGGCGAAGCTGCCGTCAAGACAGCCGACATCAAGGCGGCGATCAACCTCAACAACGGGTCGATCACGCTCGGCGACATCGACGCACAGCGCGACGACAGCGGTGCCTATCTGACCGACACGACCGTCAACCTGAACGGCGGCGGTTTCCTGGGCGCCCGCGAACTGAAGCTGGCTGGATCGACCACCCCGGCCAACTTCACGCCGGTCGCGACCCTGCCGCAAGACGCGCAAGGGCTGTTCAACCCGACGGCCGTTCGCGTGCTGGGCGTCAACACCGTCAACAAGACGGGCGCTGGCACCTTCGTCGTGACGGGCGCCGAATATGTTCCGGCTGAAGGCTCCTCGCCCGCAGCCTGGACGATGGATGTCGGCAACCTCAACGTGCAGGCTGGCGAACTCCAGCTGGACGTTGCTTCGGACGACGCGGTCTTCGGGATCAAGGGCAACATCAACAATGATGCGACCCTCGTCCTCGGCCGCCGCGCACCGACCTTCATCCGCACGGTCGGCAACAGCATCGTCACGCCGGGGCCCGAAGCCATCAAGGGCATCGAAGTCTATCAGCAGGGCAACTACACCCAGACTGCCAACGGCACGACGGTCGTAGGCGTCAACCCCTCGCTGGTCCGCTTCAGCAGCCTTGACGTCAACAATGGCGGCGCGGCTCCGGAAATCCTGGGCCCGATCACCGGCGGCGTCAGCATCCCCTACTTCACCACTCCGACCAATGCCGGTGTCTTCTCGACCCCGTCGTCCGTCACGGTGGACGGGAACCTGAACCTGGCTGGCAAGGTCGCTGTGACCGTGTCGAAGGACAGCCTCTACTCCACGGGCGACGGCTACACGCTGTTCACCTACACCGGAACGGGCGATGTCACGGCAACTGCAACCCCCTCGCTGAGCTCGCAGTTCGTCACCTTCGGCCTGAAGCATGACACGACCGCCAAGACCGTGGCGATCGAAGCGACCCGCAACAGCTATGCTGTCGGCGCGACGAACCCCAACGCAGCTGCTGCGGCGGTGGGTCTCGACAGCGCTCTGGCTGACGTCATCGCCCGGGTGAAGACGGACGCTGCTGGTGGCAACGGCTTTGCTTCGGTCACGGAGATCGCCAACGCTCAGGACATCGCCAACATCGCGGCCGGTCTCGACTGGCGCCTGAACAGCGCTCAGGCGGCGCAGGTCTTCAACGAGCTTTCCTCGGCGGAGATCTACGGTTCGCTTGCTGCGGTGGATCAGAACGCGGTCTTCAACACCACGGTCAACCGTCTGGCGGCACGTCGCGGTTATGGAGAGGCTCTGGGCACCCAGCTCTGGTTCAACCCCTCGGCTAACTTCGCCAAGACGGGCGGCACTCGCTCGGGCGCGTCGAAGATCAAGACCAACAGCTATGGTGGTGCCTTCGGTATCGACGTCGCTTATCAGGAAGACGGCGCCTTCGGCATCGGCTTCGGCTATGGTCAGCATGACGTAACCGCTCAGGGTTCGCCGGAAGAAGCGCAGGTCCGCACCTACACCATCGGTGCCTATGCGACGCAGGGCTTCGGTCCCTTCTACGGCAGCTTCCAGTTCGCCTACGGCTTCTCGAAGTTTGAAGTCGAACGCGACCTGACCCTGCTTGCCCGCACGATCGAAGGCAACTTCAAGGGTTCGCAGTGGGATGCCAGCCTGGAAATGGGTTATGACTTCGCGGCCGGTAACGGTCTCGTCGTAACGCCCTTCGGTAAGCTGGCGCTTCGCCGCTGGTCGATGAACGGCTTCACCGAAGAAGGTGGCGCAGGCATCGGTCTCAACGTCGAAGACGCGTCGAAGACGGTCTTCTCGCCGGTCATCGGTGTGAAGGCAGGCGCTCTGCTGGGTGATGTCGATGGCGTGGCTTACCGCCCCTATGCCAAGGTGCAGTACAGCTTCCAGGGCAACATCGGCAGCGATCGCACCGTCCAATATGTGGGCGGCGGCAATGCCTTCAACCTGAAGGGCGTCGATCCCGATGGTCATGGCCTGATCGAACTTGGCATCGACACTTCGGTGAACAAGCGCGTCAACCTGTTCCTGTCCGGCGGCTACGGCTTCGGTGGGCACAACAGCCTGGCTCAGGTCCGCGGCGGCATCAGCTTCGGTTTCTGATCCAACCCTCCTCATGCACTGGGCGCGTCGATTTCGACGCGCCCTTTTTTTGCTCCAGCTACCGTGCTGGCAGACCATGACATTCCAGGATTGGAACGACGGGCATGAATATGAAATGGGAACACTATGTCGCTGACATGCTGATCGAGCGGCTAAGGCAACATCATGTTGAGCTTCTGACGGGCGAACAGGAAACGATATGCTTCTTCGTCGATCCAACGTCCCCATCCACCCGTCGTTGGACAGTCAGTGATTATGACAAGGGCGTGGTCGATGGCGCCATTCGCGAACTGCAACACCTCATCCACTCGTCCCCGCTGCTCAAACGTGCCATATTCGATCGACTGTCGGCGTCAGGCAGCGCCGAAGGGGCGCACCGCCAGCGGGTTCGGGGATAGGCCGCGATGCCCAAAGGGACATGGCATGTGGAAACCGGAATATTGCGCATCGGCCAATGGGGCTATGCGCTGGAGAGAGATGATGGCGGCACGTGGCAGCTTGACGCCCCCCGATCGGCGCGACGCTATCTCGACAGGCGAGTGACGGTAAAGGGCAGGCGGTCGGGCTTTGACCTGCTGGACGTGCATCGCATCTGTCCGGGCGACGGTCTGCGGCAATGGCTGCCGCCTGGCTGGTCGGCACTATTTGGGCGCTTCAGCCTCGGCTGACGTGGCGGCCTCTATAGCGTGATCGTTTTACACGGAAGCATGAGCATTAGGGCCGATTTTCCGTCACCCCGGGCTCGATCCGGGGTCCCGCTGCCTCGGCAGCATCAGAAAAGAAGTGGAACCCCGGATCAAGTCCGGGGTGACGATCACTCAAACATCATCATGCTTTAGCGAGCGGACGCAGGCCCAGACGAGTTCGCCATCATGCAACGCCCTGTTGTCAGCGCTACCTCCCACCACCGTTCGCGCTGGAGCTTCGGCTTAACGGCGACTGATATCTTGCGTGTGGCGCGTTCGTGGGCTGTCATCCGGGCCTGACCCAGATGTCCTCGGCGAGGCGCCATAGC
Source organism: Sphingobium sp. TomTYG75 (assembly GCF_054771635.1). NCBI lineage: Bacteria > Pseudomonadati > Pseudomonadota > Alphaproteobacteria > Sphingomonadales > Sphingobiaceae > Sphingobium > Sphingobium sp. TomTYG75. The sequence continues at coordinate 1,250,827 of NZ_BSRE01000001.1, read as the reverse complement.
ATCGTGCCTTGTATCTGGATCACTCAGCCCGATGACCGGGCATATTAACATCCGGCGGAAATCACCCTCAGGCAGGAAATAGCCGCATCAATCTTGCCAGCCCTTGCTTCACGGCCGTTCGCTGCTCCTTTTCCGGCGACGCTCCGATCCGAACGACCGTCAGCGCCTGACCCGGCGACACCAATATATATTGCCCCCCATGTCCTACACAGCCGAACAGGCTGCGCGGCGCATCCCCCGGCATCAGTACGCTTTCCTCGCTTTCGCGGTTCAGCCAGAGATGCGCGCCATAGGCCGCATTGCGCCCTGAAGGTGTGCGCATGAAATCGACCCATTTTTCCGGCACGATCTGATGTCCGTTCGGCCCCCGCCCATGGTTCCGCAGCAATTCGCCAAAACGCGCATAATCGCGCGCCGTCATATGCAGGAAACTGCCGCCTATCATCGTGCCCGCCGCGTCATATTCCACCGTCAGGCTCTTGATCCCCGCCGGAATCTTCAGCCGTCCGTCGATAAAGGTCTGCATCGCCTGCCGCCGTACATCCGGATCGGGATTGCTAGTCAGCATCCGCGCCATCAGGTCGCCCAGGATCAATGTATTGCCGGTCGAATAGGAAAAGCGCGACCCCGGCGCATGCGCCAGCGGTTTCGCTTCGGCAAAGGCGCTCATATCCTGCGCGCCGTCGGTGAACAGCATGCGCACCGTGTCCGCCTCGGCCAGCGGCTCGTCATCCTCGACATGGTCCAGCCCTGACGTCATGGCGAGCAATTGCCGCAGTGTAATCTTTCCGCGCGGATCGCCCGGCTGACCCCATGCCGCGACCGGCACCGGCGAATCCAGCGCCAATCGCCCGTCAGCAACCATCAAGCCAACCAGCACCGCCGTCACGCTCTTGCCCATCGACCAGCCAAGCAGCTTGGTTTCCGGCCCGAATCCGGGCGCATAGCGTTCCGCGACGATCTCGCCGCGATGCATGACGATCAGCGCCCGCGTCTCGCCGACATCCTCGTCGCCCTCGAACAGCGGATCGATCGCGGCGCGCAAATCCCCTTCATTCACGCCCGCATCCGCCGACACGCGATAATCTGTCGCCGGATCGGCGGCGCGCACGGCGAGGCCCCCCGCCAGCGCCAGCAGCGACAAAATGGCAGCGCCTGCGCCAACAGCCTTTACGCTTTTCCGATCGAGCTTCATAAGCCGCGCCCTTAGCACGGCTCATCGGAAAGGGGAGCATGTCCGCACGCCCGAAATGGATTTATGCGCTCGCCGCCATCGTCGCGCTGCTCGTCCTGCTGCTGGCATGGAACTGGAGCGCCCTGCGCGCCCGCGCCGCCGTGGGCGCTGGTTTTGGCGCGCGCGTTACCTGCTCCTGCCGCTATGTGGAAGGGCGCGCAATGGACAGCTGCAAGGGCGACAAGGAACCCGGCATGACCTTCGTCACCCTCTCGGACAATCCCGAATCGAGCAGCGTCGAAGCCAGCGTCCCGCTCCTGGCTTCCAGGTCGGCCCGCTATCGCAAAGGCTGGGGCTGCCTCCTCGACCCAATCGACTAACCCGCATAGGGGGACCCAAGATCCAAAATAGAGCCCCGTGCCTTAGTATATGGATTACTCAACCCCGTTCGGGCTGAGCTTGTCGAAGCCCTCTTCTTGCAAAAAAGGAAGTAGACCCTTCGACAGACTGAGGGCGAACGGTAACAGGGGGATATCGCGGAATTAAGACGCGATGCCCTAAAAGCGTTTCGGCCACAGCGCTCGGCAAACCCTCTGCCCGCAAATCCACAGCACAGCCACTTTATCAGCCCACCTGAAGCGCGACCTTCTTCCGTCGCGCATCTGCATTGCCTCGCCAGCCGAACCCGCTACAGCCGCCAGATGCGTTCGGACATCCCCAGTCTCCTCCACGACATTTTCGGCTTCCCCGGTTTTCGCGGCGTACAGGAACAGGTCGTCGAACGCGTCATGGCGGGCCAGCCGACGCTCGCCATCATGCCGACGGGCGCTGGCAAATCGCTTTGCTACCAACTCCCCGCCGTCGCGCTCGATGGCTGCTGCGTCGTCATCTCGCCCCTCATCGCCCTCATGCACGACCAGCTTCGCGCGGCGCAGGCGGTCGGCATCCGCGCCGCCAGCCTCACTAGCGTCGATGCCGACTGGCGCGAAACCCAGGACCGCCTGCGCAACGGCGACCTAGACCTGCTCTACGTCGCACCCGAACGCGCAAGTGGCGAAGGTTTCCGCAGCCTCCTCCGCTCGGCAAAGATCGCCCTCTTCGCCATAGACGAAGCGCATTGCGTCTCCGAATGGGGCCATGACTTCCGCCCCGACTATCGCCTGCTCCGTCCCCTGCTGGACGAATTTCCCACGGTCCCGCGCCTCGCGCTCACCGCCACCGCCGATCACCACACCCGCGACGACATCCTCGTCCAGCTCGGCATCCCGCGCGAAGGCCTCATCATCGCAGGCTTCGACCGCCCCAACATCCGATACGCCGTCCACCCGCGCGACGGCCTGCCGCGACAGCTGTCCGATCTCATCTCCGCCAGCGAAGGCCCCGGCATCGTCTACGCCCCCACGCGCGCGGCCACCGAAAAGCTGGCCGACACCCTGACCCGCACCGGCCGCCCGACCCGCGCCTATCATGCCGGGCTGGACCCCGCCATCCGCGCCGCCAACCAGGCCGCCTTCATCGCCAGCGAAGACATGGTCATGGTCGCGACCATCGCGTTCGGCATGGGCATCGACAAGCCCGACGTCCGCTTCGTCGCCCACGCCGCGCTGCCCAAGTCGATCGAGGGCTATTACCAAGAATCCGGCCGCGCAGGCCGCGACGGCGAACCTGCCGAAGCGCACCTCTTCTGGGGTGCAGACGACTTCGCCCGCGCCCGCCAGCGGATTGCCGAACTCGACCCCAGCCGCCAGCAAGGCGAGCGCACCCGCATCACCGCCCTCGGCGGCCTCGTCGAAACCGGCACCTGCCGCCGCGCCATCCTCCTCCGCCATTTCGGCGAGCATCCGTCGATGAGCTGCGGCAATTGCGACAATTGCCTCAATCCCCCGCCCAGCATCGACGCCACCGAAACCGCGCGCAAATATCTATCCGCCGTCTATCGCACCGGTCAGAGCTTCGGCACCGGCCATATCGAGCAAGTCCTGACGGGCGCCGTCACCGACCGCATCCGGGAACGCGGCCACGACAAGATTTCCGTCTATGGCATCGTCTCAGGCGAAGAGACAGCGCTGCTCCGCCCAGTCTCCCGCGCCCTGCTCGTAAAAGATGCTTTGCAAACTAACGAACATGGCGGCCTCGAACTAGGCCCCAGCGCCCGCCCGATCCTGCGCGGGGAGGAGGAGGTCAGCCTGATCCTCCCCCCACGCCGCGAACGCCGCCGCCGCAGCGCCCGTAACGGCAATCCGGAAAACCCCGTCGGCGATCCGCTGTTCGACGCCCTGCGCGCCTGCCGCCGCGAACTGGCGCAGGAACAGGGCGTGCCCCCCTATGTGATCTTCCACGATTCCACCCTGCGCGAAATGGCCGAACAACGCCCTGCGACACTCGCCGAACTCGGCCACATCAGCGGCATCGGCCAGCGCAAACTCGACGCCTTTGGCGACGCCTTCCTCGCCGCCATCCGCCCCTTCCTCTAACTACATCCTCTCTCCTTCAGGGGAGAGGATAGGGAGCCTTGCTGCGTTAGCAGCTAGGCGTACTTGGAGAGGGGGAGGGCGGATGCCCCCCTGTGCCCACCCAAAACCCCCTTGAATCCCGCCCCCCACAAGCGCATGGCTCGCGGCAGAAGGAGTCCCGCCCCATGTTCCGTCAGATCACCCCCAACCTCTACGTCTCCCCCCAGATCAGCGTCGATCAGGTCGAGGAAGCCAAGGCCTTGGGCGTGACCGTCATCATCAACAACCGCCCCGATGACGAGGAACCGGGCCAGACCAACGGCGCGGAAATCGAGGCCGCCGCAAAGGCCGCAGGCCTCGCCTACGCCGCTGTCCCCGTCGCCCATGGCGGCTTCGCTCCCTGGCAGCTTGACGGTATGGCCGCCGCACTCAACGAAGCAGGCGAAGGCAAGGTCCTGGCCTATTGCCGCTCCGGCACCCGCAGCACGCTCCTTTGGGCACTCACCCGCGCCCGCGCTGGGGATCACCCCGCAGCGCTCAGCGAGAAGGCGGAAGCGGCTGGCTATGATCTCACCCCCATTCGCCAGATCATGGACGCGCTCTCCGCAGGCTGATCTTGTCCACCACATCCGATCAATTTGACGCCATCGTCCTCGGCGCTGGCGGAGCGGGCCTCATGTGCGCGGCAGCGGCCGGGCAGCGTGGCAAACGCGTCCTTGTCCTCGATCACGCCGATCAGCCGGGCAAGAAGATCCTGATCTCGGGCGGCGGCCGCTGCAATTTCACCAACATCCACACCGCGCCCGACCGCTATCTCTCGGCCAACCCCCATTTCGCCAAGTCGGCGCTCGGCCGCTATACGGCGTCAGATTTCGTCGCGCTGGTCGATCGCCACGGCATCGCCTGGCACGAAAAGACGCTGGGCCAACTCTTCTGCGATCAGTCCGCGCGCCAGATCGTCGCCATGCTGCTCGCCGAGTGCGAAGCAGGGGGCGTCACCATCCGCCTCGGCCACCCTGTCGGCGCGATCACCCACGCCGATGGCCGATACAGTGTAACCCATGGCGGCAAGACAGCACAGGCCCCCGCGCTGGTGATCGCCACAGGTGGCCCCTCCATCCCGCAAATGGGCGCGACCGGCTTTGCCTATGACCTCGCCCGGCAGTTCGGTCTCAAGGTGGTGGAGCCGCGCCCCGCCTTGGTCCCGCTCACCCTCGGGGGCGAAGATATGCTGTTCCGCGAACTTTCCGGCGTCTCGACGCCCGTGATCGCCCGCTATAGCAAGACGGCCTTCCGCGAAGCCGCGCTGCTGACCCACCGTGGCCTGTCCGGCCCGGCCATCCTGCAAATCTCCTCCTATTGGCGTCATGGCAGCGAAGTCAGCCTCGACTTCCTGCCCGACATGCCCGCCAATTGGCTGACGGAAGCCAAGCGTAGCAAGCCGCGCACATCGCTGACCGCGCTGCTGCGCGCGCAACTCCCCGACCGCCTCGCCGACGCCTTGGCCGATCGCCTCGCGCTGCCCGGCGATCTTGGCAACATAGCCGACCGCAAGCTGGAAGAAGCGCAGCGCCGCCTTGCCGCCTGGTCCTTCGCCCCCAATGGCACCGAAGGTTTTGCCAAGGCGGAAGTCACGGTCGGCGGCATCTCGACCGCCGAACTCTCCTCCCGCACGATGGAAGCCCGCCGCATGCCCGGCCTCTACGCGATTGGCGAAGCGGTCGATGTCACCGGCTGGCTAGGCGGCTATAATTTCCAATGGGCATGGGCCAGCGGCTGGGCAGCGGGGCAGGCGATCAGCGAAGCCTGACCGCCGGCCCGCAAACCAATCAGTAATTCCACTGCACCTGCGTGCGGATCAAATCACCCGACGCCCGACCCGTCCGCCGCTCGTCCGCCTCGGCCCGCTTCATCCGGGCATAGGCTAGCGTGATTTCCAGCGCCTTCCACGGCTGCCATTCCAGCCCCAATTCAAACTCGTCCGTTTCCAGGCGAGGCGCATTGGTGGAAGCCTTCCACCCGCCACGATAATGCTGCCAGCGGCCATAAGGCACCAGCACGCCGATCGAATCCGTGGGCAGGCGATACATCATCTGGACATAGCCACCGTTCAGCTTCTTCTTTTCGATCGACTGGCTTACCCGGTCGAACTCCGGCCCCTTGCCCCAATTCCATTCGGCCTGAATGCCAAAGGGCTGCGGATAGAGCATCGCGTGAATGCCGACGCGCTTTTCGTCATAGGACTGCTCACTGATCGCGACCGCCGATCCGTTGCGCACTTCCGGCTGGTAGTCGTTCATCATCGCCGACCCGCCGATTTCGAACACCTGATCCCCGAACATGCCGCCCAGACCATCCAGTTCGAATGGCCAGGTTGCAAAGGCAACCTTCATCAGCCCGCGATTCTGCTCGGTCTTGTTGATGCCCTGACCATTGAAGACGCCCAGACCGAACGCACCATAATTGCCGAACAGCTTCTGCCCGTCATGCCCCAGCCGGTCCCAGATCTTCTGCACCGAAGGCGGCGTGTAATAGCCGACAATGCCCAGATCACGCTCGCCGGGCACCGCGCTGTTGATCGCGTCGCTGCGGTCCAGCGTCAGGCGGTTGGAGGACGACTGCATATTCTCCCAGCCATAGGGCACCTTGGACTGGCCCAGGCGCACGCGGAATGTCTTGGCCTTGTCCAGGAAGACGTCGGCATAGGCGTCGCGCAGCTGTACAAAGCCTTCCCGCCGCTCACTGCCTGCCTGATTGTTTACGGCAGCGGAGAAATCGGACTGAAGGTAGAGCGACACGCGATCGGAAATATCGCCCTGAACGACAAGACGCGTCCGGCGGAGCGAGAAGCTGCTCTTGTCGGAAATTCCGCTGTCATGCACCGACCGCAGGCGCGACTGGCCTGCCGGTGCGGTGTCGTCGCCCGACAGAAACGCATTATAGCGCATCTGGGTATAGCCGCGCAGCGACAGCCGCTCATACCAGGCCTTCGACTTCGGAGCGGATGATGTCGCAGATGTAACGACCGGCTGGGATGGAGCCGCAGCCAGAACCGCAGGGGCGGGGGTCGCCGCCAAACCCGCGACCGGAGCAGGCGTGGCGGAAGTGTTCGCGCTTGCGACTTCGGCACTGCCCTTATTAGCGGCAAGCGCATTCGTCAGCGCCTGAACCTGCGCCTTCAACTCGTCAATCTGGCGCTGCAACGCCTCGTTGCTCTGCGCCTGCGCCACTTCCGGCATCAACGCCAGCAGGCTCACGGCCAGAGCCATGCTTTTCATCTTGGAACCTGTCACGAAAATTTCCCCTGTTTCGATCGAGGGGCGAATTATGATTTTTCAGTGACAGTTCAGTGACAAATATCTTTCGCTTACATGACAGCGAAACGCTGACATATTTTTTCAACCGTCATCCCAGCGAACGCTGGGATCTCGTGCCCCAAGCCGAACGCTAAAGCGTCGTGCCTCTTATCACCCCGTTCGGGCTGTCCCACCGTTCAGCCCGAATGGAAACAAAGCCTGGGTTCAGCCGCACTCGACCGTGACATGCTCCATCCTTGGTAGCGCGCGCACCCGCTGGCGCACCGCGCCCACATCGCCGCCCGGCGTCAGGCTGATGATCGCGGCATGGGCGTGCGGCCCGATCCGCCAGACATGCAGGTCATGGATGATCGCGCCCTCTGCCTCCACCAGCGCCTTGATCCGCTTCGTCAACGCGGGTTCTGCGGTATCGAGCAGGATGGCCGAGGTGTCCTTCATCAATCCCCAGGCCCAGCGCGCGATCACCACCGCGCCCAATATGCCCACTGCCGGGTCAAGCCACCACCAGCCCATATAGCGCCCGGCGAGCAACGCCACGATCGCCAGCACGGACGTCAACGCGTCCGTCAGCACATGCACATAGGCGGCGCGCAGATTATTGTCGGCATGACCCTTCTTATGGTCATGTCCATGATCGTGATCCGCCCCATGATTATGACCATGATGATCATGGCTATGGTCATGCCCCAGCAACAGCGCGCTGATCAGGTTGATGGCCAGGCCAATGACCGCGACCAATGTCGCCTCGCCAAACTTCACCGATACCGGCTCGAAGAAGCGCAGCACCGATTCGACCAGGATGAACAGTGCCGTGACGCCCAGCAGCAGGGCAGATGCAAAGCCCGAAAGGTCGCCGACCTTCCCCGTGCCAAAGGTGAAGCGCGGATTGCGGGCATGGCGCCGGGCATAGCCATAGGCCGCCGCCGCCACCGCCAGCGCGCCCGCATGGGTCGCCATATGGAACCCATCGGCCAGCAGGGCCATCGACCCGGTGATCCAGCCAAAGGCGATCTCGACCACCATCGTCGCAGCCGTCAGCCACACGACCCACATCGTCCGCCGAGCATTTTTGTCATGGCCCGCGCTCAGGTAAATATGGTCGAAATAATGGCTTTCTTCCTCATTCCCATCGGTGGGGAAAGGGGGCAGCGCCTCGCTTTGGGCCTTTGCTGCGTCATAATCGTGGCTATGGCCGTGCATCGTCATTTCCCGTACCGCCGGATCAGCTCCAACATTTCTTCCGCCGCCGTTTGCCGCTCTTCATCGGTCAGGCCGGGGCGGGCGACATGGTCGCGCATATGCTGCTCGATCAGCTCTTCCATCAGACTGCCGACCGCACCGCGCACCGAAGCGACCAGCTGCAACGTCTCCGAACAGCCCGCATCTCCGCCTAGCTGCCGCTCGATCGCGCCGACCTGCCCCGCAATGCGCCGCACCCGCGCCAGCAGCTTTTCCTTGTTCTCGATCACATGCATAGGATACCCCCCTACCCTATACGGCCATTTTCGTCAAACCCCGTTCTTTTCGCCAATTGCTTCATTAATTCACCCTCCCTAACAGAACAGCATGGCCAAGACGTTCGACTGCGACCTAGCGATTCTGGGCGGCGGCCTTTCCGGCACTCTGACCGCGCTCGCCTTCGCCCGCCTTCGCCCGGAGGTCGATCTGCTGCTGATCGAACGCGGCCAATCGCTGGGCGGCAACCATCTCTGGTCCTTCTTCGACGGCGATGTCCGCCCCGCCGATCGCTGGCTGGTCGATCCGCTCATCACCCATCGCTGGCCCCAAGGCCATGAGGTCCGCTTCCCCGCCTATCAGCGTCGCCTCCCCACCGCCTATAACAGCATCGCCTCCGCCCAACTCGACGCCCACGCCAGCCAACTCCTCGGCGATCGCGTCCTGCTCAACGCCGACGTCACCCACATCACGCCCACGAGCGTCACCCTTGGCGACGGCCGCCATATCCAGGCTCGCGCCGTACTCGATACTCGCGGCGGCGGCGATATGTCGGCGCTGGAGTGCGGCTGGCAAAAGTTCGTCGGCCAGGTCCTCCGCCTCAGCCATCCACACGGGTTGGAGCGCCCGGTGATCATGGACGCGACCGTTGCGCAGATCGACGGCTATCGCTTCGTCTATCTGCTCCCCTTCGATGATCGCACCATCTTCGTCGAGGATACCTACTATAGCGACAGTCCCGAACTAGGTCACCCGACGCTCGCCAGTCGCATCGCCGAATATGCCAAAGATCAGGGCTGGCACGTCGAACAGATCACCCATCAGGAAAGCGGCGTTCTTCCCGTAGTCCATGGCGGCAACTTCGATCGCTTCTGGCCAGCGGAGGATGACATTGCCCGTGCAGGCGTTCGCGCCGCATTGTTCCACCCGATGACCGGCTATTCGCTGCCCGACGCCGTGGCCACCGCGCTCTGGCTCGCCGACCAGCCGATCGAAGACCTTGCCGCCGCAACCCGCGCCCGCGCTGCGGCGCATTGGCGCGCCGGCGGCTATTACCGGCTGCTCGGCAAGATGCTCTTCCGCGCTGCCCGGCCGGACCAGCGATGGCGCATCTTCGAGCGCTTCTATCGCCTCAATCCCCATCTGGTCGGTCGCTTCTACACGGGCCGATCAACTTGGGCCGATCGCATCCGCATCTTGTGTGGACGCCCGCCGGTGCCCATAAGGAGCGCCATGCGCGCATTGTTAACCCCCTCCGCCTGATGAACCGCAAAGCGATAGTAATAGGGGCGGGCTTTGGTGGCCTTGCTCTTGCGATCCGTCTGCAATCAGCGGGCATCGACACCACTCTGGTGGAAGCGCGGGACCGTCCGGGCGGGCGCGCCTATATGTGGGAGAAGGACGGCTTCGTCTTCGACGCAGGCCCGACCGTCATCACCGATCCAGATTGCCTTGCAGAACTCTGGCGCCTGTCTGGCCACGACATGGCGGAAGACGTCAGCCTAGTGCCGGTCACCCCCTTTTACCGGCTGAACTGGCGCGACGGCACAAACTTCGATTATTCCAACGACGAAAACAGCCTGCGAGCGCAAATCGCAAAGCTGAACCCGCAGGATGTCGCTGGGTATCAGCGCTTTCTCGACTATGCTGACGGCGTTTATGAGGAAGGCTATCGCAAGCTCGGCTCGGTGGCTTTCCTCGACTTCGCCTCCATGATCCGCGCCGCGCCAGCGCTGGCGAAGCATCAGGCATGGCGTTCGGTCTATTCGATCGTCTCTTCCTATGTGAAGGACGAAAGGCTGCGACAGGCGCTGTCCTTCCACACGCTGCTGGTGGGCGGCAATCCGATGCAGACCAGCGCGATCTATGCGTTGATCCACAAGCTGGAAAAGGATGGCGGCGTCTGGTTCGCCAAGGGCGGCACGAACCGCCTGGTCCAGGGCATGGCGACGCATTTCGAGCGGCTCGGCGGTACGCTGCGTCTCGCCGACCCGGTCGTGCGCATCGAGACCCATGGCGACCGCGCGGTCGCTGTCTCGACCGCGTCGGGATGGCGCGGGGAGGCCGATGCTGTCGCCACGAACGGCGACCTCATGCATAGCTATCGGGACCTTCTCGGCCATCACCCAAGGGGGCAGAAACAGGCCGAGAGCCTCGCGAGAAAGCGTTGGTCGCCCAGCCTGTTCGTGCTGCATTTCGGTATCAAGGGCAGCTGGCCCGGCATCCCCCACCATATGATCCTGTTCGGTCCCCGCTATGAAGGGTTGCTGACCGACATCTATGATCACGGCGTGCTGCCTCAGGATTTCTCGCTCTACCTGCACCACCCGACCGTCACCGATCCGTCGATGGCGCCGGACGGACATTCGACTTTCTACGCTCTTGCGCCCGTGCCCCACATGGGCAAGCTGCCGATCGACTGGAAGCAGTTCGGCCCCGTCTATGCGGAGCGCATCCTTGACGAGATCGAACATCGCCTCATCCCCGACATCCGCTCTCGCATCGTCACGCAATTCCACTACGCACCGCCCGATTTCCAGAGCGACTTGTCCGCGCATCTGGGCAGCGCCTTCAGCCTTGAACCGCTGTTGACGCAAAGCGCCTGGTTCCGCGCCCATAACCGCGATGACGTGATCCCGAACCTCTATCTCACTGGCGCCGGTACTCATCCGGGGGCGGGCATCCCTGGCGTCGTGGGCAGTGCGAAGGCGACCGCCGCGCTGATGCTCGAAGACCTGCTGTGAAGCGGCTGGCCGTCTATTGCGGATCGGCTTTGCCTGCTGATCCGGTCTATATAGAATCCGCTCGCCAAGTCGGCCGCACGCTTGCTGGGCGCGGCATTGGAGTCGTCTATGGCGGGGGGCGGCTGGGTTTAATGGGCGCGGTTGCCGATGCCGCGCTCGAGGCCGGAGGCGAGGTGATCGGCGTCATTCCGGAAGCCTTGGTACGGGCGGAGGTCGCGCATCAGGGCTGCACCGAGCTTCACGTCGTCCAGACCATGCATCAGCGCAAGGCATGCTTCACCGATCTGTCTGACGGCTTCATCACGCTGCCCGGCGGCGTTGGCACCATGGATGAGTTGTGGGAGGCGATCAGCTGGGCGCAACTTGGCTATCATGCCAAGCCCGTTGGCCTGCTGAATGCATCTGGCTTCTATGACCAGCTCATCGCCTTCAACCGGCATATGATCGACACCGGCTTCATCCGCCCGCAACATGCCGACATCCTGGTCCATGCCGACTCGATCGAGGCGCTGCTTGATAAAATGGCAGCCTATGAGGCGCACGAGCCGATCTTTTCGATGAAGGCCGACAGGCTGTAATTCGTGCCACCCTTGCGGCGACCATCGGCGCGGGGCATGGCCGCAGTGTGACCATTCTCGATCGCACCGCCCTCGTCGCCCATGCCCGCGAAAGTATCGCCCGGGGCTCCAAATCCTTCGCCTTGGCATCGAAGCTGTTCGACCGGCAAACCCGTGAGCGTGCTTGGCTTCTCTATGCATGGTGCCGCAAGTGCGACGATATCGCCGACGGGCAGGATCATGGTGGCGTAATGAGAGGCGTGGCCGATGGGCAGGCGCGCCTTGCCAGTATGAGGGCGCTGACCGATGCCGCCCTGCGCGGCGAGCCGACGGGCGATCCCGCCTTCGACGGCTTTGGCGTGGTGATGCGCGAATGCGCCATCCCGGCCCGCTATGCGCATGACCTGATCGAAGGCTTCGCGCTCGATGCTGAAGATTGGCGGCCTCAGAGCGAAGCGGACATGCTGCGCTATTGTTATCATGTTGCTGGCGCGGTCGGCTGCATGATGGCGGTGCTGATGGGGGTTGATCCGGCGGATGAGTCTACGCTTGACCGGGCCTGCGACTTGGGACTGGCGTTTCAGCTCGCCAACATTGCGCGCGACATCGGTGAGGATCAGGCGGCGGGACGCTGTTACCTGCCCCAGCAATGGCTGGCGGAGATGCACATTCCTTGCGGCAGGCATATGGAGCCAGGCTTCCGTCCGCAGCTAGTGATATTGGCGCGCCGTCTCGCCGGGCTGGCCGCGGATTTTGAGGCGAGCGCCCGGCATGGCACGGGCGCCTTGCCGAGCCGCTCCGCCTGGGCGGTTCTGGCCGCAGCGGGCATTTATGGCGATATCGCTCGGGAAGTGGATCGGCGGGGCGATCATGCCTGGGACGATCGCGTGGTGACGCCGAAGAGTGAGAAACTGGGTTGGGTGTTTCGGGCGGGGCTGCACGTCGTGGCCCGGTCCCGCCATTGGCCCTTATCGATGCGCCGACCGGCACATCTCTGGACCCGACCAAAGACCTGACATCAAAAAAAGGACCGATACTTTCGTACCGGTCCCGAGGCGTGTTCGCAGGAGGAACATCGTGTGGCGGGCGGGCCGTTCTTTCCGGCCCGCCCTGCCGAAGTCTTAGTAGTTGTAGGCGCGCTCGCCGTGGCTCGCGAGGTCCAGGCCTTCCATCTCGGCATCGCGGCTCGGACGCAGACCCATGGTCTTGTCGATGATGAAGTAGATAATCGCGCTGCCGATGCCCGAGAAGAGCAGGGTGAACACGACCGCCTTGATCTGGATCCAGACCTGGCCCGGGATGCTGTAGGCTTCCGGATGGAAGGCTGCCGGGAAGACGGTGTAGTCGAACACGCCCTGACCGCCGAGCGAAGGAGCCGCGACGATACCTGTCGCGATCGCGCCGACGATGCCGCCGATGCAGTGCACGCCGAACACGTCCAAGCTGTCGTCATAGCCGACCTTGCCCTTCACGAATGCCACGAAGAGGTAGCAGATCGGGGAGACGGCGAAGCCGAGCACGATGGATGTCATAGGAGCCGCAAAACCAGCGGCCGGGGTGATGGCGACGAGGCCAGCGACAGCACCCGTGACTGCGCCGAGCAGAGAAGCCTTGCCGTGGTGGACCTGTTCAACCAGCGACCAGCTGACCGCTGCCGCGCAGGTGGCGACCATGGTGTTGATGAAGGCGACGCCAGTGACGGCATTGGCTTCCAGGTTGGAGCCGGCGTTGAAGCCGAACCAGCCGACCCACAGCAGGCTGGCACCGATCATGGTCATGGTCAGCGAGTGCGGCGGCATGGGCTCCTTGGGGAAGCCGACGCGCTTGCCGATCATGATGGCGCCGACGAGGCCCGCGATACCCGCGTTGATGTGGACCACGGTGCCGCCCGCGAAGTCGAGCGCGCCCCAGCCCCAGAGCATGCCATAGTCGGTAGGAGCATCAGCCAGGAAGTCCGGGCCAGCCCAATACCACACCATGTGCGCCATCGGGAAGTAGATGAAGGTCAACCACAGCACGACGAACACGATCAGCGAGGAGAATTTCACGCGCTCCGCGAACGCACCGACGATCAGCGCCGGGGTGATCATGGCGAAGGTCATCTGGAAGACGACGAACACGAATTCGGGCAGATAGACGTTGTTGCTGAACGTCGCCGCCGAGGTCGTGCCATCGACGCCCATCAGGAACGCCTTGGATAGACCGCCGAAGAAATGATTGTCGCCACCCGAGGTGAAGGCGATGGAATAGCCCCAGCAGGTCCAGACCAGACCAGCCACGGAAACGATCGTGAACACCTGCATCAGGATGCTCAGCATGTTCTTGGTGCGAACCAGGCCGCCGTAGAACAGGGCAAGGCCCGGAATCGACATCATCAGCACCAGCGCGGCCGAGATCAGCATCCAGGCGACGTCGCCCTTGTTGACCATGCTGGCCATTGCGGCAGCGTCTGGCGCCTTTATCGGCGCGGCGAGCGCCGGTGCGGCTGCGAGAAGGGTCAGCGCAGCCGCCCCCATCACGCCGCAGAATTTCTTGGAAAAGGTCATTATTCCCCCCTTCTTACAGCGCGGTTTCGCCGGTCTCGCCGGTGCGGATGCGCACGGCCTGACCGACATCGAGAACGAAGATCTTGCCATCGCCGATCGCGCCGGAATTGGCGGCCGCCTGGACCGCTTCGACTACGCGCGGTGCAAGATCGTCATCGCAGACGACCTCGATCTTGATTTTCGGAACCATGTTCGTGGAATATTCGGCGCCCCGGTAGATTTCGGTTTGCCCCTTCTGGCGGCCGAAGCCTTTCACCTCGCTCACCGTCATGCCGGCGATGCCTAGCGAGGAGAGTGCCTCGCGGACATCGTCAAGCTTGAACGGCTTGATGATAGCCATGACAAGTTTCATGTCGCCCCCTGTTAATGGTGTGCGGCGACATTCCAGCAAGAGGCGTGCCAATTGGTCAGCGCCGTTTAAAAGCGTGCTTTTTAGACTGGCCTTAAACACCACCCGCCAAAAAAATGGGCAGTCTGCCTATGCTGCCCAAAAATTGGGCAGCTTTTCCCTACCAGTTGGCCGGCATATGGACGGCGTCTTTTTCCTCCGGCAAAGTTGGCCGCCCAATCGCAGCGTTTCGATGCGGGAACCGGCCAAAGCGGGCGATGACGTCGTGATGCTGACGGGCATATTCCAAGGACTGCGCATCGCCTGCTGCCTCGAACAGACTAAGTGACAGATTCTGATCGTCGATATCTTCGCTATGCTGGAACGGCATGTAGAAAAACCTGCGGCCCGCGCCGCCAATCTGGATGTCATAGCCATGCGCAATGGCGCCCCGCGCGACGCTTCGAGCGAGTTCGTCAGTTTTGAACGCCTCGGCGGTGCCGCGGAACATATTACGCGGTAACTGATCGAATAGCAGGACTGCCGCCAATGCGTCATCAGCCCGATCAAGGAATGTTTCGGCGGCCAACTTGCGTTTTTCCTCCCACAGCTCGCAAAAGCGCGTCGCGCACTGTTGGTCCAGCTTCGGGTCATGCTTCCGCCAGCCCTCCTCCCCGACCTGATTGAACCAGAAGTCCAGCAGGGCAGCCGCCCAATCGGCGGTCACGGCGTCATGGCTGTCCGTAAGCATGTTCATACAAGGAAAAAGAAGCAGTGGGCCGCAGGTTCCGCAGCCCACGGCGCGAGGATGTCAGGTCGCCGTGCCGCCAACCGTCAGCCCTTCGATCAGCAGCGTCGGCTGCCCGACGCCCGCTGGAACGCTCTGTCCACCCTTACCGCACATGCCGACGCCCTCATCCAGAGCCCAGTCATTGCCGATGCCGACCACCTTGGTTAGCGCCGTTGGCCCGTCCCCTATTAACGTTGCCCCCTTGATTGGGTCGCCCAGCTTTCCATTCTCGACCTTGTAGGCCTCGGTGCAGGAAAAGACGAATTTGCCTGAGACGATATCGACCTGACCTCCGCCAAAGCTCTTGGCGAAAATGCCGGAACCCATGCGGGACAGCAATTCCTCAGGATCATCATGGCCGCCTTTGATGAACGTGTTGGTCATGCGCGGCATCGGCGCATGGGCATAGCTTTCGCGACGCCCGTTGCCCGTGGGTTCCACGCCCATAAGCCGGGCGTTGAGGCGATCCTGCATATAGCCTTTAAGGATGCCATCCTCGATAAGGACATTCTCTCGTGTGGGCGTGCCTTCGTCATCGATCGAGAGCGATCCACGGCGGCTGAGGATCGATCCGTCATCCACCACCGTGACGCCGGGAGCGGCAACGCGCTCGCCGATCCGGCCGGAAAAGGCGCTGGTGCCCTTACGGTTGAAATCACCCTCAAGGCCATGGCCGATCGCCTCATGCACCAGTACGCCCGGCCAGCCCGGCCCCAGCAGCACCGTCATTTCGCCCGCAGGCGCAGCGACGGATCGCATGTTCACTCTCGCTTGTGCCAGTGCCTCGTCGATGGCCCGGTTCCATATCGCGGAATCCATCACCTGATCGTAGAGATAGCGTCCGCCAATACCGAAGCTGCCGGTTTCGCGGCGGCCATTTTCTTCAAGAATCAGGGAGACATTCAGCCGCACCAGCGGCCGGACGTCGGTAGCGGTAAAGCCATCGGCACGGACGATTTCCACAACCGACCAGCTCCCGGCCAGACTGACCGAAACCTGCGCGACGCGGGGATCACGAGCTCGCGCCGCCGCATCAATGGCAGCGCACAGCGTCACCTTTTCGGCGAACGGGACGATGTCCAGAGGGTTGGCGTCTGTATAAAGATGCCGGTTGGTCCGCTGCGGCGGCGGAGCGGGCTGGCCCATGGCCGGGTCCAACAAGGTCAGCGTTTCGGCCGCCCGGCGAATCGCTGCTTCGCTGATATCGTTGGCATGGGCAAAGCCCGTCATCTCGCCCGATACGCCGCGCAGGCCAAAGCCCGCATCGGTCGAATAATCGGCTGTTTTCAGCCTTCCATCGTCGAACCCGAAACTCTCGCTGGCGCGATATTGCAGATAGAGCTCGCCATCATCACAATTGGTGAGCGCCTGCGCCGTCAGCCGCTGCGCGCCATCGGGATCAAGCAAGCCCGGCCGGTAGAGAAGGCCGCGCGCATCGGTGAACTGGGAAGCGATGTCAGTCATGCCGCCCGATATAGGAGCGACACAGCCCAAGCCCAATCAAATTCGAAGGGCGCTTCTTTATAGGCTCGCGCCGGACGAAATGTCAGGCAGGCCCGCAACTTCCGGCGTATCCGCAGGACCGCCAATCAGGACGAAGCGCTTGTCGCAATAACCGCAATCGACATAGCCATGTTCGTCAATCTCCAGGAACACGCGCGGGTGACCCAGAGCGGCGGGAATGTCGCCTGACCCGTCGCATGAGACGCGGGCTTTGGTGACTCGAAGAATTTCAGGCGGCTGTATCATGATGGCGTCGATTAGCAGCGGCTCCATCGCACCGCAATATCCGGCACGGCTTTCTGGCAGCATAAGGGATGGTGGGCGATGACGGGCTCGAACCGCCGACATTCTCGGTGTAAACGAGACGCTCTACCAACTGAGCTAATCGCCCGATACCGCATCCATGCCGGTGCAGCCGGAGCGCGCCTATCTAGGCCAATCAGCGCGCGGGTCAAGCGTTGATGACGACCTTGTCACGCGCAAAGAAAACGGCGGCTGGCCATGAACCAGCGTGTAAGGGCTTGGGCCGTCTCTTCCGCAAGGGCGATGAACACACGGCGGCCATCATGCGGGTCGGCCTGCCGATGCACGATGCCCTTGTCTGTCAGCGTCCGAATCCAGCGCAGCGCCGTGGTGGGCGGCACTGCCGACGCGATGCACAGGCTGGAAACGGAAACGCGTTCCTGCTCCAGACGCGCGGCCAGTAGATCCAGCAGCATGTCCCATGCCGGATCGGCAAACAGTTCGCCGGGCAGGAAATCCTCACGCAACCGCCGCGCGCGCAGCATATCCCGCACCTGCGCGGCACCCAGCGCTGCTTCGTCGGTAACGGCTGGCTGATTACCTATCGTCTCCACGGTCGGCATGCCGATATAGTCGCTTGCCCGATCCGAAATGCGAGGCCCCAATGCGAAGGAGGGGGTCGCGTGGCGCGGTCGCGATGTCAGCGCCTCCAGCGTCCGCGCAAGGCGGCTGACCTCTTCGCTCAGCTGTTGCAGGCGGACGCCCTCGCTTTCCTGATTGACCTCATGAACCGTGCGCTGCGGCGTCGTTCCCCCGGCAGTCAGCAAAGCGGCGGCGAGGTCGGTGTGATCCGGCGTGCAGAGCAGTTGCGTGCGGTCGCTCCGCATGCAGGCGAAGGCAAGATCGATTGTGTCGAGACCGGCAACCAGGATGACCGACATGTCATTCTGAACCGCCAACGTCTCCACCTGCACCAACAGTCGCTCGAGCAATGCGGACGGGTTTGTGCAGAAGAACAGGATAACGTCGCACCCCACCTGCATGTCGAGCCGAAGCATTGCCTGATCCAGCGGCACTATATCGAGGAGCCGGAACTGGGCGGCCTTTGCCAATCCTGCGACATCGTCCAGAAAGACGTCGTCCGCCAGAATGAGGAGTCCCGCGCGAGGGTCTCTCATCCCATAGATTTCCTCGCTGCTGGATCCAAATTCAGTCCGGGGGCGATCCATTTCCACCTGTTACTCCTGTCCCTGCTTTGTTCCGAACCTATCGCAATATTGCGGCGGCGTGCCTGCTCTTTCCTCCGGATCGGACATGCCAGCTTCCCTTTATTGACCGATAATCCTGCTGACCCACCCGAATTCACGACGCTCGGCCCTCGCTGTCGCCAAAATGGTTTGGCTTTTCGCCGAAATGGCGGGAGGCGATGGAGAAGAGGCAACCCATCCAAAATGGATGTTGTTATCCCAGGTTGTCGCTTCAGACCGCCGTCCGGCGTGCGAAATCGATGTAGAGTTGGCGTAGCCGGGTGGCGACCGGGCCGGGGGTGCCATCGCCGATCTTGGTCCCGTCGATACGCACGACCGCTTGGCAGAGTGTCGATGCACTGGTGATGAAGGCTTCGCGGGCTTCCTTGGCTTCCGCCACGGAAAAGGGGCGATGGACAACATTTAGGCCGCTTTCTTCGGCCAGAGCGGTCAGTGCGGCGCCGGTGCATCCGGCAAGCACGACCTGCGAATAAGGGCGGGTGATGATGCCTTCATCCGTGACCAGAAAGGCCGTGGAAGAGGCGCCTTCGGTTATGAAGCCGTGTTCCACCATCCAGGCTTCCTGTGCCCCGGCCTCGGCCGCGATCTGTTTTGCCATCGCTTGAGCCAGCAGACCGACACTCTTGATATCGCGCCGCGCCCACCGCAGGTCGGGTGTCGTGACAACCGCGATGCCGTTCTGCACAGCGGGAGAATCGAGAAAGCGCTTGGCGTGTGTGAACATCACAAGCGTTGGCTGCAAAGCCGATGATGGCAGGAAGTCGCGCCCTGCGTCAGCGCCCCGCGTCAGTTGCAGATAGATCAAGCCCTCTTCGAGATCATTGCGCGCCGCCAATTCCTTCTGCACCGCTTCAATCTCGGCAAGGGAGACGGGAAGGCTAAGCCCTATCGCGGTCGCCGAACGTTCAAGCCGCACCAGATGCGACACGCTGTCAATTAGTCTGCCATCAAGGACGGCCGTCACCTCATAAACGGCCTCGGCGAACAGAAAGCCGCGATCCAGCACCGAGACCTGCGCTTCGGCGAGCGGCAGGAACTGGCCATTGAGATAGGCGATGGACATGAAGCGCTAAAATCCTCCGGCATGAACATCGGCGATGTTGCCGGGGCAGGATCATCGGTCAAGCAATGATCATCGGCTTAGCGTCTTTACCCGCTCTCCTATCTCTCGCAAATCTTCGACAAAGCGCGCTCGCTCGGCCGCCTTTCGCACTTCATCGGGTATGCGCAGCAGGAAACTGGGGTGCACGGTCACCCAGGCTTCGGCGCCACTCTCAAGCGGAATCGGCGCGCCTCGCATGCGGCTGATCGTCACGGCTTTGCCCAATATGGCGCGCGCGGCAGTTGCGCCCAGAGCGACGACGACGCGCGGGCGAACGAGATCCAATTCCTGATCCAGCCACCAGCGGCAGGCAGCAATCTCGGGCGTGTCAGGCGTCTGGTGAATGCGCCTCTTGCCCCGCCGCTCATGCTTGAAATGCTTGACGGCGTTCGTGACATAGACGCTCGCGCGATCGATCCGGGCTTCCTCTAACGCTTGGTCCAGCAACTGGCCCGCCGGGCCTACGAAGGGGCGCCCGGCAATATCTTCCTGATCGCCCGGCTGTTCCCCCACGAGAACCAGGGGCGCATCGATGGGGCCTTCGCCGAACACAGTCTGGGTGGCGTCGCGATAAAGGGGGCAGCGGGTGCAGCCTATCGCCTCCTCGCGCAATCTGGTCCAGGCAGCAGTCGCGTTGCTGGCGCGGGCAGGGGCTTTAGGAGGAGTGGCGATCATGGCTGCTTCCCGTGCCTGCGCCCCGGCAACAAGGTCGGGGATGAGCGCCGCCTCCGGCAGGTTGCGCCAGTATTTCTTGGGCATCTCGGACAGCATGGCTCGCTGCTTGAGCCGGGCGGGGTTGAATGTCGCAGCATAATAGCTTTTCCAGATTTCCTCGACCGGGTCGCCGCCCGGCGCATCTGCCTTTGAAGCGCCGGGGCTTTCTTCCAACCTTTCGCCATCCCAATGGATACTGAGTTCGGGCGTCAGGATCGACCAGCGCATCGATGCGAAACGCCGCACGAAAAACCCGGCATTCGCGCGGACGATATGATGATCAGGCTCGAACCAGGCGATGAAACGGGCTCCGTCATCATCCTGCATTTCGCGGAATCGGACAAAGGCGCGCATCTTATGCATGTCGCGCCGAACCGCTTTTGCTAGCATCTCGACACGGCGGACCAGGGGATCGGCTTTATCGTCCAGGCGTGCGGGGATTTGCCGCACCTCGATCAAAAGGGCGTAGAGCAAGGCAAAGCGCTCTTCATCCTGATGCAGTATTGCGCTTTCGGCCAAGTCCAGAAAGGCGCGCGGCACTGAAAATGCTCCGCCACCATTTTCCGAAGGCGGCGGATCGAAGGCCAGCAGTGACGCGCCTTCTCCCTCGACCCGCCAATCAATATCCTGAGCAGGCACAGCAGCCAAAGCGAAGCGACGGGCGGCATCGCGCCACCCGTCGAAATCATCCGGCCTGCTCAGCAGCACCTGATACATGGGAAATTAATCGGACGCTTCCGCTCGCTCCAGTTCGGCGGGCTTGCGCCGGGCAAAGGTGGCGGCGAGTTTCAGTTCCTCTTCATCCGTCAATTCCGCAGCCGCATCGGGAAACATCTCCTCTTCCTCCTCCTCGATATGGTGGAGATAACGCTTCTTCAGCGTGGCGAAGGTTTCCTGCCATTCAGGGCCGTTGAAGGGGTGCTCCTGCAACTCCTCCAGATAGTCGTCGATTTCCTTGTGCTCGGCTACGCTATGCTGTGCATCTTCACGCAGGTCAGGACGGGCGAGCATCGTTGCATATAGCGTTTCTTCCTCCGCCGCCGCATGTGCGGTGACTTCCACGCGGAACTGCTCGAACAGCTTCTCCAGCCGATCATTATCGTCCTTCGCATCAGCCATTTTCTCAAACAGCTGGCGATGGGCGTCATGATCTTGCTTCAGTTTGTCGAAAATCGTGGCATTGGCCATGATGTGCTCCTCTTGATTTAGAGGACACAACGAAAGGCGAAGAGCTTTGGGTCCGCTGGTTCAGCCGAACAGGAAGCGGAAGATGATGGCAACCGGTATCCACAGCAGGCTGCTGGCGATGCTCGTCAGCCAGACCTGCGCGACATCCCTGCGAAAGCGGAGGTCCAGGCTCGACATCGACAGGCCGCTCTCATCCAGTAATTCCCACCGGCGTTCCATGTCCCTCGCCACCATTGCAAAGCCGCCGATTGCGATGATCAGGGCGAGGTGTAGCACCAGCGAGCCGCCCATCCTGGCGACGATGCCAATTTGAAGAAGGCAAAAAACAACAAGCGCAATAGCCAGATGGCTGCTCATGCGCTTGGCATACCGCCCACCATGAGATCGTGCGGAATCATTGTTGAATGCCGTTGCCACCAGCGCCTTCCCCTCGACTTTTATTGAATCTCAAGAAATCACGAAGTGCCGCACTTATCAATAAGGAAAACCTGTCGTCAGTCGAAAAGCTCCAGTTGCGAAGGGGGAGGGGTGAGCTGCCGTTGAAGGTCTGCCTTGTCGGTGAGGTGAACCGGCCTCCAATCGCTGGCGACCAAAAAGGGCCGCAGCTTGGCAATCGAATTTGTCACGCGCGCGACATCGTCCAGCCGAAGGCGGCGGACCCTGCGGCTCGCCAATATGCGATCGACGGCCTTTACGCCCAGGCCCGGCACGCGCAGCAACATCTCACGCGGCGCGTGGTTCACATCTACCGGGAATATGGCCCGGTGTCGCAAGGCCCAGGCCAGCTTGGGATCAATGTCGAGAGGCAAATGCCCCGTTGCGGGGTCGGTCGCTTGATCAAGATCATCCACTGAAAAGCCATAAAAGCGCATCATCCAGTCCGACTGATACAGGCGGTGTTCGCGCAGCAGTGGAGGACGCTTTAACGGAAGGACGCTGCTCGGCGAGGGAATAGGCGAAAAGGCGCTGTAATAGACGCGCCGTAGAGCATGGCGGTCATATAGAGATCGCGCACGCCGGATGATGGCCCGGTCATCTGCTTCGTCGGCCCCTATGATCATCTGCGTGGATTGTCCCGCAGGGGCAAATCGCGGCGCGTGGCGGTAGCGCTTTCTCGCATCGCGCGTATCTTCGATGGCTGTGCGCAGCCCGTTCATCGCGCCTTCGATCCGTGTTCCATCCTTTTCGGGCGCCAGTCGCCGAAGCCCCTGCTCGGTCGGCATCTCGACATTGATCGACAGCCGGTCAGCCAAAAGACCGGCCTGATACGTCAGTTCCGGATCGGCATCAGGGATCGTCTTGAGATGAATATAACCGCGAAAGTCATGCTCTTCCCGCAACGCTCGGGCAACGCCCACCAGCTGTTCCATCGTATAATCGGGCGATCGTATGATCCCGGAGGACAGGAAAAGTCCCTCGATATAATTGCGCCGGTAAAAGCTCAGCGTCAGTTCGACCACTTCGCCCACAGTGAAGCGCGCCCGGCGAACGTCGCTCGACCGGCGATTGATGCAATAATGGCAATCAAAGATACAACTGTTCGTCAGCAAAATCTTGAGCAGCGATATGCATCGTCCGTCAGGTGCGTAGGCATGGCAGATGCCCATGCCTTCGGTCGAACCCAAGCCGCCCTTCTGCCCTGACAGGCTATCGCGCTTCTTCGTTCCGGAGGATGCGCATGATGCATCATATTTGGCCGCGTCGGCGAGGATTTTCAGCTTCTGCGGAATGGAAAGGGCAGTCATAAGTTCATGGTATGTTCTTTTTCTCCGCTTGTCCTTGATCCAGATTGCGAATCGCGTTCAGTCGGACATCAGTTTTTCCATCCTGGATCGATCCGATCGATCAACCGAACCATTGCCTCAAAATCAGGAACGCCCGGCCCAGTCGGCAACTGCACGCCGCTGATATCGCGTTGATGTACGGCAATCACTTCGTCCGGAATGTCGACAGGGGTGCCTGCCGAACCCGTCGCTACCTGTATCTCGCAGGCGCGCTGAAGCATCCAATGCATGAGGAATGCCTTGGGAAGGGTGTCCGCCATGACCAACGTACCGTGGTTGCGCAGCATCATTAGCCGCCGGTCGCCGAGATTGGCGATCAGCCTCTCGCCTTCTTCGGGGCGCAGGGTGATGCCTTCAAAATCGTGATAGGCGATTCGCCCGGCAAAGGCGGCGGCATAGAAATTGGTGGGACGCAGCCCCTCCTGTGTCGCGCTGACCGCCATGGCGGCGGTCGTGTGTGAATGGATGACGCAGTGGGCGTCGGGTAGGTGGCGGTGGAAGACGCTGTGCTGGGTAAAACCGGCGCGGTTCACTGGATAGGGACTGCCGTCCAATATGTGCCCGTCAATGTCGATCTTGACGAGGTTGGACGCCGTCACCTCGGAATAAAGCAAGCCGAACGGGTTGATCAGGAACGCGCTGTCGTCGCCGGGCACGCGCAGCGTGATATGATTGTAGATAAGTTCTGACCATCCCATGTGGTCAAATATGCGGTAGCATGCAGCAAGTTGCTGGCGCGCTTTCCATTCTTCGATGGGCATGTCATCAGCGGAAGCGGCGGTTGCCATGGTGGTCCTCCTATACCCTGTCGCCGTAACTATCCTCCCCGGCGGCGCTGCTGTCGAGCGAAACGGCTTTGGGGTTGAATTTGGCCGACTCTGCTGGTAGGGCGCGCCCCACACGGCGCAGGCTGCCCTGCGACGACTCATCGCTATTACTTTCGGTAGGCCCGTCGGGAAGGGTTTTTTTCCTGACGAACCGCCCGTTTTCGACTGGAGTTTGACTGGATTATGCAAATCATCGTTCGCGACAACAATGTCGACCAGGCCCTGCGCGCGCTCAAGAAGAAGCTGCAGCGTGAGGGCGTGTATCGCGAGATGAAGCTGCGCCGTCACTACGAAAAGCCCTCGGAAAAGCGCGCCCGCGAAAAGGCCGCTGCGGTTCGCCGCGCGCGCAAGCTGGAGCGCAAGCGCGCTGAGCGTGACGGCGTTCGTTAAGACGTTCGTTTTTAAGGGGCGGCGGTTCTCCGCCTCTTTCTGCTGATCATCCGCATCGCGAGGCTTAGGTCCATGTCCACGACCGCTGTTCCCCTTCGTCCCATCGCCAAGGGGTCGCTGACGCGTCTCTGGATCGGTGTTGCCGCCGTGGCGATCGCCGCGGGTGGCTTGGCCTGGGCCGGGCAGCGCGGGGTCGAGCCTTCGCCTGCCAGCTACCTCGCCCGCAATGCCGGGGAGGAAGGTGTAGTCACGACCGAATCGGGCCTCCAGTACAAGGTTCTGGAAGAGGGCACTGGCCCCAGCCCCACCGCAGCGGACGTGGCGCTGGTTGGATATAAGGGCACTTTGCTCGACGGCACTGTCTTCGACGAAAATGCCCAGACCGCGATGCCGGTCGATGGCGTTGTGCCGGGCTTTTCCGAAGGTCTGCAAAAGATGAAGAAGGGCGGCAAGTACCGTCTCTGGATCCCGCCGCAGCTCGGCTATGGTGAGCAGGCGGCTGGACCTATCCCCGCCAATTCCGTGCTGGTCTTCGATGTTCAACTGCACGATTTCAAATCGAAGGCAGACATCATGCGGATGCAGCAGATGATGCAGCAGGGCGCGGCTCCTCCGCCGCTTCCCGGCCGCTGATCGCATCGCCGAAATGTAAAGAATAGAAGGGTCCGGTTTTCGGACCCTTTTTTTATTCGGTGACGACGATCCCCTTTGATTCGGGACCATCGTTCATCGCCTTGGACCGTTCCTCCAGATAGACCTTGATCATCGCCACGATCGGGTCGGCCAGGAACAGGCCCATTATTCCAAACAGCGCGCCGAACAATATCTGCGCGGCCAGGACCAGCGCGGGGGCAAGGTCGGTTGCCCGCTTCGCCACCATGGGAACGATCAGGTAACCATCGACGATCTGCACTACTAGATACACGAAAAAGGCGTAGATCCCGGCGTCCACCCCCGCCGAAAATCCGACGAGCACGATCAATACGCCCGATATGATCGACCCGATGTTCGGCAGAAAAGCAAACAGCCCGGTCAGGATTCCCAGCAGGCCAGCCATTGGGACACCCCCCGCGAGCAGCAGCAGCCAAGTTCCAACGCCCTCGACCGCCATGCCAATCAGTCGACCGAACATCAAACGCCGCAGTGTCCACCCCATCCTGTCGATGACATTGTAGAAGCTCAGGCGGCTGCTCATGGGGAGCATCCAAGCGACGCCGCGCTCATAGAGACGCGGCTCCACCGCAATGAAAATCGCCAGCACCAGCATCATTACGCCGCTGGTCACGGCGCCCATGACGGTGCCGACCGCCGCAGTGACCCGACCGATTGAATTGAAAGCCTGCGTCGCCAGGCTCTTGAAATCATTGGGTGTCGTCGTCACGCCCATTTGCTGCATCCAGCCACCGATGCGGGTGACCTGAGTCTCCACGATGGTGCGCATGGCCTGCGCCTGCGCGGCCAAACTCGCGCCTGTCAGGTAGAATGTATAAGCCAGGAACAGCAGGGCGGAGAGGAGCACGATCGTAAGGCGCCAGCCTCGGCCGATGGGTAAGACACGGCCGAGTAGCCGCGTGCCGCCGTCCATCATGCTGGTCAGGACCAGCGCTCCAAGGATGAGCATGATCGGTTGCGCGAGCAAGGTCAGCAGTGCGACGGCAACCGCCATGGCGATCCACACGCCCGCGCGTTTTATCTCATGCTGAACGAGCGGGTTGCGCAGTTCACTCGGACCCGGTTGCTCAATGTGGACGTGTTTCCCGCTCAATCACCAGCCCCTTTGCAGATGTATTATTTCGGGGGTGGAACGCTTTCCGGGCGTAAGCTGTTCCCCGCCCGGCCACTACGCAGCGCGTGAATCCAGGTCCCGGGATTCCAGCTGGAATTGCCGTCGAGCGAAAAAGTAATGAACTCCGCCCGTCCGCCAATCGCTTCCCAAGGGACAGGTCCTCCAAGGCCGTTCTCCTCAAGCGGCGCGCGGCTGTCGGCGCTATTGTCCCTGTTGTCACCCATCAGGAAGACATGGTCGCGTGGAACGCGCACCGGACCATACCAATCCAGCGCGCTCGGCCCCATGTCGATCGTCACATAGCTTTTGCCGTTCGGTAGAATCTCCTGCCGGACAGGCAACTGACAATATTCCCGCCCGTCTGCCCCCGTGATGCGGGCGCCGGGGAACTGGGTGGGGGAACAGGGGGCGTTGCCATCGATCGGGATCAGGACCGGCTTGATTGCCTTCTGGGGAACAGCGGTGCCGTTCAGGATGACCTGTCCGCCCCGAACCTCGATGATGTCGCCCGGCAGGCCGATCACCCGCTTGATATAGTCTTCCCGCCGGTTATGCGGCGACACGATGACGATATCGCCACGCTCGGGCAGGCGGCCGAAAATGCGGCCCTTTAGAAAGGGCAGAGGGTGGAAACTCGGCGAAACATAGGACCAGCCATAAGGGAATTTGCTGACCACCAGCCGGTCGCCCTTTAGCAACACCGGCATCATGGATTCGCTCGGGATGTAGAAGGGTTTGGCGACGAAGCTGTGAAAGGCCAGGACCGCCAGAATCAGAAGCGCGATGCTCTTCACCTCATGCCACCAGTCGATCGCACTTTTGTCCGTTCGGGCTGGCGATGCCGCCGCCGGTTCTTCTGTGGAAAGCGGGTCGTTCTCGCTCATGTCGGCTGCCGTCATGGATGGCTTCTCGGATGCTGGTGGTGCCGTGGTCACTGGGGCTGGGCCTCAAGGATGACGAATGCCTGCGCCCATGGATGATCATCGGTTAGCGTGACGTGAATGACCGCCTTGTGTCCATCGGGCAGCATTGTTTGAAGCTGTGCGAGCGCGCCGCCGGTCAGCTCGAGCGTCGGTGCGCCGCCGGGGCGATTGACGACGCCGATGTCCTTCATGAACACGCCACGATTAAAGCCCGTCCCCACGGCTTTGGAAAAGGCTTCCTTGGCGGCGAAACGCTTGGCGAGCGTCCCGGCCTTGGTGAACGGTCGGCGGTTTGCCTTGGCGCGTTCGACTTCGGTGAAAACGCGCTGCTCGAACCGCTCGCCAAAGCGATCGAGCGAATTTTGGATCCGCTCGATGTTGCATAGGTCGGAGCCGAGGCCGATGATCAACGCGCCAGGTCCATCTGCCGCCGCATTTCGCGGATGCTGCTTTCCAACCCGCTGAAAATGGCCTCGCCAATCAGGAAGTGGCCGATGTTGAGTTCGGCCACCTGCGGAATTGCCGCCACCGGGCCTACATTGTCGAAAGTGAGGCCATGACCAGCATGGGGTTCGATACCGTTTTTGGCCGCAAGCGCCGCAGCATCTGAGATTCGCCGCAACTCTTCCGCGCGCGCTGAGCCAGAAATATGCGCATAGCGCCCCGTATGAAACTCCACCACCGGAGCGCCTAGATGCATCGCTGCCTCGATTTGCGCCGAATCAGGTTCGATGAAAAGGCTGACGCGAATCCCCGCGTCCCCCAAGGCGCCGACGATCGGTCGCAGCGTCTCGATCTGTCCGGCGGCATCCAGACCGCCCTCGGTCGTCCGCTCCTCGCGTTTTTCAGGCACGATGCATGTCGCATGCGGGCGATGCTTCAATGCAATGTCCAGCATCTCCCGCGTTGCGGCCATTTCCAGGTTCAGCGGAACGGTAAGAGCCGCCATCAGCGTGGCGATGTCCTCGTCCCGGATGTGCCGCCGGTCCTCGCGCAGGTGCGCCGTGATGCCATCGGCCCCCGCCTTCACGGCCAGCAACGCCGCCTTGACGGGATCAGGATGTTCTCCCCCCCGCGCATTCCGGATGGTGGCAACATGGTCGATGTTGACACCCAGGCGCAGGTGGGCGGGAGTTTGCTGCATGATGCCTATTGTTTCCGGCTTCCAGGTTTGATCGCGGGGATGGCCGCTAGTTCCGGCGGGACATCATCTGCTTCATATACAGGGAAATTGATGCTGACGAGCGGGTAGAAGGGGACGCCCAGATCCACTTCTCCTGCGGATCGATCGACTAGCGCTACCTCGGCGACAACGATGCCGCCTTCGGCCTCCACCGCTTCGATCGCCTGGCGCGACGACAGCCCGGTCGTAACGACGTCTTCGACCATCAGCACTTTTTGGCCGGGCGTTATGGCGAAGCCTCGCCGCAACTCGAATTTTCCCTCGGGCCGTTCCAGGAATACGGCATCCTTGTCGAGCGCGCGCCCGACTTCATGGCCGATGATAAGGCCGCCCATGGCGGGCGAGACGACAAGGTCGATGTCCTGCCGCAGTTCGCGGGGCAGCTTCTGCACGACTGCGCGCGCGAGGCCGCCTGCGCGTTCGGCGTTCATCAATACCCGCGCGCATTGCAGGTAATTGGCGCTACGCCGGCCCGAGGACAGAATGAAATGTCCCTCCAGCAGCGCTCCTGCGGCCCTGAATTCTGCCAGTACTTCCTCGTCGGTCATCCGGTTCTTCGATCCATCAGTACATGCCCAGGCCTATTTTCGGGGCCATCTGCACATCAATTTCTAGCATGGGTAATGCCCATGAACGCGCCCCTGCGCGCGAGGTGCGAGATAGGCGGACGACCGGGGCGTTGCAACAGCGAAGAAAATCTGCTCCTGCCCGCTTGAGGCAGGAAAAAACCATGCCTATAAGCCGCGGCAGACCGACCGGGCGGAGGGGGATGCGCATGCGCGCGCCTTCGTTGCAGCGGCGCCAAGGGGTTACGGGGTAAGAAGACGCTTATGAAAATGGTGAAATCGCTCGTTCTCGCCGGGTTGCTGGCCTTTGCGCCAGCTGCGGTGTTGAACAGTCAGGCGCTGGCGCAGGACAATGCCGCCGTCGCAGCCGCCGCTGCGGGCAATGCCGCCGCACCGGCCGACTCGGGCGCCAATGCGGCCGCTGCCGAGGCTGCGCCTGCGGCCAAGGTTGCCGCGCCGCCCCGCATGAAGCCGACCGAAGGCATCGGCATGCCGCGCCCCGGCGAGATCACCCTACAGGAACAGTTCACCCCCACGGGTCATACCGCTCGCTGGTTGCACGACGTGCTGCTTCTGCCGCTCATCACGATCATTTCGGTCTTCGTGGCCCTCCTGATGCTCTATGTGATGATCCGCTTCCGCCGCAGCGCCAATCCGGTGCCGTCGAAGACATCGCACAATACGCTGATCGAAGTGATTTGGACCGTGGTTCCGGTAGTGATTCTCCTTGTTATCGCGGTGCCCTCGATCGGCCTGCTGGCTGACCAGTACAAGCCCGCGCCCAAGGATGCGCTGACCGTGAAGGTCACCGGCTACCAGTGGTATTGGGGTTATGAATATCCCGACAACGGCATTCCTGAATATGTCTCGAACATGCTTCCCAGGGAAAAGGCCGAGGCGAATGGCGAGCCTTATCTGCTCGCGCCTGACAACCGCATGGTTCTTCCTGCTGGCCGCCCGATCAAGCTGATCATCACCGGTGCTGACGTGATCCACGCCTTTGCGGTGCCGTCGCTCTGGGTGAAGATGGACGCTGTTCCTGGCCGTCTCAATGAGAAGACCTTCACCATTGAGAAGCCGGGCGTCTATTACGGGCAGTGTTCTGAACTGTGCGGCGCGCGTCACGGGTTCATGCCGATCGCGATTGAGGCGCTGCCTCCTGCCCAGTTTGACCAGTGGGTTCTCTCGCAGGGCGGCAAGCTTAGGGGCGCTGACGCAGCAGCTACGGCTGCCGCTCCCGCAGCGCCTGCCGCCGCTCCCGCCGAAAAGCTTTGATGTAAGGGCATAACGCCATGACCACGATTACTGCAGATCATCACGGCGATCATGCTCATGATCATCATGACGCCGATCACAAGCCAGCCTTCTTCCAGCGCTGGTTCATGTCGACGAACCACAAGGACATCGGCACTCTCTATCTGATCTTCGCGATCCTCGCCGGCGTGATCGGTGGCGCAATTTCGGGTCTGATGCGTGCTGAGCTTGCGCAGCCCGGCATTCAGTATCTCCACACTTGGGCCCAGATGACTGATGGTCCTTCGGCCACGATGGACCAGGCCTATCACCTCTGGAACGTGCTGATCACCGCGCACGGTCTGATCATGGTCTTTTTCATGGTCATGCCTGCGATCATCGGCGGCTTTGGCAACTGGTTCGTGCCGATCATGATTGGTGCGCCGGACATGGCCTTCCCGCGCATGAACAATATCAGCTTCTGGTTGCTGATCCCCGCTTTTTCTCTGCTGCTCGGTTCGACATTCGTTCCTGGTGGTACGGGTAATGGCGCGGGCACGGGCTGGACGGTCTATGCTCCGCTCTCGACCAGCGGTTCTGCGGGGCCAGCTGTGGATATGGCTATCCTGTCGCTCCACATCGCGGGCGCCAGCTCCATTCTGGGCGCCGTCAACTTCATCACTACCATCCTGAACATGCGCGCGCCGGGTATGACCCTGCACAAGATGCCGTTGTTCGTATGGTCGGTTTTGGTCACCGCCTTCCTCCTGCTGCTCGCGCTGCCGGTTCTGGCGGCCGCTATCACCATGCTGCTGACCGATCGTAACTTCGGCACCACTTTCTACGATGCCGCCGGGGGTGGCGATCCGGAGCTTTACCAGCATCTTTTCTGGTTCTTTGGGCACCCCGAAGTGTACATCATGATCCTGCCTGGTTTTGGTATCGTCAGCCAGATCATCTCGACCTTCAGCCGTAAGCCGGTGTTCGGCTACCTCGGCATGGCATATGCCATGGTCGCGATTGGCGTCGTCGGGTTCGTCGTCTGGGCGCACCATATGTTCACCACCGGCATGTCGGTGAACGTGAAGATGTACTTCACGGCCGCGACGATGGTCATTGCCGTTCCCACCGGCATCAAGATCTTCTCGTGGATCGCGACGATTTGGGGCGGTTCGATCAGCTACAAGACCCCCATGGTCTGGGCGCTGGGCTTCATCTTCCTGTTCACCGTGGGTGGTGTTACCGGCGTGGTCCTGGCAAATGGCGGCGTCGATGACGTGCTGCACGACACCTATTATGTTGTTGCCCACTTCCATTATGTGTTGTCGCTGGGCGCCGTTTTCGGTCTCTTCGCGGGCTTCTACTATTGGTTCCCGAAGATGTCGGGCCGCATGTACAGCGAATTCCTCGGCCACCTGCACTTCTGGGTGTTCTTCGTGGGCGTGAACCTGCTGTTCTTCCCCATGCACTTCCTCGGCCTGTCGGGCATGCCCCGCCGCTACCCCGATTATCCAGAAGCCTTTGCCTACTGGAACAGCGTGGCCAGCCATGGATATGAGATCATGGCCGTGGGCGTGTTGATCTTCTTCGTGAACGTCTTCTGGTCGCTTGCTTTCGGCAAGAAGGCAGAAGGCAATCCGTGGGGCGAAGGCGCGACGACCCTGGAATGGACGCTGCCCAGCCCGCCGCCATTCCACCAGTTCGAAACATTGCCGGTCATCGACTGACGATCGGCGAAAAGAATGCATCCAGCGGGATGCCGGGTGGCGACGAATATCGCGGACCCGCAGTTAGCAGCGCCGGCGCCTGTGATGGTGCCGGGCTGCCGCATGAGGAGCATATGGCAAGTTCGCCGTTCATGACCGGGAGCGCCGCTTCCACGATTCCCGCACACTGGCGCGACTTTGTCGCGCTGACCAAGCCGCGCGTGATGACATTGGTTGTCTTCACCGGTCTTTGCGGGCTGCTCGCGGCGCCTGGTCAAATCCATCCCGTACTCGCCTTCACGGCCATCCTGTGCATAGCGTTGGGCGCTGGCGCAGCCGCAGCGCTCAACCAATGGTATGAGGCGGATATTGACGCAAAGATGAAGCGGACCGCCAACCGTCCACTGCCCGCTGGCCGGATGGACCGGCAGTCGGCCCTCCATTTCGGCGTCGGCCTTTCCTTCTTCTCGGTCCTGCTGATGGGCGTGGCGACGAACTGGCTCGCCTCTGCCATCCTGGCGGTGTCGATTCTTTTCTATGTTTTCATTTACACTATTTGGCTCAAGCCCCGGACAACACAGAACATCGTCATTGGCGGTGCTGCGGGGGCCTTTCCTCCCGTTATTGGCTGGGCTGCAGTCACAGGTGACGTCGGCGCCCTCCCGGTGGCGCTTTTCATGCTCACCTTCTTCTGGACGCCGCCGCATTTCTGGGCACTCGCGCTGTTCGTGAAGACCGACTATGCTGCGGCAAACATTCCGATGCTGCCCGTCGTATCAGGTGAAGTTGCTACGCGCCGTCAGATATGGTTCTACACCGCGATCATGGCCGCCGCAGCGATGGCACCCATTCTGCTTCGCCTTACCGGTCTGATTTACGGCGTAACTGCCTTGTTCGGTACGGGCCTGTTCGTGATCTTCGCCTTTCAGGTCTACCGGCGCCGTGAAATGGATCCCAGCCGCATGGGTCCCGAACGCCGACTGTTCAAATATTCGATCCTCTATCTTTTCCTTCTGTTCGGAGCGGTTGTCATTGATCGTTGGTTGCTGGCATGACGCCTGAGGAGGAAAAGCAGGTACGCAGTCGGCAGAAGTCGCGCGCCATTGTCACTGGGCTGTTGCTCGGGGCGCTCGTCATTCTCTTTTACGCGATCACGATCGTGAAGATTGGCGCGGGTCAGTAATGGCCAGCTTGCCACCGTCGCCTTTTGATCGGGATCGCCGGAACCGCCGCACCCTCATCACTATGACGGGGGTAGGATTGGCTATGCTTGGGCTGGGTTTCGCATCGGTCCCACTCTACCGGATTTTCTGCCAGCAGACGGGATATGGCGGCACGACGCAGCGCGCTGCTGCTGACGTCAAGTTGCAGCCTGCGATCGGCCATACAATGTCGATCCGGTTCGATTCCAACGTTCAACCTGGCATGCCCTGGCAATTCTATCCTGAACATCGGACGGATACGGTGACCGTTGGCGCGCGCGACATGGCGATCTTCATCGCGAAGAACATGTCGGATAAGCCTGTTACGGGCACGGCCAGCTTCAACGTGACGCCGATCCAGTCTGGCGCCTACTTCACCAAGATTCAGTGTTTCTGCTTCACCCAGCAGACATTGCAGCCGGGCGAGCAGGTCCGCATGCCGGTGATTTATTATGTTGATCCCAAGATACTGAATGATCCCGACAATAGGGACACTCAGCAAATTACGCTAAGTTACACCTTCTATCCTGTTGAGCAGGACAAGAAGCCGAGCTAAGGCAATCCACGATAACGCGAACGCGAACAGGGAAGAGTACGTCATGGCAGGCGCCAAGCAGCACGATTATCATATTCTACCGCCCAGCATCTGGCCGCTATTCGGGTCCATGTCGGCGCTGGTAATGGCGCTCGGCGCGATCATGTGGATGCACCCTGATGCCATGCCTGCCGGCGGTGGCTGGGTATTCCTGATCGGCGTCGCGGGCGTGCTGTTCACCATGTATAGCTGGTGGGCGAACGTGATCGCAGAGGCGCATGCCGGTGACCATACGCCGGTGGTGCAATTGCATCTGCGCTATGGGATGATCCTGTTCATTGCTTCGGAAGTCATGTTCTTTGTCGGCTGGTTCTGGGCGTTCTTCGACTTCTCGCTCTTCCCGAGCCAGCTTGCTCCGATCGAAGGGTTGTTCCCGTCCAAGGGTATCGAGGTGATGAACGCGTTTGAGCTGCCGCTGCTCAACACGCTGATCCTGCTCTGCTCGGGCACGACCGTCACCTGGGCGCACCACGCGCTCATTCATGGAGATCGTGAGAGTCTGAAAACCGGCCTGTGGTTGACGGTGATCCTCGGCCTGCTCTTCTCTTCGATCCAGGCCTATGAATATATGCATGCGCCGTTCCCGTTCGGCGGCAGCCCCTACAGCTCGGCCTTCTACATGGCGACGGGCTTCCACGGCTTCCACGTTCTGATCGGTACGATCTTCCTGATCGTCAATCTGGTCCGCGTCTATAAGGGGCACTTCACTCCCCGCCAGCATTTCGGTTTTGAGGCCGCTGCCTGGTACTGGCACTTTGTCGACGTCGTCTGGCTGTTCCTGTTCGTCGCCATCTATGTGTGGGGCGGCTGGGGCGCTCCGATGCACGGCGGCTAAGGACTGCGTCTTATCCATCAAGAAAACGGCCGGTAACAACCGGCCGTTTTCTTTTGGGCGGAAGATAATTATGCCTGTCGTTATGCTTCTTTCCACACCAGTGCTTCTCCAGCCGTCCAGCCTCTCTCTGCCCGGCGTTCGGCTGCCGAATGCGAGTGCCGTGCCTGCCTGCCGGCAACTCGGCCCGTCCGCGTTGACCGGGGCGACCATATCGTCGGCGGTCAAGCTATGACCGCGCGTCGCGTCCCCCTTTTTGCCAGCATTATCGTGGCAGGCGCCGTGCTGGTCATGATCGCCCTTGGCATCTGGCAGTTGCAGCGCCGCGGCGAGAAGGAGGCGATGCTGGCCCTTGCGTCGGCCAATCCAGCCAAGCCGACTGTCAGCTTCCCGCAAATGCCACCTGTTCCGCCCGTGCTGCTGTTCCGGCGCTCTTCCATTCATTGCCTGAATGTCGTCGGCTGGCAGACGGAAGCGGGACGGGCCGCCGATGGGTCGGTCGGCTACCGCTATATCGCGCAATGCGCCACCGGAGCAGAAGGGCCTGGAGCGCTCGTTGCCTTGGGCGTCGCCAAGCAGCCGGACCTGAGGCCAAATTGGAAAGGCGGCCAAGTCACCGGCTGGATATCCGAAGAGCCTGATCACCGGACGTTGTTGTCGCGGTTCACGGCCAATGTCCTTCCGCTGCGGCCGATGTTGATCGCGGAGCGCGCGCCGGAAGGGTTGAAACCGGTCGCCCCGCCGAGCGTCAACGACGTTCCGAACAATCACCTCGCTTATGCCATCCAGTGGTTCTTCTTCGCGGCGGTGGCCGTGGTTATCTACGTTCTTGCGCTTCGCAAGCGGATGCCTCCATCGGCCGACCCGTCGTAAAGGCTTGCTCCAACGCTCCAGCCTCGTTACCGCGCTTCCCCATCATGCAATATGTGAGCACCAGGGGAAGCGCGCCTGCGCTGGGTTTCGAGGATGTGACGCTGGCAGGGCTGGCGTCCGACGGCGGCCTTTATGTTCCGGAAAGCTGGCCGCGCTTTTCGGAGGCGGACATACGCGCGCTCGCCGGGCTTTCCTATGTGGAAACCGCCGTCCGCGTCATGGCCCCCTATGTCGCGGGCTCGCTCAGTGAAGATGAACTGCGCGAGCTGTGCACTGCCGCCTATGGCCGGTTCAGCCACAACGCGGTGACGCCGCTGGTTCAGCTGGACCACCAGCATTGGTTGCTCGAACTTTTCCATGGCCCGACCCTGGCGTTCAAAGATGTCGCGCTGCAATTGCTGGGGCAGCTGTTCGAGCGGTTCCTGTCCCGCCGTGATGATCATCTGACGATCGTCGGTGCGACTTCAGGCGATACGGGGTCGGCGGCGATCGACGCCGTTGCAGGGCGCGAGAAGATCGACATCTTCATGCTGCACCCGGAAGGCCGCGTGTCCGACGTGCAACGGCGCCAGATGACCACGGTGCGCGCGCCCAACGTCCATAATATCGCGATTGAGGGCAGCTTCGACGACGCGCAGGCACTCGTGAAGGCGATGTTCAACGACCCTGTCTTTTCGAAGAAGTTCAATCTGTCGGCGGTGAACAGCATCAACTGGGCGCGGCTGATGGCGCAGGTGGTCTATTATTTCTACGCCGCCGTAAG
This sequence comes from Sphingobium sp. TomTYG75, assembly GCF_054771635.1. Lineage (NCBI taxonomy): Bacteria > Pseudomonadati > Pseudomonadota > Alphaproteobacteria > Sphingomonadales > Sphingobiaceae > Sphingobium > Sphingobium sp. TomTYG75. Next base: position 1,214,782 of record NZ_BSRE01000001.1, on the reverse strand, counting down.
ACTGGGCGCGCCCGAGCGGCAAATTGCCTTTTCAGTGCCGACCGGCAATTTCGGCGACGTGTTCGCTGGTTATGTCGCGGCGCAGATGGGGCTTCCCGTTGCGAAGCTGATGGTCGCGACCAACGTCAATGACATTCTGCACCGTGCGCTGGCGGATGGTGACTATAGCCAGGGCCAGGTCGTTCAGACTTCCACTCCCAGCATGGATATCCAGATCAGTTCGAATTTCGAACGACTGCTGTTCGATGCAGGTGGCCGTGGCGGTCCGGCGCTGGCTGAGCAGATGAAGGGTTTCGAGACCAGCCGGGCGATGCGGCTCACCAATGCGCAGCGGGCTGGCGCGGCTAAGCTGTTCGCTTCGGCGCGCGTCGATGGCGATGCAATGAACATGGCGATTCGTTGGGCCTTTGATGGAGCGGGTCAGGTCATCGACCCCCATACCGCCGTGGGCCTTGCCGCCGCGCGCGAGATGGAGGTTGAGGCAGGCGTGCCGATCGTCACGCTGGCGACGGCGCATCCAGCCAAGTTCCGCGAGGCCGTGGAGCGCGCCACCGGGCTTCGTCCGCCTCTGCCTGCCCGCATGGGTGACCTGTTCGCCCGAGAGGAAGCCTATGCCAAGCTGCCCGCGACCTTTGAGGCGATCACCGCCTATGTCGCGGAGCGCGCTACGCCGCGAGCATGAAGCTCGACACGCTCATCGGTGAGCCGTGGGCCGATTATGGCCTGCTCGATTCGGGTCATGGCCGCAAGCTGGAACGCTATGGCCGTTATCGTTTCATCCGACCCGAGCCGCAGGCGATGTGGGCGCCCGCGAGTGCCGACTGGCAGGCCGATGGCGAATTCGTGCCGGGATCGGATGAAGAGGGCGGCGGGCGCTGGTTCTATGATCGCCCGGTGCCCGCTGAAGGTTGGTCGCTCAGCTGGAACGAGGTGACGTTTCAGGCGAGTTGCACGCCTTTCCGGCATCTCGGCTTCTTTCCCGATATGGCGCCGGTGTGGAACTGGATGCGCGAGCAGACGGCCGGGCTGGAGCAGCCGCAGATCATGAACCTGTTCGGCTATACCGGCGTCGGGACATTGGCGATGTCGGCTACCGGCGCGCAGATGGTGCATGTCGATGCGTCGAAGAAGTCGGTGGCGCAGGCGCGGGCTAATGCCGCCGCATCGGGGATGGAAGACCGCCCGGTTCGCTGGATCGTTGACGATGCGGCGAAGTTCGTCGCTCGCGAGGTCCGGCGAGAGCGGCGCTATGACGGCATATTGCTCGACCCGCCTAAATATGGCCGTGGGCCGGACGGTGAAATCTGGAGGCTGGAAGAGGATCTGCCTCGGCTGATCGCGGATTGCCGCCGTCTGCTGGATGCCGACAGCCGCTTCCTGTTCCTGACCGTATACGCCGTGCGCATGTCCGCGCTGGCGATCGGGGAATTGCTGAAGCAGGCCTTTGCCGATCTTCCGGGCACGGTCGAAGCGGGTGAATTGGCCGTGCGCGAGGAAGCGAGAGGGCTGGAGTTGCCGACGGCCATCTGGGCGCGCTGGCGGCGCTAGAGCATCGTGCGCAAAAGTGGGAACCGGTTTTGCGCCTAAAACGATGCGAAAACAAAAAACTAGGGCGCGCGGCCTGCGTCCAATTAAACGCAGCGCGCTCTAGCGCTTTCAACCTAGTCCGACCAACGGCACGATATCGACCGGACGACCATTGCGACGCAGTTCGATCGTGATGGTCGGACGCCCGCTTCCGGCGTTGCCTAGCGGATCGCCCTGTCGCACATCATCGCCCACGGCGGCGGAAAGCCGATGCAATCCGGTGATCAACGTGGTCCAGCCGCCGCCATGATCCAGGATCATGATCTGGCCGTAGCCGCGATAAGGCCCCGCGAAGACGACGCGCCCCGCCGTGGGTGCGACGGCGAGCGCGCCCGACTGGGTGACAATGGTGAGGCCCCGCGACCGGACGCCGCTTTCCGACAATTCACCCATGCCGGTGACCAGCTGGCCCATCACCGGCAAGCGATAGGGTGGAGGTCCGCCCGCACTGCGCTGCCTTGCCTGTGCAGGCGCCATGGCGAGGTCGGGGCGCGCTGGCCTGAGCAGCGGGCCGGGGAGTGCTGCCAGTTCCTCCCGCAGATCGCCTGCGGCCTGGAGGCGATCCATCAGATCGACGATGTCGCGGGCTCTTTCGCCCAGAGCGAGGGCGCGGTCACTCTCCAGATTGGCGTTGGAGCGATAGTCCCTCTCCGCCAGCCGCTTTTGCGTTTCCAAGCTGCGTAAAGCGGCTTGGCTATTGCGGAGGTCGGCCTGACTTTGGGCGAGTGAAGCGGCGGCCTGCTCGGCGGTCTCACGCAAGGCGCGGCTGCGCTCCAGTTCAGCGCGCAAGCCAGCTGTGCGCTCCTGAATGACGGGCAATATCTGTCCCAGCACGGCGCGCATGTGGACGGCATCGCTCAGCGACCCCGGCTGCACCAGCGCCAGGGCCAAAGGCCGCCGCGCCATCATCTGAAGGGCGGCGGTCAAACGGACAACCGGCTCCTGCTTGGCCGCCAGCCGTGCTGCTTGCGAACGCTGCATGCGGGCTATGATCGCGATACGCGCTTGGGCCGCTTGAATATCAGCCTCGGCCTGCTGGATACGGGCAGCCATGGCGGCGGCGCGGCGGCGCGCCTGTTCGGCTTCGTCCCGCGCGGCCGTTGCCTGCTGTTCCAAACGCTGGGAGCGTTCGCGTGCTTGTTCGGACTGGATGCGGGCCGCCTTCAGCGCAGCCTGTTCCTGACGCAGGCTGGTTTCGCCGGTGCCGCCCAGGATGATGCCCGCTTGAGGAGCCGCAGCCAGGCGCGCGGCGGCGATGACCGCTGCGCCGCCGATGATCGCCGCGAAGGCTGTTGACCTTTTCACACCTTGCCCCCTGCCGGTCCTGCTGGCGACCGGCGATATCTGACTAGGCGCAAACGCCCATCCATGTCGAGCGGTGGCGGCATCAGCCTTCGCGATGATAGGGGTGACCCGAAAGGATGGAACAGGCGCGCCACAATTGTTCCGCCAGCATAGCGCGGGCCATCATGTGCGGCCAGGTCATCGCGCCAAAGGCGATCAGCAGGTCAGCCCCGGCGCGGGCTTCGTCGTCAAAGCCGTCCGCCGCGCCGATCAGGAAGCGGCATTCGCGCGCGCCCTGGTCTCGCCAGCCTTCGAGCCGCTTGGCGAAGTCCATGGAGCTGAGCTGGCGGCCTTTCTCGTCCAGCATCACGGTGATAGTGCCAGTCGGAGCGGGCGGCAGCTTGCCGCCACGGTCGGGCAGTTCGGTGATCCTGTGCGACATGGTCAGCCGCTTCACGTAACGTTCGACCAGTTCCGCTTCGGCCGAACGTCCGATCTTGCCGCGCGCGATGATGTGGAGGAGCATGGCTCACGCTCCTAACGGGTCAGTGCGCGCTTGTCGAAGGTCTGCATGCATCGGCGAGCGAGGCCGATGCCGTAAGAGCCTTCAGGCCGTGCCAGCTACCGGCGCGTCGACAAAGCCCCACATCCGTTCCAGATTGTAGAAGCTGCGCACTTCGGGCCGGAACAGGTGGACGATCACGTCGCCCGCGTCAATCAGCACCCAGTCAGCGACCGGCAGTCCCTCCACGCGCGCGGAGCGGCCGGTGGCCTGCTTGATGCGCTCGGCAAGCTTCTGCGCCATCGACGCGACCTGACGCGATGAACGCCCGCTGGCGATCACCATATGGTCGGCAATGCTGCTCTTGCCTTCAAGCGGGATGGAGATGGTTTCCTGCGCCTGGTCATCGTCGAGCGATTTCAGGACAAGGTCGTGCAGGGCGGCAACGCTGTCGGCATCAGCCGGGTCGTTGGCAGGATGTGGTCTGGTCAAAAATGCTCCATTCTAGACAATCAACCGGCGCGTGAGCGGATCGCGCACGCGTGCATGTTCATATTCGCGATGCCAGAGGGGTTTCGCCTGCCGCAGCAGGGTCGCCGATCTTGGATCAGGGCGAAAGCGCAAAAGCACAAGCGCCGGCGGTCTCCAATCCGTCCAGTCTGCACTCTGGCGCGCGGGCCGGACGAAACGCCGCAGCCAGGCCATGGCCCCAGAGCCACGGGCAACTCCATCATAGCCGGGCCGGGCGATTACGGCAATGGGCATCTGTCGCGCGATGCCGCGCCAATCTTTCCACTGGCCGAACTGGGCCAGATTGTCCGCGCCCATCAGCCAGATAAACTGATTGCGGGGGAAGCGGTGCCTGATCATCTTAAGCGAATCGACGGTGTATCGGGTGTCCAGCGCTTGCTCGATCGCGGTGGGCCGAATCGGCGCGCGTCGAGCGATATGGCGCGCATGGGCGAGGCGCGCGGCGAGGGACGCCATGCCAGCACGGGGCTTGAGCGGATTACCCGGCGAAACCAGCCACCAGACTTCGTCCAGCCGCAGCGCCTTCGCAGCGAACAGCGAGATTGCGCGATGGCCGCCATGTGCCGGATTGAAGGAGCCGCCCAGAAGGCCGATGCGTGCCATTCAGCTTGCCGCCGTTGCTGCCAATGGGCCAGAAACGAACCGATTGCTCACTCTGCTTCCATGAGCCCGCGTGCCTTCCGCACGCCCTTCCGCCGATCCCCCTGCGCCAGTTGCCTTTTGAGTTCTTCCGGCCGTGGGGCGACCAGGAAGCCGAAGCTGACGCAGCCCGCACGCGTTTCGACCGCATGATGCAACCGGTGCGCCTGAACGATCCGCTTCATATAGGGAGAGCGGGAAACATGCCGGTGGGTGATCCGCTGATGGACGAGGATGTCGTGAAAGCCGAGATAGATGAGGCCGTAAGCCGCGATCCCCGCGCCGCAGGCGGTTGCCCAATCGCCCCAGCCCCATTGCACGCCCCCCAGCAGCAGCAGGATCGAGGGGAGCGCGAAGATCACGAAATAGAGGTCGTTCGCTTCCCACATCCCGTTGCGGGGACGATGATGGCTGGCGTGCAAGAACCAGCCCGGCCCATGCATCACCCAGCGGTGCATGACATAGGCAAAGCCCTCCATCGCGGTGACGGTGGCGGCGAAGATCAGGAACAGCAGGAACGCGGACATGGCGCCCTGTATAAACGGGCGAATGAAGGTGCGCGACCCCGTATAACTCCGGACACGAAAAAGGCCGCGATCATCGAGATCGCGGCCCCATCATTCAATAATCGAAGAAATCAGAAGGAGGCGGTGATCGAACCCACTACGCCAGCCTTGCTGATGTTACGGCCGCTGGGGCTGTAGAGCGACTTGTCGGTGTCAACATAGCTGACGCCGAAGGTCAGGTGGCTCCAGGTGTAGGTGGCGCCAATGTTCCAGTCGGTATATTCCTTGCCGATGGTCAGGTAGCTGGGGCCGAAGCTGTGGCCCAGATGCGCCGAAACGCCCAGTGGCGTGTTGGGAATGCTGGCCGACAGGTCGCCCGCGACATAGAGATTGTCTTCGCGGGTCAGGCCGCCATCGACCGAAAGGGCGCGCGACTTGGGTGCATAGGCGGCGCTGAGCTTGGCCGTTGCCGGGCCGAAGGTGCCCTTGACCGAAGCGTAGGGCTCAACGAAGTCGGTGTTCGCACCGCCCGAACCGGGATAGTAATAATAGAGCACGCCGACATCGACGGTCGCGGCGCCGAAGGTCCGCGAATAGCCTGCGATCAGGTCGAGTTCCTGATCGCTGCCAGCGGCCACATAATCGTCGATGGACGAGCCCCAGGTCGAGACATAGAAGCCCGATTCATGGGTGACGGTGATGCCGCCCTGCAGCGCGAAACGCTTGTCGGTCTGTGAAATGCCACGGAAGCGATAGTCGCTGACTACGGCTGCATTGCCGGTGACGGTGAGCGCTGGCGTAGCTTCGTCCTGGGCGAGTGCCGGGACGGACAGAGCAGCGAGAGCGACGGCCGAGAGGCCGAGAATGGACTTACGCATTGGATTCCCCTTGGTGGTTTTCTGCGATGGTCCCGCCTGCGTCAGGATCCCGAATTCTCTATTCCCACGAAGGGCCGGATCGGATGACCTGAACAGGCACGACATGCCGACGCATGCCGCGCTGCACAAGAAATTATTGCTATTGGTTGTCTTTTACGTCCGTAATGTTGCTACTCTGCAACAAAAGGCCGAGCGCTTGGTGCAGCCTGATGTACTACCCGCTGTGGATAGGGGATCGTGATCCCATGCTCGCGAAACAACAGCCAGAGGCGGTTCAGCACGTCCGATTTGACACTTCCGACGCCGCCTTCCGGGTCGCTGATCCACACCAATATGTCATGTTCGACGCGGTTTTCGCCAAAGCCCGTCAACCAGACATTGGGTTTGGGATTGCGCAGGACGCGTGGGCTTTCCTGCGCGGCGCGTAGCATGAGCTCCTGCGCAAGCTTGAGGTCGCTGTCGTAACCGATGCCCACTGGAATGCGGATGCGGACATTGCGGTCGGAATAGGACCAGTTTTCCACCTCCTGCGTCATCAGGTTTTCGTTCGGGATCAGATGTTCCTTGCCGTCTCGGGTCAGGACGGAGACGGCGCGAACACCGATCTTGTTCACCCAGCCAAAGCTGTCGCCGACAACGATGACGTCGCCCGGCTTGATCGAGCGGTCCATGAGCAGGATGATCCCGGCGAACAGATTGCCGAAGGTTTTTTGCAGGCCGAAACCGACCGCCAGGCCCAGTGCGCCGGAAAAGACGGCAAAGGCCGTAAGGTCGATGCCGAGCAGATCGACGCCGATGAAGAAGGCGGCGACGACGGCGGCGATGGCGGCAAGCTTTTGGGCCAGTAGCTTTTGCGTGGGATCGAGCCCTTTTGCTCGGTCGATGCTGCGGGCGAACAGGCGATTGGCGAGCCGCACCAGCGCAAAGAGCAGGACGCAGATCGCGGCGGTGCTGACAAGGCCAAGCAGCGTGATCCGCCGTTTGCCAAGGTCTATGCCGATGCCGTCGAGCATGTCCGCAACGGGCGCGAAGCCGCCGCTGCTGCCGGAAAGGATCATGATGAACAGCAACAGGGCGAGCGGAACGACAGCCCAGCGCGGAATGGCGAGGCTGCGCAGGATATGGACGGCGAGCAAGGCGACGGAGAGCGCGAAGGCTCCGCCAAGGATGAGGTGGGCGAGCGCGCCGACGGGCCATAGCATGACAGCTAGGGCGAAAAGACCGCTTCCAAGGCTGTGGCGAAGGATGGGGCGGAAATGTCCGGCCAACGCTTCCCCTAATGGTCGTGCCCGGCGGCGCAGGCGCGGGGCGGCGATATGGGCAATTCCATCGGCGATCAGGAATAGAACCCCCACGATCGTGAGCGCTACAAGGGGATGAACGATCGCCGGATTTCCTGGCAGAAATGCCAGCAGGTTGGGGAGGCCCCGGCTCATCCCCGGACCTTGCGGAAACGAGCGAGACCAGCATCGAGGTCGGCAATGAGATCGGCGGGATCTTCCAGGCCGATCTGCAGCCGGACGAGCGGACCTTCCGCCTGCCATATGGTGGCGGTGCGGTAGCGTGCTGGATCGACGGGCAAGGCCAGACTTTCGAAACCGCCCCAGCTATAGCCTATGCCGAAATGTTCGAGGCCATCGATCAGCGCGGCGCGGGCTTCTTCATTGCCGCCTTTCAGGACGAAGCTGAAAAGGCCGCTGGAGCCGGAAAAGTCACGCGCCCAATTTTCATGGCCGGGGCAACTTGGCAGCGCGGGGTGGAGGACGCGGGCGACGTCGGGCTGGTCGGCGAGCCAGCGGGCGACCTGGAGCGCGCTGTCCTGATGCTGGTTCAGGCGGACGCCGAGGGTGCGGAGGCCGCGGCTGGCGAGCCAGGCGTCGTCGGGGCTGACCATTTGACCGAGGAGATGGGCCGTTTGGCGGAGCTTCGGGAAATGCTCAGGTGTCGCGGTGACGGAGCCGAGCATGACGTCGCTGTGGCCGACGATATATTTGGTGCAGGCGAGGATGGTGATGTCGATGCCGTGGGCAAGGGCGGGGAAGAAGAAGGGCGTGGCCCAGGTATTGTCGAGGAGAGTGATGATGCCCTTTTCCCTGGCGAGGGCGGTGATGGCGGGGATGTCCTGCACTTCGAAAGTCAGGCTGCCGGGGCTTTCCAGGAAAATGGCGCGGGTGTTTTCATTAAGGAGTTGGCGAATTGAAACGGAATCGGCGAGGGGGTCGTAATATATCGTTTCGATCCCGTAACCTTTTAGCATCTGTTCGCAGAAGTTGCGGGTGGGGTCGTAGGCGCTGTCGACCATGAGCAGCTGGTCGCCGGGTTTCAGGACCGAAAGCAGCGCGCAGGCGATTGCGGCGACGCCGGAGGGGAAGAGCATCGTCCCTTCCGCGCCCGGTTCCATTTCGGTGAGCGCGTCGGCGAGGCTCCAGGCGGTCGGGGTGCCCTTGCGGCCGTAGAAAAGCCGCTCATGCGTGCTGCTGCGCGCGGCGCTGCGCAGATGGGCGACATCGTCATAGAGGATGGTCGAGGCGCGCCAGACCGGCGGGTTGACGATCGCGCCGGGCTGGCCGGGCATGCCGGTCCATTCAGGCTTGCGTCCCGCCTGCGCCAATTGGGTGAGCGGCTTGCGGTCCTTGCTCATGCGGCTGGCCCTGTCGCCTTTGGCGTCGAGGGATCGAGGCCCCATTCCGACCAGCTGCCGTCATAGAGGGTGACGTCCGTCTTGCCGAGCAACTCGAGGCCCGCCAGCAGGATCGCTGCCGTCACGCCGCTGCCGCAGCTGGTGATGATGGGACGGGCGAAATCGGTGCCCGCGTCGAGGAACAGTTGCCGCAATTCCTCGCCCTTCTTCATGCTGTTGTCGGGGTTGAAGAGGGAGGCGGACGGGATGTTGCGGGAGCCGGGGATATGGCCTGACGCCATGCCGGGGCGGGGTTCCCTTTCCTCGCCGGTGAAGCGGGGAGCTCCGCGCGCGTCGAGGACCTGCGCGGCATGGCTGTCGAGATTGGTAAGCAGGTCGTTTTTGGTGCGGACCTGACCCTTAGCGCGTCGGGCGGTGGCGTTGCCGGGCGGGATGACGGGCCAGCCGCTTTCGGTCGGGCGGCCTTCGGCGATCCACTTTGGCAGGCCGCCGTCGAGGATCGCGGCGGACTTGCCCACGCCATAGAGGTGCATCATCCACCAGGCGCGGGCGGCGCTGTGCGTGGGGCTGTTGTCATAGAGGATGACGCGGCTGTCCGCGTTGAGGCCGAGCGCGCGGCAGCGTTCGGTCATGAAGGCGTCGCTTGGCAACATGCCGGGGCGCGGGTCGTCTGCATCGGAAAGGCTGGGGAGGTCGAGATAGGCGGCGCCGGGGATGTGGGCGGCTTCGAACTCGGCGCGGGGGTCGCGCGGGGTGCCGGGCAGGAACAGGCTGGCGTCGAGTATCTTGAGGTCGTCCTGGCCCAGTTGGGTTGCGAGCCTGTCCGTGGAGATGAGGATGTCCATGCCGCCTCTTTGGTTGGTGCGTGGCGATCGTTTTAGGCGGGTGATGAGGGTGTGGGAAGGGTGTTGGGGGCATTCGTCATTCCAGCGGAAGCTGGAATCTCGGGAGGGGTGGCGTGGCGGGGCCTGAGATCCCAGCTTTCGCTGGGATGACGAGGTATTTGGGGGATGGGGGAGGGGGCCTGATATCCCGGCGTTGGCTTTGCCGCCCTTCGGGTCGCTGGGATGACGGGGTGTGGGGAGGGTGGCGTGGCCGGGCCTGAGATCCCAGCGTTCGCTGGGATGACGACTTGGGTGGAACTCAGCTCGCGAGTTCGAGCGCGGTGGCGCGGCTGCCGGGGGTGCGGAACTGGCGTGGTCCCTGATCGACGCGGAAGGGGGCGAGGCGGTCGGCGGGCGGGGTTTTTTCCTGTCCGACGATGAAGGCGCGGCCGGTGCGACCTGAACCGACAGGCGCGCCGTCCGGTTCGTCGGACCAGCGATATTGCGCGTCGAAGGCGACGAGGGGGATGAGCAGCGCGCGGTCGCCCATCTGCACGGGCGCGATCTGGTCGGGCAGGAGGCGTAGTTCGCCTGTCAGGCTGTGGCTCTGCCCCGGTGCGAGCGAGACGGCGGAATGAGCCGGTAGTCCGATGGCTCCGGCGAAGAACTGCTGTAGCTGCGCCTGCTGGTTGGTGTCCGCATTGGCCATGAAGGTGCGGATCAAAATGTCGTCCGCGCTGCGGTTGCCGCGATTGTGGAGCGTCAGAACGTAGCCGATCGTGGCGCCCATCAGCGAGAGACGGGCGCTGCGGACTTCAAGGGTGAGGTCGATCCATGGCCGCTGGATGGTAGCGGCGGCGGGTGCGGGAGGTGGCGCCTTGGGTTGGGGCGCGGGAGGCGGGGGTGTTGGCGCGGATTTCTGCTCTTCGACGAAGGGCTGCTGTTCTTCTTCGGGACGGCGGCGCAGGAAAAGCCAGGCGGCGGCCACGATCGCCGCGAGTAAGGCGATGCTTCCTGCGATCCAGCCCCAGGAAGAGGCATCGGCAGGCGCGCTGAGCGGGGGTTCGGCGGCGGGAGTGGCGGGCGTCGGGGCAGGGGTGGCTTGCGGTGCGGCGGGTTCCGCTGGCGCGGGCTGAGGTGCCAGAGACTGGGGTGCCGGGGATTGCGGGGCCGAAGGCTGGGGCGCGGGGCTGCTGCTTTCGGGCTCGCGGGCGGGGGCTGTGGGTTCAGCGGGGGCCGGGCGTGGCGCTGTTGTAGCGGGGCGCTGCGGCTGGGCTGGGGCCGCTGGTTGGGGTTGCGCGACGACTGGCGGAGGCGGGGTGATGACAGGCGTACCGGCTGGCGGCGTGACCGGCGCGCCACGAAATACGTCCAGTTCTGGGCCTTGTCTGGTGGGATCGGCAGGCGGCTGGGACGTGCGCGGCAGGTTGAAGACGGGATCACTGCCGCCTTGTTCCTGCGCGAGCGAAGGCGTGGCCAGCAGCAGCGGCAAGGCGATCAAGATGGCAGGACGCATCCCCATGGCATGCAGCCAAGGCAATGATGACGCTGAACGGGAGATGAATGGCATGGCGGGATCAGGTTGCGGTGACATTAGGCGTGCGATGGCGTAGATGGCCGGTCATGACCGATATACCCCAAAGCATGGTACCGATCCATCTGGGCCAGAGCAGCGCGCTGCCTGCGAGCCCGGAGGAGGCGGTTCTCGATTATGTGCCCAATCCCCGGCCGGGGAAGCCCTATCTGGTGCGCTTTACCGCGCCGGAATTTACGTCGCTGTGCCCGGTGACGGGACAGCCGGACTTTGCCCATCTGGTGATCGACTATGCGCCCGGCGCGACGATCGTCGAATCGAAGTCGCTGAAGCTGTTTCTGGGGGCGTTTCGTAATCATGCCGCTTTCCATGAGGATTGCACGGTAGGGATTGGCGAGCGGCTGTTTGCCGAGATGCAGCCTTTGTGGTTGCGGATCGGGGGCTATTGGTATCCGCGCGGGGGGATTCCGATCGATGTGTTCTGGCAGTCGGGCGAGCCGCCTGCGGGACTGTGGCTGCCTGCGCAGGATGTGCCGGGGTATCGGGGGCGGGGTTGAGGCCGCGTCTGTTCGGTATAGCGGCTTGAGATCCCAGCTTTCGCTGGGATGACGGTTCCTTTTTATCTTTTTCATTCTAACTTTTTCCACCGTCATGCCAGCGCAAGCTGGCATCTCGTGAGGCTAGGAGTGGGCTTGTTCAATGCGCCGCAGTTGGACTTACATTATGACCAACAAGCCGCGTGGCGTGCTCTATGTCGGAGTGACTAGCGATCTTGCCGCTCGCGCCGATCAGCATCGACGCGGTGAGGGGTCAGAGTTCTGCCGGAAATATAATCTGCACCGGCTGGTGCTTGCCGAAGAACATGGGGAGATCGACTTCGCCATCGCTCGCGAGAAAGCGCTGAAGGCGTGGAAGCGCGATTGGAAGATTGCGTTGATTGAGGCCAGCAATCCGGAGTGGCGGGATTTGTTTAAGTTCATCATGTAGCGGCCTGAGATCCCAGCTTCCGCTGGGATGACGGAAATCAAAATTAGCGTCATGCCGACGAATGCTGGCATCTCGGGAGAGGTCGAGAACTCATCCCAAGCTCTTCCTGTTAAACAAACGAACAACAAAATTCCGACAACCGCTTGACCGGCGGCCGGAAAGGTTCGATCCCGCAACTATCATGGCACATGGCCGCCCGGGCCGTGCCGTTCTCAACGTGTCGGAGTTGCGAACCTGATGTCTCTTTCCAAAATTTCGTCCCTCTTGCTGGCCGCCGCGCCGCTTGCCCTTGTTCAGCCTGCTATCGCCCAAACGCCCGCCGGGCCTGCGCCGGAGATCACGACGCAGTTGCCGCGTGGGGCGGCTCCCAGTCATTATGCCATTGAGGTGGTGCCGGATGCGGCGAACCTGAAGTTCACGGGCAAGGTGACGGTCGACCTGAATGTCGCGCAGGCGATGCCGGTGCTGGTGTTGAATGCGGCTGACCTTAGCATTGGCAGTGTTACGCTGACCCCGGCGAAGGGGAAGGCGGTGACGGGGACGGCGAAGATCGACGCGAATGCGCAGACGGTGACGCTGGATTTTGGCAAGCCGGTGCAGCCGGGCAGCTACAAGCTGGATATTGCCTATGGCGGCGTCATCAACACGCAGGCGAACGGGATGTTCGCGCTGGATTACAAGGACAATGCGGGGGCGCAGAAGCGGGCGCTGTTCACCCAGTTCGAGGCGCCGGACGCGCGGCGGTTTGTGCCGAGCTTTGACGAGCCGAGCTATAAGGCGACGTTCGATCTTTCCGCGATCGTGCCGACGGGACAGCTGGCGGTCAGCAACATGCCGGTCAAGGCGTCGCAGGATCTGGGCGGGGGCAGGACGCGGGTGACGTTTGGCACTTCGCCGAAAATGTCATCCTATCTGCTGTTCTTTGGCCTCGGCGAGCTGGAGCGCGCCACCAAAATGGCAGGCGCGACCGAGGTGGGTGTGATCACCGGCAAGGGGAATACGGGCAAGGCGCAACTGGCGCTGGATGCGTCGGCGGCGATACTGCCTTGGTATAACGACTATTTCGGCGTGCCTTTCCCGCTGCCCAAGCTCGATAATGTCGCGGGGCCGGGGCAGAGCCAATTCTTCTCCGCCATGGAGAATTGGGGGGCGATCTTCACCTTTGAGCGGGCGCTGCTGGTCGATCCGAAATTCACGTCCGAAGGGACGAAGCGGACCATTTACTCGATCGTCGCGCATGAAATGGCGCATCAGTGGTTCGGCGATCTGGTCACCATGGCCTGGTGGGACGATTTGTGGCTCAACGAGGGCTTTGCGAGCTGGATGGCGACCAAGGTCAGCGACAAGTTGCAGCCCGATTGGGAAATGCTGCTGACCCGCGTGGGCGGGCGTGAGCGGGCGATGGCATTGGACGCGCTGGTGACCACGCATCCCGTGGTGCAGAAAATCCATACCGTCGATGAGGTGAACCAGGCGTTTGACGACATCACCTATGAAAAGGGTGAGGCGGTCATCACCATGCTGGAAGGCTATGCGGGCGAGGATGTGTGGCGCGAGGGTATTCGCGGCTACATGAAGGCGCATGCCTATGGGAATACGGTGACGGACGATCTGTGGAAGGCGGTCGAGGGCGCGGGGGCCAAGGGGCTGGTCGGGATCGCGCATGACTTCACCAGCCAGCCGGGTATTCCGCTGGTCAAGGTGGACAGCGCGCAGTGCCGGGGCGGGTCGACTTTGCTGGCGCTGTCGCAGGGTGAGTTCAGCCGCGATCGGAAGGACAAGGCGCCGCTCCGCTGGAACGTGCCTGTGATGGCGCAGACGATCGGCGGGGCGCCGCAGCGGCTGATCCTGAATGGGACGGCTTCTGTGACGCTGCCCGGTTGCGGGGCCTATGTGATCAATGGGGGGCAGACGGGCTATTATCGCTCGCTCTATCCGGAGGCGAATGTGAAGGCGCTGGCGGCGGGCTTTACCCGGCTGTCGTCGATGGACCAGATCGGGCTGATGGCGGATAATTTCCAGCTGGGGCTGGGCGGTTATCAGCCGATCGGGTTGGCGCTGGACATGGTGGACGCGGTGCCCGCCAATGCGAGCCCTGCCGTGCTGGCCGAGGTGCCGGACTATTTGGACAGCGTCTATACAATGCTGGAGGGCGACAAGGTGGCGCAGGCGCGAGTGGCTGCCTATGCCTCGCGCAAGCTGGGGCCGGTGCTGAAGGGCGTCGGCTATGATGCCAAGCCCGGCGAAGGCGCGCAGGTGCCGGTGCTGCGGTCGGCGCTGGTGGCGACGCTGGGGAGCATGGGCGACAAGGCGGTCGTTGCCGAGGCGCGGCGGCGTTTTGCCGAGCCTGCGTTGATGGAAGGGCCGTTGCGCAATGTGTGGCTGCGCATCATCGCGCACAATGCGGATGCGGCGACCTGGGACAAGCTGCGGGCGATGGCCAATGGCGCGACGAGCGCGCTGGACCGGAGCACGCTGTTCGCGTTGCTGGGCGCGGCGAAGGATGAGGCGCTGGGGGGCAAGGCGCTCGACCTCGCCATGACGGATGAGCCGGGCAAGACGACCAGCGCGGCGATCATCTCCTCCGTGGGTGGGGAGCATCCGATGCTGGCGGTGGACTATGTGCTGGCGCACCGGCAGCAATATGAGGCGCTGATCGATGTGTCGGCGCGGTCCCAGGCGATTGCGCGGCTGGGCGGCGGGTCGGCTGATCCGGCGATGGCGGCGAAGCTGGATGCTTATGCGACCCAGTATCTGACCCCGGAATCGCGCAAGGTGGTGGATCGGTCGATCTCCGCCATCAAGACCCGGATCGAAACGCGGGTGCGGTTGAAGCCTGCGCTGACGGCGTGGTTTGCTAAGAGGTGATTGGAGGGGCGGCGAAATGATTTGCCGCCCTCTTCATTGCTGCGGCCTAGAGGGGGCGACGGTTTTGGGTGGAGAGCGGAAGGGCAGTCTTTAGCTGTTTATCGTCAAAAGCTGCCCATCGGCTTAGTGGGGGACCACGCCCAGCTCAACACCGGTTTTGTCATGCAGTGCGAAGCGATCTACAATGTCTGCACTGGCGCGGTTGTAGCCGACCACCTCGACTGAACGACCGTCTCGGCGCAACCGTGCTACGATCTTGTCGAGTGCGCCGACACCGGAAATATCCCAGAAGTGCGCATCGGCGACATCGATACGCACCTTCTCTGCGGTGTCCTCTGCGTTGAACGCGCGCCTGAACCGCTCCACGGATGCGAAGAAGATCTCACCCCTGACACGATAGGTCGCCTGTGCGCCGTCGACCGATACTTCGCGCTGGACAGAGAACATGCGCTGCACCTTGCTGGCGAAGAAGATGCCGGAGAGCAGCACACCGGCAAGCACTCCGAGCGACAGATCATGTGTGGCGACGACCACTATTACGGTGGTCAGCATAACGACCGACGAGGTGGGCGGATGTCGGCGCAGGTTTGGAATCGAGTTCCAGCTGAACGTCCCAATCGACACCATGACCATTACGGCGACCAGAGCAGGCATCGGCACGCGACCGACATAAGGTCCTAGCACCGCCAGCAAGAAGAGGAGAAACGCGCCAGCGACGAAGGTCGACAGCCTACTGCGGCCGCCCGAGGTTACGTTGATCACCGACTGGCCGATCATCGCGCAGCCGCCCATGCCGCCGAACAGAGCCGCAACAATGTTAGCACCGCCCTGCCCGGCGCATTCCTGCCGCTTGTCGCTGTCAGTGTCCGTCATATCGTCGACGATCTGCGCAGTGAGAAGCGACTCCAGCAGTCCGACCGCTGCCATCGTAAGCGAATATGGTAGGATGATCCGCAGCGTGTCCATTGTCAGAGGGACGTTGGGCAGGACCAGGCTGGGCAGACCCTCTGGCAGCTTACCCATGTCGCCCACAGTATTGACCGGGAGACCCAGACCAATGCTAATCGCGCTCAGCACCAGAATTGCGACCAGCGGCGAAGGAATCGCCTTTGTGATGCGGGGGAACCCGTAGATGATCGCAAGGCCGCCAGCCACCATCGCGTAGGTCTCCCATCCGACATTGGTAAGTTGCGGAAGCTGAGCCATGAAGATCAGGATGGCGAGCGCGTTAACGAATCCGGTAATGACCGAGCGCGACACGAACTGCATGACAAGATCCAGCCGCAGTAGACCAGCGATGATCTGAATGACGCCCATCAGGATGGTGGCGGCGAACAGATACTCGACACCGTGATCCCGCACGAGTGGCACGACAAGGACTGCGACGGCTGCTGTAGCTGCCGAAATCATCCCCGGTCGACCGCCTATGAGAGCGATGGTCATCGCAATGGCGACAGAAGCATACAGACCGACACGCGGATCGACGCCCGCGATGATGGAGAAGCCGATCGCCTCAGGGATAAGCGCGAGCGCGACGACGATGCCTGCCAGGATGTCACGGCGGGCGGCGATACCGTCAGTGAACCAATGGCGACGGTAAGTAGTAAGATCTAATGTCATTGAAAATCCACAACAGGGCACGAGCGCTGAACAGCGCATAAGGAGCAGTGCATGTTGTTATCCGGCGGATCAGCGGCCGGAATAGCCACCCGGACTTTCACCGGGTCCTTGCGAATGCGAGCCCTATAGAGGGTGCACCTGGGTGAATCAACAAGCCTGCAGTGTGTCGGCTATCCGAAAGTATGCGTGAAGCTCTAGCGACCGAATGTGTTCGAAACGGGTCGCTTCCCCCCTAACCAAGCGGTGCGCTCGCCCAGCGTCGCAGTCGCGCATAGAGTGCCGCGATCACCGCCGCGAAGATCAGCAGCGCGGCGGGCACGGCCCACTCATTTTCTGCCACCAGCGCGAGTGGGGCGTCGCTGTTGGTGGCGGCTACTATGCCGGCGAAGGCGACGCCAAACAGGCTTTCGCCCACGATGAAGCCGGTCGCCATCAGCACGCCCATGCGCTCGGCGAAATCGGGGTTGGATTGGCGGCGCGCCCAGCGATTGTAGAGGTGGCCGATCACCGCGCCTACCGGGATCAGCAGGGTGAGCGCCATCGGCAGGTAGATGCCCATGCCGACCGCGAGCGGGGGCAGGCGGAGCTTGCCTGCCTTGCCGAGCAGTTCGTCGATGGCGACGACCACCGCTCCGATCGCCGCGCCGGTGCCGATCAGGCCCCAGTCGAGATCGCCGCCCAGCACGCCCTTGGCCAGTGCCGAGATGAGCGCGGCCTGGGGCGCGGGCAGGGCGGTCGCCTTGGCTCCGGGAGCGCCTGCGAAGCCGAAGGCGCTGTTGAGGAGATCGAGCACTGGCGGGATCACCAGCGCGCCGAAGATTACGCCGAGGACGAGCGCTACCTGCTGTTTCCAGGGGGTTGCGCCGACCAGCTGGCCGGTTTTCAGGTCCTGAAGATTGTCGTTGGAGATAGTGGCGATGCCGAACACGATGGCGGTGACGAACAGGGCATAGGCAATGAGCGCCTGCGATTGCTTGGGGTCTCCGCCGGACCCGTAGATCGCGGCGAGGATCAGGGAAGCGCCCAGTACGGCGAGGATGCCGACGCCGGAGATCGGGCTGTTCGACGCGCCGATCAGGCCCGCCATATAGCCGCAGACCGACGCGATGACGATGCCCGCGACGAGGATATAGGCGAGCGTCAGGATGAGGATCGGCACCGGATTGGCCGCGATCGGTCCTCCTTGCGCGAAATACCAGAGCAGCACCGCGATCGGCGCGAGGGAGGCGAGGATGGTGCCGCCGACGATGCCGATCGGCAGGTCGCGCTCGGTGAGTTCGAGCAGGGCGCCGTCGCCAGCCTTGCGTCGCTGCGCTGCCGCGATGGCGGATCGGATGCCGCTGATGATCGGCCCCAATATCTTGAGCAGGGTCCAGATCGCCGCGACGCCGATCGTGCCCGCGCCGATGAAGCGCGCCTTCATGCGGAAGGTGGTGCCGACGACTTCGGCGATGTCGGCTCCGGCTGGCAGGGGCGCGGTGAGCCAGGGGACGAGACCTACCCAGCTGATCAGCAGGCCGACGAACATCGCGACGCCGACCGACAGGCCGACGAGGTGGCCGACGCCGATCAGTGCCATGGAAAAGCTGGTCGAGACAGATGTCGCGCCTGCACCGAACTTGAAGAAGGTGGCGGCTTCTTCGGCGATCAGCTTCGTCTTGGCGGTGATGGAGAAGGCGGCGGCGGCGAGGGCGCTTATGAGGATGGCAGAGAGGCCGCGCTTATTCTCTTCCAATCCTTCGCGGGAGCCTGCGCCGACCTTCAGCACTTCGGCGGCGGCGACGCCTTCGGGATAGGGGAGGTCGGAGCCGGTAACGAGCGCGCGGCGGAGCGGCACAGAATACATGACCCCCAATATGCCGCCGAGCGCGATGGTGAAGGCGGACAGCCAATAGGGAAAGCCGTGCCACCAGCCGATGATCACGAGGCCGGGCAGAACGAAGATGATCGCCGAGAGCGTGCCCGCCGCCGACGCGATCGTCTGGACGATGTTGTTTTCAAGGATCGTGCCGGTCGCGAACAGGCGCAGCACCGCCATGGAGATGACGGCGGCGGGGATGGAGGTCGCGAAGGTGAGGCCGATCTTCAGCCCCAGATAGACGTTGGCCGCCGTGAAGAGCAGCGTGATGAGCGCACCCAGAATGACGCCGCGAAGCGTCAGTTCCGCCATGGGAGCGGGCATGGGCAGGGCCTTGGCCGAATCAGTGGTCACCAGCATCGTCCCCCTTTGGGTATGTTTTACAGATGTATGGTAATAATGTTGCTTGGCCGTGGATCAATTGGAAAGTGATGCCGAACGCGATGCCGGTGCCGCCGCCATCTCCGTCCGGTCAAGCCAGCCGCCGACCAGCCTGTTCCAGCGGCTGTATCCGCGCGGGTTCATGTGCAGCCCATCAGGGCCAAACAGCGATGCGTCGGGTAGGCCGTCATGGGCGAGCAGGCTGCTGCCGACGTCAAGATATTCAAAACCGCTGACCCGGCTGCGCGCTGCGACGGTCATGTTGACCGCCGCCATTTTCGGCCAGAGTGTCCATCGGATGGGCGAGGGTTTCAGCGACAGATAGGCGATGCGGGCCTTGGGATAGTCGGCGCGCAGCCTTTTCAGCAGCGTGAGTATGTTGCGCGCGACGGTGTCGGGGGTGGCTCCGGCTGCGAGATCGTTCTCGCCGATATAGACGAGCACCGATCGGGGCGCTGCTTTGGGGAAGAGCCGGGTATAGTGGCGCAGGACATCGGGCGTAGTCGCCCCGCCGAAACCGCGATTGACCGTGCTTCGGTCAGGGAAGCCCGCGTTTGTGTTCCACAGCCTGATGCTGGAACTGCCGAGGAAGAGGATGGCGCCGGGCGCGCCGCTGTCCCTTTCATTCGCCTTGGCGAAGGCGGCGACTTCATTGGCGAAGGGGAAGGTCGGATCGGCATTGATCCGGGGTTCCTGCGCGGGGCGCTCGGTCGGTGCCTGCGCAGCGGCGATTCCGGCGAGGCCGGGCAGCAGCGCGAGGGCGGCGGCGACCCGCCACCATGCCCGTGCGCGGGACGGCGCCTTAATGGCGATGGAGCGGGCGCAGCTGATATTTGCCGTTGGCATAGGTCCCGAACATCCCCGCGATCGCCGGATGATCCACCGGCTCCCCGCTGTCGTCGGCCATCAGATTCTGCTGGCTTACATAAGCGACATAGCTGGTTTCGCCATTTTCGGCGAGCAGATGATAGAAGGGCTGATGCTTGTCCGGCCGGGATTGTTCGGGAATCGCCTGATACCATTCCTCGCTGTTGGCGAAGACGGGATCGATGTCGAACACCACGCCACGGAAGGCGAAGAGGCGATGCTTTACGACATCGCCGATGCTGAAATGCGCGTGGACAACAGGTGGCGCGCTGACATCGGCGCCGAAGATTGCAGTGGTGTCGGTCATGAAAAGCAATTTAGGGTGCTTGCTGAGTGTTACAAGAAAAATACGGTGCGGGCCGCTTGGCAAGCCGGTCATCATTCGCTAATGGCCGCCGCTCGACCGGGACGGCACATGCTGGACCTTCTGCGGAGAGGTGGCAGAGTGGTCGAATGCACCGCACTCGAAATGCGGCGTGCCGGAAACGGTACCGAGGGTTCGAATCCCTCCCTCTCCGCCACCATCCTGTCCTTTCACATCCGTTCCGAATCACTAAAGCCCAGCTTTTCTGCGGCTTTCAGCGGGATTCGCATCCACGTCCATCCCTGCCAGTCCACCGGTGACCGATTGGAAATGTGGGAAAGAATGTGGGAGATTTGGTGGCATGGGAAGGCTCTCCGCTACCGCTGTGAAGGCAGCAACACGTCCCGGGCGGCTCGGGGATGGCGACGGCCTGTTTCTTGTGATTCAGCCCGGCGGTGCCAAGAGCTGGGTGTGCCGGGTGCAGAAGAATGGCAACCGGCGCGACTTCGGCTTGGGCAGCGCATCCAAAGTCTCGCTGGCGACAGCCCGAGAGCGGGCGCGAGAAATCCGCACCTGGGTCGAACTCGGGCTGGATCCGAAATTCGAGCGGCGCAAGGCGCAGGGCATTCCCACATTCCGGCAGGCGGCAGCCAGAGTGATTGCCGCCCACAGCAAGACATGGCGGAATGAGAAGCACGAGAAGCAATGGCTCCAGACGCTGGAGGCCTATGTGTTTCCCCAGATCGGTCATGTGCAGGTTCATGAGATTACAGGACCCATGATCCGGAACGTGCTGTCGGATATCTGGCTCGCCAAGCCAGAGACAGCGCGACGAGTCCGGCAGCGGATCGGCACCGTTCTCGATTGGGCTTACGCTTCGGGCTATCGCGAGACGGAAGCGCCGATGCGCGCAATTACCAAGGGGCTTCCACGACAGCCCAAGAAGGACGGGCACTTCGCGGCCATGGCCTATGCAAAGGTGCCCGCTTTCATGGTGAGGCTCGCGGAGCGGGAATCCTTCAGTAGGTTAGCGCTGCGCTTTGCTATCCTGACTGCCGTCCGATCAGGCGAGGTTCGAGGTGCGGCATGGGAAGAATTCGATCTGGACGAGAAGCTGTGGACCATACCGGCCGCGCGCATGAAGGCGTCGCGCGAGCATGTCATTCCCCTGTCGATACCGGCGCTGGCGATTCTGGAACGGTGCCGGGAATTGCGGATCGGATCGCGCTCGCTTGTATTTCCTGGGGCCAGAGGTGACGCGTCGATGAGTGACATGACGCTCACGAAATTGCTCCGCGAGATGAAGGAGGACGCGACCGCCCACGGATTTCGCTCGGCTTTCCGGGACTGGGTCAGCGAGGAGACCAATCATCCCGGTGAAATCGCAGAAGCCGCTCTGGCTCACCGGGTCAAGGACAAGACGGAAGCTGCATACCGGCGCGGGAACCTCCTCGAGAAGAGGCGAAAGCTGATGGACGAATGGGGAGCATATTGTTTGAAGTAGTGACTGGACACCTTCTTCAATGCCTACGGAGCATCTTGCCGTCTGATAGCGGCCGTCTCACGACTTCAGCCGGAATGGCCTTCATGTTCGCTTCGTTCGTCTCTGTTGGTCGAACGCTGGAGGAAATTAACTTTGCAGCGGAACGGCGACAGCTGACCAGGAGGCTCTGCAAGCCCGCATGTCGGAACTGTCGCTGGCCCGCCAGGCGCTCGACCTTGATCAGATCCTCCCCTTCTATCAACCCAAAGTCGATTTGGAATCGGGTGCCATCGCAGGATTTGAGGCACTATTGCATTGGCGCGACGGAATGCCTGGCGCATATCACGGACCCGGAACAATCTCCGCCGCTTTCGAGGATGCCGAACTCGCCATCGCTCTTGACCAGCGCATATTCAAGCTGATCGCGGCCGACATCCTTCGGTGGAGAAGGCGGGGACTCCCGATCGGTCGTATCGCCTTTAACGTGTCAGCCGCATCCTTTCGACAGGAGCATTATGTCGCGGGCTTGATGGAACGCATCGATCGCGCAGGCATCTCCGCATCTTGTCTGGAACTGGAAGTCACTGAAACGGTGCTGCTTGAGGGGGCTTCTCACAACGTAACGAAGACATTTGAACAGCTTCGGCGCGCCGGGATGACAATCGCACTTGACGACTTCGGCACAGGCTATGCCTCTCTCATCCACCTAAAGCAGTTTCCGGTTGATGTACTCAAGATTGATTGTTCTTTTGTTCAATCCCTCGACGATCCGATCAACGCGGCGATCGTCCGCGCGATCGTCAACCTCGGAAGGGATCTGGGAGTCACGACGGTCGCCGAAGGGATCGAAACAGGAGGCCAGGCAGATCGCCTGCACAGGAGCGGGTGCGATCAGGCGCAGGGTTATCTCTTCAGTCCAGCCGTAGCAGCAGATCAGATCCCTGCGCTTCTTGCCGATCAAACTGCAAGACGGAGCCGACGCGAGAGGCGTAGTGCCAGAGAACGGCGCATGCATCGGCCCTCGAGCAGCATCTCAAAAAGAGCGATTGAATGCGATCGCACGCCTTGAAAGAGCGGTATTTGAATCCACCGCCTGATGGCGGAATGCGATCAAGAGCTTTATAGGCTTCCAGTATGGCCGCTACTTTCTGAGTACCGGCCTTCACTCCCGGAGACGGTCCCGCGAGGGCAATGCCGTCGCCGGGAGACTAAAGATCGCCGACAACAACCGCTAGGCCGCATCACATTCCAGCAGTATTTGGGAAGTGTGGCCTCCCACGGTTCGTGCCATCCGTCGCGAAGATCCTACTTCCGGTCGAAGGCGACCGCCAATCTGCCGAACAAGGGCCGCGAGGATCCCGTCTACCGACTCCATCTTGACCGAAGGCTGGATCGATATGAGGTCGAAACATTCGTCAGGCTTGCAATTATTGAGGGGCAAGAATGTCGGCCCAGAAGGTGATTTCCTCATAAAGCTGCATGCCTTCCGGGTCCTCCCAGTCTCGCCGGTTGGGATCCCATCGGCCCACGACGGGCTGATCCTCCTCCCACAGCAGCATCCGTCGACCATCTTTTCGGTCAGATGGCAGATCAGAAATAGGGTTCCAGCCTGAACTGCTCGGCAACGTCATACGCGTCCCTCGGGTGAGCGACGCCCTGAGCCTTGGCCTTCATCGTCGCGCCTATGTCCACTCGGGGCGACGGCCAAAGCCGGATGTTCGAAACCTGACCAAAGGAACAGGCGCATGCGCCTTTACCGTTGCCGGCTGGACATGCGCGCATGCCACCCGGCCCCAGTAAACTGTGACCGAGCATCCTTTGGTTCGGGGTTTCGACGCCCCGCTCCCACGTATCTTGGGAGCCGGGCCAGATTGCTGGGTTTGGCGAAGTTATCAAGCCAAATTTCGCGCTTAATGACGTGGAGGAGATGCAGCCTGCATCAGAAATTCACATGCTTCCTCAAGTCGGCATCAGGACCGCCGCCGACCGCAGGACGCCTGAAATCAGGTGCTCGATGACTTCGTTTTGAAGTGAAAACCAGCGAGGATAGCTACAACCAAGGCCACGTCCGCAACCATCATTCAGGCAATGAGGATGGTGAAAAGCCGCCGAGCAGGAGGGCGGTTTGCCCATCCTCGCCGCGGGATCAAAGGCCGGAATTTGTGAGCGTCGTTGTTGAAATCTGAGACGCTGAAAAGGCAGATGTGAGGGGATTTAAGGTACGGCAAGATTAAAGCCCTGCCTCCTGATGCGGCCGGGAATGGCGCCTGCACAGGGTTTTTGATGGAGGCATGCCGACGGCCATGCCTCCACAGGGCCGGAGAATGCAGCACCTTCGGTCTTGGCGATGGAGGCCCTTGCACGGCGGGCCGACCGCTTCCCATCCTTTCCCGCATTCCTAGGGAAAGGACCACGACATGGCCGACGGCGACGATTTCGATCTCTGGCTCGGACGCATCGGCCGCGACACGCCGACCGTCGGCAAGAGCCTCGCCCGGGCTCGCCGTGTCGGCGGTGGCGGCAGTGCTGGCCGCCGCTTCACCGGCGCCCGTCTGGGGCGCGGCAATGGCGTCGGGCGGGTGCTCGGCCGGGGCTCACCCCGATCCGTCGCCAGCGCCCGTCGCGTGGTGGTGAAGAGCCGCATCGTGAAGCTGGGCAAGGGCATGGCAGCCGCTGCCCATCTCCGCTATCTCCAGCGCGACGGCACGACCCGAGAAGGGGAACGCGGATCGCTCTATGGCCGCGACACCGATCGGTTCGACGACAAGCCCTTCCTCGAACGCTCGGCTGGTGACCGCCACCAGTTCCGCTTCATCGTCGCGCCGGAGGATGGCGCACAATATGATGACCTTAAGTCCGTGATCCGTCAGCTGATGGAGCAGGCCGAGAAGGATTTGGGCACGAAGCTCGACTGGGTGGCGGTCGATCATTTCAACACCGGCCATCCCCACAGCCATGTCATCGTGCGGGGTAAGGACGAGACCGGCAAGGATCTCGTCATCGCCCGGGATTATATGACCCAGGGCCTTCGCGCCCGCGCTGCCGGGATCGTGTCCCTGGACCTTGGTCCCCGCACGCAACAGGAGATCGCTGCCAGCATGGCAAGAGAGATCGAGCAGGAGCGCTTCACCGGCATCGACCGAACCTTGATGCGGCAAGCCGATGAAGAGGGTGTCATCACCGTCACCAAGACCCATCCGGGCCAACATGCTTCGCTCATTGGGCGGCTACGCACGCTGTCCCGTCTCGGCCTTGCCGAGGAAGGCAGGAACGGACGCTGGACGCTCGATCGTGAACTGGAACCGACGCTGCGCCGCATGGGCGAGCGTGGCGACATCATCCGGACGTTGAACCGCGAACTGCGGGAAGCAGGGATCCATCGCCCGCCCCACAACCATAGCCTGTACGATCCCGCCCACGGAGAGGCGATCATAGGCAGGGTCGTCGCCACGGGCCTGTCCGACGAGCATCGCGACCGGCGCTACCTCATCATCGATGCCCTCAATGGCCACAGCCATTATGCCGACATCGGCGAGGACCAGCAGGCCTTCCCGACTGCAAGTATCGTCCGCCTCTCGCCCGCACCGATCGAGGTACGCGATGTCGATCGCACGGTGGCTAACATCGCTGCCCAACATCAGGGGCGCTACAGTGTCGATCTCCATCTCGCGCAAGACAGGACGATAACGGAGAGCACAGCGGAGATGCATGTCCGCCGACTCGAGGCCATGCGGCGGCTGATCGGCGTGCCTGAACGGCAATCTGACGGCAGCTGGGTCATCGGTGAGGATCATCTGATTGACACCGAACGCTATGAACGGGAGAAAAGTCGGCGCCTGCCGGTCCGCATCGAAACGCTGTCCGTCAGGCCGCTCGAACATCTCGCCGCCCATGATGGCGTGACATGGCTGGACCGCGAGATGGCGAGCGATCAGCCGCAGCCGCTTTCCGGCGGGTTCGGGGCGGATGTCAGGAAGAGCCTTGCCCAGCGGCAGGCATGGCTTGTGGAGCAGGGACTTGCAGAGCAGCAAGGACAAGGTGTTCGCCTACGCCGCAATCTGCTTCTCCTCCTCCAACAGCGCGAGCTCAGCCGGACCAGCCAGCAGATCGAACGGGAAACGGGGCTGCGGCACATCACGTTGCGGCCCAGGGAGCCGATTGAGGGCATCTATCGCCGCGCCATAAACGTCGGGGACCAGCGCTATGCCGTGATCGAGAGGGCGCATGAGTTCAGCCTCGTGCCCTGGCGCCCGGTCCTCGATCGGGCCGTTGGCAAGCCTGTGTCGGGCGTCATGCGTGACGGTCCAATCAGCTGGACCATTGGCGGCAGGAATAGGGGATTGGGCATCGGCTGACCGGCCGCCCTCCGATAGACACCTGACGGCACCATGGAGGCACTGTCGCCCCATAGCGGCTTGGCGGATGTTGCGGGCATGAAGACGTTCAAGACCCGCCATCAATTCTACCTCCCCGATAGCCTGTCGGCGAAGCTGAATGCGCTGACCGCCGATCCCGGCACGTCGAAGACGCAGATATTGACCGACGCGCTCAACGCATGGCTCGACCGCAAGGGCGCGCAGGAATTGGACCAGCGGTTCGGGCCGCGGCTTGACCGGCAGAACCGGACGGCCGATCGGCTGGAGCGCAAGGTCGATGCGCTGACCGAGATGCTGGGCCTGTTCATCCGGCACCAGCTGACGCTGGTTGCCGACCAGCCGCCATTCGACAGTGACACCGCCCGCCTCGGAAGGACGCGCTATGTCAGCTTCATGAAGCTGGTCGAGCAGCGCCTGGTGAGGGCCGACAGCGGCGAAATAACCGCCCTTGCGAAATCGGAGGAACAGCCATGAGCCTCGAGCCATCACCCGCGCCGATCACGGTCCGCATCAAGGATGCCTGTCGCATGACCGGTATCGGCCGATCCAAGCTCTATCTGCTCATTGCCGATGGAGAGATCGAGACCCTCAAGGTCGGTAGCATGACGCTCATACCGGTCGCCTCGATCGAGGCCTTCCTCCGCAGTCGGCGAAAGGGCAGCTAAGCGCCAGTCTCGGTCATAACGCTCCGCTGCCGATCGCCTGAAAGCGGACATAGTTGCGGCTGGTCGGCAATGGAAAGCTTGCTGAAAGCGGCCTTGCCGAGCAAGATCAAAGGATGATCGTCACAGTAGCGTTCGATGTAAAGAATCACGTTGAAGTGATGGAGGGCTGGCCCATCGAATTGGGTAATACGAGCTTCTTCCTGGAACGTGAAGCCAATGTACTAAAGCGCGTTTGCGGCATCTCAGCCAGCATCGCCATTCATTCAACAAGTTCGCAACCAACTTCCTTGGTGCCATCTACCTCGCCGCCGCTGCCGCCGCCGTGGCGTGGTGAGTATGAGTCGGCCCTTGTTGCTTAGTTGAAAAATTTCAACTATTGAGCTCAGAAGCTCCGATATGCTGGCAGCACCCGGCCATCGTATCCGGCACTGCTCGTTGCACTGATGTCAGGCGGCGCAATAACGCCGCTGCGCATGACTGAAGCTGATGATACAAAAGGGAGGGAATACATTGAAAAAATATTTGAAGCGCAACCTGATGCTGTGTTGCGCTGCTAGCGCATTGGCGTTGCCAACCGTGGCGCATGCCCAGGATCAGGGCGCCTCTCCAACGACGCCAAGCCAGACGCGGACAGAAGGCCTGGGCGCAGTGACAACTACGGACATCGTTGTGACCGCGACCCGTGTCGCGCGTAACCTGTCCGACGTTCCGATGTCGGTTAACGTCGCTACTGGCGAACAGCTTGAAAAACTTCAGCTGTTCGACACTAAGGACGTCCAACAACTGGCTCCGGGCTTAGAGTTGACCAACACTTCGGGCCGTAACAACACAACCACCCTTCGCGGCCTTTCGTTTGATCCCGATTCAGGCGTCACCCCCACTGTTCAGACTTACGTCAACGAAGTTCCCGCTGACGCTCAAACTGTATTCACTGCCTTGTACGATATCGGGCAGATCGAAATTCTTCGCGGGCCTCAGGGTCTTGAACGTGGTCTCCCGTCGCCGGCTGGTGCCATCACCATCACGACGCGTCGTCCTGTCTTCGATGAAATAACCGGCTATGCGCAAGCAAGCGCGACAGACGACAAAGGTTATAACTTCCAGGGCGGTGTGAACCTGCCGTTTTCCGACAAGTTCGCGATCCGCGTTGCTGGTCTGGTTGATCACAACCAGGTTAACCAGGTGAGAAATATCAGCAATGGCGACCGTTCCCGCGCGACTACGATGAGCGGTCGTATAACGCTTGGTTTCAAACCGAGCGACGCGTTCACCGCTTATCTGACCTATCAATATCTTGAAGCCGATACCCGGCAATATACCCAGGTTGTTGGCACAGGATCGACTGGTCTGGCAGGTACATCAGGTCCAGCCTTGGGCGTTGATGACTATGCATCGGTCATGGAAGGTCCGGCACGTTTCAAGAATCGATCACACCAGATTACGTTCAATGGCCACTGGGATATGGGGCCAGTCTCACTGGATGGACTGGCTGCGTATCAGTATTCCAAGCTGGGTCAGGCGCGCGATCAGGACACCACCAACGCCATTCCGGGCTATGTGGCCGTCCAACGTATCGAGACACCGTTCAAGATTCCTACCTTTGAGCTTCGGCTTTCGACGAATGATGACGGCTCGCTCGGCGGTGGTATCGGTGCGTTCTACACCAAGCAGACTGGTACTACGCGGGTAGATCAGCCGGCAGACAACTTCTTCACGGCTTTTGCACCTGCGTCGCTGGGCCTGTTCCTGCCGATTGGGGTCAATGTCATTATTCCCGCAGACGTTGAAACATTGTCTTTCAACGCGTTCGGACATGCGCGTCTGGGTAATCTCAAGATTGAAGGCGGTTTGCGCTACACCAAATATCATAACATACTCGTCAGCGACACGTTTGTCAGTTCGCCTGGCTATCCGGGCTTTGCCCCCTTTGGCATTGATCCGATTGATCCGTTCACTGTCAATCAGGACGGTATTCCAGCAGCCCTGCGCGACCAGGGTACGCATGCGTTCACTGGCGGCGTGAACCTGACCTATGAGGTCAACGACGCCCTGAACATCTATGCCTCCTATAATCGGTCATTCCGCGCCCCCACGGCAGGCGCGTCAGTGCCTGTGGGCTTGTCGAACGACCTGATCGTCACAGATGACGAAAAGACCGATGCTTTTGAAGTCGGCGTGAAGGGTTCGGCGTTCGACCGGAAACTGAACTTTGCTTTCGCCGCCTTCTATCAGAAGATCGACGGCTTCGTGTCGCGCTTTACAGGTGTCACCTATGACTGCCCCAACCTGCCAGCGGCATTTGGCGGGGGCTGCGACAACGTTCCGCCGGCATCGCCGGTGGGCACGCCTGGCGATCGCGTCAACGACGGTGGGTTCGATTTCAACTATAATGGCGACGCAACGGTCAAAGGCGTAGAATTGACCCTTGATGCACATCCGACGACTTTCTGGGATTTTTCGGTCAGCACCGCTTATGTCAAGGCGCGGTATTCCAAGGGTGCCCGGCTGCCGTGCAACGATTATAACGGCGATGGGGCGCCGGATTCGGAGGGAACTCCAGCAATTACCGGACCGGGCAATGTTAGTTTCTGCAAGCTTGGCAGGTTGTCGGATACACCGAATTTCAGTCTTTCGGCCAACAGTGAGTTGCGTTTCCCGATGGGTGGATCGTTCACACCCTTCGTGCGCGGGCTGATCAACTATCGTCCCGCGGTATTTTCGCAGCTAAGGAACTTCAACTATCAAAGCCGTACCATTCTCAATGTCTATGCGGGTGTCCGCAGCGATGACAGCAAGTGGGAACTGACCGGATTCATCAAAAACCTCATTAATCAAAAGCGGATCACGGACATTTCGGCCGCCATCGGCCAGACCGCGGCAGCGGATGGCAGCGTGTTCGACTCGGGTTACCGGACGATCAACGCGACCGCGCCACGCGAGTTTGGCGCATCGCTTGCCTTCCGGTGGTAAGCTGCGCGGCAGCAACGAAGTAAATTGAAGGGACTGGCCGTCGCGGGTTCGCAACGGCCAGATCTCTTTTAGCGGACGCTGGGAAACGGGGTTGAACTTCTGCCGATCACTTCGATCGGCACTGTCAGATCAAATGCACTGCTCGTTAGGCGCTGGTAAGCAGATTCCATGCCGTGGCCCGCACCTGCCAGCCCAATCCGCTACGTCAACTCTTCGCGAGAAATCATCCGCCTGGTGGTGATGATGCATGTGCGATTTCCCCTGAGCCTGCGGAACGTTGAATAGATGGCCTTCGCTGATATGTCGCTGCGGTGGACCGGCTGGGTATACAAACAGGATGGAGAACAGCCGCCGTTTGCCTTTCGGCGACGGGAAAGAGCGACGCTCCGCTTCAGGCAGATGAAGGCACTACAGAAATTCGCCTCTGTTCACGCCAGCATCCACAACCATCTTTCCCTGGAGCGCCACCTCATCGACGGCAGACCTTTAAGGAGAGACGCTCAGCCGCACTGGCGGAGTGGCGGTTCCGCGGCCTGAGTCCCTGCCTCTTCATCCCTTGGTGCATGCAGCGAAGAGCGATTCGGTTTGTCTGACAGCACTACCTCGAATCTCCGGTTGGCCCGCTCCCGTTCGGCCGTCAAGTCGTTCGCGAGATCGACATCA
Organism: Sphingobium sp. TomTYG75; assembly: GCF_054771635.1. Taxonomy (NCBI): domain Bacteria; kingdom Pseudomonadati; phylum Pseudomonadota; class Alphaproteobacteria; order Sphingomonadales; family Sphingobiaceae; genus Sphingobium; species Sphingobium sp. TomTYG75. The sequence goes on along the minus strand of NZ_BSRE01000001.1, from coordinate 1,184,814 downwards.
CCCGGTAGCCTCAGGTATCCAGCGCCAATTTCGGCGGGGCACGGCAGTAAAGGGAGTCGTTCCCGCCTAAATTTGGGGCAGGTGACGGCGCCCAAATGTGGGGTCACCGCTCGTGTCGCGGGGTTCGAGCCTCGCGGTGTAGAGAAGGCCAACCTACACTGGCACCCTTGATCGACTGATCCTTCAATGCTTAGGACAGTGCCATGATGGAAGCCGATAGCAATGAACAATCGATGGACCTTGGCATGGTGCGCCCCGGGAAATCTTCCCGAGGCTCTAAAACGGTCGACATGATACTTCGATCTGCCGTTCAAGTGTTGATTGAAGAGGGATCGGCGGCGTTCACATTGAAACGGATCGCAGAAAAATGCGGTTTGCAGATAGGCAACGTCACGCGCCATTTCCCTCGAAAGGAAATGCTTGTCCAGTTACTTCTTCATGAAATCCTCGATTCCAGTGAAGAACTCCTAAGACATCGCGTGTATGAAACTAATATGCCTGCCGAAGACGCGCTGACTCTTGTGATAACCGGCACGTTGGAAGGCGCCAAGGCGAAAGGAACAACGCATTTAATGACAGAACTTTGGGCCATGAGTAATCACAATGAATTTGTGGCGGAGCGCGTGGAGGCCTTATACCAATATAGTCACACATTGATTGGTTCGTTCGTAAAGCAGCTGAATCCCTCGCTTAACGACGAGGAAGTTGAAGCAGTCTCGATCTTCATCAATGCCGCAATGGAAGGCATGACAGTCATCGCAGGTCATGGTAAGCCATGGTCGAAAAAAATGCCGCTTATGCAAATGATCGGAGCGAATTCGCTCGTCAAAATGGCGAAAACCATCACTCCGGCCGAAATACGCATACTGAAGGCCCGGCCAGACGAAATGGCTGCGGAAAAACGGGGTGCGACGCAAAAGCGGGCGCCGAAATAGGTTAAACTCAGAGCGTGCGGCCAAGCGCGCGGCCCACGCCGGGTGGCCCCATCGCTAAATCATGCTTCGATAACGAACTTGGACGACGAGTCTTGCGCTCGGCCCATCGCTGGCGCTCGCGATGGCGCGGTAACCCCACATAAACCTGTTGACAGGAAGTTGAAAATATTCAACATAAGAAATGTTGATAAATATTAACGTAAGAAGGAAGGCGCGGTGCTTGGCTCAGCGACGGTCCGCTGCCCTATGCGATTTGGTTTAACCGACAAGGTGGCACTGGTAATTTCTTTGAGCTTAGCGCGCGACGAGACGACCTGCTTCAAGGAGTATCACGATGAAGCTTCAGCATCTTCCTAACGACGCCACCGTCGAGGAAGCGATAAAGGTGATCCGTGAGCATGGCCATGTGATCATAGATGAGCTGGTTCCAGGTTCCGTTATCCATCAAATCCTGACGGATATGCGGCCATATACCGATGCTGCGCCGTTCAGCGAAAATGAGTGGTTCGGTAATGGAAGTCAACGCGTCGGCAATTTGATCGCACGCTCGGAAACCGGTCGCGACCTCGTGATGAACCCTTTGGTACTTGGCGTCGTGAAGGACGTACTTAGCCATTCACCGATCGTTCAGCTCGGCGCAACCGAGATGATCTCATTGAAGCCAGGTTGTCCCGCGCAATTTATTCATCAAGACGAAATGACTTTCGACAGCTTTCCATTTCCTGATGACTATATCGTTTCTTGCAATACCTTGTGGGCATTAACGGACTTCACCGAAGAAAATGGCGCGACCCGGGTTGTTCCAGGAAGCCATGCCTTACCGCGTGCGGAATATAGGTTGGAAGACACGCTGCCAGCCGAGATGAAACGTGGTTCCGTGATGATTTTCACGAGCAAGCTGTGGCATGCCGGGGGCAGCAATCGATCGAAAGACATCCGACGCGCGCAGGCGATCAACTATTGTGTTGGCTGGGTCCGGCAGGAGGAAAACCAGTTTCTGGCCTGCCCGCAAGATATCGCCCGAACCCTGCCTGACGATCTTCTGAAATTGATGGGGTATCAGATCGGCTTTGGCTACGGCCACGCCGGGGCGCAAGCGGACCCCTTGACTGCACTCAGGCAGGCACACCCCTGATACGTGCCGGGATGAAGGACGCGAGATAGCGATCAGGGTGAGATCACGGTCTCACTAGCGATATCATTCCAGATCAAAGACTGAAGGATCGTGAAATGTCAGTTGGAAACACAATTTCGATAGATGACTATCAGACCGAGCAAATGAAAGCGACAGTAGTGGTGCCACTGGATTTTCAGGACGCTCTGCCGCAACCTACGCCGGATCTGGAAACGGCAAAGGCCGACTTTGAACGAGCAGGCTATGCGATCCTGACCGCCGCGATCTTGCCAGACAAGGTCGAACTCGCCCGGCAGGTGCTGGCTTCCGAAATTGCCCACGAAGAGGCGGCGGACATCACTCGGGTAAGCCAGTTCTTTGTCGATCCCGATGCCAAGAATCGGCGTCTGGACCGCTTGCCCGATCGGCATCCGGTGTTTCTCGAACTCCTCGAACAGCCTGTTTTGTTGGACCTCGTCAAACACATCCTCGGACCCACGGTGCTTAACGAAAGCTACCTTGTTCAAAGCCTGGATGCCAATGTCACACGTCCAGGAAGCGGCGCGCAATTCATCCACCTGGACGCTGCCCGCGACACCCATGATCAGGCCGTTCCATACCAGGCTCGCTTCATCTGGTGCCTGGATGCGTTTGACGAGGAGAATGGTGCGACGCGTGTCGTCCCTGGCAGTCATCGCTGGAACGACCGGATCGATATGTCTGGTGCAACATTCTACGAGTCGGTGCCAGCCATCGCCCCTGCTGGCTCGCTGCTCATTTACTCGGATATGCTGCTCCACGGCACAGGGGCAAATGTATCGACTGACCGGCAGCGGGCATCCATCAACTTTGGTTACTGCCCGCCCTGGTGTCGGCCGTTGATCAACTTTCCGCTCGTTCTTGATCCGCGCACGATGGACGGCGCGTCACGTACGCTCCGTCAGTTGCTGGGCTACAGCTCTGTCGTGAATGGCTTCGATTCACCCTGGAACTCGGCTTCGGAAGAGCTGCGTTCCATGACGGTCCCGGCCACCATCGAATACTGACCGTAGGAGCGGCGCAAGGCAGTCGGTACGCGGCGGTGGCGGCATCGCCACTGAACGCAAGTCGGTGCCTGGTGCGGACTCGACGGGGAAGGGGTCGGGAAGGCTGGAAAGACACCGGCGTACCCCGGTCGGCGTACATTTTGCGAGAGCAGCCTATGCACACCGCTTTCTCATTGAAGGGTTCGATGTTCGAGATCGAGATGAACGGTCATGCGGCGGATCGGGAGGAGCTGCTGGACTGGCGGCCCGATGATCGGCTGGCCGTCATTCTCACCTCGCCCCTGAGCGCACTGGGTGCCAGCATGCTGTTACAGCTGGTGACCACGGCCTATTATGATGTGCGCCCCAGCCGCCGAAAGGCGCCGCATTATGCGGAAATCTACCTGCTTCATTCTGGCGGGCGCTATGGCGACTTCTCAAGCTTTGACGTGGTGCCCCGTCGGGAGGTCTTTCTTCCAGCCGATCCCGACGCGCTGATCGAGGCGATCAACGATCGCGCGATTACCCACCTGGCTATTCCCGACGGAACTCCACGGCATTTGACGTTCCCTTGGAAAGAGCCAGAGGTGGCGCGCGATCGCATCCGGCATTGCTTTGCCTATACTGCCCAGGGACGCACCAGTAATGCCGATATTGCGATCATGTCGCGGAACCCTGATCTGCACCAGGATGTCGAACTGGCGCTCGAACCAATCGCGCTTGCGGAGAGTATCGAGCGCTACATCGACGCAGGCGATGCGGATGTTCAGCTTTATTCAAGAGAGCTGGCGCAGCGTGTGCGCAGTCGATTGATTGAAATTAGTGCAGACGAGAAAATAACCGCAAGAAAATATCACGACGCCATTTGGGATGACGGCGTCATGCGGCAGACTTTTCGAAAGATCAGTGTCGACGCCGCGCTCTCGCTGCTCTGACACACGTCTACCGGTCATCAGATCATCAAATTAAAATCAAGGAGACTGACGCTATGGCACACACAAAATTCCACCTCGGCTATTTCACCAAGTTCGGGGCCACGTCATGGCCCGGTGACGGCAAGGAGTTCGGGTCGGACTGGATTGACGGTTCCTATCACAAGCAACTCGCCAAGATGCTGGAAGCAGCGAAGTTCGATTTCATCTTTTTCGAAGACACGTTGATCGTTGGCGACAGATATGCCGGCTCCATGGAGCTCGATCTGAAGAACGCTACGCTGGCCCCCAAACTCGATCCCATCCCGCTGCTGCCAGTCATGGCGCAGGAAACGTCGCACATCGGACTGGTCGCTACCGCGTCCACCACATTCTACCCGCCCTATCTGCTGGCCCGACTACTTTCGACCGTCGATTCCCTTACGGGCGGGCGCGCTGGCTGGAACATGGTCACGTCCAGTGAGAAGAACGCGGCCCTGAATTTCGGCATGGACAAGCTGCTGCCGCCTACGGTCCGCTATGACATAGCGGATGAATATGTCGAACTGGCCAAGAAGCTGTGGGATTCGTGGGAAGAAGGCGCGCTGGTCGCTGACCCTGAAACAGGTGTGTATGTCGACCATAACAAGGTTCACACCATCAATTTTGAAGGTAAGCATTTCCACTCGCGCGGCCCACTGAACACGGTGCGGTCGCCGCAGGGCTATCCTGTCCTGTGTCAGGCCGGTGCATCGGAACGCGGCCGCGAATTTTCGTCGAAGAATGCGGAAGTTGTTCTGGGCATGATGACCGGCGGCGTTCCCGGGATGAAAGCCTATCGCGAGGATATTCGGCGGCGCGCCGAAGCGCAGGGCCGCAACCCGGATGATATCAAGGTCATCTTTCTGACGCCCGTCAACATCCTTCCCGAAGGGGTTGAGAAGCAGGAAATGACCGAAGCTGAAAAGCAGGCGTCGTTCGAGCATAATATCGTCATGGCCTCCTCCTCGCTAGACGTGGACTTTTCGCTCTATGACCTGGACGTGCCCGTGCCGCAGGACATCGTTGCGGGCGGCCATACCAGCGCGCTCGACCATATGAAGAAAGCCGGGCGGGAAGAAGGCAAATCCATCCGTGACCTGTTCTCCATGGGCCAGGGCGCCAGTGGAATGGACTTCAGTGGCACGCCGGAGCAGGTCGCCGAAAAGATGATGGCGGTCATGGATGAAGTCGGCGGCGACGGCTTCCTTATCGAAGGATCGGGCTATAACCGCCAGCTCCCCGATCTGCTCAACGGCGTTATTCCCGCTCTGCAAAAGGCCGGTGCGGTTCGCACCGAATATCGCGGCACCACATTGCGCGAAATTCTGCGGGAGTTTTGACTCTGCAATCGGGCGGTTCGCAGTTAGCCGCCCGGTTTCAAGCCTGCCGCTACCCATGTACTCTGGGTGGTGATTGTAGCGGGGTATCGAAGGTAACAGCTTGCGCCGAGGTAGGCCATTCGCGATACACGAGATAAGTCATACGCTTGGATGGTGCCGCTGATGTCTCCTTATGGCTGCAGTCCGGTAACCGAGCGGCACGGGTCGGCGCGCTGCACCCATCTGTTATCGGGCGAATGGCAGGATGCGTCCTGATCTGACATTTACACCAGAGCAGGGGGAACGCCGATGCTGCGAAGGGTTTCGGGCGCTTGCGTACGAAAGCCTCCAGTGCAGGAACCCGCGGGGTCCTTTGGTCGGAAACTGCCTCTGGGATCAGGTTCGGTGAATGGCGGCTTTCCTGTCTTCGCCTCTCTAAACGCCAAATTCCGCAAACGGCCGGTCGCGCTCGAACACCTGCGTCCACTCATTTCGGCTAGCGTCTGGACAGATCAAGGTTTGTCCGTCATCCTTTCATCAAGCTGGTGATTTCATGGCCAGCAGGGATACCCGTGGTAAGGGGTGTGGGAAAGCTTCAGCTGGTCTGGCAGGAACATAGGAAATTTGCCGCTTTTAGCGCGGGAATACTGATCCCTCCCTCTCCGCCACTTGATATCAAAAGCTTCCGTATCCAGCCGGGGTCAGGACCAATATTGGTTCAGCCGTTCCGCCTCCTGGTCGATCGTGCCGGGATCGCCTTCGCCGGTCAGGGCATAGGACATGTCGCCGCGTCGCCAGTAGGCGACGGACTGGTTGCCTTCGCGTACCGTGTCGGGGATGGCGGGGGCGTCGCTTTTCTGTCGTGTCGCGAAGATGGACAGGCGCTCGCCCGCGCCGGTTCTGATCGCGACGAGAAGGGCGGGACTTTTCCCCGTCGGGAAAAGCTGAACGTCGGTCACGTTCCAGTCGGCGGGCAGTGTGGGCAGGAAGATGTGGGTTCGCGCCAGAAGCTCATGATGGTCGAGCGCCTGCCCTTCGATTTGCGAAGCCATGTGCGCCCGGATCAGCGCGACCCGGTGAGAGGCGACGGCCATATCGACATAATCGGGCGGGCTAGGCCCGGTCGCCAGCAGCAATGCCAGCGCGGCCGCTGTCCCGGTCCCGCCGACCGTCGCTGCCCTGCGCCAGAAAAGCCGGGCTTTCGAAGGCGCAAGCGCTGCGCTGTCGTCGAGCAAATGGCCGGAGAGTTGTTCCTTCCTGTGCGCCAGCAGACGGAGCCCGGTCCGCGCGCTGAGGTCGGCCATTACTCGCGCCGCGAGATCAGGGCGGGCGGCAAGATGCGTTTCCACGGCAAAACGTCCGGCATCGTCCAGTTCATCATCGATATAGGCGTGCAATTCGTGATCGGCGGGTTCTTCAGTCATCCTGTCCTCCAACCAGACGCAACGTCGCCCGCCCATCGACGCTGCCGGAGTTGCGCAAGCCCGCCCGCGCCCGCGCCAGCCGTGACATGATGGTGCCCACCGGCACGTCCAGCACCTCGGCCGCTTCCTGATAGGTCATGCCTTCGACAGCGATCAGGTGCAGGACCGATCGATGATGGTCCGGCAGCGCGGCGAAGGATTGCCCCAATTGGGCAAGCTGCACCCTATGTTCCTGCCCGGCATCGACATGCGCCATCACCGTTTCGGCAAAGCGCGCGTCGCGCCGCGCCTCGGCGGCTTCGCGCCGTTTGCCCGATATGAAGACATTGTGGACGATGGTGAGCAGCCATTGGCGCCTGCTACGGCTGGGTTGAAAGCTGTCCTGCCGCTCGATCGCGCGCACCAGCGCGTCCTGGACCACGTCGTCCGCGTCCTGATCGTCGCGCGCGAGGGAGCGGGCATAGCGGCGCATGGCGGTGAGGTCGTCGCCGATCGGGCCGCCGGTCCCGCTTTTCAGCCAGCGCATGATATCAGTTCCCGTACCGTGGCGGACGGTGGGGCACCCGCCAGGCAATCGGCATAGGCTTGATAAACAGGCGCAAGGACATCGTCCCAGTCATAGCGGTCGGCAGCCGCGCTGGCCATCGCGCTCATGCGGCGGCGGCGGCGGGGGTCGCCGATCAAATGTTCGACCGCCGCGGCATAGGCGGCCGCGTCTTTCGGTTCGACCAGCAGGCCCGTGACATCATGGGTGACAAGAGCGGCGGCGCTCGGCACGTCTGCCGACACGACGGGCAGTCCGCTCGCCATAGCTTCGAGATTGACGTTGCCAAAGGCTTCGGTGACGCTGGGATTGATCAATATGTCGGCGCTGGCGATGGCGGTGCCGAGCGCTACCCCCTCCAGATGCCCGGCAAAGGTCGCATTGGGCAGGCGTTGGGCCAGCCAGCTGCGGGCCGGTCCCTCTCCCACGATCAGCGGACGCAACCCAGGGTGACGCTGACGCAGAAGCGCGATCGTCTCGGCAAAGACGTCCAGGCCCTTTTCCAGGACGAGGCGGCCAAAGAACAGCGGCACAACATCGTCGCGATCATAGCCATAGGCCGCGCGCACAGCGTCGGATCGGAGTGACGGATGGAAGCGCGCGCGATCGACGCCCCGGCCCCATATCGAAACCTTTGCCTCTCCATAAGCGCTGGCGAACTCATCGGCGATTGGCAGCGTCGGCGCCAATATGCGGTCGCACCGGCCATAAAAGCGGTCGAGATAGCGCTCGATCGGCTTGCGCAGGAAGGACAGGCGATAATAGTCCGCATAGGTTTCAAAGCGCGTGTGCACGCTGGCGATCACGGGCAGATCATTTTGCCGGGCGTAGCCGAGCGCCTGCCATCCAAGCCAGTCGGGCGCTGATAGGTGGATGATGTCGGGGGCGAAGCTGTCGAGATCGGCGCACGCGGCGGACGTAAGGCCCAGGGCCAGCCGATATTCGGGCCGTCCCGGCAAGCCGAGCGAACGAACGGCCTGGATATCTCCAACGGCGGCGAAGGCGGGCTTTGGCGCGCGCGGCGTGTAGATGCGCACTGTTACGCCATGGCGCGCCTGAAGATAATCCACCAGCCGGTTGAGCGCCTGATTCGCGCCGTCCCGTACGCAGTCATAATTGCCGGAAAATAGGGCGACCCGCATTGGCCGCTTTGCATCTCGGGCGGCGATCGGCGGGCGGGGCGAGCGGTCGAGGTGGAGAAGCGTTGCCATGATGCGACGCTTACGCATGCCGTCGCGCTTTTATTCCGGCTCACCTCCTTTTTTCAACAGGCAGCGTAAGGCGAACTGATCGGGGACGGGAGGCGTCCCGTTGGCCACTGGCGAGCGCACGGTTCGTCCTGTAGCGCGATCATCGCCCGTGCGCTTTGGAATGAAGACGATAGATCCTTGGTTAGACCGCCGATTTCTGCTGCCCTGTTGCGCGCACTTGCCCTGTTGTTGATGGTGTTTCCGGCGGCGGCGTGGGGAATGCCGGGCAATCGGGCGACGCCCGGCTATACGCGCGTGGCGATCGAGACATCGGTGGGCACGATCATTGTTGCGACGGATAATAAGCGGGCGCCGAGCACTTCGGCTAATTTCCTTACCTATGTCGATGATGGCCGGTTCGATGGCGTCACCTTTTACCGGGCGGCGCGGCGCAAGAGTGATGCGAGGCTGGGGCTGATCCAAGGCGGGATCGATACCGACGCGCGCCGGTCCCTGCCGCCGATCCCGCATGAGCCGACCAGCAAGACCGGCATCCGGCATCTCGACGCGACCCTGTCGATGGCGCGGCCCAACCGGCCGAATTCGGCGATGGGCAATTTCTTCATCACGGCGGGTGCCACCCCCAATATGGACGCGCGGGGGGACTATATCGGCTATGCCGCTTTCGGCCATGTGGTTGCTGGCATGGATGTCGTGCGCCGCATCCTGGCCATGCCGACCTGTTGCGGATCGGGGCCGATGCGGGGGCAGATGATCGTTAAGCCGGTGACGATCATTCGCGCAAAGCGGCTGGATGGAACGGCGCGGCCGACGCGCGGGGTGAAGCCTTGGCTGATCGGCCTGCGGCGCAAGGCGGCTTCCTGACATTTCCTCTGTTCCGGGCAGCGTTCAGCCGTCAGGATAAGTGCTGAAAGGAGAGTGCCATGGCGGCGGGACGCATCAGGGTAGGCATTGGCGGATGGACGTTCGAGCCATGGCGCGGCACCTTTTATCCCGAAGGGCTGCGGCAGAAGGATGAACTGGCCTATGTCGGCCAGCATCTGACCGCGACGGAGATCAACGCCACCTATTACAGCACGCAAAAGCCCGTGACCTTCGCGAAATGGGCCAAGGCGGTGCCCGACGGCTTCCAGTTCGCGGTGAAGGCGTCGCGATACTGCACCAATCGCCGCGTGCTGGCGGAGGCTGGGGAATCGATCGGCAAGTTTGTGGGGCAGGGGATCGCGGAACTCGGCGATCGGCTGGGTCCGATCCTGTGGCAGTTCATGCCGACCAAGAAATTCGAGCCGCAAGATTTCGGTGCTTTCCTGAAGCTGCTGCCTGATAGCGTCGATGGCGTCCCGCTGCGCCATGCGCTGGAGGTGCGGCACGAAAGTTTCGATGATCCCGCCTTTTTGCAACTGGCGCGCGATGCGGGTGCGGCGGTGGTGCTGGCCGACCATGACGAATATCCTGCCATTGTCGGCCATGATGTGGGCTTTTCCTATTGCCGCCTGATGCGCACGCGGGAGGAGGAAGCGACCGGCTATTCGCCCAGGGAAATTGGCGGCTGGGCAAAAAAGGCGCGAGCGATGGCGGATAATGGTGACGTCTTCGTTTTCTACATCAGCGGGGCCAAAGTGCGTGCGCCCGCCGCGGCCCAAGCGATGATCGTTGCATTGGGGTGACAGGGCTGTTGCATTTGCTGCAACTGCGAACGCGTCCTTTGCGATTGAGGCAAAGGGCGTGTTCCATCATATGCGTTCTTGTCCAAACAGGGCGCAAAACAAAAATTGCAGGAAACGAAACATGCGGCACACTATGCAGGGCGTTGCGTTGATGGTTGCGGTCGGTGCGCAGATGCTGACCTTCTACTCGGTGCTTTTCGCCTGAGCGATTAATCGCTCCCCTTTATTCCTCGTCTTGGGGGAATTTCAAAAAGGCCGCCCGGCTATTGTCAGGGCGGCTTTTTTATTGCTAGCGATTACGCGCAATGAGCCAGCCTTTGCTATTCGTCTACGGGTCTCTCCGGCCCGGATTTTCAGGGGATATGGCTCGCTGGCTGGCATCAGTGGCGGAATTTGCGGGTGCTGCCATTGCGAGCGGTGCGCTTTACCGGATCGATTATTATCCCGGCTTCGTTCCCGATGCTGACGGAATTGTCACGGGTGAGCTGTACCGGTTGCCTGATCCTGACGGCATCCTTGCCATCCTTGACGAGCATGAGGAGTGCGCGGCGCATTTTCCCGCGCCTCATGAATTTGCGCGGGAGCGGATCGAGGTGCGCAGCGCCGCGGGGGCGGTTCGTGCATGGACTTATGTCTATGCGCGCGACGTCGCGGGGCTGGAGCGAATCGCGGGCGGCGATTTCCTGGCCTGACCGCTTGCGCTGGGCGGACGGGCCGATAATCTGCGGCGGCCGGGGGGCTGCGGAGAGGAAGCGCGATGAGCAGTGAGAATGCAGAACCCGGCCCCATGGATCGCCTGCCCGAAGACCGCAGCTGGATCGACAGCACAGGGCTCGACCGGCGCAAGCTGCTGATGACCGGCGCCTTCGCGGCTGGTTTCGCCGCCGTATGCCGTCCGGTGTCGAGCAGCGCCGTGCAGACATCGGGCGAAGGACTAACGCAGGAGACGGTTTCGATCGCGGCGAGTGATGGCTTTGCCATGCCCGCCTATGTGGCGCGGCCGGAAAAGGCGAAGAACGCGCCGGTCATCGTCGTGGTGCACGAAGTTTTCGGCGTCCATGAATGGGTCCGCGACATGTGCCGCCGCTTTGCGCGAGCAGGCTATTATGCGATCGCGCCCGATCTGTTCGCGCGGCATGGCGATGCCACCAAGATCGCGGATATCCAGCAGTTGATCAGCAGCATCGTGTCGAAGGCGCCCGATGCGCAGGTGTTGTCCGACATTGACACGACCTATGACTGGGTGGGCAAGCATGGCGGGGACGCGGCACGGCGGGGCATTACCGGCTTCTGCTGGGGCGGGCGGATCGTTTGGCTCTACGCCGCGCATAGCGCGCAACTGGATGCAGGCGTTGCATTCTATGGGCGGCTGGTCAGTGAGAAGACAGCGTTGCAGCCGTTGAGCGTGGTGGAGCAGGCGGCTGCGCTGAAGGCGCCGGTGCTGGGACAATATGGCGGGTTGGACAAGGGCATCCCCGTCGCTGACGTCGAGACGATGCGGGCGGCGCTGATGAAGGCAGGCAAGTCGCCGCCGGATGCGATTACGGTCTATCCGGACGCTGATCATGGCTTCATGGCCGACTATCGACCCAGCTATAATGAGGCGGCGGCTAAGGAAGCCTGGGCAGCTACGCTGGAGTGGTTTGGGCGCTATGTGAAGGGCGTCGGATAAGGGTGATGCCCGTTCGTGTCGAGCGAAGTCGAGACATAGGATGCGTCAGCGCTTCTCGACTTCGCTCGAAGCGAACGGAGGTGGGGGGAGACGGGGTAGGCGTTTCCTATTTCGCCTTCATCGATTGTACGGCAGCAAGGGTGCTCTTTACATGGCCGGTATAATTCATTTCGCTGTGGACGAAGACGATCCGACCGTTGGGCGCGATGACGTAAGAGGTGCGGTCGGTTATGCCCGGCGCCATCTTGAGCGCGACGTCATAGCCCGCGATGATGTCTGGCCCGGCCGAGGCGACCGCGAACTTGCCCGCGCACTCCTTGGTGGAGAAGGCGACAAGGTCGTCCACCGGATCTGCCGACATGCCGATCACGGTCGCGCCCGCTTTCCTGAAATCATCGATATGCGTCGCAAACTCGCGCGCTTCGGCCGAACAGCCGGGCGTGAAAGCCTTGGGGAAGAAGTAGAGGACGACCGGGCCCTGCTTCAACTGGTGGGACAGGGTAAGGGTGAATGTCTTGCCCGCCCGCGCGCCGCGCGTGGTGAAATCGGGCGCCTTGGCACCGGCAGACAGCGCCGCCACGGCGCCGGTCGATCCCAACATGGTGGCGGCAAGGGCCATTGCGATCATCGCGCGCTTCATCATCACCCGTCTCCATCCTTTGCGGCAGAGCAAGGGTGATGGCCCCAAGCCGTGCCGCTGGCAAGCCTGTAGCTGGAACCCTTCACCGCCCCGCCGGTTCATTACGGATGCGCCTGCTTTTTGCCATGCCCTTGCTGTTGCTCGCCGCATGTGACGACAAGGGCGGGGAAAAGCCCCGCATGTCGACCAACATCGTCGATGAGCAGGCGACCTATGATGTCAGCAATGAAACGCCTGCGCAGGATGAAACGCTGGCGGCGGGCAATGAGACGCCGCCCCAACCGGGCGACAACGCATCTGTTTCCGCCGCTGCTGACAGGACGGGAACCGCGTCGCATGCTGGCGCAATTCCTGCGGCGTTACAGGGGAGCTGGACCGGCCTTAACGACCGTTGCGGCGATCGGTCGGCTGAACTGGAACTCAAGGTGACATCGGACAGCCTGATCTTCCATGAAAGCGTCGGGACGGTGACGGGAGTTGCGACCGGAGTCGGCGGCAAGGTGAAGGTCGATGCCGCCTTTACCGGAGAGGGGGACAGCTGGACCAAGAAGCTGGAACTGCGCCCGTCCGCCAGTGGCCGCGAACTCACGATCATCAATGACGGGGCGGCTGTGACGCGCAAGCGCTGCTGAAGCGCTTTCCGTTTGTCGCGAGCGTCGCTAGAGCGGGGCGATGATCGGCCGCCTGACCTTGAGCGATTTCCGCAATCATGCGGATGCGCTGATCCTTCCCGATCATGCTTTCATCGTGCTGACCGGCGAAAATGGCGCGGGGAAGACCAACATATTGGAAGCGGTGTCGATGCTGGCGCCTGGACGCGGCCTGCGCGGCGCGGCGTTGCGCGACATGGCGCGTCAGGGTGGGCCGGGTAGCTTCGGCATCGCGGCGGAAGTGGACGGGGTGGTGCTGGGGACCGGCACTTCGGCTCAGGCGCCCGATCGGCGTCAGGTGCGGATCGGGGGCGTCGCGTCCTCGGCCAATGCGCTGCCCGACCATTTGGCGATCGTGTGGCTGACCCCGGCGATGGACCGGCTGTTCATGGATAGCCCCGGCGGACGGCGGCGGTTTCTGGACCGGCTGACGCTGGCGCTGCATCCGGGACATGCTGTGCACAGCGCCCGTTATGAGGCGGCGATGCGGGCGCGCAATCGGCTGTTGTCGGACCTGCCGCGCGCCGACCCGTCATGGCTGACGGCGCTGGAGGCGCAGATGGAGGAGCATGGCGCGCTATTGTCCGCCGCGCGTGCTGATCTCGTTACCCGGCTGGGCGTGGAACTTGTTGGCCAGCCCGATGAGCCTTTTGCCCGCCCGCTGCTGGCGATCGACGGGGAGGAGGAGGGCGAGGTTGCGCTTGCGCAGCGGCTGGCGCGGGAGCGGCGGCGGGATGCTGCGGCGGGGCGGACCTTGTCTGGGCCGCACCGGCAGGACCTGTCGGTCATCCATGCGGCCAAGCGGCAAGCGGCGGCCCTCTGTTCGACCGGGGAACAAAAGGCGCTATTGCTCTCCATCCTGCTTGCCCATGCCGCACTGGTCGCCGCTCATCGCGGCCAGCCGCCGGTCTTGCTGCTCGATGAAGTGGCGGCTCACCTCGACCCGTCGCGGCGAGCTGCGTTGTTCGGCCGGTTAAGAAAAACGGGCGGGCAAGTGTGGATGACGGGGACCGAAGATAGTCTTTTCAACGAGTTGGGTCTAGCAACACGGTTAACGGTAACGGCGGGCCAGCTTTTTCGTTCCGCAGGTTAACCCGCCTCCGCAACAATTCACCGCTTGGCGCTTCTCAACTCATCCTGGCTCTGCGCTAAAGACGCCACGGGGTTGATAACGCACAACAAGTCGGGGGTCGTTTCACACATGGTCGGTGCTTTTCGCGCATTTATCGCGACTGTCGTGCTTGCGCTCGGCGCCCTGATCGTGACCCCTGCCGCCGCTGGCGTTCTGCAGTGCGCACCCTATGCGCGTCAGGTTTCCGGCATCGCACTTTATGGCAACGCCAACACCTGGTGGGGTCAGGCCGAGGGTCGCTATGACCGTGGGCATGAGCCGCGTGAAGGTGCCGTCCTGGCCTTCGCCGCCAGCCGTTCCATGCCCGTCGGCCATGTCGCCATGGTCAGCAAGGTGGTCAGCGATCGCGAAGTGCTGCTGACCCACGCCAACTGGTCCTATCGCGGCGGCATCGAGCGCAATGTCCGCGCCATCGACGTGTCGCCCAATAATGACTGGACGGACGTGCGCGTGTGGTACGGCCCGATCGGCGGCCTTGGCCTGCGTTCGAACGCCGCCAAGGGCTTCATCTATCCCGGCCATGCCGGTGAGGCCGCGCCGGTTCAGATCGCCATGGCCGATCGCGTGAACCCGGCCGCTGCCGCCGCTGGCGCTGCTTTCTGACAGTTTAACCAGTTCATAAGAGCCGCCGGATAATCTTAGCGGCGGTGGGGCGATTCTCAGTGGTTTGAGGTCGCAAATAATGTTTCGATATGTTCGCGGGGCGGCTTGGCTGCTGGCGGCGCTGGTCGCCACGCCGGTATTCGGCGCAACCGCTTTGCAATGCGTGCCCTATGCGCGGATCGTGTCCGGCGTGAATATCCGGGGCGATGCGCTGACCTGGTGGGATCAGGCGGAGGACCGCTATGCGCGTGGGCATGTGCCCCGGCGCGGCGCCGTCATGACCTTCCGTCCCTATGGGCCGATGACCCTTGGCCATGTCGCGGTGGTCAGCAAGGTGCTGGACGACCGGCACGTGCTGATCCGTCATGCCAACTGGTCGGTGCCCGGTGCGATCGAGGAAGATGTGTTGGCGCTCGACGTGTCCGAGGCGGGCGACTGGAGCCAGGTGCGCGTGTGGCACAGCCCGACGGGGCAGATGGGCGCGCGGACCAATCCGACCTTTGGCTTTATCTATCCGGACAAGCCGCAGTTGCATGCGTTCGAGCCTGATCCGGCGCTTGGTACGAGCGTGCGGCTCGCGAAGGCGGATGCGGAGGCTTGGAAGCCGACAAAGGCGGTGATCAAGGCTGACGGAGAGGAGCCCTCTCTGCGCCTTGTGAGCCTTGGCCGTTCACTGCGCAAGGCTGCGCATGAGCCGAAGCTGGAAATGGATATGCGGGCGATCCAGTTCGCGGATGCCACACCTTCGGGACGATCGCTACGCGACATCATCGCCGATGTGAAACGGGATGCGCGGCTGCGCTGACGGGTTTGAGCGACCTCCGTTCGTGTCGAGCGAAGTTGGGGGCACGTTATGTGCGACCGCTTCTCGACTTCGCTCGAAGCGAACGGAAGTTATTGGGAAGTGCCGGTCCTATGAGGATAGGCCAGCTTATTCCGCGTCGGCGGCCTTTTCCTCTTCGCCGTCGGCCCCGCGCTCGAACCAGGCTTCCACCGGGCCGGAGAGCTTGATCGTCAGCGGCTGGCCGTGGCGGTCCTTGGTCTTGCCGGCGGCGACACGGATCCAGCCTTCGGAAATGCAATATTCCTCGACATCGTTGCGGACGCGGTCCTTGAAGCGGATGCCGATGCCCCGTTGCAGCACGTCCATGTCGAAATGGGGGCTGCGCGGGTTGGTGGAGAGGCGGTCGGGAGGCGTGTCGCTCATGGCTGTTTCAGATCCTTCGTTTCGCGCCGCCTAGCCTTTTGGCCGCGCCGCCGTCAACCGGGGCGCTTCGTCGACGTCGCAGAAGATGCGCCGGATCACCCCCTGTTCCAGCCAGGAGGCAAAGCGCGTCTCGGCATCGGCCAGCCCGGCGAAGGGGTAGGCGACCGGCTGGTCATTGACGGCGCGGCTGGCGTGAACCAGCCGGATCATGGCGTCGGGCGCGGTGGTCAGAATGCGGCCGCGCCGGTCGGTCGCCGCGCTGTTGACGCCGATGACATGGCCATCTTCGGCAAAGACGGGGCCGCCGCTGATCCCGGACAATGTGTCGTCGCTTTCGGGCAGGCGCGCGACCTCTGCCCAAGCGAGCACCGGCTGGGTTTCCTCCGTCCGTCCGCGCCGGGCGCTGGCCGCGCCGATCAGTTCCGATACGACAAGCGCCGCGTGCCCGGCAGGGAAGCCCATGTGGAAACCGAGCGATCCGGGTGCGGGCACGCGATCCGACAATGGCAGCGCGTGATCACTGGGCAGGCCGTCGCGGACCAGCGCGGCGTCGGCTTCCCGGCTCTCCACGATGCGGGACACGGCGCGCGCGACGCCACCGTCCTCCAGCCCGATGCGGGAGCAGTCATGGGTGACATGCTCGGCGGTCAGCCAGGCCCCGTCGCGATCGACGGCAAAGGCAGTGCCCATGCTGTCGGATGGCGCGGCCGCCCGATCCTCGATCACGAAGGCTTCATCGCTCCATTGCGGCATCGGGCGCCGGGGCGATCGGGGATCGAAGCTTTCGACCCGCAGCGGCGTCGGTTGCGTCACCTCGCCGATCCAGGCGATCGTCAATATGACGCCCAGCATCAGCGGCAGGCAGCCGACGCTCCGCCGCGCCATGGCTCAGCCCGCCACGGCCGCCGCCGTCAGGCAGGCGATCGCGACTTTCATCATGGCAAGGAAGACGGCGGCCGACCGCTCATTCGCTTCGATCCGCGCCGACAGGGAGCCGAGCAGAAAATCCACGAAGCGGAAGGCGATGAGTTGCAGGATCAGTGTGACGCTGCCCCAGATGATCACGTCCCAGACATTGACCGACCCGGCAAGGCACAGCGCCAGCGGAATGGTCAGCCCGATCGCGGCGCCGCCAAGCGATATCGCCGCGGCCTCGTTCCCCGCGCGGATCAGGGCGAATTCGTCGTGCGGCGTAATCCACATATAAAGCGCCAACGCCGCGAGCCAGGCCAGCGTTGCGGAGGCGAGGTGCAGCAGGAAGATGGGGAGCCCAGACAGCAGGCTCTGGATGACGGGCATGGGATCGCTCATGCGACCAAGGATGCCGCAACCTGATCCCCGCTTCAATCAGGGATCGGGTTGCGGAAGTGTTTCTGTGCCCGGAGCTTCGTGCGTTTATCGGCACTGCCTCCTATTTCCGTTCGCCCTGAGCCTGTCGAAGGGTTCTACTTCTTTTTAGGAAGTAAAGGGCTTCGACAAGCTCAGCCCGAACGGGGTTGGGTGATTCAGATTAGAGGCACGATGCTCCAAGTCAGACAGCTATGCCTCAGCGGCAGATGCGCACGCGGACGTCCCGGTCGCGATAATAATCATAGCGCCATTCGGTCCAGCAGCGCTGGCGATAGCGATAATGGCTCCGCCGTCCATCGCGCCAGTAGCGGCGGTCGTTGTCCCAACGGCGGTCGTTGCGCCGGTCCCAATCGCGGTCATGGCGCCCATCACGCCAGTCGCGGTCGCCATAGCCATAATAGCCGCCGCGATATTGCGCCTGGGCGGGCGCGGCAGTCGCGCCCAGCGCGGTAATCGCCAATCCGAGCGCGGTCGCGCCCTTCACGAAGATGTTCATTTCCTCTCTCTCCTCACTAGCACCCCCGGACGCATGGCGTTCAGTGGGGCTACGGATGAGAAGATGCACTTGGTTGACTGAACCGTCCGGGAACGGCGCTGTCAGCCAGCGTTCAGGGGGACTATTTGCCGCGCAGTTCGTCCTCGGCAGACACCATATAGTCGCGCGTGATCGGCAGGGATCGGCGATTGCGCGTATATTGAACCTGGTAGTTCACCATGCTGCCATGTTCGAACACCGTGGCCGCGCCCGCCAGATAGAAGGTCCACAGGCGGAAGAAGCGTTTGTCATAAAGCGCGATGATATCCGCCCGGCGCGCCATCGCGCGGGCATACCATTGGCGGATGGTCAGGCCATAATGCAGCCGCAGCACTTCGACATCCGTCACCATGAGGCGCGTGCCCTCGCTGCCCTGGATCATTTCGGACAGGGCGGGGATATAGCCGCCGGGGAAGATATATTTCTGGGTGAAGGCGTCGGTGATGCCCGGCCCATCGACGCGTCCGATCGTGTGGATCAGCATCACCCCATCGGGCGTCAGAAGATCGCGGCACTTGTCGAAGAAGGTGCGGTAATGGGCCGTGCCGACATGTTCGAACATGCCGACCGACACGATCCGGTCGAACGGCCCCTCTATATCGCGATAATCGATAAGCTCGAAACGGACATGGTCAGCGACGCCGGCCTCCTCCGCCCGCTGCCGCGCGACCTTCAATTGCTCCTCCGACAGGGTGATGCCGGTCACATCGACGCCGCAGGTGCGGTGCAGATATAGAGCCATGCCACCCCATCCGCAGCCGATGTCCAGCACCTTCATGCCGGGCTTCAGATGCAGCTTGGCCGCGATATGCGCTTTCTTGTCCTCTTGCGCCTGTTCCAGGCTGATCCCCGCATCATTGTCCGCGTCGGGAAAATAGGCGCAGCTATATTGGCGGTCGCGATCGAGGAAGAGGGCGTAGAGGGCGCCGGACAGATCATAATGATGGGCGACGTTCGCTTTTGACCGGGCGCGGTGATTGGCGCGCCAGAGCGTCTGGCGGATCGATTTGAACCCGCGTTTCAGCCGCCCCTTGTCGCTGATCGACTTCCCGCTTTCCCAACTGTTGTTGGCGCGGATCAGCGAGATCAGTTCCATGATCCCGCCGCCTTCGATTGTGACGCGCCCGTCAATATAGGCCTCCGCCATGCCAAGGCGCGGGTCCTTGATGATGTCGAAGGGCACGCGCGCGTCGCGGAACTTCAGCGCGAGCGAGGGGAAGGCCGGATCGGGCGTACCCGCCGTCACCTTCCTGCCGTCGTGATAGATGATGGTCAGCTGTCCCCGTGTGACAAGCCGCTTGATGACGCGATCGAATAATTTCATGGGCGGCAAATTGTCAGGTCATGCAGCGCCCGTCAAATGCCTGCATACCAATCATAATTGGCGCGATCTTCCCAATAGCCCCCTTTGCCGTCGCCGATGCCGGAGAGGGTGCTGACCGCCTTAATCTCCATCAAATATTTGGCCTGCTTATAGCCCAGCTGCCGCTCGACGCGCAGTCGCAGCGGCGCGCCATTGGCTACCCTCAGCGGCTGGTCGTTGAGCGCGAAGGCGAGGATGGTTTGCGGGTGAAACGCGTCGAATATGTCGATGCTTTCATAATAGGGCCGCCCGTCGCCCATGAAGTCAGCGCATTTGAAGACGAGATAGCGCGCGCGGTCGCTCATTCGGGCGGCGTCCAGGACAAGGCCGAGGGGCACGCCGCGCCATTTGCCGATCGCGCTCCATCCTTCGACACAGTCATGGCGCGTGATCTGCTCGCGATGCGGAAGGTTGTGCAACTGGGCAAGGGATAGCGAAAGAGGGCGGCCGACCAATCCCGTGACCTTTAGCCGCCAATCGGCAAAGCCCGTCCGCCACAGGGCGCGATATTCGGGCGTGTCGGGATTGGCGGTTCCGTTGGGCCGGAAGAAGGGAGAAATCTGGTCAGGCCTGAACTCCCGCGCCAGCGCGTCGCGCGCCATCAGGTTGCGCTGCGCCCATTTGTGGAAATTCTCGGCAGAGAATAGCGCGTCCCGCACATGTTCGTTGCGCCCCAGCCGGTCGCATCCCGACAGCGTGGCCGCCGCGCCGAGCATCAGCGTGCGGCGATTGAGGATCAGGCTCATGGCCGCTCTTCCGGTAAGCGGTAGCGGCCGGTGATGATCGATCGCAATTCGTTCGCCGGGCCTGCCAACAGCACCATGGTCAGGTGGACGAGGAAGAAGGCGACCAGCGTGAAGGCGGTGATGAAGTGGATCGATCGCGCCGATTGCCGCCCGCCGAACAGATCGACCAGCCAAGGCCAGGCGGCGTTCATGCCCGGCGACATGGTGAGGCCGGTGAGAATGATGAGCGGCAGGGCGACGAAGATGATCGCGATATAGCTCGCCTTTTGCAGGACATTATAGCGCAGTGCCGCCTGACCCGTCGGGAAGCGCAGGCGCGCATGATCGATAATGTCCTGCCAGACATGGCGCGGGGCCAGTTCGCCCCTCCGGAAGGCGAGGTCGCGGCCGATATGGCGGCCCAGCAGCGCCCAAAGCATGTAGGTTAGCAAGGCAAAGGCGAAGATCGGCGCTGCGGTAAGGTGCCAGTGCCGCGACATCGCCAGATCATAATGGGCGGGTAGGGTCACCCACCTGCCAAAGCGCTCCAGCTTCAGCCATGGATGATCGAAATTCGCGCCGAACTGCCCCCAATAAAGGCGCGGATGGGCATTGAAGATGCCAAGGCCGCTGGTGAAGAGGATGTAGAGCAGTCCGGCATTGATCCAGTGCCACAGCCGAACCGGCCAGCGGTGGCGCAGTACCGGCGGCGGCTTGTCGTCTGAGGGGGTAGGACCGCTGTCCATCGTCCTGCTGTTACCCTTTTGCATCAGTCGCGTCAAAAGCTGCCGTAGCGATCAGAACGTATCCGAAATGAGGTCCCGGTTCATCTTCTGGCCACATTCTCTGTGGATAGGAGCGCTCGGCCTTGCCTCAAGATCACGCTGTGGCGGAAAATGGGGGAATAAGATGGTGAAGAAAAGATGACTGTTGCGAAATAGCATCATCCATCGACAATCTTCATATCGATATTGCAACATTGATCAAAGACAGCCATATGCGCCCTCGCTTACGACGCAAGATCGGGGCAAGCAGGGATGGAGTAAAGGGGTCACTTCATAGCGACGCTCGAAGCTGAATGCTTCGATACCATGCCTGTTATATATCAAGAGTGCGATCCGCTTCCTGGATGATGCACATCTTACCGCATGAGGACATTATGAAGACTGTGATTTTCGCAGCTGTTGCTGCTGCTGCCGCTTTCTCGGCTCCCGCTTTCGCGCAGGACGCTGCTCCCTTCACCGGCCCCCGCGCTGGCGTGACCGTTGGCTATGACAGCTTCGGCGACGAAGAAGGCGTGAGCTATGGCGTGAGCGCTGGCTACGACATCGCCCTGACCCCGTCGATCACCTTTGGTCCGGAAGTGACCTTGGGCGACACCACCACCGACGTTCCGGGTACGGACCTGAGCCGCGATCTCGCCGCTTCGGTGCGTCTGGGCTACGTCCTGACCCCGCAGGTCCTGGCGTTCGGCAAGGTTGGCTATGCCAGCACTCGCATTGAAACCACTGGTGTCGGCGGCGCGGCATTCGAAGGCGTCCGCTTCGGTGGCGGCCTGGAATATGCCATCACCGGCAACACCTACATCTCGGCTGAATATCAGCGCACCGAGTATGAAGCTGGCATTGGCGGCCGTGACGCTGGCGTTGTCGGCATCGGCTTCCGTTTCTAATCCTTTCGGGATCTGAAACACAGGAGGGCGGTCCCATTGGGGCCGCCCTTTTTGTTTGTCGGCTTTGGCTTCGCAGGTAGCTTCGCGAAGCTGACGCCGTGAATTGCGAGCAGCCTCGTATGGGGGCGAAGCGGTAAGCGATGCTATGGTGATCGAGCGAAGTCTTGCGTGGGTGCCGGGCTGCTGCCCTCCATCCCCACGAAGCTATAGCGAACCGGCCAGAGCCAGCACCACGCCGCTTCCGACCAGCAACAGGCCCATCACCTCGCCGCGGGTCATCCGCTCTCCAAGGTAGAAGTGACCAAAGCCCAGGGTGAAGGCGACCTCTATCTGACCCACGATGCGGACCAGCGCGACGGGGGCGGTCGCAAATCCGGTGAACCAGCAGGCCGATCCCAGGGCCGAGAGCAAGCCGACCTGCCCTGAAATACGCCAGCTCGCGAAGACTTTCCGCATCTCCGCCGGTTCGCGCAGCAGCAGATAACCGCCCTGCATCAGCGTCTGGAGTGACACGGTGGCCACCAGTACGACGAGGGCGGCCAGGATCGGGTCGCTGCCGCCGACTTCCTGCGTCGCGCGCCTGATGCCGATGGCGGTGAGCGCGAAGAAGAAGCCCGACGCGATGCCGGTCAGCGCGGCGGGCTGACCGAGCGCCTTGAGGAAATCGGCTGGCCCCATGCGCTTGCCGCCGGTCGACAGCAGCATGACTCCGACAACGCCGCAGCCGATGCCCGCCCAGGCGAGTGGGCTGAGCCGCTCACCCATCAACAGGAAGGACAGCGCCGCGCCCTGCACCGCTTCCGTCTTGGAATAAGCGGTGCCAACCACGAAATTGCGGTGGGCGAAGGCCATGATCAGCAGGTTGGTGGCGATGATCTGCGCAAGGCCGCCACCGATGCAGAACAATAGGAAGGACGGGTCGGGGTGAGGCAGGGGCGCGTTGCCTGTCAGCACGTAGCCGGTCAGCAGCAACAGCGCGAAGGGCAGGCCGTAAAGATAGCGGACCAGCCCCGCCGCGTTGATCGACAGGCTATGGCTGACCCGCCTCTGCACCGCCGTGCGCCAAGCCTGCATAGCGCCAGCGAACAGGGTGGCTGGGAGCCAGATGGGCGAGGTGATCACTTAATCCTCCCCATCGCGAGATGGGGAGGGGGACCAGCCTCCGGCTGGTGGAGGGGAAAGGCGCGACAGTTTTTCAGGATATGCCGCATCACGCTATCCAGATCGGTAAGAACATCGATAGCTTTGATCCTCAGAACCCTGAACCCCTGCGCCCGCAGCCAAATGTCGCGCCGCTCATCATGCGTGACCCGCTCGATGTGATCATGCCCGCTTCCATCAATCTCAACCGCCAAGCGGGCTGAAGCACAGTAGAAATCCAGCACATAAGGCCCCACCGGATGTTGGCGGCGGAACTTCAATCCGCTTGGCCGTTGCCGCAGCCATTGCCACAGCGCGACTTCTGGTGGCGACATCTCTCGCCGGAGCCCGCGCGCATTGTCGACCGTTTTCCTTCGCGGCGGCATCGCGCATTTCCCCTCCACCACTCGCTATGCGAGTGGTCCCCCTCCCCATCTTTCGATGGGGAGGATGTAAAGGTCATGCCCCTTCGAGAAGGCCTTCCTTCTTGATCTTCTCCTGCCACACCAGCGGGGCGAGGCGGTGGACGTTTTGGCCTTCGCTATCGACGGCGACGGTGACGGGCATGTCCTGCACGTCGAATTCGTAGATCGCTTCCATGCCCAGGTCTTCAAAGCCCACGACCTTCGCGCCCTTGATCGCGCGGGCGACGAGATAGGCCGCGCCGCCGACCGCCATCAGATAGGCGCTCTTATGCTTGGCGATGGAATCGGTCGCCGCCGGGCCGCGCTCCGCCTTGCCGACGCAGGCGGCGAGGCCCTGTTCCAGCATCATGTCCATGAACTTGTCCATGCGCGTCGCGGTCGTGGGACCGGCCGGGCCGACTACCTCATCGCGCACCGGATCGACCGGGCCGACATAATAGATGACCCGGCCCTTGAAATCGACCGGCAGCTGTTCGCCTGCGGCCAGCATGTCGGCGATCCGCTTGTGCGCGGCATCGCGGCCGGTCAGCATCTTGCCGTTCAGCAGCAGGCGGTCGCCATGCTTCCAGCTCTGCACGACTTCCGGCGTCAGATTGTCGAGATCGACGCGGATCGCTTCCTTGCTGGGTTTCCAGTCGACCTGCGGCCATTCGGAAAGCTTGGGCGCTTCCAGATAGGCGGGGCCGGAGCCATCGAGCGTGAAATGCGCATGGCGGGTCGCGGCGCAGTTGGGGATCATCGCCACCGGTTTGCCCGCCGCATGGCAGGGATAGTCGTAGATCTTGACGTCGAGGATCGTCGAAAGCCCGCCCAAGCCCTGCGCGCCGATGCCGAGCGCATTGACCTTGTCGAAAATTTCGATCCGCAGCTTTTCGATATCATTCTGCGGCCCGCGCGCCTTGAGCTCGCCCATGTCGATGGGCTCCATCAGCGATTCCTTGGCCAGCGCCACAGCCTTTTCCGCCGTGCCGCCGATGCCGATGCCGAGCATTCCCGGCGGGCACCAGCCAGCGCCCATTTGCGGGATCATCTCCAGCACCCAATCGACGATCGAATCGCTGGGGTTCATCATCTTGAACTTGGTCTTGTTCTCCGACCCGCCACCCTTGGCCGCGACGTCCACCGTTACTTTGTTGCCCGGCACCATTTCGACATTCAGCACGCAGGGCGTGTTATCCTTCGTATTGACGCGCGAGAAAGCTGGATCGCGCAGGATCGAGGCGCGCAGGCGATTTTCGGGGTTGAGATAAGCCTTGCGCACGCCCTCATCCACGACGTCCTGCATCGAACGGCTGTTGTCGTCGAACCGGCAGTCCATGCCCCATTTGATGAAGACGTTGACGATGCCGGTGTCCTGGCAAATCGGGCGATGCCCTTCGGCGCACATGCGGCTGTTGGTCAGAATCTGGGCAATGGCGTCCTTCGCCGCCGGATTGGCTTCGGCGTCATAGGCTTTGCCCAGCGCGCGGATATAATCCATCGGGTGGTAATAGCTGATGAACTGGAGCGCGTCGGCGACGCTCTCGATCAGATCGGCGGTCTTGATGACGGTCATCTTGCCTGCATGTCCCTAATTAGCGCCCGGCCCTGCACGGCGGGTCTTCGCAGGCGCGGCTAATAGGGATTGGGTCGAGAGTCCAGATATGCCGCGTCAGCTATCCGTTGGCATAGGGGAACATGTGCCACCAGGGCTCCTTCTCCTCCAACACGCGGGCAAAGCTTGGCCTTGCCTCTAGCCGGTCGAGATAAGCGGCCAGTGCCGGAAAGCCGCCGCGCATCGGTTCCACCTTGTCGGCATAGAAGAGAGCGGGGGCAGCGGCGCAATCCGCCAGCGTGAAGTCGTCCCCCGCCGCCCATTGCCGCGCTCCGATCCGCTCCTCCAGCATCGCATAGGCCTTGCCCAGCAGGATGCGCGCTTCGCCCACACCATGGGCATCGCACGCATCGTCGGGCCGCAGCCGGTCGGCCACGATCTTCTGCATCGGCGTCATGACATAATTGTCGAACAGCCGATCCATCAGCCGCATCTCCAGCGCCTGGGCGGGATCGGCGGGGATCGGGCGGCAGGCGCCGGGGCACTGCTGCCCCAGATATTCGATGATGATGCTCGCCTCGGCGATCGTCTGGTCCCGCGCCTCATCGCGCAGCACCGGGAACTTGCCCAGCGGCCACAGCGCGAGCCACGCCTCCGCCACGCCGGGTTCCTCCATCATCGCCCGTTCGAACGGCGTTTCATTCTCATAAAGGGCGATCAGTACTTTCCAGCAACAGGAGGAAAGGGGGTGATAATAGAGAATCATCGGCTCTGCCTCTTTGCATGGTCCGGGGGGGGGGTAAGATCGTGCCTCTTACCATGGTTTCCGGGCGGTTTCTTGGCTGCTCCTCATCCTCAGTTGATCCACATCAGCTTGTGGATAAGTTGTGGATGAACCACCATCCTTAGCGGAACAGGGCAGGGGTGCTGACCTGATCCCGGCAATTTCGGGCCTAAGCGAAAATTATTTTCGTTCTCAAATTGTTTCCCTTGCCTTTTGCAGGACCGTGGGAAGTCGGCGCGTCGCTGCAATGCAGGATGACCGCCATGCCATACAGATAGCATCTCCTCCGCCGCCCGGAGTCTTCATACCGTCATTTACCCTCTTGCAAGCAGATCAAGCTGTGGCACTATCCCTTGTATCGGGTTAACGGGGGTTACCCAACAGATTGTGATTGCACCGGCCGGACCATTTTCCGGGCGAGAGGCGTTTTGTCTCATGCGATCCGCTGCTGGCGCACCCCGCTGCCGTTCCGGGCGGCCTTACAAGATGAGGCTTGACCGAATCGAACGAAACAGGAACATTCGGGGGCTCGGAATGGATTTTCGTGACAGCGAACAGACAGGTGCAAGTGACGTGGCGACGGTAATCGACGAAGTGGTGGAAGCAGTGGCGGAAAAGAAGGCTGCGCCAGCCAAGGAAGCCGTGCGTTCTTCATCGTCCATCCAGGCGCGCCGGTTCGACGTGGTCACGGACGAAAGCCGCGATGCGCTGCTCACCGAGTTCGGCAAGGACACGCTGAAGGACCGCTATCTGCTGCCCGGCGAAAATTACCAGGACCTGTTCGCCCGCGTCGCCGCCGCCTATGCCGATGATCAGGGCCATGCCCAGCGCGTCTACGACTATATTTCGCGCCTGTGGTTCATGCCCGCGACGCCCGTGCTGTCCAATGGCGGCACCGGGCGCGGCCTGCCGATCAGCTGCTATCTGAACAGCGTGGACGACAGCCTGGAAGGCATCGTCAACACCTGGAACGAGAATGTGTGGCTGGCCTCGCGCGGCGGCGGCATCGGCACCTATTGGGGCAGCGTGCGCGGCATTGGCGAGCCGGTCGGTCTCAATGGCAAGACCAGCGGCATCATCCCCTTCGTCCGCGTGATGGACTCGCTCACCCTCGCAATCAGCCAGGGCAGTCTGCGCCGCGGGTCTGCCGCCTGCTATCTCGACGTCTCTCATCCGGAGATCGAGGAGTTTCTGGAAATCCGCAAGCCCAGCGGCGACTTCAACCGCAAGGCATTGAACCTCCACCACGGCGTCCTGCTGACCGACGAGTTCATGGAGGCGGTCCGCACCGGCGCTGAGTTCTCGCTCAAGTCGCCCAAGGACGGCTCCGTCCGTGGCACGGTCGATGCGCGCAGCCTGTTCCAGAAGCTGGTGGAAACCCGCCTGGCGACTGGCGAGCCCTATATCGTCTTCTCCGACACCGTGAACAGCATGATGCCCAAGCATCATCGCGATCTCGGCCTGAAAGTTTCGACTTCCAATCTTTGTTCAGAAATCACACTGCCGACGGGTCGCGACCATCTCGGCAATGACCGGACGGCGGTTTGCTGCCTTTCGTCCCTGAATCTGGAAACCTGGGACGAATGGAATAAGGACCCCGTCTTTGTCGAGGACGTCATGCGCTTCCTCGACAATGTGCTGCAGGACTATATCGACCGTGCGCCGGACGAAATGGCGCGGGCGAAATATTCCGCGGGACGTGAACGGTCAGTGGGCCTGGGGGTGATGGGGTTCCACTCCTTCCTCCAGGCCCGTGGCCTTCCCTTCGAAGGGGCGATGGCCAAGAGCTGGAACCTGCGCATCTTCAAGCATATCAGCGAGAAGGTGAACGACGCTTCGATGCAGCTCGCGGTCGAGCGTGGGCCGTGCCCGGACGCCGCCGACATGGGCGTGATGGAACGGTTCAGCTGCAAAATGGCGATCGCGCCCACCGCGTCGATCAGCATCATCTGCGGCGGCACATCGGCCTGTATCGAACCGATCCCGGCGAACATCTACACGCACAAGACGCTGTCCGGCAGCTTCGTGGTGAAGAACCCCTATCTGGAAAAGATCCTGCGCGACAAGTCGAAGGATTCGACCAACGTCTGGAATACGATCCTGGAACGTGGCGGGTCGGTGCAGCATCTCGATTTCCTGAGCCAGGAAGAAAAGGACACGTTCAAGACCAGCTTCGAAATCGACCAGCGCTGGCTGCTCGAGCTCGCCGCTGACCGCACGCCCTTTATCGACCAGGCGCAGTCGCTGAACCTCTTCATCCCGGCGGACGTGGAAAAGTGGGACCTGATGATGCTCCACTTCCGCGCGTGGGAACTGGGCATTAAGTCGCTTTACTATCTGCGCTCAAAGTCGGTGCAGCGCGCAGGCTTCGCTGGCGGGGTGGAAGCCGACAACACGATCGACGCACCGAAATTCGAGCTGGCTGGGGGAAGCACAGACTATGACGAATGTCTTGCGTGCCAATGAGTTAATGGGGGGGATGGGCGCGGCGGTGGCAACACTGACCGCGCCCACGCAATCAGCCCCGGAGGCCTTACCCCTCGTCCTCTTCTTCTTCAAAGAGGACAGCGTTGGCACCGGTCGCAGACAGCCGCACAGTGCCATCCTCATCAATCCCGGCGATCAGTCCCTGGCTGATATAATGATGATGCCCGGAGTGACTTCCCTGGCCGCTATCCGCCTTGATCAGCTTGATACGCTGATGTCCTTCGGCACCCTCGACGTGATCGACAGTGCCGACATGGACGCCATCAGCGCCGATAACCTCAGCATGTTCCTTGATGCTGGTAAGATCAACCATCATATTGCTCCTGTGCCGGGAATGACGGGGACTGAACGTCCCGCGCCCGTGCAGGTTGCGCTTGTCCATTAATTCGCGGAGCCGACCCAATGCCCCTTCTTCAAGCCAGCAAGGTCTACAAGCCTTTCGAATATCCCTGGGCCTATGAATATTGGAAGCGCCAGCAGCAGTTGCACTGGCTGCCCGAGGAAGTGCCGCTGGGCGAGGATTGCCGCGATTGGGCGCAAAAGCTGTCCGATCACGAACGCAACCTGCTGACCCAGATCTTCCGCTTCTTCACCCAGGCCGACGTGGAAGTGCAGGACTGCTACCACGAAAAATATGGCCGCGTGTTCAAGCCGACCGAAGTGAAGATGATGCTGACCGCGTTCAGCAACATGGAAACGGTTCACATCGCCGCCTACAGCCATCTGCTCGACACGATCGGCATGCCCGAAACCGAATATTCGGCCTTCATGCAGTATAAGGAGATGAAGGATAAGCATGACTATCTGAGCCAGTTCGGCGTCGATACGGACGAGGATATCGCCAAGACGCTGGCGATGTTCGGCGGCTTTACCGAGGGGCTCCAGCTCTTCGCCTCCTTCGCCATGCTGATGAACTTCCCGCGCTTCAACAAGATGAAGGGCATGGGCCAGATCGTCACCTGGTCGGTGCGCGACGAGACGCTGCACTGCGAAGGCATCATCAAGCTGTTCCACGCCTTCACCAAGGAACGCGACTGCCTGACGCCGTCGGTCAAGGACGACATCATGGACATGTGCCAGAAGACGGTGCGGATCGAAGACGCGTTCATCGACCTCGTCTTCGAAATGGGTCCGGTGCCTGGCATGACGCCCAAGGACATCAAGAAATATGTCCGCTACATCGCCGACTGGCGCTTAGGCCAGCTGGGCCTGAAGCCCATCTACATGATCGACGAGCACCCGCTCCCCTGGCTGACGCCGCTGCTGAACGGTGTCGAGCACGCCAACTTCTTCGAAACCCGCGCGACGGAATATTCGAAGGGCGCGACGCGCGGCCAGTGGAATGAAGTGTGGGATGCGTTTGATCGGCGGAAGCAGCTCAAGGCTGGCGACGCGGCCAATGCTGATGAGGTGAGCGATCCGGACATGTTCAAGGCTGCGGGGATCGCGGCGGAGTGAAGGTAGGTGACTTGGCGGATCTTATGGGACTAGGTAGCCTCAATCTCCAGCCGATAAAGCCGGTCGTTCCACGGCCGCTGCCAAACTTGGACTTCCTCGAGCCGCCTAACATGGCTGAGTATGCTGTGAACGCTATTCACGCGGAGATCGCGGATTTCGAGAAGGGGCTAGATAATGACCATGAGATCGGAATGCCTGTCGTAGGCGGGCCCGCTGGCCTGTGTGTGCACGTCCGCGAAATTTATCGATTTGGAACCGACAAGCTCGTATTTGTAGGAGTGAATGGCGATAACCATCCTGTGAGATTGATCCAGCACTTAAGCCAGCTCAATTTCTTGATGGTTTCCGTGCCGAAGCTCGGAGATGAAGCGGTTCGGATCGGATTTCATGAGCCTTATCAAAGTGCGTGATGTGCGTCCTTGATTGAGTGACACCATGTTTTAACTGGTGAGCTCGTATCTTGGTGCCCATGTTCGGCGTCCGCCTCTCCTCACTCTTTACCAGCCGCTGGATGGCGCTGCTATGGTCTGTGCTGGTGATCCTCACGGCGATTCAGTTCGTCGGTTCAGGCGATCAGGATCATGATGAGGCGGCTGCACCCGCCGCCGCTTCCGACACGTTCACGGCGGACCAGCAGAAGGCCATTGAACGCGCTTTCTAAAAGTGCCTGAAAATCCTATTTCCCTGTCCTACAGCCTCCCACAAATGTTAAGCCGGCTGCGGCTCTTTGACCCTGTAGGAAATGGCAGAATTCTGCGACCAAGAACGGTGTGAACTTCGACACTCCGCCACTCTTCCGTGTGCGCAATCCGTCAACCTGTCCGCCCGCTGAACGCGCCGTTTTGTTCCGTTCATGCAACGTTCGCCGAAGCCATGTGTTTAGCTTCACAGCCTGATAAATTATGGCAAGGAGCATCACATGAACTTCTCGATCAAGCGCACCATCGCCGCTTTTTCGCTAGGGGCGATGACGCTGACTGGCGTTGCTGCGACCTCTGCTTTTGCGCAGCCCGGCCATGGCCGACATGACGAGCGCCATGGCGGCAAGCATTTCGACAAGCATGACCGCGATTGGCGGGGTGATCGTGGGGACCGCGATTGGAAGCGCGAAGGCCGCCACGACAATGGCCGCCACAATGGCTGGCGCCGTCCCGGTGGGGTCGTCTACAGCTATGACTGGAACCGCCCGGATCGCCGCTATGGCAGCCGCTATCGGCCCGATCGCTATTATCGCAGCGGCTATGAGCCGATCCGCGTGACGCGGGGCACTCGCATCTATCGCGGCTACGACGACCGCTATTATTGCCGCCGTTCGGACGGCACGACCGGCCTGATCGTCGGCGCGGCGCTGGGCGGGTTGCTCGGCGGGCAGCTGGATCGCGGTTATTCGAACACTGCTGGCGTGCTGATCGGAGCGGGTGCGGGCGCTCTGCTCGGCCGCGAGATTGACCGCGGCGGTATCAGCTGCCGCTAACTACGGCACCATGGCTGGCGCGCTCCGGTCCAGGGGCGCGCCAGACCTTCGGCGACCAGCAATGCACCGATCGACCGGCCCTGTCGCGTCACGATGCGCAGGGTCCGTCCATAGCGATCCCGCTCTCGCTCCACCGGCATAAGTGAAAAGGCGCCCGCATTGAGCAGCGCCAGCAACCGCTGCGTTGCCCGCGTGCCCAGCGCGCCCTCGGCACTGCAACGCGGCCCGTGGGTTTCCGGCGTGTCGATGTCGGCGATGCGGATTTTGGTCCCCGCCATCCAGAATGTGTCTCCATCGACCACGCAATCCGGCCCGCCTATGCCGTGGCACAGGCCGAAGCGCGAAGAAGGATTTTCCGCCCGGACAGGCCCCGCCGATCCGATCAGCAGGATATGAAGGGCGAGGAGGGGAGGAAGCAGTTTGCACAGGCGGATCATCCCGCTAACCTAGGCTGCGTTGCTGGCGGCGCGCGGCTAAGCTGATCCGTTTACCCTCCGTTATGGCGGCTTTGGGCCTTCAGAGCTTCGTGATCTTATCTGGATCACTCAATTCCGTTCGGGCTGTCCGAACGAGTCACTTGCCTCATTCGGATGTCGAAGCCCTCTTTATAAAAAAGAAGAAGGACCCTTCGACAGGCTCAGGGCGAACGGTAACAGGGGCAGTGCCAATTTAGGGCACGACGCTCCAGCGGCTGGGGCCGGAAGGCCCGTGAAGGGGAGCGCGCGCCTTATCCCGCCTCGGCGCTATTCCTCGTCCTCGGTGTTGCCGAGATAGTCTTCCTCATCATCCATCTGCGGTTCTCCCGCGAAGGCGTCGTTGTCGATCCGTCCGGAACGGTTCATTTCCTCCATCCGCTCGACCAGGTCGGGCGTGTCTTCGGGGATGATCTGCGCGGGGTTTGGGGTTCCGCCTCGTTCGCTGTCCTCCGACAAGTCGGTGCTGCGCGCGCGGGCGTCGTCGGCGACATCCTGCGCCTGCGATCCCCGGTCTCTCTGCTCGTCATTTTCCTCGATATCGTCGGGAAATCGGTCCTTGTCTGACTGATCCTTTGGCTGGTCCATGGCATGTCTCCTTGCCTGCCCAACCGATCAACCGGGGCGCCCGTTCCATGGCTGTCCAAAAGGCGCTGGACAGGGGAGACGGCAGGGGGCAAGAGCCGCCCGATCCCTTTCATCGCTACCCCTTCGAAGGAAATCCCATGTCCCGCAAACTCATCTCCTCGGGTTCGCCTTTCGAGGCGCAGGTCGGCTATTCGCGCGCCGTGGTTCAGGGCGACTGGTGCTTCGTCGCCGGTACGACCGGCACCGACCCGGAAACCAAGACGATGCCCGAAAGCGTCGTCGATCAGGGCGTCAACGCGCTGAAGGTCATCGGCAAGGCGCTGGAGGATGCAGGATTTTCCTTCGCCGATGTCGTGCGCGTGACCTATTATATCACTGACCCGGCCTATTGGGATGACCTTGGCAAAGCGACCGCGCCCGTGTTCGGTGAGATTCGTCCGGCCGCAAGCTGCGTCGTCGTCGGCCTTATCAAGCCGGAGATGAAGATCGAGATCGAAGTCACCGCGTTCAAAGGCTGACCCCCATGATTACCATGTATGGCATCAAAAATTGCGACACCATCAAGAAGGCGCGCAATTTCCTGGACAATGAGCGCGTCTCCTACAGCTTCCACGACTATAAGGTTTCCGGCGTGGACAAGGGCAAGCTGGAAGAGTGGGTGATGGAACATGGGTGGGAAACCATCCTCAACCGTTCTGGAACGACCTTCAAGGCGCTGGACGCGGGCGACAAGGCGCATATCGATGCGGAAAAAGCGATCCTGCTGATGAGCACCAACCCCTCCATGATCAAGCGGCCGATCCTGGACGTTGGCGGGCGGACCGTCGTTGGCTTCAAGGCTACCACCTATGAAGAAGCGCTGAGCAAGGTGAAGGCCTGATCGGCCCCGCGGCGACTTGTCAAATGAGGCGCGGGGGCGAATAACCGGAATATGCTTTCGCAGAAGACCCGTTACGCCATCCGCGCTCTCCAGCATCTTGCCGACCGCTACCGCCAAGGCCCCGTGCCGCTGAACGAGATTGCGACGCGGCAGAATATTCCGGCGAAGTTCCTGACGGTGATCCTGTCGGAACTGTCGCGCGAAGGGCTGGTGGCGACGCAGCGGGGGCGGGACGGGGGCTATTGGCTGGCGCTGGCGCCGGTTGATGTGAGCTATGGAGACATTGTGCGGCTGACGCGCGGATCGCTGGCGCTGACACCCTGTGCCAGCCGATTCGCGCATGAGACCTGCACCAACTGCCTCCCCGAATCGGAATGCAGGCTGCACCGCGTGATGCTGCGCGTGCGGGACGAGACAGCGAAGGTGCTGGACGGGATAAGCCTGGCCGAACCGCTGGCGATGGAAGACGCGGGCTAGCTCTTGCGCCCCACGCCCGCCTTCGCCACATCTCCGCCATGACCACGCCTCCGCTCAAAGCCGCCCTGATTCCCGTCACTCCCTTGCAGCAGAATTGCACGCTCTTCTGGTGCACGGCCACCAATAGGGGTGCGTTCGTCGATCCGGGTGGGGACCTCCCGCGGCTGAAGGCCGCTGCGGAGCAGCAGGGCGTGACGATCGAAAAGATATTGGTGACGCACGGCCATATCGACCATTGCGGCGAGGCGGGCACGTTGGCCAAGGAACTCGGCGTTCCGATCGAAGGGCCGCATGAGGCCGATCGCTTCTGGATCAGCCGACTGGAAGAGGACGGCCGCAATTATGGCGTGAACGGAAAGATCTTTGAGCCGGATCGCTGGCTGGCCGATGGCGATCAGGTGACGGTCGGCGATCTGGTGCTGGACGTCTATCATTGCCCCGGCCACACGCCCGGCCATGTCGTGTTCCATCACGCGCCCAGCAAGCTCGCGATCGTCGGCGACGTGCTGTTCCAGGGATCGATCGGCCGCACGGATTTCCCGATGGGCAATCACCAGCAGCTGATCGACGCCATCACGGGCAAGCTTTGGCCGCTGGGTGGCGACACCGCTTTTGTCCCCGGCCACGGCCCGATGAGCGATTTCGCCCATGAGCGCCGCACCAATCCGTTCGTTAGTGACGCGGTCCTCGGCTAACGGCTAGCGCGCGGCCATGGCTGGTGGTGCAGGCACCGCGCGGGTCGCGTGATAGGCGACATATAGCGCCGCCATTGCCAGCGCCGCCGTCACCACCCAGGTGAGCATCGCGCCGCCTGCCCGCCAGGCGTTAGGGCGATCCGCGTCCATGCCTATCCCGTGCGAAGCGCGCGCGATGACATAGGTCAGCGCGCCTATCCACAACCACAGCGGCGAGCCTATGGCCAGCTCGATCAGGGCGAAGAGGATGAGGATGATCGGCGTATATTCGGCGAAGTTCGCATGCGCCCGTATCCGGCGCGCAAGCAGTTGATCGCCACCATCGCCATGCAGCACTTTGCCGCCGACGCGAATCCGGACGCAGCGAAATGCGAGCCACAGGTTGAGAAGCGCGCAGGCAGCGGCCAAGGTCAGCGTGATCGGCAACAGCATCGCATGTTTCTCCCTATCCTTACGTTGGCGGTACAATAGGCGGCCATCGTTTCGGGGCAAGGAAGGACTTGCACCCCTGCCAAAAAACGCTATAGGCGCAGGGCTTCGCGATCACCCGGGCCGCATGGGTCTGCGGCGCCTGTGGCGTCGATATTCATCGGATTTCGGCCAGTCGCTTAACCAGATCTAATTATGGAATAAGGTGCCGACATGGCTGTCCCCAAGAGGAAAACTTCCCCGTCCCGTCGCGGCATGCGTCGCAGCCACGACGCGCTGCGCGTTGAAGCGTTCCAGGAATGCTCGAACTGCGGTGAACTCAAGCGCCCGCATAATCTGTGCGACGCCTGCGGCCACTATAACGGCCGCGAAGTCGTTGCCGTCGGGGCCTGACGACACACTCCCTCCTGCAAAGGTGTCCTGAAGTGTCCAGCCAACCGCGAATCGCAATCGACGCGATGGGCGGGGATGAAGGCGTGCGCGTGATGATGGCGGGTGTAGCGCTCGCCCGTCACCGCCACGAAGGGCTACGCTTCACCCTTTTCGGAGACGAGGCGCGGATCAAGGCCGCGCTCGACAATCATCCGAATCTGCGTGCCGCTTCCGAAGTGGTGCACGCCAGCGATGTCGTGTCTGCGGGGGATAAGCCCAGCGCCGCCATCCGCAAGAAGGCCAGCTCCATGAGCATGGCGATCGCTGCGGTGAAGGCTGGCGAGGCGGGCGCTGCGGTCTCGTCGGGTAATACCGGCGCGTTGATGGCGATGGCCAAGCTGGCGCTGCGTACCATGCCGGGCATTGATCGGCCCGCTCTGGCGGCTTTGCTGCCTACGCTCGGCGACAATGACGTGGTCATGCTGGACCTGGGCGCCAATACAGAGTGCGACGCCCGCAACCTGGTGCAGTTTGCGGTGATGGGCGCGGCCTATGCGCGCATCGCTTTCGACCTTGAACGCCCGCGCGTTCGCATCATGAACATCGGCACGGAAGACATGAAGGGCACGGAAGAAATCCGTGACGCTGCCGCGATTCTGCGCGCGGCGACGAGCCTGCCTCTGTCGTTCGATGGCTTTACCGAAGGCGACAAGATCGGGCGCGGCGAGGCCGATGTGATCGTCAGCGACGGTTTTTCCGGCAATGTGGCGCTGAAGACGGCGGAGGGCACGGCGCGTTTCGTCACCGACCTGCTGCGGACGGCCTTTACCAGTTCTATCCGGTCCAAGATCGGATTCCTGATTTCCAAGCCCGCCATGCACCTGCTCAAACATCATCTGGACCCCAACAACCATAATGGTGCGGTGTTTCTGGGCCTGAACGGTGTCGTGGTGAAAAGTCATGGCAACGCCAATGACAAGGGCGTTGCCAATGCCGTCCATGTCGCTGCGCGGCTGTTGGAAGAAGATATTACGCGGCGTATCGCCGCCGACATGGCGGGCGTCAGCGCGCTTTCGGCCGTGGCGTCCAAACAGGAGCTCGCCGCAAAGTGATTCGCAGGTCCGTTCTTCTGGGTACGGGGTCGGCTCTCCCGGTTCGCGCTGTCAGCAACGCTGAACTGGCGGAGACCGTGGACACGAGCGACGAATGGATCGTCGAACGCACCGGCATCCGCAATCGCCACATCGCGGGCGACGGCGAAACGACCGCAAGCCTCGCGACCGATGCCGCTCGCGCGGCATTGGATGCGGCGCGCTTGGCGGCGCAGGATATCGACCTCATCATTCTGGCGACGGCCACGCCGGACCAGACCTTTCCCGCCAGCGCGACCATTGTGCAGGCAGCGCTCGGGATCAATGATTGCGTGGCGTTCGACGTCGCGGCTGTGTGCTCGGGCTTCCTCTACGCGGTGACGGTGGCGGACAGCATGATCCAGTCTGGCGCCGCGCAAAAGGCGCTGGTGATCGGATCGGAGACGTTCAGCCGCATTCTCGACTGGGAAGATCGGACGACCTGCGTCCTGTTCGGGGACGGCGCGGGGGCGATCGTACTGGGCGCGGAGGAAAGCGCAGACGGCGCGCGCGGCATATTGGCCTCAAAGCTGCATGCTGACGGTCGGCACAACCAGCTTCTCTATGTCGATGGCGGGCCTTCGACGACGAAGACGGTCGGCAAGCTGCGCATGAAGGGGCAGGAAGTCTTCCGCCATGCGGTCGTCAACCTCGCCTCGGTACTGACCGAGGTCATGGAAATAGCGGGCCTCGGCACCGATAAGATCGACTGGCTGATCCCTCATCAGGCGAATGCGCGCATTCTGGACGCCACCGCGCGGAAGCTGAAGCTGTCGCCCGATCGGGTCGTCATGACGGTGGATCGCCACGCCAATACTTCCGCCGCTTCGGTGCCATTGGCGCTTGATCTGGCCATGCGTGACGGCCGGATTAAGTCCGGCGACCTGCTCGTGCTGGAGGCGATGGGCGGCGGCTTTACTTGGGGCGCTTGCGTCCTTCGGGTCTAAGCCAAGGCATCTACCCGGAATTCTTTGACTTTCTTCGGCGAGTCATCTTGCCGAATCACTCAGCTTATCGCACAATTTACCATTGTCGTCGGCATTGACCCGGCGAATGAAGGTGGGGACGTTCGATGACTGGCAATGGCACCCTGACACGCGCAGATCTGGCGGAAAGCGTCAATCGTCATATTGGCCTTTCACGATCCGAGGCCGCCGCGCTTATCGAGTCCATATTGGAACATATGACCTCCGCACTGGAACGCGGGGAAAATGTGAAGATATCGAGCTTTGGCACCTTCGTTCTGCGCGACAAGACCCAGCGCATGGGCCGTAATCCCAAGACAGGGGTTGAGGTGCCCATCGAACCGCGCCGCGTGTTGACCTTCCGCGCCAGCCAGACCATGCGGGACCGCGTTGCCGCATCCTGATAGGTTAGGCCCTAAGGACAGCTGCCAGTTAATCCCGCGCATGGTTGACCTTTGCGCCCTGATAGGTGCAACATCGGACCCATGGAAAAGGCAGAGGGTGCGTTCCTGACGATTAGCGAGCTGTCCGGGGAACTGGGGCTTCCGCAGCATATTCTGCGTTACTGGGAAACGCGTTTTCCCCAACTGCGTCCTCTCCAGCGGTCGGGTAATCGCCGCTATTACAGGCCAGCGGATGTGGCGCTGGTCAGGCGCATCAATCAGTTGTTGAACGAAGAGGGCTTCACGGTGCGGGGCGCGCAAAAGGCGCTTGCCGATGGGATCGCCGTGGCGAAGCCTGCCGCTGTTCCAGCTCCTGCCGTTTCGGCCAAGCCTGAGCGGGGTGCGGATTTGCTGGATCGGCTTCAGGCGATCCGGGCGGCTTTGGCGCAGGCTATGGGGGAGTAAGTTCAGCGCCTCGAGTTTACTTAGTGCTTCCAGCTCTAACTCAGTGCCGCCCTTTAAACCGGTTTGCCCCAAGCTTGTCGAAGGGCTTTACTGCCCCTCAAAAAGAAGAGGGCTTCGACAAGCTCAGCCCGAACGGAGGTGGGTGGTCCGGGTTGAACTCACTCTGCGCCAGCAGCGACCTTGGTGACTTAGAACAGTTGATTTAACGCGATTCCGGGCCTAGCGCCGGATCCAGATCACGCGGGCGGGTGAAGCTCATCAGCGTTCCCGCGTTCGGTGCGACGTCCGCCCAGGCATCGATATCCAGATCCAGAACCGCGATGCTGGCCGTCGGAAACTTGACTTCCACATCGCCGCGTAGCGGGCTGGCGTCATTGTCCGGCACCAGTTCCAGGATAAGTTCTTCGAGGCCGGGATTATGTCCTGCCAGGATCACGTTGCTTGCAGTGTCCGGCAAATCGCGCAGGACATCCAGTAACGTTGCCACGGACGCCAGATATATGCGGCGATCCCAATGAGGATCGAGCGGCTGGCCATAGCCTTCAAGGAAGGTGTCGAGAGTCTGCACAACCCGCACCGCGGGAGAGGCGACGAGAAAGTCGAATTGCATTTTCCGGTTGCGGGCATATTGACCGATCAGCAGCGCCGCCTTTTCCCCGCGTCGGTTCAGTGGCCGGTCGAAATCCCGCTCTACCGGATCGTCCCAGTCGGACTTGGCGTGGCGCAACAGGGTTAACCGCT
The DNA here is from genome assembly GCF_054771635.1 of Sphingobium sp. TomTYG75. Taxonomy (NCBI): domain Bacteria; kingdom Pseudomonadati; phylum Pseudomonadota; class Alphaproteobacteria; order Sphingomonadales; family Sphingobiaceae; genus Sphingobium; species Sphingobium sp. TomTYG75. The sequence goes on along the minus strand of NZ_BSRE01000001.1, from coordinate 1,146,173 downwards.
TCATCTTTGCTCCAGGTCGGGAATGCCGGATTCGTGTCCTCGTTGCCCTAGCGGCATGCCGTCGCCAAGGCCAGCGTGGCAATGGGCGCTGACCGCAATGATCGCTTCGTCAAGGGTCACGCGGCGAATGGGGGTGCCCGGCGGGAAGGCGCTGAGCAGACGACTGGGCATCGCGGCCGACAATATGACGAAGCTGCCGCGATCCTCGGCGCGGCGGATCAGGCGGCCAAAGGCTTGGGCCAACCGGGCGCGGATCAGCCGATCGTCATAGGCGGCGCCCCCTCCGGCGAGACGGCGGGCGGCGTGCAGCACCGTGGGTTTCGACCAGGGAACGCCCTCCATCACGACGAGCCGCAGCGAATGACCGGGCACATCGACCCCATCGCGCAAGGCGTCGGTGCCGAGCAGTGACGCGCGCGGATCGTCTCGGAAGATGTCGATCAGCGTTCCGGTGTCCATTGGATCGACATGCTGGGCGTAGAGCGGCAGGCCCGCTCGCGCGAGGCGATCGGCGATGCGCGCATGGACCGCACGCAACCGCCGTATCGCCGTAAACAGGCCGAGCGTCCCGCCGCCCGCCGCTTCGATCAGGCGCCCATAGGCGCCTGACAGTGCGGCAATGTCCCCGCGCTTGATGTCCGTGACGACCAGCACCTCGGCGCGGCCGGGATAGTCGAACGGGCTTGCCGCTTCGAACCGTTGGGCACCGTGCGGGAGATGGCTCGCCCCGCTGCGGCTTTCCGCATTGTCCCAATCGCCGCCGCCCTTGAGTGTCGCGGAGGTTATAAGCACGCCCTGTGCAGGTTTCAGCACGGTTTCAGCCAGGGGTCGGGTGGGGTCCAGCCAGTGGCGGTGGATGCCGATGTCGAATTCCCGCCCTTCGATGCGATCGACCGTCATCCAGTCGACGAAATCCGCATCAGCCGGGCCGCCGATCCGGGCCAGCAGCGCGAGCCAAGCGGCGATGAGGTCGCACCGCCAGCCGAGCGAAGCAATCGCGCCTTCGATCCGTGCGCGGGCTGCGCCGTCGAGCCAATCGGGCGCATCCTCGATGACTGCCTCCAGCCGTTTGCTAAGCCGGTTGAGCGGCCGCAGCAAAGCGTCGAGCGCCAGCGCCGCCTCCTGCGCGGCTTCGACCAGCGGGCCATCTGGCTCGGCAACTTCCGTTTCCAGTCCATAGCCTGCGTCCGCTTCCCCAACGTCGGCGGCGCGGGCATAGACGGTGCCACGCACCGCGGCGAGCAGCTGTTCAAGTGGTCCGAAGGGTTCCCCCGCGACGATCCGCTTCAGCCATTCATCGGCTGGCAGCGCGCGCGCGGCGTCCGCCGCCGCGCGGATCGCCTGGCCGCCTTCCTCGTCATAGCTGGCCAAATCCGAAAGGCGGGCGGCAAGACCGCGCCGCCGACCGCGCGAATTGCCTTCAGGTCCCATGACCCAGCGGCGCAGCTCGATGGCTTCCTGCCCTGACAAGGCGACGGAAAAGGTGGAGTCGGCCGCGTCGAAAAGGTGATGGCCCTCATCGAAGATGATGCGCTGGGGCCGCTGGCCTGTCTCACGACCGCGCGCGGCGTTGATCATGACGAGGGCGTGATTGGCGATGACGATGTCCGCGTCGGCCGAGGCGCGCGCCGACCGTTCGATGAAGCATTTGCGGTAATGCGGACAGCCCGCGTAGATGCATTCGCCCCGCCGGTCGGTCAGCGCTGTCGATCCATTGCGGCGGAACAATGTCGGCAGCCAGCCGGGCAGGTCGCCGCCGACCATGTCGCCATCCTTGCTAAACGCCGCCCAGCGCGCGACCAGTTGGGCCAGGATAGCCGCGCGGCCGGAAAAGCCGCCCTGTAGCGCATCCTCCAGGTTCAGCAGGCAGAGGTAATTTTCGCGCCCCTTGCGTACGACGATCCGCCGCGCTGCCGTTGCGGGATCGGGGAAGAGGCGAAGGCTTTCGCGGTCAAGCTGCCGTTGGAGCGCTTTGGTATAGGTCGATATCCATACCGTGCCTTGCGCCTGTGATGCCCAAAGCGACGCCGGGGCGAGATAGCCCAACGTCTTGCCGATCCCGGTGCCAGCCTCTGCCAGCAGCATGTTGGGTTGATCCCGGTGCTGCCGCGGGCGGAAGCTTTCCACGGCCGCTGCCGCATAGGCCCGCTGCCCCGGCCGCGCTTCCGCCGCGCTGCCGGTCAGGTGCGCGAGCCGCGCCAATACCGCCTCTTCATCGAGGGAGATGGTGCGCGGCGCTGGACGCGGCGGTGTTTCCTCCCATTCGGGCAGGCGGGAGAAAAGCCAGCGTTCCGCTTCGGACGGTCGGCTTATCCGGGGGGCGATCAGCGGCGCCCATGGCCAGCGGAGGCGGTGCAGCGTTTGGGCGGAAGTCCAGCCGCCTTCCCGCTCGGTCCATGAAGGCGATCCGAGCATGTCCAGCAGCGCGGCGGTGGCGGCTTGCAGCAGCTGCGGAATGTCCGCTTCACTGCTCGGCCGTTCCAGGCCGAGCGCTTCGGCAAGGCCCTTGGGCGTGGGAACAAGGAAGCGGGCCGGGTGGACGAAAGCCCAAAGCTCCAGCAGGTCTAGGCCGTTAAGTTCAGGATAGCCGAGCCGTTGCCCCGTCAGCGGCGCATTGAGCAGCAAAGTGGGTGTCTCTGCGGCGCAGGCGATGGCCGCTCCCTTTGCAACCGCCCGGGTGTCTTCACCCTCGCGCAACCAGATCCCACCATGGCTGGCATGAAGGGCGGGCAGGGCAGTGGGGTCGATCACTCCAATCGCTTAGGCGACCGGGAACAAAAGGGAAACCGGAAAAAGGCTCAACTCAGCTTGCGCGGCGGCCAAATCCGGTTGGCCGCAAGGAAAAGGCGCGCGGGGCAAAGCCGCGTCCGCCGCTGTACGGAAAGACGTTCCATTTCCGGCCTTCCAAGGCTAGGGGCATGTGCATCATGACCGTGTCCGATATCCTCCGCACCGCCGCTCTGGCGTCCAAGGCCTGGCCCTATGAAGAAGCGCGCAAGCTGCTGAAGCGCTATCAGAGCGGCGCTCCTGACAAAGGCCATATCCTGTTCGAAACCGGCTATGGCCCGTCCGGCCTGCCGCATATCGGCACCTTCAACGAAGTGTTGCGCACGACGATGGTGCGCAACGCCTATCATGCGCTGTCCGATATACCCACGCGCCTGATTGCGTTTAGCGACGATATGGACGGGCTGCGCAAGGTGCCCGACAATGTGCCGAACCAGGCGATGCTGGCCGAACATCTTGGCAAGCCGCTGACCCAGGTGCCTGATCCGTTCGAGAAGTTCGAAAGCTTCGCACACCACAATAACGCCATGCTGCGCGAATTTCTGGACCGCTTCGGTTTCGATTATGAATTCGTGTCCGCGACCGATCGGTACAAGTCCGGCGCGTTCGACGACGCGCTCAAGAATGTCCTGCGTCACTATCAGGACATCATGGACATTATGCTGCCGACGCTGCGCAAGGAACGGCAGGCGACCTATTCGCCGGTCCTGCCGATCAGCCCGAAGAGCGGCATCGTCCTTCAGGTGCCGATCGAGGTGCTGGACGCCGACGCCGGGCTCGTCCGGTTCGAGGATGAGGGCGAGATGATCGAACAGTCGATCCTGTCCGGCGGCGCGAAGCTGCAATGGAAGGTCGACTGGGCGATGCGCTGGGTCGCGCTGGGCGTCGATTATGAGATGGCGGGCAAGGATCTGATCGATTCGGTGACCCAGTCGTCCAAGATCTGCCGCGCGCTGGGCGCCCGCCCGCCCGAAGGCTTCAACTATGAGATGTTCCTGGACGAGAAGGGGGAGAAGATCTCCAAGTCCAAGGGCAATGGCCTCAGCCTTGAACAGTGGCTGACCTACGGGCCGCAGGAAAGCCTGGCCTTCTACGCCTATCGTGAGCCGAAGAAGGCCAAGCAGCTGCACATGGGCGTGATCCCGCGCGCGGTGGACGAATATTGGCAGTTCCGGGTCAACTATCCCAACCAGCAGGTCGAGCAGCAACTCGGCAATCCGGTGCATCATATCCATGATGGAAAGCTGCCCGACGGCAAGCTGCCGGTGACCTTCGGCCTGTTGCTCAATCTGGTCGGCGTCATGGGCGACGCCAGCCGGGAACAGGTGTGGGGATATCTGCAAAATTATGTCCCTGAAGCGAGCGCGCAGACCTACCCTGAACTGGACGCACTAATCGGGCATGCGCTGGCCTATCATCGCGACTTCGTGGCGCCCACGCTGAAGCGTCGCGCGCCGGAGGCCAATGAAGCCGAGGCGCTGCGCAGGCTGGACGCGGAACTGGCGGCGCTGGGCGATGACGCCACCGCCGAAGATATCCAGAATATCGTTTATGCGATCGGCAAGGACGAGGCCTTTGGCTTTGCGGAACTGCGGGACTGGTTCAAGGCGCTGTATCAGACGTTGCTGGGCGCCGATCAGGGGCCGCGCATGGGCAGCTTCATCGCCCTTTATGGCGTGGCAAATAGCCGCCGCCTGATCGCGGAAGCGCTGGGTTGACGCAGGGGAACATTAGCCGCCCCTAAGCGTTCCTATTCCGGTCCACCCCCTTTCGGACTGATGGTGCGCCCCGTGCGTGCCATCGGCCGCGCCTGCTCGGAGACGGGCGGCGCGGCCAAGGGGATTTCCAAAAATTGAGATACTGGCTGCGATCGCACCGCGACGGCTCTTCGATGTCGAGAGAAATAGAGAACGGCTCCGAACCGAAGTCCGGAGCCGCGCTTAGTCGTTAGTTCGGCGTTACCAGAAGAAGCCCCGATGGACCTCCATCACGCGACCGCTGCGGACGTTTACCAGCAGCACGTCATTATAATGCCTTACCCAGCGCAGGTTGCGGTTCGCGGGCCGGGGCAGGCGATAGCGATAGGGATCGCTGATATAGTAGCGGGAATTATAGAAGCCCGGGCGCAATTGAGACCCGACTTCCCAGCGATTGTAGCGGAAGGGCGCGCGCCAGTTGCCGCCGCGATAGACGTCGCGGTGCGAACGGCGATAGTCGCGCCAATCTTCGCGCATTTCCTGCCTGGCGTCGCGGACATCGCGGCGCTCTTCCCGTACATCGTGACGTGAGCCATGGCGTTGCGCGTCGCGCAGTTCGCGCTGCTCCTGACGTAGGTCCCGCGCACTGTCGCGCACTTCGCCGCGCGACTGGGCCATGACCGCGCTAGGCATCGCGGTCGCTGCGATAAGGCCGAGGATGATCAACTTACGCATATATTTTCTCCCATCAGCTTGGCGGCCTGAACCGGCTGGGATCAAACTTTCATCCCCTGGGCCGGTTCCGTCACCAACAATGGGGTTATGCACTCCGGCCGCTGAACCTGTGGGGAACAGTGTTGTCAGGAATCAGTCATTTATGTCGCAACTTGTATCACGGCTATGAAGAGGTGCGCTTGCGATCAGTGTACCCAGCGCCGCTCCCGAAACCATTTGGTCACGACATATTTGACGCCATTTTCCACGGGCCGGGCGGCATGCAGGCTCATCGGATTGGGTGAACCGTCGGTCCTCAGGTTGTTCCAGATGAGGATCATCCCCTCAACGGGAGGCACCATGAACTCGCAATGGGGAAAATGCGTCTCCCCGCCCGCCGCGACGGGCGACAGATAGATCATCGCCGTCCAGCTGCGCTGCCCGCCCTTTTTCATCATCGCGGGCCAATAATTGGCGGTGACAGGGAAATAATCGCAATGCGCCTTATATTCCTGACCGACCGCATAGCGCTGACCCTGCAAGGTTTCGCCATTTTCGGGCGGTAACCCGGTGAGCGCGCAAATCCGGCGGCTGATGCCATCCACCAGCGGGTGCCAGGGGCTAAGGTTGCAGCTGTGGCTGGTGCGGTAATCGGCATTCGCGCTGCCGGAAAACAGCGTGGAGGGCTGGGCGTCGGCGTCGATCAGCGCGCGCAAGCCTTCGCATTCCTCGGCGCTGAGGAAGTCATGGCGGCCGTAGATTTCAAGGTTCGCGGCGTCGATCCGGCTGACTAAGGGGTTGCGGTCCAGCTTTGCGCGCACCGCATCGCCGATCTTTGCCCGAGTGGCCGAAGCGATGCCGCCATCATCAATCACGTCCGTCATGCCCGCTTCCTGCCGCCGTCGTCCCGTCGGTGCAAATGAAAAGGGCCTGACGCACATGGCGCCAGGCCCAGATGAAATCAGCGGATATGATCCTTCGCTTACCAGAAGAAATCGTGGATCACATCTACCACATAGCCGTCCCGGATATCGACCAGCAGGGCATCGTCATAATAGCGCACCCAACGCAGCGTGCCGTAGGCAGGCGGCAGGCGATAGGACCATGGATCGTTGATCCAATAGTTGTTCGCGAACAGCAAGCTGTTCAGGAAGATGCCTGTCGAAAAGCTTCTGTAGCCATAGCTCCATCCGCGCGGCGCATAATAGCGGCCCATCCGGTAGCGGTCGCTGTAGCGTGAGCGATAGCTGCGCCAGTCATAGCGGCGGTCCTGCCGCCAGTCATTGTCCCAACGACGCTGGCCGTTCCAGCGGGTGCGATCATCGAACCGGCGATTGCCCGCCAGGCTGCCGCGCCAGTTGTTGCCGCTGTCGAGGCGCCCTTCTGGGCGTCCATCCCGACGATCATCACGCCGGTCCTGTCGCCTGTCGTCGCGACTGCCGCGCCAGTCCGCCTGGTTGTTGTCCCGGCGGTCATCCCGCCACTGCGGACGATCGCCAACGGCCCGTTCCCGGACGCGCGTATCGTTGCGCCGCGCATCGCGAGGAGCATCAGGGCGTGATTCCGCAGCACGCCACTGTCGATTGGGCTGTGCCGGAACAGTCTGTACCCGCGCGCGATCATTTACGCGTTCTTGCCAACGCTGCGTGGAAGCCTGGTCACGCACGCGGACGTTTCCGCGATCGCCATCCTGCCCGCCGCCACGGGGTGCCCGGCCTTCGTTCCGGCCAGACTGCTCACCGCCGCGATCGCGCCCTCCATCCTGCCCGCGTTGCGCATAGGCAGGGGCGACGCCACCCAGAACGGTGGCGGTCATCAGCCCCGCCAACATCATTTTCCTCAACATGGTCTTTTCTTTCCAAAAGGGGCGCCATGCCCCGCATGATTTCCCTTTTATGTATGTCGCCATGTCGCGACGCTGAACTCGTTCGTCAGCGATTTGAAAGAATCTCACAAGTATAGATGGTCATTGGGACCTGGCGTACACAAATCGATTATTCGGTAGAAAATCGACCAACCACCGCCGTCAGGCTCAAAAACTGATCCAGATCAGTGCGCGCCTCGGTGTCAGCCTTTAGGAACGACGAGTGAAGAGAACGTCCAACGTCGGCCGAATTCGACAGGCCTTAAGAAGAGCGACGATGGAAAACCATCAGCGGGTGGATGATCTTTTTTCCGGCTTTTTGCTGGATTCCCCTGCGGAATATGGAGCCTTTCTGAAAGCGCATGCACGCGCGCTGATGCCGCTGGAACAGTTGGCGATGCCCGATTCTCCGCGCTTGCCCCAGTTGATGGAAGACCTTGCATCATTGGGCGAAACGCTGCCGGAGCCATTGGAAACAACGGCGCATGCGGGCGAAGGGTTTCGGTGGGGTGCGCTCTACGCCCTGGAAGGTTCGCGGCTGGGGGGCGCCATGCTGGAGCGGCGCGTGCCTGCCGGGTTACCCAGGGCCTATCTCAAGTCTGTCCATGGCCAGGGAAGCTGGATCGCCTTTCAGCAAGCGCTGGACGAGGCGGCGGATGGCGGTGGCCAGGATTGGATCGACAACGCGATACAGGGAGCGCAAGCCGCCTTCGCTCTGTTCGCGGCAGGTGCCGCGGCGGAACGGGTGAGCAGTCATGGCTGAACGCGATGGACAGGAGATGGCCGACTTCGCCGTCGACATCAGCAATTGCGATCGCGAACCGATCCATGTGCCGGGCACCATACAGCCGTTCGGCTTTCTGGTTGCGCTGACCGCCGACTGGCTGGTTTCCCGCGTCTCGGCAAATTGTGAAAAGTTTATTGGGCTGACGCCTGAGCAGATGCTGGGCAAGCCGATCAGCGGGCTGTTCCGGGACGATGCCATTCATTCGCTGCGGAACCGCATCACGCTGCTGCGTGGCCCCGATGCGGTCGAGCGGATGTTTTCGCTGGTGCTGATCGACGGCATTCAGCCCTTTGACATAGCCGTTCATTTTTCGGGCTCGCTGGTGGTGATCGAGGCCGAACCGGCTTTCGCGGATGAGATCGAGGCGACCAGCATGGTGCGCTCCATGGTCGCGCGGCTTGCTCAAACGGACAGCATGGCCGCCTTCCTGCGCGATGGGGCGAGGCAGGTGAGGGCCTTGACCGGCTTCGACCGCGTCATGGTTTACCGCTTTGCCGATGGTGGCGACGGCGAAGTCGTGGCCGAAGCGCTGCGGCCCGGCATCGACAGCTTTTTCGGGCTGCATTACCCGGCTTCGGACATCCCGACCCAGGCCCGGGCGCTTTACTTGCGCAATATCTTCCGCGTCATCGCGGAGGTTGGGGCAGAGCCGGTTCCGGTGATCCCGGTGCTTGATCCCACCGGCGCGGCGCTCGACATGTCGTTGTGCCTGCTGCGCGCGGTTTCCCCGATCCACATCGAATATCTCGGCAATATGGGCGTGGGGGCTTCGCTCTCCATCTCGATCATTGTCGAGGGGCGCTTGTGGGGCTTGTTCGCCTGCCACCATTATGGCCCGCGCCTGCCGACCTTCGCGCAGCGGAGCGCTGCTGAGCTGTTCGGACAGATTTTCTCCATGATGCTGGAAAGCCGCGAGCGGGCGGAGACGGCGGATTATGAGGGGAAGGCGCGGCAAGTCGCCGATCGCCTTATGTCCGCTGTTGCCCAGGATCATGATCTGCTGTCCAATGCCCGTTGGCTGGGTGACGTCATCTTCGACACCGTGCCCGCGGATGGCGTCGGCGTGTATATTGACGGGGACGTGACGCTGGCCGGTTTGACGCCGGACAGGTCCGCCTTTGCGGCGATCGTCTCGATGCTCAATCGCGCGGCGGCTAGCCAGGTATTCGCGACTGACTGCCTCGGCCGGGTGATGCCCGAAGCGGAAGCCTATGCCGATCGCGCGGCGGGCCTGCTCGCCATTCCGCTGTCACGGCGACCGCGCGACTATGTCGTGCTGTTCCGCGCGGAGCAGATGCGTTCGGTGCGCTGGGCGGGCAATCAGGAAAAGCATATCGAATATGGGCCGAATGGGCCGCGCCTGACCCCGCGCAAGAGTTTCGAAGAATGGTCGCAACTGGTGAAGGGCACGTCGGTGCCTTTCACCCCGGCAGAATTGCGCGTCGCGGAGGCATTGCGGACGGCTCTGCTGGAAGTGGTGCTGCGCCTTTCCGACTCCGCCAACGAGGAACGGCAGAAGGCGCATGAAAAGCAGGAACTGCTGATTGCCGAGCTGAACCATCGGGTCCGCAATATATTATCGCTGATCCGTGGGCTTTTGTCCCAGACGCGCGACAATGCCCGTTCGGTGGACGAATTCATCGATACGTTGGAAAGCCGTGTGCATGCGCTGGCCCGCGCCCATGACCAGATCACGGCTGACCGCTGGGCACCGGCACGGTTGCAGGACCTGATCGAGGTGGAGGCAGGGGCTTATCTGGGCGAGCGGCGCGACCGGGTCAAACAGACCGGCCCCAATGTACTGCTGACGCCGTCGGCCTTTACCGTGCTGGCGCTGGTCATTCATGAGTTGCTGACCAACGCCGCCAAATATGGCGCGCTGTCGGATGGTGGCACGGTTGCGATCGACTGGCGTGTCGATCCGGAGGGCAGCTTGCTGGTCGACTGGAATGAAAGCGGTGGCCCGGCCGTCGTCGCCCCGACTCGCCGGGGTTTCGGTTCCACCGTCATCGAACGGTCGATCCCTTATGATCTGGATGGCAAGGCGGAGATTACCTACCGCCTTTCCGGGCTGGAGGCGCATTTCTGCATCCCGTCCCAGCATATCGTGTCGGTTCTGCCGGACGTTACCGTTGGGGAAAGATCGAAGCCCGCGCCCGCTCCTGCTCCCGGGTTGCTAAAAGGGCGCAATGTCCTTCTGGTCGAGGACAATATGATCATCGCGATGGATGGCGAGGATGCGTTGCGCGATCTGGGCGCGGAAGTCATCACCGCCGCCAGCGTCGGGCGAGCGCGTGAAGCCATCGATCTGCATGCGATCGATTTTGCCGTCCTGGATTTCAATTTGGGCAATGAAACCAGCTTGCCGATCGCCGACATGCTCGCGGAAAATGGCGTCAGCTTTTTATTCGCGACCGGCTATGGCGATGGTCTTGACCTGCCCGAGCGGTTCAGCGGGATCACCCTGTTGAAGAAGCCCTATTCCGGCGCCACGCTGGCGCAGGCCATCGCCCCCATTATCGAGGCTGGTGAAGCTTAGGGGCTACGAAACGCACTGTTTCACGCCGCGCACTTGCATGGCCAGGGGCAGCGCGCGATCTAACGGTCATGAAACAGCCCAGCCTTTATATCCCGCACGGTGGTGGTCCTTGCTTCTTCATGAACCTCGCAGATCCCGACCGCCCCTACAGCGACCCCATGTGGCAGACGATGCAGGATTATCTGACGCAACTGGTCGAGAGCCTGCCCGAACGGCCGCGCGCGATGTTGATCGTGTCGGCGCACTGGGAGGAGTCGGTCCTTACCGTGCATAAGGGGGATCGTCCGGACCTTCTGTTCGACTATTATAATTTTCCACCGCACACCTATTCCCTGAAATGGGATGCGCCGGGAGCGCCCGCCGTTGCCGACCGCGCCGCCCAACTGCTGCGCGACGCCGGCTTCCCCGTCGCGGAAGAGCATGAACGCGGCTGGGACCACGGCGTCTTCATCCCGATGAAGGTCGCGCGGCCGCAGGCCGACATTCCCGTCGTGCAACTGTCGCTGAGAAAAGACCTCGACCCACAGGCGCATATCGCGGCAGGCCGCGCGCTGGAGCCGTTGCGGGATGAAGGGGTCGTGATCATCGGGTCGGGGATGAGTTTCCACAATATGCGGGTCCACGATTCGCAGGCGCGAACACCATCGCTATTGTGGCACGAGGCGTTGACTGACGCGGTGACGGATACGGACCCGCAACGGCGATCGGCACGTATTGCCGCGTGGGAGACGCTGCCGGAGGCGCGCTTCGCCCATCCTCGTGAAGAGCATCTGCTGCCGCTGATGGTGGCGCTGGGCGCGGGTGGCGACGATGTCGCGCAGGTTGATTATGACGATGCCGTGCGCGGGTGGCCTGTATCGGCCTATCGATTCGGCTAGGCGGCGAGGCTAGGGGCGGCGGAGCGCCGGGACCGCGCGGGCGGCCTCTTCGGGTGACACGCCGGGGGGCGGGGCTGCCTCTACCTGTTCCTCGCCGCGCATGACCTTTCCGGCGCGCTTGATGGCGCCACGCAGGCGGGGGTAGATGCCACACCGGCATATGTTGGTGATGGCGGCGTCTATATCCTCGTCACTCGGATCGTTGTTACGCTTCAGCAGAACCGACGCCGCCATAAGGATACCGGGGATGCAATAGCCGCACTGCGACACGTTGTCGGCCGCGAAGACCTGTTGCAGCGGGTGGCCGCGATCGGGGGAAAGCGCTTCTATCGTGGTGACGAAGCGTCCTTCGGTCTCCCTAATGCTGACCTGGCATGAGCGCACCGCCTGCCCGTCGATATCGACCGTGCAGGCCCCGCAATCGCCCGTTCCACAACCATATTTGGTGCCGGTCAGGTTGGATGCGTCGCGCAGCGCCCAGAGGAGTGGCGTGTCGGGGTCCATGCGATATTGGACCGGGCGGTCGTTGACCGTGAATTTGGTCATGCCTCCTCTTCCCCCTCCGCCTGGTGATAGAGGACTTCGTTGCGGATGCGGATGGTGCGCGATGCCAGGCGGATTTCCTGAATGAAGGTTGCAAAACCGCCCGCCTGAAGCAGCATCGCCAGACTGAACAGGATGGCAATGAGCGTGCCAAGATGCGCACCGAACAGGTTGCCCGCAAACAGCAGGATGACGACCAGGCAGACCGCGCATGCGGATGCCACCGAAAGGAAGATCGCGACGTTGACCACGTTCATGCGCCGGTCCAGCACGCGGATCTCGCCCACCATGCGGTCATGTTCCTTACCGCGCGACGTGAGTATTTTGCCTTCGACCAGCCTGGCGCGGTCGATAATCCGGGCAAGGCGCCCCGCACAGACGTTTAGGAAGGCGCCGATGCCCGCGAGCAGGAACACCGGCGCCAAAGCAAGCTGGATCGTCTGCGCGACCTGCGAAACCTGGGGCAGGGGGATTGTCGAGTGAAGTGCCACGCCCTTTAACCCGGCGCCGCTTCCGTCAGGCCGCGCCCTTGGCGGGCGTGTTGATACCCATGGATTTCAGATACTGCTTGATGTTGCGCGCCGCCTGCCGCAGCCGCTGCTCATTTTCGACCATGGCGATGCGGACGAAACCTTCGCCATCCTCACCATAACCGACGCCGGGAGCTACCGCGACCTTGGCATGGGTCAGGAGCTGCTTGGAAAATTCCAGGCTGCCCATGTCCTTGAGCGCGGGGGGCAGTGGAGCCCAGGCGAACATCGACGCCTTGGGCGCCGGAATTTCCCAGCCAGCGCGGCCGAATGCCTCGACCATTACATCACGGCGCTTGTGATAGAGTTCGCGATTCTTCTGAACAATGTCCTGCGGCCCGTTCAGTGCCGCGCAAGCCGCTGCCTGGATCGGCGTGAAAGCGCCATAGTCGAGATAGGACTTCACCCGCTTGAGCGCCGCGATCAGTTGGCGGTTGCCGACCGCGAAGCCGATGCGCCAGCCAGCCATCGAATAGGTCTTGCTGAGCGAGGTGAATTCGACCGCGACATCCTTGGCTCCCGGAACCTGCAGGATGGAAGGCGTCGGGTTGCCGTCATAATATAGTTCGGAATAGGCAAGGTCGGACAGGACCCAGACGTTATTCTCCTTCGCCCAGGCGACCAGCCGCTCATAAAAGGCAAGATCGACCGTTTCGGCCGTAGGATTGCTGGGGTAGCCGACGACCAGAATGGAGGGGCGCGGCACGGTGAAAGCCATCGCGCGTTCCAGCGACTTCCAATAATTTTCATCCGGCGTCGTCGGGACTGAGCGAATGGTCGCGCCCGCGATGATGAAGCCGAACATGTGAATCGGATAGCTGGGGTTGGGCGCCAGAACGACGTCGCCCGGCGCGGTGATCGCGGTCGCGAGGCTGGCAAGCCCTTCCTTCGACCCCATGGTCACGACGACTTCGGTCTCGGGATCAAGGTCTACGCCGAAGCGGCGGCCATAATAATTGGCCTGCGCCTTACGCAGTCCGGGGATGCCCATCGACTGGGAATAGCCGTGGGCGCTCGGCTTTTGCGCGACTTCGCACAGTTTGGCGATGACGTGGTCGGGTGGCGGCAAATCAGGATTGCCCATGCCGAGGTCAATAATGTCCTCACCCGCGGCTCGCGCGGCGGCCCGCATCGCGTTGACTTCAGCGATGACATAGGGCGGCAGACGCTTCATGCGGTAAAATTCTTCGGACATTATAGGGCTTTCCTGAAAGGTCTCCATGGGGAATAGTGCTGCACGCACTTTCGCGCGATGCGTTCTGGCTATAGCCCGCCAGATTGGCTCACGCCAGCGAAAGCGGCGGACATGAAGGATGCCAAGGGGAGGAAGGTGGCCATGGAAGCACAGAACCTCAACGAACCTCATCTGCCGACGCTGGAACAGATGCAGCAATGGACCGAGGTCGTCGGCAGGGCGCAGCAGCTCATTCTGGAGCAAGCAGCCGGGGCCACGGGGAGGACGATGCCGTTCGATCCAGATGCGGTAGCGCGCATTCAGACAGGCTTCGCCAATGAAGGTCTGGCCCTGTGGCAGCGTTTTCTTGACTCAGGTGGGATGCTTCGCGACCAGCCGGATGCGCCGCCTCCCGAAAGCCCTGCCGCGCGCAAGGATCGCCGCTTTGCTGACCCCGCCTGGATCAAGCATCCGTTCTACGACCTGATCCGGCAAAGCTATCTGCTGATGTCGGACTATCTGCTGAAATTGACGGATGCGGTGGATGGGGTCGATCCCAAGCAAAAGGCAAAGCTGCGCTTCGCCACCAGCGGCATGCTGGACGCGGTGGCGCCCAGCAACTTTCCGCTGACCAACCCCCTCGTCATGGAAAAGACCCTGCAGAGCGGGGGCGAAAATCTGGTCAAGGGCCTCCAGCACATGCTGGCGGACATGGAAAAAGGTCAGCTGACCCAGACGGACGGCACCGTCTTTGAACTTGGCCGGAACATCGCGACCACTCCCGGCAAGGTGATCAAGGAAACGCCGCTTTACCAGCTGATCCACTACGCACCGACCACGGACAAGGTGCTGGAAACGCCGCTCGTCATCTTCCCGGCGTGGATCAACCGCTTCTACATACTCGACCTGTCGCCGGAAAAAAGTTTCGTGAAATGGGCGACCGACCAGGGGATCAGCGTCTTCCTGCTGTCGTGGAAATCGGCCGATGCGTCGATGAAGGACCTGCTCTGGGATGATTATATCGTCCGGGGCCAGGTCGACGCGATCGACACCGTGCGCGAACTGCTCGGCGTGCCGAGCGTCCATACGATCGGCTATTGCGTGGCCGGCACCACCCTCGCCGCGACCCTGGCCTATCTTGCCGAACGTGGCGAAGCGGACAAGGTGGCGAGCGCGACCTTCTTCACGGCGCAGGTGGACTTCAGCGAGGCGGGGGACCTTGGCCTGTTCGTCGATGATGAGCAGATGAAACTGGTTGACCAGCTTTCGACCGGGGGCTTCCTGGATGGGCGCTATATGGCCGCGACGTTCAACCTGCTGCGCGGCCGCGACCTGATCTGGAACTATGTGGTCAATAATTACCTGCTGGGGCAGGATTATCCGCCGTTCGACCTGCTATATTGGAATGGCGACACCACCAATCTTCCCGCGTGCTGGCACAAAAATTACCTGACGCAGCTTTATCGCGACAACCAGTTGGTGGTGCCGGGGGCGCTGACCATCGACGGAACGCCGCTTGATCTGAGCAAGGTCAAAACGCCCGCCTATGTTCAGGCGGGACGGGAAGATCATATCGCTCCTCCCGAAAGCGTGTGGAAGATCACATCCCACTTCGCTGGGCCGATCCGGTTCTTGCTGGCTGGATCTGGCCATATCGCGGGCGTGGTCAATCCTCCGGCGGCGGGGAAGTATCAATATTGGTCCTGCGATGAACTGCCTGCCAGCCTGCCCGACTTCGTGGCGAACGCGAAGGAGACGAAGGGAAGCTGGTGGCCCGACTGGATCGAATGGATTCGCTCTCATGGTGATTCGATGGTCTCTGCCAAAGACGGTGGTCGGGTGCCGGGCGCCGGTTCCCTGAAGGCCATAGAGGATGCGCCAGGCCGTTATGTGAGGGAGCGCTAAGCCTCACAAAACACGCTGATTTCAGACTGGTAAAACAAGGACCGATTTCTCCGCCAATCTCGTTTTGCTGCACTGCACAAAAATTCTTGCGTTTGCGCTTTGAATTATATATTGTGCACTGCAGCAACGGAGAACCTTTTATGCCAGTCACTCCAAAGCCTGCTCGCCGCAAGGCAGCGGCCAAGACGCCCGGCTCCACATTGTCGGCGGCTGAAGCATTGAAGGCCGCGGAAGAAGCGGTGAGCGTCAGCCCAAAGGTTGCGCCAGCGCGGAAGGCCGTGGCGGTCAAGAAGGCGGCGGTTAAAGCCGCAAAGCCTGACCCGGTCGCGATCGTCGCCGCCACCACGGCGGTCGATGCAGCGCCCGAACCGGCTGCTCCGCCAGCAATTGAACCGGCCCCTCATGCACCAGCGCCGCTGGTCGAAGAGGTCGCCATCGAAGTCGAAGAAACCAAGAGCCTTTCGTCCGAGGCCGGGCCGGTTGAGCCCACCATGCTGCCTGCCACAGAAGGAACCAAGATGATGAACGACGTGATCGAAACCGGAAAGAAGTTCGCTGAAGAGACCAAGGCCAAGTTCGAGACGGCCTATGCCGGTCTGAACGAGAAGGCCAAGGCTGGCGTCGAAAAGTCGACCAAGGCCATCGAAGAGCTGAGCGACATCGCCAAGGGCAATGTCGAAGCGCTGGTCGAATCGGGCAAGATCGCTGCCAAGGGCATTGAGACCCTGGGCCAGGAAGCTGTCGATTACAGCCGCAAGAACTTCGAGAAGGCGACTGCCTCGCTCAAGAGCTTCTCGACGGTCAAGACGCCGACCGAATTCTTCCAGCTGCAAAGCCAGCTTTTCTCGAGCAGCTTTGACGAGCTGACCAAGGAAGCCGCGAAGAGCAGCGAAGCGCTGATCAAGCTGGCTGGCGAAGTCGCCCAGCCGCTGACCGCGCGGGTTACCGTTGTCACGGACAAGGTAAAGTCGCTCGCCGCCTGATCGGCGGTAAAAGACTTGAAAGAATGAAGCGGCTCTCATCCCCGGGGTGAGAGCCGCTATTCTTGGTTACCACCGTCCCTTGCGCGATGACCTGCAATCTGCGCCCCTTGCCTTAAGGGCTGGAATCGCCATATCCTCACCCGTCATGAGCAGCATCAGCACATATCGGGAGAAGATGGCGGGCCGGGACCAGGATGATCAGGGCGAAGGCCCTGGCGGTCCTAACGTCGGCATCGCGACGCGCACCCGCGCCCGCACCAAGAAGCCGTCTCTCTACAAGGTATTGATGCTGAACGACGACTACACGCCGATGGAATTCGTCGTGCATGTCCTTCAGCAGTTTTTCCGCATGGATATGGAAGAAGCCACGCGCGTGATGCTTCACGTGCACCAACGCGGCGTCGGGGTTTGCGGCATTTTCAGCTATGAAGTGGCGGAGACAAAGGTGAACCAGGTGATGGACTTCGCCCGGCAGAACCAGCATCCGCTTCAATGTACGCTGGAAAAGGCCTGAATTTCCGAAAGCACGTCTGCCCAAATTGTAAGATGATGAAAGTCATGCTTTTGTCGTCGTCGGGCGCCCCCTCATGGTTATTATATATTAAGGATGGTTGCTTAGGCAGAGGGCGTCATGCCTGCCATTCTCCGTTCTCCTTCTTCCAGACTGACGCCGCTGGTTGCTGGCATTGCCTATTTCCTGATGGCGACGCTGGCGATGCTGTGCTCGCGGTTCGAAGGGGGACTCGCTTTTGTATGGGCCGCCAACGCGTTGCTGATGGCGGAATTGCAGACATCGGAAACCAGCTATTGGCCGCGTGTAATCGTGGCTTGCGGTATTGCCAGCATCATATCGACGTCGCTGTTTGGCATGGGGCCTTGGGCAGCGCTGCCCATGGCGTTCATCAACATCGCCGAATCGCTGATCGTCGCGATCCTGTGCCGTCGGTTCATTCCCGTCCACCTGAGTGACGGGTCGAAGCGCTCCCTTCTCGTCTTCATCCTGGCACTTTGCATCCCTGCAAATATCATCGCTGGCACGGCTGCGGCGCTTGTCGCCTCGACCCTTACGCCTGTGTCCTTCGGCGCTTCATGGCTGCAATGGTATAGCGGCCATGTGCTGGGCGGCCTGGTCTGCACGCCGATCCTGACGATGCTGTTGCAGGGACAGGTTCGCACCTGGGCTCGGGAGACATCCGGCAGGCAGAAGCTGGAGGCTTTGGCTCTTCTGGCCCTCTTCGCGGCCATGGTCGTCCATATATTCTACCTTGCACATTATCCGATGCTGTTCCTGCTATTCTTGCCGTTGGTCGCCATCGCGTTCCGGATCGGCTCATTAGGAACAGCTGCCGCCGTCGTGCTACTCGCTCTGATCGGCGGGGCGGCGACGATGACGGGCTACGGGCCGCTGAACTTAGTGGCGAGTAGCGTCGGTGAACGGACACAGCTGTTCCAGTTCTTCCTGGCTTTCAGTTTTCTATTGTCCATGCCGCTTGCAGCCGAACTAAACGGTCGCCGACGCCTGTTCCAGATGTTGCAGTCGAGCGAGGCCCGATATCGGGCCATAGCCGAACATAGCGGCGACCTGGTGTTGAACGTCAGCGTTGATGGCATCATCCAATATGCTTCGCCTTCAGCGGCCGAGCAGATCGGCTGCGCGCCCGCGGTGCTCGTGGGCCGTTCGGCGGACATCATGGTCGATCCCAAGGATCGCGCGGAGGTTCACGGGGCTCATCAGCGCGCTCTGGCACGGCCGGGCGACGTGCAGACAGTAGAGTTCCGCCCGGCAGCTTTCACCGATGGGGTCGATTGGTGCGAGATGGTCACGCGTGCCGTGCTGGACGAACAGGGCCTTCCTACCGGGGTGATCAGCACGATCAGGGACATGTCGCGGCACAAGGCGCGGCAGAGGGCGCTGCAGCGCGTCGCGGCCGTGGATACGCTGACCGGCGCCGACAGCCGCTGGGCCTTCATCGAAAAACTCGACCAGGAAATCAAGCGGGTGGCGCGAGGCGCCAATGCCTGTCTGCTGATGATCGACATAGATCATTTCAAATCGGTCAATGATCGCTACGGCCACGGGGTAGGGGACAAGGTGCTCTCCAGCTTCGTCGAGCGCCTGCGTCCTGGCTTGCGCGGCGGGGACAGTATCGGAAGGCTTGGCGGAGAGGAGTTTGCGATCCTTCTGACGGGCACCGATATCCAGCGCGCGAGCATGGTGTGCGAGCGCTTACGGAACATGGTGTCCGCGCAGCGCATCAGCGCCGTCGGCAGCGAATCGATCGCCATTACCTTCAGCGCAGGACTCGTTGAACTTGACGGGCGAGCGAGCAGGGCGGATCTGCTCGATGTTGCGGACAAGGCCCTTTACCGCGCCAAGAACAGCGGGCGAAACTGTTTGCGACTTGCCGCCTGAACCGGCCACCGGGCTTCCGGAAAACGCATCTCCGATCCTGACGAATATGTCAGATGATATGTTGTAACTTCATCTGGTCTGGCCTATGTACTGGCCACCATGCCCACCAGCATCCGCTCCCGCCTGTCAAACGGCCGCATCGATCGCATCGCGATTGCGGTGTCGGGCATGTGCGTCGCGCATTGCATCGGCACGGCGGTCCTGCTCGGCGTTCTTGCGTCGGCTGGCGGGGTTTTTGAGAATCCTCTCTTCCATGAGGTTGGGCTTGTGCTCGCTATCCTGCTGGGGGCGGTGGCGCTTGGGCATGGGGCCATGGAACATGGCTTCATGATGCCAGCGGCCGTCGGCTCGCTGGGTCTGGGCATCATGGCGGGTGCCATGACCCTTGATCATGGATGGCAGGAAAGTGCTTACACCTTGTTTGGCGTGGTGACGCTGGCCCTGGGGCATGATCTCAATCACCGGGCTGGACGATAAGGCCTGACCGGAACGCATAGAAAAGGGGGCTTGTCGCCCCCTTTTTTCGTTATCGGCTTATATTCCGGTCAGGAATGCTTCCGGTCCAGATGATGATCGCCCTTGACCCAGCGAACCGTCCCGGTGCTGGCGCGCATCACGACGCTGTCCGTGGTCAGCTTGCCGCCGGGCAGCCGCTTGACGCCTGCGAGCAGGGAGCCGTCGGTGACGCCGGTCGCCGCGAAGATGCAGTCGCCCTTGGCCAACTCCTTGAGGTCATAAACCTTGTCGAGGTCGGTTATGCCCCACTTGAACGCCCGCGCCCGCTCGTCGTCATTGCGGAACAGCAGCTTACCCTTGAACTGACCGCCGACGCAGCGCAGTGCCGCGCACGCCAGCACGCCTTCAGGCGCACCGCCCGAACCCATATAGATATCGATATTCGTTTCCGGATTGGTGGTCGCGATCACACCGGCGACGTCGCCGTCGGGGATCAGCATGATGCCGCATCCGATTGCGCGCAGTTCCGCGATCAGCTTTTCATGCCGGGGCCGGTCAAGAACGCAGACGATGAGCTCATGAGGATGAACGCCCTTTGCCTTCGCGACCGCTTCGACATTCTCTTTCACCGGCCTGTTGAGGTCGATGATGCCGTCCGGATAGCCCGGACCCACCGCCAGCTTTTCCATGTAAACGTCGGGCGCGTTCAGCAAGCCGCCTTCTTCCGAAATGGCGAGAACCGCCAGGGCGTTGGGACCGGCCTTAGCCGTGATCGTCGTCCCTTCCAGCGGATCGAGAGCGATGTCGATCTTCGGGCCTGATCCGATCGCGTTGCCGACCTTCTCACCGATGTAGAGCATCGGGGCTTCGTCGCGTTCGCCTTCGCCGATGACGACGGTGCCGTCCATGTAGAGGTCGTTGAATGCCATGCGCATCGCTTCGACAGCGGCAGCGTCAGCCGCCTTTTCGTCGCCGCGTCCAATCAGCTTCGAGGCGGCGATGGCGGCCGCTTCGGTGACACGCACCATCTCAAGCACCAGGACGCGATCGAGAACTGAGCTAGCCTGCACCATGATAATCCCTCTGCTGTCTCTTCGTGATCAGCGCGATAGGAGGTCATCCCGGCCTTGTCGAGCCATCCACCCCGCCTCAGGCTGCTTTTCGCGGCGCCAATGCAACGGAAGGTCGTCTGTGGCGTTAAAATGCCAACAATGACAAGGGGTCGAAATGATGATCGCCGCGCTGCTTGCTGCCAGCCTCCTTCAGTCAGCGGCTCATCCTCCTCAACCTGTCTCGGCTAAGGCAGCGCCGTGTCAGGCGGTGCCGACGCTATGCATGTCCGGTTGGCCTGCTTCGGGCCGCCTGCCGTTGGAAGGCAGCACGGGACGCGCGGACAACAAGATGAGCGCCTATCGCTTCGACGCGCGGCCGTGCCGGATTATCGGAAACATGGGTTGCCCCAAGCAAGCCCGTCTGCGCGTATTCAAACTTGGCGAACCTTTGCGCGAAACTTTGATGCGCAGCTTCGCGTCCCGTTAAACGGCGGCCCTTTTCAGTCGAGAATATGCATGACCATCGGGGTCTGGAGCAGGCTGTCCGATCCCGCGAGCCGCCGAAGCGTATCGAGGACGCACCGCTCTTCCCCCGCATGGGTGACGATCGCCATCAGCACGCTGTCATCGTGGCTTGCGCCGCGCTGGATCATGCTTTCGATCGACACACCGGCGTCGCGCGTCGCCGCGGCGATCTCGGCAAGGACGCCGGGGCGGTCCTGTACCTTGAAGCGTAGATAGCTGCGGCCAATCCGCGCGCCTGCGTCCGCTGCCGGTTGCCGCGCCAATGCCGAGACCGGCATCGCCAGGGCATCGCCATATTCATCGCGCGCGACGTCGATCAGATCTGCGACCACGGCCGATGCTGTAGGACCATCGCCTGCGCCCCGGCCCTGGAAGAAGAGGCGGCCGACGAAATTGCCTTCGGCCACGACGGCGTTGAGTGAACCGTCGACATGGGCAAGCGGATGATCGAGGGGGACGAGCATGGGGTGAACGCGCTGGAATAACCCGCCCGGTCCATTTTCGGCCATCCCGACCAGGCGAATGCGATAACCCATGGCCGCTGCTTCGGCGATGTCGGCGGCGATGACGTGGCGGATGCCCGTTACCGCGACGCTGCCAAAGTCCAGTTCCGTGCCGAAAGAGAGGCTGGCAAGAATGGTCAGCTTGTGCGCGGCATCGACACCGTCGATGTCGATGCTCGGGTCCGCTTCGGCATAGCCCAGTTCCTGCGCTTCCTTCAGCACATCGTCGAAACCGCGCCCTTCCTTCTCCATCGTGGTCAGGATGTAGTTGCAGGTGCCATTGAGGATGCCATAGACGCGGCTGATCTCATTGGCGGCGGCGCCTTCGCGCAGGCCCTTGATGACCGGGATGCCCCCGGCAACGGCAGCTTCATATTTGAGGGCGATGCCGGCTTTCTCCGCCAGCGTGGCGAGGTCAAGGCCGTGATGGGCCAGCATGGCCTTGTTGGCCGTGACGAACGGCTTGCCCGCCGAAAGACACTGCCTGGCGAGGGTGAGCGCCGGGCCGTCGGCGCCCCCGATCAACTCCACCACGACATCTATATCGTCGCGGCCGGGCAGGGTGGTCATGTCGTCCACCCATTCATAGGGCGACAGGTCCACGCCCCGGTCCTTGTTGCGGTCACGCGCGGAAATGGCGACGATCTGGATCGGGCAGCCCGCGCGACGCGCGATCAGGTCTGCATTTGTCTGCAACAGCCGGATCACGCCACCGCCCACCGTGCCAAGGCCGACAAGCGCGACGCGCAGCGGGGCATGGCGGTGAAGATTGGTCATGATAGTGGCTGTCCTGAGGCTGATATAATGCCGCGCTGATAGCCGCCAACGCGCCGCTGTCCAAGAAAAAGGACAAGGGCGGCGCGTGAGGGGGCGTCAACGCGCGGAACGGCTGCGGCCGCAATTGCCGAGTGACTGGATGACAAAGGCATAATCGATCCGAGCCGCCTCCGCATCGACAGGAGCCAGCGCGCGAACCGAAGAGCCCGGCAGGGCGGACGGCAGGCTGCAAGCCAGGCGATACCAGAGAAGGCTTCCGGGTGCAGGCGGCCGCGCCGCTTCATCGACGATTTCGCCCAGGGCAACGGCCCATTTCGGTTGCTGCCCTGGGCGGCGCAGGATGGAAAGGGATACCGGATCCCCCGTGGCCGTTCGCAGGAAAATCTGTGTCTCGCCTTCACCCGCGACCGTGCCTGCCACGTGGAAGGCGTCGCCAGGGCCGATGATGCGAGGCGGTGCGTTGGGAGCTACCAGTTCAGACAGAATGGCCTTCACCTGCTCGATCGCCGCAGTCGTGGCAGGAATTTGAGCGTCGCCCGCCACCAACTGGATTTCTCCCGGCCGTCCTCCTGGACGAGCAAACAGGATGACCTGCGTTTTCTTCAGCTTGGGAAGCTTTCCTCGGCCATTCAACGGCGCATCATAAAGATAGCGGACGCGTGGACTGATTCCCCCTTCGCCGCGAATCAGTGATGTGACTTCGGCCTCCACAAAGACCCGTTTTTGACCGGGCGGGACATTTTGGACCGTTTTTTCGGGTAGTGCAATTATGCTGCTGATGCGTGCTACGGCTACCAGCGGAGCCGCGTCTGCCAAATCCGCGAAATCGGCATAGGAAAGGGTGGCGGACTTTGTGCCATCACTCGTCTGGGCCGCTGAAACCAGCGGAGATGCGGCGAAAATGAGGCATGTTGCGGCGGCGGTTTTGAAGGTCATGGAGGATTTTCTTTGCATGTTCGTCCTGCCTAAAGTCATCCGTGACAATGTTGTCACAGGCAAGTCATTCTGTATTAAAATGCTAATCGGAAATTATCCTGTCGATAAAGCGTTTGCGTGCCACGATGCGCCGCGATAGGAGTTTGCGCGGTAGCAAATGCGCGGAAGGGGGCCAAAGGTGGCCAGGGACGACCTGGTCAACTAGGGCCATTTTTGGCTTGTTTGCTTATAACAATGGTAAGTTGAGTTAAGGAGTGTCGTTGCCGAATGGCCTATGCTGACCACTCGCAAGGATCGAGTCGTACGATCTCGATCGTCATCGTCGCCCTGATTCACGCTGTTCTGGGTTATGCCTTTGTTACCGGCCTTGGCATGAAATATGTCAAAAAGGCGGCGGAACAGCTGAACGTGATCGACGTGAAGGAGGAACCGCCGCCACCGGATGAGGAGCCGCCGCCGCCGCCGCCAGACCAGCCGGTCGAGCCGCCGCCAGTGGTCGCGCCTCCGCCGATCGTCCAGACGCCAGCCCCCGCGCCGGCCATTGCCACGGTGCGTACGCCGCCGCCGGTTTTCAACCCGGTTCCGGTTGCTGCTCCACCGCCACCGCCGCCGCCGCCACCTGCAGTGCCTGCTTCGCGTGCAACGCCGCGCAGTTCGCCCGGCAGCTGGCTTAGCGATGCGGACTATCCGAGCCGCGCGCAGCGTGAGGAGCGTTCGGGTACAGCGGGTTTCCGGCTCGAGATCGGCCCTGACGGTCGCGTCACGAGCTGCACCATCACCTCTTCGACCGGTCATTCCGATCTCGATGAGGCGACCTGCCGTCTCCTGCCGCGCCGCGCGAAGTTCAAACCGGCCACGGCAGCCGGGGGTGGCCCGATGTCGGATACCTATAATGGTCGCATCACCTGGCGACTGCCTGAATAATTGTAACGGGAAGGCTGGCGCCGCTGCCGCCTTCCCCTTCTATTGATCCTTTTGAGAGGGAAGTCTTGAAAATGTTGATGTATCTCGCAGCCGCGGCCGCGCCGAAATCGGAGAACCCTTACGGCTTGATGGAGGCCCTGCAGCAGGGCGGCACCATCGCCTGGACCGTGTTCCTCATCCTTTGCGCCATGTCGGTGGGCACATTCTACATCCTCTTCACCAAGCTGATCGAACAGCAGAAGGTCCTCAATCAGGGCAAGAAGGTTCGTGCAACCTTCTGGCGCGCCCCGACCCTCAAGGAAGGTTCGGCCAAGCTCGAAAAGAACTCGGCCTACAAGCAGATCGTCGATGACGGCATCAAGGCTCAGGAAGAACACACCAAGCTGACCGATCCTGTAGAAGCCCATGACTGGCTGCACGGTTCGCTTGCCCGTTCGGAAGCCTCGATCAACTCGAAGCTGGGCGGTGGTCTGGCGTTCCTCGCGACCGTCGGTGCAACTTCGCCGTTCATCGGTCTGTTCGGTACGGTTATCGGCATCTATCGCGCGCTCATCAAGATCGGCGCTGCCGGTCAGGCCTCGATCGACGCCGTTGCCGGTCCGGTCGGTGAAGCTCTGATCATGACCGCGCTGGGTCTGGCCGTGGCCGTTCCCGCCGTGCTTGCCTACAACTTCCTGCAGCGTCGCAACAAGTCGATCGCCGAACAGCTGAATGGCTTCACCGTCGATCTGCTGGCTCACCTGGTGTCGAACGGCGCTGTTAAGCCTTCGTTCGCGACTGCCCCGGCTGCGCCTGCCGCCAAGACGGCTGCTGCTCCGACCAAGGCCTGATTGGGTCAAGGAGCCGGTGTGGGGGTTAGTGGACGGCTGCGACCGCTGCTTCCCCACCGGCCATGGGTCCCGAATAACGGGGCGCCATCGACACGCATGTTAGGAAATTATCAATGGCAATGAGTGTTGGCTCCGACGGCGGTGAAGACAAGCCGATGTCCGACATCAACACGACGCCGCTCGTCGACGTCATGCTGGTGTTGCTCATCATCTTCCTCATCGCGATTCCGGTCGTCGTCCAGACGGTTCAGCTGCAGCTCCCCAAGGTCGCTTTCGAGCCCACGACCACGAAGCCGGAAAATGTGTCGCTATCGATCACGCAGGCCAAAGACGGCAGCTGTGCGGTCTATTGGAACCTGACCAGGGTGTCTTCAAACGAACTGCTCGACCGCGCGGTCGCGAAGCTTGAAGCGGACATCAAGAAGGCGGGTGGCGTTGAAAACATGACGCCTGAGGATCTGCCCGAAGTACACATTCGTGGGGACATCAATACCCCCTATCGGTGCATCGGTGGCACCATCTACACGATGCAGCGCGCCGGTTTCCCGAAGGTCGGCTTCATCTCCGAACCCGAACCGGGTTCGACGGTGCAGCGGCTCTAAGTTTTTAGGAGTATCGCCCCATGGCAATGAGCGCCGGAAAAGATGATGGCGAGCCGATGATGGACATGAACACGACGCCGTTGATCGACGTCATGCTCGTTCTCCTCATCATGTTCATCATCACGATCCCGATCCAGACCCACGCGGTCAAGATCGACCTACCGCAGAACGCGCCACCGACCGACAGCGTCATCGACCCTGTCAAGAACAAGGTTGCGATTGATGCTGGCGGAATCATCACCTGGAACGGTTCGGCCATCGACCTTCTGACCCTGCGTCAGTATCTGCAGCAGTCGCTGCGGTTGCCGGTTGAACCCGAATTGCAGTTCCAGCCCGATGCTGCGACCCGCTATGTCGTCGTTGATCAGGTTCTGGCCGAGATCAAGCGCGCTGGCGTCACGAAGCTTGGCTTCGTGGGCAATGAACAATATGGAAACTTCTAAGAGCTGGCTACGCCGCCGCCGTCTGGCCGGGAATGTTCGACTTCCCGTTTCCGGGCGCGGGCTGGGGTGACGCAATCAGCTTTTGGTTATCTAAAGGGCCGCTTCGGCGGCCCTTTTTTTGGTCCCTGCCTCAACGGTTCCTTAACCCTAATGTGAGAAGTTCCACCCAAAGGAATGCATCTGATCATGGGCGCTGAATTGCACATGGACCTGAACCAAAAGCGCGGTCGCCAGACTGGCCGGCGCTATGTTCAGGTGCCCGTCAAAGTGAGGCGGCCAAGCGAGAACTGGTTCAAAAGCAGCGTTGCCGACTTGTCAGTTAATGGCTTCCTCCTGCAGAGCTTCATGAAGCTGGCCGCAGGTGATTCCCTCTGGGTCATGCTGCCCGGATTCGAAGGACGACGCGCTCAAGTTCTTTGGACACGGGGCCATGAAGCAGGTTGCCGGTTCGAACGGCCCCTGCATCCCGCCATCCTTGATCATATCGTCAGGATCAGCGGATAAAATAGCTTTGAAGGCCGATCTGCCTCAGGCCGCTGGCGCATCCTGAAACTGAAGGTTTGCCAGCCTCGCGTACAGCCCCTTTTCGGTCATCAGTGCGGCATGATTGCCCTGTTCCACCACGCGACCATTATCGAGTACGATGATCCGGTCAGCGGCGCGAACCGTTGCCAGCCGGTGTGCGATGACGATTGTCGTTCGCCCTTGCATCAGGCGCGCCAGTGCGTCCTGGACCAGCCGCTCCGATTCCGCGTCCAGCGCAGAGGTCGCTTCGTCCAGCAACAGGATCGGCGCATCGCGAAGCAGGGCGCGCGCGATCGAAAGGCGCTGCCTTTGTCCTCCAGACAGTCGGGCTCCACCTTCGCCCAAAAATGTATCCAGCCCCTCGGGAAGGGCGCGCAGAAACGTCTCTGCATTGGCCGCACGCGCTGCTCCCCAAATCTCCTCGTCCGACGCGTCCCAGCGGCCAAAGCGCAGATTATCCCGCGCCGATGCAGCAAAGATAACGCTGTCTTGCGGAACCATCGCCATCATATTCCGAACCCTTGCCGGGTCGGCATCCTTCAGATCGACGCCATTCAGCCGGATAACCCCGGTCTCAGGATCATAGAAGCGTAGCGCGAGCTGTATCAGCGTGGATTTGCCTGCACCTGACGGCCCGACGACTGCCACTGTTTCACCCGCCGCAATATCGATCGAGATGCCGTGCAGCGCGGCATCGCCCGGTCGCGTGGGATAGCTGAAATGCACCCCATCGAACTGGAGGTTCGCGCCTTGTGGAAGTTGGGGAATCGGTTTGGGCAAAGCAGGAGCGACGATTTCGGGCTTTGCCGTCATAAGCTCATGCAAGCGGCTCGCCGCGCCAGCACCCCGGAGCAGGTCGCCCCAGGTTTCCGACAGCGCGCCAAATGCGCCCGCAACCAGGCCGCCGGTGAGAACAAACGCCGCGATACTGCCGCCCGAAAGCCTGCCCGCCGCGACATCCAGGGCGCCCTGCCACATCACCGCAGTGATCGATCCAAAGACCAAAGCGATGACAACCGCCGTCATCGCCGCGCGGAGGAGGATACGGCGCCGGGCTGTCGCAAATCCTGCTTCCACTGTCGTGTCGAACCGCGCGGATTCCCGAGCTTCCTGCCCGAATGCCTGAACGATCTTCATGGCGCCCAGCACTTCGGACGTTACGCTGCCGACGGCGGCCAGCCTGTCCTGACTGGCGCGGGAGAGAAGCCGTACGCGGCGGCCGAGGCTGATCATCACGACCAGAATGATGGGGATGCCAAGTACCAGAAGGCCCGCGAGCTTGGGCGCGAGCGCGAAGAGGTAGATGAGGCCACCAACCCCGGTGACCAGATTGCGCAGGGCGACAGACACAGTCGAGCCGACGATCTGGTCAATGATAGCGGTGTCCGCCGTCATCCGCGACGCGATTTCAGATGGCCGGTTCTCTTCGAAAAAGCGGGGTTCCAGGCGCAGCAGATTGGCCTGCGTCGCCGATCGGATATCGGCCACCACCCGTTCCCCAAGCCAGGACACAAAGTAGAAGCGTGCCGCTGTCGCCAGGGAAAGGATCAGCACGATCAAAGCCAGATACTGAAACCAACGACTGATATCGCC
Source organism: Sphingobium sp. TomTYG75 (assembly GCF_054771635.1). NCBI lineage: Bacteria > Pseudomonadati > Pseudomonadota > Alphaproteobacteria > Sphingomonadales > Sphingobiaceae > Sphingobium > Sphingobium sp. TomTYG75. The sequence goes on along the minus strand of NZ_BSRE01000001.1, from coordinate 1,118,193 downwards.
GCCGCCCATGAATCCGCGGTCGATGACAAGGCGGAAGCCACTGGGAATAGCGAGAGTCGCGGCGGACGAGACGATGAGTGCGGCGAGCGCGGCGGCGATCCGTCCGGGATAGCGCGTGGCGAAGCGCCACAACATGGCGAGGCTGCCAAGGGACGAACGCGCGCCGCCGCGCGACATGGGCTTTTCCGCATCTTGCATGGTCGCGCGCTTAGCAGCCCCCGGCGCAAGCCTCAACGAGGATCAGCGGCGCGGCGTCAGCTGGAAGGTGTAATCTCCGCCGCCAGCGTCATGATGCGGCGAGCGGCCGTGCGCCCGGTCAGCGCGTAGGCCATGTCGCCAGCTTCCCAATAGGCGATGATATCGGCTGCGCGCCGGGCGATCAGGGGATGTCCCTCTGCAGGCGTTTCGGCTTTATCCGCAAAGAAGGAGAGTTGTTCGCCTGCGGGTGTCACGATCGAGATGGCTATGGCCGGACTGTCCGGCGTCGGAAAGAGCTGAACGTCGGTAACGCGCCAGCTGCGGGGAAAAGATGGCAGGATGATCCCGGTTGAACGGCGTATTTCCTCGCTGTTGAGGGTCGCGCTTTCCACCTGAGACGCCATATTTTGCCGCAACAGGCCAGCACGGTGGGACGCTGCTGCTTCGTCGAGGAAGGGACTGGCCTGCGCCGCCTGCGGAAACTCGCCCAACGCACCTCTCGCGATCCAGCCAGTCGCCAGCAGGGCTGCGATCGCGGCTGTCCGGCGCAAATGCTGCCAGCCGCGCCCGCTTTCATTATCGTTGGCGACCGGGATCGACATGTCACGCCTGCGCCCGACCAGCGTGCCCTTGGTGCCGTCATGCATCAGGCGAAAGTCGATGTGCGGCCAGCGTTGACGCCAGCGCCGCGCCACGATCCGCTCGCCCGGCCGCGCCGCGTCATCCAGCAAGACAACGGCGTTGGGCGACAGCCGTGCAAACAGGCTGTCCGCTGCGCCCCGTACCAGTGGATGGACCGACCATGGCGGCCCGTCGATGATCAGGAGGTCGATGCGCTCAGGCAGATCGTCCAGCGCATACCAGCGCCCCGGCCAATCGCCGCTCTCCGATGCCAGCGGCGCATGGCGCAGGTCGGCTTGCAGACCATGATCGCAGAGCCAGTTGCGGGTAGCATCGACAAAGCCGCCATGCTGGTCAAAGCTGGTCAGGCGGCCTCCGCCATGCATCGCCAAGGCCTTGGCCGCAACCAATGTGGAAGCGCCCGCGCCCAGTTCCACGACCTGCGCAGGCCGCAAGCGCGCAATCTCCCGCACGATATGGCGCAGGAAACCGACATCCGCCTTCCAGCTGCCAAGATGCGGAAGCGCATCATGGGGCAGGTTCAACTCATCCATCAGAGCGCGTTTGTCGGCTTTGCGCCCACCCGAAAGGCTGGCGAGCAGCCACGGCCAACTGATCGCCCCAAAACCGATGCGCCATGCCAGATCGGACATCCGGCGTTGTGTCGCACCGTCCTCCTGTTCGGCCAGGGAAAGAAAGCCAGTCAATTCGCGGGAAGTCACGATGCACCCATCCTTATATAAGATCTGGCGGGACTATGCGGCGGCCCGCGATTCTCGCATAGAGCCTGTGTCCGGTCCCTAACTTGCCGCTCAGGAAACGTCGATGACCCGTATAATTTCCGCCACCATCGAACGCTGGCCGGTAGCAGGCGCCTTCATCATCAGCCGGGGCGCCAAAACCTCTGTGGACGTCGTGGTCTGTACCGTGAGCGATGGCGTACATGTGGGCAGGGGCGAAGGCACGCCCATCTATTACGAAGGTGAAACAGCCGAAGGCTGTGCCGCCGCCCTCAACGCTTATCGGGGGCCGCTGGATCGCGAGGCACTGCTGGAAGCGATGCCGCGAGGCGCGGCGCGCAACGCGCTTGACTGCGCATTGTGGGACTTGGAGGCCAGGCAGGCGGGCATTCCCGTTTGGCAACTGGCCGACGTTCACCCCCCCGCACCGCTGCCTACTGCCTTCACCATCAGCCTGAATGACCCCGACCAGATGGAAGCCGACGCCCGTGCCGCGGCGGGCAGGGGCTTTGCCCTGTTGAAATGCAAGCTGACGGGTGAGGGGGACAGGGAACGGATCGCGGCGGTTCGCGTCGGGGCGCCCAGTGCGCGGCTGATCGTCGATGCCAATGAAAGCTGGCATGATCTCGACATTGCGGCCGAAGCGGGCGCTCTCGCTGAACTCGGCGTGGAAATGGTGGAGCAGCCGGTTTTTCACGGGCGTGAGGACAGGCTGGCGGGCGTTAAGGCGCCGCTCCCGCTCTGCGCGGACGAAAGTTGCCACACTCGCGCGGACCTTGATCGACTGGGGGACTTTGACGCGGTCAATATCAAGCTGGACAAGGCGGGCGGATTGACCGAGGCGCTGGCTCTTGCCCGTGCCGCAAGGGAGCGGGGCTTCCGCATCATGGTGGGTTGCATGCTCGGCACGTCGCTCGGGATTGCCCCTGCGGCGTTGGTCGCGCAGGGCGCCGACTGGATAGACCTGGACGGTGCCCTGCTGCTGGCCAAGGACAGGGATGGCGCCCTCGCCTTGCGGGACGGCATGCTGCAGCCGGGCACGCTTTGGGGCACGGGTCAGTAACCGAGCGTTAGGCCCACGGCATAATATTTGGGGCCGACATTGCCTTTCACGCGCAGCTTCGGAACGATCGGCATCGCGACAGTGGCATAGGGTCGGCTGTTGTCACCGCTGAACCGAATGCCAGCGCCGATCGTCGCAAAGGCTGGCAGGTGGTAGGTTGCCTCGACCCGGCCATACAGCTTGGCCTCACCATCGCGCAGGTAAACGCCCGCCCCGGGGGTCAGGCTGAAACCCGCCACGTCCAGCGCGTAGCCAGCGCCGATTTCGGTGCCCCAATGACCATTCGCCCGGCCGTAATTGACTTCTGCTCCAAGCCCTTCGGCATGCGCCGCAGGAGCGATGGCGAGAGAGCCCATCAGTGCGGCGGCAGCGAGTTTGGTGCGTGACAACATCTTCATTCCCCAATCAGCGATGCTGCTGCCTGACCGGCTGACAGGGCCGAGGCAAGCAAGGGGTAGGTGAAGCGAATCGAAAACCCGCTCAGGTGAGCCGCGCAGCTCCCCCATGATCGATGTGGATGGGATCGGGATAGGGCATGATCGTCCGCCCGTCCGGCGCTGCGGTAAAACTCGTCTGGGTGGGATAGGCAAATTCAATGCCTTCCGCCTTGAACCGCTTCCAAATCGCAAGGCCGATGCGATGGCGCGATTGAAAATAATCATGCGTGTCGGGGTAGGGCACATCGAAGTTGAGTTCGTAATCCAGCGAGCTCGCGCCAAAGAGCACCAACCCGGCATTGACGAAATGCATGCCTTCGTCCGTTACGATCTTCTCAAGCAGGGCAGGGATGGCATCGGCCTTTTCATCTGGCGTCTGGTAGATGATCCCGATGGCAAAGGTCACCCGACGCTGCTCCAGCGTTTGAAGGCTGGTAATCTCCTTTTGCAGGAGGTTGGCGTTGGAGATGACCTTCTTCTCGCCCGTCATCGCGCGCAGGCGTGTGCTCTTGAGGCCGATGCGTTCGACCCGTGCGGTCGTCTGGTCATAGGTGATGACTTCGCCCCGGCGGAAGGGCTTGTCGAAGATGATCGACAGGGCAGCGAACAGGTCGGAGAAGATGCCCTGCGCCGCGAGGCCGATGGCGATGCCGCCGATGCCAAGGCCCGCGACCAGACCCGTCACGTTGACGCCCAGATTGTCGAGTACGACCACCAAGGCGATGGCGAACAGGCCGAAGGTCACGAGGACGCGGATCAACCCCATGGCGTTGGCCAAGGTTTCGCCATGAGCGTCTTCGCCAACGGTCTTGCGTTCAACGAGGCCCAGGATGATCTCGCGCGCCCAGATGGCCGCCTGGAAAACGGCGGCGATGGTGAAGAGGAAGGCCACCGTCTTCATCACCATCTGCGGAGGATTGGCGTAGCTGACCACCAGCCGCGCGGCGACCAGGGCCATGAAGAAGTGGGTGGTCCGGGCGATGGCACGGCCAACGACGTTGGAAACGCCAAGCGTGCTGCCCGGCTTGCCCCTGAACCGCTTGCCAAATTGCCGCAGCGCGGCGAGGGCGAGATAGATGGCAACGCCGATCCCGACGGCGATCACTATCTGCAAAGAGTGAATGGCAAACCAGTTCGTCGTGGCGTGCCACATTTCCGAAAGGTTGGGAGCGCGAACCGTGAAGGCCGGGTCATTCTTTGCAGCCATGGTGATCCCTGAAAAATCTAAGCGGTCAGGCCGCCAGAGGAAGAGAGGAGCTTGCCCCGCATTCTTCCAGAAAGGCGATCAGTCCGCGTTCGTAGCGGGTGAGATAGCGCGTACTGCGCGGCAAGCGAAGCCCTGCCCGCCATTCATCCTGTCCCGACTTGCACAATTCGATCAGCGCTGGGTGGATATAGCTTTTACGGCTGATGGCGGGCGTGTTGCCCAGCGCTTCAGCCACCGGCGCGACCATCTGCGCGAGCGATACGGGGCCGGATGCTAATGTTTCGAACGCGACAGCCGATGCGCCCCATGTGCGGAAATGCTTGGCGGTGAAGTCATGCCGCATGGCTTCCGCTATATAGGCGTTCACGTCTCCGGAAGTGATCGGCCGGGCGATCCCTTCCTCGTCCAGATATTGGAACAGATGCTGCCCCGGCAGGTCCTGCATGGCGCGCACAAAGCGGAGCAGCCGCCGGTCGCTGATCGTCAGGTCATGTTCGCGCCCCGACTTGGCACGATAGCGCAACCGCAGCTTCTGCCCGCTAAGGTCGACATGGCGGCGGCGCAGCGTCGTGGCGCCGAAGCTCTTGTTCGCTGTGGCATATTGTTCGTTGCCCACGCGCACCTTGGCAAGGTCGAGCAGGCGCACGACTGCGGCCAGGGTCCTTTCCTTGCGCAGGCCGCGGATTGACAGGTCAGCCTCTATGCGCGCGCGCAGGCGGGGCAGCGCGCGGCCGAACAAGGCGCAGCCGCCGTATTTCTCCGCCTCTCGCGCGGCGCGGAACTCCGGATGATAGCGATATTGCTTGCGGCCCCTGTCGTCATAGCCGGTCGCCTGTATATGGCCATGCGGTAGCGGGCAGAACCAGCAATCCCGATAGGCGGGCGGCATGCCGATGGCGTTAAGCCTGTCGATCTCGTCCCGGTCGGTGATCCGCGTGCCATCGGCAAGGAAATAGGCCCATCCCCGTTTCAATGGGCGGCGCGCTATTCCCGGCAGGCTGTCATTGGCGTGGACGAGGCGTTGCGGCATTTGGCTCCTTCTCAAGAGCCATTAACCCGCCTTACCGCGCTTGCGTTCCCCGGCCTCGACGCGTGGGGTCAGGATCGGCCGGGCTGTGAGCCGGTCAAGCGCCAACGAAGCGCTCCGCTGCTGCGCAAGCGCCAATGCTCAGGATGGCGGCGGATGACCGATAGATGTGCGAGGGTCAGGGTCGCCGCCAATATCGCGGCGGGCATGGCGATCATCGCCATATTGGGCAGCAGCAGCGCGATCGCGAAGAAGCCCAAGGCTGTGGCTGCGGCGATCATGGTGGACCGTGCTTCACCGTCCGGCCCGCGCATCCAGAATATGCAGCCGCTCACCCCCAGCGCGAAAGCCATGGCGAGCCGGGCGGGCTGACCCTGGCCCGCAAGGCCGCAGCCGATGAGCAGAAGAAGGATGAGGAGCGCGATCCCGGCACGGGGCAGGCGGCCAAGCAGATAGGCTCCGGCAGGATAAAGAAGCAGCTCCGCCATCAGCACCGCTGCCAATATCGACCCGGCGAGCGCCGCCTGCTCTGGCCCCGCGATGACCGCCACCACCGCCGTGGCAGCCCAGGGGACGAGGCGTCCGGGCGCCATGCGAATATGGCTGATCCAGCCGCGCAGGCCCGCGCGGGTTTCCCATCGCCGGTCGGCAAGGCGCAGTTGGAAAGCCGCGATAATGAACAGCGCTTCCACGCCCCATGGCAGGAACTCCCTGCCGATCATGGGTGACGCCAGCACCAGTCCGAGCAACAAGCCATGGGCGATGCCCAGAATGCGGAGTTCTCCGCTCATCATACTCCCCCTGTGATCGGCTTTGAGGGCCGGAACGGAATGGCCGGGGCTCGCGTACCTTCCCGCTGCTTGCGCGTGAGATAGGTGTCGAGGCCGATTTGCAGCGATAGCATCATGAAGATGAAGGGTTGGTAAGCGATGCCGACGAACAGCGAACCGATCATGTAGATGACATGGCCCTGCTGAAGCGCCAGCGCGAAGGGCGCGACCCATGCCTCGCCCGGACCATCGCGGCCCCGATAACGTCGGCGGATTGCTTCAGTGCGGATGAAGCAGATGAAGTGGATCAGCAGCCAGAGAGCGAAGCCGAAATAGCCCTGCTCGCCGAGCATTTCGAAATAGGCGCTGTGATAGGCGCGGCCCTTGTCAGTAACGAGCCGCCGCTCCATGCGCGACCCGCCGCTGTCGGTCACCCGTTCCTGCATGAAATAGGTGAAGCTGTTCTGGAGGTAATTGTCGAAGCCGCCGCCGCCGGGATGATCCTTCACATAGTCCAGTGTCCACTTCCAAACGGCAAGGCGGGTGGAAGCGCTTTCGTCGCCCTGGTGATTCTCGATGGTGGACATGCGCTGGGTGAAGCTGGCGGGCAGGAAAGGGATGGCGGCAAGCGCGGCCACAGCTAGCAACGGGCCATAAACAAAGCGCCGCTTCGACCGCATCAGCATCATGCCAGCGAGGATGACGATGCAGACGAGTCCCGTGCGCGCTTCGGTGCCGATCGGCATCAACAGGCAGGCGAAGCACAGCGCATAGGCGAAGGTTCGCACCCGCCAGTCCGGCGGAAAGATGGTGCCGTGTTTCGCCAGCCAAAGGATGAGCGGGATCAGCGAGATGGCGACGCAGCTGATGATGCTGCCTTCGTACAGGCCGCTATTATTATCGACCATCAGGTTGAGGACGCCATAGCCGCCGCCCGACAGCGCCGTCTTCATACCGCCATTGATGATGATGGTGCTCGCACACAGCACCATGAACAGCGCCAGTGCCTCCAGCCGCAGCCGCGTGCGCAGGGTCAGCGGCAGGAAGATCGCGAAGATCATCGCCTTCCACACCCATTCCCACTTGGTATGGGCGTTGAGCGGGAAGTCGGCCGTCCCGGTCGTATAGCCGCACCAGGCCAGCAAGATCAGCAGCAGCAATTGCCGCATGGAAAAGCGGCAGTCCGTCTTCTTGTCCACCAGCAGCCATGCGCCCACCGCCAGAGCAAAGGCGATGGCGGAAATCGGGATGCGGTTCAGCAGGAAGTAGGACAGCCGCTGTGGCGAGACGATGTCGATATAGGCGTAGACAGCGACCAGCAGGAATGGGCGCCGCAGCCCCAGCAGGAAGAAGGCGCCGAGAAAAGCGAGGAAGAAGAGATCACGCATCGCGCGATCTCTCCGCCTGCGATTCGTCATCCAGATCGGCGCGCGGCAGCAGGCGCCAGGCCGCCAGCATGATCACGCCATGGCTGATCAGCAGGGAAAGGGCGTCAATCATCGCGCGAAGGGTTCTTCCATGGCCACACCCTTTCCCTAGCGCGGCAGAGTTGACGGGCCGTTAAACCTTTTCCGCCACAACAAGCGTCATGACTCGGATACTCCATGTGCTCGATCACAGCCTGCCGATGCATAGCGGCTACACCTTTCGCACGCGTGCCATCCTGCGAGCGCAAATGGCGCAGGGCTGGGACGTGCGGGGAATTACCGGATTGCGTCACGGCGCCAAAGGCCCAGCAGAAGAGGTCGTGGACGGCCTTCATTTTCATCGCACGCCGGGCACGCCGACAACCGGCAATCCGTTGCTGCGCGAATGGCGAGACATCGCGGCGCATGCGGATGCCATCGATTCGCTGATCGCTCGGTGGCGGCCGGACGTCATCCACGCCCATTCGCCCGTGTTGAACGCCATGGCGGCACAACGCGCGGCCAAGCGGCACGACATTCCGATGATCTACGAAATCCGCGCCTTCTGGGAGGATGCAGCGGTCGGAAACGGCACCGGCACCGAAGGCAGCCCGCGCTATTGGCTGACCCGGCAACTGGAAACCCATGCGGTGCGCGCGGCCGATGCCGTCGCGGTCATCTGCGAAGGGCTGCGTGACGATCTGGTTGCGCGCGGGATCGATCCGGCCAAGATCATCGTTTCGCCCAACGGCGTGGATATGGAGCAATTCGGAACACCGGTGCCGCGCGATCCGGCGCTTACCGCAAGGCTGGGGCTTGAGGGCGCCGATGTGGTCGGCTTCATCGGCAGCTTCTACGATTATGAAGGTCTGGATGACCTCATCGCCGCGATGCCCCGGCTGGTGCGCGCGCGGCCCAAGGTCAAGCTGCTGCTGGTAGGCGGCGGTCCGCGCGAACAGGCACTGCGCGACCAGGCGACGGCCTCGCCCTTCGCCGACCATATCGTTTTCGTAGGGCGCGTCCCTCATGATGAGGTCGAGGATTATTATGCGCAGGTCGATGTCCTCGCCTATCCGCGCAAGGCGATGCGGCTCACCGATCTTGTGACCCCGCTCAAGCCGCTGGAGGCAATGGCGCAGGGACGGCTGGTAGCTGCCTCCAATGTGGGCGGTCATCGCGAGTTGATCGAACATGGGGTGACCGGCACGCTGTTCGCGCCCGGCGATCCCGCGGCCATTGCGACCGCTTTGGCAAAGATGTTCGCTGATCGTGGGTTTTGGGACGATCGGCGGGCGACGGCTCGCGCCTTTGTCGAACGCGAGCGTAACTGGTCGTCAAATATTCTGCGTTATGGGCCTGTCTATGAGCGGTTACTGGCGCAGCGGATCGCGCGCGTTCGCGCTGCCGCCTGAACGGAAACATGGCGGTGGTTCGACTTCATAGGGCCATGACCCCGGCCGTGCTGGCAGGGCTGGCGGTCGCGCTGATCCTGTTGGCGATGCCCGTGGGACTGGTCGAGACAATCGTCGCGTCGAGCGGACTAAGCGAAGCCTTGCCCGCCGCCGCGCCGCCGTTGGGGTTGAAAGCGCGCCTGCTTGTTGCAGGCTTCGGCGCGCTGATGGCGATGGGCTTCGTAAGTTTCAACGCGGCGCCCATGCCGATGAAAAAGGATCGACGCTCTCGCAGCGTTACAGGAGTGAGTGATATGGGTTTTGCATTGCCGAAGCTGAACTGGCTGTCTCGCGGCCGGACCTCTGGAGCCTCCAGAATATCGCGCCCGCTGATGCGCCGCGCCGACGCGCATCCCGACGCCCCGGCGCGTGCGCCCATCTTCGCGAGCCGCGACTTTGGCGGCCTGGAGATTTTCCCCCGGATTGGCCCTGCGCGGGGTGAACAGTTCGAATCGGCTCAACCGGAAGCGGAGGCCATAATCCTGCCCGGTGAGCCGACGCCAGCAGAGGCCCCGGACATTCATTCAGCGGTCGATGCCGAATTTGAAGCGGTGAGCGTCATTGCCACCGATTCCGCCCCCGCCGATCTGTCCAACGACATCCCGCCAGTTCCCAGCCTGCCTTCGCTGGCTGAACTCACCGCGCGGTTCGAGAAAGGCCTAACCGATCGTGTGCGTGGCGCCAGGACTGCCGCCGCCGACGGTGTCATCGCTGACATGCCGACCGAACAGCGGGTCCCGGTGCGGGATCGGGTCGAGGATGATGTCGATCAGGCGCTGCGCGCGGCGCTTGGCACATTGCGGGCCATGGCGGATCGGGCGCGCTGAGGACTGCCGCTCACCAATCTTCGATGGTGAGCGCCGACAGTTCGATCCACTCCTCTTCCAAAGCCGACCTGCCGCCATCAATTATGATGTCGGCGACAAAATGCCTGGGTAGCGTCCATTCGGCTTCCTCCAGCCCTTCGGCGAACCGGGCTCGCCGATCTTTAGCGTCCGGCCCCTTAATCCGCAGCGTGATGACGTGCCGCCTCCCCTGGAACAATGCGCTGGCCCAGGGACGGCTGATAGCGCGTTCGATGCTGACGGGTTCGCCCGCACGCTCGATCAATTGGGCGAGCAGTCGGGGCAGGGGGTCCTGTCCACTCAGGCGCCTTCCTTCATTTTCGACCAGTTTCCGGCCTTGGCGGAGATGATCCAGACTTGTCATTGACCCGCGCTCCTGCGATATGTGTTCATGAAATGTTCTATACGTCTCTTGATCCGTTCCCCCGGTTCGCGACCTTGACGCAGGTCGAACACCAGACGGGGATCGCGAACGCTTTCACGGCCAAAGCGTGTCGCCGGAATGCCGTTGTCCCGCAGGAACTTCTCTACGGCGCGAATCAGCATGCGGTTCAATCTCCTCTCTTCGATGCGATTCGCCCCCTGCGAATCCCTAAGTGTTTTCCTATTTCTCCCCCTATTTCCTACTTGTCTAGGAAAATTCCTATCATTATGGATGAATCATGATCGGTAATGGAGAAGATCCGCGCGTTGTGCTGGAACGGCTGATTGCCGAGAGGGGGGAGAATTATGCCGACCTGTCCCGCCTGCTGAAGCGTAACCCGGCCTATGTTCAGCAGTTCATTAAGCGCGGCACGCCCCGCAAACTGGATGAGGAGGACCGGCGGGTGCTTGCACGCTATTTTGGCGTTGCCGAAGACCTGCTGGGTGGGCCGGGGCGCCAAGCCCCGGTGGAAAGGAAATCGCGGCCTCTGCCCGCAGTGGTGCCTGTGCCGCGCCTGTCGCTTGGCGCGTCGGCCGGACCCGGTTCGCTTGACGAGGATGAGCGGGCGGCGGGTGTCATGGCTTTCGACGCGAACTGGTTGCGCCATCTGGGCGTGAAGCCTCAAAGAGTATCCATCATCCGGGTGGATGGCGAATCGATGGCGCCGACGCTCAATGATGGTGACGAGATCATGGTCGACCATGATGATGACGCGATGCGGCTTCGCGATGGGGTATATGTGCTGCGACTGGACGGCGTGCTGATGGTGAAGCGTATCGCGATGGGGCCACGCAGAGGGCTGTTCAGTGTGCGCAGCGACAATGTTCATTATCCCGACTGGGTGGACATCGACCCATCGCTGGTGGCGATCGTTGGCCGGGTCGTATGGACCGGGCGGCGGCTCGTCTAGCTTGGCGAGACGTTGGCGGTCTCTTATGTGCGATGGGCAAGGAGGCCGGGATTGAACGACAATGACGCGGTGATACGCAAGGCGATCGAGTGGCGTGGCGCGCCCATGGCGCTGGCGACGGTCGTATCGACATGGGGATCGGCCCCCCGGCCGCGTGGCAGTCATATGATCGTCCATCGCGACGGCCGTTTCGAAGGCAGCATTTCAGGCGGTTGTGTTGAGGCCGACGTCCTGCAACGGGCGGAGGAGGTCATTGCGGGCCGCCCGGCGCATCTCGAACGCTATGGCGTTGCCGATGATGACGCCTGGTCCGTGGGCCTTCCCTGCGGAGGCGAGATCAGCGTGCTGGTCCAGCCGGTGGAGGAGGGGAGCTTCGCGCCCGCATTGTTCGACCGGATTGCTGAGGCTCGCGATGAGGGGCGGTCCCTCGTCCTTTCCACCGACCTTGGTACAGGTATCACCCGTGAAGCAGTGATCGAGGGTCAATTCCAGAACCGCTACGATCCGCCGCGCCAGTTGCTGATCGTGGGCGCGGTGCAGATCGCCCAGTCCTTATGCGCGCTTGCCCAGGCCATGGGCGTCAGACCCGTGGTGATCGATCCGCGCGGCCGCTTCTTGACGGAGGAGCGTTTCCCCGGCGTCGAGTTGGACGATCGCTGGCCCGACGAGGCGATCGCGGCGCGCCGCCCCGGTGAAGCGACGGCGGTCGTGACGCTCAGCCATGATATCAAGATCGACGATCCCGCTCTCGCCACTGCCCTGCGCGCGCCGACCGGCTATGTCGCTGCGCTGGGGTCGCGAAAGAGCCATGCCGCTCGGTTGGAGCGCCTATCGGCAATGGGCTTTTCTGCGGAGCAACTTAAGCGAATCGATGGCCCGGCGGGGCTCGACATCGGCGCGGTGGGCGCGGCTGAGATCGCCCTGTCCATCGCAGCGGGCATGATCGCAGGCTTCAACGCGCGTAGCTGACCGGCGTCCTTAACAGCATTTGCCGCCATTCTTCCCGCCATAGCGCGCCTCCTGCCGATCGCGGAAAAACTCGGTAGGCGTCATGACCGGCTCGCCGGGATGATGCATGTGCATGTGGCGGGCATAGCCCTCATAATCGGGGACACCGACCATCATCATCGCCATCCGGCGCACCCTGTCGAACAAGCCGATCATTCCGCTGGCACCAGAGAGGCGGGGATTTCGCGCGCCGTCGGCGCATCGGCCCGACGTGCGGCGAGGCAGGTGCGGACGGTGAAGAACAGCAGCGAAAGCACCACCATCAGGAAAATGGCGACCAGCCCGGCGTCCACCCGGTCGTTGAAGATAATCTGCTGCATTTCCGCCATGGACTTGGCGGGGTTGAGCAACTTGCCCTCATTCGCTGCTGCTGAGAATTTCGCCGCATGGGCAAGGAAGCCGACCTTCGCATCGGCTGAAAATAGCTTCAGCAGTCCGGCCGACAATGTGCAGACCAGCAGCCAGGCGGTCGGGATCATCGTCACCCAAGCATAGCGGTTCCGCTTCATTCGGAACAATACCGCCGTCGCCAGCATCAACGCGATCGCCGCCAGCATCTGGTTGGAGATGCCAAACACTGGCCATAGCGTGTTCACGCCGCCCAGCGGGTCCGTGACGCCCTGATAAAGGAAGAAGCCCCAGGCCGAAACCGTCAGCGCGGTGGCCACCAGCCCCGGCACGATACCCGCTGTATCCTTGAAGCGCGGCACGGCCAGCCCGATCAGGTCCTGCAACATGAAACGGCCCGCGCGCGTGCCTGCGTCAACCGCCGTCAGTATAAACAGCGCCTCGAACAATATGGCAAAATGATACCAGAAGGCTTTCATCGCCGGCCCGCCGATTACATGGGAGAAGATTTCCGCCATAGCTACGGCAAGCGTTGGTGCGCCGCCTGTGCGAGAGATTATGGTATGTTCGCCCACATCTCTGGCGGTCTGCGCGATAAGGTCAGGGCTAATAGGGAAGCCCATCGCCGTGACGGCGGCGGCCGCGCTGCTCGCGTCGGTGCCAATCACCGCCGCCGGGCTGTTCATCGTGAAATAAATGCCGGGATCGAGGATCGACGCGCCCACCAGCGCCATGATCGCGACGAACGCCTCCATCAACATCGCACCATAGCCGATCAGCGGCGCGTCGTTCTCGCTCGCGATCAGCTTGGGTGTAGTGCCGCTGGCGATCAGGGCGTGAAATCCCGATACCGCGCCACAGGCGATGGTGATGAACAGGAAGGGGAAGAGCCCGCCCGACCAGACCGGGCCATTGCCGTTTACGAATTGTGTGACGGCATGCATTTTGAGCGGCGGCGCCATGATGACGATGCCGATGGCAAGCGCGGCGATGGCGCCGATCTTGAGAAAGGTCGACAGATAGTCGCGCGGCGCCAGCAGCAGCCAGACCGGCAGCACCGATGCGACCGCGCCATAGCCGATCAGGATCCAGCACAATTGCATCGGCGTGAAGGTGAAGACCGGCCCCCATAGCGGCGATTGCGCGATGGACTGCCCATATATGATCGCCGCCAGCAGGCCGATGAGGCCGATCAGCGACACCTCGCCAATCCGCCCCGGCCTTATCCAGCGCGTATAGGCGCCCATCAGCAGGGCGAGCGGCACCGTGGCGGCAACGGTGAACATGCCCCATGGGCTTTCCGCCAGCGCCTTCACCACGATCAGCGCCAGCACGGCCAGGATGATCACCATGATCATGAAGGCGCCGAACAGGGCGATCGTCCCAGCGGCCTGCCCCATTTCCATGCGGATAAGCTCGCCGAGCGACTTGCCATCGCGGCGCATGGAAATGAACAGGACCATGAAATCCTGCACCGCGCCCGCCAGCACCACGCCCGCGATGATCCAGATAGTGCCGGGCAGATACCCCATCTGCGCGGCAAGGACTGGCCCCACCAGAGGCCCAGCACCCGCGATCGCCGCGAAATGATGGCCGAACAGGACCACGCGGTCGGTCGCGACATAATCAAGCCCGTCCGCTCTTCGTAGCGCGGGCGTGGGCCGTGCAGGATCGAGCCGCATCACATGCCGCGAAATGTAGAGCGCGTAATAGCGATAGGCGACCAGAAAGCTGCTGACCGCTGCCACGACGATCCAGAGCGCATTGACCGCCTCGCCCCGGGATATCGCAACCACTGACAAGGCGATCGCCCCGACTATGGCCGTCAGGATCCAGGGGATGTGCCGGGTCATCACTCTCTCTATCTTTGTTCGTGGAAGGCGGCCGCCACAGTAGGGCCGCCCATTTCAAAGACAATCATTGATATGGGACGTCACGTGTCCGCCCGAACGGCCATTCGATTGCCGTGCTGGACCACAAGGCCCACCATATGATCAACGGCTGCAACAGCAGGCGCGGGCCGTGATACCACCAGCTCAAATGCACGCCGCCCAATGGAATATCGTTGAGCGCATGGTTCAGATTGGCTGGCCACACGCAAAGGGCGTAAAGGGCAAGGCCGATCCCGGCGGCCCTACGCAGTCTAGGGATATGCAATCCCGCAGCACCCGCAATTTCCGCCACACCCGTCAGCGTGATGATGTCAGCGGGGTGGGGCACCCAATATGGCGTGATGGCTATGAAGCCGCCTGGCCGGGTCAGATGGGCGATGCCCGCGATAAGATAAAATAGGGACAATATCCAGCGTGACGCCGTCCTGACGCGATCGCGCTTGCCCGCCCTTTCGTGAAGATCAGAGCTGGACCTCCCCTTCATCTTCTCCATCCCAATAATGCGCCCGTTCCGCGCTCACCCTAATCATCACGAGCCCCGGCGTGTCGATGCCTTCATTGAACCAGCGGTCAAGATCGCTGTTCCAATGCGCCTTGAACGCCGCCTTGTCACGGATAAGATCGGCGCGTCCTTCTATCGCCACGAATAGCGGTCGCTGCTTCAACAACCCGGCCGAACCCTGAAAGGCCAAGCCAACCTTCGGGTCCCGCTCGATATCGTGGACCATGACGGTGTCGTCGGTGGTGAAATAATAGCTGCCGCCATCATAATCGACGTCACGATTATTGCTCATCGGCCGTGCGGCGATCTGGCCACCTTCAGCGCGGGTGGAAAGCATGGCGAAGTCGATATCCTTCATCTTCTTCGCCAGCTGCGGCAGGGTGAGGTGGGCCATCGGACACTCCTTGGTTAAGACCATGCCCAACGTCCGAATGACGCATCGGCTCCCGGGACTCGCTATCAGCGCTATAGGAACATATAGTGAACATACCGACTCGAAAGGATCAGCCATGCGCCATGACATGCGCGCCGACACCAAATATCGTCTCTTTTTCGCGCTGAAGCCCTCGCCCATCATCGCGCGCCAGACCGATCATTTGGCAGAGACGCTGGGCGGCGGGGAGCGTCGCATCCGGCCGGAGCATCAGCATGTCACGCTGGCGGTGACCGCCGATTATGTCGAATATCCCTATGCGGTGATCAAGGCATTGTTGCGGGCCGGGACTACGGTCGAAGCTGAACCTTTTGACATGAGGCTCGACCGACTAAGCTTCAGCAATCGCTCCGCCGCCCTGCGTCCTTCGCGATCCCTGCCGTTGCTCAATCAATTACAGAAGTCGATCATCGACGCGATGCGGGGGGCAGGCGTGGCCTTGCGCCCCGGCTGGACCTTTAGCCCACACCAGACGCTATTCTACAGGGATGGCCCTCCGGCGCAGCAAAGTATCGACGGCTTCCTGTGGTCGCTCGATCAGTTTGTCCTGGTTTGCAGCCATGTGGGCCGCACACGGCACGATATTCTTGGCACCTGGACGCTCAAGGGAGATGGGCAATATGAACTGTTCTGATCCCGGCCTTGGCTGTTTGGCGAATGGGATAGCTTAAAGCGTCAGCGGAGGGAGGGCAGGGTCAACTGCCCCGTTTTAACAACGACTTGTCACCCTTCAGTCACGCTCGCCAGAACGGCCGCCCGAAGTTCCGCTATGCCCATGCCCTTTTCGCTTGAGGTCGGGATAATCTCGGGATGGGCAGCGGGCCGTTTCCGGACGGCATCGCCAGTCGCCTGGATCACTTCGGCGAGATGGCTGGCCTTTACCTTGTCCGCTTTGGTCAGGACGATGCGATAACTGACGGCCGCCGCGTCAAGCATGTCGAAAATCTCATTATCGACATCCTTGATGCCATGCCGGCTGTCGATCAGGACGAGTGCGCGCTTCAGCTTCGCCCGCCCGCGCAGATAGTCGTTCACAAGGAAGCGCCACTGGCGCACCATGTCCTTGGGCGCGCGCGCATAGCCATAACCAGGCATATCGACGAGGCGAAAGCGCAGCGGGTCGCCGACATCGAAAAAGTTCAGTTCCTGCGTCCGTCCCGGCGTGTTCGACGTGCGGGCAAGCCCGTTGCGGCCCGTCAGCGCGTTCAGCAGGGACGATTTGCCGACGTTCGATCGGCCCGCAAACGCCACTTCATTGACCGACATGTCGGGCAGGAACTTCAAATCCGGCGCTGACTTGAGAAAGGTGATCGGCCCGGCGAACACCTTGCGCGCTTCTTCGATCAGCTCTGCCTGTTCCTGCTCGTCCACTTGGATATCCGCCTTATTTCGCCGGAGCCGCGTTCAGCACGGGGTGGCGCTTGTAGAGCCACCACTGCTGCAGCATCGACAGGCAGTTGTTGGTGATCCAGTAAACCAGCAGGCCCGCAGCAAACGGCGCCATGATGAACATCATCATCCACGGCATGATCGAAAAGATCTGCTGCTGCATCGGGTCCATCTGAGCCGGATTCAGCTTGAACTGGAAGAACATGCTGATGCCGAGCAGCAGCGCCAGCACACCGATGCCCAGGAAGGCCGGGGGTGTGAAGGGGAGCATGCCGAACAGGTTGAGGATATGCAGCGGATCGGGCGCGGACAGATCCTTGATCCACAGCACGAACGGCTGATGGCGCATTTCGATCGTCAGTTGCAACACCTTGTACAGTGCGAAGAAGATCGGGATCTGGATGAAGATGGGCAGGCAGCCGGCGAGCGGGTTCACCTTCTCGCGCTTGTACAGCTCCATCATCTCCTGCTGGAGCTTGGGCTTGTCGTCCTTATACTTCTCCTGCAACGCCTTCATCTTGGGCTGCACCGCGCGCATCGCCGCCATGCTGGCGAACTGGCGCTGGGCGACGGGGAACATCAGCGCGCGGACCACGAAGGTCAGGCAGATGATGGCCACGCCGAAATTGCCGATATGTTCGAACAGCCAGTGCAGCAGCGCGAAGATCGGCTTTTCGAACCAGTAGAACCAGCCCCAGTCGATAGCCCGGTCGAACAGCGGAATGCCCGCATCCTGATAGGCTTCGAGCGTCTTCACTTCCTTCGCGCCCACGAACAGGCGCACCGTCTGGGTGACGGCCTTGCCCGGCGCCAGCATGGTCGGAGCCAGGCTGTAGTCGGCCTGATATTGCGTGCCGGCACCCTTACGGAATTGACCCTCAAATGCTGCCTTCTGTTCGGGGACCAGTGCCGACAGCCAATATTTGTCGGTGAAGCCCAGCCAGCCGCCTGTGGACTGGAAGCTCTGGCTGGAAGGACCCTTGTTCAGGTCTTTGTAGTTCACATCATAGTTGGCAGCGCCGTTGAACACGCCCATCGGGCCGACATGGATGGTCCAGGTGTCCGGGTCCTTGGGGATGCCAGTGCGGTTGATGTAACCATAAGGTTTCACCCCGACCACGCCAGTGCCGCTGTTCACGACCTTCTGCTGCGCGGTGATCATGTAATTATCATCCACCGACAGGCGGATTTCGAAGGCCTGGCCCGCACCATTGTCCCACCGCAGGGTCACGGGGTTGGTCGGGGTCAGTTCCTTCGCGTCGGCCGTCCATACGGTGTTCGCGTCAGGGGCCTTCAACCCTTCGCCTTGCCAGCCGAAGCCAGCAAAAAAGGCGTCGCTCGTGCCCGAAGGGCTGTAGAGCCGGATCGCGGGCGAATTTTTCGCGATCGTTTCGCCATAGGTGGGCAGCACGATATCGTCGATGCGCGCGCCCTTCAGGTTGATGGAGCCGGTCAGCTTGGGCGTACGGATCGCGACGCGCGGGCTTTCCTTCAAGACCAGGGCGCGATCGCGAGTCGCCGACGGGCTGCTGGCTACCGGGCTTGATCCCTGCGCCACCGGCGTGGTCTTGCCGCCTTCGATCTTCGTCGCGGGCGGGTTCGCGGCAGGGAAGAAATGCTTGGCAATATAGGGCCAGCCGAACAGGATCGCTGCGGTCAGTAGCACCGCCAGAACAATATTCTTCTTGTCGTCCACGCTTGTCGGCTCCGCCGTGTCTTGTGAAAATTCGTATCAGGGGACCGGGTCGTAGCCCGAACCGCCCCAAGGATGGCATCGCATTAGCCGCTTCGTGGCGAGCCAGCTACCCTTCACCGCACCATATTTGCCGACGGCCTCAATCGCATATTGCGAACAGGACGGCGCATAACGGCAGCTGGGGGGCAATATGCGCGAAGGGCCAAGCTGCCAGAAGCGCGCAATCAGGATAAGCAGACGAGCGATCATTGCTACTGAGCGCCCTGTTCGCGGCAAGGTTTCTTTCGCGGAGGCCCTCGATGGGTGCCAGCAGGGCGGCTCATCACCTTGCCCAGAGCCTTTTCCAGTTCCGACCGGAGCAACGCAAAGTCGCGCTCGATACCTTCGGAACGGCCGATCAGCACATGGTCCGCGCCCGCGACTCCGTGGATAGGCAACAAATCCCGCGCCAAGACGCGAAAACGGCGCTTCATCCGGTTGCGGATGACAGCGCCGCCAATCTTTTTCGTAACCGTGATGCCGATACGCATCGCCGGATCGCCATCGCCACGTTCGCGCACCAGCAGGACAAAGCCCGGCATCGGCGCGCGCCGCCCACGATTCGCCGCCAGGAAATCAGCGCGCCGCCTCATCATGGCTGGCGCGCGATCCGGCGGCGCGTCGTTCAGGCGCTCAGGCTCTTGCGGCCCCGCGAACGGCGGGCGCGGATCACATTGCGGCCGCCGGGGGTCGCCATGCGAGCGCGGAAACCGTGACGGCGCTTCCGAACCAGATTGCTCGGCTGATAGGTGCGCTTCATCGTTCATTCCTCAAGCAAAACGTCAAAATCGGGCGTGACAAAAAAGGGCCGCCGATGGGCGACCGCATGTCAGGCGGCGTCCGATAGGCAAAAGCGGGGGACGAGTCAATGGCGGAGGAGGAGGGATATGCTCAACATGTTCCCTCTCCCCTTCAGGGGAGAAGGCTAGGGAGAGGGGAGCAACGGATGTGCTGTGCGTTCCCCTCTCCCGCCTTCGCTACGCTCGACACCCTCTCTCCTGAAGGGGAGAGGGAGAAGGTCACCCACTACTTCGCCCGCGTCGCCGCGACAGCCTGCTTCAGCGCGTCATACCCCACCGCGCCGTTCAGAACCTGATCACCCACCACAAAGGTCGGCGTGCCCGTGGCGCGCAGCTTTTGCGCCAGCGCGATGTTCGCCTGGATTTCACCATCATATTTGCTGTTGGCCATGGCCGCCTCCGCAGCCTTTCCGTCTATGCCGACCTTGGCGGCGGCGCCCAATATGGTGTCTCGCGTGACCTTCCCGCTCGCATACAGCGCCCGATGGAAAGGCATATATTGGCCCTTTTCCGCCGCCAGCAGCGACACCTTGGCCGCATCGGCGCTCTCGTCGGACAGGATCGGCAACTCGCGATAGACGACCTTCACCCCCTTGTCCTCGCCCACCAGCTTGGCGAGGTCGGGCAGGGACGCGCGGCAATAGCCGCATGCGTAATCGAAGAATTCGACCACCGTGACATCCCCGTTGGCCGCGCCTTCCCACGCGCCCGCATAGGGTGTTTCGATCGCCTTGCGGCTTTCGCCGATGCTGTCCGACACGCGTTTCGCCTGCAGCCGCTCGACCGCTTCGGGAATGATTTCCGGATGCTCCAGAATATAGTCGCGCACGATCTTCTCGATCGCGGCCTTGTCTCCGGCTGCGACGCTGCCGCTACTCTGCATGCCTAGAGCCGCGCCAGCGGCAGTGGCCGCGATGAAGGCGAGGGCGCCAATCGTCATTTGGATGGTCCTGTTGGAAAGGGCGGCGCGAATGCCGGGTCGAGAGGTTTCGGTCATTTCTTCTTTCGCTTCTGCTCGACGGCTGCGCGGGAGACCATGGCGATATCTTGCGCTCGCAGATAGTCAACCGTGCCGGGCTTCAATCCCTGCATGGCCGCGTCCGCGCTGCGCAGCGCCATCTGGTCGTCGCCCATCAGGGCATAGCGTTCTGCCGTTGCCAGCGCCGCGCGAGGCGTGTCGCCCCGCCGTTCATAGACGACCCCAAGCTGATACCAGGCGAACGGATTTTCCCGGTCGCGCGCCACAGCATTACGCAGCACCTGTTCGGCTTCGGCGAAGTTCTTGTCATCCTCCGTCGCGATCAGCGCATGGCCCAGCATGGTGGCGATCAAAGGCTGTTGCGTCAGTTGCACGGCCTCGCGCAGCGGCGGGATGGCGTCGGCGGGCTTGCCGCTTTCCAGCAGCACCTGACCCTTGAGTTCCAGGAAATAAGGGTCATGCGGCTGCGCTGTCAGAAGGGCGTTGACCTCGGCGATTGCCTTGTCGGGATAGGCGCTTTTATGCCAGGCGTAGGCGCGCGCATAATGCGCGGGGAGAGACTGATCGCTCTCGGGATATTTGATCAGCGTTTGCGTGGGTTCGGAAACGAAGCCGACCAGCTTGGCCTTGATGCGTTCGAACCGGGCTTCCAGCTTCGGATCGATCGGTTTGTCCCAAGCGGGATCGACCGTATACACTTCCCGCAGAACATTGATGCGTTCGCCGGACAGCGGATGCGTGCGGCCGTAGCTATCCTCCTGCGGGATCGCGAGACGATATTCCTGGTTCTGCAGCTTCTTGAAGAATTCCAGGCTGCCCTTGCCCGATAAGCCCGCCTTGCTCAAATAGCGCGCACCGGCAAGGTCGGCCGAGCTTTCCTGCGCGCGCGAAAAGGCGAGATATTTGCCCATCGCCGCCTGCTGTCCCATGCCCAAAATGCCCATGCCCGCTTCCGCGCCGCCTGCCGCAATCGCAGCGGCGCCCAGAACCAGGCTGAGCAGGGTGATGCCGGTCGCGGCCTTCATGCCTTCCGATGACCGGATGATATGGCCGCCCTCGATATGGCCGAGCTCGTGCGCGACGACCCCTTGCAGCTGGCTCACATTGTCGGCTGCGGCGATCAGACCGCTATGAACCCAGACATATTGGCCGCCTGCAACGAAGGCGTTGATTTCCGGATCGTTGAGAACCAGCACCTGGACATTGCGCGGTTCCATCCCCGCCGCGCTGACCAGCGGTCCCGACATGTCGGCCATGAAGGCTTCGGTTTCCGCGTCGCGCAATATCTGCTGCGCCATCGCGGGCTGGACCATGAATGCCAGCGATGCAGCGGCAATCGCGGCGGCACGCAGCCAGCGGCGCATCATGGCCGATCACCATGGAGCAGGGACGAACGCAGCATGTCCGCGCGCCTGCCAGCATCGCCATGAACTCCGCCTGAAGCGAGAACGCCGCCACCTGTCCGGAAAACCGGCAAGGCGGCGGCGTTGTTCATCGGGCGGACGTCCTTACTGACCGAAGGTGCGCTGCCACCATCCACGGCGCGGTGCGCTATCGTCGTCGCTCGTCTCTTCGCCATCAGCCGTCGAGACCACGCTCTCACCAGCAGCAGCTGCCGCTGGTGCGCCAGCTTCCGGCGCGACGGCTCCTGCGATCGCGGGAGCCTCCGCCGCGTCCTGGGCAATGGCCTCAACCTTCTTGCGCCGAGTGCGCTTGGGCTTGGCGGGTGCCTCGGCTTCCGGTTCCACGCTTACGACCGGTTCGGCAGGGGCTTCGGGAGCAGCTTCCGCCTTTTTGCGCCGAGTGCGCTTGGGCTTGACGGGTGCTTCCTCGGCTGCCGCTTCGACCGGAGCCTCGGGGGTCTCCACGGGCGCTTCTACGGCTTCCTTTGCCTTGCGAGCACGGGGGCGACGACGCGTCTTTGGCGCCTCTTCCTCCGCAGGCGCTTCGGGCGCTGCTTCTGCTACCGTCTCGGCGACAGGCTCGACAGCGGCGGGCTCGGAAGCCTCGACGGCTTCGCTCGCAGCCTCGTCGGCAACCGCTTCGCCCTCGCGACGACGGCGTCCGCCACGGCGACCGCGACGGCCACGACGGCGACCGGCCTCTTCGCCTTCGCCATGGGTGTCGACAGCGTGTTCTTCGCTCTCTTCGCCAGCCGATTCGGCTTCTTCGCCAGTTTCGTCGTCGGCACCAGCGGCAGCTTCCGCTTCACCTTCGGCGTGATGCTCATCACGCTGGCCGCCACGGCGACGGCGGCGACGACGGCGGCGGCGGCCACCTTCCCGATCCTCGCCCCGGTCGCCGCGCTCTTCGCGCTCAGCGGCCTCGACTTCCTCGATTTCCTCTTCTTCCAGCTCCTCGACGATATCGAGGTCATCCTCTTCCTCGACGATCGGAGCATAGCTCACCACCCGTTCCGGACGTGGGCCGCTGGCTTCCACGGACATGCGCGCGCCTTCGACCTCGCCATCGGGCAGGATGGCGATCGTCACGCCATAGCGCTGCTCGATCTCGTCCAGCTCGCGACGCTTGTTGTTGAGGACATAGAAGGCCGCTTCCTGGCTCGCGCGCAGGGTGACGAGGTTGCCGCGACCACGCGCCGCTTCCTCTTCCAGCATGCGCAGCGCGCTAAGGCCCGCCGACGAAGCGGTGCGGACAAGGCCGGTGCCTTCGCAATGCGGGCACTGGCGGGTCGATGCTTCCAGCACGCCGGTGCGCAGGCGCTGGCGGCTCATTTCCATTAGGCCGAAGCCGGAGATGCGGCCGACCTGAATACGGGCGCGATCGTCCTTCAGCGCCTCCTTCATCGCCTTCTCGACCTTACGGATGTTGGAGTTCATCTCCATGTCGATAAAGTCGATGACGACCAGGCCAGCCATGTCGCGCAGGCGCAACTGGCGAGCGATTTCGCGGGCAGCTTCCAGGTTGGTGGCGACGGCGGTCTGCTCGATGCCATGCTCACGCGTCGACCGGCCGGAGTTGATGTCGATCGATACCAAGGCTTCGGTCGGGTTGATGACCAGATAGCCGCCCGATTTCAGCTGCACGACCGGATTATACATCGCGGCCAGCTGATCCTCGACGCCTGCCCGCTGGAACAGCGAAACCGCGTCGGCATATTGCTGCACCCGGCGCGCATGGCTGGGCATCAGCAGCTTCATGAAGTCCTTGGCGGCCTTATAGCCATATTCGCCCTCGACGATGACCTCTTCGATATCCTTGTTGTAGATATCGCGGATCGCGCGCTTGATGAGGTCGCTGTCATTGTGGATCAGCGCGGGCGCTTCGGACTTCAGCGTCTTTTCGCGAATCTCGTCCCACAGGCGGGCGAGATAGTCGAAGTCGCGCTTGATCTCCGGCTTGGTGCGCTGAAGGCCAGCGGTGCGGACGATGCAGCCCATGGTCGAGGGCAGGTTCATCTCCGCGACGATCGTCTTCAGCCGCTTGCGGTCGGCGGCGTTGCTGATCTTGCGCGAAATCCCGCCGCCGTGCGACGTGTTCGGCATCAGCACGCAATAGCGACCGGCCAGCGACAGATAGGTGGTAAGCGCCGCGCCCTTGTTGCCGCGCTCTTCCTTGACGACCTGCACCAGCAGCACCTGACGGCGCTTGATGACGTCCTGAATCTTGTAGCGGCGGCGCAGAGCCATGCGCTTGCGGCGCAGTTCGTCGGCGGCTTCATCGCCACCGCGTTTCCGACGGCCACCCTTTGCGGCGCCTTCACCGCTTTCGGCGGCCTCGCCCTCATCATCTTCATGATGGGTGGCTTCGACCAGCTCCAGACCATCGTCGCCATGATGATCATCGTCATCCTCGAAATCGGCACGCAGCGCGGCCTCTTCCTCGGCATGCTCGCGCTCTTCGCGCAGCAATGCCTCGCGGTCTTCGCGCGGAATCTGGTAATAATCGGGATGGATTTCGCTGAACGCAAGGAAGCCGTGGCGGTTGCCGCCATAATCGACGAACGCCGCCTGAAGCGAGGGTTCTACACGGGTAACCTTGGCGAGGTAGATATTGCCTTTGAGCTGCTTGTGCTCGGCCGATTCGAAATCAAACTCCTCGATCCGGTTACCTTTGACGACCGCGACCCGGGTCTCTTCCCGGTGGCGCGCATCGATCAGCATACGCATTGTCATTTATTATTCTCCGGCGAAGGCGGCCTGCGGCACTGGGCCGGGCTGCCACGCGATAGTGAAGGGACGAATGCAGTCGCGCCGCCAGCGGCGCGGGTGTTGCTATCGTCCGGTTTGACAGGAAAAACTGCGCTTCTGCTGCATCGGCAGGGCCGGGCAAATCGCCGGTCCGCTCCATCCACGCCGCATCGCCCGCTATCGGGCTCAGCGTGGAATGGAAATCATGCCTCATGCAGCGTCAACCTGTTCGTCGCATCGGGTCTCAAGCGCCTTGGCGCTCGCCGATGCTGCCGTGAAAGTTCCTGATGAAGAAACGGGCCTAATGTGGGCGTTTCTTTCAGGAATGTGAATGGGTAGCAGCCTAAGGCCAGCCTAGCAACGTCCCCCGCAAAATTGTTTGTTCCAGGACGAATGCTGCCATTCCTGCGTTTAGTCGCCCAACATGGTGAAGCAAAGGTAAACGCGGTGGCGGATAGCTACCGCAGAAATGGGGCTGGACGGCATGGGGCGGTGCGGGGCACAAGCGCGCCATGCTGCACGCCCTTGCCCTGGCAACTGCTTTTTTGGCCGGTCCTCAGGGGGCGGAGCGCATCAGCTTCGACATGCCAGCTTCCATGGCGCCGCGTCCAGCCAAGCGGCTGCACAGCATCACCGTGCCGATCCCGCCGGTTGCGCGGGGCCTCTCGCTGCCACGGGTGGAAGGATCAGCCGACGCGTCCCGCCCGCTGATCGTCATCGATGCGGGGCATGGCGGGCATGATCCCGGCGCGATCAACGCGGAAACGGGCGAGCGCGAAAAAGATCTGACGCTCGCGATCGCGCAGGCGATCCGGGATCAACTGGTGAAGTCGGGCCGACTTCGCGTCGCGCTGACAAGGGATGACGACCGCTTTCTCGTCCTGCAGGAACGTTATGGCATCGCGCGGAAGATGAATGCCGACCTCTTCATTTCCGTCCATGCCGATTCGGCGGACAATCATGAGGCGCGGGGTGCGACGGTCTATACCCTGTCGGAGGTGGCATCGGATCGGGAAGCGGCGCGGCTGGCGGCGCGGGAGAACAGGGCGGACGTCCTGAACGGCGTCAATCTGGGCGGGCAGACTGACCAGGTGTCGTCTATCCTCATCGATCTTACTCAGCGCGAAACAATGAAGGAATCAGCGAATTTCGCCCGCCTTCTTCAGCGGGAGGGTGCGCCGTTCCTGGCCTTCCGTACTACGTTCCACCGCTATGCCTCACTCATGGTTTTGAAGGCGCCGGACACACCATCGGTCCTGTTCGAAACCGGCTATCTCAGCAATGCCGAGGATGCCGCCTTCCTGGCCTCACCGGGGGGCCGCAGCCGCATAGCGAAGGGCGTTGCGAAGGCGGTCGAGATATATTTCGCCCGCAAGCTGCCCCTCGGCGGCGGCTGACCGCGGCGCGGCCCGACGATCCGCACTGGCGCTGGCCGCATTTTGACCTTAGAGCCTCCTCTCGTCATGGAAGAGGCCCGTCCCCACACCGCCCACTTGTCCTTTGCCGACCGTTTGCGCGGGGGTGGACGCGCGTTCCGGGAAAGGCTTTCCCCGCTTTGGCAGCGGCGCTGGTTCCGCTGGGCGGCGATCGCGCTGGGCGGACTTTTCCTCGCCTATCTGCTGTTCTGGATCATCTTCGCGCGCGGCCTGCCCGACGCCGGAACGCTGCTGGAATATGAGCCGCCGCTGCCCACGATCGTGCGCGACATCGATGGCCAGCCGGTGCACAGCTATGCGCGCGAGCGCCGCGTCCAGCTGCAATATAGCGACTATCCCCCTCTGCTGATCCGCGCTTATCTGGCGGCGGAGGACAAGACTTTCTTCGAACATCATGGCGTTGATATTCCCGGCTTCTTCGGCGCCGTGTTCGACTATGTGACGAAGATCGGATCCGGCCAGCGCGCCAAGGGTGGGTCGACCATCACCCAGCAGGTCGCCAAGAACCTGCTGATTGGCGATGAATATTCCCCCACGCGCAAGGTGAAGGAAATGATCCTCGCCTATCGCATGGAAGGCGTGCTGACCAAGCAGCAGATCCTCGAACTCTATTTCAATCAGATATTCCTCGGCCGGAACGCCTATGGCGTGCAGGCGGCGGCGCGCGCCTATTTCGATAAGGATGTGGGCGACCTGAAGCTGCACGAGATGGCGTATCTCGCCATCCTGCCCAAGGGGCCGGCAAATTACCGCCCCGAAAGCCCGACCGGCCACGAACGCGCGCTCGACCGGCGCAACTGGGCGCTGGGCGAAATGTACAAGAATGGCTGGATCAGTCAGGCGCAATTGAACGAAGCGCAGGCACAACCGCTCGGCACGGTCCCACCGCATGGCTCCAGCTTCGACGCGCGCGCGGGCGGCTATTATATGGAAGAGGTCCGCCGGCGGCTTATCGAACGGTTTGGTGAAAAGGCGGAGGACGGCCCTAACAGCGTCTATGCAGGCGGCCTGTGGGTGCGCAGCCCCTATGATCCCAAGTTGCAGGAAGGCGTCGCGACGGCATTGCGCAACGGCCTGATCCGTTTCGACGCGGGTAAGGGCTGGTCCGGCCCGTTGGGCAAGATCGACATGGCCCGTGGATGGAAGCGCGAACTGGCGGCAAGCTATATCGGGATCGATTATGCGGACTGGCGCATAGCGGCGGTTATCGACCGCAATTCTTCGGGCGCCGAAATCGGCTTTTCCGACGGATCGACCGGAACGCTGCCCGCCAGCGCCGCGCAGATGCCCTATCGGCGCGTGGGCGGCCCCGCATTCAACGGCATGAAGGCGGGAGACCTGATCGCGGTAGCCCGCAACGGATCGACCTGGGCGCTACGCAACGTGCCCGAAGTGTCCGGCGGGATGATGGCCGAACAGGTCCATTCCGGGCGCGTCCTGGCGATGCAGGGCGGCTTCGACAGTCGCTTGTCCTCCTATAATCGCGCGACGCAGGCGATGCGTCAGCCGGGTTCGACCATCAAGCCGTTCGTCTATGCCGCCGCGCTCGACGGTGGGATGACGCCAGCCTCCATCATCGTCGATGGGCCACTATGCGTTTATCAGGGCGCGGGCCTTGGCCAGAAATGCTTCCGCAACTTTTCCGGCGGCAGCGCCGGGCCGCAGACGATGCGCTGGGGCGTGGAGCAGTCGCGCAACCTGATGACGGTGCGCGCCGCCAGCCAGACCGGCATGGATCGTGTCGTCCGCACGATCAAGGCGATGGGGATCGGCGATTATCAGCCCTATCTCTCCTTCGCTCTGGGCGCGGGCGAAACCACGGTCGAGCGGATGGTGAACGCCTATGCGATGCTCGCCAATCAGGGCCGCCAGCTTTCGCCCAAGGTGATGGACTATGTGCAGGACCGGCGCGGCAAGGTGATCTGGCCGCTGCGCTGGCGCGCCTGCGACGGCTGCAACATGGCGAACTGGGATGGAAAACCCATGCCACGCTTCGGCTTTGAAGGGCGGCAGGTGATGAACCCGATGACCGCCTATCAGGTGGTGCATATCGCCGAAGGCGTGATCCAGCGCGGCACCGCGACGGTCCTTGCCGACCTGAAACGGCCACTGTTCGGCAAGACGGGTACGACCAACGGGCCGACCAATGTGTGGTTCGTCGGCGGGTCGCCCGACATCGTCGCGGGCGTCTATATGGGCTATGACCAGCCGCGCAGCCTGGGCGGCTGGGCGCAGGGTGGCCGCATCGCCGCGCCGATCTGGAAGGCGGCGATGGCGCCCGTGCTGGAAACGATGCCCAAGACGCCCTTCGTCGCCCCCGCCGGTATCCGCATGGTCACGATCGATCGCCGGTCGGGCAAGCGCGTCTATGGCGTCTGGCCCACCGACGAGCCCAAGCCCGCCGTGATCTGGGAAGCGTTCAAGCCCGAGACGGAACCGCGCCGATCGATCCGCAAGGAAGAGGTGGCCGCTCAGGAACAGGCCGCCGCCCGGCGCGAGGCGGGGTCGCAGACGCGGCAGCGAACCGACAGCGACTTCCTGCAGGATCAAGGCGGGATTTACTAGGGCGTCGTGGTTTTTATCTGAATCCCTTAACCCGTTCGGGCTGAGCTTGTCGAAGCCCCTTTCTTTCTAAAAAGAAGTGGAGCCCTTCGACAGGCTCAGGGCGAACGGCAACAGGAGGTGGTGCCGATTTAAAGCTCGAAGCCCTAACCTCCCGCCTTCGCTGACCCGTTATTGCGCCTTTGCGCGCAACCCGCCGGAGAAGCGTTTCATCAGAAATGCGAGCCCCCCGACATAGGCTGCCGCTGTCACGATGGCGACTGCCGCAGCGGAGAAATCCGCGTCCTTTTCAAATATCATGGGGTTGCCGAGCGTCAGCAGCAGCATGAAGGCATTGTTGACGATCAGGCTGGCCTGGCCGCGAATGAGTAGGTAGATCGCGACGACCACGCCAACCAATCCGATGGCCATTCCGGCCATGCCCAGAACAGTTGGCAGGCTGTGCAGCAGAAATGCCAGGCCCAATCCGCCAAGAGAACCGCACAGCGCGGGTGCGAACTCCGCAGGATTCATGCCTTTGATGCCAGCCCAATAAAGCACGAATATGAAACCGAAGAAAAGGAAGCTCGCCACGCCCAAGGCGGATCCGATGGCGTAGAAAATCCCGATGATCGGTACGAGCGCGAGTATCACGAGCACCGCCTGCGCCGGTGCGGGATGGGTAGATTGTCGTTCAGCCAAGATGTCGTTCCTCTCCTTGCGCCTCTTTTGGGCGTGGTCGAGGTGTATGGCATAGCCTCTGGAGGGACAAGGTTTGCCTGGCCTGTTGGGAGACTGCGCGGACATGGCTTGGAGGATTGAACCTTCCCAAATCCGCTGCCCTCGGATAGGGGCAGGCGTTTAGTGCGTTTCCTGCCCGATGCCGGGGAGCGCCCCGAATTGTCTGGAGAGTTCCCATGCGCGCCGAAGCGCAGCAATATATCGACCGTATCGACGCCGCGCTGGACCTGCTGCGCCGCTTCCTCGACTGGGATCGCGCGCTGCGCCGTCTCGACGAGTTGAACGCTCGCGTCGAGGACCCGACGTTGTGGGACAATCAGAAGATGGCGCAGGAAGTCATGCGCGAACGCACGCGGCTGGAAGCCGCGATCGGCGCGACCCGGGCGATCGACAGCGAAAAGACCGACACCGCCGAACTCATCGAAATGGCCGAGGCCGAGGGCGATGAGGACATGGTCAATGAGGGCGTCGCGTCCCTGAAGGCGCTGGCCGACCGCGCGGACGAGGACAAGATCAAGGCGCTGCTCGCCGGTGAGGCCGATGCCAGCGACACTTACCTTGAAATCCATGCGGGCGCGGGTGGCACGGAAAGCCAGGACTGGGCGGAAATGCTGTCCCGCATGTACCGCCGCTGGGCAGAACGGCGTGGCTATAAGGTGGAACTGGTCGACTATCAGGCGGGTGATCAGGCGGGCATCAAGTCCGCGACGTTCCTGTTCAAGGGCGAGAACGCCTATGGCTATGCCAAGACCGAAAGCGGCGTGCACCGGCTGGTGCGCATAAGCCCCTATGATAGCTCGGCGCGGCGGCACACCAGTTTCTCGTCTGTGTGGGTCTATCCGGTGATCGACGACAATATCGAGATTGAGGTCAATGAAGGCGACCTCAAGATCGATACCTATCGCGCGTCTGGCGCGGGCGGGCAGCACGTCAACACCACCGACTCCGCCGTCCGCATCACCCACATTCCCTCGGGCATCATCGTCGCATCGCAGAATGACCGGTCGCAGCACAAGAACCGCGCGACGGCCATGAACATGCTGAAGGCCCGGTTGTACGAGGCCGAATTGCAGAAGCGCGAGGCGGCGGCTTCGGGCGAATATCAGGCGAAGACCGAGATCGGCTGGGGCCACCAGATCCGCTCCTATGTGCTTCAGCCCTATCAGCTGGTGAAGGACCTGCGCACCGGCGTTACCTCAACCTCTCCCGACGACGTGCTGGACGGCGCGCTCGACCCGTTCATGGCGGCTGCCCTGTCGCAGAAGGTGACGGGCGAGAAGGTCGATGTGGAGGATGTCGACTGATGATGCGGGCGGCGCTGGCGGGATCATTGTTCCTGCTGGCAGGCTGCGGCCTGTTGTCATCCGCCAAGCAGGATGACCGGCCCGCCGCCGCGCGTGATTTTCCGCGAGCCGACCGGCCGGTCGCGCCCATCGTCTCGACCCGCTGGTCCAGCGAAGAAGCGCGCGATCGCGTTAACGAAGCCGACGATATCATGGACCGCGCGGGCATTCGGCCGGGCATGACGGTCGCGGATATCGGCGCTGGCGAAGGCTATTATACTGTCCGCCTTGCAAACCGGGTGGGTGCCAAGGGTCGCGTGCTGGCCGAAGACATCATGCCCGAAGTGATCGAGGCCCTGTCCCGCCGCATCACGCGCGAGGATTGGCGCAACGTCAGCGTGCGGCTGGGCGCGCCGGAAGACCCGAAGCTGCCGGAGAACAGCTTCGACCGCATCCTCATGGTCCATATGTATCATGAGATTGCGGAACCCTATGCTTTTCTGTGGAACCTCAGTCCGGCGCTCAAGAAGGATGGCGAGTTGATCGTCGTCGACGCGGATCGCCCGACCGGGCAGCATGGAACGCCGCCGCGCCTACTGATCTGTGAACTCGCATCGGTTGGTTTCCGGCTGGAGGAACTGGTGCCCAAGCCAACGGCGGGAGGCTATTTTGCCCGCTTTCGCAGAATCGTGGCCCGGCCGTCGCCCCAAAGCATCGTGCCCTGTGCGATCAAAAGCACAGCTGATACAAATTAGCGGTTTCCCTAGGGGAAAAGGTAGATAATGGCGAGTTAACCATGATTCTGTGGATGGCCTTGACCTTTTTGTGATTGA
The DNA here is from genome assembly GCF_054771635.1 of Sphingobium sp. TomTYG75. Lineage (NCBI taxonomy): Bacteria > Pseudomonadati > Pseudomonadota > Alphaproteobacteria > Sphingomonadales > Sphingobiaceae > Sphingobium > Sphingobium sp. TomTYG75. Next base: position 1,087,023 of record NZ_BSRE01000001.1, on the reverse strand, counting down.
GTGGCCGGGGGGGAAGCTCGGTATGATTGACCAAAGCAAATTCCTGACGGGTAATGCCGAACAGCGGCGGCACACTGCACGACACAAGATGTTCGGCCCTGTCACTCTATGCGTCGGCAATGCGGAGATGCGCGGTCATTTCCTCGACCTGTCCACATCGGGAGCGTTGGCGCACTGCGAAACGCCGCCTGCTACGGGAAGTTATGTGGCGATAAAGGCGATCGGCGTGGAAACAAGCGGCCGGGTCATGTGGGCGCGGGGCAAGCGCTTCGGCATTCAGTTCAGCCAGCTCCTGGCCGATGAGGCGATCGACACCCTTATTCGGGGCAGCTGACGCTTAGCCCCGCTTGCGCCATCTTCGGAACAGGGATGCGCTGACCAATCCGCCGCCCAGCAGCGCGGCGATGACGCCCCCCGCGGAGGCGAGCGCCCACGCACCGGCGGCGAGCAGGCCAGTCAGAAAATCGACGATGATCAGCGTCAGGTGGATCATGACAGAAGGACCGCTGGCCTAGTGGCCGAGTTCCTTTGCTTCCTGATATTTGAGCTCCAGGAAGCGGTTCTGCACCGCCAGCTTGTCGATGTCGCCGCTGGCAAGCGTCTCGCTGATCCGCGCGAGTTCTCCGTCGATCACCTTCAGTCCTTCGATCAGCTGTTGCTCGGGAACGCGCCCGTTGCGTTCCTCGCGGCGAAGCGGATCGGGGATGGATTCATAACCTGTGACCAGTTCGGGCAGGTGGTCGGACAGCAGCTTGCGGATTTCCTGCGCGGCTGGTTCCTTGTCATTGAGGCGTTCGAGCTGTGAGGCAAGCGTCTCCAGTTTGACGCCGATGCTGTCCGCCACCGGAACGGCCGGAGCGGGAAGGGCTTTGCGCTGGTTGTTCAGCCATATTTCGGTCTGAAGCGGGAGCGTGGTTAGCGGGGCGGAAGCAAGCGACTGCGTCCGAATGCGCGGCTCCGAGGGGAGGGCCACGATCAGCAGAAGCGCGGCGATCAAGATACCAAGCGCAATCATCAGGCCGTTTGTGCCAAGCGGAATGAAGAAGCCGGCAACCATGCAGCCGATGAGCACCGCGAGCACCGACCAGAAGGCCCATTTGACCTTCCGCATCAGGGCCGCGATGCGCCTGCGCCGGGCGCGTGCCGACAGGCTCCGCGCTCTCAAGCCATGACGGCGAAGCACTGCTTCCGCATTGGCAAGGACACGGTCGGACCTGCTCACTTCCTCATGCCTCGATCGCGCTCAGCAGCGGATTGTCGGCGCGCGCCTGTTGCGCGGCCTGCGCCTGACCTTCGGCGCGGGCGATGTAGCCTTTCGACTTTTCGACCTCGTTCGTCAGCGTGTTCACCGTCGTCTTCATATTCTCCAGCGCCTTGGCCTTGAACGTGTCGATATTGTCCATCGTGTCGTAGATGTTCTGGAAAGCGCGTTGCAGCGTCTCTATGGGGATCGTGCTGGACGCGGCCTGCTCATGGATCTGCGCAGTCTGGTTCTTCAGCATCTCGCCGGTCGAATCGATCATGTTCGCGGTGGTCGTGTTGAGCGCGGTGATCTGTTCCAGCACCAGCTTCTGGCCCGCGAGCGCCTGCGCCACGGTGACGGCGGTGCGCAACGCGGCGACGGTCGTGGTGCTGGCGCGATCGACGCCCTTCACCAGTTCGACATTGTTCTTCTTGACGAGGTCGAGCGCGAGATAGCCCTGCACCGTGACCGCCATCTGCGTCAGCAAATCCTGCGTGCGCTGGCGGATGTAGAAGAGCGCGCTTTCCCGGATCGCCTTGGCCTTGGCTGGATCGGCAGAGTCCAGTTCCAGCGCTTTCGCCTCCAGCCGCGCGTCGAGCGTGTTGGAGATGTGGATCATCTGCTCCAGACGGCCCATGGTCGCCCACATATTCTGCCGCTCGACATCGATGGCGGCATTGTCCTTGATCAGCACATCCTTGCCACTCGCCAGCGAGCCAAGGATCGAATTGATGTGGCCCTGCGCGCTTTTGTAGCCGTCGAAATAGTCGCGCAGCTTGTTGCCGAAGGGGATGATGCCGAACAGCTTCTTGGGCGCGAGCAGGCTGCCGCGCTTGCCGGGGTCGAGATCCTCGACCGTGCGGCGCAACTCGGCAAGGTCTGCGCCCACCTTATTATCGCTGTCCATCGCGCGCACGGGGCGGTCGAGGAAGCGGTTGGAATGGCCCGCCGCTTCCGCGATTTCCTTGCGGCCCATATTGGTCAGCTGGTCCACCCGCTGTCCGAATTCAGGGGAATTGGCGTCCTGCGCGACGAGGTCGTCCACAAAGGCATCGACCTTCTCGTCCAGCTTGGACCGCTTGTCCTCATCGATCGGAACGAGGCCCGCAGCTTTCTCCGGCGCGACGGGCGGCACCGGATCGGGCGGCGTCAGGTTGAGCGTGTCGGCGGTCGCCGTCGTGGGCGCGGTACTGGCCATAACGTCTCCTTCAAGCTGTTATATGTAACTATAACAGTGGTGCTTCAATGTGGAATATGGTCCTGCGTTCCGGCCGATGCAAATGCGGCCCTCGCCCTTGCCGCAACGCGTCATTTCCTGTAGGGGCGCGCGCGATACATCTGGTCAGGCGTGGTGCCGGCCGGGAAAACCAAAATCCCAAAGGCACATGCATGTCCCTGCGTAATATCGCGATCATCGCGCACGTTGACCATGGCAAGACGACACTCGTCGACCAGCTATTCCGCCAGTCCGGCACCTTCCGCGACAATCAGCGCGTCGAAGAGCGCGCGATGGATTCGAACGACCTCGAAAAAGAACGCGGCATCACCATCCTCGCGAAGCCGACCTCGGTCGAATGGAACGGCACCCGCATCAACATCGTCGACACCCCCGGCCACGCCGACTTCGGCGGCGAGGTGGAGCGCATCCTCTCGATGGTCGACGGCGTCATCCTGCTGGTCGACTCTTCCGAAGGCGCGATGCCGCAGACCAAGTTCGTGACCGGCAAGGCGCTGGCGCTGGGCCTTCGTCCCATCGTCGTCGTCAACAAGGTTGATCGTCCCGATGAGCGCATCCAGGAAGTGCTGGACGAAGTGTTCGACCTGTTCGTGACGCTTGAAGCCAATGACGAACAGCTCGACTTCCCCGTCCTCTACGCTTCGGGCCGCAACGGTTATGCCAGCGAAGACCCGCAGCGCCGCGAAGGCACTCTGGAGCCGCTGTTCCAGAAGATCGTAGATCATGTGCCGCCGCCGTCGCTGGAGCAGGACGCGCCGTTCAGCTTCCTCGTGACGCTGCTCGACCGCGACAACTTCCTCGGCCGTATCCTTACGGGTCGCGTCCAGTCCGGCACGGTCAAGGTGAACCAGGCGATCCACGCGCTCGACATGGACGGTAAGGTCATCGAAACCGGTCGCGCGTCGAAGATCATGTCGTTCCAGGGCCTCGACCGCGTACCGGTCGACGAAGCCAAGGCGGGTGACATCATCAGCCTCGCGGGCCTCACTGTCGCGACCGTCGCCAACACCATCTGCGATACCTCGGTCAGCGAGCCGATCCAGGCGCAGCCGATCGATCCGCCGACCCTGTCGATGCGCTTTGCCGTCAACGATTCGCCGATGGCGGGCCGTGAAGGCAGCAAGGTGACGAGCCGCATGATCCGCGACCGTCTGGCCCGCGAAGCGGAATCGAACGTCGCGATCAAGGTGACGGAATCGGACGACAAGGACAGCTTCGAAGTCGCTGGCCGTGGCGAATTGCAGCTGGGCGTCCTCATCGAGACCATGCGCCGCGAAGGCTTTGAACTCGGCATCTCGCGTCCGCGCGTGCTGTTCGGCGAAGACGAAAATGGCGGCAAGACCGAGCCATACGAAACCGTCGTCATCGACGTGGACGATGAATTTTCCGGCACGGTCGTGGACAAGATGAACATCCGCAAGGCCGAGATGACCGACATGCGCCCCTCGGGCGGCGGCAAGACCCGCATCACCTTCTCCGCTCCCTCGCGCGGCCTGATCGGCTATCATGGCGAATTCCTGTCCGACACGCGCGGCACCGGCATCATGAATCGCCTGTTCGAGAAATATGGCCCCCACAAGGGCAAGATCGAAGGCCGCAAGAACGGCGTCCTCATCTCGAACGGTGCGGGCGAAGCCAATGCCTATGCGCTGGGTCCGCTGGAAGAACGCGGCATCCTGTTCGTGGGCGTGGGCGAAGCGCTCTACGAAGGCATGGTGATCGGTGAGAATGCCAAGCCGGAAGACCTTGAAGTCAATCCGATGAAGTCGAAGGCGCTCACCAACTTCCGCGCCAGCGGCAAGGATGACGCCGTCCGCCTGACCCCGCCCAAGAAGATGACGCTGGAACAGGCGATCGCCTATATCGACGATGATGAAATGGTCGAAGTGACGCCCAAGAATATCCGTCTGCGCAAGCGCTACCTCGATCCGAACGAGCGCAAGCGCATGTCGCGCGCCAAGGCGGCTTGATCGAAGAGGCCGGTGTCGAAGGACACCGGCCTTTTTCATTATGGGGTTCGGTCTGACACTGGCGGTTGGCCAGAGGCGGATCGGGCGGCGCGAAGGAAGCTACTACCGTCCGCCTGTGAATTAAGTTATACTTAACCCATGGGGGACACACGCTTAATCGCGCTGGCAGCTATGCTGTCCGCGTTCATCGCATCGGCGCCGCTTTCTGCTCAGACGCCTCGGCCCGGCACTTTGGAAACCTACAAGGACTGGACCATCGGTTGCGACAATCGCAGCCGGTGCGAAGCCGTGTCCCTGTTGCCGGAAGGCGCCGACTGGCCGGACAAGCCGGTCATGCTGAGCATTCAGCGGGATGCCGGTGGCGCGTCCGGGCCGGAAATCTCGATAAGCCGCGACGCAAAGGGACAGGAAGAGGTCAGTTTCCTGGTCGATGGCCGGAAAATCGCGACGACGATCAGCAAGGATGGGGAAGCCCGGCTGCAAGGACCGCAGGCGTCGGCGCTCGCCATCGCCATGGCGGGGGGGTCGAAGCTGGAACTGCGGTCGGCTGGCAAGTTGATCGCGCGTCCCTCACTGGCCGGTGCTGCCGCCGCCATGCGCTATATGGATGCAAGGCAGGGGCGCGCGGGCACGATGGCGGCGCTGGTCGCCACAGGTCCGCTGGCCGCCAGCGCCGTGCGTGCCGCGCCGCCGATGGTTACGATACGCCGGGCGCTTATCCCGGCGGGTGCTACGCCGGTGACGCTGTGGCGTGAGGAACTGGCGGCGCTCGGCAAGTTCACCGCTTGTGCCGACGAGATGCGCGATGCGTCCCCGCCGGAGCTTTACCGCCTTTCCCGAACCGAGACGCTGGTGCTGGTTCCTTGCGGTGCGGGTGCTTATAATTTTTCCGCTGTTCCGGTGATCGCGACCGGCATTCCGGGACGGCGCAGCTTCCGCTACGCGTCCTTCGACTATCAACCGGGATGGAGCGAGAATGCGGCCAAGCCCATGCTGGTCAACGCATCCTGGACGCCCGAAAATGCTTCGCTGGAAAGCTATGCCAAGGGCCGGGGCCTGGGCGATTGCGGCGGCAGCGAAAGCTATATCTGGGACGGCGTCAGGTTCCGGCTGGCCTCCGCCAGCGCCATGGGCGAATGCCGTGGCGCCTGGCATTGGATCACCACCTGGTCGGCTAAGGTCGTGCAATAGGACTGCGGCGACTTTGACCCGCCGCCTTAACGCGAGGCGCCGGGAACCCATTTGATGTCGTCCGCCCCATTACCATTAAGGCGTCGGGCAAGGACGAAGAGCAGGTCGGACAGCCGATTGAGATAGGCGAGCGCCTGAGCGTTGAGCGCAACTTCCGTGGCCGCTGCCGTAGCGCTGCGTTCGGCCCGGCGCGTTATGGCGCGGGCGAGATGGACGGCGGCGGCGGCGGGAGACCCGCCGGGCAGAATGAAGCTGTCCAGCGGTTGCAAATCGGCGTTCATGGCGTCGATCTGGTCTTCCAGCCGTTTGACCTGCGTGGCGATGATCCGCAGCGCCCAGGGTTCGTCCTGTCCATCCGGCACGGGCGTCGCCAGGTCAGCGCCCAGATCGAACAGATCATTCTGGATCGTCGTCAGCCAGCCCGCTTCAGGCCGTTCGCCAATGGCAAGGATGGCAAGGCCGATCGCGCTGTTCGCTTCATCGACATCGCCTACTGCCTGCATGCGCGGGGCATGTTTGGGCAGGCGCGATCCGTCCACAAGGCCGGTCGTGCCCGCATCGCCGGTGCGGGTGTAGATCTTGTTCAGCTTCACCATCGGCGGATCAGCCGTTGCCCTTCATCAGCAGCAGGATCGCAACGATGATGACGGCCGCCGCCTGAAACAGGATACGGTTCATCATCATCTTGTTCTGCTTGAGGCTGGAAGGGCTGGGCGTGCCGTCCGGCGCGTTCAGTTGCTCCTTCGTCGTCTGAAGAAAGGCGATGATGCCCCGGATCAACGCAAAGAGCGTCGCGGCCATGGCAAGGATGAGGGCGATGACAAGAACGGTGTTCATGGGCTGAATCTATGACTTTGCCAATGAAATGCCAACCGGAAAGCGCGCCTCGCGCAGATCGGCGGCGAGGGTGGCGGGATCGACGCCTTGCGCGCGCAGGTCCGCAAGGGCGATCGAGCCATCGCGCTTGGCAAGGCGCTTGCCATCCGCGCCGACGAGCAGGGGATGGTGACAATAGATGGGCGATGGCAGGTCGAGCAACGCCTGAAGCAGCCGATGCACATGCGTGGCGGCAAACAGGTCTTCCCCGCGCAGAACATGGGTCGCGCCCATCGCGGCATCATCGACGGTGCAGGAAAGGTGATAGCTTGCTGGTGCATCCTTGCGCGCGAGGACTACATCGCCTGCGGTCTGGGGCTTCGCTTCTATCATCTGTTCCCGGAGGGGCAGCGCGGAGGTGGGGAGGGGGGCAGACTTCCAGTGTAGTTCCCCTGCGGCCGCAACCGCCTTCGCCATATCCAATCGCCATGCATGGGGTTCGCCCGCCGCGATCCGCCGTTCGCGCTCGGACGGAGGCAATGCGCGACAGGTGCCCGGATAAACAGGCCCCTCCGGCCCGTGCGGCGCACTGGTGCTGGCCGCGATGTCGGCGCGGGTGCAAAAACAGGGGTAGAGAAGGTCCATCTGCCGCAATCTTTTCAGTGCGGCTTCATAATCATCGAGCCGGTCGGACTGGAACATGATCTCGCCATCCCACGCCACCCCCAACCAGTTGAGGTCCTCCACTATGCCCGCGACATGCTCGGGACGGCTGCGGGTGCCGTCGATATCCTCGATACGGAGGTGAAACGAGCCGCCATTCGCGCGGGCAAAATCCATCGCCATCAGGGCGGACCAGCCATGGCCGATATGCAGCCTGCCGGTAGGGCTGGGGGCGAAGCGGGTTACCACATGCTGTGGCGGCAGGGATTGGATCATACAGGCCCTTGACGGGTCGGGGTGGTTAATGCTGTCATGTTGCCGTCACGTTCCTGATCAATCAGAAACCTGGCAAATGGGGTTTCGAGGGTTCTTATGTACCATCCCGACCTGATACGACATCCGGAAAACTGTCCGGCGCTGGTTCTGAACGCGGACTATACGCCGTTAAGCTATTATCCGCTCAGCCTTTGGCCCTGGCAAACCGCTATCAAGGCGGTTTTTTTGGAACGTGTGGACATCGTCGCCAGCTATGAGCGGGAGGTGCACAGCCCCAGCTTGCATATGAAGATTCCCTCGGTCATCGCGCTCAAACAATATGTGAAGCCGTCCGAACATCCCGCCTTCACCCGGTTCAACCTGTTCCTGCGCGACCGTTTCACCTGCCAATATTGCGGATCGCCCAGTGACCTGACCTTCGATCATGTCGTCCCCCGCCGCGCCGGTGGCCGGACGACCTGGGAGAATGTGGCCACGGCATGCTCCCCCTGCAATCTGCGGAAGGGCGGGCGCACGCCGAAGGAAGCGGGCATGCGACTGCACGTCACGCCGATCCGGCCGACAAGCTGGCAGTTACAGGAACATGGCCGCGCCTTTCCGCCCAACTATCTGCATGAAAGCTGGCGCGACTGGCTGTACTGGGATGTCGAACTGCTGGCCTGACGCTCGCCCAGCCCGTCAGCTAAGGGCGGGAATCCAGTCCAGATCCATATCCTTGTGCCGATTGGTGTAATGGCCAATTTCTTCCAGCCTCGCCATGTTCAGCAGGGTGATGCGGCCGTTCGCCCGGCTGATCAGCCCTTCCTGTTCCATCTGCCGCACCATGCGGTTCACATGGACGGACGTCAGCCCGATCGCGTCGCCGATCTCCTCCTGCGTCAGCTTCAGGTCGAAACTGTCGGTAACGCCGTCATCCGTGACGCGCAGCCGGTCGAAAATGTCGAGCAGGAACGACGCCACGCGCGCCTTGGCCGATGTGCGGCCCAGCGATGCGAGCCGATCGGTGAGGGCGACCTTTTCCGAACTGGACAGCAGGAATAGCAGCGCCGCGACCCTGGGATATTCCTCCAGCAACCGGCGCAAGGCGTGCTTGTCGAACGGGCAGACAATGGCGTCGGACAGCGCGACGAGCGATTCGGGCGCCTTGTTGTAGATCGTGCTGGCGGAACCGATGAAATCGCCAGGGAAATAGACGCGCAGAATCTGGCGGCTGCCATCGGGCAGGATGACGAAGCTCATCACCCGCCCCTCGCGCAGCACGAACAATTCCGTCACGGTATCATTGACGCGCTGGATCATGGCCCCGCGCTTTACCTTGCGCGGATTTTCCTCCAGTCTGGTCAGCGCGTTCCTCTCCTCGTCGGACAAGGGCACGTGCTTTGCGAGCCTGTCCGCGAAACAACCTGTCGCCACCCACAGCACCTTTAATCAAGTTTGTCGTTACGGTGGCAAAACGCCCCTTTCGCCTTTTGGCTGCATTTGCGGGCCGCGCACTAAACTCGATCAATTTCAGCGACCCGAAAGTGTAAATGTTTCGCGAGCGTATCCCGGGAAGCACGGTAGCGTTAACCGCAATGATCGCTCGTGCCTTGCGCCTGACGCATTTAGCGTTAAGAACCCAGTCGATGGACCGCATTCAAATACGCGGCGGCAAAAAGCTCAGCGGCCGCCTTCCCATCTCCGGCGCCAAGAACGCCGCGCTGACCCTGCTGCCTTGCGCGCTGCTCACGGATGAGCCGGTCACGTTGCGCAACCTGCCGCGCCTGGCCGACGTCGACAGCTTTGGTCACCTGCTGAACCAGCTAGGCGTATCGACCATGATCGAAGGCGCGCGGCCGGAGGATTTCGGCCGTGTCATGACGCTGCGCGCGGGCCGGGTCACATCGACCGAAGCGCCTTACGACATCGTGCGCAAGATGCGGGCGTCGATCCTGGTGCTTGGCCCCTTGCTCGCGCGCGCAGGTGAGGCGCGGGTTTCGCTGCCGGGCGGCTGCGCCATCGGCAACCGGCCGATCGACCTGCACCTGAAGGCGCTGGAGGCGTTTGGCGCGGTGATTGAGATCAACGCGGGCTATGTGCGCGCCTCTGCTCCCGATGGCGGGCTGCCGGGCGGCATCTACACATTCCCCGTAGTGTCCGTGGGCGCGACGGAAAATGCCCTGATGGCTGCCGTTCTCGCAAAGGGCACCTGCATTCTGGAAAATGCCGCGCGTGAGCCGGAGATTGTCGATCTGTGCAAATTGCTCATCGCGATGGGCGCGGATATCGAAGGCGTTGGCACCGACAAGCTGATCATCCACGGCCGGGACCGTCTGCATGGCGCAACCTACAGCGTCATGCCCGACCGGATCGAGGCAGGCAGCTACGCATGCGCGGCGGCGATCACCGGCGGCTCGCTCGAACTGGCGGGTGCCTGCGCCGATGACATGCATGCAATCCTTGCGGCCCTTCGCGAAGCGGGTGTGCAGGTGGATGAGCTGAAGGACGGGATCAGGGTAACGGCGGATGGCAAGCTGAAGCCGCTGACATTGTCCACCGCGCCTTTCCCGGCATTCCCCACGGACATGCAGGCGCAGTTCATGGCCATGCTGACGAAGGCCGACGGCGCATCCGTGCTGACCGAAACCATCTTCGAAAACCGCTACATGCACGTGCCCGAATTGGCGCGCATGGGGGCGGACATCGGGGTCAATGGCCGCACCGCAGTCGTGCGGGGCGTCGACCGTCTGGTGGGTGCACCCGTGATGGCGACCGACCTGCGCGCGTCGATGAGCCTTATCCTCGCCGGGCTTGCGGCCGAAGGGGAGACGCAGGTCAACCGCGTCTACCATCTCGACCGGGGCTATGAGCGGCTGGAGGAAAAACTGTCGGCCGTGGGCGCGGATATCGAACGGGTCAGCGATGGCTGACGGCAGGGGGCTGGAGACGGATCGCGCGGCCGTACTGGCGCGCTATGATCTGGATGCCGGCGGTTTTCGCACGCTGGACCAGATAACCGAATTCGCCTCCGCGCTTTGCGAAGCGCCGATCGCTCTGGTCAGCATTGTCGAGGACGAACGCCAGCGCTTTTTGGCGCGCACCGGGCTGGATGCGGAAGAAACGCCGCGCGACCTCTCCTTCTGCGCGCATGCCATGCAGGATGGGGCGATCTTCGTCGTGCGGGACGCCAGCGCCGATCCACGTTTTGCCACAAATGCCCTGGTGACCGGCCCGCCGCATATCCGTTTCTATGCCGGGGCGCCGTTGCTCAATGGCGAAGGTGTGCCGCTGGGCGCGCTTTGCATCATCGATGACAAGCCGCGCGACGACCTTACATCGCTTCAACGTCAGGGCCTTTCCCTGCTCGCGCGCCAGGTGATGATGGAATTGGAGGGCCGCCGTCGCGACCAGGATATCATTGCCCAGCAGGTCAAGGATGCCGAGGCGGTGGCGGAAAGCGACCGGCTGTTCCGCACATTGGCCGACACCATGCCGCAAATGGTCTGGTCCACGCTGCCCGACGGCTATCATGATTATTATAACGCGCGCTGGTACGAATATACCGGCGCGGCCGAACATTCGACGGATGGCGATGGCTGGAACGGCAACTTTCACCCGGACGACCGCGAACGCGCGTGGCAGTGCTGGCGCCATTCGCTGAAAACCGGTGACCCTTATGAGATAGAATATCGGTTGCTCCATCACAGCGGCGAATATCGCTGGACGCTGGGCCGCGCTCTGCCCATCCGCGACGATGAAGGCCGCATCACCCGGTGGATCGGCACCTGCACGGAAATTCACGAGCAGAAGCTCATGATGGAAGAGCGCGAGATCATCGCGCACGAACTGTCGCACCGGATCAAGAATATCTTTTCGGTGATCACGGGTCTGATTGGGCTATCGGCGCGTGAAGACCCGGCGATCCGCCCGGTGGCAGATGATCTGCGCGACCGGATCATGGCGCTGGGCCGCGCGCATGACTTCATTCGTCCGCACAGCGCTGAGGGTGACGAATATCTGCGGCAAGGTCGCCTGCGCGGCATATTGGAGCAAATCTTCGCGCCCTATACCGATGCAGGGGAAAGCCGCATCGTGTTTTCCGGCGAAGATCCCGCGATCGATGACCGCTCGGCCACGCCGCTCGCGCTGCTTTTCCATGAGCTGGCGACCAATGCAGCCAAATATGGTGCACTTTCCGTGCCTTCGGGGCGTGTCCATATCGATGTCCGGTACGAGGACGCGGACATCTGCATCGAATGGCGGGAAGAAGGCGGGCCACCAGTAAAGCCGTCGAGCCATGAAGGCTTTGGCAGCCGCCTCATGGCGCTCAGTGCCGAGCGGCAATTGGGTGGACGAATGCAACGTGACTGGCGGCCTGAAGGACTGGTGATCAGCCTGTGGATTCCATCCCGTTCCATGAGCCGGGCTTTGACTGAAATGGCGTGAAGCCGTAAATATCGGCTGTCTCCAAGTCCCTTTGTTCACACGCTGCGAGGCGAAGCGTCTGGGCGATGCTGTGCGGGCGGAAGGGCTTGGTTATGACGCCTAGCGCGGCTTCGGCCGCGACACCGATCTGCGCGGGATTGGCGGTCACATAGATTACCCGGACGCCATATCGGGCGGCAAGCTCCATGCCGATGCCCGGCCCGGTAGGCCCGTCGCGCAGGTTCAGATCCACCAAAGCGATATCGCAGTCATTAGCGGCCATAAGGGCGCTTTCACGGTCGGCGGCAATGGCGCTGACCGCGAAACCCGCGTCCTCCACGATCTGCTCGATCTCCAGTGCGACGAAAATTTCGTCCTCGACGATTAGAACCTTCTTATTCATGCCTCAGCCCGCGAAACTGGAGCCGATAATGTCCAGTTCGCCATCTGGTTCCGCAAAAATCGAAAAAAGTCAGGAAGACGCAGCGTCTTCCTGGTTCGTCCAGAGCGTATCGAACTTGGTTCCCTGCATCAGCAGGACGCTCGCCGGGTAGCCACCATCCCCGGCCTTGCGCGCCGTCTCGGTCGCGTTCTCGACAGCGGCTTCGCGGGTGGCGAAGGGGCCATAATAGCGGTTGTCGAGATTGATCTTCCAGACGCCCTCATGTTCCAGGACGATGTAGCGGGCATGGGGCAGGGACATGGGTTTAGAGTACCTCCGTATTATAATGGTGCCAGGCCATGATCGCGGCAGCACCCCTATGGGGCCGCCACCGTTCGGCAAGCGCTCGTGTCTCGCGCTCGCTGGGCCGTTCGGGAAGCCCAAGGATGCGGCCCACCTCGATCTGTACGGCGAGGTCGCCCGCAGGCCAGACGTCGGGCCGCCCTTCGGCGAATAGCAGGTAGATTTCGGCTGACCAGCGGCCGATGCCCTTGATCTGGGTGAGGAGGGCGATCGCTTCTTCATCATCCTGGGGCAGGGCGTGAAGGTCGACCTGCCCGCTGGTGACCAGTTCGGCGAGGCTCCGGGCATAGCCCTGCTTCTGACGGGACAGGCCGCACGCGCGCAACGCATCGAAATCGCGGGAGAGCAACTGGCCGGGCGCGCATCCTTCGCCCAGCTCCGCCTCCAGCTTGCGCCAGACGGCGGCGGCCGAGGCGACGCTCACTTGCTGACCGACGATGGTGCGCAGCAGTGTCTCGTATCCAGGCTCCCGCACGCGCGGCAGGGGATAGCCGACCCGCGCCAATGCGGCGGCAAAACCGGGTTCAAGGACGGCGATCGCATCCAGGCTGTTTCGCAGCTGCTCGGAGGTGGTGACCATGCTCTGCTTGCTTCCGGCTTGATTTATCGGCTCCCCCGCCTATGAGCGGCGGTGGAAAATTTTGGGATCGAGGTACATGCCTAAACTGATAGTGGTCAACCGTGCGGGTGAAGAGCAGGCTGTCGAGGGCGACAGCGGCCTGTCCGTGATGGAAGTCATCCGTGACAACGGCTTTGACGAGCTTTTGGCGCTGTGCGGCGGTTGCTGCTCCTGCGCTACCTGCCATGTCTATGTCGATCCCGCCTTCGCCGAAAAGCTGCCTGCGCTGAGCGAAGACGAAAACGACCTGCTTGACAGCTCCGATCATCGCAATGAGAGCAGCCGCCTGTCGTGCCAGCTGGTGATGAACGACGATCTGGACGGCCTGCGCGTCACCATCGCGCCGGAAGACTGATCTTCCCGATCGGGGCGCCCGTTACCGGCTGACGCGCAGCGTCGCCATGGGCGCTTCGTTCGTCAGCGGGGTGATCCGCCAGACGATCCGCTTGCCGTCGGCGGTGCTTTGCGCGCCCTCCTCCTGATTCTGACTGACGATTTCCGCGTTGGTAGTCAGCGTGAAGTGGCCGTCGAGCGCCTTTGACGCGTCCTCTCCCGGCCCGCTTTGTCCCATGGGTTCACGGCTCTTGTCGAACCCGTTGGAATAGCCGGGCGCCTTCACCCGCACCCGATCGTCACCACGCAGCTCAATCGCGACGAAGGGCAGGACGATTTCCGCGTCGCTGTTGAAGGGGAAGAGGAAGCTGTGGGTCAGCCGTCCGCTGATCGCATAGTCGATTTCGAACCGATGGTTGCCCATATAACGGGCCGAGCGAAATCCCTTTTCCTTGGAAAGCGCGGCAGCCATTGCCTGCATTTGCGCTTCGTCACCGGCAGCGCTGCCACCGCCAAATCCTTCTTCATGGCCCTTCTGCATCGCGGTCTTGTGAAGGGCGCTGTCCTTCTTCTCTGGCGAACCATCGCCGACAGGGTCATTGCCGGGAGCGCCGAGCCCCTTCATGTCGGACGAGATTATCTCGCCCTTATAGGTGAAGTTGAACTGCCGATCCGCGCGGATGTCTAGGGTAGATTCGAACTTGCCCGGAGTCACCAGGCAAGCGCCCAGCATCAGGCAGCAGGCCAATGCGCTGGCGGCGCGAAGAATAACAGCCATGTCGTCCCCCCTTCACATGCGCTGCATCATCAGCGCAGTCTTGCCCCGTTACCGGCTAGCGGCGGCGTACAGGGCGATCGCAGCCGCGTTGGAGACGTTCAGGCTCTCCATGCGCGGGCTGATCGGCAGTTTAGCCAAAATATCGCAATGGGCCATGCTGTTGTGGCGAAGGCCTTCACCCTCCGCGCCCAGCACCAGCGCGACACGCGATTCGCCGATCGCCTCGCCCAATATCGTGTCCGCCTCGCCATCCAGGCCGATGCGCCAATATCCGGCCTCCGCAATCTCATCGAGCGCGCGGGCGAGGTTCACGACGCGCACCCATGGCACGATTTCCAGCGCGCCGGATGCGGATCGGGCGAGCACGCCCGATTCAGGCGGCGCGTGCCTGTCCTGCGTGACGATGCACAGCGCGTCGAACGCCGCCGCCGACCGAAGGATCGCGCCCACATTATGCGGATCGGTCACCTGGTCGAGCACCAGTACGGGCCGCCTGTCGTCCTGGCCCGCTTCCAGCGCCTCGCCAAGCCATACGTCATCCAGCGGCTCAACCTCCGCGACGATCCCCTGATGGGGAGCATCGGACGGCACCATGCGGCCAAGGTCCGCCACATCGGCATAGACGATGGGCAGCACTGGCGGCAGGTCCAGCGCATTGAGTGCGTCGCGCGTGCCCCAGATCTTCCGGACCACCCGGTTCGGATTGGCGAGAGCCGCGATGACGGCATGCCGCCCGTAGAAGCGGGGGAAGTTGCCCTTGGGCTTTGCGCTGCGATGTCCTTTTTTCATGGAAGCGCTCTTTTCACATACCACCATTGACAGGCAAGCCTCCATTCGCCATTGAGCGCGCCTCCAGCGCGGTAAAAGGCAGTTTTTGCTTGCCGCGTAAGGGCACTGGACAGGTGGCCGAGTGGTTAAAGGCAGCAGACTGTAAATCTGCCCGGGTTTCCCGTACGCTGGTTCGAATCCAGCCCTGTCCACCACCCTTCGGGCCTATTGGCCTTCGGGCTTTTGCCCCATCGCGGGCGCGCCGCCTCTTTCGGGTTTCCGGCCTGCGCGCTTTCCATCCGAGCCCGCCTGAAGAAGGACCGCTCGTCATGGCGTGGCTTGTGCTTGGCATTGCTATATTCACTGAAATTTGCTGGGCGCTCAGCCTTAAATGGGCGGCGACCGTTGGCAGTTGGCAGGCTTCGTCCGTGCCCATCGCCTTGAGCTTCCTCAATATGGGCCTGCTGGCGCTCGCGATGAAGGGTATTCCTGCCGGGACCGCCTATGCGATCTGGACCGGCCTTGGCGCGGTCGGCGTCATCATTGGCGGCATGATCCTGTTCGGCGACCGCATTGCCCCCGTGCAGGCCGGTTTCATGGCGCTGATCGTCATCGGCGTCATGGGGACGAAGTTGTTCGCACCCGGCTGACCGCGTGGCGGCAACATATGGCGGAGCAGGGCGTTGGCCCGGCAACAATCATCCGTTACGCTGTCGTCCAATGACCATCGACCGTCGCGCCTTCCTGGCTGCCGCCATGTCCGGCTCCTTCGCCTTCCCTTTTGCGCGCCGGGCGTTCGCCGCGACCGAAGTGGAACGCGTTGATGCGTTGATCGCTCGCATGACCGTGGAGGAAAAGGCGGGGCAGATGACCTGCCTCACCGACAGCTTCCGTCCCTATAATCCGCCCAATCCGCAAGTCGGCATCCAGGATGAAAAGCGGTTGGCGGAAGAGGTGGGCAAGGGGCGGGTAGGCTGCCTGTTCAACGGCATCGGCGTGGCAGGCGCCCGCCGCGCGCAGGAGATTGCCGTCAAGGAAAGCCGCCTTGGCATTCCGCTGCTGCTGGCGGGCGACGTCATCCATGGGCTCAAGACCATCTTTCCCGTCCCGCTGGCGGAGGCCGCGAGTTTCGATCCCGCGCTCGCCGAACGCACCGCCCGCGCCATGGCGCAGGAGGCAAGCGCGGCCGGGTTGCATCTGACCTTCGCGCCCATGGTCGATGTCGCGCGCGACCAGCGCTGGGGCCGGGTGGTCGAAGGAGCGGGGGAGGATGTCTATCTCGGCAGTCTGTTCGCCGCCGCTCGCGTCCGGGGATTTCAGGGGCGCGACTTGCGGCGAGACGATTCGCTCCTCGCTTGCCCCAAGCATTTCGCCGCCTATGGTGCGGTCGCGGCGGGCCTTGAATATGGCAGCGTCGATATCTCCGACGAAACATTGCGAGAAACGCACCTGCCGCCCTTCGGCTCTGCCTTTGCGGCAGGCGCGCTCACCACCATGGCGGCGTTCAGCGAGATCAACGGCGTCCCCGCTACCGCCGACCGCGAACTGCTGACCGACCTGCTGCGCGGCGAGATGAAGTTCCGCGGCTTCGTCTTCTCCGACTATACGGCGGACGAGGAACTGATCGCTCATGGCTTCGCGGAGGATGAGCGGGATGCCGCCCGCCTTGCCGTGCTGGCGGGCGTCGACATGTCGATGCAGAGCGGCCTCTATATCCGCCACCTACCCGATCTGGTGAAGAGCGGCGCGGTGCCCATGGAGACGATCGATGTCGCCGTGCGCCGCATCCTCTATGTCAAAACGGCGATCGGCCTGTTCGACAATCCTTACCGTTCCATAAGCGAAGAGGCCGAACGCACCCGCATCGCCACGCCCGCGCATCGGGTACTGGCGCGGGAAGCGGCTGGGCGTTCGATCGTGCTGCTCCAGAATAGCGGCGTCCTGCCGATCGATCCTGCCAAGCGCCAGAAGATCGCGCTGATCGGCCCGTTCGGCGAGGATCGCGCCAATATCTACGGCCCCTGGGCGTTTTACGGTGAGAAGGGAAAGGGCGTGGACATCGCCGCCGGTCTGCGCGCCGCCATGCCGGACCCCGCCCTGCTGAGTATCGCCAAGGGCTGCGACATCATGACGCCGATCGACGGCGGCATCGCGCAGGCGGTCGAGGCGGCGAAGGCGGCGGACATCGTGCTGCTCGTGCTTGGCGAATCGCAGGACATGTCGGGGGAGGCGCAGTCGCGCACCGTCATCGAACTGCCGCCGCCCCAGCAGATGCTGGCCGACGCGGTGGCGGCCACCGGCAAGCCTGTCATCATGCTGCTGCGTCACGGCCGCGCTCTTGCGCTGCATGGGTCCGTCGCGAGCGCGCAAGCTATCCTCGCTACCTGGTTCCTGGGATCGGAAGCGGGCCATGCCATCGCCGACATCCTGTTCGGCCGGGTCGATCCTTCCGCCAAGCTGCCGGTCAGCTTTCCGTGGGAATCGGGGCAGGAGCCCTTCTTCTACGACCGCAAGTCCACCGGCCGCCCGGTGATCGACAACCGCACCGAATATCGCGCGCGCTACATGACCACGGACAACAGTGCCCGCTATCCCTTCGGTCATGGCCTCAGCTACACGACATTCGCGCTCGACAATCTGAAGCTGTCCGACACCGCCTTGCGCTGGGACCGCGCGATCGAGGTGACGGCCCGACTCACCAACAAGGGGGATCGGCGCGGCAGCGAAGTCGTACAACTCTACATTCGCGATCGCGTGGCCAGCCGCACCCGCCCCGTGCGCGAGCTAAAGCGAATCGAACGCGTCACGCTCGGGCCGGGAGAGAGCAGGACCGTGCGCTTCTCCCTGTCCCGCACCGACCTGCAATTTGTCGGATCGGGCAACCGCATCATTGCGGAACCCGGCCTGTTCGACTTGTGGCTCGGGCAATCGTCGGAGGGTGGCCTGCACAGCCAGTTCACCCTCTATGCGCAGGAAGCCACGCCAGCGTCCGCCCGATAAGGCCGTCAGCTCGCCGAAGGCCGGACAGGCACCGCGCCGCTCCAACGCGCTTTCCTACAGGGGCCGGTCCATGGCATGGCGCTATCGGCTCTTTCCGACCGTGAACTTCCCCGCCTTATGGGTCCGGGGCCTTATTTCGCAAAAATTCTCCTATTGCGAAATCGACGCCACCCGTCCGTAGCCGCGCAAATGCGTCGGCCAATATGGTGTGAACTTCGCAACGCCTTGCCTGACTGTAAAACTCCCAGCCCGCACCTTCACCACCCCGCGCGGCTCTGCTAGAGGGCGTCCCATGCTGAATATCAGGGATATCACCGTGCGGCTGGGTGGCCGTACCATCATCGACCGCGCCAGTGCCGCACTGCCGCCGCGCAGCCGTGTGGGTTTGATCGGTCGCAACGGCGCGGGCAAGTCCACGCTGATGAAGGTCATGATCGGGCAACTCGACCCCGACGATGGCGGTTGCGACATGCCGCGCGACACGCGCCTGGGCTATATCGCGCAGGAAGCGCCCACCGGCACGGCGACGCCCTTCGAAACCGTGCTGGCCGCCGACAAGGAACGCGCCGCCCTGATGGCGGAGAGCGAAACGACCCATGACCCCGATCGCCTCGGCCATATTTACGAGCGGCTGATGGCGATCGACGCCTATACCGCGCCCGCCCGAGCCGCCCGCATTCTGGTCGGCCTTGGCTTTGACGATGAAATGCAGGGGCGGCCGCTCGACAGCTATTCGGGCGGCTGGAAAATGCGCGTCGCGCTCGCCGCGCTGCTCTTTTCCGAACCTGACCTGCTGCTGCTCGACGAACCCAGCAACCACCTTGATCTGGAAGCGACGCTGTGGCTGGAAAATTTCCTCAAGGCCTATCGCGGCACCGTGGTCGTCATCAGCCATGAGCGCGACCTGCTCAACAATGTGGTCGATTATATCCTGCATCTGGAAGGGGGTAAGATCACCCTTTATCCCGGCGGCTACGACGCGTTCGAACGGCAGCGCGCCGAACGCCTCGCCCAGCAGGAGGCCGCACGCGTAAAGCAGCAGGCCGAGCGCGAGAAGTTGCAGGACTATGTCGCCCGCAATTCTGCCCGCGCCTCAACCGCCAAGCAGGCCCAGTCGCGCGCCAAGGCGCTGGCGAAGATGCAGCCCATCGCCGCCGCGATCGAGGACCCGTCGCTGTCCTTCGCCTTCCCCAGCCCGCCCGAACTGCGCCCGCCGCTCATCACCATGGACATGGCGGCGGTCGGCTATGGCGACACGCCAGTGCTGCGCCGGGTGAACCTGCGCATCGATCCCGATGACCGGCTGGCGCTGCTCGGCCGCAACGGCAACGGCAAGACGACCCTCGCGCGCCTGATCGCGGCGCAGCTGGCGCCGATGGAAGGGTCGATGAACAGCTCGGCCAAGATGAATGTCGGCTACTTCACCCAATATCAGGTGGAGGAGCTCGACATCGCCGACACGCCGCTCCAGCATATGACGCGCGTCATGAAGGGCGCGACGCCGGGCGCCGTCCGCGCGCAACTCGGCCGCTTCGGCTTTTCGGGTGAGCGCGCCACGCAGCAGGTCGGTTCCATGTCCGGTGGCGAGCGTGCCCGACTGGCGCTGGCGCTCATCACCCGCGATGCCCCGCATCTCCTGATCCTCGACGAACCGACCAACCACTTGGACGTCGATAGCCGCGAAGCGCTGGTGCAGGCCCTCAATGAATATTCGGGCGCTGTCGTGATCGTCAGCCACGATCGCCACATGATCGAACTGGTGGCCGATCGCCTCGTCCTGGTGGATGGCGGCACGGCCCAGCCGTTCGACGGCAGCCTGGAAGACTATACCGACATCATTTTGCGTAAGGCTGACAGCGGCGGCAGCGGGGGCGACGCGCCCAAGGACCGCAAGGCGGAGAAGCGCAATGCAGCCGAATGGCGCGAAAAGCAGAAGAGCCTGAAATCGGCAATCAGCAAGGCGGAAAAGGAGATGGCCACGCTCTCGGCCGAACGTAGCCGCATCGACCAGGCGCTGTTCGACCCGAAGGCAGCGACGGGCGCCGAAGCGAAAATGACCACGACCGACCTCATGGTCCGCCGCGCCTCGGTCGAAAAGAAGCTGGGTACGATCGAAGAAAGCTGGATCGAAGCGAGCGCCGCGCTGGACGAACTGTAAGGGCGCTCAGCCCGCGTCGATGCGCAGGCGGGTCAGGCGGATTTCGCTGATGCGCCAACCGTCGGCCAGCCGCACATAGCGTTCATGATAATGGCCATAGCCATGCATCCAGCGGAAGGGCAGGGGCGAGCCTTCCTGCACCCACAGCTTGTCCTCCATCGCCCAGATGCCGCTGGCTTGGCTGTTCGTTGCGATGTGAATCTCGGGCATATGGCCGTGATGAACGGTTGTGACCTGCTCCAGCATCGGCGTCAGGCGTGCCATATAAGGCGCGGCGCCGTGGATCAGCATGCTCTCGTCCCGTTCCCCGGCGGCATCGCGGAAATCTGCGACCAGGTCGGGCGCAAAGACCGCCTCCAGTGCGGCCCAATCCTTATTGTCCATGGACCGGAAGTAGCGCGCTTTCAGGGCATATATCGCCAAAATCGCAGCGATCTTGTCGGTTTCAGTCAAGCTTTCCTCTCCCATTTGCCCACGACTTCCTGGCCGTCTGCAAGGACCCTAACGCAGGGGGTGCCACGTTCCAAGCGAGCCTTTTTGCGGCCGCGCTAACAGCGGCTCGCGGCTGTGGCTCCGCGTGAACCAACGCGGTCGGGGATGCCAAAACAACTGGAGCGCGCCGCTATGTGCGGGCGCGCTCCAGCTTCAAGATTGAGGCGGGCGCGGAGCAGCGTTACCGCTCCACGCCAATCGCGTCAGAATTCGCGCAGGATTTCGCGCAGCGTCGTGCCTTCATATTCGGTGCGCACGGCGCCCGCCTTCTGAAGGGTAGGGATGACGCCGTTGACCAGATCTGCAAGCTGATGGTTATAACCCGATCCTTCGATCAGGAACCCGTCGCCGCCCACTTCGTCCATCACCGCCATCATCTTTTCGGCAACCTGTTCCACGGTGCCGCTGAAGTCCATGCCGCTCGCGCCCTTCCCGACGGAGAACAGGTCGCGGAGGGATTTACCCTCTTCCCGGCCCGCCTTCTTCATATACTCAAGGGCGCTGGTGTGGCCGCCTGCCACGATGTCCTGGGGAACGGGCGCGTCCACGTCATAAAGCGAGAAGTCGACGTCCAGCGACGACGAAGCCATGACGATATTATGCTCGAACGAAGCCTGCTTTTCGGCCTCGCTCATTTCGGGCCGCTCGCCGCCTTCGGGGAAGATTTCCACCGGCGTCAGGAAGAAGACCTTGATATCGTCAGGATTGCGGCCCTGCGCTTCGGCGCGGTCCCGAATGTCCTGGCGATAGGCTTTCATCCCCGGAACGCCGCCGGTCATCATGCCCAGCACGACTTCGGCATTCTTGGACGAAAACTGCCGTCCACGCTCGGACGCGCCCGCTTGCGCCAGAACTGGATAGCCCTGCGGCGAACGCAGCGTGTTCAGCGGCCCGCGCGAACGGAAATGCTTGCCCTCGAAATTGACGGTGTGGACCTTGGTGTGATCGACATAGACGCCGGTTTCCGTGTTCGCGACCAGCGCGCCCTCTTCCCAGCTATCCCACAGCTTCTTGACCAGCTCGACGAACTCATCGGCAATGTCGTACCGCTCGTTCGGCGGCAGCAGCTTTTCCATGCCGAAGTTCAGCGCGGCGTTCTTCTCGCTCGACGTCACCATGTTCCAGCCTGCACGCCCCTTGGTCAGGGAGTCGATGGTCGAGAGCAGGCGCGCGAGGATATAGGGCGGATAGAAGGTGGTCGAAGCCGTCGCGATCAGGCCGATGTGCGATGTTTCCTGCGCCATCACCGGCAGCAGCGGCATGGGGTCGAGCTTGGGCGACAGCGTCGCATTCTTGAGGTCCAGCTCCATCGAGCCACCATAGCGATCGCCAACGATCAGGCTGTCTTCGAAGAAGACGAAGTCGAACTTCGCCGCCTCCAACATCTTGGCCAGTTCCTTGTGATAGGAACCATCCGCCCACTGCGAGCCAAACTCCTTGCCATCGCCCGGCCAGGAAGTCGCGCCGAACTTCGTGAAATAGCCAAGGTGGAACTTCGTGTGGGCCATAGCCTGATACTCTCTCTAAGGTTTATCTCATTAGCATTTTCAAACGGTGGCCAGCGGCGCCCACGGCAGATCATCTGCTGAGGCGCAACTACACGGCCATCTGCTCCTAATAGTTGACGAATATCAACCTTTGTCAAGTGGTAGAAGCAATTCCGGTTAGAGGCATTTCAAAAAAGCAGCGTTTCGAGCATCCCTCGATGCTGAAAGACATCATGATCTGGCTTGCGGCGGACCCGATTTCCCGGAACAAGGGCGGCTGGCGATCGGCAAAAACCCGACGTTCTACGATCATCAGGAGCTTTGGGTATGCGCAAGGTGGCAATAGTAACGGGCGCAACGCGCGGGATCGGCAAGGCAGCCGCACTGGAACTCGCAAAGTGTGGATTCGCCGTCGCGGTTACCGGTCGTACCCGGCGGGAAGGCGAAGGACGACTGGCGAGTTCCGTCGCGTCGGAGGCTATTGCCGTACCCGGCAGCATCGAAGCAACCGTAGATGAGGTCGAAGCGGCTGGCGGCGAGGCTTTGGGTATCCCGATGGACATATTGGACCGCGCATCCATTGATGCCGCAGTGGATGCGGTGCTTGCCAAATGGGGCAGGATCGACGGCCTGTTCAACAACGCCATCTATCAGTCACCCGCCATCATGTCGCCCATCTCCGCAATCGATGCGCATGCTGCGGAAGCGGCCATGCGCGGGATGATGGTCAATCAACTGCACATCACGCAGCGCGCGCTTGAACCCATGCTGAAACAGGGCGGCGGACGTATCGTCTTCATCACCAGTGGCGCGGGCAGCATGCTCTGCGAACGAAAGCTGACCGAGGGCGGCTGGGGCCTGCTATACGCGGCGGGAAAAGCCGCTTTCAGCAAACTCGCGGAATTTGTCGATCTGGAATATCGGGATCAGGGGATTGCGAGCTTCCACATACAGCCCGGCCTGACCATCACCGAAGCCATGACGGCGCAGTATGGCGAAGCCGCCAAGGGGTTTGGCGGCGGACTGCCGTCCTATACGCCCGCCGATACCGGACGTACGGTCGCCTGGATGATGGCTTCTCCGGACGCGCCAGCCTATGCCGGACCCACGTTGTACCAGGCGCCCACCTTCTTCGAGGATAATGGCATCGCTCCGCGCTTGCCCGGCGACTGAGCCTGGCCTGCCCATCTGGCGCACCCTTCACTCGTCCCGGAATGCCCGCGCGAACTGATCTCTAAGGCTTTGTCAGGTAGGAAATCATCGCCCGATTTCGGGTACTCGATCGTCGAAGCGCATCAGCACCTGCACATGGGTGGCACGAAAGAATCGTCCCTCCGTGAAGGCGGGCCATGCAGGGCTGCTGCCCGCCCACACAATGCTCGTGAGGCGAAGCGTTACAAAAGCAATATCCGGAACTGGCGTTGATGACCGCCCAGAGTGCCCGTCTAGGCCGTTTACGAAATCTGAACGCCGATCGGTGATATAGCCTTTGATATAGCTTTAGGGATGCCCTCGCGTGGCGATTTTACGCAGTATCTATTACCCACTGAAAGCGGTTCGCCGCTTCGGTACGAACCTGTCGAAAGACAGGAAGGGTACGGCTGCCCTGGAATTCGCCATCGTCGCACCGGCTTTGCTCGCGCTGCTATTCGCGATCCTATACACGATGATGATATATTTGGCGCAACAGATGCTGGAGACGGCGGCTCAAAGCGCAGGGCGCCTGCTGTTGACTGGCTCAGCCCAAACGACCCAGATGGCCAATGGCCACATGGGCATGACATCCGATGACTTCAAAGACGCCATCTGCAATGGGTATTCCGGCACCAATTCGAGCGGGCAGGCCGTCAGCGTTCCGTCGCTCCTGCCAGCGATGCTCACCTGCTCTCGGCTAACGGTCAACGTTGCCACCGCAAGTGGCTATAATGTGGGCAGCACGTCTGCGCCCACATTCACGTATGACAGCAATGGCGTGCTGACCTCGACGGGGACGGGCTATATCTACCAGTCGGGCGGTAGCGGAAAAAACCGCGTCGTCGTTCTTCAGCTGGTGTATTTGTGGCCGACAGGAAAAGGGCCGCTCGGCTTGAACCTGATAAATCAGCCCAATGCCAATCGGAAGCTTGTGGCAACGTCGGTGTTCACGACGGAAGATTATTCATGCAACGCATCGCAAAGCTCATGCTGAAGCGCTTCAGGCAGGATGCGCGCGGCGCAGTCATCGTGGAATTCGCGATCTGTCTGCCGGTGCTCGTGCTCATGTACACGGGCGGCGTTTGCCTGTCGGACATGATCGCCTGCAACCGCAAGGTTACGATAGCGACCCGTTCGCTGGTCGATCTTACCAGCCGAACCATGTCCCCCACCGTCATCTATAACGCGCCGCAGAGCGCCAATGCGAAAACCTATCTCAGCGCCAGTGCGGTTGTCCTGTCGCCTTATAAGCTCAACAATGCGACCGAGCAGATTTCGCTGCTTCGGATTTGCGACGCCACGCATGCCTATGTCGTATGGACCCAGGCACAGACGCAGAATGTCGATGGCAGCGTCGTCACGCCCACAACTTCAGAACACACTGCCGGTACGCTTCCAACTGTCGAGACGCAGTCGGCTAACGCCGTCATCTCGATCCCGGCCGATATGATCAATTCCACTATGGTGCCGACCTCACCGGACGGATCGAATGTTTGTCAAAATCTTGTTCCCGGCATCGCCAACAAGACCCAGGTCGGTACTTCCGGCGGCTGGCTGTACATGGGCAAGATCACTTACAATTTCACGCCATCGGTCAGTTATATACCTATCCGGACCACGGCGCTCACCCATACCATCTACATGACTCCTCGTCTTTACTAGGTGCTTGACCGATGACAAAACTCTCTTGTCTCCGTTCTTCGGCAGCGATGGCCAGCCTCGCTGCTCGTCTAAAGGCCGATCAGCAAGGCGGGGCCATGATGATCATGGCATTTTCGCTCATTCCGTTGACCTTCGTCACCGGGTTTGGCATCGATTATTCTCGCGCCATGAGCCTCCAGACGCACCTGAACGCCGCTGCCGACGCAGCGGCGCTTGCGGCTGTCGGACCCTCGATGATCCTTCAGTCGAACAGCGAGGCGACTGCTGCCGCGCGTACTATGTTCAGTGCACAGGCAAGTCTCCTGAGCGGTTACCAGAACCTTCAGGTGACCCCCACGATTACGGACGGGACCTCCGGCGGCAGCGGCGCACTGGGCTATCTTCGCAAGGCTACCGTCAGCTACACGGCCAAGTCGGTCAATGTATTCGGTGGCATTTTGGGGGCAGGCACCCTGACGGTGAGCGGAACGTCCTCGGCAAGCGCTGCGCAACCGCCCAATGTCGATTTTTACCTTGCGATGGACAATTCGCCATCAATGCTCCTGCCTGCGACTTCGGATGGAGTGAGCAAGATAATCGCGGCCACCAAGACGAGCGAAAATGCGAACGGCTGCGCCTTTGCATGCCATGCGATGCTTCCGAAAACCGACAATATTTACGTCAAGGATCAGCAAGCCCGCCACATATTGCTATCGGCAGGATATTATACGTCTGGTTCCACCACCCAGAATGTCTTCTACAGGTGGGATTCATCT
Organism: Sphingobium sp. TomTYG75; assembly: GCF_054771635.1. Lineage (NCBI taxonomy): Bacteria > Pseudomonadati > Pseudomonadota > Alphaproteobacteria > Sphingomonadales > Sphingobiaceae > Sphingobium > Sphingobium sp. TomTYG75. The sequence goes on along the minus strand of NZ_BSRE01000001.1, from coordinate 1,061,232 downwards.
GCCAACCTGGTCTATGACAGCGCGGGTAATCTCATGACGTCATCCACGACACCGACGGTGACGGGGCCTACGCGGACGACATCCGGATCGAACGGCAATACGCGGAACATCGACACCACTGTCAGTACTTATAACGTGACCACTTATACAGTTGCCTCCAGTTCCAGCGGTGCTTCTACCGTCTACAAGGTGGTTACGCCGACCACGACTACAACAAAGGTTTCCACGCCGACTAACGGGGGTTCCTCGACCACAACTACAACCACAACTACGGGCACTGCAACGAGTACCGTCTACGACACCGGATATTGGGCTGACGGCTATTGGCTTACACATAATTACGGTAGAATCTATGGTAGCCCTTCCAGCATTACTCTGCGCAAGGACGACATGGTTTTGGCCGCATCGCAGTTGATCCCTTTCGCGGCCAACCAGGCATCGCAATATCAGGTCACCTATCGGGCACAGATGTTTTCGTTCGACTGGACGCGATCCGGCAATACTACACCTGTCAGGACGCTCAATAGTTTGAACAATGTCGCGTCCTACGGCAGCGGATTTTCGGCAACATCCCTGTTTCCGGCGGATGATTATTGGTGGAAGAACTCTATGCCGACGAGTGGGAGCAATATAGACGATAAAGCCACCGAAGTAACGAACATGCTCACTACGATGAAGAACCTCATCCCCAATGCGGGGACGGGTGCCCCCGGAGCGACGCCACAAAAGATATTGTTCATCATCACGGACGGTATGCTGGATCAGCCAAATGGCGGTGGCCGTTATTTCGGACCAATGCGGAGCAGCGACCTGACTGAATGCACGGCCATCAAGGCCAAGGGTATCAAGATCGCGATCCTCTATACGCAATATCTGCCGGAATCTCTTTCCGGCGACAGCTGGTCGCAGACGAATATTGCGCCGTTTTTGCCGCCTCCTCCGTCGCCCTATCCGGCAGGAAAGGCCGGGAGCTCCGATCAGGTTCTGACCGCGCTGCAAAGTTGCGCGTCATCCGGCGTCAATGGTTCTCCGTTGGTGCAGACCGTGACAGCCGATGACAGTATCACCACGGCCCTGCTGCAACTATTCTCCACAGCCCTCCAGACGGCTCGACTGGTTCAATAGCGATCGCAAATCGACGGTGCCGAGTAGAAACGGCACAAGAGGGCACTCGCGAGACGTCATTAACGCGCTGCTAACTATCCGATGTTACGCTTCGGAAGATTGTTAGAAGGCAGCGGGTCAGCGGCGAAAATGATTGATATTCAAAATCTTTTGCGCGCGCGAATGACGCGTATCATATTGGCGACCGCCCTGATCGGTGGCGGGGCCATGGGTTTCGCCCCCTATGTGTTGAACGACGTTTCCACCCAGGCGGCGATCAATGCTCCGCTGATCAGGCTGACGGCCGCCGCCGATGGAACAGTCGCCGATCTCCCGGCGAACGGCCACTATTTCGACAAAGCCACCGGAATACATTTGTTGGACCTGTCGCAGGATACGGGCGAGGTCGCCGAATTGAAGGCTCAAGCCGAGATGGCGCAGACGGAAATGGCGCTCAGCGAACGGCAATTGGCGGAACTGGACGGCCAAAGCCAGCGATTGGAGCAGCGCGCGACGCTTTTTTCCGGCGCGATGGCAACGCGCCTTACCGCTGATCGCGACTCCGCGCAGGCAGATCTCGCGGGATGCCAGGCCGAACGCGCAGAGCAAGCCGCTAATCTTGCCCGTACGCGCGTTCTGGCGGCGCGGGGCTTTATATCGCCCGCCGGGGTGCAGAAGGCGGAAGCCGCCGCATCGCTCAAGAGCAGCAATTGCAGCAGCGCTGCCGCCAGGCTGCGGGCCATTCAGGTTACGCGTAGCGCGGCGGAAGCCGGGGTGTTTATCGGCGACAGCTATAATGACGCGCCCTATGCGGTGCAGCAGGGCGATCGCCTGCTCTTGCAGAAGCAGGCGGTCGAAAAGACGTTGAGCGACGCGACTGCCCGTTACCGTCAGGCCAGTCTGAGATTGAAGGACGCGTTGGCCCGGGCGAGTTATCGTGCTCCGGCGGGAACTTTGGTATGGGCGGCGGCCGCCAGTCCCGGCGCCGCCATTCGCGCAGGTGAGCCGGTGCTCGACCTGATCGATTGCCGTCGACGCTTCGTCCAGGTCGCTCTTCCAGAACGGAAGGCTGAAGTGATTGGTCCCGGCACGCCCGCAGACGTTCGCATGATCGGTTCCGATCAGTGGCTGAAGGGGCAGGTCGTGAACATCACCGGCGCGGCGGGGCGGCGCCGGGAGGAACTGCTGGCCGCATCCACCTATTCCTTGCCGGAGGATCGAGAAATTCTGATCGATGTCGCATTGCCGGCGCCCGAACCCCGTGGGGTCGATGCCGCGCGCAAATGCGATGTTGGGCGTTTGGCCGAGGTCCGGTTCAGCCGCAGGCTCTAACGGCCCATGTCCGGCATCGCCACCACCGCGCCCTTCGCGCCGCTGGCCTTGCTGGTGGGCTTCTTGCTGCTTTTCGGCAAGATATGGCCGTGGCGTGCCGGGCTGGTCGCGACGATTGGGTGCACCATTGTTTATTATCTCCAGTGGCGGATCTCACAGACGATTCCCTGGGGCGAGGGTCCGGGCAAGCTATGGTGGCCGCTGACCTGTTTGCTGGTGGAAAGTGCCGCGCTGTTCGATGGCGCGATCTTGCTGGCGATCCTCTCCCGGCCGCGCGACCGGTCGGCGGAGGCTGATGCGGGCGAGGCACGGCTGCGCGCTGCATGGGAAGAGGGGCCGCTGAATTTACCCCCGGTGGACGTTTTCATAGCCACCTATAATGAACCGCGCGAAGTGCTGGAAAAAACCATCCTCGGCTGTCTCGCCCTCGACTGGCCGGACGCGCGCATATGGGTGCTGGACGATGGCCGACGACCCTGGGTGCGCGATCTGTGCCTGGCAAAGGGGGCTGGCTATATTAACCGGCCGGACAACAAAGGCGCGAAGGCTGGCAATATCAATCACGGGCTGACGGTCACGGACGCGCCGTTCGTGGCGGTGTTTGATGCGGACTTCGTGCCACGCCGAGACTTCCTGCTGCGGACCATGGGCTTTTTCGAGTCTGAGCGGATCGGCATCGTCCAGGTTCCGCACAGCTTCTACAATCATGATCCCATGCAGACCAATCTGGGCCTGCAACAGGCCATGCCGGACGATCAGCGATTTTTCTTCGAAGCGATCATGCCGGGGCGAGACGGTTGGGACGCCGCCTTTTGCTGCGGATCGAACTCCGTGACGCGCAGGACCTTGTTTGAATCGATCGGCGGAGGGCTGCCGGAAGGATCGATCACCGAAGACATGTTGTTGACGCTGGCCAGTTTGCGGAAGGGTTATGTTACCCGCTATCTGAATGAGCCTCTGGCCTTCGGTCTTGCTCCGGAAAGCACGACTGCCTTCTTTGTTCAGCGGCAACGCTGGGCGCAGGGCGCGATCCAGATCCTGTATCTGAAAGAAGGTCCGTTGGGACCAGGATTGAAACTGCGCTATCGCCTGCTGTTCCTGCCCAGCGCATGGATCACGCAGGGCTTCCAATCCATGTTCACCGTGCTGACGCCCATTTGCTTCATGCTGTTCAATCTGGCTCCGATGGTCGGCATCGATCTCGAAGCGGTCATTCACTATGTCCTGCCACTGATCGTCGCAATGTTGAGCGGCATCACGCTCCTGGCGCCGGGGCGCTATTACCCGCTTGCCGCGCAAATTTTGTCGTTGTTCCAGACCTTCCGCATTCTGCCGGTTGCCCTGCAAACATTGTTTCGTCCAAAAGGCCTTGTCTTCAAGGTCACGCCCAAAGGGTCCGACGCGGGCGGAAATCCATGGGAGAGGACGATATTGTTCGTAGCGCTCGGCCTACTCGCGCTCAGTTTCGCTGGCCTGATGATCAATGTTACGCCGGAATATCGGGTCGTGTCGCAGGTCGGCTTGCTGCCCATGGTGACCTTCTGGACGATCGTGAACATGTTCATCCTGCTGCTGGTTGCCATGATGTGTCTGGAAAAGCCGCGTGTCCGGGGTGAGGAGCGCTTCGCGCTGCGACAGGCCGTGACGATCCTGAGCGCGCAGGGGCAGATGATCCGGTCAGATAAGGGCGACATTTCCATCTCCGGTCTTGGGCTGGAGCTTGGTGAACCGGCGGATCTGAGTGTCGGCGAGCGCGTCGAGGTCGTATTGCCGGACGTCGGCCTGTTGCGCGGATTTGTCCGCCGTTCGGGCAGGCGCCTCGGCATTGAATTCGACTTTCATTCAGAGGAAATCCGTGACCGGCTGATCGTCGCGCTGTTCACGAACGAAATCCAGATCAATGCCGTTCGCCCCTCTGCGGCCGCCGCTGCTCTGGCTGTCGCCAAACGCCTCTGGCTGGCGGATCTTCGGACCACTGAAGTGGATTCCCGTATCGCCAACAGCGATCTGGCACCCGAGAAATTAAGCGCAACGACGCGTGTCGTCCCATCTGCGGTCCAAGCCCCTAAAAAAGCGCCTGAGCGCGATATGTCCGGCAACGACAGGGTAACTCGGGCAGCCTGATAGATCCACGCGAGAACGGGTTGTCCAACAGGATCACATTCGGCGGTACAACCTACGCTAAGCCTGACTCCCGCGCCGAACGTCGCCCGCGAAGAGCGGTGCATTTCTAACAGCACCATTTTAATCGCTTATGGCGGATTTCCGCCGCCGTCGATGCGATCGGCTTGCCGCTGCGCATTCATCCAACGCCAGGACAATAAGGCGATTGCCCACAGGCCCAAGCCCTCCTGTCCGGCTTGCAGGGCGTCGGCCATGTCATTGCAGATGCCGCCTACCGATCCGCTACGCACCTTCATTTTAACGGCCACAGATTGATCAGCACCACAGGGCGATCGGTCAGGTTAATATTATGTCGCCTAAATATATTGACGGGCGAGCCGTTGTCGAGTTAGGATGCATGCTAACAATAAGGAGGGGATCTAGATGCGGCTTGATGGAAAAGTGGCCATCGTGCTTGGCGCCGCCACCTGTCGCAATATCGGCCAGGTGATCGCCCCCTCCCTGCCTGATCGTGCTTGCAGGAGTATCCCTAATGTTCACTAAGATGTTCATGCGCTATCCGATCCGGCAGGTCGCATTTTATGTGCCCGATGTGCGCGAAGCTGCCCGTCAGCATGCGGAGGCTTTCGGTTCAGGCCCTTACTTCGTCATGGAGCATATTCCCATGAGTTTGGCGCGTTACCGCGGCAAGCCTGGCGTTTTCGATCATTCCTCCGCCTACGGACAATGGGGTGACGTCATGATCGAAATGGTTCAAGTCCATAGTTCCGAACCCTCGGTCTTTTCAGACCTGTTTCCGAATGGTGGGACCGGTTTCCATCACATCGCGCTGATCATCGACGACTTACCCGCGGCCATGAAGGAATTCGAAGCTGCGGGATTTCCGGAGGGCTTTTACGGCGAAGTCCAACCGGGGTCCGGATTTGCGATGATGGATGCGACCAAACAATTCGGCCACTTCGTCGAATTGTACGAACCGTCGATACCGCTCCTGTCGGTTTATCACCGGGTCAAGAGCGCGTCCGTGAATTTCGACGGCGCCGATCCGGTCCGCGATTTTTCCCTCATGTAAAAGCGATCGAAAACAAGTTCCCGACCAAAAAAATACGAGGATTCCGAGTATATGGCCGATTTGACCTATAATTTCGCGGGCAAAACAGCGTTGGTCACAGGAGCAGCCGGCGGTATCGGTCGGGCGACGGCAATCGCTTATGCTTCTTCTGGTGCGAATGTGGTTGTCACTGATATCCAAGCGGAAGGTGGTGAGGAAACGACACACGCCATCACGGCGGCTGGTGGCACGGCCATTTTCGTCCGCTCCAATGTGACGTCATCCGAAGACGTCGATTCACTGATCGACACTTGCATTGCCACCTACGGACGTCTCGATTTCGCCTGCAATAACGCGGCAGTGGAACTGGAGGATACTGCGCTTGCCGATGTGCAGGATGAGCAGGCCCGCCGCGTTGTCGATATCAACTTCATGGGCGTATTTTTGTGCATGAAACGCCAGATCGCCAAAATGCTCGATCAGGGTGGCGGCTCGATCGTGAATGTCGCCTCAATGAATGCACTCAGGTCGCGGCCGGACAGTGCTGTTTACGATGGCACGAAAGCCGCTGTTCTTGCCATGACGCGAAGCGCGGCTTTGGCTTACACGTCGCGCAAGATCCGCATCAACGCGGTATGCCCTGGCGTGACTGACACACCGATGTTGGCGTTTAAAATGGATCTTGTGGGGGCGAAGCGGTCCATGATCGAACAGGTCGCCAATCTGGAAAAACGTCTCGGACGCCCCGACGAGTTGGCTGCTGCCATTCTTTGGTTGAGTTCGGACGCAGCTTCATTGGTCACCGGTCACGCGCTTCCTGTTGAAGGCGGCTATTTGCTGACGGGTGCGATCCCAGCGGGGTGATGTGGCCCGCGAGAGCTACGCTGGATAGCCAGCTTGGATTGACCCAGCCCAAGATGGGAGATTGAACCATGACTCATTTCGATACCAACGGCGCACCCGATTACCGGGACAGCCCTGCTCCGACATATCAGCAAGTGATTGCGCGCGACCCCATTGAGGCACCCGCGAGTTTACGCCAAATCCATCCCACGCATATCGAAATGCCGCGCGTCCCTCGCGAGCGTTATACCAGCCAGACTTTCTTTGACTTGGAAAAGGAACGGATGTGGTCGCGCACGTGGCAAGTCGCCTGCCGTGTCGAAGAAGTAAGGGAAGTTGGTGATTGCGTATTGTATGACTCGCCCGGTGCGTCGCTGATCATCATGCGCAGTGCTCCGGACGTGATCAAAGCTTTCTATAATGGATGTTTGCATCGCGGCATGAAATTATGCGCGTCGGACACGAGCGTAAACAAGATACGCTGTCCCTATCATGGCATGACTTGGAACCTCGACGGCTCCCTTCAGAATTTACCTGCGCGCTGGGATTTCGATCCGGTCGAAGATTCCGAACTCGCTTTACCAGAAGCGCGCGTTGGCCTCTGGGGAGGTTTCGTATTCGTCAACCGCGATCCCGCATCACCATCGCTGGAAACATATTTGGGTCCGCTGATCGCGGAATTTGCCGACTGGTCCCGGGACGACGTCTATCTGGACACCCGCGTAACCAAGGTCATGGAGGCGAACTGGAAGTGTTGCATGGAAGGGTTTATCGAAGCATTCCATGTCGCGGAACTTCACTCGCAAGCTCTTCCTTTTGGGGGCGACGCCAGCACGCAATATGACGTCTGGGCCGACAATGGTCATGTTAGTCGTTTTTGTGCTCCCACCGGAATTCCCAGCGACCAATACCCCCAGCCGATTACCGAAGCCGAGATATGGAAAGCAACGTTCGGCGCCGTCACTGGCAATACTGATAACGCTCCGCCACTGCCGGAGGGCAAGACTGCGCGGGGCTATCTGGCAGATATGAACCGTACTGAACTGGGCAAGGTCTACGGACAGGACTTCAGCCATCTGACGGACGCAGAAGCATGTGATCCCATTCAATATTCGCTGTTCCCCAACTTCCTCCTATTCAAGGGATTGCCTTATCCATTCGCCTATCGGTTCGTTCCGATCGACAATAGTCCAGATCGTACACGCTTCGATTTCATGATCTTCCGGCCAAAGCCGCAAGACGGATCCGATTTTCCAGAGGTCAATCAAATCGACCTCGGCCCTGACGATACCTATGCGGCCAGCGGCGCTTTTCAGCCGTGGCACGGGCTAATCTATGATCAGGACTGCCAAAATCTGGCGTTGCAGCAGCAAGGCCTTAAGGCAGGTGGGGTGAAGGACGTCATGTTAAGCCGTTATCAGGAAGTCCGCATTCGTTTCCTTCATAAAACTTTGATGGAATATCTGGACCGGGACTCTTGCCTTAAATAGCTGGAGCCTCAGCGCGATACGCAACCAATAGATTGTGGAAGCGCGATGCACATCTCTCCATCGTTAACACCAACACACATTGACTAAAACCCGTGCGCCCAATGCCGCGCCTGGTGAGACGGCGCAATGGCAGGTGGACGAGTTCATGCGAGGCGAAGCAACAATGGTAAACGATGTCGTCGGCGGTTGTTGACGATGAGAACGAACAGACATCTTGCGCCATATTGAGTTGGTCACATAGCTCATCTCAAATGTGAATGACCCCAAGGAAATATCCGGGTCCGTATTGATGTAATAGATGTTATTGAAATGGGGATGATGATGTTTAAAACGTCCAAATTTTTAGTCTATTCAACTCGCAAGTCGCGCTTGGTTCGGCTTCTTTCCTGTGCTGCCATCAGTGGTACGACTATGATTTTCACTATGGCTCAAGCCCAGGAAAATCAGCTTCAGGACATCGTCGTCACTGCGCAGAAGCGGGCTCAGAATGTTCAGGATACGCCGCTCTCTGTGACTGCGGTGTCAGGTGATCAACTCACCTCAGTTGGCATCACCACCGTCCAGGAACTTAATCGCGTCGACCCCGCGTTGCAAATTGGCCAGGCGGCGGGCACCGCCACCACCTTCATTCGCGGAATTGGCAACCCTGTCGCTACCGCCGGTAACGAAGCAAGCGTGCCAGTCTATATCGACGACGTCTACTTTATCCGCGCCGCAGTGCCCTTCTTCGACCTCACCAGCGTGGAACGCGTCGAGGTTCTCAAAGGGCCTCAGGGAACGCTGTTTGGCCGCAACGCATCAGGCGGCGTGATCTCTATCTACACGAAGGATCCGAGTCAAAACGCTGAGCTTGAAGCGCGTCTGGGTTATGCCAATTATCAGACCATGGACGCCAAATTTTATTTGAACATGCCGATCACGGAAAATTTAGCAGCGAATATTTCCGCCAGTTATCACAATCAGGACAAAGGTTGGGGTAAAAATAGAACGCTTGTAGATCATTTCAATACGTCGCTTGGATATTTACCGAGCAATGATGATTATTGGAAGGGCCGTAGCTTCAGCACGCGCGGAAAGATCTTGTGGGATCCTGTCGATGGTCTTTCGGTCAAGTTGATTGGTTATTATCAGAATAGCTGGAACCAGATAGGAATCTACGCACGTCCTTTCCCTGGGACGGTGGGCGGGTCGCCTGACCCGATGCATGCTGGCTTTGGCAATTCGGGCAACTTTCCGGTGCCATCGCAGGAGTTGCCGTCGCTCGGCTTCTATGACGTCGCTTTGGGCAGCACACAGAAGATGTATGACAAGTCGGAAGGCTATGGCTTCTCCGGCCGTATCGATTATGAACTAGGATTCGCCGATATCGTCAGTATCACTGCCTATCGTAAAAATATCGAGCTGTACGCCTCTGCAGGAAATTACTCACCTTACGACTGGGCACGTTACGATCTCAATATTGTAGACAATCAGTTCTCCCAAGAGTTTCAACTGAAGTCCAAGGCAGGTTCGCCCGTCAGCTGGATCGCCGGCCTTTATTATCTGAACGCCGATGGCGGTTTCGACCCGACCACGATCTATGGGCCGGGTATACAGGCGCTGCTGGTCGACTCAATCAACATCCGGGGTGAGCAGAACGTTAAATCCTATGCTGCCTTCGGCCAGCTGACCTATCCCATCACCGATAACACCAATGTGACGGGCGGCCTGCGTTACACGACCGACAGGGTTGCTGGCCGCGGGACTACCACGACATTGTTCATTCCAGAGCTGCCGTTCCTGCTTCAGAATGTCCCTGCGGTCGCGGGTGCATTCGGTGCGCCGGTCGGAACCGTCTTCGACACAACGACAGCCAATGCCGTTGTGGCCGGCGCCCAGACGCCCGTTGACAATGTGCCGGGGGGTGGTGTTGCGCGCAAGACGTTCAAGAAGTGGACGTGGAAGGCCTCGATCGATCATAAGTTCTCCGACGACATAATGGTTTATGCCAATTACAGCCGTGGCTACAAAGCAGGGACGTTCAACACGCTGCCGCTAGACCAGGCGGAGCCGCTATCGCCTGAAGTGGTTGATGCCTATGAAATCGGGTTCAAGACGGAACTGGCTGACCGTCGTATTCGCCTGAACGGTGCCCTGTTCTGGAACGACATTAACAATCCGCAGGTGCAGGCACAGAGCAATGGTTTGGTTTTCCTTAAAAATGCCGGTTCTGCGCGGACCAGGGGCGCCGAGTTGGACCTGACCGCCGTCGCGGCCGAAGGCCTGACGCTTCGATTGGCTGGGACGTATTTGATAGCAAAGTTCCGTGACTTCCCGGATGCCCCTTCCTACTGCCCTAATCCTCAGGTGGATGCAGTCACATGTCAGGCGCTCACTCCTAACATGCCGCTTGCTCCGGGTAATTTAAACAGCATTGTGGTGGATGCTTCTGACAATTATATGCCCTACGCATCAAAATGGAAATTTAGTGGCGGCTTCAGCTACGATCATAACTTCGCCGACGACAGCAAGATTACTCTGGACGTGAATGCTAACTGGTCGGATAAATTTAACTGGGATGCCGACAACGTCATCAAGGAACCCTCGCACCTCCTTTTGGACGGCTCTGTTTCCTTCACGCCAGCCGCTGCGGAGCATCTGACCTTTCGCTTCTGGATGAAGAACATCACGGGTGAAAAGTTCAACATCAATTATTATGCTCAAGACTCCGGCTCGGCCTTTTCGAGCGCTCCGGGCACACCGCGCACCTATGGTGGTGAACTGATATTCAAGTTCTGAACTTCAGATATATGATGACGGTGGCGGTCGACAGTGTCGGCCGTCCATATCTTGAAATATCCTGCAAGCGAACGGAACAAGCCGGTCGAATCATGGCACTGTTTCGACTTACCGTTACCCCCGGATGCGAGTCCGACGCTGCCCCTTCTCATCTATAGGGAGTCGGTCGCTCGACGACCTTAGCGGCGCACGGGGAAGGTGATCTACGTATGGATGTGGATGACACCAAAGACTGGGAAAAACAGGCCTCAAGCTTTGTGCCTCACGGTTTTAGACAGGAGAGCCGCAAGCGGGCGCCGTAAGCGCCTGGCGGCTCCTCGTTGTTGTTGCGGAACGACAAATGCTGTTTTTATGTGGCTTTATGACGACTCTCCCATAAGGACAGCGGATGAAGCAAGCACCCAGACATCGCGCGCGGCCCCCGGTTCGGACAGGATTCGACGAGAAGTGGGTTGCGCCCTCGGAATTCGACGCCAAGCTCACAACACCTTATCTCATCACGATGGTGGCGCGCCTCCAGTCTCATCTTTATGCCGTCAGGACCGCCGAAGCAGATGTGAGTCAGGCTGCGGCCTTTCTTCTCCTTGAACTGTATCAAGAAGAGCCTCTTTCGCATTCCGAACTGACCAAGCGGCTCTCGATAGCGCATGCGACAGTATCACAAACACTCAAGCGGTTGGAGCAGCGAGGTCTCGTTGAGCGAAGCATTTTTGAGGTTGACGCGCGGCAGGTGCGCGTGAGGCTTACTGGTAAAGGCCGCGAAGTGTGCGCGCCGCTACGTGCGGAAGGCGATGTCCTCAATGACGAAATCCGGTCAGTTTTGGGTGCTGAGAGGGAAGAGGCATTGCGAAAGAGTTTAGCGGACCTTGCCGAACACTTCCGTTTTGGCCAGCGGTAGGCCGGGTCCGACCCGTCTTTCGCTCAAGGTGCTTTGCTTACCCCATCATCGCATTCGCGGGCTCAACAAAGTCGTAGCGAAGCACTCCCATCACTTAGGCCGCATCGACATTCAGCGTAGCCAGATCATGGCACCGGCGAGATGTACGAAGTCGGCAAAGTGGGCGGTGCGCCGATCGTAGCGGGTAGCGAAGCGTCTGAAATGCTTGAGGCGACCAAAGCATCGCTCGATCCGGTTGCGGTGCTTGGCTATGACGCCATTACGAAGGTATTGGCGGAGATGAGCATGCCCCATGATGTCAACATCGTTGAATCGATCAGGCTACGCCAAATCTTCGGCACCGATCCCAATGGCGTCCGTGTGGAGCTGAACTTCACCGGCGACTGATCTGTCGGATGGCTGACTCGCTTGTCAGTGCCACCCGCCCAATAATCCTCAGCCCGCCGTCGGGTTGAAGATCTTTGCCTTGCCATCCCAGTTGGCGGCAGCCTGCTGAATCATGTCGAAAAGGCTCTGGACCTCGGGCTTCAACACGCCGATCTCCAGGATATTGTTTTCCTCAGCATCCATCGCGAAATAGGCGATCTGGGACCCGTCTGCGAACTCAGCTCCTTGCAGTCGCGTGCCGCCGTGTTCAGCGACCCAGGCTTCCGCATCTTCCATGCTGTCGGAGAAAGCGCATAGATGATGGACGCCTTTACGGCCCGCATCCAGAAACTCTTGGAAGATCGACGGGCCTCGCGGTTCGATAAGTTCGACCATCAGGTCCCCGGAAAATGCGATCGCCGCGCCGTACTGTGCGAAATGCTCTTTACCGCGATAATCGCCTCGAACCATCTCGAAAGCGGGAAAGATGAAAAAGGGCCCCACGCCCATCACCTCGGTCCACCAATCGATCGCCTTGTTTAAGTTGGGCACCATATAGGCGATTTGGTTGAGCCGCCCCCAAGGCTTGAGCACCATAATAGTATTGACCTTCCATCTATCTTGATAAGTCAGGTAATCATATGCAAGCACCCTATCAGGAAGCTCGGGATGAACCAACTTATAAAATATGGCGATGAGCATGCGTAGGACGAAAAGCCCCGGGCCGCCCGGCCGGACTGTTTTGGTGCATCTGGCCACAGATTTAGCTTGGTGGTGGCGAGCTGTGACAGACCAAATGGGAAGACAATGACAGCGACATCCGCCGTAATGACTCGCTGCCGCCCACGGCTTATCGGCGGCTGAAAATACCAGCTAGAAGGAGTGTCTCAGGCCCGAATTGCAACGGCGGCGGGCGCTTGTTCCGCGGCGGTGCAGGCATCGGCAGAGATGCGCGCCCGGCATCGCGCTGTTCGCTGGCTATGGGACGGCCTTCCGCGCGTCCTTTGGCTTGTCGTGTGCAGGAGCCAAAGCCGGAATCTCCTTTAATATCGAGGCCGGAATCAATCTCGCCATACCGAAGAGAGGTCTTTCGGGCACGATCGCAGCATTTCGGCACACGCACGAAACGTCATCTTTGCCGTCCTCGCCGATTTGGGCTTCCATATCCAGAGCGCGCATGCGGGATGGAGGCCGATCTGCTGTGGTAGCCGAGATCTGCCTTCTCGCTCCTCGCCAATTATGCTTATACCGACACGGCCGACGATGGCGCGGCGCAGGACGACAGGATCGCACGCGTGCCCGAGAACAGCGGACGTATCGCCACGCGCTATCGCGTTCTCCAAGGCCCAGCGGGGGCCTATTTTCGCGCAGGGCTCACCGCCTTCGCCTCACGCAAACTTACGTTGCCCATCCATGATCCGAAAATCACAAGTTTTGCATCAAGCCAAAAATCGCAGAAATCTGCGCCTCCCCGTGATACAAAAATCTGATGCACATTTGGCGCGCTTCTGGCCGCCGAAATCACTGTTTCTGCCTCCATCGCCCCTGATGCAAAAGTTTTGGACTCCCGATTAGTTGTCCCGATTGGGATCGTTGAATAGGAAAGCCGGATCACCTTGGCGACCTTGACAATATGGACGAAAAAGGAAGAATGATGCCTAAGCTGCTTCTCAAATGCGCGGTTCTTGTAGTTCCACTGATCATGCCCTTTGCCGCAGTGACCGCCCAAGTCGCAACAAAGGCAGAAAAAGGCTCCGCACCATCTCGCGGATCGTGGCAAGCTGCTGCTAATCCTTCTTCGCGACCAATCGAAGCAGATGGGTCGGTGAACGTGCCCTCATTTCGCCTGCCTCCTTCCGAGTATATGAGTCCCGAGGCGAAAGCGGCCTTACCACGTGTGCCCTCCGACATGTTCGAGGTGCTCCGTCAGTCGCCAAAGGATGTCACCGCCTTGCGCACGAATTTGCCAAGGCTCGTCGCGGGCCGCGTTGCCCAACTGAAGCAGATGTACAAGGTAGAGACGGAGGAGCGTGCGATCGCCGGTGTCCCGGCCGTCTGGACGCGGCCGGTGGCAGGCATCACGCCCGCAAAGTCTGGCAAGATACTGCTGAACCTTCCGGGCGGGGGCTTCATGATTGCCAACGCGGGGGCCAATGGCATGTTTGAGACGATCCCCCTGTCGGGCCTCATGGGCGTGGAGGGCGTAAGCATCACTTATCGGCAAGGCCCAGAAGCGCATTATCCCGACGCAACCGAGGACGTGGTAAAGGTCTATCGTGAACTGCTCAAGACGCATAAGTCGCAAGATGTGGTGATATATGGCTGCTCGGCGGGCGGCCAACTCACCGCCCAGACCACCGCCGCGCTGATCCGCGATAAGCTGCCTCTTCCAGCCGCCATTGGCCTTTTGTGTGCATCTGCTGACATGCGCCTCTTGGGTGACAGTGCTGCCTTCACCTCACCCTTTCAGGCAATACCAAATAAAGAGATACGCCTATCGTATTTTGAGGGGATCAAACTCGACGATCCCGCTGTCTCGCCTCTCCGGTCGCCTGATGTACTGAGGCACTTTCCGCCAACTCTAATTGTAACGGGAAGCCGTGCTCTGGAAATGAGCAGCGCCGTCGCAACCAACAACGCGTTGCAGAAGAGCGGAGCCGTTAGCCAACTCAACATCTGGGATGGTATGGGACATGCCTTCTTCTACGATATCGCGCTACCCGAATCGCGGGAGGCGTTTGATACGATGGCGCGCTTCTTCACCAAATACCTTCACCTTAAGCCTTAGTGGTCATTTGCGGACATCCAGGCTTCCCTCGCGGAAGCCTAAATTAGATGATCTCCAAAGTTATCCCTGTCACGAAAACGGTTTGAACCGCGCCGGGTTTGCCGGAGGCATAGGGTTGTGAGTCACGCTGCCCTACCGATGTTGTCTGCGGCAGCATAATATTGATCTTCGGCTTCGGCAGGCGGGATGTTGCCGATGGGCTCCAGCAGTCGGCGATGGTTGAACCAATCGACCCACTCGAGCGTGGCATACCCATGAATGACAATGCTGATATCCGGGAGGACGGAATGATCCGTTTCCTCAAGGTGGAACTGCGTCCGCTCGCGGCGGTCCGGCCCGCGAAACGCAATGCCCGTACACACAGTGAGAAGCAGATCGAGCAGATCGCCTCCTCGATCCGCCAGTTCGGCTTCACCAATCCGATCATAGTCAATGACGAGGGGATGATCGTCGCCGGTCATGGCCGCCATGCCGGTCATCCCGATCCATGACCTCGATCCTGCCGAGCTGCGCACCTACGCCCTTGCGGACAACCGAATCGCGCAGAATGCCGTGGTGATCACCCCGGAAGAAGAGAAGCTGGAGAAGCTGCCCGAGGCCACCGTGTCGCGCAGCCAGCGCATCGCGCAGGAGAAGCTGCCTTGAAATCGTGGGCTGGGGAAGCTGATGGGCGCGAACCTTTTCGGGAGGGATCGGTGGTCCGGCCCGCGTTTGCCGACGGCCTCGAAGATCGCTATCGTGAGGTGCTCGATCTTGCGAACAGGCGGGTCAGGATGATCTGCCCTGACGGCAGGCGCCGAACCGTCAGTCTGTTCGAAGCCCGTCTGATCGAACTGGCTTCTCCACGCTGCCGCAGGCGTCTGATGTGCGAAGATTTCATCAGGCAGGTGCGGTGGGCAGCAGGTTTGCTGGCTGAGAGAACAATTTCGTGACGAGGGTCTGAAAACCCCCGGATTTATGGGGTTTCACCCAGGGGATAAGGCAGAATTTCGGATGGCGGTGAAACAGGTGGTATCTGCCTGTTTCACCGCCATTTTTATGCTTTGATCCAGAAATTAGCACCTGTTTTCACCTGTTATTGTCACGGCACGTTTGCCGACGAGCTCTATGGATTATGATGTAAATCCAATAACATGATCAGGAAAATCGCAGAAAAGGCCCCCCTTGGACGTGCCATTTTTTTAGGAGCGTCGCTTGGGCGACAGATGTCTGAGATGAAGGGGGACGCATGCATTCGGTAGTGACGGGGATGTTCCAGCAGCGTAGCAGCAGAGAAAGCGGCGCAGAATTGCGTATCTTTGGCTCGCATCTGACTCTCTGCAGTACCGAACTGAACGCGCGCGAATTTGCGCCGCTTTTCGGCAAATTCTCTAACGTTTCCAATATGTTGAGACTGGGTGGCGGAGCGGGAGGAAACCGAACTTTCCATCTAAGTAGCTGAAATCACTTCACCGCTCGCCCCGCACCGGCGCTGCATACCATACATCAGACCATAAAGGCGGACAGATACTTTTTCTGTCGATGCAGCAGCGTTGCTACGACGATCTACGGCTTATCCCTATATAGGGGGGGCAGGGCCCTTTAGTAAGCCGGGAGGGGTCGGGAAAAAGGTAATGTCTATAACCACCGTGCAAATTCAACAGGTTACGAGTAACATTACCTATAATCTTTCTATAACCAGATTATACCTTCTAGAAGTGATTTTCTGGCCCAAAAAAGTCCTTAATTTTCAAAGGGATTATAGTTTCGCCCCCTGAGAGGTTGCAGAAGATTATAGGGGAAGGCCAACCCCGGGAACCGCAGAAATCCGCCATTTCTTAGCGGATGATCGGGACAGATTGGCTAGATTACGTTTTTCCCGACCCCCTCCCGCTTTCAACGGCAGCGAGCATCATTTTTCGGGAATGTCGCACCGGCCCGAATAAGGGCGCTCTGAGTGCATCAAAACGCATCAGCGCAGGCCGCCTCAGGATCGGCAACCGACCAAGGATCTAGGCCGCTTTCCGGGGGGTGTCGATGGTGCATCAAAAGGGACATGAAAAGCGCGCGGGCGAGGCGGGGGGAAAAGCGCGTTTTCAGGGTTACCCGCATGCCTCCCCCGACCTCCGCCCGCAGATGCTGGCCGCGCCGCGATCGATCGCGGCCGAAATATGCCCAAGGCGCGCGGAAGGGTGAAGGCGCAGGCAAGAATGTTCCCGCATGCTTCGATCCCTGCCAGCGAGCGGAATGGTCAACTTGCGGATTTGCGCAAGTTAGGTGTTGCAGCTACGCAAGCGCCCGACTAAGAGGGGAATGTCTATGGAAACCAACCCGCCAGAGTATAAAACGCCAGGGCAGCTCATAGAGGGGCTACTGGCCGCTCGGGGTTGGACGAAGCGAACCTTGGCCGTCGTGCTGGGAGTTGACGAGTCAACGGTCAACAGATGGACCGCTGACAAGCAGGCGATCAATGCTTCTATTGCGTTGTCTCTAGAAGACGTGCTGGACGCCCCGGCGGAGCGGTTCTTGGAGCTGCAGCGTGAGTTTGATCTCGCCAAAGCTCGCTTTGCGCACCGTCCGGATCCGGGTCGAAAGAACAGGCTCCATTTGTTCGGAGGCCTGCCCATTTCAGAAATGATCAAGCGGGGATGGATCGCTGCTGATGACATTCGCGATGTCCCGGCTGTGGAACGTGGCCTTACCAAATTTTTCGGCGTCGCTAAGCCCGATGAGATAGAAATACTGCCACATGCGGCAAAGAAGACGATGGTCGCATCGGAGCCAACCCCGACACAGCTTGCATGGCTCTACCGTGTAAAAACGATAGCGAGCGAGATGTTGGTTCCCAAATATTCTCCCGAAGCACTTGATCGAGCGATAAAGGCACTCAAGCTGCTGACCGAAGCACCGGAAGAAGCTCGCAAAGTTTCGCGCATCTTGGCCGATTGCGGCATCAGATTCGTGATCGTTGAATCTCTACCTAGCGCCAAAATCGATGGCGTTTGTTTCTGGTTAGATGACAACTCACCAGTTGTCGGTCTTTCGCTTCGGCACGACCGCATCGACAACTTTTGGTTTGTCCTCCGGCATGAGCTTGAACACGTTCGTCAAGGTCATGGTAAATTGGCAATGATCCTAGACACAGAATTAGAAGGCGCGCGCGCAGGAACTGGAGAGACTATTTCGGAGGAAGAACGAGTAGCTAATGAGGCGGCATCGAATTTCTGCATCCCATCTGCTCAAATGGACGGCTTTATTGCACGCAAAGCTCCATTTTTCTCCGAACGCGACATGATTGGTTTTGCCCGCACATTAAAAGTTCATCCCGGATTGGTAGCGGGCCAGCTACAGCATCGAACACAGCGCTATGATCGATTTCGCCAACACTTAGCTCCCATTCGGACGCACGTCATTTCCGGCGCGGCGGTGGACGGGTGGGGCAATATTTATCCTGTAGACGACTGAGGCATTAACATGACCAGGATTATCGAGCGGCAAAAATTCATCCGCTATTGGATGGAGCAGACTGGCGAGGCGGAGATCGACATGCGTGCGGTCGCAGAGTTCGCCATCAAAATGGGGTGGAAGCCCCCGCCGCCGGTGGACCCGGTGGATGCCTTGGCGAAGACCTTCAAGGATGCGGCGCGTCAAGACATTCGGAAGGACCGCAAGACTGGCCGACCGTACCGGGGCTATCATGCATTCCCCAAGGCGGCAGCTGACGGTCAGATGACATTTTCTTATGTGGACATCGACGATCCGAAAACTAAGCCGGAGCATTTTCAGAAAGCATGTGTGTTGCGGCGTGAGCAGATGGTCGACGATGGCGTTCAGCTGACATTTGACATGGACCACTGGAACAGCCTTCGCCCAGCGGAACAGCACGTTGATCTGCCGATGGACTTGCAGCCGGACATCGAATGGCGTCGGGCGGCTCGCGACGACACAGACGAAGCCGCATGATATCGGCCCGCTCGAGGTAGAATGCTTTAAAACCGCACTTAGACGAAAGATTTGCAATGTTGGAACATGGCCCACTCTCGCCGGACCATATCGCGATACTCCAATCCGCTGCAGCTGGACCTATCACAAGGACGCCTGCCACCTCGATACAGGAGGCAAATCTTTATCAATTCTTGTGTGACGCCGGGTTCCTCACCTGCGAGCGGACGTACGTAGACGCAGACCCGATGAAGAGTCGGTATCGTTATACGCGGACGTCCAAAGCTATCAGTTAGTCGCTCTTACGGCGCTCGCTAAACCGCACCGCTTCAAAGCCCAGCTGGTCGTTCAGTTCGAGGAAGACCGACTGCAGGGGCTGGATCTCCAGTTCGAAGAAGCTGTCCAGCGCCTTCGCTGGATCGCCGAAGCCGCCCGCGTTGGCCGGGATGATGCCGAGCAGCTGCGGCGGCACGCGGTGCGCGGCCAGCACGTCGTCCCGCGTCGTGTTCTTGATCCCCAGAAATTCGTCCTTCGCCCCAACTTCGGCGATGGGGATGATCTTGATGCCGTTCTCTTTGCCGCTGGGCGAGTGGACGAACATATTACGGAAATTGCCCGGCCCCTTCGCCCGCTTCAGCGCCTCGCGCATGGCGTCGACATCGTTGTTCGCGAACTCGCCTGTCGCATATAGGATATACCCCGCGTGGCTCCCGTTCTCGAAATAGCGGCGGCGGAATAGCGTGGCGTTTTCATTGAGCAGCGCGGACTGCAGGGCAGAGAGATACTCGGGCAGGCCATAGATTTCCTGATTGATGTCGGGCGCGAGCAGCTGATGCACCGTGCCCGGCTCGAACTCGCTTTCGGTCCGCTGCCCCGGCACCCACCAGAAGCGGCCCGGTTCTACGCCGCGCCGCGTATATTTTGCGAGACAGTGATCGAGGCGCAGGACACCGCCGAGGCGGTTGCGGATCTCCTGCGCATAGGCGTTCCCCATCACCAGATAGTCCTGCACCATCCCGGCGAAGGTTTTGCGGGACAGCCACCGCGTCGGGTCAAGGCTGGCCGCCAGCAGGTTCCGCTTGAGTATGATGGCGCTGCTATGGTGTGGCGACGCGCGGAAGGCGCGGGCAAGCCCGTCCAGCGACAGGGGCGGCTCATACCAGCGATGATTGTGCCAGCATTCCAGCATGTCGAGCATGGTGGCCCGGCTCAGCACCGGCTCAGGATCGCCGAAGGTGAACGCCTCGACCGCGCCGCGCCGATTGTCACTGGCCGCGACGATCGCGCCCTCAGACGCTGCGACCGATTCCCGGCGGTTCATACGGCGTGCGCGCTTGCTCATTCGATGATCTCCATTGTGCCCTTGGGCGCTTCCTTGCCGTCGAGCGGTTCGTTCATGAGGATGTGCATGGTGGCCCAAGCCAGATCCGCGTGGCCGTCATTGCCGCCACGCCCCGCCTTGAAGGTGATGTTCCGCCCGCTGGTGGTCAGCGTTTTCTTGATCGACACGAAGGCGGACACGATATCGAGCAGGCCGCTGTCGAACGCGAGGCGGCCCCGGCGGACGACGTTCTGCGCCTTCATGATCATCTGCGCCTTGAGTTCGAGCGAATATTCGATCTTGGCGACGGCGCAGCCCGGCAGCGCTCCCGGCTTGGCGAGCAGCTGATAGACGCCCGCGCCCACGCCCTTGGCGTCGATGCCCAGATAGGTGCAGGTATAACGGCTCAGGACAGCCTTGATGAATTCCGCCTGCTGTTCGAAATCGAGGCCGCGCAGCTGGTGGCGCTCAAGGATCCTGAATTGCCCGCCTTCGACCAGCGGCGGCGCGGCGATGACCAGCGCGGCATTGTCGCCATTCTCGCTTTCCTGCGGATCATAGCCCGCCCATACCGAACGCTTGCCGTAGGGCCGCGCCGCCTCCGGGTTGAAATCCTGCCATTCGATCAGGCTGTCGCACCCGCAGGCGATCATGTCATTGAAGCGGAAGGCCGACTGGCTGTCGTCCACGAAATCGCACATGAAGAGGTTGGCGAATTCGTCGGGCGCGTATTCGTCCTCAAGCTCTTCGATATCGAACAGATCGCACCCGCCCATCTCGGCGTCGCGGATGTTGACGATGTTCCGCCAGATCCGATCCGGCCCGGCCATGCCGATCGCCAGCGCATCATGGCTGACGTCGATCTTGATCTGATCTTCCTTCTTGCGCCGCCGGTTGCGGCGGTCGCCGGTCCAATAGGGATAGGCCGGATGCGCGACGCTGGAAGGCGTGGAGAAGTAGGTTTTCCGCCACTTCTTGTGCGTCGCCATGCCAGAGGCGACCTTGTTCAGTTCCTCGAACGAATGGACCCAGAAGAATTCGTCAAAGTAGAAATTGCCGTGGCGGCCCTGCGCGGTACGGAAGTTCGTGCCAAGGAAATGCAGTTCCGCAGCTGCTTCCTCCGCTGGCCGAAGATCCGACGTGATCAGCATCGGATCGCCGGTCAGGGCGACGCCGACCAGCTTGGCGAAGCTGACGATGTAGGAGCGGAACTGGTGTGCCTGGGCTTTTGATGCCGACAGGAAGATCTGGTTGCGGCCCGTCTCGATCGCGTCGATCAGCGCCTCGAACGCGAAATAGTAGGTCGCGCCGATCTGGCGCGATTTCAGGATCATGCGCGTGCGCTGATCCTTCGCCTGCCACCAGCGATGCTGATAATCGTAGAGCCCGTCGAGGAAGACGCGCTTGAGTTCTTCCGCCTGCTCGGCGGTGAAATGGTTCTTCTTCGCCTTCTTGCGCTCGCCCGCGTTGCGGTTCGCCACCTTGTCGTTGAGATCACCAGAGTGGCCGCCGGGGGCCTCATAGCGGCGCACCTTCGCCAGCGTTTCGATCTGCCGGGCCAGCGCGTCCATTTCGACTAGATCCGCGCTGGTTTTCTTTTCCTTGGCGATCAGGGTCAGCAGCCGGATCTCCAGCCCGTCCTCAATCTTGCGGATCGAGGGAGCATCATCCCAGCGGTCGCGTTGCTTCCACGCCTCGATCGTCGCGCGAGGGATCGGCCCGCCCTTCTCGTTGACGATGATGTGCAGCGCGAATTCCTCCGCGATCTGCGTGACGCCCCACCCGCGCCAGTAGAGGCTGCGCGCATGACGGCGTGGATCGAACTGCCACATGGCAGAGGGCGCGCCGGGCTGGGGAGGTTGCATGGTCATCGGGGCGGACCATGCCCCGCGCTCAAGCACCTGATCATGGGCGTCTATTTGGACAGCGGCCTATCCAAATGCTGGGCCTTGAGCCTGCTCGCCCGACAGCCCCTTTTCTGGTCGCGTCAACGCCTAGCCGCGCCGCCAGCAACCAAGGGAACCGGAACCGACCATGGCAAAGAGCAAATTTTTCCGCGTCTTCGTAGAGGGCTTCACCGCCAGCGACGGTCGTAAGATCGAGGCGTCGTGGATTGACGACATCGTCTCCACCTTCAACGCGGAAACCTACACGCCGCGCATCAACATCGAGCATATCAAGGGCTACAGCCCGGAGCCGCCGTTCAATGGTTATGGCGATGTCGTCGCCGTGAAGGCCCAGACCGACGAACTGGTCATTGACGGCCAGACCGTTCGCCGCCGCGCTCTGTATGCGCAGGTCGAACCCAACGAGCAGCTGATCGCCATGCGCGCCAAGGGGCAGAAGCCCTTCCCGTCGGTTGAAATCTCGCCGGATTTCGCGGGCACCGGCAAGGTCGGGCTGGTCGGCCTCGCCCTGACCGACAATCCCGCCTCCCTCGGCACCGAAGCGTTCAATTTTTCGGCGCTCAAGCCGATGTTCGATGCCCGGAAATCCTCGCCCAACAATCTGTTTTCCGAAGCCTTTGAAGCGGTGGAAATCGACTTGGAGGAAGCGCCGGTGGACGGGACCGGCATCGCGTCCGCCATCGCCGCAGGCTTCGCCAGCCTCGCCGCCAAATTCACGTCCGGCAGCGAAAAAGCGAAGGGGCAGGAACCGGAAACGCCCAAGCCTGCCAATGACAACAGCTTTGACGTGGCGGCGTTCTGCGCTGGGCTGGGCGAACAGATGGTTGCTGCGGTCAAGCCCGCGAACGACGCCGTCGCCAAACTCCAGGGCGATTTCGCCGCCCTCGTCACCAAGCTGGAATCGACCGAGCAGACCGGCTTTTCGCGCGCCCCCGCGACCGGCGGTTCCAACGCGATCCAGACCAACTGCTGATCCTCGCCGCCGCCCGCCTCAACACCTTGGAGTAAACCCCACATGCGTCGTGAAACTCGTCTCGCGTTCAACGCCTATCTGGGCCAGATCGCTCGCCTCAATGGCGTCGAACTCGCCACCGAAAGCTTTTCGGTCGCCCCGACCGTCCAGCAGACGCTGAGCCAGCTCATCCAGCAGTCCAGCGCCTTCCTCCAGAAGATTTCGTTTGAAACGGTGCCCAATCAGGAAGGCCAGAAGGTCGGCGTGGGCGTAACGCGCCCGCTCGCTGGCCGTGTCAACACGCGCGGCGGCACGCGACGGGCACCCACCGATCCGACCGACACCAGCGACGGCGGCAACTATCGTTGCGAGCAGACCTTCTACGATCACGCGATCAGCTGGGAACGCCTCGACGCATGGCGCCATAAGCCCGAATTCCAGACGCTGGTTCGTGACGTCATCGTGCAGCGTCAGGCATTGGACCGCATCACGATCGGGTTCCACGGCACATCGGTCGCCGCCACCACCGATCTGGTCGCCAATCCGCGCCTGCAGGACGTCAACAAGGGCTGGCTGCACAAGATCCGCCAGTATGCACCGGAGCGCGTGCTGGATGACGGCGCACTGACCGCCGCTGGCAAGGCGATCTATGTGGCCGACACCGATGACGCCACGAAGCGTGACTATGTCAATCTCGACGCGCTGGTGAAGGACGCCGCCGCTGGCCTGCTCGATGAGTGGCATCAGGAAGCGGATGACCTTGTCGTCATGATCGGTCGCGATCTGGTCCACGACAAACAGATGCCGATCGTCAACAAGGCGGGCAACACCCCGACCGAGCAGCTGGCGCGCGACATCATCCTGCGCGGTGCCAATCAGGTCGGCGGCTATTATGCCGAGCGCGTGCCCGACTTCCCGACCGCGACCCTGCTCATCACCAGCTACAAAAATCTTGCGATCTACGAGCAGGAAGAATCGCGCCGCCGCTACGTCAAGGACGAACCGGAACTGACTCAGATCGCCAATTACGAGAGCGTCAATGAGGCTTTCGTGGTCGAAGATTACGGCAAGTGCGCCCTAGTCGAAAACATCGTCATGGGACCGAAGCCCGCCTGATCGGCGCGGTCCTAACGCTATCCCCTCCATCTGACAGGACACGCAAATGAGCCTTGCTCGTCGCAACCGTGATCGCATCCTCGCTGCCCAGATCGTAAGCGCAGCGGCTGCACCTGCTGATGGAGGGGGCATCGCCCCTGCCGCCGCAACTCTCCCGGCGGCAGGGGCGGGCAATGCCTCTCTGGCTGAACGCGCCGCCGCGCAGATCGTGCTGCGGCTCACCCATGACCTGCGCCGCCTCAAGAAAATTCGGGGCATCGACCTCAAGATCGCGGCGAAGCGCGAAATGCTGCCGGAATATCGTGATTGGGTCGCGGGCACCGTGGGCGCTGATGCGGGCGTCGGCACCGGCCTTGCTGCCGAAGTCGTTCCGACCGTCATGGTCTGGCTGATCGACGTCGGCGCGTATGGCGAGGCGCTCGATCTCTTGCCGTTCATGCTCAAGCACAAGGTCGCCATGCCGAACCGCTATCAGCGCGATGCGGCGACGATCGCCATTGAGGAAATTGCAGACGCCGCGAACAAGGCGCAGGGCGCAGGCGCTGATTTCCCGCTGGAAATACTGGATCGCGTGGCCGAACTGACCGCCTCCTGCGACATTCACGATCAGGTCCGCGCCAAGCTGTTCAAGGCCACCGGCACCGCCCAGCTGACCGCCGCCGAAGATTTGCCAGCGGATGAAGGCAGGCCCGCGCTGGATGCCGCTCTGGCGAGCCTTAATGAAGCCCAGCGCCTGCATGATCGCATCGGCGTCAAGGACAAGATCAAGCGGGCGAACAAGCTGCTGGCGGCCATCACCGCCGCGCAGACACCGAACAACGAACAGGGCGGCGCTGCCGCCTGACAGGCTCGCCCCCGGCGCTCAGGGGCGGATCGCGCGATGCGGGAGGCTTTCGAGCCGTAGGGCCGCACTCTGCCCCGATCCTCACCCCTGTAAGCCGGTGGGCCGAAATCGGAGGACATCATGCCCTTTTTCAATCTGGCGCTGATTGCCGTTTTCGCCGTCTGCGCCGTGCTGTCGGCGATTTTCTGTTTCGAGCGGATCTGGTGCGTCGTCCGCAAGCCCCAGCTGATCGCGCCCTATCTGCCTGATCGCATCCGCATGTCCCCGGCCTACCGGATCGTGCTGCCGCTCTTCCTGATCCTCGACGTGGGCGCGGCTGCGGGCTGGGCCTTCGTCGTCTTCGCCAGCATGGCGTTCATCGCCCGGTTGGGAATGGCATGACGTTCGTCGCCCGCCCCCCCGCGTCCGAGATCGAGCAGCCGCCCCAAGAGGAAACTGCCGTCATCAACGACGGCTTCTTCCCCGACATCGATCCGGCGGCAGTCCGCGATGCTGCGAGGATCCCGACCAGCATCACGCCCGCGCGCCTGCGCGCGGCGATCATCGGCGCGATCCTGACGGCAGGAATCGACCTGCAGCAATTCGCCGCGGATTCCATCGCCGCCGGGCACGCCACGCTTGCCGCCGTGCCCGCGCCCCAGCTGGACGGCGCGAGCGTGCAGCTGTTCCGCTATCAACGCGCGGTGGCGCTCTATGCCAAGGCCGAATTGATCGAGCGGCATCCCGATTTCGACACCACGGCAGCAGGCGGCGCGGAAGGCAATGACGCGGCCTCGGCGATCGGCAGCTTGCGCCGTGATGCGATGCACGCGGTGCGCGACATGCTGGGCCAGACCCGCACCGTGGTGGACCTCATCTGATGGCGTCGGAGCAGCGCCTTGTTGCCCGGTCAGGGGACAAGCTGGACCTGCTGCTGTGGCGCGATGCCGGGCTTGGTCCTGCCGAGATTTCCCGCGTCTGCGACGCCAATCCGGGGCTGGCCGATCTTGGCCCCATCCTTCCGCTCGGCACCATCGTCATCGTGCCCGCAACCGCCGACGCCAGCGCAACGCGCGCGCTTCCCCTCATTCAGCTTTGGGATTGATCCATGGACCTGCGCCACTTTCTGGAATCCGTCATCGAATTGATCGGCTCCCTCACGCCTTCGCTGATCGGTTCCGCCGTGGCGCAGGCTTGGAAGCCTGCTCTGCCGTTCCGCCAGCGCTTCCTCCAGTGGGTGGTTGGATCGACGGTCAGCTATTACGCGACCATCGCCATCATCGCCGTCACTGGCTGGAATCACTTCGCCGCGCAGTCGATCGCCTTCGCCATCGCCCTGCTCGCCTTTGACGCCACCCCGCGCATCGCCAAGGCCGCGATCGACACGCTGACCAGCGTGCCAGGCCGCCTCGCTGACCGCTTTCTGCCCAACAAGGACTGACCCATGCAGCTGTCCCCCAACTTTAGCCTGGCCGAATTCACCGCGTCCGCGACCGCGACGGCTCAGGGCATCGCCAACGTCCCCGGCGCGCGCCAGATCGCGGCGATGCAGCTGCTCTGCGCCAAGGTGCTGGAGCCGCTGCGCGCGCACTTCGGCAAGCCTGTCCGCGTCACGTCGGGCTTCCGCTCGATCAAGCTGTGCTTGGCGGTGGGATCATCGTCCAGCAGCCAGCACGCGCAGGGCGAGGCCGCCGATTTCGAGATCAGCGGCGTCGATAATGTGACGGTTGCCACCTTCATCCGCGATCACATGACCTTCGACCAGCTGATCCTTGAAAACTACACGCGCGGCCAGCCCAACAGTGGCTGGATCCACGTCAGCTATCGCGAAGGGCGACTGCGCAAGGATGTGCTGACCTATTCCCGCCGGTCCTATTTCAAGGGGCTGCTGGCATGATCGGGAAATCGCACCTCGCCATGGCCGCCGCGCTCGCCGCCTGCACCGCAGGCATCGGCGGCTTCTTCTACGGCACAAGCGTCGGCGTGGCGCAGGAGCAGGCGGCGCAGAAGCGCGCCGACGACGCGGCGGACGCCAAAACCAAAAAGCTGCAGGGGCAGCTGGACGCTTCATCCGAAGCCGCACAGGCGAATGAATTTGCCCGGCAGGGCAGTGTCAGGGAAATCTACCATGAAAGCCAGAAGGTCATTGAGCGCCCGGTTTATCGCAACCTCTGCGTTGATGCTGATGGTGTCGGCCTGCTCGACCGCGCAGCCGCCACGGCCAACAGCGAGGATATCTGGGGCATTGCTGGCGACACCCGCCCCATTGCCCAAGGTGCAGCGGACTGAAACCGGCGAGATGAACGGCGCGCAATGTCATGGAAGCCTGACCAGCCTCTATGACGTCGCGGGCCAGATCCGCGCCAGCTATATCGAACTCCAGAGGCAGGCCCGCATGGCGCTGCAGCAGGCCGACTGACGATGCGCAAGGCCGACAGCCTGCGGCAATGGCTCACCGCCTTCCTGCCGGATCTGAAAACCCATCCCGATCGCCTGCAGATCTATGTCGAGGGCGGGCAGATCAGCACGCGGCAGTCCGCCACGCTGTCCTTCGCCTATGGCTATACGCTTAAGGTCGGGATCTGGGATTTCGCGGGGGACGCGGACAAGATCATGGTGCCGATGCTGGCATGGATCGAAAAGGAGCAGCCCCAGCTGATGCGCCGGTCGGATGCCCAGCCCTTCACCTTCGAAGCCGAACTGCTCGACAGCGAAGCGTCTGACATCCTGATCTCGATCGACCTGACCGAGAGCGTTCTTGTCATCCCGCGCGGCGATGGAAGCGGCTATGACGTCCAGCATCCGGCGGAACCGAACTTCGCCGACGCTTTCGATGGCGTAGCAGCTTCCTTCCTGCAGGGCTTCGGCAATACCGAACTGCTGGTTGAGACCACCGATCCCGACGCTGATTTGACCCCGGCGATTCCGCCCGACGCATGAGCCAGGATCTTGCCGAGATCGAGCGCATTGCCGGGTCGCTGATCCGCAGCCTGTCGTCCGGCCAGCGGCGCACCCTCATGCGCCGCATGGCCCGCACCTTGGCCCAGAGCCAGCGCGAGCGCATCGCCGCCCAGCGTCAGCCTGACGGTTCGAAATTCGAGGCGCGCAAGGAAAAGGCCCCGCCAGTGTCAGGCCGGGGCGCGACATGCTTCCTCTATCCTTCCGGCGGCGGCGGCGAGCCGCGCAAGGTCATCATGAAATCTTTCGCCTGGACGACGGGCCGCATGATGACCGGCTTCGATATTGAGGCAGGCGGGATC
Organism: Sphingobium sp. TomTYG75; assembly: GCF_054771635.1. NCBI lineage: Bacteria > Pseudomonadati > Pseudomonadota > Alphaproteobacteria > Sphingomonadales > Sphingobiaceae > Sphingobium > Sphingobium sp. TomTYG75. The sequence continues at coordinate 1,033,158 of NZ_BSRE01000001.1, read as the reverse complement.
CGCTCATTCGAGTTCGACAAGGTCGTCAAATGGCTCCCGGTCCCGGAGGAACATCGCAACGCGGGCGGTAGCAGCCTGCGCCGCCGGGGCGGCCTGCGTCGCCGCGCTATGTTCCGGCGGCTTGCGAGCGGCCGATTCCTGCGCACCGGCGCGGACGACAATGGCTTCTGGGTCGGCTTTTCCGGCAAGGTGTCGCAGATCGCGGGCGTCCACCAATATGGCCTGCGGGACAAGCCTTCCCTTCGGGCGCAGGCCGTGCCCTATCCGAAGCGCGAACTGCTCGGCGCGACCGCCGCCGATCGCGAGCAGCTGCTTGATCTACTCTATACCCATATCGCCGAAGCCTGACGGCCCGCGCTGTATTTGGATAGCGGACTGTCCAAATACAGGGGCATAGCGCACCCCCATCGCCTGCCCCGACATGGCGGCCATGGCCGATGCAACCTTCACCGCCGTCGATTTGTCGCGCCTGAAAGCGCCGGACATTATTGAACCGCTGGATTTCGAGACAATCCTCGCCGCTGCGGTCGCGCGGATGCAGGTACTCATGCCGGACTTTGAAAACCGTGACAGCGACCCTGTTACCAAGCTGCTGCAAACCTTCGCCTATCTCGTCCAGCTGCACCGCCAGCGCGTGAATGACGCGGTGCGCGCGGTCATGCCCGCCTATGCCGTTGGCGCTGACCTCGACAACATCGCTGCCCTGTTCGGTATCACCCGCTTCACCCTCGTTCCGGCGGACGAAGTGCTGGGGATCCCGGCGGTCATGGAGAGCGATGCGGATTTCCGCCGCCGCATGGTGCTTGCGCCCGAAGGCTATTCCGTAGCCGGGCCAGAGGGGGCCTATGTCTTTCACGCTCTGTCCGCCGACGAAGACGTGCTGGACGCAAGCGCGATCAGCCCTGCGCCGGGAGAAGTGCTGGTATCGGTGCTTTCGCGCACCGGATCGGGCGAAGCCTCACCCGAACTGCTCGCGGCCGTCGATGCCTTCGTGTCGGATGAGACGCGCCGCCCGCTGACCGATTTCGTCACGGTGCAGTCCGCCGAGATCATCGAATATTCGGTCGTTGCGACGCTTACCACCTTCAGCGGCCCTGATGGCAGCGTTGTGCTTGCGACCGCACAGGCAAGTCTTGCCGCCTATGTCGCAGCGAGCCACCGGCTTGGCCGCGATATTACCCGATCAGGCTTGTTCGCCGCCCTCCATGTCGAGGGCGTGCAGAATGTCGCCCTGACCTCGCCTGCTGCCGACATCGTCGTTTCGCGCGTCCAGGCACCGCACTGCACCGGGATCACGGTCAATTACGCGGGCACGGGCGAATGATCTACCCGTCCATTCTGCCACCCGCCTCAACCGCGCTTGAAAAGGCGCTGGAGCAGGTTGCCGCCGGTCTGCTCGATTTCCCGACGCCCGTGCGCGCCGTCTGGTCGCCCAACGATTGCCCGATCGAACTGCTGCCGTGGCTCGCATGGGGCTTGTCCCTCGACAACTGGTCTTCCGATTGGACCGAGGCGATCAAGCGCGCCCGTGTCCGCAAGGCCATCCCTATCGCACGTCAGAAGGGCACCGCCGCGTCCGTGCGCGCTGTCGTGGAGAGTTTCGGGGGATCGGTCGCCATCCGGGAATGGTGGCAGCAGGAGCCGAAGGCGGACCCGCACACCTTCAGTCTCGTCCTCAACCTTGACCAGAACGGCGCGCCCGCGTCGGCGGCCTTTGTCGATCAGGTCATCGCCGAGGTCAGCCGCGCAAAGCCGGTGCGCAGCCACTTCACCTTCACCCAAGGCATCACCGCCAAGGCCGATGTCGGCCTGATCGCAGCGGTTCGCCCGACCATCTACGCCCGCCTGTCCTGCACGGCACCGGCGGCCTGACCGGAGGAAACATGGCCCTTACACTGATCGTCACGAATGCGGGCCGCGCCGCGATAGTGAATGCCGCGAATACCGGTACAGCGCCCGTCACTATCGCGCAGGTCGGACTATCGGCCACCGCGCTCACGCCCCTTGCCACTGACGTCGCTCTTCCCGGAGAATTTAAGCGGCTCGCGACCCTGTCGGGCGATGTGGTGGACGATGACACCATCCATGTCATTGTGCGCGACGAAAGCACCGAAGTCTTCACCGTTCGCAGTATCGCCCTCTATCTAAACGATGGAACGCTGTTCGGCATCTATGGGCAGGCTGCTGTCCTGATCGAGAAATCGGCGCAGGCTATGATGCTGCTCGGCATCGACGTCCGGTTCGAGGATATCGACGCGACGGACATCACCTTCGGCGACGCCAATTTCCTCAATCCGCCCGCCACTATAGAGACGCAGGGCGTGGTCGAACTCTCGACCGAAGACGAGGCCACAACCGGCGTGGATACCCAGCGCGCCGTTACGCCCAAGGGCCTTAAGACCGCAGTCACCAGCTGGCTCAACAACCGCTTTGGCGATGGCGCGCCTTCCGCTTTCGTCAAAGGGCTGCTCACTGCGGTTAGCGCCGGGGCGATGCGATTGTCGCTGGAACTGAAAAGCGCGGCCCTGAAAGACGAAGGCGCTGGCAATGGCCTCGACGCCGATTTGCTTGATGGTCAGCATGGCGCCTATTATGGGAACATCCCCGCGCGCTTGGGCTATGTCCCGTGGGGACCGTCGAACGACGGCGCTGGGTCCGGGCTCGATGCTGATCTTCTCGACGGCCAGGACAGCGCCTATTTCACCAACATTCCGGCCCGGCTCGGCTTTACGCCGGTGCGCCAGGGTGGCGGCTCGGGGCAGCTGGGTAACGTCGTTTATATTGGCTGGTCGGGCGCGCGCGTAAAGGTACAGATCGACGCGACGGATATGGGCAATGTCGTCTTTGACGGCCATATTGCCGATGTCTGGCGCGCATCCAATGACGGCGCAGGATCAGGCTTGGATGCCGACCTTCTGGACGGCCAGCAGGGTAGCTATTACACCGATATTGCGGCGCGCCTTGGCTACTCGCCGCTCAATTCCACCGCCTATACCGCTGCCGACGTCAAGGCGAAGCTGCTCACCGTGGATGGTTCTGGATCGGGCTTTGACGCAGACCTGCTCGATGGACTGGATGGCAGCTATTACACGAATATCGTCGCACGGCTTGGCTATACGCCGCTCAATCGTGGCGGTGACACTGCGACGGGCCGGATCGTCTTTGCGAGCGGTGTGAGTGGAAATAGCGGCGTGGCTGCCGCCCCCGGCGGTGTAGGCGAGATTGAGGTGCGCGGCAACGGCGTCGGCGCCGCAATTATGACGTTCCATCGCCCCGGCGCATTTGCCTCCTATTTCGGCCTGGACACCGACAATATCTGGAAGGTCGGCGGATGGAGCGCGGGTGCGGTCGCCTACACATTATGGCATTCCGGCAATGACGGCTCCGGTTCTGGACTCGACGCGGACACAGTCGATGGCTGGCACATGGACAGCATCCGGGACTGGAACAATCTGCTAAACAGACCCTTCGATTTCGGCAGCAATGCGAATGGCTATTGGGAAAAGCGCCCCAACGGCGTCATCGAGCAATGGGGGAAAGTGACGCAATCGCAGGGTGAAGGCCCGATCACCCGCAATTTCCCAATTCCCTTCACCGATCTCGCATCGATCAGCGTTCAGGTGACATTGGTCGGTCAGGGCAACAGCGCTAACGACATGTGGGTTCAGCTTGCCCCCACACCCGCATCCCTCTCACAGTTCGCAGCATATTATCAGGCGGGATCGTCCGGCAATTCGGGTGCGGGCTTCACATGGCGGGCCATCGGCCGCTGACTTTGGAAGGATTTGATCATGACCGAACTGACCACGAAAATCGGAGCGTTCGACGCTGCCACCCGCACTGTCCCTGTCGCCTTCACCAGCGGGGATATCGTCCATAAGCGCGCCGTCAACGCCGTGCTCAAGGAGGACGGCAGTTACGACCGCGCCGCTACCAAAGCTCGCGTTGCGGAAGTGGCGCTTGGCGTCGCGCACAAGATCGGGCTTGGCGTCATCACCATGCCGCAGCCCGAACCGGCTTTGCCCGGCGACGCTGAACCAGCAGCCGAATAATGCCCGGCGGTGGCTATGAACGCCGCCGTTCCCCCTTTACGGAGGGGGCTTTGGATGTCCCCACATCCTCAAAGCCGCGAGCCTGCACTCGCACTCTCAGGGCAGCGCGCCTGCCCCTTTCGAGTTCCCTCCGTGGCCGAGCCATGGAGGGACATCGTGCAGGATCTCCAACATGTCTACCCCTTTTGTTCTCGTTCGTCCCGTTTCGCCTGTCGCCGGTTACATCGGTGGAAAGCGAAATCTTTCCCGGCGGATATGCGCCATTATCGACGCCACGCCGCACAGCAGCTATGCCGAACCGTTCGTCGGCATGGGCGGCATCTTCCTGCGCCGTTCGCGCCGCCCGCGCGCAGAGGCTATCAACGACATTTCCGGCGACGTCGTGACGCTGTTCCGCTGCCTCGCCGAGCATTATCCCTATGTGATCGACATGCTGCGATTCCGCGTGGCGAGCCGCGCCGAGTTCGAGCGGCTGCTGGGGCAGGATCCTGACCGGCTGACCGACCTGCAGCGTGCGGTGCGCTTCCTCTACGTCCAGCGTCTCGCCTTCGGTGGCAAGGTGCGGGGCCGGGGCTTCGGCGTCGATGCAGCCTCCCCGGCGCGCTTTGACGTCGGCAAGATCGAGCCGATGCTGGCCGAAGTTCATGAGCGGCTGCAATCCGTCGTGATCGAGCGTCTGCCTTATGCCGATTTCATCCGCCGCTATGACCGGGACGGCGCGCTGTTCTATCTCGATCCGCCCTATTGGGCGTGCGAGCGCGATTATGGAGCCGATGTTTTCAGCCGTGCCGACTTCGCCGCCCTTGCTGACCAGCTGGCCGGGATCAAGGGGCGGTTCCTGATGTCGCTGAACGACAACGAAGGCGTGCGCGAGACCTTTGCCCGCTTCACCATCGCCGCCATCGACACGACCTACAGCGTCGGCGGCAAACCGACCAAGGCGGGCGAGGTGCTGATCAGCAACTTCCCGCTGCCCGCGAACGATGCCTGAGCTTTTGCCCCTGCATCTTGCGATGCAGGGGCATCACGGTCTTTCCGCTAACGACCATTCGTTGCCGTTTGGACGCCGATAATAACGTTCCTACACCGGTCATTGATCGACAATGCATCCGTGCTAAGGCGCATCGAATGAGGGTGGCAATTTTCAGTGCGGGCCTATTTCTGGCGTCTTGCTCAGAGGCACCACAAGGTCCGTATGCGGTTCTCGGTCCGACCTGCGAATGCGTTAATGGTGGTCTGTGCATCCTGATCGAACCGACACCGGAACTCAAGGTCGTCAGCAATGAGTCTTGCACCAAGCAGGGTTGGTTCCATCCCCAAGTGCATTGTAGCTTCGATTTTCGAACATTCGACCCAGACGATAAACAGCAATTACATCCGCTCGAATCCAAACGAGCCTACTCGGTCATTAGGACCAGCCATAAAGGTGAGCAGTGCGTTGAGGAATCGTCGCTTCCTCCGTTGTAGCAGTCTCGGTCGCCCTTCCACACTTTCGTAAGCCGCCAGTCTCGAATCCATCACCTGCAGTTCAACAGCCGTCAGTCCGCTTCCCACCCATCCCCGCCACGCCCCAGCTAAAGGAGGCTGATCGGCAACGCCCTGCATTTGGATAGCTTTCTGTCCAAATGCAGGGGCGCGAAAGGATGGAGCGCGCGCGCCATGGTCCGCGCATGGCGAACACCCAAGATTCCGAACAGCAGGTCGGCGAGGCGATCCAATATGGCGTCATCGCGTCGGTCGATTATGCCAACGCCACCTGCACAGTTACGCTGGGCGACCTGACCACCGGCGAACTGCCGTGGGTCGCCATGCGCGCGGGCGGAATGCGTTACTGGTCGCCGCCCTCCGTTAACGAACAGTGCGTCGTGCTGGCCCCGGAAGGCGATCTGGAAAATGGTCTGGTCATTCTGGGCCTTTATTCCGATGCCAATCCGCCGCCTTCCAATGACCCCGACGTCGTCCAGATGGATTTTCCCGATGGCGCGTCGATCAATTACAACCACGCCACCCATGCCCTCGCCATCAGCCTGCCTGCGGGCAGCACCGCCGCCATCGACGCCACGGATGTCACCATCAACGGTAATGTCGCAATCAATGGCGATGTGACGATCAGCGGCACCGCGACCGCGACGGAAGACGTCGTGGGCGGCGGTAAGAGCCTCAAGAGCCATAAGCATGGCGGCGTGCAGGCGGGCGGTGCCCAGACCGGAGCGCCGGTCTGATGGCGGGCATGGCACGCACCACCGGCGCGGCGCTGGATGGCCTCGACCACATCAAGCAGTCGGTGACGGACATCCTATCGACGCCTGTCGGCACGCGCGCGGGCCGCCGGGAATATGGCTCGCTGCTGCCGGAACTGATCGACCAGCCCATGACCCCGGCGAACATCCTGCGGGTCTATGCGGCGTCGGCGGTGGCGATCTCGCGCAACGAAGACCGGCTACGCCTGCGCCGGGTCAGCCTCGCCGCCGGGCAGCGCCCCGGAGCAGCCACCATCATCATCGACGCGGAACGAACCGACACCGCCACCGCGAACGCCCGCACTCGCCTCGTCCTGCCCCTCTCTCTTTAGCCCAAGGAGCCTGTCATGCCCTTCAAACATGGTATCACCGTTACCGAGATCGACACCGGCGCTCGCACGCTGACCACCGTCTCCACCGCCATCATCGGCTTGGTTGCAACCGCATCCGACGCAGACGCTGCTGTCTTCCCGCTCGACCGTCCCGCGCTGATCACGGACATTGAGGCTGCAATCGGCGATGCGGGCGTGGACGGCACGCTGGCGAACGCCCTGCGCGCCATTGCCGATCAGACCCGCCCCGTCGTGGTTGTCGTTCGCGTCGAGGAAGGCGCAGATGCTGCCGAGACCGCCAGCAACGTCATCGGCACCACGGATGCCAACGGCCAGAAGACCGGCATGCAGGCGCTGCTGGCCGCGCAGGCGCAGCTGGGCGTCAAACCGAAGATCCTCGGTACTCCCGGCCTCGAAACGCAGGCGGTTACCACGGCGCTGGCGGTGGTGGCGCAGAAGCTGCGCGGCTTCGCCTATGCCCGCGCAATCGGGGAAACGGTCGCCAGCGCGATCCTCTACCGCGCCAATTTCAGCGCACGCGAACTCATGCTGCTGATGCCCGACTTCCTCGCCTGGGACACGGCCACCAGCGCTAACGTCACCAGCTATGCCGCCGCCCGCGCCATGGGGCTGCGCGCCCTGATCGACACCCAGACGGGACCGCACAAGACCCTGTCGAACGTCCCGGTGCAGGGCGTCGTTGGGCTGACCAAGGATATCCATTGGGACATTGAGGACATGGCGAGCGAAGCCGGGCTGCTCAACGCCAAGGAAATCACGGCGTTGGTTCGCACGGACACCGGTTATCGCTTCTGGGGCAACCGCACGACGGCGGAGGCGGAAAGCCAGTTCGTCTTCGAAAGCACGACGCGCGTCGCGCAGCTGCTGATCGATACGATTATCAGCGGCATGCTCTGGGCCATCGACAAGCCCCTGACCCCGGGGCTGGCGAAGGATATCATCGAAACGATCAACGGCCTTGGCCGTCAGCTGAAAGCGCAGGGCATCGTCCTCGGATTCAACTGCTGGTTCAATGAGGCGAACAACAGCACCGCCAGCCTGAAGGCGGGCAAGCTGCGCATCGACTATGATTACACCGTGCCGCCGCCGCTGGAAGATCTGGGCTTCAACCAGCGCATCACGGACAGCTACTTCGCCGACTTCGCGAGCCAGCTGGCCGAGACGGTCTGATCCCGCCCCCTTCATCCCTTCAATCATAGGAGCCAGCGATGGGATTGCCCCGCATCCTCAAGAACATGAATTTCTATAACGAAGGCTTCGCCTATGGCGGCGAGGTCAAGACCGTCACCCTCCCGAAGCTCGCCCGCAAGCTGGAAAGTTATCGCGGCGGCGGAATGAGCGGCGAAGTGCAGATCGACATGGGCATGGAGGCCATGGAACTGTCGGCGACATTCGGCGGCCCGGTTCGTGACGTCCTGCGCCAGTGGGGCACGTCCACCGTGGACGGCGTCTATCTGCGCTTCGCCGGATCCTATCAGCAGGACGACAGCAGCGCGATCGACACGATCGAGGTCATCGTGCGCGGTCGCTATTCCGAGATCGAGATGGGCGATCAGGAAATGGGCGAAGTGGGCGAGTTCGCCGCCACCATGGCGCTGGCCTATTACAAGCTGGTCTGGAACGGGCGGACGGAAATCGAGATCGACCCCATCAACATGGTCGAGATCGTGGGCGGCGTGGACCGCACCGCCGAACTGCGCGCCTCTGCTGGCATGTTCTGATTCCTGCGGCCCGGCGCGCGCCGTCGGGCCGTCCTTCCCTGAAATCTGGAGAGTATCATGAGCGAACCCAACGCCCCCGTTTTCCGCACCGTCACGCTCGACACGCCGATCATGCGCGGCGAAACCACCATTGAGGAAGTGCAGCTGCGCAAGCCCCGTTCCGGCGAACTGCGCGGCCTTTCGCTGGTCGATCTGGGGCAGCTGAAGGTGGACAGCCTCACCAAGATACTGCCGCGCATCACTGTGCCCCCGCTGACCGAAGCGGAAGTCGGCAATATGGAACCGGCGGACCTGCTCGCCTGCGGCGCGGAGATCGGCGGTTTTTTGCTGCAGAAGTCGCAGCGTGCGGCTGTCCTCGATCAGTAGATGACGCGATGGCGGACGTGGCGATCATCTTCCATTGGTCGCCCGCCGTCATGGACAGCATGGACCTGTCCGAACTGATGGGCTGGCGCGAACAGGCCGCCCGTCGATCGAAACCCCCTGAAAAGCCCGGAAAGCGATAATGGCGGACAAGAACCTTCGGCTGCAGATCATCCTTGAGGCGCTGGACAAGGTCACATCGCCCCTGAAATCTATCACTGGCGCATCGTCCGCCGCGCGCCGCGATCTCGCGAAGACGCAGGATGAACTGAAGGCCCTTGGTGCCCTGCAAAAGCAGGTCGGCAGCTACAAGTCCGCGGAATCGCGCTTCGCCAACGACACGCGCCAATATCAGGAACAGCAGGCGAAGCTGGCGCACCTGCGCGCCCAGCTGGAGGCGACGGAAAAGCCGACGAAGAAGCTGCGCATGGAATTCGAGCGGGCGGAAAAGCAGTCCGCGCAGCTGGCAGCGCGGCTCGATCAGGGCGGCGCGGAACTGCAGCAGCTGTCGGCCAAGCTGTCCGCCGCCGGTGTCGATGTCATGGATCTGGCCGGGCATGAGGATCGTCTCGCCAATCGGACCGCCGAGGCGAACCGCGCCCTCAAGCAACAGACGGCGCAGCTGGAGAAGGTCGCCCAGGCCAGTCGCAACTCCGAAAAACTGAATGAGGTCAGCCAAAAGGCGACGGGCATGGGCCTCGGCATGGTCGCCGCTGGCACCGCCGCCGGTGCGCCGATCGTCATGGCGACCAAACAGGCGATGACGCTGGAGAGCGCCATGGCCGACGTCCGCAAGGTGGTCGATTTCCCCACGCCCGAAGCGTTCAACAAGATGTCCAACGACATATTGGAGATGAGCACGCGGATCCCGATGGCCGCCGAAGGCATCGCCCAGATCGTCGCCGCAGCTGGCCGCGCCAATGTCCCGCGCGAGGAACTGATGCGCTTCGCCGAAGATGCGGCGAAAATGGGCGTGGCGTTCGACAGCACCGCCGAAGATGCGGGCAATACCATGGCGAAATGGCGCACCGCGTTCGGCTTGCCGCAGGATGGCGTCGTGGCGCTGGCTGACCAGATCAACGCCCTGACCAACAGCTTCGGCGGCAATGTCGGGGCTGTGACCGACATGGTGACGCGCATCGGCCCGTTGGGCAAGGTCGGCGGCCTCGCTGCCGCCCAGATCGCGTCCATGAGCCAAGTCCTGTCCAGCGTCGGCGTGGAATCGGAAATCGGCGCGACCGGCATCAAGAACATGATGCTGGCGCTGACCAAGGGCACATCGGCCACGAAATCGCAGCAGGGCGCGTTCAAGGCGCTGGGACTGGATGCGGTGCAAATGTCGAAAGACATGCAGAAGGATGCCGGGGGCGCGATCACCAACGTCCTTGAGCGTATCCAGAAGCTGCCGAAAGAGGCGCAGGCCGGGATGCTGACCGAACTATTCGGTTCGGAAAGCGTCGCCGCCATCGCGCCGATGCTGACCAGCCTCGACCAGCTGAAAACGAATTTCGCGCTGGTAGGCGACAGGAGCAAATATGCAGGCTCCATGAACAAGGAATTCCTGTCGGCCATCGCCACAACAGAAGGCGCGACCGGCTTGGCGGGCAACGCCCTGTCGGCGCTCAACATCACCATGGGCCAGTTCCTGCTGCCCACCATCGTCAAGGTGTCGGGCTACGTTTCGAAAGCGGCTGTCGCGGTGCGTGGATGGGCAAAGGAGCATCCGCTGCTGGCGAAGGGCATCATGATCTTCATGGGCGCGGGGGCTGCGCTGCTGATCCTGCTCGGTGGCCTCGCGCTGGCTTTCGCCGCCTTGACCGCCGCCGCCGCGCCGCTGGGCATCGCGCTCGGGCCATTGCTGCTGATCGTCGCGGCCATCGCGGCGGTCGCCGCTGCAGCCTTTCTGATCTACGATAATTGGGGCGCGATCTCGGCGTGGTTCGGCGGCCTGTGGGAAGGCATCAAAACCATGGTCAGCGGGGCGATCGACTTCCTGATCAATGCCTTCCTGACCTTTCACCCGCTCGGATTGCTCATCCGCGCCTTCATGCCCGCACTCGCCTATCTCCGGTCGCTGAATTTTACCGAGATCGGCCGCAATTTGATCCAAGGGCTGATTAACGGCGTCGTGGGGATGCTAGGCGCGCTGAAATCCACTATCGTCGGTGCGGCCAGTTCCGTCGCCAACTGGTTCAAGTCGAAGCTGGGCATCCATTCGCCCTCCCGCGTCTTCGCCGGGCTGGGCGGCTTCGTCATGGCCGGGCTGGATCAGGGCATCGCCAGCAACACTGGCGGTCCACTCGATCGAATTGCCGAACTGTCGGACCGCATGACGAAGGGCTTTTCCGCAAGCCCTGTGATTCCGCGCATCATGGACCTGTCGGGGCAGATGGCGAGTGCGATAGGCGTGGGCACCGCTGGGGCGGCGATGGCCGTCGCGTCTCCTGCTGCGGCTCAGCAGCCCGGCAGCAGCCCCGCCGCCGCTGCCGTGCAGAACCACTACACCATTCAAGTCACCGTGACGGGCGGCGCGGAGGGGCAGGACATCGCTGATCAGGTCCGCGAAGCGATCGAGAGGATTGAGCGCGAGCGGCGCGGACGCGGCTTCGGTGATGATTAAGGAGGGCACGACATGCATTTGATGGCGCTGGGCATGTTCCTGTTCGAGATCGGAACGCTGGCCTATGATGAAATGCAGCGAAAAACGGACTGGCAACATGCCCGGTCCCAGCGCGTCGGCGCGCGGGACGCGACGCAGTTCACCGGCGTCGGCGATGAGACGATCAGCCTTTCGGGGGCAGTCTATGCCGAGATCGCGGACGGGCGCGTCTCGCTCGATGACCTGCGCAGTATGGCGGACGACGGCGAGGCGCTGCCCTTGGTTGATGGCAGCGGCACGGTCTATGGCAATTTCGTCATCACCGCGCTGGATGAGCGCCATGCCTTCCTCATGTCCGATGGCCGCGCGCGCCGGATCGATTTCGGCATAGATCTGCTGCGCGTGGATGATCCGGCGGCGGCAAATAATGCCCAGGCGTCGACATGAGCGAAAAGATCAACAATATCGCGGACTGGCGCGTTACGCTCGACGGTAAGGATCTGTCGGACCGGCTGCGCCCGCGCCTCGTATCCCTTTCCCTGTCGGAAAAGCGCGGCGATGAAGCCGACCAGCTGGATATTGTGCTCAACGACACGGACGGCATGCTGGGGATCCCGAAGGAAGGCGCGGTGCTGAAGGTGCAGCTGGGCTGGAAACAGGGTGCGGACGTTACCACCGGCCTGATCGATAAGGGCAGTTTCAAGGTGGACGACGTGTCGCACAGCGGCCCGCCCGATCAGATCACGATCAAGGCCCGCGCCGCCGACTTCACCAGCAAGATCCGCAACCGGCGCGAGCAGAGCTGGAAGAACACGACGCTGGGCGCGGTGCTGAAAGACGTCGCGGGCAGGAACGGCCTGACGCTGAAAGTCGCATCGGACCTTTCCTCGATCGCGCTGCCTTCGATCAGTCAGAGCCGGGAAAGCGACATCGCCTTCCTGCGCCGCCTTGGCCGCGAGAATGACGCGGTGGCGACGATCAAGGACAAGCATCTGATCTTCGCGCGAAAGGGCGCGGGCACCACGACCAGCGGCAAGGCGCTGCCGACCCTCACGATTCGCCGCACCGATGGCGATCGTCACAACTGGCAGCGGCAGAAGCGGGACGGTCAGGAAGGCGTGACGGCCAGCTGGCACGACAAGAAGGGGGCGAAGCGGCAGACCTTCACCGTGGGCAAGGCCGATGGGGCCAAGAAGCTGCGCAAGGTCTATCCTGATGAGGCGTCGGCGAAGCGCGCCGCGATAGCGGAGCGGGACCGGCTAAAGCGGGCACCGGCCACCTTTGACATGAAGCTGGCGCTGGGCCGCGCCGATGCCATCCCCGAAGCGCGCGTGAAGGTCAGCGGCTATAAGGATGAGATCGACGCGGCCACATGGCTGATTTCGGAAGTGACGCACCGGCTCGACAAGGCGGGTGGCTTCACAACCGATGTGAAGATGGAAACAGCGCCTTAACGCTAGTCGTGATTTTCTGCGCGCTTCGTGATAGCGTTTTCCACATCCTCTGCAGACATGAACTGGCCCGTCCGCGGATCACGCCCGGTCAGGATGAACCGCGTCAAACCAGAGGCACGCTCAAATAGGGTGGCACTCCCAAGATAAGATGGCGCATCGCCCGAAATGCCGCTTAGATCGACGAAAACACCGCCACCGGCGAATTTTCCAACCTTGTTGGCCGCCTTGACGGCTTCGTGAGCCATCGCCGAAATTTCCTCATGCTGCCGCTTCATGTCGGCGTAATTTGCCGGGTTCAGCAGCGTCCCCATCGATAGTCCATCTGAAACATCAGCGACATGAGCCTGTGCGCCTTCGTTACGCTTGCGAGCAGCGGCAAGCTGAGCATCATATCGGTGAGTACGGATTACCATGAAAGCAAACGTCGACACGACGAACGCCAACCCAAAGACGGGAAAGATAATCTGGAACGTGTTCGACATGATCAGTCCTCGTCCCTCATAAATTGCGGCGCGGCCAAGCACATTGCAGCACACATGATCCCTAGCAAGAACGCCCACAACTCAAGATAGGTCGATTGCGCCTTTTCACTATACACTAGACCCAGGCCGCCTGCAAAAAAGCCGATACTGGCATTCCCCCAGAGCGCGCCGAGATTCTTATGAACCTCGTTGAAGCGTTTGGCTCTGCCCTTTTCCTCTGGCGTCATCTCGCCCCTCATACCCCTTCAAGACCTGCGACGGCGCGGTTCTGCCGCCTTTCTACCTTGGGCTAACCGGCTACCTTTGTGCAGAACAGCCCATTGGACCGCATGTTGTCCGCGCAATATTCGGCAACCCCTTGGCGCGCTGCTGGCCTGACATACACGTCCTCGGCGAATTCCAGCATGCCCTGCGGTGCGATCTTTCCATATTGGACCTGCCGCAGATCCGCAGTCTTGACGCGGAACTGCAGCACCTTGCTCCGCGATTCCTTCCCGTAGAGATCGAAAAGCGGCGCGGTGAACCAAAAGTCGATCGTCTCAATGGGTGGGGGCAGGTCGGCGGCACCGGCCTTGATCGCTTTACCGGCGGCCTCGACCACCATCGCGGCCTGCACAGGCAGATCCTCTTCGCTCCAGCCCTGTTTCAGGTCTACCTTCACGCTTGCGAATTTCGTGTCGGCGAACGCCTTAACCTCGGCGATCTGTTCGTCAGAGGCAGCCACCGTGCCCTTCGCAGGCGCTTGCCCTGCATCTGCGGCGTCGGCGCTGGATGTCGGCGGGGGCATCACAGCGGCGGTCACGATGAACAGCGCGAACGCAACCCCGACGCCAGACAGCGCGCGCTTCCGCGTCCCCAATCCGACCTTGGGCAAGGGTCGCACCAAGGCAATGATGGACGCGACAAATACAATCAGGCACGCCATCAGCGTGCAGAAGGCTGCGAAATTTCTCATTTTTCCCCCGTTGAGCGCCTAATCGTCAGGCCAGATTTCATCTGAATAGAAACCCGTGTCGCCCCCGTCATCCAAAGATCCATTGTCCTGCACCATGGTCGCGGGAAGCTGCGGGATTTCTCCATCGAATGCGGCACGGATCCACGCGCCGGACGGCGAGGTCTGCTGAAAGATCGCCTGCACTTCGCGGCATTGTTCCAACAGCTGGGAAATCCGGCCACATCGCTCCGCCGTGAGATAGCCTATCTGCACCCCTCGACACGAAAGCACCGCCACGGCCCGCGCGTCCGCCTTGTTATGCGGCTCTGGGCGCAACTCGACAGGCTCCCCGGGCACGCATAGCAGGATCTCGCGGCGGCGGTCAGATCCGTCGTTGTTCGGGAATCGCGCGCCGACAACCGCCAGCGACATAGCGGGCAGGCGACCCACTGGCGTGACCATTAGAGCCTCTTCACCACCGCTATGACGCGACCGACGATGAACAGTTCGCCGTCAGCGGCAATCTCGTCCCGCACCAGCTGATTGTCTGAACTGATCCGCATGCTGCCATCTGGCAGCGCGCGAAGCCGCTTGATGATTCCCAGCCCGGCGAAGATGCCAGCCCAGATCTTGTCGCCCATCTCCGGCGTGGTTTGCGATCGGTCAATAATGACCACGTCCCTGTCATGGATGGTCGGCATCATCGAATCACCAATGCCTGTCGCGCTGCAGAGCAGATGCGGCGGTGTCGTAGTGAATTGGTTCAGCCAGCTGCGGGAAAATTTGACCTTTTCGACGTCGATGTGCGTCGTGTCGAGAAAGGTGCCGCCCATGCCATAGGACAGATTGATGTTGTCGATCTCGACAGTGTCGCCATCATCATCTGCAACATCGCCGGGAGCCACCACGACCACGCGCGCAGATGGAGCATCATCGTCCGTCTCCCCGACCAAATATTCCGGCGATGTCTTAAGCGCGCGCGCCAGTTCAAGGATTTTCCCGGTTTCGCGCGTCTCTCCGGAGATTAAGCGGCCCACGGAAGGCTGGGAAATACCGATCTCACGAGCCAATGCCGATTGGCTGGTGCGACGATCCTGAATGAGCCATTCGAGCCGGGAACCGATGATATCAGCCATGTGCTGCTGCCTATACGAAAATGAATAGCCAGACACCCAACGAATACGTTGACAAGGAGCTATTCAGTTACGTATAGGTCTATTCATGGATGAAGACCTAACCCCTTACGAAGCGCTCGTTTTGTGCCGCGACCGCGCGGGCAGCGACAGCCAGATGGCGCGTGACCTTCAGGTTTCGCAGCCGAAGGTCTGGCGCTGGATCAACCAATCGAAGCTGCTGCCCGCCGAATATGTGCTGACCGCTGAGGATCTCTACGGCGTGTCACGTCATCATCTGCGCCCCGACATTTACCCGGCCTCCCTGACCGTCGCGCCGGAAGATCCCGGCGAGGAATGTGGGCCAATCCTATCGGACCGCAGCCGTCCCGTCGCTTGCGATCGGAAGCCGAAAACGCAACGGAGGGATGTCGCCTGATGTCCTTCGCCAAAGATGCGCAGGCTCGCCTGCTGAACGCTCTCTTCGACGCCACGCACCCGATGAGCGTCACGGAACTGGAAACCCAGCTGCGCGTCACGCGCCGCGATCTTTGGTCCGCAGTCCGCGCCCAGGCAACGCTTGGCAATGTGCGGAAGGGGCAACCTCTCGAGCTCACCGCAGCAGCCCGCGCCGCCATAGCAGCAGGCCGGGCAGCGTACCCGGCGGCAGTCGCCGCCTGACCTGAAATTGGTTGGGCGAGGCTCGCACCCCCGCCCAACCGATCCGCTTGAAAGGACCAAACGGAATGCTTTCCTTCGAGACACAGGCGACCGGGCGCAATGCGCCATCGCAGTCTGATCGCGCAGACCGCGCCGAAAACGGGATAGTCGACACGCTGCGCTCCGAACATTCGGGCAAAGGTTCATCATCCCTTTGCGCCGAAAACGCCGCGCGAACCTATTCGCTCCGGGGCCGCTTCGCCGCGCGCCATACCTTTGTGGTGCCAGAAGGGCTGACCATCCGCGACCAACCGGCACCAGCGCCGCAGCTGCCGCGCTGGTTTAGCGCCGTCATCTTCCTGCTTATCAGCAGCGCGACCCTCTTCGCCATGTGCGCCGTTGGGCGGCCCGGAGCATGAGCATGGATCTAGACATGCAACTGCCCGAAAACAAGGTGTCTTGGCATGTCGAGGACGGGCGTCTTACGCGCGGCATCGGCGAACCTGCGGGCTTCTTCATCTGCGAGCCGGGCAACTACGGCAAGGCTGTAGCTTGGATGGAAGAGGAAGAGCCCGCACGCATCGCGGCAGCGGCACCGGAATTGCTGACCGCCCTCGCGGAAATGGTCGCCCGCTTCGGACATGTGAAATGCTTGCAGGTCGGCGCTGCCATCGGCGCATTGCGCAAGGCGGGTGTGCTGAAATGACGAAGGTCCGCGCCCCTCTCACCTTCTCCCTCGCCATCACAACGGCAGTCGGCCTTATTGGCTGGGAGCAGGCGGCCAAGATCACGCGGCGATCGAAGCGCGCGGTGCGCTATTGGAGCGAGAGCGACAAGGCCAGCATGCCGACGCTCGATCAGGCCATCGCCCTCGATCGGGCCTTCATGGAAGCGGGCGGCGGCTTTGCCCCAATCCTCGAAAGCTATGCGCGCCAGCTGGACGTCGCGCTGTCGAACACAATGGCATGTCGCGCGGCGCTGGCCGACGACATCGCCCAGGCATCGCTGGAGACGGCGGACGCGATCAGCAGCAGCATCCACGCGATGCAGCCCGGCGCGTCTCCCACAGAGATCCATCACGCAATCAAGGAGACCGAGGAAGCGAGCGGGTCGATGAACCGGCTGCTGACCCGTCTCAGGTCATTCCTGTCCGGCAATAGTGCCGCGCAGGGTAAACTGGGGGAAAGCTGAATGTCGGGTCTGCCACATGTCACTTGTCCGGCCTGCGGGGGCCGTGCCCATTCTCGGGCTGTGGGCAAGAATGATACGCTCTTTCGGGAGCTTTACTATCGCTGCCGCAATCCTGACGCCTGCGGGCATGAATTTGTTGTCGAGATGGTCGCGGTGCGCAGCACCAAAGCGAGCCGCTTCCCGACGCCGCTGGCCGTGCTGCCGCTCACCACATGGCACGCCGCCGCGAATGACCGCGCCGACAACGACAACGGTCCGCCCAGCGAGCCTGCCGATGCCGTAGCCACCCAGACCTAGCCGCTCGGCCTAGCCGACACGATCCCGACGAACAGAACCCAGCCCGGCGCACCCCATCGCCGGGAACGGTCCCTTATTGCCTGAGAACCTGTCCCCATGCGTGAAGACATACTGCGCGAAGTCACAGCCCGCCTGATCAAAGACTATAATCTCCGCGAGCGTGGCGGCTTCCTGCGCGAGGGGAAGTGCCCCCAATGCAACGACAAAAAGGCCCTGTGGACGCCCGCAGGCCATCCTTGGGTGCTTCGCTGTGGCCGCGTCGAAAAATGCGGATGGGAAGGCGAAACCAAGTCGCTCTACCCTGAAATTTTCGATGACTGGTCGAAGCGTTACAAGGCGACGCCGAAGAACCCCAACGCCGCCGCCGACGCCTATCTGATCGCCGCGCGCGGCCTCGACATCGCGCCGCTCAAGGGCGCTTACACTCAGGAATGGTATCAGGATCCCGAACTGAATATCGGGTCGGCCACCGTCCGATTCCCGATGCCCGGCGGCGGCTACTGGCAGCGGCTGATAGATCAGGCTCACCGCTTCGGCGACAAGAAGGCCACCTTTTCCTACGGCGGCGGCTATCGCGGCCATGTCTGGACCTATCCCGGCGACACCATCGAAACGCTGGCCCGCGCCAAGGAAATCTGGATCGCGGAAGGCATCTTCGACGCCATCGCCCTGCGGCATAATGACATCGTCGCGGTGTCGGCCATGTCCTGCAACAACTTTCCCAAGCGTTTCCTGGCTGATCTGCGCAAGGCCATTGGCGACAATCCCGAAGCAGGGGCCGGGCCGCGCCTGATCTTCGCCTATGATCAGGGTGCTGCCGGTGTCGAATATACGATCAGCCATGTCGCCGAGGCCCGCAAGGCTGGCTGGATAGCGGGCGCGGCGCAGGTCAAGATGGATGGCGAGGGCGAGAAGCGGGACTGGAATGACCTGCACCAAGCCGATCGGCTCAAGGCCAACCATATCGAGGAATATCTCTGGGCGGGCGACGTCACGATCGCGGGCAGCGCCGATGAAAAGGCGTTCCTGATCTACAAGCGGTTCAAGACCGCCTCTTTCCCCCTGATCTTCAACCAGCGCCAGCTGTGGGCGTCATTCTCGCTGGAGCGGATCGAAAGCATCCTCGAAGGGCTGCGCGAAACCGATCCGACCATCGCATCCCTGCCTTATCAGGATCAGTGGGAGCAGGCCGCGCGACAGGCCGCCGACATCACTGAGTTGGCGAATTGCACCTTCCGCACTCTGTATTTCCAGAAGGACGCCCATATCGAAGAAGGCGCATATTTCCTCCGCATCGACTTCCCCCGCATGAAAGGACAGCCGCGCCGCGAGCCAGTGAAGGCCACCTTTTCCGGTGCCAACCTGTCGGCCGGTGCCGAGTTCAAGAAGCGCCTGTCATCGGTCGCCCCCGGCGCGCAGTGGACCGGCGCGACCGGGCATCTGGACAAGCTGATGCAGCGCCAGTGGGCCAGCATCCGCATGGTCGAGGCGATCCAGTTCACCGGCTATTCGATCGACCATGAAGCCTATCTGCTCGGCGATATCGGCGTCAGCAATGGCAAGGTCGAGAAGGTCAACAAGGACGACTATTTCGTCTTTTCCCGCAAGGCGGTGAAGCTGCGCACGGCGGACCGCCTGTTGAAGATCAACTATGACGCGGACCGCCTCAATCTCGAATGGCTGCAGCCGGTCTACGAGGCTTGGGGGCCAAAGGGCTATGTCGTCCTGACATTCTGGGTGCTGTCGCTCTTTGCCGAGCAGGTCCGCGCCGCGCAGGATTCCCTTGGCTTTCTCGAAGTGACCGGCCCTCCCGGCACCGGCAAATCCACGCTGATCGCCTTCCTGTGGAAGCTGATGGGCCGCGTCGGCAACTATGAGGGCTTCGACCCGACCAAGGCTACCAATGCCGGTATTTCCCGCACGCTGGGACAGGTCGGCAATCTGCCGGTGGTGCTGATCGAGGGCGACCGCAATCAGGAAACGCCGCACAGCCGCCGCTTTGAATGGGACGAACTGAAAACGGCCTATAACGGGCGCGCGGTCCGCACCCGCGCCATCGCCAACGGCGGCATGGAGACATTCGAGCCGCCATTCCGGGGCGCGATCGCCATCGTGCAAAACGATCCGGTCGAGGCGTCCCCGGCTATGCGCGAGCGCATCATGGGCCTGACGATCGATAAGGCGGGCTGGGGCGAGCATACCCGCGAAGCGGCTGAGAAGGTGGCGCGGATCGACCGCGACGACGTGTCGGGTTTCATCGTCCACATCGTCCGCAAAGAGGCGGAAATCCTGAAATGCTACCGGGAGCGCTTCGCCCAGCACCGCGACGCGATGCTGAAACAGCGCGGGATCCGCAACAACCGCTTGGCGCTGAACCATGCCCAGCTGGCCGCGATGTTCGACGCCATGCAGATCGTGGTGAACAAAATCCCGAAAGCCGCGGCTGATGCCACGCACGATTTTATCCGGGAAATGCTGACCGATCGGCAGCGCCTGGTCGAACATGATCATCCCCATGTCGAGCTATTCTGGGAGCGCTTCGATTGGATCGCGGCGCAGGAATCCGACACGACGGACCGGCCCATTGATCACAGCCGCACCAACGACGTCTTTGCGATCAACCTTGTCCAGTTCGAGCAGAAATGCGGCGATCTGCGGCTTTCCCTCCCCCCGATGAACGAGCTCAAGCGGCTGCTGAAATCCAGCAAGGCGCGGAAGTTCATCGCTCACAAGCCGGTCAATTCCCGCACCGGAAAGACCGTCAACTGCTGGGTCTTCAACCGGCCCGACAACACCCCCACCCCATGAACAGGAAGGCAATCATGCAGTCTCAAACTGTAGCAGATCCCGCGCGCCCGATGCGCATGGCGTCCGTTCCCGATGGCAAGGGCGGCTTCGTCCACCAGTTGGTGCCCGCGACCACCGGGCCGGTGCCCAAAGGCAAGAAAAAGCGGATCGTGCCCGATCCCATCAAGGCTAATCCCGACGCCGCCGCGCAGCAGCTGCGCCAGTTCATCGAGCGGATCGAAAGCATCGACGGCGAGATTGCCGGGATGCAGGATGATCGCGCCGACGTCTTCGCCGAAGCCAAAGCCACCGGCTACAACAACAAGGTCATGCGGGACATCATCGCGCGGCGGAAGAAGAACCGCGACGCGCTGATGGAAGAAGAGGCGATCCTCGACACCTACCTGACCGCGCTGGGGCTCGACTGATGGGCCGCCGGTCTTCCCCCATCCATCCCATCGGCTGCGCCTGTGATTCCTGCGCCCCCGGTGGATCCAGCAACCGCCGCACCGGACTGGCGATCAAGGGCGCGATCCGCGCGCTTTTCCTGATCGCGGCCCTGTTCGCCATCCCCTTCATCATCGCCCACGCATTGGCCAGCGCCAAGGGAGAAAACCGTTGAACATGATCCCCACCTTCGCCCGTTTCACCTTCATCTGCGCCGACTGCGGGAGCCAGCATAACAGCCCGACGCAGGACATTCCCAAGGGCTGGGCCTTGGTCTCCATGGACTGCTCCGGCGCGCCATTCGTGCGCTGCCCTGACTGCGCCGCCAGCGTCGAACAGGCCCAGCATGATCGCATGACGGATTTCATGACCAACATGCACCCGCCGCAGGCTGCTGATGCTCGCAGGCTGACGCTGCAGGAGCACACCGCCCTGACCTTTCTGGCAGAAGGCGCGCGGGCCATGACATGGCAGGTCGCGCGCGCCTGCAACCTGATCGCTGGTCGGCGCTGCTTGCCGCAGGCCCGCAACATGCTGCGCCGCCTCGAACGCTGGGGCTACATCGCCCACGGCAGCACTCCTGCTGGCTATTATGCCAGCTGGTCCATCACCGAGGCGGGCAGGAAGGCGGTGCAGCCATGACAGCCGCGCCGTGGGCCATGACCACGGATGAGCATTGGGCGGCGATCGTCGCGGTTTGCGAAAGCCGCGACGCCTCATGGGCCGAAGAGATCCGCAAGGCAGGCAACGGCGACAAACGCTGGCGTCTGATCGAGGCCCGCAACGCCGACATGGCGCAGTGGCATATCCTCGCCGTGCTGATCGCCCGCAAGCTGGGCATCCCGACGCTGATCCGCGAGGAACTGACCGGCGTAGGCCGGCCACCCAATCCGACCGATCAGGAAGGCTGGATGGGCATCGTCGCCACCGCGCGCCGCGCGCTTGACAAGGCCGTCGCCGACACCCCGCATTATCGCAACCTCTACGCCATTTGGCGCTGGGCGCACCTTTATGTGCAGGTCTGGGCAATCCCCCTGCTCGAATTCCGTGCCGCCACTTTTCAGGAAAGACATGCCGCATGAAGACGTTCCGCATCAGCGTCACGCAGACAATCGATATAACGCTCGATGACGCCAAATTTGACAGCCGCTTCATGACCGAATTCCGCCAGCATTTCTTTGCATTCGACACGATCGAGGAACATGCCGAGCATCTAGCCCAGCTGCAGGCGCGCGGTATCCACGATCTGAGCCCTTTCGTCAGTGAATTCGTGGAAGGCTACGGCCCTTCGCACAACATGGGAATAAGGGGCACCGTCCGATCCACGGATATCGAATTCGAGGCGGAAATCGCGTGAGCGGCGAACTCACTGCGCGCCCGAAGGGCAGCACCCGCCACCCATGGGATTGGTATGTCGAGGAAAAGTGGGTGACGCACCGCCTGCTCGACATGATCGCCCTGGAATCGGACGTCACCTATCTGGATCCCTGCTGCGGCCAGCTTCATATCCCGGAGGCGCTGGCCGAACGCGGCTTCAACGCCTATGGCACGGACCTATTCGACCGCGCCGCCGGGCACCGGCTGTTCATGGGCGAACATGACCTGCTGGGCGACCAACGCCATCTGCTGGAGGCGGGCGGTGGCCTGTCGATCATCTTCAATCCGCCATTCTCTTTCCAGAATGGCCGCCTTGTGCGGGGGCTGGCGGAAAAGTGCATCCGCCGCGCCCTGTCGATCGCCACGCACAAGGTCTGCGCCCTGCTGCCCCTGAAATGGCTCGCGAGCGAAGGCCGCTACCGGCTTTTCACGGACGAGACGCCGATCGGAGTGTGGATCCTGTGCGAACGGCCATCCATGCCCCCCGGCAACATCATCGAGCAGCTGGGCGACAACGCATACGATCATGGCAAGATCGACTATATGTGGGTGGTGTGGGACAAGCGCCGCGCCCCCATGATGGACTTTCAAGGTCGGCCCTTCGCCCCGACCTTCTGGATACCACCCCGCGAGAAGATCGCGGGCACGGCGGAAAGGAAACTGGCGGCATGATCGCGCATCAACCCGAACGGCTATTGAAGATCGATGAGGTCATGCGCCGCACGTCCCTATCGCGGACGCACCTATACGCCCTCATCAAGCGCGGCAAATTTCCGGCACAGCGGAAGATGGGATATAAATGTTCCCGATGGGTCGAGAGTGAAATTGACGCATGGGTTGGCAACCTTGCCGCCTGACGGTCAGCGACCGGGCTTACCCGGCCCGGTCGCGGCCCACCTGATCGGCGCGCCGATGTGAACTTCCGGCGGCCACATATCACCGACCAGCAGATCTGCCCATTCGACGGCGAGTTCCCGGCGGCGTTCCATATAAGCCGCTCTGTTATATGCGCCCTCGACCTTGTCCTTGGGAACATGGGCCAACATCAAATCTATGATTGCCCGGTCCGGTGAAGCGCCGGTGTGCCCAGCTGCTCGCCACGCTCTCTCGCACCGCTCATTCATGATAGTCGAAAAAGCCGATCGGAACCCATGCGGCACATGCCGCTGATAATATCCGGCTCTGATCAACAGCGCACGCAGCGTGTTTTCGCTCATCTGCCGATGCGCATGCCGATCGCTGGGGAAGATGATCGCCAGATCCCCCGTCAATGACCGCATCACCTTCAAGATCGCCACCGCTTGCGGTGCCAGCGGCACAAGATGACAACCCTCGATCTCGCTCTTGCGGTCCGCGTCGCCCTTCATCCGGTGCGCCGGGATACGCCACAGCGGATCCGGCCCCTCCAGATCCTCGAACTCAGCCCAGCGCGCGCCATGCAATTCGTTCGGACGCACCGCCGTCAGCGCGAGCAGCCGCAGCGCCAGCTTCGTCGGCGCGCGGCATCGCTCGGCCTCGCAATCGATAATCAGCTGCCTGAGTTCGCCGATCGTCGTCACCGCCGCCTGCGGCTTGGCCTTCGGCTTCTTCGGCAGCGCAATGGCGAGGCTGGCCGCAGGATCGCGCGTCGCCTGTTCCGTGGCGATGCCATAGACGAATATGGCGCTGATGCGCTGGCGCGTCCGGTGCGCGGTCTCGACGGCCCCGCGATCCACGATGCTCTGCAACAGCGTGAACACCGCCGGGGCCTGAATGTCATCGATCGGCAGATGCCCCAGCGCCGGGAAAACGTCGCTTTCCAGATTTTCCATGACGTCCTTGGCGTGGATCTTCGACCAGCGCCGCTGCTGCAGCGCGTGCCAAGCTAGTCCGACCGCCTTGAAGGTGGGCCGAGTGTCAACGGGAACGGGGGCACGCTCGAACAGATCCACCGGCTTGGGCTCGACACCTTTAGCCAGGAGGGCCTTCGCCGCGTCGCGCGCGTCGCGCGCATCTTTCAAGGAGATCGCCGGATACGTGCCGATCGTCAGCGTTTTCTGGACCGGCTTGCCTTTGTCATTGCGCCCGAACTGGTAGTTCATCCGCCAAACGCGGCCACCGGCTTTCGAGACATGCAGATATAGCTGCTCGCCATCGGACAGCTTGTAAGCCTTCTCGCCCGCCTTGGCGGCCCGTAGCTTCGCGTCGGTCAGCACGCCCATACCATATTCCCCGAATCGCATACCATAGATCTTGCCATATGGCAGACCGGCTGAATGAGAACAAACCGGGACAATTACGGACGAATGAAATGCACGAAAATGCCGGAAAACCGAGGGTTTCCGGCCAAATGCGAATGAATGAGATTGAATGGGTGGCGGAGCGGGAGGGATTCGAACCCTCGATACGCTTTTGACGTATACTCACTTTCCAGGCGAGCGCCTTCGACCACTCGGCCACCGCTCCGCATGCACTGGAAGGCGGCTCCCTATCGTGCGGCGCGGCGGGTGGCAAGGGGATGCCGCGACTTTCCTGCTTCAATTTCGCGGCGCTACGTCACCCGCCGTCGCGCTACGTAGACCGTGACGGATAGGCAAATGTCCGGCCGCAACCTACATTCAGGAACAATAGCTACATTTCCGGCGATAACCTATCCAGATGCGCCATCTCTCCAGAACGGAAAGGCTGAACATGATTGTAGGCACGGTCAGGGAGATCAAGAATCACGAATATCGCGTCGGCCTGACGCCTGAGAGCGTGCATGAGCTGGCGGCCCATGGCCATCGGGTGCTGGTGGAAAGCGGTGCGGGGGAGGGGATTGGCGCGCATGACGCGCTGTACGCCCGTGCCGGGGGCGAGATAGTCCCGAGTGCGCGCGACGTGTTCGAAGCGGCCGAAATGATCGTGAAGGTGAAGGAGCCGCAGCCCGAGGAACGCGCCATGCTGCGCCCGGGCCAGATACTCTACACCTACCTTCATCTCGCGCCCGACCCGGATCAGACCCGTGACCTCATGGCGTCGGGCGCTGTCTGCATCGCCTATGAAACGGTCACCGACGCTGGCGGCGGCCTCCCGCTACTAAAGCCCATGAGTCAGGTAGCCGGGCGCATGTCGATTCAGGCGGGCGCGACGGCGCTGGAAAAGGCGAATGGCGGCCGAGGCGTGCTGCTCGGCGGCGTGCCCGGCGTCCTTCCGGCCAAGGTCTGCGTCATCGGCGGCGGGGTCGTCGGTTTCAACGCGGCGCAGATGGCGGCGGGCCTGGGCGCGGACGTCACCATCCTCGACCGCAGCCCCGAAGTACTCGAACGGCTCGGCATCTATTTCGAGGCGCGGGCCAAGACGCGCTTTTCCAATCGCGCCAATCTGGCCGAATGCGTGGCGGACGCGGACCTCGTCATCGGCGCCGTGCTGATCCCCGGAGCGGCCGCGCCCAAGCTGGTCAGCGCGGATATGCTCAAGACCATGAAGAAAGGCTCCGTGCTGGTCGACGTCGCGATCGATCAGGGCGGCTGTTTCGAAACCAGCCATCCCACGACCCATGCCGATCCGACCTATATCGTCGATGGCATTGTCCATTATTGCGTCGCCAACATGCCCGGCGCGGTCGCACGTACCAGCACTTACGCGCTCAACAACGTCACCCTGCCGCATGCGCTGCGCATCGCCGATCTGGGGTGGAAGAAGGCGCTGCAAACCGACCCGCATCTGCTCGCGGGGCTCAACGTCTGGGACGGCAAAGTGACCTATCAGGCGGTGGCTCAGGCGCTGGACCTGCCCTTTACCCCGGCGGAGGAAGCGCTGGCCTGACGGCCGCCCCGGAGCGACCCCTCTTAATCCGCGTCCGGATTGCGGAAGTTCAACCGCCGGGTGACGGTGTAATCCACCACCCCCACCAGGAAATAGCTGATCCACTGCTTCACCAAAGTCAGCACACCGCGCTGGGCCTTGTAGCGTTCCAGCGTGATCTGTCGGCTTTCCTCTGCGCGACGGCTGATGAAGTCCCTCGCTTCGTCCGCCAGCGCCTTGTCCTCAATCCGCAGCATGATCTCCAGGTTCAGGAACAGGCTGCGCATGTCGAAATTGGCTGATCCGATGAAGACCGCGTCATCGATGACGATCAGCTTCATGTGCAGCTTGCGCTTCTGATATTCCCATATCTCCACCCCGCGCCGCAGCAGCGGTCCGTAGAGCAGCCGCGCCGCCGCCACCGTCGCGCCATTGTCCGACCGGGACGGCAGGATCAGCCGCGCGCCCTCTCGCCGCGCCGCGCGCGCAATGCGTTTCAGCATGCCGCGTCCTGGCGAGAAATAAGCGGCCACCATGTCCACCCGCCGCGCATGCTCCAGGTCATGCTTCACCACCTGTGCCCAGGGGCTTAAGCGCCGGGTCGGCCCACCGATCAGCCATCGCATCGGATCATCGGGGTCATGGTGCAGCGACGGGTGCCAATGCCGCACCATCCGCCGCATTGTGCGGAAACTCTGCTTGCTGGTCGATACCCACCGCCACAGCTGCCCATACCAGTTGGTCATCGCCGCGACCTGCGGCCCGTCGATCAAAAGGCCAAGGTCCACCCAGGCATCCTCTTCGGGCAATCCGAAATAGGCATCCTCCACATTGAACCCGCCCAGCAGTAGCCGCCGGTCGTCCGCGATCGTCATCTTCTGATGATTGCGGATCAGGTAGCGGGTGGACCGCCGCGCGCCGAATCGGCCAAACCGTCCCCCCGCCTTGATTAACGGGTCGAAGAAATTAACCGGCGTGTCGGTCGATCCGAACGCATCGATCATCAACGTCACGGCAACGCCGCGCCCCCGGGCCGCGATCAGCCGATCCAGCACCATCCGCCCGCTCTCATCGGCGGCGAAGATGTAATAATAGAGCTTCAGGCTGTCTCGCGCGCCATCGATCAGGCCGATCAGCGTCTCTCGCAGGGCGGGACCATGTTCGATCACGTCCAGCCGGTGCCCCCGGATGGACAGGCCGATCCCGGCCTCGTCGCTCTTCGCTGGGGACTGCCGGTTGGTCGCCATATCCCGTTCATGCGCCTAATTGCCGCTATGCGCCACGGCTTTATGGGCTTTTCATTGACTCCCCGCCCGCCCGCTGATAGGCGCTGCCCTCACGATTTCCATCATTTTGCCAGGAGCGCCCGTTTGGCCCGCGTTACCGTCGAAGATTGCGTCGACAAGGTTACCAACCGTTTTGACCTCGTCCTGCTTGCGGCGCAGCGCGCCCGTGAGATTTCCGGCGGCGCTGAACTGACGTTGGACCGCGACCGCGATAAAAACCCGGTCGTCGCCCTGCGCGAGATCGCTGAAGAAACCGTTCTCCCGGCCGAATTGCATGATTCGCTCGTTGGGTCGCTGCAAAAGGTGCAGATCGACGACGACGACACGCCGGACGAAATCGGATCGATCGCCCAATCGGCAGAGGCCCTGCGCCTCACCGCCGCAGCCCCGCCGCGCAACCAGAATGTCGGCGGCGACTACGACGGCTGATCCGTTCATCGGTTCGGAGAGGGAATGAGGCTCGGCCTGCGCAAGCAGGACCGGGCCTCGATCCGTTTTGGGGCTGTGGAGTAGCAAGCGGGCACTGTGCTTAAATCCGTCACCAAGCGGAAGCTGGGGTCTCAGGCGATAACGCGCCATCCAATCCTTCGCCGGGATGACAAGTGCTGTCTAAATTCCCCTCTCCCCTTCAGGGGTCGGCCAGAGGCACGTGACTCTGGCCGAGGTGCCGAGCGAAGCGAAGGCGGGAGAGGGGACTGTAAAGTCAACCCTCGCTCCCCTCTCCCTAACCTCGATGAGAGTCACGCGCCTCTCATCGACCCCTGAAGGGGAGAGGGAACATCTCACTCCTCAATTCCCCAAACAAAAATCCCGCAAAGCCCGCGCATCATGCAGCGCATTATGCGGTATCCTGCTATTCGCCGCCGCACTAAATCCCGCTGCATTCACCAGCTGCAACTGCAACCCGTTCATATCCACCATCTGCCCCGGCCCGGTCACCAGCAGCGCACAGAAATGCGCCAGATCCTCCGGCCAGTCGGCGACGATCACCGGCTCCGGATCGCCCGCCAGATAATCGGCCAGATGATGCGCCGCTTCCACCCGGCCCAGCTCCATGTCTATCCCCGGCGGCACATGGCGCAGATAGGGGATAACGTTGCGCTGCACCCATCCATGCGGCTCCTCCGCCAAGGGCAGCGACACATAAAATTCATCGTCGCCAAATTCCGGCACCAGCGCGACGCTGATCAGCGCGCCTGCAAATCCGTTGAATTCAGTGTCGAGGAAATAGCGCATGAAAAAAGAACTGCCTGCTGAAAAGGGGGGAAGGGGCTGTCCGCGAGATAGGGGTAGGGCGCCACTTGCGCCAGCCTTTGATGATTTGCCTCGGTTCAAGCAAGCTGCCATGCGGGGCCATCGACACAAGGACCTGCCAGTGACCCCTCGCATACTCATCGACACCGCCGCCGTGCCGGGCGGACAGGAACTGAAACTCTATAGCCGGGGCAGCGATCACATGATCGTGCTCGACCGCAACGAGCTGATGAGCAGCCGCATGAGCGGTTCGGAAAAGGCGCTCGCTATCATGTCGCTTGAGCGCCTGAAGGGGCGGAAGGCGCCGCATCTCCTGATCGGCGGTTACGGCATGGGCTTCACCCTGCGCGCAGCGCTGGCGGGAATGGGGCAGGACGGCCGCGCCACGGTCGTCGAACTGGTGCCCAAGATTATCGAATGGGCACGCGGTCCGATGGTCGAACTGGCGGCAGGCTGTCTGGACGACCCGCGAGTCACCCTGATCGAAGGCGATGTCGCGGCAGAGATCGCCGCAAGCCAACAGCGCTATGACGCCATCTTGCTCGACGTAGACAACGGCCCCGACGGCCTTACCGCGCCCGCCAACGACCGGCTCTATTCCTCCGCTGGCCTCTCCACCGCCAAGGCCGCGCTGAAGCCCGGCGGTATCCTCGCCATCTGGTCCGCCGCCCCCGACGCCGCCTTCACCCGCCGCCTCCGCGACGCGGGCTTTCTGGTCGATGAGGTAGCGGTCAAAGCCCGCGACAACGGCAAAGGCCCCCGCCACGTCATCTGGTTCGCCCAGAAACGATAAGACCAAAATCCTCCCTGCGCGGAGCGTGGGGAGGGGGACCGCTCGCGAAGCGAGTGGTGGAGGGGAAATGGCACAACCTGCGCATTCCCCCTCCACCAGCCTGTGGTTGGTCCCCCTCCTCATCTCCCGATGGGGGGCAGCCCCTTCCCAAAAACTCCGTCATCCCAGCGAACGCTGGGATCTCAGGCCACCAGGCCGAACGCTACCTCCCCAGATGCCAGCCTCCGCCGACATGACGATTAATGGCTTCCAACGCTGATCAAACCCCACATTCCGGCAAAGCCCAATCAATCCTCCCACGCCCCTTGGCCTCCAAAAACGCATTAGCCTGCGAAAAATGCCGACACCCCAAAAACCCGTTATGCGCCGACAGCGGTGAAGGATGCGCCGCCTTCAAAACCAGATGCCGCGTCTGATCCACAAACGCCGCCTTCCTCTGCGCATAAGCGCCCCACAGCAGGAACACGACCGGCTCCTCCTGTCGGTTCACCAGCCGAATGATCGCATCGGTAAACTCTTCCCAGCCGCGTTTCTGGTGTGAAGCGGCGCGCCCCATCTCGACGGACAGCACACTGTTCAACAACAGCACGCCCTGCCGCGCCCAATGCTCCAGAAACCCATGACGCGGCGCGTCGATGCCCAGGTCGCTCTTCAGCTCCTTGTAGATATTCTTGAGCGACGGCGGCGTCCGCACCCCCGGCTGCACGCTGAAGCACAGTCCATGCGCCTGCCCCTCGCCATGATAGGGGTCCTGCCCCAATATCACCGCCTTCACATGGCCCAGCGGCGTCAGGTCCAGCGCGCGGAAATATTCGCTCCCCTTGGGGAATATGCGTTTGCCCTGCCGCTTCTCCTCTTCCAGAAATGTTTTGAGCGCCTGCATATAGGGGCGGTCGAACTCCTCGCGCAGCGGCGCGCGCCAGCTTTCGTCGAGCTTGATCGTTGCGGTCATGATCGCCTGATGACCTGCCCGGCAACGGCCTGTCAACCGCACGGCGGCCTTGCTCCGCGCCCAGAAATGAGGGAAAGGAAAATCATGCCGCGCCTTTCCTTCACCACCGCCCTTTTGGCGGGCCTCGGCCTGTTTCTCGCACCGTTGCCCACGGCCGACGCCTTCGGCCCCCAGCCCAATGTCGTGCATCAAAGCGCGCAATCGCGTCTGCTCGGCGAGTTCACCCGTTTCGCAGCGCTCAGCGACGGCACGGTCGGCATAGCGGTGCGCGACCTGCGCAATGGCGAGACGCTGGAGCTGAATGGCGACACGCTTTTCCCCATGGCCAGCACCTACAAGGTCGCGGTGGCGGGCAAGATATTGTCGCTCGCCGATGCGGGCACGCTGCGTTTCGATGAAAAGCTCCCGCGCCTTGGCACCCTGATGCCGGTCACGACCTTGCTCGACCTCATGCTCACCCGCAGCGACAATGAAGCGACCGACGCGCTCGTCGCCCGCGCTGGCGGCCCGCAGGCAGTCAATGGCTGGCTCCAGTCGCTCGGCATTCGCGGCCAGCGGGTGGACAGCAACACCGCCCAACTGCTCGCCCGCGCAAAGGTGGGGGCAGGCGGGGCAGGGGACGAGGTCGAAACCTCCCTGTCATCGCGCGCGCGGGATGCGCGAGACATGCCCAACATCGCCTTCGCCGCCGATCCCCGCGACACCTCCACGCCCCGCGCGATGAACGATCTCCTCTCCACCATCCAACATGGCAAGGCATTGAAGAAGGGCAGCACGGCCATGCTGCTCGGCATCATGGCGCGCTGCAAGACGGGCAAGGCGCGCCTCGTCGCCATGCTCCCACCCGGCACGCCGATCGCGCACAAGACAGGCACGCTCAATGGCCTCGGCAACGACACCGGCATCATCACCCTGCCTGATGGCCGCCCGATCGCCATTTCCGTCTTTGTCATGAAGGATCATCGCGGCCACGCCGCGCGCGACCGCATCATGGCCGAAGTGGCGCGAGCGGCCTATGACTATTTCCTTTTCGCCCCTGAATCCCACACGGCCTGACGCATCGCTCTTAACATGGATTGAACTTGGCTCTAGCCCGGTTGTCCGCAGCGGGAGGATGGCATGCGCGATGTCGCGGCGTTCAGCGATTTCTGGCCCTATTATCTTCAGGAACATGCACGCCCCGCGACAAGGGCGATGCACTATGCGGGGACGAGCACCGTCGTCCTGCTGCTCGGCGTGATGCCCTTGACCGGCCGCTGGTGGCTGCTTCCGGCCCTGCCTGTCGCCGGTTACGGCTTTGCCTGGGCGGCCCACGCCCTGATCGAACGCAACCAGCCCGCCACTCTCCGCCATCCCCTCTGGTCCCTGCGCGCCGATTTCCGCATGTGGTTCCGCTTCCTCACCGGGCGCATGCGCCGCGATCTCGCCTGTGCAGGCGTCCGCCCCGACGGATCGGTCGATCCCGCCAAGCGCCTCAACCTCTAAGGCATCCACCCACGCCAGTGACTTGACCGCCCCCGCCGCTCTGCCACAAGGGGCGGCGATGGCCCTGACCGCCCACTTCTCCCCCTTGCCCGATCTCGCCGCGCTGGCCCCCCGCTGGCAGGCGCTTGAGGCTGCATCGGACGCCTCCTTCTTCCTCGGCTGGACCTGGACCAGCAGCTGGCTCGAAAGCTACGCCGTCCGCCCCGACCTGCTGAGCGTCACGGACGGAGAGGGCAGGGACGTCGCCCTCGCACTCACCGGCCGCGCGCACCAGCCGCGCCTGCTCGGTCGCTGCGCCACCCTCTCGCTCAACCAGTCGGGCGATCCCGCCGCCGACCGCCCCTATGTCGAATATAACGGCCTGCTCGCCCAGCGCGGCCGTGAGGCAGAATCCGCCCAAGCCTTCCATACGGCCCTCCAACGCCGCACCGACTGGCGCGCCCTCCGCCTCAGCGGCATCACGCCCGGCTCTGCTTTGCTCGGCCTGCGCACCCACCGCGCGACCCGCCTCGACCGCTCACCAATCTACCAAGCCGATCTCGAAGCCGTCCGCGCCGCCCATGGCGACTATCTCTCCCTGCTAAGCGCCAACACCCGCAGCCAGATTCGCCGCGCCATCAAGGACCATAACGGCCTCCCCACCGTCACCGCCGCCACCACAGACGAAGCCGCCACATGGCTGGAAGAAATGCGCGCCCTCAACGAAGGCCGCCACGCAGACAATGCTTGGGAAGATCCAGCCTTCCGCCGCTTCCTCCTGACCCTCGCGGGCAAAGGCATCCCCAGCGCCGAAGTCGAACTCCTCCGCTTCACCGATGAAGGCGGCCCCGTCGGCCTGCTGGTCAATTTCATCCACAGGGGCCAGGCGCTGAACTACCAGTCCGCCTTCGCCGCCCCGCGCACGGCCAAGGACAAGCCCGGCCTGCTCTGCCACACAGCCGCCGTCGCTCATTATGCGAATAAGGGCCTAACCCTCTACTCCCTCCTCGCAGGGAAGGATCGCTACAAGCAAAGCCTCGCCACCCGCGAAGAGGCGCTCGAATGGTGGCTCCTCGAACGCTTCTCGCCCCGCCTGGAAGCCGAAGCACTGCTCCGCCGGTTGCTTAAACGCCCAGCTTCCGCATGATCCGATAGGCGAGCCGCCGCGCGCCCTGCCGCTCCGGCGCAGCGCCGATCCGCCCCACCGGCAATCCCCGCCGCCGCAGCAGCGCGTTCAGCCCATGCAGCTCGCTTTCCGCAACGCTACGCTCCGATCGCCATGTCACCGACAGGCTGACCGACACCCCCGCGCCATTCTCCACGAAATGCGGCGCCTTCACCGGCACATGGATCGCATCCCCAGGCAGCAGCTTCACCGCCGTCCCGCGCCCGCGAAAATGCTCCCGCCAATTCAGGTTACGATGCCCGCCCGCATGAAATGCCTCGCTCTGCACCGCAGGCACCAACTCCTGATCACCAGCCGGAAAGACGGTCATCACCTTTTCGCCCATGATCTGGAGCAGGATATTATGCTCCGGGTCCATGTGAAACGGCGTCACGCTGCCCGGCGAGGACAGAAAGATAAACGCCTCCCGGTTCAGCATCGGCCCCGTCCGCGCATCCACGATCGGCTCCAGTTCCGCCAGCGCCGCGTCCAGCAGCGCGCCATAGGCCGCATCCCGCTCGACATTCTTCAGCACCGCCCAGCTGCCGTTGCTCTCGATCGTCCGGATCGTCTCGCCCAATGTCAGCCCATTGGACGGCGTATCTTCCGGCCGCACGCCCAAAGGCAGCTTGCCGAGATTATACTCGACCGAAGCCGCTGGCATCCGCTCCGCCAGCCCGGCCAGCGCGTCGATCGCAAGCAGAGGATGCCCAACAAGCCCATGATGCAACTTCACCGACGCATCCGGATAGGCGTCCGCGAATATCCGCCGCGCCTCCTCATCGAAAACCTGCGCGCTGATCGGCAAGTGAGCAGTCATCCCTGTCCCTTCATATGGCTGGCGATCGCCTCGACGCCATTGGCCAGCGCGAAGGCTGCCGTCCGCCCGATCCGGTCGATCCCGCTCCCATGCAGCGCCACGCGATATTGCACGATCGTGCGCCGCTCGGCCCACAGGCTGTCGATCATCGGATGATCAGGCGCGGCGCAACTGTCCATCCATCCGATCGCCGGATCACCCTGCACCGCATGCAGGTTGGCCAGCTCGATCAGTACGCCCGGCGAAAAGCGCCCCATCTCCTCGTCAAAGGCGATCTTGAAGGAAAAGGCGCCCTCGCCATGACGGAAATTCGCCAGCATCGCGATCGCCCGCCCATCAAGGTCAATGCGCAGGAAATGCAGCAACCCGGCATCGAAAGCCGCCGCGCAGGCCGCCCGGAAAAAGGCCGCGTCCTGCGGAGAACAGCCAAGCGCCGACCCCTCACGCCCCTTCCACCCCGACGCCTCCAGCGCCAGAAAATCGGCGCACCAATGCGGCAGCTCCGCCCGGTCCACCAGCAGATGCTGGCTCACCGTGCCAAGGTCCGCCAGCCGTTTTTGCAGCCGCCTGATCTCCTTGCGCTTCTTCGCGCGCACATGGGTTTCCCAATAGGCGTCGGCATCCAGATCGGATCGCAGCATCGCGCGATCATAACGATGCACCTCGCGCCGCCCCCGCCGCTGCTCGACGCACAGCGCCTCCAGCGCAGCCGCATTGGCCCCCGCCGCATCCAGTCCCCGCAGATACAAAAATCCCGCCGCCCAATGCGCGTCATCCAACTGCGCCAGCAATCCCCGCCACGCCGCCACCTCATCACCCCGCCGGATCAGCGGAGCACCAAAGAAGCAATGCTGGTGCATCCAGTTGGTGACGCAGGAAATCGGCAGGCGTCCGTGCCGCGCCGCCACCGTCACCGGCAACAACCCGATCAGATCCCCTCCCGCATGCGCCTCGACCATCCGCACGCCCGGTGTCCCGGCCAGATGATCCAGCGCCGCGCACAGCATGTCCGGCGCGTAAAAGGCGTTCGCCTCCGCCGCCTCCGCCGCCAAAGCGGTCCAGCGGGCGCGCTGCGCGGGGCCATGGGCACGGGTGCCGTTGGGCAGGGGATGCGATGCCATGTCCATGGCAAAGCGCATAAACTTCAATGATTAGGGAAAGACTAAATTGCCTCATTTGGGGCAGCAGGCCGCCTCTTTGGGGGAAAGCCCTTTACATCGCGCGCCGGATTGTCTGTTAACGATGGGGCTAACCCGCGACGGCTGAAAGAGATTCCCATGGCGACCCACCCGATCCTGTCACATAGCGTGGTGGCCGCATGACCATTCTCGTCACTGGCGCTGCCGGCTTCATTGGCATGGCCGTCGCCGACCAGCTGCTCGCCGCCGGGCGGGCGGTGATCGGCATCGACAATATGAACGACTATTATCAGGTCTCGTTGAAGCGCGACCGGATCGCCGCGCTGCAACAGCGGCATGGAAAGCTGTTCACCTTCGCCGAACTGGATTTTGCCGACATGGACGCGCTTCACGCCGCGCTCGCGGGGCAGACGGTGGAGGCGATCGTGCATCTGGGCGCGCAGGCGGGCGTGCGGTATTCGCTTATCAATCCGCATGCCTATGTCCGCTCCAATCTCGCCGGGCATGTCAACATGCTCGAACTGGCGCGCGAACGGCGGGTGCGGCACCTGGTCTATGCCTCGTCCTCCTCGGTCTATGGCGGCAATGACAGCCTGCCTTTCCGCGTTGAGGACCGCGCCGACCATCCCGTCTCGCTCTACGCCGCGACCAAACGCGCCGATGAATTGATGAGCGAGACTTACGCCCATCTCTTCCGCATTCCCATGACGGGCCTGCGCTTCTTCACCGTTTATGGCCCCTGGGGTCGCCCGGACATGGCGATGTGGATCTTCACGAAAAAGATCTTGGCGGGGGAGCCGATCCCGGTTTTCAACCATGGCCGGATGCAGCGCGACTTCACCTATATCGACGACATCGTGAATGGGGTGATCGGCTGCCTCGATCACGCGCCTGCGGATGATGGATCGCTAAAGGCGGGCGGCAGCCGTTCGCCGCACCGGCTTTATAATATCGGCAACAATCGGCCCGAAGAGCTGATGCATCTCATATCGGTGCTGGAACAGGCGATCGGGCGCAAGGCGGAGATTGATTTTCAGCCCATGCAGCCGGGTGACGTGCCCGCCACCTTCGCGGACATCAGCGCGATTGCCCAGGATATTGGCTTCGCGCCGACCACCGGCATAGAGGTCGGCGTGCCTCGCTTCGTGTCCTGGTATCGCGACTATCACGCAGGATAACCGGCAAAACCACGGCACTACGCACGCTTCGGTGGAAAGTTCCGGCCCTCAACATATAAGCAATAATTTGCGGGATATGTGGCAATAAAGGCGCGCAAATCTTCGCTCATGGCGGCAAATTAAATTGCCATTCTGCCGTTAACGGTTCTATTCCCGTCACCGGGACGGCTTCGAGCCGAAATGGGTCGCTTATAACGAGGTTTAGGGCGGAGCGCCGGACGGTGGCCGCCGCCATGTCGCATCGATCAGGAAAACCTGCCGTGCGCCATGGAAAAAAGGGCGAACTTGTGTCGACACTATCGAAAATTGTGCCTTTTGGTTCCGGCAGCCGGATCGTGGAAACCGCCTGTAGAACCTTGTCCGTCGCTTCCCAGGGATTGAACGCGCTGGAGGCCAAATTCTCCGATCGCGACTTTGCCGCGATATTCCTCCGCGTTGCTGGCATGATCATGAGCGCGCGCGGACGCCTGATCGTCACCGGCATGGGGAAAAGTGGCATCGTCGCGCGCAAGATGACGGCGACCCTGACCTCGACCGGCACGCCCGCACTCTTCATGCATCCAGCCGATGCGGGTCATGGCGACCTTGGCATGGTGACGCCTGACGACATCGTGCTGATGCTGTCCCATTCGGGTGAATCCAACGAACTTGGCCCCATCATCCAATATTGCAAGCGGTTCGGCATTCCGTTGCTCGGCCTCACGGCGCGCGCGGACAGTACCGTCGCCAGCGCTTCCGACGTCTGCGTGCTATTGCCTCCCGTTCGGGAAGCCTGCCCCAACGAACTGGCGCCCACCACCTCCACTACGGTCCAGATGGCCTTTGGCGATGCGCTGGCCATCGCGCTCATGGAAATGCGCGGCTTTTCGGCCGATGACTTCCATAAATTTCATCCCAATGGCCGCCTTGGCGCGCAGTTGCTGAAGGTTCGCGATCTGATGGCGGCCGGTGACAATGTCCCGCGCGTGGCCGAAGACGCGTCGTTGCTTGACGCCACCATCGAAATGACGCGTGCCCGCCTTGGCGGCACGGCGGTCGTCAACGGCGCTGGTGAACTGATCGGCGCCTTCACCGACGGGGACTTGCGGCGGACCCTCACCGATACGCGGCAACTGACCGAAACCGTCGGCCAGTTCATGACCGTGCCCCCTCTGTCCGTGGGGCCTGACGATCTCGCCTCCGAAGCGCTGCGCCTGATGCACATGCATAACATCACGCTGCTTTTCGTCTGCGAAGGCGGGCGGCTCGCGGGCGCCGTCCATATGCACGATCTGCTGCACGCCGGGGTCGCCTGAACAGTCTGATCGTCATTCCGGCGCGGGCGGGCTCGTCCCGTTTGCCGCGCAAGCCCTTGCGCCTGATCGCCGGACGCACGCTGCTGCACCGGACCATCGCCATGGCGCGCGCCGCCATCTCCGGCCTCGCCGATGCGGAACTGGTGGTGGCGACCGACGACCGCGAAATCGCCGATCACGCCAATGCCGCAGGCTGCGCGGCGGTCATGACGGACAGCGCCATCGCGACCGGCTCCGGCCGCGCGCTAGCCGCCGCGCTCCAGCGCCCAGCTCCCCCGCGCTTCATCGTCAACCTGCAAGGCGACTCACCCTTCCAGCCACAGGGCGCCCTGCGCGCCGTCATCGCCGCGCTGCACGCAGGCGCTGAGGTCGCGACCCCCGTCATCGCGCTCGACTGGCAGGCGCTCGACGCGCTGCGCGATCATAAGCTCCGCTCGCCCTTCAGCGGCACCACCTGCGCCCGCGCGCCAGATGGCCGCGCCCTCTGGTTCTCAAAAACCATCATCCCCGCGATCCGCGACGAACAGGCCCTGCGCGACAGCCAGCCGCTCTCGCCCGTCTGGCGCCATGTCGGCCTCTACGGCTACACGCTCGAAGCCCTGACCCGTTTCGAGCAAACACCCCCGACCACGCTTGAACAGCTGGAGGGCCTGGAACAGCTCCGCCTCCTCGAACTTGGCATCCCGGTCACCACCGTCGCGGTCGATCCGCCCATCTTCGACAGTTCCGGCATAGACACAGAGGCCGACATCCAGCGCGTAGAGGCCCTCATCGCCACCCATGGCGACCCCACGCCCGCCTGACCTCATGCGCCGCATCTTCATCATCCGCCACGGCAACACCTTCGAAAGCAGCGCCACCGCCTGCCGCATAGGCGCGGGCACTGACCTACCCCTCGTCGAAAGCGGCCGAGCGCAGGCCGACCGTCTCGGCCAATGGTTCGCCGCGCAAGGTCTCGCCCCCTGCCACATCCACAGCGGCCCTCTCAGCCGCGCCCGCGAAACCGCAAGCCGCATCGCCGCCGCGCTCAACCAGCCCGTCACCGGCACGCTCCCCTGGCTAGACGAAATCGACCACGGCCCCGACGAAGGCCGCCCCGAAGCGCAAGTCCTCGCCCGCATAGGCCAACAGGCGCTCGCGGCGTGGGACGAACAAGCCATCCCGCCTCCCGGCTGGATCGTCAACGCGCCCTCCCGCATCGCCGCCTGGCAAAGCTATTTCGCGCAAAGCGGGGAGGGCACGGACCTGCTCGTCACCAGCAACGGCGCCGCCCGCTTCGCCCTGCTAGCGCTCGGCCTCTCACCCGCCTCGCTCAAGCTGCGCACCGGAGCCTATGGCGAGTTGACCGTCGCGCCTGACGGCACCGTCACGCTGTGCCACTGGGATCAGCGGCCCTAAACGTCATCACAACCCAAAAAGCCTCTCCCCTTCAGGTTCAAACGAGGCACGTGACTCGTTTGAAGGGTTGGGGCGGGCGCTCTCCCCGGATTCCGATTGCTCCTGTCAAACCAGGCCGCTCACCCCACGGGCGTTGAGCTGGCCGTCACAGGTTGCAGCACGGCAGGATTCGCCTCGGGCGCTGCAACAGATTTGTCCGCCGCCGCTTCCGGAGCCGCAGCCTGCGCCTTCAGGCTCGCCGCCGCTTCCGGAGCCGCAGCCTGCGCCTTCAGGCTCGCCGCCGCATTTTGCAAAGCGACCGCTGCCGCTTCCAGCGCTGCCGCCGCGGAATTTGATTGCCCCGCCGCTTCCCCAGTCTTCGCGACGGTCATTCCCGCAGCTGTGATCGCCTCATGCGGAGCATCGACCTGCCCCGTCCCTCCAGCTTCCGCCGCACCGACCGCCGGAGCCGCTACCGCTGCCGGGGTTACCGCCGCCGCCGTCACCACCGGCTGCGCCTCACACACCGCATCAATCCCCAGCGCGCTTTCAGAAAAGTTCGTCGCCAGCTGCGGCAGTTCCCGATCCTGCGCCTCGGTCGCCAAAGTCAGCAGCGTCTCGGTCATCGGGCAATAGCTTCCGGCCTGCACCAGTCCGGAATGGCTGTTGCCCAGTTTCGTGTTGAACTGCTCATAGGCGCGCTGCCCTTCGGCGATGCCGTTCACCCGCATGAAGCGCGTCTTCAGCACATTATTATAACTGCTCAGCAGCCCGATCTTCTTATCGACAAAGGCGGAATATTTCGCCTCTATCTCCTTATTCACCCCCTTGCACCGCAGAGCGCCCAGCATCAGCATCACGTGCAGATCCCGGACCTTCGCCGCTTCAATCTCATAGGGTTGCCAGCATTGATTTGGACCGGAGGCGGCTATTTGGCCGGAAGAAA
The DNA here is from genome assembly GCF_054771635.1 of Sphingobium sp. TomTYG75. Lineage (NCBI taxonomy): Bacteria > Pseudomonadati > Pseudomonadota > Alphaproteobacteria > Sphingomonadales > Sphingobiaceae > Sphingobium > Sphingobium sp. TomTYG75. The sequence goes on along the minus strand of NZ_BSRE01000001.1, from coordinate 993,655 downwards.
GCGCAACGAAACCACAGGCGGCAACCGCCGCCATCTGCAACCGTGACATGATGGACCTCGCAGAATCGAAAGAGGCGACCCGCTGATCCCGATGATAGCATTTTGCCCCAAAAATGCCATATTTATTAATGGACATAAGCCAGCCCAGCGTCCGAAAAAGCACCCCGCCACGCCCGCATTCAGCGCTGCTAAAAGCGTCAGTTCTTCCGCTGCGGCACGGTGAAGGTGCCCGAAACCCGGCCCCCCGATCCGCCCGAAACCCCCGGCACGCCGCCGCCGGAAGACCGTCCGTCCACAGTCGACCGCCCGCTGGTAAGGTCAATCACCAACCGCCCGCCGGTCAGCCGGTTGCTCCCCTGCGTCAACGTCACATTGCCCAGCATCGTGATCAGGCGGCTGTTAAGATCATAGATGGCGACATTGCCGCGCGCCGTCTCGTTCCCCTTGGTCACGACGACATTGCCCGAAGCGTCGATCCGGTCGACCTCCACGCCATTTCCGCCCGTACCATTGCGGTAAGCGACGGTCATCCGCGCGGCGTTCAGAGTCATGCCCGCCTGCGTCACCTGGACATTGCCGGAAACGACCACCCGGTCGGCGCGGTCCTGCACCTCGATCCGGTCGGCGGTGAAGTTCACCGGCGCGTTGCTGTCATGATTCTTCAGCACCTGCGCCCCGGCGCCCCCGAAAACCATAGCCGCGCCCATGGCGCCAGCACTCGACAGCAGGATCAGCGATCTTTTCATCACTTTTGCCCTTTGATGCCATTTTGTTCGATGCGCAAGCTCGCCCTGCCACTGAGCGTAACCGTCCGCGCGTTCAGGTCGGCGTCCAGATGGTCGCCGCTGAACGTGCCGATGGGTATCCGGCCATCGACGCGCCCCGCGCTGCGCATGCGCCGGGTCTTGAGGTCGATGCCCACGTCCCGCGTCGTCAGCCTGTATCCGCCCGCCGCCTCGAACTGCACCGGCCCGTCCACCGCGACGCGCTCCTTGTCCATGTCATAGCGCCCCTTGCGCGCGTTCAGCACGGCCGGGCCTTCGGACAGCAGGATGCGCGCCGACATGTCGTTCAGGTCAACGATCGGCTCGCGCGAGCTTTTCTGCACCGCACTTCCCGCGCGCAACGAAAAGGGCTGCCCCTTGCTGTCCTCGCCCCGATACAGCGCCTCGCTCACCCGCATCCGTTCCTTCGCCACCTCGACCTTGTTCTTGTCGAGCACGAAGCTCACCTTGTCCCCGCCGGTAAAAGGCGCCATCACCAGCAACGCCGCCAGCACGCCCACCAGCACCGGCAACCAGTTTTTCAGCCGCGCGACCAGCCTGTCATGGCTGCCGCCCGGACGCGCCCAATGGCGCCTGACATGACGTTGCTGATCGGCCTGTATGGACATGGGAAAGCGCTTATAAGCCCCTTACATATGCGCGAAGATGTCGATCTCCGGCCATCCCGCCAGGTCCAGCTCGGCCCGGTGAGGAAGGAAATCGAAACAGGCCTGCGCCAGTTCCATCCGCCCTTCGCGGATCAATCGCTTGTCGAGTTCAGCCTTCAACGCATGCAGATACCGCACGTCCGACGCCGCATAATCCTTCTGCGCGTCCGACAGGGTGGGGGAGCCCCAGTCGCTCGACTGCTGTTGCTTGCTGATTTCCTGCCCCAGCACTTCGCGCACCAGTTCCTTCAACCCATGGCGGTCGGTATAGGTGCGGATCAGGCGCGAAGCGATCTTCGTGCAATAGACGGGCGCTGCCACCAGGCCCAGATAATGTTTGATCGCCGCGATGTCGAAACGCCCGAAATGATACAGCTTCAACCGTGCCGGATCGGCCAGCACCGCGCGCAGGTTCGGCGCGGCATAATCGCTGCCCGGCATGAATCGCACCAGATGCTCGTCGCCCTGGCCATCGCTGATCTGCACGACGCACAGGCGATCACGCGGCGTGATAAGGCCCATGGTTTCGGTATCGACGGCGACGGGGCCGGGGGCAAGGACGTCTGCGGGCAGGTCCTCTTCGTGGAAATATACTGTCATCCAACCCCTCTATGGCGAAAGCGGCGGTAACTCAATCGACGCTTTTTCGGCCCTGCCAAAATGCCCCACGCTGGTTCATTCGGGCGAATGTGGCGGCAATCGGGCTAAAATCATTCGCGCATGGCTGAAAAGTTGATATAGTGATTCTCAAACCCGCATACGTGCGGTGGATTCTGCATGTCATTTCGCCCGGCATGTTTGTCCGATTTAGTCGGGGGCGAAGCGAAAGTGACCAACAGGGCATGAGTTTTGATAGAGGTCGCCGCGGCGGGCGCGGCAAGGACAAGCGCGACGGTTTTGGCGACGACAATTTTTACGGCGGCGGTAACGATCGTGGCGGCTTCGGCGGTGGTTTTGGAGATCGTGGTGGTTTCGGCGGTGGTGATCGCGGCGGCTTCGGCGGCGGCGGTGATCGCTTCGGCGGTGGCGGCGGCGGCGGTGGCTTCCGCAGCGGCGGTGGCGGCGGCTTCGGCGGCGGCGGCGGTGGTGGCGGCTTCGGCGGCGGCCGTGGCGGCGGCGGCGGCATGCCGGCCCAGGTCGTTGGCGAAGGCACCGGCGTTGTAAAGTTCTTCAACGGACAAAAGGGCTTCGGCTTCATCGTTCGTGACGACGGCGCGGAAGACGTGTTCGTCCACATCAGCGCCGTTGAGCAGGCAGGCCTGACCGGCCTCGCCGAAGGTCAGCAGCTCGGCTTCACCCTGGTGGACCGTGGCGGCAAGATTTCGGCAACTGACCTCAAGATCGAGGGTGAGCCCCTTCCGGTCGTCGATCGTCCGCGCGAACCCCGTGAACCCCGTCCGGGTGGCTTCGGCGGTGACCGTGGCGGCTTCGGCGGCGGCGATCGTGGCGGCCCGCAGCGTCAGCTGACCGGCGAACGCGCGAGCGGCACGGTCAAGTTCTTCAACGCCATGAAGGGCTTCGGCTTCATCCAGCGCGACGACGGCCAGCCCGACGCATTCGTGCACATCAGCGCAGTCGAACGCGCAGGCATGTCCGCCCTCAACGAAGGCGACCGCCTGGACTTCGAACTCGAAGTAGACCGCCGCGGCAAGCACGCAGCCGTCAACCTTCAGTCGAAGGCCGACTGACACATAACTCTGCCCGCATAAGCGGAGAGGATAGAAGGGGTCGCCTGCCCGGCGGCCCCTTTTTTGTTGTGGGTTGCTGCGGCTTAACGCCAATCGCGGTCGTTCGACCCGTCAGTCAGCGATCCTGAAGCCGTCGTTCGTTTCTCTTGGGCCCTAGGCGAGAGGAACGGCGCAGATTGTAAAAATCGTGCATCTCGTGGGCTTCGTCCTTGATCAGAACAGCCGATGAGGCACTACAGCTAAAGCCCGCTCCGATCGAACGCCTGGACCGGTGTAAATTCCTCTTGCCAGTATCACACTGGGCCATCAGGTCGGGGTTAAGGCAACAAATTCACGGCTTTCGGTGGGGCATAATAATGACGGATAACGAGGACGCTGGCGAGAACACAGAAGGGACTGCTATTCTAAAAGAGATCGCAATCCCCGGCGTTGACGGAACATTGTCTGTTGCCATCGGCAAGCCGACCTTCATTCTCGGGCGCAACGGCACAGGCAAGTCGGCGCTCGTCCATCGTTTGGTGTCCGAACTGGCGCCCGATGTCGTTTATTTGCCTGGTTCGCGGCCAGCCTACTTCGATCAAGAAGGTCTGACGATGACCGCCGCGACCCGCCGCCAGTATGATCAGCATCGCCACGATTGGGACCGACAGCTAGAGACGCGTTACCGACCTGTTTCTGGAACCAATCGAAACGAAAAGGCAGTGTTCGACCTTCAGTCGAAGGAAGCACAATATAGTCTCGACGCTACCGCCGATATCAAATTGCATGGTCGAGAATCGTCTGCCATCGATCGCCTGATGCTGCGAGATTCTCCGCTGGAGAAGGCTAATCAGCTTTTTGAGCAGGGTAATCTGCCGGTCCGCCTCAAAATGGTCAATGGTGAAATGATGGCGACGCGGAGTGCCTCAAACCCCTACGGTATCGTGAAAATGTCGGACGGTGAGAGGTCGGCGATGATCCTTGCGGCAGAAGTGATCTCCGCTAAGCCGGGCTCCGTCCTCCTCATCGACGAACCTGAACTCCATCTACACCGTTCGATCGTAGTGCCGCTGCTGGTAACGGTTATGAGTGAGCGGCAGGACTGTGCGTTTATTATCAGCACGCATGAGCTCTCGTTGCCCGCTGAGATTGAAAACGCGCAAGCACTGCTCGTGCGCGGCTGCACATGGACGGCAGCGAGCACCGTCGTCGGCTGGGAAGCCAATCTCTTGCCATCTATCGATGAAGTGCCCGAAGATATTCGTATTGATATCCTCGGATCACGCCGCAGAATTTTGTTCGTCGAGGGCGTTCAGAGTAGTATGGATCAACCGCTCTACGAAATCCTTTTCCCCGACGTGTCGGTCCGCCCACGCAATAATTGCGTCGAGGTTCAAAAAGCTGTCACGGGTCTCAGGGTGGTGGAAGCGCTGCATCATATCGATGCCTATGGGCTGGTCGATAACGACAGCCAGACGCCTGAAAAAATTGCCTCGCTAGCTAAGAATAATATCTACGCACTACCCGCCTATTCCGTGGAAAGCCTCTACTACAGCGAAGAGGTGATGGCCGCGATCGCGGTGAGGCAGGTTTTGGAGACTGAAGAAAATCCAATGGCCTTGCTTGACGTCGCGAAAGCCAAGGCGGTGGAAAGCCTCACGGAAGCCCACATCGAGTTGTTGGCGGGGATGGTGAGCGCGCAGCATGTGCGCCAAGCAATCATCTCGCGCGCGCCAGATCGCCATGCACTGGTCGTCAACGGCGATGCTCCGCTGAACATAACCTTAGACACTCCCTATCCAGCGGAAGCGGCTCGCTTGCGTGCGCTCATCGAAGCGAAAGATTTGGCTGGTATCGTCCAACGCTACCCCGTTAGGCGCACGCAGATATTGAAAAGGCTGGCAACTGGCCTGCGCTTCAAGAATAGGGGCGAATATGAGAACGCAGCGCTCACCCAGATCGCAGCCGACCCAAGTATCGCCAGCGCGGTGAGAAGCAAGCTAGGTACATTGGCAGCGGCCTTGATCCCGCCAGTCGTCGAGGCAGCAGAGGTAAACGAAATTGGTGCCCTATAAAGGCCTGTGCGCGTAGGGGTTGTTCGTGGGCACGCATCGTAGCGCGTCGTATGTAGTTTCCTAAACCAGATTTAGGGATCGTCAGAACGCGTGTTCGCCTGCATAGCAGCCCGAACTACCTCCGACCTAACTTCACGATCCATTGCCAGTTGGGGATCGTCGATCAGAGATGTCTGATTTCAAAGTGCGACGGCCAGAAGCGGTCGTTCGGCAAGCGGCCATTGGCTGTCGTTCAGCACCGTCTGATCTTCCGGCGTTTGCTGGCCAAAACCCGCGTGGGGCATGTATCCTTACGGTATCGGATAGCAGCCGGTCATGCGTCCCGGTTGTAAGGTGCGTAGGAGGAAAGGCGCCCCAATCCCCACGCCACCGTCGGCGGGTAGGCGAGGGAGGACCCCCTCCCAAAAATAGGAAAAATAGGAAACCCCCGAAAACGCGTTCAATTCGCCATTTCATTCATGACTTTGACCGGCGGCACGATCGTCACCGTCTCAAACCGCTCCTTCCGCCGCACTCCGTTCAGCGGCGGCGGAACATTCACCTGCTCCACCGGCACCCGCTGCCGCATGCATTCTCCCTTGTTCTCCCGCGCCGTCTGCCCACAATTCCACAAGGCCCGCTGCAATCCCGTCGCGCTATTGTGAATATAGGCAAAGCTCATGCTTTCCATCTGATCGCCCGACAGCGGAAACCCACTCGGAGCGCTCCCCGCCCGCCAAGCCATGATCCGACACTCCGGCCGCCCCGCGCAGAAAGTCTGCGCCATCACCGGCCAGTTGTCGGGCGCCGTCCCCTTGCCAAGTTCCACCAGAAAGCTCCGCGCGCCCGGCGCGATCGCGATCAACCTTACGCCGCCCATTATCCGGCCCAGCGAGTCCGCGCCGATCGCCTCTTGCGGCTTGGCCGTCAAAGCCGCCAGACTGCTCCCACCCGGCGCCAGAACGCCCGACCCCTCGCTGTCCCCGTCCTGATGCGCCATCGACAGTCGGGCGATGCGCGCAATCACCGGCTCCACACTATCCCGCGCCAACCGGAAAGCGGGCGGCGTTCCCCACCATCCCCGCCAGCGGAAGAAAAGGTGCGTCCCCACCGCCGTGATCTTGTCCAGGCTGCCGCTCCAGTAGGGCACGACCCAATCCGTATGATAGTGGGTGGCATAGCCGACCGGCTTGAACACCTTGCCCGCCAGCGCGGCCTTCGCAATCTCCCGCGCTCTGTTCCATGCCTCTTCCCCCGGCGTCCGCGCCATCGCGCCATCGCAGGTGAAAGTGAACTGACAGCCGGTCGATCGTTCCTGCCCCTGAAACACGACCCCGCACACCGTTTTGGGGAAAGCGGGATGCCGAACCCGGTTCAGCACCACCTGCGCCACCGCGCGCTCGCCCACCGCGTCATCGCCCGCTTCGTAAAGCTGCGCGGCCGCCAGGCAGTCCGTGGCCCGCGCCAGGTCGCCTTCCGAGCCAGTGAACACAAACGGCCGCGCTGCCGGATTGGGGAGCCGCGAGAAAGGCACAGCCCCGTTGAACGCCCGCGCCTGATCCTGATCCAGCGTATAAAGCTCCACCGGCTGCACAACGGGTGCCGCTGTGGTCGGCCGCTTCATCAGCGCGCGCTGAACCAGTGCCGCCCGTGCCGCACCGGCAGCAGGCGCCCGTGCATCCCACCGCGCGACCAGCGCAGGCAAACCGGCGAACAGCAGGAGCCAGATCAGCCACATCGCGCGATGTGGCTGGCTGCTGATAGAAGCGTCGATCATTTCTGACCCTGCGCCGTCCTATTCGGGCAGGAAGTCAGGCACCGACAGATAGCGTTCACCAGTATCATAGTTGAAGCCCAGAACGCGGCTGCCGGACGGAAGCTCCTTCAGCTTCTGCGCAATCGCGGCCAGTGTTGCGCCGGACGAGATGCCGACAAGCATGCCTTCCTCTCGCGCCGCGCGGCGGGCATATTCCTTGGCATCGGCCGGGTCGACCTGGATCACGCCGTCCAGCAACTGCGTGTGCAGGTTTGCGGGGATGAAGCCAGCGCCGATACCTTGAATGGGGTGGGGACCCGGCTGTCCACCGCTGATGACTGGCGAAAGGGTAGGCTCGACCGCATAGACCTTCAGATTGGGCCACAGCTTCTTAAGTACCTCGGCAACACCCGTGATGTGACCGCCCGTGCCGACCCCGGTAATCAGAGCATCAAGCGGGCTATCCGCGAAATCAGTCGCGATCTCCTGCGCTGTCGTGCGAACATGCACATCGATATTCGCGGCATTTTCAAACTGTTGCGGCATCCAGGAATTGGGCGTTTGCTCGATCAGCTCCAGCGCGCGTTCAATCGCGCCCTTCATGCCCTTCTCGCGAGGGGTCAGGTCAAAGGATGCGCCATAAGCCAGCATCAACCGGCGCCGCTCCACCGACATGCTTTCCGGCATGACGAGGATGAGCTTGTACCCCTTCACCGCCGCGACCATGGCCAGGCCAACGCCCGTATTGCCAGACGTCGGCTCGATGATGGTTCCGCCGGGTTTCAGATCGCCCGACTCCTCGGCGGCCTCGATCATCGCAAGCGCGATACGGTCCTTGATCGATCCGCCCGGGTTGGAGCGTTCCGATTTGATCCAGACTTCGGTGCCCTCAGGCGCGTCTGCAAACAGGCGGCTCACCTGAATATGCGGCGTGTTGCCGATGGTTTCGAGAATATTGGCAGCTTTCATTTGGCCTTCTCCTGGCTAATCTCGGCCTCCCTTAAGTCGGGTGGGTCAAAGGTACGTGCAAGGCGCAATTCGGGAAAGAGCCGCGCCCATAAAATTGTGATGACTATAGCGCCTATCCCGCCGCCAATCACGGCCGCAACGGGGCCAACCAACGCGGCGAGGAAGCCTGACTCAGCTTCCCCCAGTTCGTTCGACGCCGAAATGGTGAGTTGTGACAGGCTGGATACCCGGCCCCGCATCGCATCGGGCGTGTGAAGCTGGATCAGCGACTGGCGCACGTAAACAGACACCATGTCCGCAGCGCCCAGCAGCACCAGCGCGCCGATGCCGATCTCCATCGCAATATTGCGGGGCATGAAGGCTGTGGCGCCGAACAGGATCGTCGACAGCCCGAAGATCATGACGGCGCCCAGCATCTTCAATCCCACCTCTGATCGCATGGGTCGAAAGGAGAAGAAAAGCGCGACGATGGCTGCTCCGATGGCGGGAGAGGCGGCCAGATGTCCCAGTCCCGCCGATCCAACCTTCAATATGTCGCGTGCGTAAACGGGCAAGAGCGCCGTCGCTCCTGCCAGCAGCACCGCGAACAGGTCCAGAGTGATGGTGGCCAGCACGAGCCGGTTCGATCGCACATAAGTCCAGCCGTCAAGCATCTGCCGGACCGGGTGACGGCTTGTGTCGCGGGGCGGCTGTTTGACTGGGCCGATCAGCAACATGCCCCAAAGGGCGATCGTGAACAGAAGCGATGTAAGAGCATAAGCGCCCCAGGGCGTCATGGCGTAGACATAGCCACCCAAGGCGGGACCGATGATCATCCCTGCCTGCCATGCAACGCTGGACAGCGCGATCGCATTGGGCAGCACGTCGCGCGGCACTAGGTTGGGCGCCAAGGCGCTGTAGGCAGGCCCATTGAACGCGCGCGTAATTCCCACCACGCCGGCGATGCCAAAAATCAGGGGCAGGCTCACCCAGCCTTCATAGGTTGCAAAAGCCAGCAATCCCGACGCTGCCATGAGCAGTGCCAAGGTCAGGCGCGCAATGGCGCGGCGGTCGAAATGATCCGCGACCCAACCGGTAAGCGGGGTCAGAAAGAAAAGAGGCACGAACTGCGCCAACCCGATCAGGCCGAGCTGAGCGGCGGCGCCCGACGTGCTCATGCTTTCGCGTGCGATATTGTACGCCTGCCACCCAAGCACGGTCATCATGCCATATTGGGCCAGTACGCCCGCCAGCCGCCCCATCAGATAGGCGCGGAAATCGCCGAAGCGCAGCGGGTGACGGGAGTCGGCGGGGGCCTTCATATGATTTCCTTACCGCCTGCACCGCATTACGCAATTACAGCGGTAGAGAATGGCAAAAGCAGTTTTTGCAGCCGTGAAACTCTCGCTTTCGTCCCCCCTCGTTGTTTTAGCGGTCGGGGTCCAGCAGGATCCCACTCACCGACCCATTGCGAACCGAGCAGATAAAGGGAACAGACCGGCGGTCATCAGCCGTGCCGACCGCTCCTTCGACCTCCCATCCAGTCGACATGGATCTCGCTTCGACGCGACCCAATATGCGTGCACCCGGACCTGCTTCCTGACGGGCCTTGGCCGCGCAGGCATTGCGCGCTGCGGCTGCGCTTATGGATGGAGCCATATCGAGGAGAGGCATAAGGTTGCCGCCTCGCGTCACGTTCCTCCTGCCCGTCACGAACGATATCGCTGACAATTGCTGCATCGGCCGCACGGTGCAGATCGCGATAATCCTGCGCGTGGGCAGGCAAGGTAATTGTCAGGCTGATGGCGCAAATAGCCATGTTACCGATATGCATATCATGCCTCCTCTGCGGTTGGCCTTTATTTGAAAAGGCTACCCAATATGCCGCGCACAAGTTGTCCCGCCAAGCCGCCTGACGAGGAGCGGCGGCTGGTTCCTCCAAATACCGCCCGGCCGAGCTCATTGGCAACCTGCCGCCCGACCGAAGAGGCAGCCGAACGGGTGGCTGATTGAACAGCTCGGTCGAGGGCAGAGGGCTTGGCCGCCTCACGCGCGGAGGCCGCGTCGCGCCTTGCCTGCTCCTTGAGTTCTGCTTCCCGCTGTTTGGCCTCCAATTTTGCTTGCACGGCGGCGGCCTTGTCTGCTTCAGCATTCGCCTTGGCGGCCTGCGAGGCAGCAGCGGCGGCTTTACCGCGGGCGGCCAATATCTCCTCAGCGGACTCGCGATCGATCGCGTCATCATATTTGCCCGCGCAAGGGGAGATGGATTGAATGATCGCCCGTTCCTTTGCGTCTACCGGCCCCAAACGTGAACGGGGCGGGGCGATCAGGGTGCGCTGGACGATGCCGGGCGAGCCATCCTCCTGAAGCAGCGAGACTAGCGCTTCGCCGACTTTCAATTCCGTAATCGCCGTTTCAACGTCCAAGTCCGGATTGACGCGGAATGTCTCGGCTGCGGCCTTTATGGCCTTTTGATCACGCGGGGTGAACGCGCGCAGTGCATGCTGAACGCGGTTGCCTAGCTGTCCTGCCACGTCTTCGGGAATGTCGATCGGGTTCTGGGTCACGAAATAGACGCCCACGCCCTTGGAACGGATCAGCCGGACGACCTGCTCGATCTTGTCCGTCAGGGCCTTGGGGGCGTCGTCAAAAAGCAAATGCGCTTCGTCAAAGAAGAAAACCAGAACAGGCTTTTCCGGGTCTCCGACCTCGGGAAGCGTCTCGAAAAGCTCGCTCAGGAGCCAGAGCAGGAAGGTCGCGTAGAGCTTGGGGCTCTGCATCAGTTTGTCGGCGGCCAGAATGTTGACATAGCCGCGCCCTTGATCATCCACTTTCAGGAAGTCGTGAATGTCGAGCGCCGGTTCCCCAAAGAAATGGCCGCCGCCCTGGCTGTCCAGTTGCAGCAACTGGCGTTGGATGGTGCCGACGCTCGCCTTGGTCACATTGCCATAGCGGCTGGACAGTTCGTCGGCATTTTCCGCACAATAGGCCAGCATGGCCTGGAGATCGCCGAGATCAAGCAGCAGCAGTCCTTCGTCATCGGCATATCTGAACGCGATGGAGAGTACACCCTCCTGGGTTTCGTTCAGGCCCATGAGCCGGGCCAGCAACAGCGGACCCATTTCGCTGACCGTGGTGCGGATTGGATGCCCCTGCTCGCCATAAAGGTCCCAGAAGATCGCTGGATTGTCGGCATAGCTGTAATTTTCCAGGCCGATCTCCTTGGCGCGAGCCACCAGCTTGTCGGCGTTTTTAGCGGTCGGCGAACCGGCCATCGCGATGCCCGACAGATCACCCTTCACGTCGGCAAGAAACACCGGGACACCCAGCGCGGAAAAGCTTTCGGCAATACCTTGCAGCGTTACCGTTTTGCCAGTTCCGGTAGCGCCTGCGATCAGTCCATGACGATTGGCGCGGCGCAGGTTGAGCGTCTGTGGAATGCCGCCATCTTTGTCCGCCGCGCCAAGACCGATGAAAATGCCGTCGCTCATGCGTCATGCTCCCCAAAAGCGGCGGGCCGCGCCCGTCGGAAGTGCTGTCTTGCCACCTTAAGGGCGAGACAGCACTTCCGGCAAGCGCGACCCGCTATGGTCGTCCGATGCGCTGTTGCCGGGCTATTTGTCCCGCAGGCGCACAGGCAAGAATACGGCAGGTTGGCCGCGACGTAGAACCTGCAACAGGATGGCGTTGCGTCCTTGCGACGACACCTGACGCACGGCTGCGTCCAGTTCTGCCTGGCTAGCCACGGGCCGGTTGTTGGCGGTGATGATCACATCGCCCCGGCGCAGGCCCTTTGCTCCGGCGTCAGTCGAAGAATCCACTGCGGTGATCACGATTCCACGCGTATCTGCCGCAATGCCCAACTGGCGAACGATGTTGGGCGTGAGCGGAATGGCCGAAATGCCCAACGACTGCTGCGTGGCTTGCCCGCCGCTGGATTGGTCATCCTGCTGTTGATTGAAGTCATCATCCTGCTGCTGGGCGAAGCTGTTGAGTTCATCCTCTGACGGACGCTGGCCGACGATGGCGGTTACGGTCTGACGTTGACCATTGCGGAGCAGAACGATCGGTACGCGGGAGCCGATCGGTTGCGAGGCGACGATGGACGACAGGTTCTGATCCGGCGTCACTTCCTGACCGGCCACGCTTACGATCACATCGCCCGCCTTGATACCGGCGCGATCGGCGCCCTTGCCCGGTTCGACGCCCTGAACGAATTCACCGCGATTTTTCGCAAGGCCCAGGGAATCGGCGAGGTCTTCGCCCAGCGGACTGATCTGGATCCCCAGATAACCGCGCTTGACGCTCTGCCCTCTCCGCAGCGTGTCAACAATCGGCGCCGCCTGTTCGGACGGAATGGCAAAGCCGATACCCACGTTACCACCAGAGGGCGAAAGAATCTGGCTGTTGATACCGATCACATTGCCGCGCATATCGAACATCGGGCCGCCGCTATTGCCCTGATTGATCGACGCGTCGGTCTGGATGAACTTGTCATAGGTGCCGCCGGTGCCGCGATGGACTGCAGAAATGATCCCTGCGGTCACGGTGCCCGACAAGGCGAACGGGTTGCCGATGGCGATGACCCAGTCACCGACGCGCGCTTTCGTGCTGTCGCCGAACTTGACGAACGGCAAAGCCTTTTTCGGCTCTATCTTCAGCACCGCGATGTCGGTCGCCGGGTCACGGCCGATCAGCTTCGCCGAATATTCCTCGCGATTGGTGAGGGTAACCGTGATCGCATCTACCGACGCACCTTCGGCGCCCGCGGACACTACGTGATTGTTGGTGACGATATAGCCATCAGCCGAGATGATGAAACCCGAACCGAGAGATTGGGCCTGGCGGGTCTGCGGCTTGCCGCTTTGGCCCTGGCCGAACAGATCGCCAAAGGGCGTGCCAGCGAATGGGTTTTGAACCTGGACGCGCTGTCGGGTGGAAATATTGACGACGGCGGGCTGCAACTTTTCGACCATGTCGGCCAGGCTGGCAGGGGCACCTGCTGGCGCGGCGGCCTGCATGCCCTCATTTTGCGCGACTTGCGCGCCGACATTCGGGCTGGAGGTTACGGCGATGGCGGTGCCACCAAGCAGCAGGGCGCCGGTAAGGGCATAAGCGTAACGCACTCGTGACGGTCCTCTCGTGAACTTTGGCGAAGGAAAGGCGGGACTCTGGGTAGAGTCGGATGCGCCGCCCAGCCTTAACCCTCATTGAATGAAGCTGGTTCCGAAATGATCTACAACCCTCTTCCGCATTCCACGGTTATCGATCCTTGCCTTGAAACTGTTTCAGGAACTCATTGTCGCGCGACAGCACCATCGTCGTCGAGCCCGGCCGATCGGGCGCAAAGGTCAGCCTATAGGCCTGCATAGCGCGATAGAAATCGTAGAATTGCGGGTCCTTGCCAAAGCTTTCCGAATAAATGCGCGCCGCATTCGCATCGGCTTCTGCGCGGATGATCTGCGCCTGCTTCGCGCCCTGAGCCCTGATCGTCAGCGCTTCCTGCTCACGGGCGGTTCGCATCCGGGTGAAAGCGCTTTCCAGCGGAGCGCCGTCGGGCAGGTCTGCCCGCTTGATCCGTACATCGACGATTTGCGCCCCATATTGACGGGCTACGCGATTGAGACCGGCCTCAATATTGTCCATGACCTGGCCGCGCTCGGGCGACAGCAACGCAGCGAAGGGACGTTTGCCAAGCTCGTTCCGGAGCGCCGAACCCAGGATCGGCCGCAGGGCATCGGAAACGCGCTCCTCGTTCCCTGCCGCAATATACATGCGCAATGGATCGACGATCCGATAACGCGCGAAGGCGTCGACCTGCAACCGAAGCTGATCCGTCGACAGCACTTGCTGTCTTTCCATTTCGACCGACAGGACGCGCTTGTCGATCCAGACAATCTGATCGATGAACGGCCAGCGCAATATGACGCCCGCACCGGTCTTGCCGAACTCTTCGTTGGCACGATAGCGGTTCACGATCTTCTTCGGATCGCCAAAGCGCACGATCACGCCCTGCTTGGTTTCGGGCACGATGGCAACGGTGCTGCCGATGAGCAGCAGCAGAGCTATGACCGATAGCGCCAAAGCGACGGGATGGCGAATAAGCGTCGGCATTATTGGCCCCCTTCCGCAGCGGCGGAGCCGGAAGAAGCGGACGCCCCCTGCGCGCGCCGCTTCAATTCCGGTAGCGGCAGGAACGGGGTGACATTGCCGCTTTCGACGATCGTCTTATCGACGTTGGACAGGACGCCCTCCATGGTTTCGTAATACATGCGGCGGCGCGTCACGTCGGGCGACAGCCTATATTGCTCATACACCTTGTCGAATGCCGCAGCCTCGCCTTGGGCCTTGGCGGTAACCTGCTGCGCGGCGGCACGCGCTTCGTTCAGATATGTTTGGGCCGTCTGCTGCGCCGCAGAGACAGCCTTGAACGCGTCATTGACCGCCGTCGGCGGATCGGCTTGCTTGATCGCGACGCCCTGCACACGGATACCGGACCTGTATCCGTCCAATATCGCCTGCATCCGCTGTTCGACCTGCTGCTCGATTTCAGTACGGCCCGCGCCCAACGCGTCGTCCAGGCTGGCGCTGGCGACAACCGATCGCATGGCGCTTTCGGCGACTTCCCTAACCGTTGCATCAGGGTCGGACAGCTGGAACAGATAAAGCTCAGGACTGCGGATATTCCAGCGAACCGAGTAAGCAAGGTCGATGATATTCTGGTCGCCGGTCAGTACCAGATTTTCGCTCTGCGCGCTGGGTGAACCGATATCAATGGCCCGGATTTCCTCCACATCGACCGTGGTCACATTTTCGAAAGGCGCAGGCAGGGTCAAGCTGATCCCCGGCGACAAGGTCCGGCTATATTTGCCGAGCAGCGTCACGACACCGCGCTCCTGCGGGCCGACGCGGTGAAAGCAAGTGAGCACGAGCCACAACAAGATGAGGATGCCGACGGCAGCGGGCCAAAGCGTCTTTCCGGTTGGTCGAGGTGGGAGGTTGCCAAACCCGCCGCCACCGCCCTGGCCGAAGCTTTCCCGGCTGCGGCGCAGCAGTTCTTCAATCGCGGAAGGCCCCTTGCCGCCTGGGGTCTTCCCCGGTTGCATCCAGGGATTCCGGGGGCCGCCATCGCTTCCCTTGCCTGGACCTTCATCGCCACCCGGGCCGTCGCTTTTGCCGCCCCAAGGACCTTGGACCATTGCGCTAGCGATGCCAGGCATCCACCCGAAAAATCTGTTCATTCCGTCTCTATAGGAAGGCTGGGTCGCGAAAAACAGTGCCCTTCGCAACGATTATGCCTAGGAGGCGCTGTCATGACCGATCTTGAGAGTTTCGCCGCCCGCCTGAAGACCTTGACCGATGGCCGCGCCAGCACGCCCCGGATCAAGGATGGAATTATGAGCCTGGCGCTCGATGTAGGTGGTCTTTCCCCCGACCGGCGGGATGCCGTCGCTGCGGCGATCAGGGAAGGAGGGTTGTCGGTGGCAGGTGTGCAGGATGTCCGGATCGCCATGACAGCCGAAAGAAAGGCTCTCCGCATCATTGCCGTTGCATCCGGCAAGGGCGGAGTGGGCAAATCCACCCTCTCGGCAAATCTTGCCGTTGGTCTCAAACGAATGGGTTTTGCGGTAGGTCTGGTGGACGCCGATATTTACGGACCGTCGCAGGCCAGACTGATGGCCAGCGAAGATAAAAAGCCCCAGGCGCGCGACAAGCATCTGATCCCCGTCGAAAGCCCATTAGGCATTCCGATGCTGTCGATGGCGCACCTGGTCGAACCCGGCAAGGCGCTGGCCTGGCGCGGGCCTATGGCGGGCAATGCCCTTTCGCAGCTGATCGATGCCGATTGGGGCGAGACCGAGGTGCTGGTCGTGGACATGCCGCCGGGGACCGGGGATGTGCAACTTTCGATGGTGCAAAAGCATAAGCCTGCGGGAGCGGTGATCGTATCGACGCCTCAAGACCTGGCTTTGATCGATGCCACGCGCGCGGTCAGCCTTTTCGAGCAGACGCAGGTGCCGTTGATCGGGCTGGTGGAGAATATGGCCGGGTATAGCTGTCCGCATTGCGGTGAGATATCCGATCCTTTCGGCGCGGGTGGGGCGGAAGCGGCTGGCTCAGCCATGGGCATGCCCTTCCTCGGGCGTATTCCTTTGGCGATAGACATTCGGCGCCGGTCGGATGCGGGCGACCCTCCAGCAGCGACGGAAGATGCCTCTGGCGAGGCTTTCCTTGCAATCGCGAGTAAAGTGGCGGCCTGGTTGCGGGGCTAAAGGCGGCGTTTGGGAACGGTTCATCGCATCCCGCGTCTTTAGGATGGCCGAGAAGGAAACAAGGACATGCCGCTGACGTTGCCGCAAGAAATTGCCGACCTTTTAAGGGAAACGCGGACCATCGCTTTGGTTGGCATCTCTGATCGACCCGGCCGTCCAAGCTATGGCGTCATGAAATTCCTGCAGGACCATGGTTATCGCGTGTTGCCGGTCAATCCGCAGATTGCGGGAGAGCATGTGCATGGGGAGTTTGTCTGGGCGCGGCTTGCCGACATCGGCGTTCCAATCGACATGGTGGATATCTTCCGTCGCAGTGAAGTAGCGGGGCAGGCTGTGGACGATGCGATCGCCGCAGGGGCCAAGGCGGTGTGGATGCAGTTGGGGGTAATTGATGAGGCGGCCGCTCGGCGCGCGGAGGCTGCCGGATTGAAGGTCGTCATGGATCGCTGCCCCGCCATCGACATTCCCCGTTTCAATATCCCGCAGGTCCACGCGTTTTAGCGCTTTCCAGCTGCCGCAAGCCTCTTTATCAACGTCCTCATGACGCGCGCACTGCGGAGGCAGGCAAATCATAACGGCACGGCAAGGGGGCTTGATCGGCGTACGCTTTTAGTAGGCGCTGGAGCGTCGGCTGGCCTGCTGCTGGCCTGGGGCGCATGGCCGCGCAGCTACCGCCCAAATCTGAATACCGCGCCCGGCGAAACCGTCTTCAATGCCTTTCTGAAGATCGATAAGGCAGGCAGGGTACTCGTGGTCGTGCCGCAAGCCGAGACGGGGCAGGGCGTGACGACACTGCTGCCACAGATACTGGCGGATGAGCTGGGTGCGGACTGGCGCACCGTGGGTGTGCAAAGCGCGCCCATCAGTCCGCTCTATGCAAACACGTTGCTAGCCAGCGAGTGGCTTGCGAGCGACTGGTCGAGGCTGGCGGGTGGCGCCGGCAATTGGGCGATCGAGCAATATGCGACGCGGCGTGCTTTGATGTTGACCGGCGCGGGGACGTCCGTGCCGATGTTCCACAGAGCCTATAAGGAAGCGGGTGCCGCCGCGCGCGTGCTCTTGTGTCAGGCTGCTGCGGCGCGCTGGGATGTGTCATGGGAAAGTTGCGACATTCAGAACGGCATCATTTCTGATGGCGGCCAGCGCACGTTAAAGATCGGCGAGGTAGCGGCTGAAGCAGCGGAATTCGAGCTGCCCGAGATATTGCCGTTCCGCCAAAATCAGGTTGACCGACTCTTCGGACAGGATTTGCCGCGCCTCGACACGCCTTCGAAGATTGATGGCAGCCATAACTTCGCTGCTGATGTCCGGCTGCCGGACATGGTTTTCGCTTCCATCCGGCAGGGGCCAATCGGCGATGCTGTGCTCACAAGGGTGAACGAGCAGGCTGCAAAGTCCGTTACCGGCTTTATCAAGCTGGTGCGCGCCGAACGGTGGGTGGCCGCTGTCGCAACCAACTGGTGGGCCGCCAATAAGGCGCTTGATCTTAGCGATCCGGTTTTTGAATTATCGAGCACGCCAGTCAGCAGCGCCAGCATAGATGCTTCGCTTGAAGAGGGCTTTTCGGGTTCGGATGGCCGACGGCTGTATTCGCGCGGCGATCTCAAGCCGCTTTTCGACAACGCCACCATCCTGGCCAGCGAGTTTACCGTTGCCCCGGGGCTGCATCTGGCGCTGGAGCCTCCCTGCGCGACCGCGCGCGTGACCGACGGCCTCGCCGAGATATGGATGCCCGCGCAAGCACCTGCACTCGCGCGTAGCGCGATAGCGGATGCTCTCGATCTGCCTGAGCAACAGGTGGTGCTATACCCCCTGCATGCCGGGGGCTCTTTCGGCCGGAAGATGGATTTTGAGGTTGGCGTCCAGGCTGCGTCGATAGCGAAAGACGTTGGGCGGCCCGTCCAACTGCTCTGGTCAAGGCTGGAAGATGTGATCCAGGATCGTCCCAGTGCTCCTGCCCATGCCCGTATGGCGGCAAAGCTCGGCCGCAACGGCGCGATTGAAGGATGGCTTGCGAAAGTGGCGGCTCCCTGTGCCATGACCCAGACATGGAAACGGATTGCCGATCGAAAATTGCCGCATGAAGCAAGCCATGACACTGCCAACGCATCCAGCCGCCTCGCTGTGGCGGGGATGGAACTGCCATATGCGTTGCCGAATTGGGCGGTCGATCATTTCCCCGCCGATGTTGGACTGCCGCTAGGCTTTGCACGCGGCAATGCTCATCTTCATGGCGCCTTCTTTACGGAAAGCTTCATTGATGAACTGGCTCATCTTGCCGGGATGGAGGCGCTCTCTTTCCGCATTCAGATGCTGGGCGGCAACCCGCGACTGGCTCACTGCCTGACGACCGTCGGATCGATGGGGGGATGGCAGGGAGGTATCGAGGGGAGCGGTCAAGGTCTGGCGGCGCATGTCATAGACGGCGCTTATATCGCCGTCATGGTCGAGGCAGCGATCGAGGGTGGCAGGCTCAAGGTTGGGCGGATCATCGCTGCGGTAGATGGCGGGGAGCAGGTCAATCCGGACATCGCACGTCAACAAGTGGAAAGTGGCATAATTTATGGCCTGGCTTCCGCAATGGGTACTTCAGTGCCTTATGCGAAGGGAATGCCCACGCGCTCGATCATCTCCCGGATGGGCCTTCCTCAGTTGCAGGATATAGGTGAGGTCACGGCGGAACTGATCCGAAGCACTGCACCCCCGGCCGGGCTCAGCGAGATTGGGGCGCCGGCGATTGCTCCGGCCATAGCGAACGCTCTTTTTACTGTTACAGGGCAGCGATTCCGCCAGCTGCCGATCTTGACGCGGACATGACATTGAATATGGAAAATATCGGCGTCCTTATCATCAATCTCGGTACGCCCGACGCACCAGACGCGGCGTCCGTGCGGCGTTATCTGGGTGAGTTTCTGTCCGACCCGCGGGTGGTGGAAATCCCTCAGCTTCTGTGGCAGCCGATATTACGCGGCCCGATACTGCTTACTCGCCCAGCCAAGTCCGCGAAGGCTTACCAGGAAGTGTGGACGGACAAGGGGTCGCCGCTCGCCGTTTATACTTGTGAAACTGCTGCCGCACTCCAGAAAATTACCGGGTCGGAGGTTAGGGTGAATTGGGCCATGCGCTATGGATCACCGTCCATCGCCGAACGGCTGAATGCGATGATCGCCGCCGGATGCGACCGCGTCCTGCTGGCTCCGCTTTACCCGCAATATTGCGCGGCGACGACGGCCACCGCTCTGGACGCCTGCTATGCCACTTTGGCTGACCTGCGAGCCCAGCCAGCCATCCGCACATTGCCTCCATATTTTGCGGAAGCAGCCTATATCGAGGCGCTGCGCAGTTCGACCGAAAGCCAGCTGGCTAAACTGGACTTCAAACCGGACCTGCTCGTGGCCAGCTTCCATGGAATGCCTGAACGAACGCGCGATTTGGGTGATCCCTATTATGATCAGTGCCGTGCCACCGCTAGTCTGCTGCAGGAAGCGCTTGGCAGAGAAGTGAGGCTATCGTTCCAATCACGATTCGGGCGAGCGAAATGGCTCGGTCCAGCAACGGATGAGACGTTGCAGGAGCTTCCCGGGCAGGGCGTTCGATCCGTTGCTGTGCTTACCCCCGGTTTTTCGGCCGATTGTCTGGAGACGTTGGAGGAAATCGCTATCCGTGGGCAGGAAGAATTTTTGGCGGCTGGAGGCCAGGCATTCACCCATTTGCGCTGTTTGAACGCGTCGCCAGAAGCTATCATTCTTTACCGCGAACTGATCGGCCGCGAACTGGCTGGTTGGGTTCAGGAAGCGTTTCGTCCAGTTCAATATGGAGGGGATTATGGACAGAGTTGCCATCGTAACGGGCGGAACACGCGGCATCGGGGAAGCGATTAGCCTCGCGCTCAAGCAACTGGGTTGCAAAGTCGCGGCCAATTATGCCGGAAACGATGAAAAGGCGCGGGACTTCACGGAGAGGACAGGCATTGAAGCCTTCCGCTGGGATGTGGGAGATCATCAGGCTTGTCTGGACGGTTGTGCAGCGGTCGCCGAAAGGCTGGGGCCCGTCGATATCGTCGTCAATAACGCGGGCATCACCCGCGACGGCGTGCTTGCCAAGATGAGCTTCGACGACTGGAATGAGGTGATGCGCATCAACCTTGGCGGTTGTTTCAACATGGCCAAGGCGACCTTCGGGGGCATGCGGGAAAGAGCATGGGGGCGGATCGTCAATATCGGTTCCATCAACGGTCAGGCTGGCCAATATGGGCAGGTAAACTATGCCGCCGCCAAGTCCGGCATCCATGGCTTTACCAAGGCGCTGGCGCAGGAAGGGGCGAAGTTCGGCGTTACCGTCAACGCGATCGCGCCGGGCTATATCGACACCGACATGGTGGCGGCAGTGCCTGCTCCGGTTCTGGAGAAGATAGTTGCCAAGATCCCGGTCGGCCGCCTTGGCCAGGCCGAAGAGATCGCACGCGGCGTAGCCTTTTTGTGCAGCGAAGAGGCGGGCTTCGTCACGGGGAGCACGATGTCCATCAACGGCGGGCAGCATATGTATTGATGGCGCAGGGCGACCACAGTGAAGGCGCGGCGCCGCCAACCGGGTCGCCCTTCTCGCCTCCCGTCAAGCGGAGCGTGACGATCGCGGGGCATCAGACCGCAATCAGTCTTGAACCCATATTCTGGCAGGCTCTCCGCACGGTCGCTGTGCGAGAGAGCTTGCCTCTCAATGCCTTGATCGCGCAGATCGATCTTGCGCGGCTGGCGGCTCCCAGCCCGCCTAATTTGGCCAGCGCCATACGATGCTGGCTCTTCGCTAATGCGCTGACCGGCGATAATAATTATTCGCAATAGCGTTGACTCTGCGAACAATTCGCAATAGCTGACCCCTGACGATTAGTGAGATAAGGGGTTTTCGTTTGATGTCCAGCAGTTCCAAATCGATCCCGTCCTTCCTGGCGCTTGGCTGCGTGAGCGCAATTGCCTTTGCTTCGGCCGCCCACGCGCAAGACGGTACACCCGCACCCAAGCTTGGCCGGATGACTGTGACGGACACTGCAATCGATCCTTCGGAGATCAAGGTCGAACGCGCGGAGTCCCCCAAATATGTGCGCCCATTGCTGGACACGCCGCAGACGATCACAGTGATCAACAAGGAAACGATTCAACAGCAGAATCTGCTCACCCTGCGTGACGTGCTGTCGACCGTGCCAGGCATCACCTTCGGTGCTGGCGAGGGCGGTTTCGGTTATGGCGACCGCATCATCATGCGCGGTCAGGACGCGAAGAACGACGTTACCGTCGACGGCGTCCGATCGGGCGCATTCCTGAACCGCAACGAAGTCTATAATATCGAGCAGGTCGAAGTCACCAACGGAGCGAACTCCGTGATGAACGGCGGCGGTTCGGTTGCGGGTACGATTAACCTCGTGACCAAGCGGCCGCTGGCGGATGACCAGACGATCCTGAACGCGGGGATCGGCACCGACAATTATTACCGTGCGACGGTGGATGCGAACAAGCGCATCAACGACCTGATCGCGGTGCGCATCAACGCGGTGTATCATGAAAATGACGTGCCTGGCCGCGACGTCGAAAATTATAAGCGCTGGGGCATCGCGCCTGCGATCACGATCGGCATCGACAGTCCGACCAGCCTGACCTTGCAGGGCGAGTATCTGGATGACGATGCGATGCCGCAATATGGGCTGCGCTATTATCCGGCGCAGGGTGGCATCTTGGATGAGTTTGACCGCTCGGGCTATTATGGCTTTGCCAATATCGACAAGCAGGACAGCAAGACCAAGTCGTTGCAGGCGATCTTCAGCCATGCGTTCAGCGACAGCTTGAAGGTGCGTAATCTGACGCGATATGAAAAGATCAGCCAGAATACCATCACCAGCCAGCCGACAGGTGACTTCTGCCTGTCTTCGAGCGTACAACCTGATGGATCCGCTTGTGCGGCAACGGTCGCCCCCGGCTATTTCATGCCAAACCGCGGCAACGGGCGAGGCAATACACGCTTCATCAACAACGAAACTGCCTATAACCAGATTGATCTCAGCGCAGATTTCGCGACGGGCGGGATTGAACACACGCTGGTCCTCGGCGCGTCTGCATTGTGGGAAAAATATAACCAGCTTGCCGGAAACAGCCTGCGTGCGGCCGATGGCACAAACCCGTTCGCGACCTCCTATCCGCTCGTCAGCATCTCCAACCCCGGTGAAGTGGTGCAGGGTCCGGCAGGCTTCGTCTATGGCAGCAACAACTATGTCGGCCCCATCAACTTCATCCGGGCGACGAGGGCGTTGGGTGAGCAGACAAGTTACGCCGCCTATCTGTTCGATGCGATGAAGTTCACGGATTGGCTCGAACTCAACGGCGGTATCCGTTATGAGAAGGTGAAGGGAAGCAGCAAGAACGTTAGCTTCGATACGGTTGCTGGTTCTGCCACCCTGGGTAACCCGACCGGCGTATCGGCCCCGGCGAAATTTGACGATAACCTCTTATCCTATCGGGTTGGTCTGGTCGTGAAGCCCACGTCCAACACCAGCCTCTATGTCGCCTATGGCAATTCGAAGCTGCCTTCGAAGGCGTCGGTTGACGGCTCCTGCGCCATCGACACGGGCACCGGGGGCGGGACCTGCAACGTGAAGCCGGAAACGACCAAGAACTACGAGATCGGCGTCAAGGCTGACCTGTTCGACGCCAAACTGCTGCTGACCGCTGCGGCCTTCCGCAACGATCGTAACCAGATCAAGGTGGTGTCGGGCAATGTCCTCCTTCCCGATCAGGCGACCGATGGTCACCAGCGGGTCGAGGGCATTTCGTTGGGCGCATCGGGCAATATCACCAGCAACTGGACGATTTCCGCTAACTACATGTATCTGAAGAGCAAGATCCGGCAGGGCGTGTCCGACTTCTGCCTCGACAATCCGGGATCGACCAGCACGACGGCAGGCAATTGCGCCAACAACGCCGATTTCCTTGATCCCACTCGTGGCCATTCGCTTACGAATACTCCCAAGCATTCAGGCAGCCTGTTCACCACCTATCGCTTCGGCTTCGGTCTGGAACTGGGTTACGGCATAACCTACCAGGGTAAGTTCCTGCTGAACCAGCCGACGCTGGCGCAGCTCGTGGCAGGCAACTATGTCGGCTATCATGTGCCGAGCTACACCATCCATCGGTTCATGGCGAACTACCCGATCACCGAAAATCTTAAGGCGCAGCTCAACGTCCAGAACTTCACCAACGAGAAGTATGTGACGACTGTGCGCAACAATGTGAACGGCAGCTGGGCGCAGCCCGCAGCGACCCGATCCGCAGTGCTGAGCCTGAACTACACTTTCTAATGACCACCCTCCCCCGGCATCGTCCCTTGCCGGGGGAAAGGCGGATGGCGATGCACTCCTCCTCGGATCGCCATCCGCCCGTTCTGAAGAAATAAGAGGGGTGCGATTGATTCGCATTAGGACCGGCGTTATGTGCCTGTTCTGCGGGGAATCGCCGTGAAAGGGAAAGTGGCATGTTCGATGCAGCGGAACGGTATATTGCAGATGATGCTGCATCCTCCGTTTCTCCGCTACATAGCCCAACACCATCTCCGAGCATCAAGCTGCCGGAGGTTCCGGCAGCCAATGCCTCGCGCTATGGTGAACGACGCCAGATCAATTTACCCACGATCCTGCTGATCATCCTCATTCACGGCGTTTTGATCTCCGCGCTCATTCACGCCCGACAACAAGTTCGGCACGTCCGCGAAGCGCGTTTGTCGGTCGTAAACTTGATGCCGCCCCCGCCGCCGCCCGCTGCGGAAACGCCTCCGCCTCCGCCATCTGCTCCTCCGGTGGTCGCTCCCCCGGCGTTGGTTCAGGTGCCGGTTCCGCCGGTGCCGATCGCTACCACGCCTGATCCCTCTCCGGTTCCCCCAACGCCTGTTGTGAGCCGGGCGCCTGTGCTTGCCACTCCGACCGCTCCTGCTTCGCCGAGCACCGTCCAGGGGGGCGATCTTGCTACACAGATGGTGGCGGGTAAGCCGCCGCGCTATCCGATCGAAAGCCGTCGCAAGCGTGAGCAGGGAACCGTCATTCTATCTCTCACGCTGGGCGTCGATGGGGCTGTGGAAAGCTTGACTATTGCGCAGAGCAGCGGCTTTTCTCGTCTGGACGCTGCGGCGCGCGAAGCGGTGCGAAGCTGGCGGTGGAAGCCGATGGTCCGGGACGGCCAGCCGGTGCGAGTTAAGGGCGTCGTTGAAATCCCCTTCGTCCTACGTAGCGCAGAGACTTGAACAAGAGGCGCTGATAGAGTTTCCGACATGCTGACAGTTATCCCCGACTTGCTCGATCCTGCCACTGTGCAGCGCGTCCGGACGCTCATCGACGCTGCGCAATGGATCGATGGCAATGTGACCTCAGGTCATCAGTCGGCACTTGCCAAGCGCAACATGCAGCTTCCCGAGGACTCGCCCGAGGCGCGGCAGGCGGGGCAAATCATTTTGGAAGCATTGGGGCGCTCGCCGCTGTTTATCGCTGCTGCACTCCCGCTCAAGATATTCCCGCCGCTGTTCAACAGTTATGAAGGCGGACAGGCGTTCGGCGTACATGTGGATAATGCCGTCCGGGTGCAGGCAGGCACGGGGTTCAGGGTACGATCCGACCTCTCGATGACAGTCTTCCTGGAAGACCCGCAAAGCTATGATGGCGGCGAATTGACCGTCGAGACAAATTTCGGTGTGCAGCGGGTGAAGCTACCAGCGGGCCATGCGGTTTTATACCCTTCCTCGTCGCTTCATCGCGTTGAGCCGGTGACGCGCGGGCGACGGATCGCCAGCTTTTTCTGGTTGCAGTCGATGGTTCGGGACGATGCTGCGCGTCAGATGATGTTCGACCTGGACAGCAGCATACAGGCTCTGGCGGTCGATCTTGGCCATGACAATGCCCAGGTGATCCGCTTGACGGGCGTCTATCACAATCTGCTACGGCGGTGGGCAGACGCCTGAAACGGCTGGCTGGCCTAATCGAGCATCGAGGCTAGAGCAGGCGTCATATATTCCTTGGCGCAGTCTTCGATGCGGAGAATGAGGCGTGCGGCAATATCGTGACGTGTCG
This sequence comes from Sphingobium sp. TomTYG75, assembly GCF_054771635.1. Classification (NCBI taxonomy): domain Bacteria; kingdom Pseudomonadati; phylum Pseudomonadota; class Alphaproteobacteria; order Sphingomonadales; family Sphingobiaceae; genus Sphingobium; species Sphingobium sp. TomTYG75. Next base: position 968,428 of record NZ_BSRE01000001.1, on the reverse strand, counting down.
CCAACGCCATGCCGCGTTCATGCCCCAAGATCGTGATTGCAGTCGCCCAGGCATCTGCCAGCATCGTGCTTTCGTGCAGGACTGTAACCGACGCGACATCATTGGTGATGGGTCTGCCGGTTGTCGGATCGATGCTGTGAGACAGGTTCGCACCGTTCTTGGTCTGGAAGCGCACATAGTCGCCGGACGTAGCTACAGACAGGCCGCACAAGGCGATGCGGAGGGTAGGCACTGCGAGACCCGGCGGCGCCTCGACATCAACCCACCAGGGCTGATGATCGGGCTTGAGGCCATCGCCGCGCAATTCCCCGCCGATCTCGACCAGAAAATGGCGAGCTCCCAGATCGCGGAGAGCTTCTGAAACCGCATCGACTGCGAAACCCTTTGCTATGCCAGAAAAGTCCAGCTTCACGTCAGCAAGGCGACGGGCGCTCTGATCCGCGATCTCGATCATGGTCCAGGGTGCAAAATGCGCAGGCATTATTTCCGGGCCTGTTATGCCTGACGGGCCGAAACCCCAGCGTTCGACCATCTGTCCGATTGCCGGATCAAATGCGCCACCAGACAGGCGCGCCATGGTCAACCCAGCCTTCAGGACTGTCATCATGTCTGACGGCAGCGTTGTCCAAGTCCCGGTCGGCAGTGCATTGAAGCGGCTGATGTCGGAATCCGCCTCCCAGTTGCTCATCTGGGCGATGACGCGAGAAAGTGCGTCATCGATTGCGTTCGCGCAGCCGGGTGGAGCATCGACGATCCGGGCCGACCAGCTTGTGCCCATGGTCGGTCCGGATAGCTCTGAAATATATCCCGCTCCGCCCCGCTGAGCCGACGGGAGCTGCGGGGGCGGCATGTCAGGAATGGCGATGCGAACGCCGGTCAGGGGGCCAGCACTTCCAAGGTGGTGACATAGGATGCGCGGCGTGGCGTCGGAGCGGCGGGTGGCGTCGCCTGAGCGCCTTCGCTACCTTCGCGATTTCCGCCGACTGTGGCGTTCAGCCAGTACATGCCAGGCTGCGGCCAGCTGATCGAAACTTTTCCGTCCTTGCCGGTGACCAGATCCTGCTGGCCCAACGTGTCGCGATAGCGGATACCGCCGGGGATCACCGTTACCTTGAGGTCCGCAGCGGGCTTCCCGTCGAGGAGGAACTGGAAGGTCGCCGCTTCGCCTGCCACCAAATCATTCGGATGGGTGACGGGCACCAATTCGATGCCAACGCCGGTCGGCTTGAATATGGTGGTGGTGGGCGCGCCCAGTGTCAGGAAAATCTCGTTTCGGTTGGTGGCCTCGACCGTCTGGATGTTGGTGGCTCCGGCCGGGATCGCTTCGGCCAGCTTCTCCTTGGTCGTCCCCCGGGGCAGGCGCTTTACTTCGCCATTGAGGGTGTAGCTGCCCATAACGCCAGTCGAGACGCTGGCGACGCGATATGTGCCGGGCTGCGTCAGGTGAACATCGAAGGTGTAGCGATACTTGCCGGTCGCGGCGTTTTCGATTTTGCCAGCCGAGCCGTCGGGCTGCGTCACTGCGATCGCGTCGGTGCGCATGGACATATGTTCGAAGTAGAAGAGGTCGTTTGAGACCGCCGCGTCAACGGTGACCCAGCTGTCTGTTCCGGACAGGGTGGTCGAGGACGGAAGCATCCACTGGCGGTGGGCCTGGGCAGCGCTGGTGGTCATCAGCGCGGCGAGGGTTGCTGCGATCAGATATTTGGCTTTCATGACAGTCCCCTTATTTGCTGACGCTGAGGCTGACCTGCCCCAATTCATTGTTGCCCTTTGCGCGGACCACGGTGCCTGGCTTTGCTGGCCAGCTGAAAGGCAAGCGTAGCAGTTCGCGGCCGCCGACTTCGCGCGCCGCCTCTACGACCAGCGTGTAGTTGCCGGGTGCGAGTTGCCCGAGCGGGCCTTTGCCTGGCGTGAAGGCGACCTTCTGGTCACCCGGAGCGCGGGTTGCTCCGGTGATGCCGTCGGCGGGGACTTTCAGGGACCGGCCGGAGACGCGCCACCATTGGCGCAGGTCGCGGAGCCATTTGGTGCCTTCGCCCTTTGCCTTGTCGACATCATACCAGACGGACAGGGTGCGGGGGGTGGCGCCTTCCTTTTCCAGCCAGATGGCGACGTAGGGGCGGTGATATTCCGCGACGGAGAGGCGCGGGATGGTGACGTTGACGTTGAGCGTCTGGGCGGTGGCGGGGATTGCTGCCGCGCCGAAGGCGGCGCTGCTGCCGAGGATGAGTTTGTAGCGGCTTTGCATGTGCTGCTGGTCCCCTGAATTAATGAAGGAAAAGGAGAATTAAAACGGTTGGGATGATGAGGCCTGCCCCGACGATGGGCCAGGTGCTGGGGCGCTTGGCGGCGTGGAGCTGTAGGAGGAGGAGGCCGGTCGTTGCGAAAACGAAACAAGCGACGGCGAAGATGTCGATGAACCATTTCCAGACGGTGCCGGTGTTGCGGCCCTTGTGGAGGTCGTTCAAATAGCTGATCCAGCCGCGGCTGGTGCTTTCGCTGGTCACTGCGCCGCTCTGCCGGTCGATGGAGACCCAGCCGTCGCCGCCGGGGCGGGGGAGGGCGAGGTAGATTTCGTCGGCGGACCATTCCGCCTCGCCTGCTGCGGGGGCGCCGATTTCCTTTTCGACCCAGGTGGCGATGGGCGCGGGGAGCGGCTTTTTGCTGTCGGGGCGATTGTCGGGGGCGACTTGTTTCAGGAGCGGCGCGGGAAGGGTCGCGGACTTTTCGATGGTCTGCGGTGAGGCTTCGACATCGGCGGCGTGGTTGAGGGTGATGCCGGTGAAGGCGAAAAGCAGGAGGCCGATGAGGCTGATCGCGGAACTGATCCAGTGCCAGCTGTGCAGTTGCTTCAGCCAGAAGGTCTTCTTCTTTTTCTTGGGCTGGAGGCGGGCAGGGGCGTGCATTGGGAGGTCGGTCCTGATGATGAGGTGGACCGGATAACGCGAACGACTCGCAATTGCAAACGCGGAGAGGGAGGAAATTGTATTAAAGTGTAGGGGTTGGGGTGGGATAGGGCATCGGGCCTTTAATCTGAATCGCCCAGCCCCGTTCGGGCTGTTTGAACGAGTCACTTGCCTCGTTCAAATGTCGAAGCCCCCATCTTCCTAAAAAGAAGTAGAACCCTTCGACAGGCTCAGGGCGAACGGCATTAATAGGGGTGGAGCCGATATAAAGCACGAAGCTCTAGGGCGCGTGGCGGGGCACGAGATCCCAGCGTTGGCTACGCCGCCCTTCGGGTCGCTGGGATGACGGTAGAGGCTGGGATGAAATGCTGTTGAGAGGGGGCGCTATTAGCGCCCCAATAGCCCCCTTGCTTGCCCCGCTATTTCGGCGAGCATCGCTACATTGGGTGCCGCAGCCGCCTTGGCGCGGTGGACGAGGGCGCGGAATTGGGTGATGCGGGGCTGCTTTTCGGCGAGCCATGCGTCGACATGGGCGAGGATGTCCTTGCCGTTGGATTTGCCGCCCTGTTCCAGGAAGTCGAGGCGGACCTGCTGCATGTCGCGGGCGACGCCGGAGATGAGCAGCCTTTCCCATGGATCGCTGGGGGCCATGCGGGCGGCGGTTGACTGCACCCAGTCGATGCCGACCGTTTCGCCCAGATGGGTGAAGGCGCGGGTAAGGGCGACTTCATCGACCTTTAGCCGCACCGCAAGCGCGGCGATGCCGACGGCGCCGTCGAGTTTGAACAGACCGGCGGTGCGGCGCACCAGATCCTCTGGCGCGCCCAGTGCGAGGAGGCGGTCGATGACGGCATTGGTGCGGCGCAGGGCTTCGCTGGTGAGGAGGTCATCGACATCGCGGGCCAGCTTTTCGACGCCGCTGGCGAGCAGGGCGTGACCGGCGCCGGGCAGCGTTCCGGTGGGGAGGCTGCGCAAAATGTCGGCAATCTGTATCCGTACGCCATTGGCGACGTCGGCGAACAGGGCGAGGCGCGCCGCTTCCGACATAACGGCGGCGTCGATGTCGGCCCAGAGCGTGCCGATGTCATAGAGACGCTCCGCAATCAGGAAGGCGCTGGCCAGATCGGCGAGCGAGCAGCCTTCCTCTTCGGCGAGTTCGAAGGGGTGGATGAGGCCGAGGCGATTGACGATGCGGTTGGCGACTTTGGTCGCGACGATTTCCTTTGCAAGAGCGTGGGCGGCAATGGCGTCCGCCTCCTTCTTTTGCATGGCGGGCGGGAAGGCCGCGGCGAGTTCCGGACCCATGCTGGGGTCGAGGGCAAGTTGCCCCTGTTCGATGGCATCCTGTAGCGCGAGCTTGGCCGTGGAAAGCAGGACGGCCAGTTCGGGCCGGGTAAGGCCAAGACCATCCTGTCCACGCCGAAGCAGCATGTCATTGGCGGCAAGACCCTCCACCTGCCGGTCGAGCCGCCCGCTTTCCTCGAAGGTTTCGATCAGCCGGACATAGCTGGCGAGGTCCGCCGTTCCACCGGATTCGGCGATGGACAAGCCCAGTACCTGAAGGCGGTTATCCTCCAGCACGATGTCGGCCACGGCATCGGTCATGCTTTCGAGCAGTTTGTTGCGCGCGTCGAAGGCCAGACGGCCTTCCGCCATTTCCTGGTTGAGCGCGATCTTGATGTTCACTTCATTGTCCGAACAATCGACGCCCGCCGAATTGTCGATGAAGTCGGTGTTGATGCGGCCACCGCGCAGCGAAAAGGCGATGCGCGCGGCCTGGGTGACGCCGAGATTGGCGCCTTCACCGACGACCTTGACGCGCAGATCCTCCGCATTGACGCGCAGGCGGTCATTGGCGGGATCGCCCACATCGCCATGGCTTTGCGCAGCGGACTTCACATAGGTGCCGATGCCGCCGAACCACAACAGGTCGGCAGGGCTTTTGAGGATGGCGCTGACGAGAGCCGCCGGTTCCATTTCGGTTTCCGTGACGCCCAGCATTGCCTGAACCTGAGCGCTTAGCGGGATACTCTTCAAGGTGCGCGGATAGACGCCGCCGCCTTTTGAGATCAGCGATTTGTCATAATCATCCCAGCTGGACCGGGGCAATTGGAACAGGCGGTCGCGTTCCTTCCAGCTCTTCGCCGGATCGGGGTCCGGATCGAGGAAGATGTGGCGGTGGTCGAAGGCGGCGAGCAGCCGGATCGATTTGGACAGCAGCATGCCGTTGCCGAATACGTCGCCCGACATGTCACCGCAGCCGACGACACTGACCGGCTCGCTCTGCACATCGATGCCCATTTCGGCGAAGTGCCGCCGCACGCTGATCCACGCACCGCGCGCGGTGATGCCCATCGCTTTATGATCATAGCCGTGCGAGCCGCCGCTGGCGAAGGCGTCGCCCAGCCAGAAATCATGATCCAGCGCGATGGCATTGGCGACGTCGCTGAAGGTGGCCGTGCCCTTGTCCGCCGCGACCACGAAATAGGGATCGTCGCCATCGTGAATGACGGTTTGCGCGGGATGGCGGACCTTGCCCTTCACGATATTGTCGGTGACCGACAGCAGCGCGCGGATGAAGATGCGGTAGCTCTCGGTGCCCTCCGCCATCCATGCGTCGCGATCGACCTGCGGGCTGGGAAGCTGCTTGGGATAGAAGCCGCCCTTTGCGCCTGTTGGCACGATGACGGCATTCTTGACCCGCTGCGCCTTCATGAGGCCGAGGATTTCCGTGCGGAAATCGTCGCGCCGGTCGGACCAGCGCAGGCCGCCGCGCGCGATCGGCCCCGCGCGCAGGTGAATGCCCTCCACGCGGGGGGAGTAGACCCAGATTTCGCGCCAAGGCAGCGGTGCGGGCAGGCCGGGCACCTGCGCGCTATCGAGTTTGAAAGCGAGCGCTTCGGCGGCGGCGTTGCTGAAGAAATTGGTGCGCAGGGTAGCCGTGATGACGGCGCGCAGCAGGCGCAGAACGCGGTCCTCGTCGATCGCGCTGACCTTTTCGAGGCCCGCATTGATGGCGGCCTGTGCCTGTTCGGCGCGGGTCGGGCCGTCCTTTGCGGCGGGGTCGTGCAGTGCCTCGAACAGGGTGATGAGCTGGCGGGCGATCTCCTGCTCCCGACGCAGGGTTTCGGCGAAGGTCGCCATGCCATAGGCCATGCCGGTCTGACGCAAATAGCGGAAGAGCGCGCGGAACAGCACGACGGCGCGGGGCGCGAGCCCTGCGGTAACGATCAGTTCGTTGAACCGGTCATTTTCGGCGCGGCCTTCCAGCACCTGCGCAATCGCTTCGGTTACTATGTCGGCGCGAGCGACGACTGCATCACCGCTGCCGCCCGTGGGGAGTTCAAGGACGAAGCGCTGCACATGGCCCTGCGCGCCGCCATCGACCGCCGTCGTCATTTCATCGATGACGCGAAAACCGAAATTCTCGAACGCCGGAACGACTTCCGACAGGGCGATCACATCGTGGCTGTAGAGCTTCAGACGCAGCTGCTCGGGCGTGTCCTCGCCGTTGCGGTAGATGCGGATCGATTTGTCGCCGGGGCCGCCAAGACCGTGGAGCAAGCGGATGTCGATCGCTGCCTCGGCCGGGCCGGCGCCGTTGCGATAGGCCATGGGAAAGCCGGGCGCATAGCGTTGGGCAAGCGCGGCGGCGCGGCCGGGTTCTTCGGTTTCGGCCAGCGCTTCCTCGACGGCGGGCAGCCAGCCGCGCACCATCTGCTTCAACTGCCGGTCGAGCGAAACTTCGTCAGGCACCACGCCACCATCGCGCAGGTCGAGCGTGATGCGCAGCAGCGCAAGGCCGCTTTCCTCAAGCGCGATCGACCAGCTGAGCACGGGCGCATGGGCGGCCTGCGAGAGCATATCCTGCACGGCAAGGCGGCGGGCGGTGGTCAGTTCGTCGCGCGGCAGCCAGGCGAAGGCATAGAGATGGCGGGGGAGGGCGCTGGTGCCGAGCGCCAGCTTTGGACGCGGCCGGTCGGTCAGCGACATGAAGGTGAGCGCGAGCCGTTCCAGCGTTTCATGATCGAAGCCGATCAATATGTCATGCGGCAGGGCGGTGAGCGCGTGAACGAGCACTTTGCCCGCATGGCCGCCGGGATCGAAACCGAACTTGTCCATCAGCGCGGAAAGAGCGGAACGCAGCAGCGGCACCTTGTCGGGACTGGCCGACAGCGCCGCGCTGGTCCACATGCCCGCGTGGATCGAGAGAGCGACCAGCTTTTTCCCTTCCCGCACTGGCACGATGATGAGGTCGAGCAGGACGGCGCGATGGACGCGGGAGAGCTTGTTCGATTTGATGATGAGCGGGTTGCGCTTGCCCTCTTCAAACCAGGTGAAGGCCGCTTCGAGCGAGGCGGGCGCGAGCAGCGGCGTGTCATCCAGCGTGCAGATGCCCAGCTGATCTTCCGCCTTGCCATTGCGCAGGCGACGTTCATGGCCCGTTTGCGTGAAGTGGCGCGCGAGGAACCAGCGAAGGAGTGCGGCCCCTTCACCGTCGGGGATGGCGTCCGCATCCCGGCTCATAGCGTCGCGCATCTTCGGCCAGTCGGCAACCGCGGCGCGGACATCGGTCAGCGTCTGGCGCAGCGATTTTTCCAGCGCGCGGCGGCCCTTCGCGTCGGCGCGATCCGCCTCGATATAGATCATGGATTCGCGCCGGGCGCCGGGGGCTTCGTCGTCCAGAATGGCGGTCAGCTTGCCCGCTTCGCTGCGGTCGATCGAGAGGACGGGGTGGAGCAGGCGGTAGATGGTGACGTCATGCGATGCCAGCGCATTGGCGATCGAGTCCACCAGGAAGGGCATGTCGTCATTGATGATGGCGATCCGCATGTAGCGGCCGGTCGCGCCTTCGCCGAGCGTTTCGATGGAAATGGCAAGCTGGCCCGATTTGCGGACGTCGGCGGCGCGGCCGAGGAAGGCGGCTGCGGTTACCGCTGCCTCATGATCGAAATCCTCGCTTTCGCCCGGGAGTGCGCCCCTTTCCAGCGCTGCCTCAAGCGCCTTGCGGATCGATACGTTTACTCGGCCGGTCTTCGGCTCGGACAATGCCGTCATGCGTAACCTCTTCCCGCTGCGGCTGTATGCCGCTTTCCCTGAACGGGGACGACGCTGGCATGTTGTCACGCGACTCCCCGGCTCGGCTTGTTATGCGCTAGCGCCCGGTGAGGCTCAATTGGAGAAATGAAATAAAGTTACTGGCCGTCGAAATATAATGAGCGTTGTCGTTCGGTTAGGCGGCCGCCGCGACGATCACCCGCTGACCAAGGTCCGATCCATCGGGAAGGGCGCCGACTATCGCCAGAGTGCCGTCCGCTTCCCGCCGGGCGATGACGACGGCGAGGCCGTCTCCATCGGTCGAAATGGCGACAGGGTCGATCGGCGCGGCGGCCTTCATCGCGGCGCGCGCGGTCTGGCTAGGGTCGGGGCGAGGGGGTAGGAGCGAGCGGCGCTGGGCGCGCTCGTCGCGGATCAGCGCCTTGAGGCCGCCGGGATATTCGCCGAGATAGTCGCCAAGCGCGCCGAGGCCGAGGCCTGCGCTCTTCGCATGTTCCAGCGCGGTCGCATATTCGGTGATGCGCGTCTTGTCATAGGTGGAGCCGAAGACCAGCTTCACCACGGCGGTTAGGGGGCTGCGCGCCTGGGGCTTGATCCCGGCGTCGGCAAGCATCTCGGCATAATCTTCCGGTGACGCCTCGCTCATCAGGGCGAAGTCGTAGGCGAGGCCGATGGCGCGGTAGAGGGCGCCGTGGGTGCGGGCTTCGCTGGTGCGGGCCTGCTCCGCGCCGTCGCGGGCAAGGGCGAGCCAGTCGGCGAGCGGCGCGTCCTCGGCCGGGCTTTCCATGCCGGACAGGTCGAGCGTGTCGTCATCTTCGCCCGCCGCCGGACCATCGGCCCAGATCGGTGCTACGGCATGCGGAGCGGCGCTGCTGCGCAGGGCGGCATCGACTTCACGGCCCAGCTCGTCGGCGACGGCCTGGCTCGCCAGTTCCTTCCAGCTGATGACGCCGAACACGAAATCGATCGTCTCGCCATCGGAGGAGAAGGGCATGAGGATGCCGCGATAGAGGATTTCCGACCCGCGCTGGTTGAGGAAGCCTGCTTCGAAACCGATCGGCGCGGCGTTGGCGATGATCTGCAGATAATGGTCGGTCAGGCGCGACAACAGCGAGCGCGACGGCACGTCGTTGATGAACTGGATGGCGCCGGTGACGTCGCACTCACGCCGTAGCGCGGTGCCGAGATACACGACCGCCGGGTTATCGAGTCCGGTGCTGAAATCCAGAAGGACGCTGTTCGGGCCGAAATCTTCCAGATGATCGGGCGAAAGATCCTCGATCGACGGAAGCGTGCGGTCGCCCAGCAGGGACGCCCAATAATTATAGGCGCGCACCTGCATGCGTCGCTCGTCGGAGCCTACGCTGGACGGCGGCTCCATCGCCTCGTGATCGGCATAGTCGAAATCATCCTGTTCATTGGAGATTTCCTGCCCCCGCAGAGTGTCCATCCGGTCGGTCCTAATCCAGAAGAAAAGCTTTCCTGAGACTCGACACTGCCATGGGATGGTAAACATGCCGTGAAGAAGCGGCGAGCCTGACGCAACGCGCGCGCCCCTTGCCCCGGAAGAGATGGTGCACGAAGATGCATTGCCCGCTTGTCCTGCGCACCAACCGCTGTTATCTGGCCCACCCAACGCCGCTTTAGCTCAGTTGGTAGAGCACATCATTCGTAATGATGGGGTCACGTGTTCGAGTCACGTAAGCGGCACCATCAGTCTCAATTTGAAACTTATTAGTCTTCGGACTTCTTCCCGGTGTGATCGTATCACAACCGGCAGTTGGTCGTTCCTGTCGCGATAGAAAATCCGTGATGATCCCACCGGGGACCACTTTTTCTTCCATAGCTGTTCACAGGCTATTGGTGCGATTCGACGTGTCGGATATATTGAATGTACGGATTTTCTTTAATTCCTATCCGTCTCCCCTTCATCCCCCACTAAATACCACAAACCCCTTATCCCTCCTGCACGTCCCCATGAGAACAAACCAAGATCGAACTTCCTACCGTCAGTCAGTCCTGTCATTCGTGGATCTCCAGCGATTCGCGTCTCCCTTTGCTGTGACCCTGACACTGAAACAGGGGATAGCGGGTTCCGGTGGTTTCGCTGGTCGGTATCAGAAGATCGACATGTACGAGGCTAGGAAGAATTTCCGACACTTTATGAACTTCCTGAACCGTCAGGTTTATGGGAAGGCTACTGCTCGGTACGGGAAACGGATTAACGTCCTTCCGGTGATCGAGGGAGGAAACGGTATCCGTGTCCACTACCATCTGATTCTCGATTGTCCCCGGCCGGAACTGGAACTGGAATATCCTGCGATGATCCGTGACTGCTGGTCTCGGACCCCGTGGGGATACAACGAGATTTACGTCAAATCCCTCTGCGATGAGGGATGGGTGTCCTACATTAGCAAGCTACAGAGTAAGGTCGTGTACGATGAATCGTTCGACTGGGAAAACTCTCACCTGAGTTGATTGCTGGGTCTAAGACCCCTTCGACCACCTTCGCTATCATCCACAAACCCAACTTGGTTCGAAGACTGTATCGGGCCTTGATTCTACAATATTATCTAAAAACCTTCAAAACAGTTCTAAAAGTCACTTCTGTAAAAATCATACAAAAACACATTAACATCGTGCGAAGCACCATCCGAAGGATGTATTATAAAAATAACTAAGGAGCATATATGACAGAAACTAAGACACTGGTAAATTTCAACGTGCCAACAACCATTCTACAGACATTCGATAAGCTATGCCGTTTGTACGGCAAACCCAGATCGCAGATTTTGAATGAGCTGCTCTATGGGTACATTTTAGAATTCGGTCAGCAGGCATTTTCCAGATTCGATCAGGTTCGAAAGATCGATGAGAGCCTGAATACAGCCTTTGAAAGGAGCGATGGCACGGATTTGGATGATTTGCCGCCGAAGGCGGAAAATGACGTTCAGAACGGCTTGAAACGGAAATTTTCGAGCTTTGGAAGAAAGGATGAAAAGCCTTCGGAGGCCCGCTAAAATGGATGCTTCGGACGTTTCATGGATTTTTAGCCTTGGAAATGGAAAGTCCATTTCAAATCCTGTCATTTCGCAACTGCTTGCTTACCCGGTGAATCCGGTTCGCCAGAATGCCCGTTGTCCATCCCTTCTGATGGCGGGAGCCCGTCCACGACAAACCAAGGTTTATTTTGGACGGAGCCCGGTGATGAGCCGTTATGTTGCCTATTTTCGAGTATCGACAGCCGCCCAAGGGCGGTCCGGCTTAGGATTGGCTGCGCAACGATCGAAGATCGAAGCATTCTTGAATGCTGATGATGAGGTGATTGCCGAATTTGTCGAGGTCGAGTCCGGGAAGGCTGATAACCGGGAAGAGCTTTGGAAGGCGATTGCCCATGCCAAGAAGCATGGCGCGAAAATCCTGATTGCGAAATTGGATCGTTTCTCCCGGAAAGTCAGCTTCATTGCCGGAATCATGGAACAGGGAATTGGCTTGGTGGTGGCCGAGATGCCCCACGCCACGGATTTCCAGCTGCATATATTTGCTGCCTTGGCACAGGAGGAGCGACGGTTGATCTCCGAGCGGACCCGCAGCGCCTTGGCCGAGGCGAAGAAGCGGGGGGTCGCTTTGGGTAAGAATGCTCAGGCATTGAAGGAGCGGCATCGCCAGCAGGCATTGGAATATGCGCGATCCCTCGAACCGATTTTGACGCCGATGCTGGCCGATGGTTGGTCGTTCACGGCTATGGCAGATCAGCTAAATGTCGCTGGTATCGATGCCGCCAAAGGTGGTCGATTTACGGCGCAGACGGTGAAAAACATTGTTATCCGCCTTCGCATGGAGGGAATCGCCCATGCACGTTGAGCGGATCGGTCCTGTTTCGCTGACCGGCGTTGCTGGTTCGCCATTTTACTACGCCCGGTTTCGTAAGGATGGTCGGCAGGTCACGAGATCACTGAAGACGAAGGATGTCCATGACGCCCGTCAGAAGGCGCAAGCAATTGCTGAGAAACTGGGATATCGGAAGACCCCTGAGAAGATCGATTACAGCTTCAACCGGTTCGCTGCTGACACCATCGAGGCAGACCGAAAGAAGGTGAAGCGTGGGGAACGGGCACCTACGGTGGTCAGCTTCAACGAATGGATTCTCAAGAAGCATCTATCTGACCGGATCGGCAATATCGACATTCGAAAGCTGGATTATCAGCGAATGCAGGAGGTGGTGGACGAGCTAACCGATCTTGAGCTGAAATCCGCATCCATAAAGCGGATCATGGTTATGGTCAGCAAGACGTTGAAGACTGCTGTGCGGGCAGGGGCGTTGACGCATGTGCCGATGATGCCGGAGGTCAGTCTGAAGCAGGGCACCCGTGGTTGGTTCTCGGAGTTAGAATTTGACCGGCTGCTGAAATCATGTGCCGACCATGCGGCTGCGAAAACAAAGGTCCGTTCGCAGATTATCGGTCAGGAATTGCGCCGCTTCATCATGATCATGGTCGACACATTTTTACGGCCCAGCGATGCCAAGCTGCTGCGCCATCGGCACATTGAGATCGTGCGGACCAACAGGACGCAGTATCTTCGGATTTCCACGGATTTCAGCAAGACCGTTGCTACGCCGATCATCTCCATGCCCGGTGCTGTCGAGATATATCAGGAGATATTGGACGAGCAGCAGGCTAACGGCTTCGGCGGTCCAGACGATTTCCTGTTCCTGCCGCAATATACCGGACGAAACTTCGCATTGGAAATGCTGCGTCGGCAGTTCCGAGTGGTGGTGGAATCCGCTGGATTGTCAGTGTCGGCAAGCGGAGAAGCCAGGACGATCTATTCCCTGCGACACACGGCGATTATGTTCCGGCTTATCAGCGGCGATGCCATTGATCTGCTGACGCTGGCGAGGAACGCCCGAACCAGCGTGGAGATGATAGACCGATTCTACGCCAAGCATCTCACGGCGGAGATGAATGTCGAGCAGCTACATGGGAAGAAACTGGCATTCCTGGATTAGCGGAGCTGCCGGATGAACGTTTTTCAGGAGCTACCTAGGTAAAACGCCTGATGGCATCAAACGTAAGATCGTGGCTCTCATAGCACCGTGACGCCGTTTGGAGCTCATACTATATGGGCGGCCATGGCGATAAAGCGCAACATTAAGCTTGTGTCGGACGAACAGCTGCAGGCGTTCTTCGATGACTTCGAAAGCAGTTCCACCGTGCTGGAAGGAGGCGGCCTCAGCTTTCCTGGCTTTCGCGCAACAAATTATTTGCAGGAAATCCTTCCGGATGCCTTTATCGTTAAACCGGCGCTGCGACGTTCAGCAGCCATTCGGCTCTTTCGTAGAGCACTTTTTCAGGCGCGCCGAGACGGGCCGCTGACAGCTGAAACGGTTATTGGAAGAGCAGAGGAATTTCTGCGAACGGATCGTGCTGTCAGCCTGAAGAAGTTCACTCTGTGGACAAAAATCAGAGCTAAAGGGATGGATCAAGCTCAGGAAATTAAATTCAAATGGGGCGACGTTTCAATCCGTACCACCGCGCAGTTGCCAAAGTGGCTTCGGCTTTCGCCGTTCGAGAATTCTGGCGTTGGGTACATCGATCCAAGTCAGCCCCGGCCTTCCGGGTATATCATTCTGAGCTGTCGGGAACGATTCGAAGACGACGCTGTGGATCGGATGCTAGATGCGCTTCAATTGTTGATGGCACTCATGAATATATACGAGAGCCGAGGCAGTTGGACCATTATGGCGGGTCATAATTGGACGGCGGGGCAGCTCCGAATGGGTCCATTCCAGTTTATATTCCAAGAGCGAGAATTTCTCGGAAAGAACCGAATTTGGTATGATCCGAAATATGACGAAAAAGCATGGAATGACCAAATTCCAGAATTTAAGAAATATCTTAAAATTGCTTCTTTCACAAAGAAAGCTCTCTCAACGCTCGCCACACATCCCCTCAAAAATGTGCTTGTGGCAGCGCTTCAGCTTGCACAAGATGCTTTCGAATCGCGTGACGGCAACCACCGACTGCTTCGGTTTTGGGCTGCGCTTGAGAAGATATACGTCGAAGACTCAGCTCGCGAACGCTCCAATCAGAAGGTAATCGACCGAGCTAGTTTCGCGGACGATGATTACCAGCTCACTAGGTGGCAACTGAACCACGTTGCACGCCTTAGGAATGAGCATGTGCATGCACGGGGGCATGAGGATGCCTTTATGGAGCAGAGCCAGATGCTCCGCGATCTTTTTACCCGGCACATATTGCATTGGATATTCCATGGCCGCGAGTTTGATAAACATGAAGCACTGCTGGCCTATGTTGATTTGCCAAGGGAGGACACAGCGTTAAAGGCTATGCGAAAGATTATCGATCGGCGACTACGGCTGAACAAGCGGCACAGAGAGGGATAATCAGCGGCGATGCCATCGACTTGTCGGCGCTGGCGCTGAATGCCCGCACCAGCGTCGAGATGATCGACATGTTTTATGGGAAGCATCTCGGTAGAGATGAATGTCGAGCAGCTGCATGGTTCTCGGCTGGCATTCGCTGGTTGATAGCCGATAGTAACATGCTCGATGAAGATAGGGATGATCAGGTGCTTGCTATAGAAGGTTGAATCCAATTTAGTAGCGCCATGGCCTTGAATGATTTCCCATCGTCACAAATGCTAACCGGGGACCGGGCGCTCGGATCAGACGACCCGGATCGCTTGGGATTTGAGGTTATCGCAGAGCGTTTGGCAACCGCCTTGGTAAGTCACGCCACAGACGCGGGCATGGTGATTGGTATCAACGGCAGTTGGGGATCAGGGAAATCTAGCCTGTTAGGCTTGATGGAGCTCAAGCTGGCCAAGCTGGAGGACGCTCAGCGTCCTACCGTGGTGCATTTTCGACCGTGGCTCGTCGGCAATAGAGACGCACTGCTAACTTCTTTCATGGCGTCGCTCTCCAGCGCAATCGCCAGCGTCCAATATCAACAAGGTGATGCTAGTGCCTCTAGCATCATTAAGGCGAAGGAAGCGGCCGAAACCGCCCGTAGGTATGCGACCTATCTGAGCAAGGCTGGCGATGCCATCGAGCTTGCCGGTGAGGCTTGGGGACCACTGAAATGGATTGGCAAGGGAGTGAAGGCGCTAGGTGCTGCATCGACGAAGAGCGAGCAGCCCGCCTCCCTGTCGAGATTGAAAGATAAATTGACAGATGAATTGAGGGATCTGGGGCATCGATTTTTAGTGACGATCGATGATGTAGATCGCCTTGAGCCAGCAGAAATGATGGAGGTTCTTCGTTTGGTTCGGTCTGTGGCCGATTTTCCCAATGTCATTTACGTGCTCTGCTACGACGGTGAGGTGCTGGCTGAAGGGGTGAGAAATGCCGGTAACATCACTGATGGTCATGCGTTTCTGGAGAAAATTGTTCAGCTTACAGTGATGGTTCCATCCCCTGAAGCATTTCAACTGCGCCAGTGGTTTTTCAACGAGTTAAGTAAATTCGCGCAGGCCAAGACCGAAGATGAGTTGTCCCGCCTGAAATCCGTGGTGGATTACGAGGGCGGCAAACAGCTGAAAACGCCTCGCTCCGTCACAAAAGCATTGGATTCGATACGTTTCCTCGTGACCGCACTGGGTAGAGAGGCTTATGACCTGGCCGATCTAGTCTGGATTCAACTCATCAAGGATGGAGAGCCAAGGCTTTATCGCTGGATTGAGGAATATTCCATCGAGGCATCCACAAAATCAATTGGCGTCGGTTCAATCAGCGAAACGGCAGCGGCGCGCAGTCTGGCCGCATTGACCCAGTCAGTGCATGAGGGATATTTTCATGATCTGCACTATCGGCATTTTTTCGCGGAGCAGTTGCCCGGCATTGATACTAATTTTGGAGAGGATGGTGCTGCCTTCGCCATTTTCGCAAAGGTAGGGAGATCGGACCGTGATGCCGCGATTTTAAAGCGACGGTTGGCAAGCCCAGACCACTATCGGCTTTATTTTGCCCTCGGTGAACCGTTACATGCTATCAAGCAAGCAGAGTTTGATGCGTTTTGGGCAGGTGCAGCCGCGGGAATTCAGCAAGCATCTGACGCATTTATGGGCCTTCACCGTCAGTCCATTTCTGATGCTATGGGGAAAGGGGATATTCTGCTGGAACGGCTCAATGGAGTCCCCGCAGAGAGCTTTGTGGCTGAGCAAGCGGCAACCATTCTCCTGGCGCTTGCTGATTGCATGGACGAGGCATTCAGATACCGGCCATTCGACCGGTTTGGCATTTTTTCCATATGGGATAGGGCTGAACGGATCGTTCCTACCTTGCTAAACAGAAATCCTGAACAAAGATTGGCCATCGTCGAGCGGCTGTTCACTCAAGGCAAGGCCGTGGGATGGCTGACATCTTTATTCCGCCGGGATACCTTTGCCCAAGGCCGATTTGGTGACCGCCGCCGTCCAGAGAGCGAATGGCTTTTTACCGCTCAAGAGCTGGACGTTATCACCGCCGCTATGCTGTCCCGCTACCAAAAGATGCCGATTGATGAGGTGTTGAATACGCCCGATACCATCGGGCTTTTGTTTGCTTGGCGTCAAGGTGGAGATGAAAATGGGCCTCGGCAGTTAGTTAAGGCCGCTATTCAAACTGATGCGGCGCTGATGGATATGCTGCACCGCATGGCCAATTCAGTGCTGAGTACGCGGGGGTCTTATGAGGTTCTTAAACGCGATCATCTGGAGCCGTTTTTGGACTTCGATAGCGCAAAAGGAAGGGTCGAAGCCTTAGCTGTTGGAGCAGAAACGCCGGAAATGCGGGACGAAGCCGGTCTAATTCTTCGGGCATTTCAAAATGGGGATCGTACATAATCTGTTGGCTCACCCCAGACGAGCTACGGTTGCCACCCCCTGTAGTCGTCAGCTGCTTTCGGAGGGATACACGCGCTTTCACGATCAGGAAGCCGTCTTATGGATCAGCGCGAACCTTCGCCCCTCGCCATTATACAAGAATTATTCGCCTTCATGACCGCGCTCTGCGAGGACGCCAGCGATCTCGCTATGCAAGGGCAAGCGGAGGATGATGTCGAGCAAATCACCTCACTCGCCAATCGGCTTAGGGAGGCGGGTTATCGTCTGACGGTGTTGAGCGAGGCAGTGACCGCTATCACAGAGCGCGCTTAAATCTCACCCGTTTCGAACCAAACACGAGAAATGATTCGAACCCCGCAGCCGCAACGGCTCTTCGGAGTGTGCTACGATGCTTGGTGGTGTTCGCCCAGAACTGCCTATCGTTCGCGGTTTTTGGCAGTGACGAACCGATGATCTGCTCGATCTCCGAGAACGTTATTTCGAATTCGGAGACCTTGCTCGCCTTCAGGTGAGGGGTAAGACCGTTGTATTTTCTTGCCTTCATAAGCCTTCACGCTTGGTTAGAGAGCTGCAATAGTACGGCGGGATCGACTTCCAGTGCATTCGCCAGTCTGCCCAAGGCCCGGACGCTTGGATTACGGGTGCCCCGCTCCAGATCGCTGACATAGGTGCGTTTCATGTCCGCCGCATGGGCAAGCTCCTCCTGCGTCATGCAGCGCAGCTGGCGGTAATGCCGCACATTTTTGCCGAGGAGCTGGACCAAATCCATGCCGGGACATGGCCGCAGGTCTCGGCAAATGTCTGTCCACCAATCGTGTCATTTTCTGTTGCCAGTCAAGGGGATGATCGGGAATAGGGATGACACGATTAGGTGTCATGGGGGGATGAATGTTTCAAAATGCACGCGAGGAATGTCATGATTGTCTTGGGGCCTTTGCCAGCGATCAGATGGTACGCGCGGGGGAACTTCTAATCTGCCCCAGTTGCCGCGCACGCAGGCGTTGGCGTGTCTTTCGTTGGTCCTGCCTGCTGGCGTTGGCGTCGGGAGTGCTGTTCCTATACATTAGGAATCTCCCACCGATGGACGATGTTGAGGCTAGTGCTGCGAATGTGGCTGCGCCCTCAGAGCCGCTCGGCGTTCTGGATTCTTCCACCGATGAGAATAGCGAGTGGGCTGTAAATAGCCGCGTCGATCCAATGACTGACGCGGAAATCCTGTCCGCTAGTCGGGCTTTCCAGGGCCAAGCAGCCCGTATTCGCGTAGCGATCAGATGCTCCAACCACAAAAACCTCTACTATCTGTTCACCACGGTCGATAGCGAGAATGGTACTCCGGTATCCATGTCCACTGCGCCAAATCCGGCCGCTGCCGCTGCCGCTTTCCAAGTCAGCGGAGGATTGATGCTTGTACAATCGGTCATCAGTTACGGCGTCCGGGTTGATGAGCTGCCCGCCCGGAATGGTAACGCCATCAACCCCAGACGGGATAATCAGCTTATTCTCGATAATTCGAGCAAGCCTTTGACCAGTTTGGAGCTTGCGAAGGGGTCCGTCTTGCACATCCGGTTGCCGGTTGAAGGCGGATCAGAGGTTGTGGAAATAGATCAGACCGCCTCGGGCATTTCGGAGGTCATCCACGATTGCACAGACGGTGGGAAGCGGATGGATGCTGATGAAGCAAACCCTGCCGCGACATTTACGACCATCGGCAACTGCAGCAAAACCGTGATTAAGTCGCTAGGCACTCGTCTAGGAGGAGTTCCCGATTCGGGGAGTGCCGTCAATTATGGTAACGGCGTGTATGGCGTCTCCTACGATGTGATCCCCGAACTGGAAGAGAGCCGGATTGGCGATCCCATCAAGCTTTGTCTAACGGACGTGCCCCGGAATTGCCCACCGGGAGATGATCGAGGCAGGTCTTACGCTGCAACCAACCTGCGCACGGGCGGCAAATGGGAGTTGTCAGACTCACAGCATGAATGTGGTGGTGCGTAAAAACTAATGATCCACAACGAGCAGGGTGATGCCCGCTTGCGCTCTTTAATTTTCTATGACACAAATGAGCTGAGAAAAATTAAAGGGTAGCACATGCACGCCGTTCGCATTTACCGTGAACCGATTGAGGTCGCTAACCGCCTTTCGAAGTTTGGCATCAGCGTCGAGGAGGTATTCCCGCTTATAGAGGCGGTCATAGCCGCTCGGAATGATGTGGTGGCGGTTGATGCGCGGACCGCTGGGGGCAGTAAGGCATATTTTGCTGGCACTCGGCACCTGCGATTTCTGTTTCTCCCGAAGGGGTGGGAGATGGACAGCACAAACGGGATAGAGTCTGTGGTGCATCCGGAATCCGGTATTCGGATTGTCTACCAGTCTGTGGATCAGGCTTGCGTCGGCATTCGCGGGCCACAAGCGGTTAGCGGGAAGGGGCCGGCAGCCAAAGCGGCTATAGAACAGGCGCAGGGATTGTTGTTTCTTGAAGACGAACTTCCCGAGGTTGCGCCGGAGAAAATTGCCAAGCTCAATTCCAGCTTGTGGTTCCTTTGTGTGTCCGTGAATGAGCAGGATGAGGCAGATGTGCGGGCGGAGCTGTCGTTGCCTGCCGCAATCGAAGGTGGGAACTTCGAGGGCTTCCTTGAACGCATCTTCATCGTTAGGAGCGGGGATTGGAAGGGCCGTAGCCCCGGTGTGAGGAAGCCCGAAGACGATGATCCGTACGAGTTCTCGATCGCGCGGAAGTAACATGATCTTCAATCCAGCGCGTTTGGAGCTGGCGATGGATCGTCGTCGGCTTACGGCTCGTGCGCTTGCAGAACTAGCAGACGTGACGGTCGTGAGCCTGTCGCAGATAAAAACAGGGAAGCAGGTGCCACAAGAGGCGACTGTGCAGCGGATCGCTGACGCGGTGGGATATCCGCTCGCCTTTTTTTACGGTGGTGATGTCGACACTTTGCCTGCGGAGGCGGTCAGCTTTCGGAGCCTGTCATCGGTAACGCAGCGGGAGCGCAACGCTGCAATCGCGGCTGGGGGCATTGCCTATCTGGTGGCTGATTGGCTGCAATCTAAATATGAACTTCCTAAACCTAATCTGGTTGATGCTGGCCCGGAGCGCGATCCAGCTACAGCGGCCCGTGCTTTGCGTCAGGAATGGGGACTTGGTGAAAAGCCGATAGGCAATCTGATTAAGTTGCTTGAGGCCAAGGGCATCCGAGTGTTTTCTCTAGCGGAAAATACCAAGAATGTTGACGCCTTCTCATGCTGGCGAAACGCTGAACCGTTCATCTTCCTCAACACGTTCAAAACCACCGAGCGCAGCAGGTTCGATGCGGCCCATGAACTTGGCCATCTTGTCATGCATAAGCATGGGGGATCGAATCAGGGTCAGCAGGCCGAAGCTGAGGCAAATGCTTTTGCCAGTTCGTTCCTTATGCCGCGAGCAGACGTGCTTGCGGAAATGCCGCGTATCCAGTCTCTCCGTCAAATCATCTCGGGGAAGAAGCGCTGGGGTGTGTCCGCTGCAGCTCTTACATATCGACTGCATAAGCTAGGGCTGTTGTCCGATTGGCAATATCGAACGTTCAACATTCAGCTTCGCACGGATTTTGGTGGCAGCGAGCCGGAGAGCATGGCTCGTGAAACATCTGCGCTTTGGAAGATGGTTTTGGATGACCTTTGGGAACAGAAATCGACGCGAGCGGATATCGCGGATGAGCTGGATATTCCACACGGCGAACTTGAAAATCTGCTGTTTGGGTTGACGGCCACGTCCGAGGAACCGCCTGCGCGAAATGACCGGCCCTCGCTGGCGATCGTCTAGTTGGGCGTGTTTAAGACGCTGAGGGTCTTCACGTAAAAAACTCGTCCAGCGTAGGCCCTGGCTCACGGAGGGGGATTACCCTTACGTCAGCTACGGTCCGCTGAATGGCGAGCTGCGCCTCCGATTTCCATCCGGCGAATTTGCGGCAAGGTCCGCACTGGACTCTATAATCATGTAACGGCACGTCCGACACATGCCATTCCAGTGCGAACCGCCCGCATTTCGGACACGTGGTTGGCGCGTTACGATCAGTCATGTTTCACCAGTGTCCATGCCATGCCGTCGCGGGCAATCTTGCCGTCATTCTTTAGAGTCGTCAGCTGCGGGCTGAGGCTCGTCCTTGCTACGTCATCCCGGCCATATTCCTTAGCGAAACATTCCAGCAGGTCGAGGGCGGACGCTCCCTGCGGGAAATGACGTTCCAATGCATCCAGCACCATTGCCTTTACGCTCATCTTCCGTCCACCGCTCGGCGGCGTAGCAGGTTTCTCGACAGGTTCTATCTGTGGGATCGCAGCAAGAGCTGCTTCGACGGCGGCCATTTCGGCCTCGATTGCTGCGACCTTCGCTATCGCGTGATCCAGTTCCTCTGACAGCTTGCGCTTAAGCGCCGCAAGAACGTCTACTGTGCTTTCCATAAGCGGAATTTAACAGGAGGACGGGCGGCCTTCAATCCAATCCCAAAAAAAATTTGGGGCAGAATTAAAATAACCCTTGCACGAATTAAAACCAATGATATTGAGCCTCCGTCCTTTAAGGGCAATTTAATCCAAACCCACCCAATCTAATCCATTGGTTTAATGACGGAGTTTAACAATGTTTCGTAATGCCAACACCTACGCCTATCACGTCTGCATCGCAGGACAGGGTGGCCTGCCTATGGTCGAGCCCGTCTGGGCTTCCCAGGAGCAAAATAGCTTTGATCCGGCCACCTCAACCCCGCTTCCCTTCATCATGGGGGTGGATTTGAGCCATGAACACGAGGGCCGCATCTTTGATGACAAGGGCGATTGCATCCAGACTTTCGTCTTCAATGTCGAGCCCATGGCCGGTGGATGGGTCGATAAGCACGGCGTCGCTGCTTTCAACGAACGGCAAAGCGTCGTTTTGGAATTTCAGCTTGAGATGGAGGAGGTGATCGATTGGGGCAACTTCATTCTTAACCCAATCGCTTATGTTCGTCATGGCGGCTGCTTCTTGGATGCAATCAAAATTAACGGGAAGCTCTGCATGCCCCTTCCGGCGACCGTAAATTAATTCTATAATCTTTGAAAATAGGACCATCTAATTATGTTTAAAGATCTTAATTTGCTTTCTCAGCCGCCCGTTCTCCCATTCGAAACGCGATCCAGTCGCACCCAGATTCATATCACTGGTTATGCCGGTTTGGTGAAGCTAGGCAAAATCAGAAATGACGTGGCGGCCTACTGGGAAAAGCAAGATGTCGAAGCGTTCGGGGTGCATATTTTCGAGAAGGAACTGAGCGTCGATCAACGGCTGGATGGCACGCCGATTAACCCGCGCCGGTCGCAGAAAAACTGGGGATGCATTTGCAATGTTGCTTGTGTTGGCGGGATAGAGCTCCAAGGGCGCGTGGAGATCAGGGCTATGTCTCCCGATGGCGATCTGCTGCTGCATTTCGCGCAAGACCCGGGACAGACCGGTTGGCCAATCAACCAAGTGGATGACCGGAGTTTCTTCCAGCTAGAGCCCCGCCGTCGCTATGCCGCTGGTCGGACTTTCGGCGTTGGCTCTGGCACATTCATAATTGAGGATAGCAGCCCATTCGATCCTGACCTTATGGACCTGAATATCGTCCAGACTGGTTGGGGCGGTTTCATCAACTCTATAAGCTACAAGGGGCAGGTGATCGACATGTACGATCACGTGTGGGTAGCTGAACAGCCTCCGAAAGCGTTTGTCTTCAAGGCGGAGGGCAAGTGAGCATGGCCAAAGAAACTGTAATGCGATCAGCTCACGCCCAGATTGAGCAGCTGGAGGGCCAACTCCATGCGATGAAGGATGCGCTAGGTCTTCTGATGTCGCAGGCCATATCCACTAACCGGGATCGGCGGTTCGATTTGATCGACGCCTTCCGGGGCAGCGTTGATGCTTCCAGTCTGGAGTTCGATAATGCGCAGACCTTGGACGCCGCACTACATATGGCAGATGGCATCGTGAAGGAGGCCAGATACTGGCAAGATTTCGAGCGCGCATGCGCCGCTAATCTGATCTGACAGAAATCGCCCCCCTCGTGGGAGGGGGGCATTTCGGCCCGCAATGTCATTTTCCGAAGCGGGTCTTGAACGTGCTGACGGCATTGGTGATATGCGTGTCGAATTCACCGGCGCGGACAGCCTCTCGCACGGTCTCGAAGGTTTTGACCAGCTCCAGCCGATCCTTGACCCGGATGGCGGTTTTCCCCTTGGCAAGCTCCAGCGTCTGATTCCCATATTTGATCCAGACGATGATCGTCCCATCCTTGTCCTCCAGCCACCACGGACGGACGCGGGTGCGGACGGGCGTTTCCGTAACTTCGTCGCTGGCTTCGTCACGGACCCGGCGATATTTCATTCGCTGATAGCTTTTCCCGGCTTCCGATGCCTGCGCCAGCGCGATCTGATCGCCGATACGGTCGATCAGCTTTTGGCGCATGGTGTTGATGCCACGGGTCCGCATTTCGGTGGCATTGGACTGGACGAGAGTAAGCGAAGAAAGCAGTGACATGGACAACCTCCTGTTGTTGGTCGCCGCGCCGTCCGCAAGGTCGGCCCTTGGGACAACGGCTAATCTCTAACCTTGCAAGGCATTTCCCAACTCCCTGCCATACTCGGGGGTGGATGCGGAATGGCAAATGGCTGGCACGAAGTCACAGTGTAGCCAGCATTTAGGCCCGATTCCGGCCGCTCTAGGCAGCGGGGCTTTCCGGGGTTTCTCGTTTTGCCGCGTCATACCGGCTTCGGATGAGTCACTTATAGCTCGCAGTGGGAAAGGCCGGGCGCGAAAAAGCCCGGCACCTCGAAAGATGTCGGGCTAGGTTAGGGTCGCAATGCGAGCTGAAAGCCTGCTCAGCAGCCGAGCGCGTAATTCCGATGGATAGCAATAGCACCTATCCGAAAGAGCTAGTGTTGGCGCTTATGGGCAGACGAAGCCAGCGGCGTGGGAAGCGGACCGGAGAGAACTAGAAAAGACTCGCTGCTACAAAGATGGTATTATGCAGCCATCGCTGGCCAACCTGAGCCTGTCAGTGACAGAGAGATAGCCGCTCCCGCTCAGCTGGAGCCTTTATGCGCATCGAAACGCAATTCGACTATCATGTCCGCCGCTCTTCTGAAGAGCACGCAGATTCCATCACATATGCTGGTTGGGTAACGGCACCACGACATCGACGGTCCGCACGAATGCATCGCGAACTGGCGCGAGCGGTCCAAGTCCTGGTGGCGGTCTTTCCAACGATAGCGCATCAAGGGCAACCTGCCACTCTTCCGGTCGAGCCGTAAGCACCCCAAGGGCGAACTTGGTTCCGCTTCTGCGTCCCTCGACTTCGATCTCAAGCTCGTCATCGCCGTCATGGTCGGCAGGCACCCCCTGTTTGTTGGTTGCCATGCGGTCCATTAGGCGAAGCGGATGGACAACGGCCAATCTGCCAGCCGTCAATATGTCTTATTTGGGCGAAGAGCCGATGTTCCCGCTTTTGCCTCCATAGGGGCCGAACAGTTCTCGGATTCTGAATCACTGGCCAAGGGGTGGCTACTACGGAGTTGCCTGCCGCGCAAAAAATGCCGCCGGTTCGCTCCATATATGATAAGATGATTTATCACCGGATTCTGTTTGCAAGCATCCCGTGACCGAGAGACTTGGGCGCTCCCGCTTGCATGACGGGAGTTTCTCCCATGATCACGATCACGAAATCCAAGCCTCGAGAGGCGGATTGGGCGGATGATTTCGTCAGCGCCGTTGCGCGGATTGCCTATGCCGGGTCGGTCCACGGTTATGAAAAAATTGTAGCAGCTAGGCTCTGGCTAGCTGCCTATGTTCAGCGAGAGGCGAAGCTCACAGAAGAAAATGCTTCACAACGGTGGAGCGCTGCACGGAATAATGAACTTACCTGCGCTCTCGACGATTGGGAAAATGAGGGCGGTCGTTGCTAGGCGAACGTCACCTGCGCTGCGCGCCCGGCATCAGTATCGACGGAATTCAGTATGACAAGATCGCGACCTTACCCGGAAGCATTTAGACCTGCCCCCTGCGAAAGCCACCGGCCCTTGAAAGGCTTATTTCTGGCTTTTTTTCCTTTGGTCTGGCTGGCAGGATGCGAAGGCCCCGCTGAGCAGGCTGGAGAAAAGCAAGATGAGGCTGCGGCGAACGCATCGGGCGTAGCTTATGAGGGCTCCGGCCCTGCAGAGAGAGCGGGTAAGGTGCAGGATCGAGCAGATAATGCCGCTCGAAAAGCCAGACGGGCTTCTGCCGAAGCGCTGAAGGCCAAGGGAGAAAACTATCAGCGACAAGCCGACGTTGAAGCCGAAGACCTCGAGGCGAAGGCTGCACAGTTACGCGATGCAGCGCGTGACCGGGCTAAAGCGCTTGATAAAGAAGCTGCTGCGATTGACCCGTGAGCCAAGTCGCAGTTGAAGCAAAAACAATCACGTATCGACATTCGCGGCAATTATGATCGATGAGAGCGGCAGGCGCCGTTAGCGTGCTGCCAGCTCATCAAAGGCTTTATTGAGATGATGTATGTCAGAACGGGTCAAAAGATCACCGCAAGCCACCTGATCTCGTGCAGTGGTCAGCAAAGTTTCTAGGTTTTTCAGTTTCATCTGTGTGCTGTTAGGAACGATAGGCAGCCTTAATTGAGCGTTGATCATCACGACTGCGAGGTCTAAATTACTCTGGGTAGGGTTCATCTTTCTCTCCATATTATTTCTATTAGGCTCAGAAATGTCCCATCAATTGATTATAACAACGAGAATAGTTGTAGCAATCAACACCAGAGCAGCGTTCAAAATGACTGCACGTCCCAAAGTGTCATCACGAAATAGATCAGCGGAAAACTGGAGGGTGCTGGTTTTCGGTCCAATGGTGAGCCTCGGTGTCGGCGGAACGCTGGTGGCAGTGCCGCCCTCGTTCGCCCAACTGTCCATAGCGGCTTCCAGATTGCGTTCGTTCTGTTGCGAGAGGACACGAGCGCGGAACGTTCGTTCCCGTGAAGCACCTAGTGCGAGCCCCTGCCGCTCGACCCGCTCATGCAGAACAGTCTGCCGAAGTGGTAATGGGAAGGGTATGTTTGGTGAGGTGGACATGTCACTCTCCTCGTCGAGCGGGAGCGCGATTGTCTCTCAGTCACGGCATGCCCGCACAGAGTCGGAACCGGGATGTGTTAGTATAACACGCTCGACCCGGGCTGCCTAACGCCGCCTGGCGCATATCAGAATTACATCTTACTCATCGTCTTCTTCGCCCCGCTCTTCCTTGTCGGCATCTGCACAGGCCTCCGGGCCTTGATCCCGTTGCCAATCGGTGTCCCAGTACCCCCAAACCGCGTCGTCGGCGTAGTCCGCGACATTCCTGCCATCGGCAAACGTTTCCCCATTGATAGCGATCATCCTGGCCTTAAACCGCCGACAGAATTCTTCCTTCGTGATGCCACTCATAGCGACTTCCTTGGAGGGTTCACGTTCTTAGCACCGGGCAGGCCTTATATCAGCAAGACTACGCCAGACGTGATCTGTTCCCGTCACCCGTGCGTGGGAAGGAGGTGGGGCGGGTCTCTGTCCGACATGATCGCGATCCGTTCGGGGTCATTCGCGCAGTATGGGCGCGAGAGGAATGGGTTTGGACCACCCCATTCGCGCATGGTATAATGTCAGCACAGAGGGCCGCGCAGTCAGGACGGCAGTATGACGATTTCGGGCACTATGCGAAGCTGGAGCGACGTTGTGACCGTCACGCCCCGCGATACGGTGTGGCATGTCCTTGAGCTGCTTGCCGATGGTCGCATCGGCGCGGTCCCGGTGTTGGACGGGGAGCGGATCGTCGGCGTCATGTCCGAACGTGATCTGATCTACGCACTTCGAACCAACGGCGCAGCGGTAATGGAGTGGGCGGTCGATCGGGTGATGACCTCACCCGTGCTCACCGTCGCCCCCGATACGGCGGTCATTGTCGCCCTCGCTTTGATGACACGGCAGCGCGTCCGTCATCTCCCCGTGGTGGATGGCGATCGGGTAGTTGGGTTCGTGTCGATTGGCGATCTTGTAAAATCACGGCTCGACCAGATCGAGCAAGAAGCTGACGCGATGCGCGCCTACATCCAAGGCGACTACGAACGGCACATTTAACCCGCCCGAACGGACTTGCTAGGCACTTGGTCGCTTGCCGCTGAACAGTTTGCTCACCCCGAACCGGACTAGCGGGTTAACACCGCGGCGCAGAGGTTCGAAATCGGGGAACGAGAATGCAGGGGGGAAGCGGAACAGCCGCTTTTGGTGATCCGCCGGACAGAGCGAACCGGGCGCTCCCGCTCTACTCATTGTAATTTGCTGACCGGTTTACCATCTATGCTCTACCGTCCGGCAGATTCAGCATGGGACGGCTGAGAGATGATACGCGCTCCCGCTTAAACGCAAGGGAGCAGCACGATGGCCCAGCTCAAAGATAAAATGTCTTCACGCGATCTCGGCATTACGCGGTGGGAAGATGATGGCGGAGGTGTTCAGCCTGATTTGCCACATCGCGACCTAAACTCCCTGCTTGCTCAAGAACAGACCTCCATCATGAACGCTGAATCAGCTGCAACCCGGACGGCGTATGAATTTCATCGCGACGCCTCTCTACATACCCGGCAGCTAGTCAACGCTACTCCATATCCTGAGCATGGGCCTCATGTCTTCGCCCATGAACGGGCAACGAAAGCG
Source organism: Sphingobium sp. TomTYG75 (assembly GCF_054771635.1). Classification (NCBI taxonomy): domain Bacteria; kingdom Pseudomonadati; phylum Pseudomonadota; class Alphaproteobacteria; order Sphingomonadales; family Sphingobiaceae; genus Sphingobium; species Sphingobium sp. TomTYG75. The sequence goes on along the minus strand of NZ_BSRE01000001.1, from coordinate 940,883 downwards.
GCAGATTATGACGAAAGCCTCAGAGCTCTGATGAAAGTCGTGGAAAGGAACGAAAGCTTGTTGGCGCGCCAGTTTGCAGACGGTGAAGTCACTAGCAAGGCATACCAGTCTCGTAGCCGATATCTAAGGCAAGATCGGACAAGGATAACTGACATGTCATTTGTCGCCCCTGCGTCTGCGAAATAGTCTCTGTTCCCGTGACCCAGCTGGGGTCAAAATAGACTGCAATTTTTCCTCCTAACCAGCTGAGTTTTATAGGAAAAAGTTGGATCATTTTAATGGTCAAACATGGGTAAAATGAAAGAAAAGACCTGTAAAATCAATTTGTTATTTGAAGATATGTTCTTCGTAATGATGGGGTCACGTGTTCGAGTCACGTAAGCGGCACCACTCTCTCCTACATATACCCATAGACCGGAGAGGCTCTCGCCAAGGGCGGAAATCTGCCGTGATTTCCGAGGCTTGCCCGCACGCAAAATGCGCTCTGGAAAACAGAGACCACTCTGGACGGTACGGGCGGCGCAATCTGGCGCCATATCTCCGAAGGCGCTTTTGGTGGACCCGGAATTGACGCGGGCCAAAACGAGAAGCGGTGCCGATCGGCACCGCTCCTTGGTTGCTACTGTTGGCGAGTCTCAGCCAAACCCGAACATCGCCTCCTGGCCTCGCCAGTCCAGCGGGATGCGGTTGGTCTGCATCACCCGCTTGCGGCTGAGGTCGGGTGGCTGGCGGCCTTCGAGGATAGCCTTGATGATCGACGGTGCCAGATAGCTGGTACGCAGCAGATCGGCGAGATATTCCCGGCCGCAGCCAAGCCGCGCGGCGACCTCCAGGAAGCTGCCACCCTTGTCCATCTCGGCCCGGGCTGCAAAGGCCTGCGCTACCAGCTTGAGCAGCGATGAATTGGGCCGGGCGGATTGCGTTGCGGACGGAGGAATGGCGATTCTGGTCTGACGACCGGTGCGAACCATATTTATCCCAACCTCAAGCTCCTCTTGACCGGCCAGATGCTGGTCGATGGCTTCCAGTGAAAAGGTAATGACGAGCCTGCCGTCGCCGATGTCGATGCGCCGGACTACGTCAAGCAGATGGTGTCTTTGTTGGACGGCGCTGTTGGAGGACAGAGCATCTATCGCGGCACCGCATCTGTCACGTACCACCTCGATCGTGTCGCTCCCCAGGGTGCATCCGGCAACTGCGGTCCGTACGGCTGCCGCTATCACGGTCCTGAGCTCGTCCAGAACCAGTGCCTCCAGCTCACTCGCCGATAGCGGCCTGCCCTTTGTCGATACGCGCAGCCATGTCGGCATCCGGGTCGTCGATGCGGCAGGGCAGCCAGTGCCGCAGGCCCGGATTTCCGCGGAGCGCCCCGGCGGCGCGCTGCATCTGGAAACGGGCGCGGACGGGATTGCCGCCTTCTACCCCGGCTATGATCGTGCCGAATCCCGGACCCGAATCAGCATAGCCTCGGACGCTGGAACGGTCAGCCGCACCGTGCAGTGGCGGGAACGGGGCGGACAAACCGTCACGCTGACAGTCCCCGGCCAGGCGCGTTCTGTCAAAGCACTCGACCTCGTCCTGGTTGTCGATACGACGGGTAGCATGGGGGACGAGATGGCCTATTTACAGGCGGAACTTGGCTCCATCGTCACCCGGCTAAAACGGGATGCCGGCAATCTGGATGTCCGGATCGGGCTGGTCGTCTATCGCGACCGCGGCGACGACTATGTCACGCGATCCTTCCCTCTTTCCGCAGATGTGGGACGCCTGCAGTCGATGCTCGATCGGCAGGAGGCGGATGGGCGCTACATCTTCCTGACCGACGACAGCGGTATAGGCGATGGCCATGCAGAACCGGACGTCGCCTGCTATGTGGTGACGCGCCTGGACCAGTTGATCGCGCGGGTGCTGGCCGGGATCGTAGAGGGACATCGCGTCGAGCCGCGGCAGGGCGAGATCATCCGGACTGTCGGCAACTATGATCGAGGCCGGTGTGGAACGCAGCAGATTGCGGCACGCTGACCGACTGAGGAAGGCATCGAACATTGATGGGCGATAGCCAAGTGTCTCGTTAGCTGACGGTCTGTACCTGGAAAGGTAAAGGCTATGGTTTAACGGCAGGGATGGGTCGGTGGTAGCAAGAGGGCTCACCGCTGGAACGATCCCCCATCGCTCACCCACAGAAAACTCTGGGATCGTTACGCCTGAGGCATCAGGAACACCCTTCGCCCCGAGAGAATCGAAGACGGCTGACGGCTCCCAGGTCATCAGCAGATAGGATGTCGGCGAGCAGTAGGCCCGCCGAACGCTTGTCTGCCCAACGAACGACGCCTCGGCGCTCGATTCCATTTGGCAACTGAATCCAGACGCGGAGCCCCGGTTGAAAGGATCCATCGTGTCGCACCTTCATGCCCTGTTGCGAGATGTTTTCGAGTTCGAGTTGGTGAGAGCCAGCAAGGCTCTGCCCCTCAACTCTCATTAGCGGAGTTTTGAGACGCAAGGGGCGCGACTCAGTGGAGCGGGCTTCCTGCACCAGTTGCCGTAGCAGCTCGGCACAGTTCACGGTCTGCGAGAAAGCCACAATGTACCGCTTGCCATCTTTCAAAATGACGGTCGCCGTTGTTGAAACCGTTTCCGACAAGTCGAGCCTGATCAACTGTCCGATCCGTAAGTCAATGACTGACGAGAGCTCCGTCCCGCCATTCGATATCCTGTGCATCCTGGCCAGCCCTGTCTCATTCCCAACATGGAGGCGTGCTACGCGATTCACGGTGGGAAGGTTAATGTGGTCAGCCATGCTGCAGCCCGTCAGATTGAGCCGCAGAGGGTCAGTATCCATCTTCGTTGCCATGCAGTGCTCCTCGGTCCATGGACCAAAGCTGCACGCTGGCAATCGGGAGAACAATTCGTAGCGTCTACGGTGGCCTGTATAAGAGGCCGTTCACCATTGCAGGCAGAATTGACGCCCGGAGGCTGCTGAGTCGCAATCCGGGTGCTACTGCTGGCCACGCAATACCGGACTATTACGGTATACCGATTGCTCGCGCCCAAAGCCAAGTTGGGTTATGAGGTGGTCATGTTTGCAGGGTGATCGCGTTGCCTCTAGTCCATATCGTTGATGATGATGCGCATGTTCGCGCGGCCACCAGTTATCTCCTTGCCAGTCGTGGACATCCGACGGAAGTCTACGCAAGCGCAGAGGAATTCTTGCAGCAGGCAAACCTAGACCGCGGGTGCGTGCTCCTTGACCTGCGCATGCCGGGACTCGATGGCCTCGGCACCTTGGCCCGGCTGGTGGAGCGACGTGTCGCGATCCCGACAATCATGATGACCGGCCATGGTGATCTCTGTACCGCGGTTCAGGCAATGAAGCTTGGCGCCATCGATTTCATCCAGAAACCCTACCAGGAACAGGAACTCCTGGCCGCTATTACCCGGGCGCTTGATCTACGTGCCCAGGAACGTCGTCGGACACAAGGCCGTGCGGATGCACTGATCCGTACTGAGAAACTCTCACCGCGTGAGCTTCAAATTCTGCAGGGGCTGTTGGGCGGCCTCAGCAACAAGGTGATCGCGCGTCATCTGGAGCTCAGCCATCGAACTGTGGAAATGCACAGGGCAAGGATGATGGCGGACCTCGGCTGCGGCACGCTGTCTGAAGCGGTCCGCATTGCGATTGATGCCGGGCTCTCGCCGCTCATCGGCGGATGTTCAGAGCCTACCGGGCCTGCCGGCTTGCCGCCCGTTGCACCGGCGCCGCGCGCGATGAGGCCCGTTGCAGGTCCAGACGTGGCGGAGCCGCTGCCCCCAGCCGACGAACTGCTTGAGGGGGCCATCGACTGTATCTTCCTGCTCGATCGTGATTGGCGCTTCATCCACCTGAACCGGAACGCTGTGGACAAAATCGGCCGAGGCCAAGATTTGCGAGGGACAATCATCTGGCACAGCTTCCCGCTGGCGGTTCATACGGCCGCTTGGGCAGAACTTCATCGGGCCGCCGCCGAACGCACAGCTGGACGGTTTCAGTTCTTCGAGCCTGACGTGCACTGCTGGTTTGACGTGAACGTCCGTCCGATAGCGAATGGGCTGCAGGTTGCGTTTCGCGACATTACTGCGGAACGACAGAAGAGCGTCGCATCGCAGATGAATGAGGAGACCCTTCGCATGGTGCTGGAGGCAACCGGCGACGGCGCATGGGACTGGAATTTCGAAACCGGCCACATCGCCATGTCGGCGCGCTTCCTTCGGCACCTTGGATATGCCCCGGGGGAATTGGGGGGCGGCATCGATGCGGTTCGTGAACTGGTGCATGCTGACGACTGGCCGATCCTAGAAGAACGGCTAAAGGAACATCTCGACGGCAAATGCGACACCTTTGCCTGCGAGTATCGCCTTCGGCATCGCGATGGCAGTTGGTGCTGGAACTTCGATCGAGGCCGCGTTGTCGCCCGCGATCCGCAATCAGGCGCGCCACTTAGGATGGTCGGCACGGCCTGTGACGTGAGCGAGCGTAAAGCGGAGGAGGTTCGTGCGAAGGAGGCGTTGGAGCGGCTGGCACTTGCCCAGAGCAATTCTGGCGCCGGCACGTGGGATCTGAATCTTGAGACGTATCGGCTTCAACTCTGTCCGCGAAGCCGAGAGATGCATGGATTGCCCGGAAACGGTCCACCGGAATTGAGCGATGAAGAGTGGAGCGCCTGTCTGCACCATGACGACCTGAAGAACACCCGCGAAGCGCTCCAGGCGGCGGTGAGGACGGAGACGAGCCTTTCTATCCGCTACCGGACAATTGCCGCAGACGGAAATTGCCGATGGGTGCTCGGATTAGGGAGCCTTGTTCCCGGATCGCGCGCTCGTGCCGCCCGCTTTGTCGGCTTAAATCTCGACGTCACGGACAGCATGGAGGCGACAATCGCGCTCCAGCGGATGCAGGCCGAGATCATCCATCTCTCCCGTTTCAGCGCGATGGGCGCGCTGGCGACGACGCTGGCACATGAACTCAACCAGCCATTGACGGCGATCGCTGGATTTGTCGGCGGCATCAGGCGCTACGTCGAAGCGGGCGAGCCACATGATCGCGCAGCCGCTCTGCAAGCAGTCGAAGGCGCGGAGCGAGGCGCGCAATACGCGGCCGAGATCGTTCGCAAGCTTAGCGAGCAGGCGAGCGATACCGCGCCTGAACGAAAGCCCGACAGCCTCCGCGAGACGATCAGCGAGGCCATTCAGCTGTGCGGCCACAATGGCGTAGGAAGGCAAGGGATCGGACTCGAAGTCGACGAGGCTGCCGACGCCGTTCTCATCGACAGAGTTCAGATCGAGCAGGTTGTTCTCAACCTTCTTCGCAACGCCTGCGAGGCCAGCGAAGCATCGGGATCAGTCAAGCAAATTGTTGTATCGGCCATGCCTACGGGCGAAAACAGGGCTGTTGTCCGTGTAAGCGATGGCGGAAGCGGTATTCCCGATATACTGAAGACCGAAATCTTCAAAACAAACTTCACCACCAAGGCCAACGGTATGGGCCTTGGGCTCTCCATCTGCCGAACGATTATCGAGAATCACGGAGGCCGGATCTGGGCTGAGCCTAATGATCGCGCAGGCGCAGACTTTTGTTTCACCCTACCTCTTCAATGCGACCCGCCGCTGTTATTGAATTGTCGCGGATGACTGGGCTGTTGAGAGCACGTCATATGCCTTCCTTCAACTTAAGGCGGGCTAGGGTCAGGACCCATTGATGTGAGAGGCATGATCTGATTCAGGCTCCGCAAGGAGACTGAATGTGAGCGACCTCTACTGGCTGACGGACGAGCAGATGGCTCGGCTTGAGCCGTATTTTCCGAAGAGCCACGGCAGGCCGAGGGTGGATGATCGGCGCGTGCTGAGCGGGATTATCTTCGTCAATCGCAACGGGTTGCGCTGGCGGGATGCGCCGAAGGAATACGGCCCGCACAAGACGCTCTACAATCGTTGGAAGCGCTGGGGCCGGATGGGCGTTTTTACGCGAATGATGGAGGGGCTCTCCGTCGGAGCCGAGCGCAGGACGGTGATGATCGACGCAACCTATTTGAAGGCGCACCGCACGGCATCGAGCTTGGCGGTAAAAAAGGGGATCTCGGCCACCTGATCGGCCGCACCAAAGGCGGCATGAACACCAAGCTCCATGCCGTTACCGATGCCAACGGCCGTCCCCTGAGCTTCTTCATGACCGCTGGCCAAGTCAGCGACTATATCGGTGCGGCAGCCCTGCTCGACGAACTGCCCAAGGCGCAATGGCTGCTCGCCGACCGGGGCTACGATGCCGACTGGTTCAGGGAAGCCCTTGAGGAAAAGGGCCTCAAGCCCTGCATCCCCGGCCGGAAATCGCGCAACGAGCCCATCAGATACGACAAACGCCGATACAGGCGCCGCAACCGCATCGAGATCATGTTCGGTCGGCTGAAGGACTGGCGCCGCGTCGCCACCCGCTATGACCGCTGCCCCACCGCCTTCTTCTCCGCCATCGCACTCGCCGCCACCGTCATCTTCTGGTTATGACCAATGAGTCCTGACCCTAACTACGGAAATGCGCCGATTATCGCCGTTCGGCGCTCCGATAATTATCCCCGAAAGCAGTTACTCGCTGCACAGTGTTCCTGCAGCCGATAGCTGCCGGAAAATCGAGGACGAAGTGTAAGTTCGGACAGAGCATAAGTCTGTCTCCAGGGCCGATCAGTGCTCAATATTGAGGAACAACTGCGGTTGCCGGGCTGAGCGCCGTCATGTTGTTATGCGCAAAAGATTGCGGCCAACACATCTCGTAGCCGCCGCGTCATGGATCATGGCCATAGGCCGGGCCTGCAAGTTCGAGAGTTTCGGTCTGCGGGGGCAGTCGTGAGGAAACTTCTTGTTTCGATCCATGATGTTGGCCCGCGATTCGAAGCGGAGGTCGATCTGTTGCTGGAGCAACTGGCTCGCCATGTCGACGCCGGCGACTTGGCGATGCTGGTCGTTCCCGATCATTGGGGTGCGCATCCGCTGCGACCCGGCAGCGCCTTTGCCCGGAAATTGCGGGGCTGGTCCGACCGGGGCGTCAGCATGTTCGCCCATGGCTGGTTCCACAAGGACATGGCCGTGCATCAGGGTCCGGCCGCGCGCTTCAAGGCGCGTCACATGACGGCCGGGGAGGGAGAGTTTCTGGGGCTGGACGGCGAAGTCGCGGCCCGGCGCATGGCCGATGCGCGCACCCTGATCGAGGCCATTATCGGCCGGCCGGTTGCGGGCTTCGTGGCGCCGGCCTGGCTCTATGGCCGCCCGGCGCTCGACGCGCTGGCCGCGTCCGGCTTTACGCTGGCCGAGGATCATATGAAGGTGTGGCAGCCGGGGACCGGCCGGGTGCTGGCGCGGGGGCCGGTGATCACATGGGCCAGCCGGAGCCCGACGCGGATCGCATCGTCCCTTCTGGCTGCGCGCCTGCTGCCGCCGCTGCTGCGTCATGCGCCGGTGGCGCGCGTGGCGGTGCATCCGGGTGACGCGCATGTGCCGCGGCTGCTGGCCAGCATCGATCGGGTGTTGGAACGTCTGAAACGCACCCATGCGCCCGCGCCCTATGGCGATTTGCTGGCGGCCTGATCCAGTCATGCGCATCCTGACCTTCCTGCACAGCTTCGAACCGGGCGGGGTAGAGCGTGTCGCGCTGCGGCTGGTGCGCCACTGGAAGGCGTCGGGGGTCGACGCGCCACTGTTCATGGGGCGGGCCGATGGAGCGATGCGGGCGGAGTTGGGTGAGGGGCTCGACTGCCAGATGCCCAAGCCGCCGCCTGTCTCCATCGTCTGGTGCGAGACGCTGTGGATGATCGTGACGCTGCCGCCGGCGATCCGACGCCTACGGCCCGACCTGCTGTTCTGCGCGGGCAACAGCTACGCGGTGGTCGCGGTGGCGATGAAACTGCTGCTGGGACGCCGCTGCCCGCCGGTGGTCGCCAAGATCAGCAATGACCTGGAGCGGCGCGACATGCGCTGGCCGGTGCGCATGTTCTATCATGTCTGGCTACGTATACAGGGACGTTTCATCGACCATTTCGTCGCCATGGCGGAGGGACTGGAAGCGGAGATCGCGACGTTGATCCGTCCCGGCGCTGCGGCGATCAGCGTCATTCCCGATCCCGCCCTCTCGCGCGAGCAGATCGATCGGTTGCGGGCCGCGCCTCCGGCCCCAGCGCGTGCGGAGGGCGGCCATTTCATCGCCATCGGCCGGTTGGCGGCGCAGAAGAATTTCGCGCTGATGCTGCACGGCTTTGCGCGGGGTGCGCAGCCGCAGGACCAGCTGACCATCTATGGCGACGGTCCCGAACGGCGGGCATTGCAGATGCTGGCGGACCGCCTGGGGCTGAACGAGCGGGTCGCTTTTGCGGGCCATGTTCCCGATCCGGCCAGCCGGATCGCACAAGGCGATATCCTGCTGCTGTCATCAACCTATGAAGGGGTGCCCGCCGTCGTGCTGGAGGCGCTGGCGGTGGGCGTGCCGGTCATCGCCACCCGATGCAGCGCGGCCATGTCCGCGCTGCTGGAGGAGGGCAGGCTAGGTTATCTGGTGCCGGTCGCCGATGTGCGGGCATTGGCCGAGGCGATCGCCACAGCGGGCCAGCGGACGCAGGACAGCGCCACCAGTCTGGAGCAGGCGCGTCGCTTCACGCTGGAGGCCGCCTCCGGCACCTATCTCGCCAGTTTCGCGGCGGTCGCGCGCCGCGCAGGTGATGATGAAAAAATCCGCCCCCGGCGACTGTGGCGGTCGATCCGTCGCGTCGTCTCTCCTTCCAGTCCATCAAGACGAGCATGACATGACCGGCGAAGCCTCCACCGGCCTTCTTTCCCCACCCGTCGCGACTCTGGAAGGGGTAGCGATCGATCCCCAACCGCTGATCCAGTCGGGCCGCAATTGGACCCGCTGGGCGGGGCCTCTGGTATCGGTACTGATCCTGGTGGTGGCATTGCACCAGTTCCGGGGATTGAATCCGCGCAGCCTGTTGGCGCTGATGCCCCTGTCGGTCGGCTTCTGGGGCGCCTTTGCGCTTTATTATCTCGCCGGGCCGCTGTCCGAATGGGTCATCTTCCGGCGCCTCTGGACGATCCCGGCGGAAGGCTTCGGCGCGCTGCTGCGCAAACTGGTGAGCAATGAGATTCTGCTCGGCTATCTGGGCGAGGTCTATTTCTACGCCTGGGCGCGACGGAGCGCCCGGATCACCACGGCGCCCTTCGGTGCGATCAAGGACGTGACGATCCTGTCGGCGCTGGTGGGCAATGGCGTCACGCTGCTGATGGTCGCCTTTGCCCTGCCGCTGATGGGCGCGGTGGACGCGGGCTTGAATCGATGGGAGGTCGGCGGATCGATCCTCTTCGTCCTTGCCTCCTCGCTGGTGGCGATGCTGCTGCGGCGCAGGCTGTTCACCCTGCCGCGCCGGGAACTGTGGATCGTCGCGGCCATCCACCTGCTGCGCATTGTCGCGACGACGGTGCTGGCGGCGGTGATGTGGCATCTGCTGCTGCCCGATATCGCGCTCAGCTGGTGGATATTGCTTGGCACGCTGCGCCAGCTGGTGTCGCGCCTGCCCTTCCTGCCGAACAAGGATGTAGTGTTCGCAGGCATGGCTGCCTTCCTGATCGGGCGCGACAGCGAGATCGTGGCGGCAATGGCGCTGATGGCGTCGCTGATCCTCGCCGCGCATCTGCTGGTTGGCATGGTGCTGGGTGCGACCGAATTGCTGCGGGAGAGCCGGGCGCAATGATCACGGGCTTTCTTCTCGCGGGCGTCGCCATCCCGTCGACCCCCGATCTGGGCAAGGCCGAGGGACAGTGCCGCGCCAATGAAAATGGTCCGGCCTTTCTGGTCGACGTGCTGGGGCTCAAGGACCGCAAGGGCCGGCTGAAGCTGGAGCTCTATCCCGCCAATGACAAGGATTTTCTGGCCGACGACAATATCCTGATCGCGGCGGGCAGGACGTTCCGGCGGGTCGAGCTGTCGGTGCCGACCTCGGGCGCTGTGGAACTGTGCATCCGCGCGCCGGGGCCGGGCAGCTACGCGCTCAGCCTGATGCACGACCGCGACGCCAATCGCCGCTTTTCGCTGTCGGTCGATGGCATCGGCTTCGCCGGCAATCCCAAACTCGGCTGGGCTAAGCCACGCGCCGCCGCGGCGAGCGCAGTAGTCGGGTCGGGACCGGCCCGCATCAGCATCAGGATCAACTATCGCCGGGGACTTTTCTCCTTCGGCCCCGTGGAGAAGTGACGATGCGGATCGTCGATGTCTGCGCCTTTTACGCGCCGCGCGGCGGCGGGGTGAAAACCTATGTCGAGCGCAAGCTGCAGGCCGGGGCGGAGGCGGGGCATGAGATCATCATCCTCGCCCCGTCGGACGATGACCGGGTCGTGGAAGCGCAGGGGGGCGGCCGCATCGTGATGTTGCCGGCGCGGCGCTTTCCGCTGGACCGGCGCTATTCCTATTTCGACAATGAGCGGTCGCTCCACGCCATGCTGGACCGGCTGCAACCCGATCTGGTCGAGGCATCCTCCCCTTGGGCGAGCGCCGCCATGGTCGCGCGCTGGCAGGGGGACGCGCCCCGCGCGCTCATCATGCATGCCGATCCGCTGTCGGCTTACGCCTATCGCTGGTTCGGATCGGTGCTGAGCCGGGAGAGGATCGACCGGGGGTTCGACTGGTTCTGGCGCCATTTGCGGCGGCTGGACCAGAGCTTCGACCTTGTGGTCAGCGCCAGCGACAGCCTGTCGCGCCGTTTGCTGAGCGGTGGGCTTGAACGGGTGGCGACTCTGCCCATGGGGGTCGAGCCGGGCTGGTTCACGCCGATGAAACGCAACGAGGCCTTGCGCGCAAGACTGCTGGAACGGTGCGGCTTGCCACCGCATGCGACATTGCTGCTCGGCGTGGGGCGACATGCGCCCGAAAAACGCTGGCCGCAGGTGATCGAGGCGGTGACATCGGCAGGCTATGGCAATCCGGTCGGGCTGGTGCTGGTCGGCGATGGCCGCGAGCGCGCCCGGGTGCGGCGGGCGGCGGCGAACAATCCGCATATCCAGTTGCTGGCCCCAATTACCCAGCGCGACCGGCTGGCGGAGATGCTGGCGAGCGCCGACGCGCTGGTCCATGGCTGCGAAGCCGAAACATTCTGCATGGTCGCGGCGGAGGCGCGCGCCAGCGGCTTGCCCGTGATCGTTCCCGACGAAGGGGGCGCGTCCGATCAGGCGGCGCAGGGCGTGGGCTTTCGCTATCGCGCCGCGCAGACGGATAGCCTTGCAGCGACGATCACCGCCTTTTTGACGAGCGGGCCGGAAGCACAACGACGGCATGCGACGGCGCTCGCCGCTTCGACCATGACGATGGATGATCATTTCCGGCAGCTCTTCGCTGTCTATCGGCAAATCGAACGGAGGAAGCTGCATGTTGCTTAGGTATCGCCTTCCGTTTTTCCGTCTCTTGTCGCGCTCTGCCGCTCGTAAGCGGGCCGCGCGATCCTCGACGCAACCGGCGCGAGACCGTGGCACGGAACATCCTTGCGGACTGCGCTCTCGTTTCAGCTGCGAGTCCTGGTCCTGGACAACGGCCATCATGTGGTGGGCGCTGCGCAACGACCGCTAGGCGCATGACATGGCGGCGCGATCGGGTCGGGCGAAACAAATGGAGACGTTGTGCTGTGACCATCACCTCAGTCCTTTTCCCGGCGATGATGAAATATTCTTCATGTCGTGCACAGGTTGTTGATCGGCGCGTTGCTTCAGTTAGAAACGATTGCGAAGCTGCTGCCGCTGCGTGAGCGGGCCGAAAAAGACGGGCTCATGGACGCCGATCAGGACGAAGATGTTGAGACGCTTTACGGTCTGTACCGCGCTGAACTCCGGCGGCTGTTGCAGGCGCGCGTCGGCGATCCGGCCGAGGCGGAGGATCTGCTGCAGGAATTGTGGCTGCGCGCGCGGCAGCGGCCGGCGGGGCCAGTGGGCAACGGCCGCGCCTATCTGTTCCGCATGGCCCAGAATCTGGTGGTGGATCGGCTGCGGGAGCGGCAGCGGCGGATGGCGCGCGAACGGCGCTGGTCCGACCAGGAAACGGATTTCACGCCGGCCGGGATCGAGCCGACCGACCGGCGCGAAACGCCCGAGGATCAGATCATCGCGCGGGAAGAGGTCGCCGCCCTCGCATCGGCCATCGCCAATCTGCCCGACGGTGCGCGGCGTGCTTTTGAGCTGCACAAGATTAAGGGCCTGAGCCATGCGGAGGTTGCCGACCGGCTGGGCATCAGCAAGAGCGGGGTGGAAAAGCATATGGCCATCGCCATGAAATATTTGCGACGCGCGCTTCTGCGCTGAGGTAAGGCGGATCGCGCGCCGTCTGTGACGGATGATAGGGAAGGAAGGGGCTCGCCAATGACGGCGCAGTCGGACTTGGATGAAGGGATGATCGACGAGGCGCTGGCCTGGCAGGCGGCGCTTGAGCGCGACGATGCCGACTGGGAGGGCTATATGGCCTGGCTGGAGGCGGACCCGCGCCATCGCGAGGCTTTCGATTCCATCGCCTTGACCGCCGCGATTGTGGAGGAACATAAGGATGCCGTCGGGTCGCTTTTGGACGTGCAGGGGGTGGCGGCAAGCCCCCGCCCGCAACGGCGGATGAGATGGGCGCTGGGTGGCGCGTTCGTAGCGGCTGTGGCGTTGGCGGTAGGTCTGCCTATGCTGCGGACCGGACAAGCCCCCAGCGTCTATGCCGCCGACGCGGGCAAGAGCCGGGCCGTGGCGTTCGCCAATGGCGCGAATATCCTGCTGTCGCCCGCCAGCCGCATCGTCGTGCAGGACAAGGATGCCACACGGATCGAACTGGCGAGTGGCGAGGCCTATTTCGCCGTCCGCCATGATCCGTCCCGCATGTTGACGGTGCAGGCAGGCCCCTATCGCATCACCGATATCGGCACCCGTTTCTCGGTCAATCTTTCCGGCGGCACATTCCGTATCGGGGTGTCGGAGGGCGTAGTCTCCGTAGTCTCGGACAAGGCGGACGGACAGGTACGGTTGCAGGCGGGTCAGCAACTGACCAGCGGAGCGGACGGCCATCTGACGCTGGCGCCCGTGGTGGCCAGCGAAGTGGGGAGCTGGCGCGAGGGACGGCTTTCCTACAGCGATGCGCCGCTGGCTCTCGTCGTCGCGGATATTTCACGCTATTCGGGTAAGCGCGTCATCGTCGATCCTTCTCTGGAGACCAGACATTTTTCGGGCACGCTGGTCATTGGCGATGGATCGAGACTGCTGCCCGATCTTGCGACGGTCATGGGCGTGGCCATGCATCCGCAGGCTGGCGGCGCCCTTCGCCTTGGCGGTGCTGATCGCTGAAGGGGCGCTCGGGGTCAACCCGGCTCAGGCGCGGGAGGAGCGATATGGGTTCGACCTGCCGGCAGGACCGCTTGTCGCCAGCCTGGCCCGCTTTTCCGAGATAACGGGGCTTTCGGTCGGCTATCCGGGCGCGCTGCCGGTGGTAACGGCGCGGCCGATCAAGGGGACCATGTCGGCCGAAAGAGCCCTGCGCAAGCTGCTGGATGGCACCAGTTTGCGGGCTGTGCAACTGGCTCCCCGCCTTTATCGGCTGGAGGTGGTCCCGCGCTCTGCTCCATCACAGATATTTGCGGCGCGGAAAGCGGCACCTGCCGGACCCGGCGCGGACATCGTCGTGACCGCGCAGAAGCGAGAGCTGGCGCTGGATCAGGTTCCGCTGTCCCTATCGGTTCTGCCGATCGGGACGCTCCGATCCTCCTCGCGTCCTCTGGACAGCCGGGACGTGGGTATGCGGGTCGAAGGACTTGCGATGACCAACCTTGGTCCCGGCCGAAATCGCCAGTTCATCCGCGGCGTGGCCGATAGTCCCTTCCTTGGTCAGAGCCAATCGACCGTGGCGGTGCAGGTCGATGATGCGCGCGTCACCTTCAATGCGCCCGACCCCGACCTGCGCCTAATTGATGTCGAGCAGGTCGAGATATTGAAGGGGCCACAAGGGCCGCTCTACGGATCGGGCGCGCTGGGCGGTATCTATCATATCGTGACGCGGCGCCCGGACCTTGGGGATGCGTCGGCATGGGGCAGGCTCTCGGCATCGGCGGTCGACCATGGCGGCATGGGCCTCGGCGGAGAGGCCGTGGTCAACCTGCCCCTGATCGAGGACCGGCTGGCGGTGCGGGCGGTGGGCTATCGCCTGACCGACGGCGGGTGGATCGACAATGCAGCCACCGGCAAGAACAGCAATTCGACCCGGACGAGGGGCCTTCGCCTCGGCCTCAAATGGCAGGCGTCGCAGGATTGGTCGGTCGATCTGGGCTATGCCGCGCAGGACATAGCCTCGCGCGACAGCCAATATGTGCTGGCTGCCGGCCAAGGGCTGACGCGGCCCGGTCGCCTTGCCGAGCCGACCGACAATGATTTCGCGCTGTTCCATGGCACGGTCACCGGTCGTCTCGGCGGTCTGGAGCTGCTGTGGGTCGCCAGCTATGTAAGGAATGCGGTCGGCTATGCCCTCGACGCCAATGATGCGGCCGGCAATTTCGGCCTTTCCGGCACGGTGCGCTTCGATGATGACCGGCATTATTCGCTGTTCAATCAGGAAATGCGCCTCTCTTCCGGAAAGGGGAGCCGCTGGGTCGCGGGGGCGTCTTTCCTGCGCGCGGCGGCACGGGATCGGGCGACGCTGACACTGGCTGACGGTTTGCCTCACGCCATTGAACAGAGCGATCGGGTCGTGACGGAATATGCCCTGTTCGGCGAAGCGATGCTTCCCCTGCTGGCCCGGCTGGATGTGACGCCGGGTCTGCGCATCTATCATTCCCGCACCGAGGATGAGGCGGAGGAAGCGGGGCGCCCGCATGCGGGCGAGGCGAAGGGCATGCTGATCCTCTCGCCCAGCCTGGCATTGTCCTATCGGCTGCAGGGGGGCGGGCTGGTCTATCTGCGTTACGCCCGGGCGATGCGGCCCGGCGGCCTGACGCCCACGGGGACGACCCTATCGGGTCGCTTCGATGCAGACGAACTGGGCAGTTTCGATCTGGGCATGCGCCGGGGCCTGTGGGGCGATGGGTTGATGCTGTCGGGCAGCGCTTATTATACCGACTGGCATGACATCCAGTCGGACTATCTGCTGGCCGACGGCCTGGTTTCGACCCGCAATGCCGGGCGTGGCCGGATCATCGGCGTCGAAGTCGCGGTGGACTGGCAGATGGGCGCGGGCTATGAACTGACGCTGGGTGCGGCGGCGCAGGATGCGCGATTGACCCATAGCCCGACTGGGATCGAGTTGGCGGATCGTCATTTGCCGATCGCGCCGGATCTGACTGTGCGGGCGACTTTGTCGCGCCGCTATGCCTTGGCCCGTTGGAGCGGGCAAAGCGCGATCCAGGCCAACTATATCGGACATGCCCGGCTGAGCTTCGACGATGATCTCGACCGGTCGATGCGGCCCTATGCCACCGTGGCGCTCAGTTCCATGCTGGAGCGCGACGGATGGACCGCCGCCTTGCAGATCGACAATCTGTTCGATGTCCGCGGCGACAGTTTCGCCTTCGGCAATCCCTTCTCGATCCGCTCCGCCCCGCAATATACGCCGCTTCGGCCGCGCGCCGTCATGATCTCGCTCGCGCGCCAGTGGTGAGGAAATTCGCGCAACTGAGGTGAACAACCCGCCGTGCCGTCGATGCTCCCATGGGTATCAAGCCCAAGGGGTCATTCATGCGCAGATTGTCGGGCGTCCTGTTGGGCGCTGTTCTTTCCCTGTGTCCCGGCTATGCCATGGCGTCGCCGCATGGCTGGTCACAGGCCAGCAATATCGCCCGGACCGTCGTCGTCGCCAGCGCGCTCGGTCTGCCGACGGTTAACGGCGACTGGAAAGGGACACTGCAAGCGGGCGAAAGCGTCGGAGCGGCCTATCTGATTTCTGAGGGGTTGAAGCAGACCTTCCCCGAAATGCGACCCGATGGCTCCAATCGCCACAGTTTCCCTTCCGCGCATACTGCTACGGCCTTTGCCGCGGCCGCTTCGCTGCAAAATCGCTATGGCTGGCAGGTAGGCGTGCCCGCTCAACTCGTGGCCGCCTTTGTCGGTGTGGCCAGGGTCGAGGGCAAGAAGCATCACTGGTTTGACGTTGCAGCCGGCATGGCGATTGGCGAGGCGAGCGGCTTCCTGCTGACGGGCAGGAAGGACGACAACATCAGGATCTTTCCATGGGCCGCCCATGATGGCGCAGGCGCGAGTCTGGCTCTGCGTTTTTGATCCCTGGATCCGACAACAACTTTGAAATCGCGAAGTTTGGGAAAATGTATCCTCATCGCAACCATGGCGTGCGCTATGCAGCGCTAACTCTGGCGTGTGCAAGACGCACAAGCCAAGGAAGATCGCTCACGGGTGCAGCAACGCTTCGTGCGCCTGGAACCCGCGCGCGCGACGCCGGGGCATGGTCTGGGCCTTAGCATGGTGCGAGCCATTGCCGAGGCGCATGGCGCCGACTTTACGCTGAAGGACACCGCCTTGGTTGTCGTCTTCGAGAGAGTCCACGTTTTGCGGAGGCTGCGCTGGATCGCCGCGGTCACGCTCGACGTGTCGCTTGCATAGCTGACCCACGGATCGCTGGAATTGGGGTTGTCGATCGTGGTGCAGTTGTAGCGAGCGATCATGGCAGTCGAGCAGCGTGGGCTGATCGTCGAGCCGGTGGCGATAACGGCGCCGGTGGCAGGGTTGGAAACATAGGTGCCTTCAGGCCATAATAGGCGCCGCGCGGCACGCTGACCTGACGGCCGCCGATGGTGGTCAAATCCTGGGCGGGGCCGGTCTCCGTCACGCCCGCCGGGGCGTTGCCGATCGTGTAGAGGTAAGGGATGCCGGAGTCCGGCAGCTCGTCTGTATCCAGATGATAGTAGCTGACCGCCAGACTGGTCGGTCCTTCAAGGCCGAGCTTGATCGAGGGCGCGATGCCCCAGCGCTTGGACCAGATCGCGTCGCGGCCGGCGATATCCTGATCGTGCCACATTGCGTTCATGGGCCGCATAATGTGCGGGATGTTCTTGCCACCCACATCCTCAAGCATACCGGCTCCTATGAGCAGGCAAGCTACGCCATTCAGGATACGCCGGAGATGGTGGCCCAACATTATGGGCGGTTCCTGCCGCAGGACAAAGCGGCGATGACCGCCAGGATCCTGAACCAGGTCTGGGAAGCCGCCTGAGATTGTACTGGGGAGGGTGCGGTATTAGCCGCACCCTCCCTTCGGCCATGGGAGCGAATATTCTGAAGGGGAGGGCGCAAATGGGCGCGTCATGCCGGCTCTCGGGCGATCCTCAGACCTTTCTTGAAATTTTCCCGACATTCCACTTGCCTGACGCCCCAAGTCGAGCAATGTGGCCCTGCTTCCCGTGAAAGCCGGGAAGCGGGGCTTAGTAACCTCACTCTATGCATGCTCGGTCGCGGATTTTCCGGGGCCGGGTGGCATGCGCGCATGTCCAGCCGGCAACGGTAAAGGCGCATGCGCCTGTGCATAGCAGGTTACTAACATCCGGCTTCTGGCCGTCGCCCCGAGTGGACATAGGAGCGACGAGTGAGGCCACGGCATCAGCGCCGCTCCCCATAAAGAGGAGCAAGACTGCTGACGCCTGCCACGATCCGTAACGCCGCCGCCAGGGCACAGCTTTCCCGCCACTCTTCGCTCATCGAGAAGGTGCTGGAATATCATCTGAGCGGTGCCGTCACTTCCGAACTGCTGCTGCGTGACCAGCCCTTCGAACTGCTGCGCACCGACTGCGACCGTGATGGTTATGATCTGGTGATCGAGGCGAACGGCATCATCCGCCATGTCCAGCTCAAGGGACAGGTGCTGGGAGGCGCGGCCCGCGAGGTCACCGCCCATGTCAATCTCGCAATCAAGCCATCGGCCTGCATCATCTGGATGACCTATGATCCGCTGACAATGCGGCCAGTGTCATACCGCTTCTTCGGCAACCCTCCGGGAGAGAAGATCCCTCCGCTTGGCGATCGGATCGCCACCCATAGCCGCGGAAAGAAGAAGCAGCGTCCGGACCATCGCGTCATATTCGCCAGAAGGTTCGAGAAGATCGGCGGTCTTGAGGAGCTCGTGGATCGCCTTTTCGGGCAGCGACATCCCGACCTATCCGCTCTGATCGACCATATGGCCGCGTTGCCCGAACCGGCCGAACCATGGCTGGCTGCCGTCCGGTCCGGCCGCTTCGATGCCATTCCTGAGGATTGCGACTGGAACAGCTCTGCCGGGCTTGCCCATCTGGTCGACGGCTATGCCCTGCTTCAGCATGATGGCCAGGGCGACGCCAACAATTTCGCTGAGGCCGGGCTGGCGGTCGCCACCCGGACCGGGGGCTGGCAGGGCAGCGCGCGCGATCTCTGGATCTCGCTGTTCCTCGAACACCGCCGCTGGCGGTTTGCCGATCCCCATGAACCCGATGCGGCACAACGCAGCCTACTCGACACTCTTGTCCGCCAGCTTCGGGAGGCACTTGTCCCATGAAAGTCCGTACCACCGCCGCTGCGTTTCTTGCGATGACCCTGACCATCCCGGCCGGGGCAAAGGAAAGGGTTCCCCATACATGGCAGGCAACCCGCACGACCGACCCAGTCACCGGTGCCACCCGCTGCGTCGTCACCGCGCTCGATTATGTTGGTAAGACACGATATTCGCGTACCGGCTTCCTCTATCCGGTCATCGAGAAGCATCCGGTCCACGGGCTGCTGGTCGGCGTGAGCAGCGGGGGACGTTTCCGCCTCCCCACCGGGACAATCCTTTGGCGGGTGGATGACCGGCCTTTCCGCGAACTGCGGGCAGAAGATGGTCCAATGACCATCGACACGCCCGCTGTTCCGCCCGCCGGCACGGATCAGAATTCGGTGGCGGCCAAAGCGATGGCCGATGCCATGGCGCTCAGCAACCGGATGATCCTGAGCGCCACCGCAACCAGTACCTTTGCCCAGGGTGAAACGGCTCTGGCAATGCTGGATGAAATGCGCGCCGGTCGCGGCCTCCTCTTCCGTGCAAAGGCTGCCGCACCCGAGACCGGTCTGCCCGGCACGGGTATGTACCGCGTGGGCCAGTTCACCAACGAGGGCCTGAGGCCGGTGCCGCTCGACGAATCACTCGCGAGTGCGCTGGCAGACTGCGGCATATAGGCGAAGCGGCCGCGCCCTCACGGACGCGGCCGCGTCTTTCAGTAGCGCCCCCGCTCACTCTCGGGAAGATTTGCGTCAAGCGCTGCAAGCCCCTCGGGGTCTTCACCGCGGAACTTGGCCTGCTGCATTTCGGCCCACTGCTTGCGCAGTTCAGGCGGCACTCTGGTGACCTTGAGAACACCAGAGCGACCCTGTGGCTTGTCCAGCCCAAGCTCCTTTTCCATTTCAAATATGGTCTTGATCGCCCGCAAGTCGCCCTTCATCGCCTTGTTCATCAGCGAGCGAACCACGACCTGCATGGGTGTATACTTCCGGCCATTGAGCGTGACCGCCTCTTCCAGGACTTCCCTGAAGATCGGCTTCAGCGCCGTCTGCGGCTTCGGCTTCCTCTTCCGGCCATTGGGATTTCCGGACTGGCCGGGCCTGAAGCGCGTTGCCACCGGCGGCTTGCCATAGCCGACCTCATAATCATCATCTGTCATATCGGATAAGACCTCCAGTTCCCTGCAACACCGCAGTGACATGGCGATAGGCCCGCAATGCAGGGAATGTCCGTCATGAAAACCCCGCGACAATTAGATGAGGACAGCGCCGGCGCACGTCGGCGCTGTCCTCACGCTCACATGTCGAATTCGTTCACCACCTTCTCGATAGCCGAGAAAGTGAGATCGGAGCCGCAGAGGACGGCCTCCTGGCCCGTTGCCTTCTGCCACCGACGGACCGCCACATCGACATAATGCGGATCCATCTCCACGGCGCGCGCAATGCGCCCGGTCTGCTCAGCCGCCATGATCGTGGTGCCCGATCCCGAAAAGGCATCGAGGATGATGCCACCACTGCGCGAGCAGTTGAGCATGGCATCGGCTACCATCTTAACAGGCTTGACCGTCGGATGCATGGCAAGCTCTTCATCGCGCCCGGCCCTGAGGGAATTCACACCCGCATAGTCCCAGACATTGGTGCGATAGCGGCCATGCCGCCCCAGCGCGAAATTGTTGATGTTCGCGGCCGCGCCCTTCCGGAACACGAAAATCAGCTCATGCTTGGAGCGATAGAAGCTGCCCATGCCCCCATTGTCCTTGTTCCAGACAATGAGATTGCGAAGGCTGTCATATACTCGCTCGCCAGCCTCGAGCATCTCGCCCATGTGACGCCAGTCCATGCACTGATAGTGGATCGAGCCATCCACACTGTACGCGGCGAGATTGTCCATGACCTTCGCAAGGAAGTCGGTGAACTCCGCGCGGCTCATCTCGCCCCCCATGACGAACTCGTCATGCTGGACCTTGCCAAGCCCGCAGATGTGACCGTTCACCGGCACATTATAGGGTGCGTCGGTGAAGATCATCTGCGCGAGCTCATCGCCCATCAGCTTTTCGAAGACCTCCGGCTTTGTCGAGTCGCCGCAGAGAATCCGGTGGGATCCAAGCTGCCACATATCCCCAGGCGCGTGACAGGCGGCGCCTTTCGCTCGGGTTCATCAACGGCGTCTTCCGTTACCTCCTTCGGATTTGTCTCGTTCAGCAGCGCTTCAATCTCCGCGATTTCAAAGCCGATGGCGTCAAAGTCGAAGTCCGGCACCAGCGCTGACAGATCGCCCAGCTCGAGGCCCAGCAGCTCGCGGTCCCAGCCGGCCAGCTCCGCCAGCCTGTTGTCGGCGATGACATAGGGCTTGCGGTCGGCCTCGCTCATGCCTTCCAGAAGCAGGACGGGGACACGGGTCATGCCAAGGCTCTTCGCCGCCTCGACGCGGCCGTGGCCGGCGATGATCCGGTCCTCCTCGTCGATCAGGATCGGGTTGGTGAATCCGAACTTCCTGATGCTCCTGGCGATCTGGCCGATCTGCGTCTTCGAGTGGGTGCGCGCGTTACGCGCATGCGGCTTGAGAAACGCGATATCACGCTCCACCAGATCCCCCCGCGAGAGGGGGCCGCGCTGTGTTTCCATAAAACCTCCTTCGTTGCAGGAGGCAGTCAGATGTCACAGCGCGACGATCCGCCGCGATCATGGAATCTCACCGCAATCTTCGTGAGCTCAGGCTGTTCGCAAGCGCCGCGCCCGTGCCAAGCCCGAACCTGCGCGCCGTATTCTCATAGGCCAGCTGCATCGGGGAGAAATCGGAACGCTCGTGCGGACGCCCAGCGCGGTCTGCCCTGATATCCTCAGCCTCCAGATCGACCCAGGCGTTGATGCACTGCCACATCGCCCAGCTGAATCGCTCCTTCGGCCCAGGCTTGCCCCTGAACGTCCCGTTCAGCATCTGGCTGTAAAGGTTGTGAAGCGCGCCCTCCCACCTGTAGCCGGGATTCGCTTCGAAGACCCGCGCCAGATCCGCTCTGGATACAGGTTCACCCTCTGCGAGCCTGCGCTCAAGATAGCCGGGGCTGTCGGGATGGAACAGGTGCCAGGGGCCTTGCATCATCATCGTTCTCCTTCTCGTGGAGACCGTCAGAACCATGTATCGGGTTTTCGCGACTACCAACGTTTAAACGGCACGCACATTTTTTCACGGGTCACGCCGGCCAGGATCATCTTCCCTGTTAAACCTGTGCAATTCCCTGCATCGATGGGACAAAATCCCTGCATTGGATAGCAGGGAAATCCAGCTACTGAATGGCGGTTTTCTGCGACTTTTCTGGCGCAACGATCGTCGTTTTCGCTCGAGAAAAGCAGTTTGGGCAGTTATCAGGGAAATGCAGGGAAGAGACCGGTTAGCTCAGGACTGCGTCGCGCACCATAGCTTTGGCCTTATGGGTCGAGTTTTCCCTACCAGAAGCGCTTTGAGATGGGTCCGTCGTGGGTTCCCTGTGAGAGGCAATTTGGGCTTATAATTCGGCCGGATCAAAGGAACGGGCGTTAATTCGAACCACCCCGACACTGCGCGAGCAATTCGTTTGTGGATCAAAAAAGCAATGCGAACCCGCCGATGACCATACCTGCGATGGCTGCAAAACTTACCACCAGATCGACCATGCCAGAACCCATGAGATGACCGAAGCCGCGATAGGTCTCAACACCATATTGGTTTGTGCGGGCGAAACTCCGCTTGTTTCGCCATACAATGGCCGCGATTGACAGGCCTATCAACAGCAGTGGCTTGAAATTGCCGCCCATCGGATGGAACAGCGCCGGTGGGATCAAGAAGACGTAGAAAAGTACGACAATAGCCGCCCCTATGCCGAACATCGGTGTGGTCCAACGAGCGGAACTAGGGTTTTGGGCAGTCGCTGCCGCTACAGGATGGCTTGCCACCGTCTGACTTGTCGGCCCGATTGGATAGACGTCGATCGCACGACCCTCAACTATCTCGAAATCGACGCGTTCGCTCGCCAAGGGGGCAAGGGAGCCGCGCCAATCTGCAGGGTGAAAGCGATAGCGGGTGCCGTCCTCGCCGGAGATTGCACCACCGTGAGCATCGCTGAAGCCGAGGATTTCACCCTTCATGCTATACCCCGCTTAATCTCTTCAGTCCCTCGTCAGCTCCAGAGCAGCGCATTTCCCGCGTTAGACGAGCAACTGGAATGGCGCGCGACTTGCTCCTAGTTCCATTGTCTTGCGCAGGGTAAGTAATTTGCTGATTCGTACAAGCGGGAAAAAGGTATTATCCCTAGGGCGTTAAGCAGCGGCATACGTCAAGCGAGCCAGTACCATTTTTGCCTATAAGTCCGCAAGATTGAAGGAACGGCCGTTAATTCAAGCCGCAGCATTTCTTGTATTTTTTGCCTGATCCGCAAGGGCAGGGATCATTCCGACCTACCTTTCCGCCTTTCGCAGTCATCGGCGGATTCTGATCATTCTCCAGCCGCCACTCGTGAAGCATCTGAACCCAAATGGGGATCAGGTCTGGTGCTTCGCGGTCCCAGCGGTCCTTCCTCGGGCAGCTCATGTCGGCCATCTGCGAAGGCTGCAAGTTCGGTGATCCCGGCGATCGCTGCCTTTGGCCCTTCATCATTGCTTGCGCGCGTATGCGGTTCCACCCTCGAGGGGCGAGTTTCATGGCCTTTGAGAAACCCTCAATCCAAAGCTCCCAGAGCGTTTCATTGCTTCTGGTGTCGACTTCCAGGATCGGGGCAAAGCCGGCCGGCTCGTCAAGCCCAATGAGAGTTTCATTATGATGCCGCATCACGAGGTCGAAAAAGCGCTGCAATTCCTCGGGCGCATCGAATTTGGGCGTATCTGGACCCCACACCTGCTTCATCCAGGCTGAAGGTGGCACCATGTCGGGGCTGACGATGATGCCGGTGAGAAAACCGTCTAACTCCGACAGCAACATGCCTTCATCAAACTGGTTGATCAGCAGGTCGTCGAGTTCGTCCAAGTAATCGCTCATGGAGGCGACCATAGCTCGAGGTGAGGGCGTGGTCGTCTTCCTCCGCTTTGTCTCACGCAGAACCTGCCATCTTATATGAACAGGCGGATACAAACGCCTATTGCGAAGCTGCTTTAATCCGTGAAAGCCGGAGGTTGGGGCGTAGGAACTCCGGCCACTAGAACTGGGTCGCCAGATTTGGAGGCCGAGTAGCATGCGCGCATGTCCAGTCGGTTCGCCGATAGCCTGCTCCTAGTGGCTATGTTTCGCGATCTGACATTGTTTGACGGCCTCGTTTGAAATGCGCATATATGTGCGCATAAATATGAGGAGGCTCTAATGGGCAGGCACGAGTATGATTTGGCGACGCAGGCTCGCAAGCCGACCAATGTGTCGCTGGATATAGCGCTTGTGGCTGAAGCAAAGCGGCTGGGCATCAATATTTCCCGCGCCTGTGAGGTTGGATTGGCTGAGCAGATTGCGATGGAGCGGGGTCGCCTCTGGAAGGAGGAGAATGCCGCCGCGCTAGAAAGCTCGAACAGCTATGTCGAACAGCATGGTCTGCCCTTGAGTCAGCATCGTCGGTTCTAATGGCGAAGTTTGATGTGTATCGATTGAAGCAGGGCGGTTCGTATGTTCTCGATTGTCAGGCAGACCTTCTGAGCGATCTCAACACCCGTTTGGTGGTCCCACTGTTGCCGATCAGCGAGGCTCCGAAACCCGCTATGCGATTGAACCCGATTTTGGCTGTGGAAAGCGAAAGGCTGGTAATGGCGACGCAGTTTGCAGCGAGCGTCCCGACCCGTGAACTGGGGGATGCCGTCCAATCCCTCGCTTCTGAACAAGACGTTATTAGTGCTGCGCTGGACATGCTGACTATCGGATTTTGAAAGGGCAATCGGGTCGATTATTGGGGCGGTCCGCAGGTATAGCGCAGGTCGCATTCGGACTTCGCGTCTTATCAAAATGCTTTCAATAGGAAGCGGCCCAAACGGGATTTCCGCTGCGTTTGGGTAGGGCGTGGGAAAAGGTGAAGTGCCGCCTGCTTTGATCGTAAATTGGCAGAAAAACTGGCCTCTCGCCCGATCGGTGAGTCGCCTTCGTAATGATGCCCCAAAAGGCTGTCATTCTGAAGAAGGCTGGGATCGTTGCTCAGCAGCCATTCCACAATCGTAAGTTTCGACCAGAGAAACGAACGAGTGAATGGCAATAGCTTCCAGCGTCGACATGATCGGCTCGAATGGTTTCTCGTAGCCGCTAAAAGGTGTCAGTCCTTCCATCGACGCAGAGATGAATAGAGCGATTGCCTTGCGGTCCTCAAAAGACAAATCTGGTCGCATCTCGCCTATTATTTCGGCCAGCGGCGCGCGGGCGCGTTCGTACAATTCCTGCACACGGCCCAGCACGAAACTATCGTGATTGGACAGCGCCCAAAGTTCTGGAAAAAGGTGCGTCGTTTTCTTGCTGCGAATATCCTCCAGGATTAACCGGCAGATGCGCTGCAGCCGTTCGGCGGGCGGCCCCGGCAAATGGATGATTTGGTCAAACTCCACCTCATAGCCACGGATCACCGCTTCCAGCAGTTCGCGGACCAGATCATCGCGGCTGCGATAATGATAGGTCAGGTTGCCGAACTTGATGCCGCAGTCGGTCGCGACTCGGCGCATGCTCATCGCGCGATAGCCCTCCTCAATCAGGATATTGAGGGCGGTATGGAGGATAAGCTCGCGCGTCTCGTGCCCCTTAGAATAGCCGCCATCCCGTTCCGCCATGATCAGGGCCGCGGTCCGGCCTTCCGCTTCATCCATCTGAATATCCGTTATTTTCCGTTCAATCAGGTGAACTATAGAGGTTCGTATAAATATGTCGAACGACAAATTTAGGTCACTTGACAGAATTGTTGCTGCTTATTCATAATCATCCTCAAGCGGACGAGATCCGCAGCGGGAGATTACGAACATGCGGTCCATTGGTCTGAGCTTGCTGCTTGGCGCGGCAATGCCCTTGTCAGCATCTGCCGACACCACAAAATTTCCTGCGCCCTTGCCCGAAGAAACACTGCCCAGTGTCACGCAACTGCCTGTTAATTGGCCGAAAAGTTGGGTCTTGATCCATGATCTCAACTTCGCCTCTATCCTCGATGGCAAGCTGGCGCTGGTCGATACTCGCTCGGCGGACCGGCCACTTAAGGGGCTGGTACGCGCGGCCCAGTTCGCCAATGAACTGGTAGCGCCGGATCGCGGCGAGATTTACACCGCAGAAACATTCTACAGCCGTCTCACGCGCGGGGAACGAACCGACGCCATAACCATATGGGATATGAAAACGCTTCAACCCAAGGGTGAGATCGTCCTGCCCGGTGGCAAGCGCCAGTTGTCCGTTACCTATCCCAACGTTTTCCAGTTCACCAATGGCGGCAAATGGGCGCTGGTCGCCAATTTCAACCCGGCCCAGTCGATCACCGTCGTCGATCTGGAAGGGCGCAAGGTGCTGGGGGAGATCGATCTGCCCGGCTGCACTCAAATCTATCCCAGCGGCCAGCGCGGCTTCAGCAGCCTGTGCGCCGATGGGTCGATCTTCAGCGTGACGCTGGACGAAAAGGGGCAGGCGGCCTCCTCCAGCAGCGTGGCCAGAGTGCAGGATATTGACCGGCAGCCGCTGTTCGGCACACCCGCCATGGTCGGCCGCACCGCTTGGTTCGTCAGCTATTATGGCATGGTCCAGGGCATCGACCTGTCCGGACCCGTTGCCAGGCCGCTTCCGGGCGCCTTCAGCGTCGGCAAGGCGGACGGCGGCGCCCCGCAATGGCGGCCGGGCGGCTGGCAGGTCATCGCCTCGGACGCCAAGGGGCTGCTCTATGTACTGATGAGCCCCAACGGCAAGGAAGGCAGCCACAAGGATGGCGGCACCGAAGTCTGGGTCATCGATCCGGTCAGGAAGATGCGCCTCTCCCGTATCGCGCTCAAGGGGCAGGGGCTGGCCATTGCCGTAACGCGTGAGGATGCGCCGCAACTGATCGTGGCGCGGGCGGACGGCGTGATCGACGTGCATGACGCCGCGACCGGTGCTTTCCTTCGGACCCTGGGCGCAACGGTCGCGGCCAACCCCATCGTCATCACGGTGCCATGATGGCTGCGCTTTCCCTTTTCCTCGCCATGCTGCTGGGCGTGTCGGCGCTGCACAAGGCGATTGATCGCAAGCGGCTCGGGACGGCGGCGGCGCGGCTTGTGGGGGCCACAGCACCGGCTGGACCGCTGCTGCTGATCGCGGGGGGCGTTGCGGAAACGACCGCTTCCCTGTGTCTGCTGATTGGACCACTGCGGTCGGTCGGCGCCATCATCGCGCTGCTGCTCTGGGCACTCTATGCCCTGCTGCTGCTGCGCCGCCGGGGCCAGTCGCTTGATTGCGGTTGCGACCTCGTAGCCCGGGAGCAGCTGGTCGGCTGGGTCCAGATCGCCCGCCCGGCGCTGCTCGCCGGTCTCGCAGCCCTTGTGATCCTGTTGCCCCAGGCCCCCTTCACGCTCGATGCGCCCTTCGCCTCCGCCGGCTTCCTGGCGCTCTGGTTCGGTGCGGCCGAGCTCCTTGCCATTCCCCAGCCTGTTTGGAGGAAGAACTGATGCTAACATCCCAGATATTGCTTTGGGCCGCGGTGATTGCCCAAGCGCTGCTGATTGCGGCACTCGCCCGACAGGTCGGCATCCTGCACGAACGGATCGCTCCCGCAGGCGCGCTCACCCTGCATCAGGGCGTGAAGATCGGCGAGACGGCCACGCCGATGGACCTCATCACCATCGACGACGCAAAATTGCGCATCGGCGGCAAACGCGATGGGCGCAGCCAGTTGCTCTTTTTCGCCTCACCCGACTGCCCGGTCTGCAAGTCGCTGCTGCCGGTGTTGCGCTCCGCCGCGCGCGCCGAGGCGGACTGGATCGATGTGGTGATCGCGGGGGATGGCGCTAAACCCGCCTATCGCGCCATGGCGTCCGACCATGGGCTGGTCGGCCTGCCGATCATTCTTTCCGAAGCCTTGGGCCGCGCCTTTGGCGTCGCGAAGCTGCCTTATGCCGTGCTGCTGGATGAAAATGGCAAGGTCGCCTCGCTCGGCCTCATCAACAGCCGTGAGCATCTGGAAAGCCTGTTCGAGGCAAAGGAACGCGGCGTCGCGTCGATCCAGGACTTCCTTGCCCGTCGGAAGGAGGCCTGAACCATGGACGGTTTCGACAAGCTCACCGAACGGATGGCCCGGACCGTTGCGCGCGGCACGTCCCGCCGCTCCTTGCTGGCCTGGCTTGGAGCGGGGATGACCGGCACGGCCATGCTGCCCGCCTTGCCGGTGGCGCGCGCCGCCACCCACCCCGGTGCCGCCCGGCCTGAGATGACCTCCGGCACGCCGCAGGATCCCGGCAATCCGGCGAGTTGCGATTATTGGCGCTATTGCGCGATCGACGGCTTCCTTTGTTCCTGTTGCGGCGGCACGGTCAACACCTGCCCGCCGGGCACGGAAATGTCGCCTATCACCTGGATCGGCACCTGCACCAACCCGGCGGACGGCCGCGCCTATATCATCAGCTATAATGATTGTTGCGGCGTGTCCTCCTGCGGCCAGTGCCTGTGCAATCGCAATGAAGGCGACCGGCCGCAGGTCCGGCCCCAGTCGAACAACGACTATAATTGGTGTCTGGGAACCGAAAGCAGCATCTACAATTGCTCGGTTGCAGCGATCGTCGGCACGGCTCTGGAGCAACCGAAATGAAGATCGCCGTGGGACTGGCCTTGCTAATGACGGCAGGGATAGCGCAAGCGGCGCAGGATGGCGCGACCATCTATAATCGCTGCGCTGCCTGCCACACCCGGACCGGCGCTGGCGTACCGGGCGCCTATCCGCCGTTGGGGCGCGATTTCCGTACCCTGGCCGCCAAGCCGGGTGGCCGCCGCTATCTGGCGCTGGCTGTAATCAAGGGACTGAACGGCCCGATCAGCGTCGAGGGCAAGGCCTATCGCGGCATGATGCCGGCGCAGGGCGGGCTGGACGATGCTGGAGTGGCGGCAGTGCTCAACCATGTCGGCGGGTCGATCGCCAGCATCGGTCCCGTTTTCAAGCCCTTCACCGATCAGGAAGTGGCCGGATATCGGGTCGGCGGCAAGGCGCTGAACGCCGCCGATGTCGCGAAGCTCCATGAAGGGGCGGGCGGCAAGTGAAGCTCGTCCTGCTCGCTTTGGCAGGCCTTGTCGCATTATCCGCGACCTTGGCGGCTGGAGCGAGCGAGCGAGCGATGCCGGGCGTCGTCAATCCGCGTCAGGCCCATCAAGACTATATTTTGAAATGCCAGGGTTGCCATAGACCGGACGGAGGCGGCGACGATCGGTCCAATCCGCCGATGCGCGGCATAGTCGCCCGTTTTCTGATGGTGCCGGGCGGGCGGGCGTTCCTCGGCCAGGTGCCGGGCGTCGCCACGGTCGATTTGGACGACCGGCGATTGGCGGACCTCGTCAACTGGACACTTTACACTTTCGACGCAGAGCATCTGCCAATCGATTTCAGGCCTTATTCCGCCACGGAAATCGCTGCCTTGCGCCGCAACCCCCTGCGACTGGATCGCGTCGCTACAAGAGAGCGACTGGTGGCAGGGTTCGAACATGCAGGAATGGAACAGGGAAAACCATGATTGGAGTATAATCGATGGGGGAAGTATATACAGGGTTGGTAGCATGCGGCTGTGCGGCTTTCGCAGGTCTTGGCATGATGAATCCGGCGTTCGCGCAGGATGACGCGCAAGGCGAAATCGTCGTTACGGCGGCCAAGCGGTCGGAAAATGTACAGTCTGTCCCGATTTCTGTAACCGCCATAGGTGGTGATATGTTGGCAAAGTCGCGCGTCAGCAGCGTCGACAGCCTGGTGACGAAGGTCGCCAATCTCCAGCTCACCTCCATTGTAGGCGACAATACGCCGATCTTCGCGCTGCGTGGCGTGTCCATGTCCGACTATAGCCTCAACCAGTCGAGCCCGGTCGCCACCTATTATGATGAAGTTTATAAAGGCAATTTCGCCTTTCTTGGCGTTGCCATGTACGATCTCGAACGGGTCGAGGTGCTGCGCGGGCCGCAGGGCACGCTCTATGGCAAGAACACCACGGGCGGCGCGGTCAACATCATCAGCCGGGAAGCGAAGCTGGGTGAAACCAGCGGTTATGTGAACGTCGGCTATGGCAATTATAACCGGTTCGAGGCGAACGGCGCGGTCAATGTGCCGCTGGGCGAGAAAGCCGCCCTGCGCGTGGCGGGCACCTTCGCCAGGGCGGACGGCTGGTTCAGAAATGTCGAGCCCGGCATGCCGGACCTTGCCAGCACCCGCGAATATGCGTTTCGCGGAACGCTGAAGGCCCAGCCGGTCGAGGGGCTGACTTTCGTCCTGCGCGCCTCCACAAGTTTCCAGAACCCGCAAAATTACGGCATCTATGCCCAGCCCGAAGCCAACCATCCGCCCGGTCTGTCGCGATGGGAGATTGCGTCCGACGTATCCACCCGCCGCCGCGCCCGCACGACATCGGTGGCGCTGACCACCAATGTCGATCTGTCCGATGCGATCGCGCTGACCAGCATCACGTCCTATGACAAGGGCACGCTCTTCTTCCGCGAGGATACGGACGGCACGGCAACCAAGCTGCTGGAAATCCCCTATTATGACAAGGCCAGCCAGTTCGCACAGGATTTGCGCCTGACCAGCGACACGGGCGGTCCATTCGACTTCATCCTGGGCGTCTATTTCAACCGGGAAAAGGTCTTCAACCGCACCGCCTTCGAGATTGCCACCGATGTCGACGTGAACGCGGACGGCGCCATCGACGCACAGGATTGTGCCGATGGCCTGCCGCTGGCCTGCAAGGTCCAGAACCAGTTCACCCAGGTGAAGAAGAGCGTCGCTGTCTATTCCGACCTCAAATACAAGATCGGCGAGGCGGTGACGCTACGTGGCGGCCTGCGCTATACCCATGATACGGGCCGACAGAACGGCTTCATTTCGCAGGCGCTGGGTGTCGACGACAGCGTCGTCGCGACCCTGATCCCGCTGTCCGACCTGCGCTTCAGGAAAAACAATTTCTCCGGCAAGATCGGCCTCGACTACAAGCTGACCG
This sequence comes from Sphingobium sp. TomTYG75, assembly GCF_054771635.1. Taxonomy (NCBI): domain Bacteria; kingdom Pseudomonadati; phylum Pseudomonadota; class Alphaproteobacteria; order Sphingomonadales; family Sphingobiaceae; genus Sphingobium; species Sphingobium sp. TomTYG75. The sequence goes on along the minus strand of NZ_BSRE01000001.1, from coordinate 910,247 downwards.
ACGGCAACCTTCTCTATGCCAGCGTCAGCCGTGGCTATCGCGCGCCCAGCTTCAATGCTCAGGCCTTTTTCGATCCGTCCGAACTGTCGGTGGCCAAGGCGGAGCAGGTGACATCCTATGAAGTCGGCGCGAAGACCCAGTTCTGGGATCGCCGCATCACGCTAAACGTTGCCGGTTTCTATTATGATTACAAGAATCAGCAGTTCATCAACGTAGATCCGTCCAGCGCGGCGCAGACATTGCTCAACATCCCCAAGTCGCGAATCTATGGTGGCGAGGCCGAACTGACCGTGCGGGCCGCCGACATGCTGACCATGCGCGCGGGCTTGGGCGTGTTGTCTGCGAAGATCAAGCAGGGCACGGTCAGCGGCGTCGATGTGGGTGGCAATCGCCTGTCCAACGCGCCGAGCCTGACGCTCAACGGCGGGATCGACTGGACGGTTGCGCAAGGCGGCTTCGGCAGCCTCTCCTTCCACCCGGAAGTCGCCTATCAGTCGAGTCAATATTTCGAGGTGGTGAACATCCCCCGTCTGAAGCAGAAGGGCTATGCCCTGCTCAGCGGCCATATCGACTGGGAGAGCGCGAACGGGCGCTTCAATGCCTCGCTCTGGGCGAAGAACCTCACGAAGAAATTCTATTTCACCTCGCGCGTGGACCTGCTCGCGGGCTTTGGTTTCGATTATAATCACATTGGCAATCCGCGGACATATGGTGTGACGGTTGGCGCGAAATTCTAAAGACAGCGCAAGGAGAGGATAATGGCGGACTATAAGCTGCTGATTGGCGGCGAACTGATCGATGGCGACCTCCAGATGGAGGTCGTCAACCCGGCGACGGGCGAGGCGTTCACCACGGTCGCGCGCGCTTCGGCTGCCCAAGCGGATCAGGCGATCGCGGCGGCCAAGACAGCGCAGCCCGGCTGGGCGGGGGTGCCCTATGCCGAGCGGCAGGCGAAGCTGGTCGCGCTGGCCGATGCGGTCGCGGCCAACGGCGCGGAACTGGCGCGACTATTGACGCAGGAACAGGGCAAGCCGCTGCCCGAAGCGCAGGGCGAGGTCGCCTGGACCGAAGGTTTTCTGCGCCATTATGCGACCCTGGAATTGCCGGATCGCGTTATTCAGGATGACGCAGCGGGCTATATCGCCGTCAAGCACAAGCCGCTGGGTGTGGTGGTCGGGATCATCGCCTGGAACTTCCCGCTGCTTGTCGCCTGCTGGAAGATCGGGCCGGCGGTTCTGGCGGGTAACGCCATCGTGCTGAAGCCCGCACCGACCACGCCCGCCACGGCGCTGGCGCTGGGAGCTTTGTGCAAGGAGATTTTCCCGGCAGGGGTCGTCAATATCATCACCGACGCCAATGATCTGGGGCCGCATCTGACTACCCATCCCGATGTGGCCAAGATCGGCTTCACCGGCTCCACCGCGACCGGCAAGCGCATCGCCGCCAGCAGTGCCGATGGGCTCAAGCGCGTGACGCTGGAACTGGGCGGCAATGATCCGGCAATCATACTGGAAGATGTCGATGTCCGCGAAACGGCGAAGGCGATTTTCGGCAATGCCTTCCTGAATTGCGGACAGGTGTGCCTGGCGGTGAAGCGCGCCTATATCCACGCCGATATTTACGACGCCATGTGCGAGGAACTGGCGGCGCTGGCGCAGGCGGCGATCGTGGGCGACGGGCTGGAACAGGGCACGCAAATAGGGCCGATCCAGAACGCGATGCAGTTCGAGAAAGTGAAGAGGTTCCTCGACGCCGCCAGATCCGACGGCAAGATCGTGGCAGGGGGACAGGCGATGGAGCGGGCCGGTTATTTCATCGCGCCGACCATCGTGCGCGACGTGACCGACGGCATGACGATCGTGGACGAGGAACAGTTCGGCCCGATCCTGCCGCTGATCAAGTTCGACGATGTGGAGGATGTGATCGCCCGCGCCAACGCGTCCGACTATGGGCTGGGCGGATCGGTCTGGTCCGCTGATGTGGCGCGCGCCGCCGACATCGCGGCGCGGATCGAAAGCGGGCAGGTCTGGGTCAACCAGCATATCGCCATCGGCCCGCACATCCCCATGGCGGGTTTCAAGAATAGCGGGCTGGGCGTGGAACAGGCCGAGGAAGGGCTGGCGGAATATACCCAATTGCAAGTCATCAACATCAAGCGATGAGCGGCCTGTCGATAGCGCGGGGCGCCACCGACGTCCCGCTGCTGGAAACCACCATCGGTCAGGCGTTGCTGAAGGTCGCAGCGGAGCATGGTGACGGCCTCGCGCTGGTGTCGCGACACCAGTCCATCCGCTGGACTTGGGCGCAATTAATTGCACAGGTCGATTCTGTAGCCACTGGGCTGCTGGACCTTGGCATCGGCAAGGGCGACCGCGTCGGCATATGGGCGCCCAATTGCGCTGAATGGACAGTGATCCAGTTCGCGACGGCGCGGATCGGCGCCATCCTGGTCAACATCAATCCTGCCTATCGCGCCAGCGAAGTCGAATATGCACTGAACAAGGTCGGGTGCAGCCTGCTGGTCACCGCGCCCCGATTCAGGAGCAGCGACTATGTGGCGATGCTGCGGGACATCGGGCCGGACCGCCTCCCGGCGCTGCGCCAAGTGGTCGTGCTGGGTGACGAAAGGCAGCAGGACTTGTTGAACTGGTCCGATCTGCATGCGGAGGCCGACCCCGATCGTCTGACCCTGATCGAGGCGACGCTCGACCGCAATGATGCGATCAACATCCAGTTCACCAGCGGCACCACCGGCCAGCCCAAGGGTGCGACGCTGACCCATCGCAACGTGCTCAACAATGGCTATTTCTCGGCCCGCACGATGCGTCTCACCGCCGCCGACCGGCTGTGTATCCCGGTGCCGCTCTATCATTGTTTCGGCATGGTGCTGGGCAATATGGCGGCGCTGACCAGCGGCGCGGCGATGATCTATCCCGGTGAAGCCTATGATCCTCGGCTGGTGCTCGACACAGTGCAGGCGGAAGGTTGCACGATGCTGCATGGCGTACCGACCATGTTCATCACCATCTTGAACCAGCCGGATCTGGACGCATTCGACGTATCGACGTTGCGCACCGGCATCATGGCGGGATCGCCCTGTCCGGAAACGGTGATGCGGCAGGTGATGGACCGGCTGAACCTGACCCAGATCACCATCGGCTACGGTATGACCGAAACCAGCCCGCTCACTACCCAGACCGCGACGGATGATCCGTTGGAGGAACGGGTGACCACGGTCGGCCGCGTTCACCCCCATGCGGAGGCGAAGGTCGTCGGCCCCGATGGCGCGATCCTCCCCATCGGCCAGCAGGGCGAATATTGTTCGCGCGGCTATGCCGTGATGCTGGGCTATTGGAACGATCCTGACCGCACTGCGGAGGCGATCGACCCCGACGGTTGGATGCATTCGGGCGACCTGGCGACGATGGACGCGCGGGGCTACGTCCGCATCACCGGCCGCATCAAGGACATGATTATTCGCGGTGGTGAAAATATCTATCCGCGCGAGATAGAAGAATATCTACTTCGTCACCCCGCCGTCGCCGACGCGCAGGTGTTCGGCGTCGCCGACGCGAAATTCGGTGAAGCGGTCTGCGCCTGGATCATCGCCAAGGCTGACGCCACCCTGTCGGAACAGGATGTTCAGGACCATTGTCGCGGGCACATCGCCCACTACAAGGTTCCCCGCTACGTGCGCATCGTCGAGCGGTTCGAGATGACTGTGACGGGCAAGGCGCAGAAGTTCGAGATGCGGGCGATCATGGAACGGGAACTGGGTCTTGGGGTCTGAACACAGCGGCCCACAGGCCTATTTCCTGCGGATGGACGATGGGAGGTTCATGCCCACGAGCCATGTCGGCGGCGCATGGAATGTCGCGGAACAGCATGTTGCGCCAGCGATCGGCCTGCTGCTCTATGCGGTGGAAACCGATCACGCCGCGCGACGGGACGATCGATTGCAGGTCGCGCGTCTCTCCTACGACATATGGGGCGTCATCCCGATGGAGTCCGTGGAGATAGAGGTGATCGTGCTGCGACCAGGCCGCACCATCGAACTGGTCGAGGCCCGGCTCAGCCATGGCGGCCGCCCCGCCATCGTCCTGCGCGCCTGGCTGACGCAGGCCAGCGACAGCAGCGCCTTTGCTGCGACCAATTTCCCTACCCTACCGCCGCCCGACACCATAGTCGGCTGGAATCCGTCCAGCCTCTGGGCCGGAGGTTTCATCGCTAGTGTGGAGGTGCGGCGACAACAGCACGGGCGGGGCCGCGCCCGCTGCTGGGTTCGTTCGCCTCTGGCGCTGCTTGACGGCGAGGATGTGTCGGCGACGGCGCGGGCCATGGGACTGGTCGATATCGCCAACGGCCTTGCGCCGCTGATATCGCCCCAGGACGCGGCTTTTCCCAATCTCGATCTTACCGCACATCTTCTGCGACCGCCAACGGGAGAATGGATCGGCCTCGACACCTCAGTCTCCGCGAGTCCGCAAGGCCTCGGACTTACACATAGCATTCTTCATGATGAAAGCGGGGCATTTGGCACAGTCTGCCAATGCTTGACGCTGCGCCCTAAAAATTGATCTGGATATTGCATAGGCTTGGCTGCTCCTGACTTTTAAACCAAATGGCTTACTCGTCAATCGGCGACGCCCGAGTTAAAGGCAGCTGTGATGCTGTTTCTTTACGATCGCTGTCGGCCTGCTAAGCGGCCAGCGTTATGTTCGTGGGGCTAGGTTTCCAGCAGCTCCAAGTCCGGTTTGTGCAAAACCTGCCCCTCGCTAATGCACCTTCGAAAGGCTGCATTGTCCCACTTCTTGTCATTTGCGATACAGACCCCCCCCTGCAAGCCCAGATGGCGTATCAGCCTTTCGACTGTACATCGTGCGACAGACGCGCTCGTGGTAGGTGGATGGGGCAATCGGCAGCACCTTGCAGATCGGCTCGACCCCATATTCGGTGCGATGCTCCTCTATGAAAGCTGTCATCGTTTGAACGGGCGGTCGAGTTCCGCCTGCGCAAAATATGTTGACGTCTTGCGCAATAACTCGCGGTTCTCGCGCTCCAGAGCCTTGAGGCGGTCAGCCATCTTGGTAGGCCGCCAGCACGCTTGCCGCTGTCCACCTCGGCCTTCTTTACCCACTCGTTCAGGGTATGCGCCGAGCATCCGGTCTTCTTGGCAATAGAAACCATCGCTGCCCAGCGAGATGGATGATCCGCCTTGTGATCCAGCACCATACGTACCACCCGCTGGCACCTTAGGTGCAAACTTGTGCGTCGTCCCGCTCATATCGGCTCCACTTACCCAGAAGTTGGAGCCGCCGACAGACCCGCGGCGGCTCAGGAAGGGCAAAACGCCACCAGCGATTCGAGACCGGCTTGATGGAGCGCATTGCTCCTGTCATTCATCGCTTATGAAACAAACTTCCAAGGCTCCCACAAATGGCGCGAAGACGCGGGGGGTTGGGCGCCCGCGCCGACTGAGCATCGATCAGGTGCTCGACGCAGGGCTTGCGCTGGGCCTGGATGGGTTGACGATGGGCGCTGTTGCAGAACGGCTGGGTGTGACCATTACCGTCCTCTATGGCTATGTCGCAAATAAGGACGAACTGGTCCGCCTTGCCGCTGCCCGCGCGTCGCAGGAGCATGATTTTCCAGTCGATAGCGGACAGCATTGGACGCTCTATGCCGCCAGCCATGCGGTGGCGCTGTTCGAATTGCTCACCGGCCCTGGGCACTTGGTTTCACAGTATTTGACAGGCGGAATGGGACCGGAGGTGGAGCTTGATCGTGCCGAAGCATGGCTAGAGGGGCTGACCAGGCGGGGCTTTCACCCTCGGGAGGCGCTCCTTCTTCAACGTCAGATGGGTGAGATCGTGATTGGGGGGGCGGTAAGTATATGGCACATCCGTTCGCTCGAGGCCGCCGGTATGAGCTTCGAGAAGGCCGCGTCGCGCGCCTTTGCTGCACGAGAGGAAGCGGCCCTCCCCTTGCTGCGGTCGGAACAGGCAAGCTTTAGCGATAGGCGGCCAGTATGGGCGCACACCTTCGCCCAGCTGCTAGAGTCCATGGCGCTGGACAGGGGCGAGAAATTCGACCGGCAGGCGGTAATGCACGCGCTGGCACAGCATCTGCCCAGCTGACTGTGGCGTTACTGCTATCCGAAGGCCGACTCGCGCTGACCTTCGCCTTGTTTCAGGCAGCGAGCTGCTGTTGATGCGGACCGGGCGCCTCGGCCGGATAGATATGCGGCGAACCGCTATCATAAACCTTCGTGAGCAGCTGGATGAAGCCCTGATCGTGGATGGGATCTGACGGAACCTCGAAGCTGTGGCCGCGTGCTCGCAAATCCTTGATGAACGTATCGAACACCTGATCGTGCGTCAGGTCGTCGGTATGTTCCATCACCATCTTCAGTTCAGCATAGTCCGTGAAGATTTCCGCCGCCCAATGCAGCATCAGGCGCATCTCCTGCGCGGGCACTTTTTGGATCACCTTGCCGCCGGTGGTGATCTGCCACCCATCCGCGACGTCGGGATCGGCGCCGAACAGCGATTCGAGCGCCAATCCCTTTGGCATGCGCTGGTCGATCGGACCATTGGCTTCGGCGCGATGGAACATCATCTCATTTTCGACGACGACGCCGCGATTCCACATCGGGGCCGCGACGCGCGCCGGTTCGGCGAACTGCCCGTTGGGCCAATAGGTGAAGCCGCCGCCGATCGTGCCCTTGTAGAACCAGGTGACGATTTGTGCCCGCTTGGACTGCCACTTCTTGAAAAGGCCTGACTTGCCCATCGTATTGAGCATGTAGAGGGGCGTGTTGCGCAGATTGATGCCCCTAAAGGTCGTGCCATCGACGTGCGCGGGATCATGGCTCTGGCAAGCGCCGTTGATGTTGAAGAGCATGTTGTCGGGGATGGCATAGTCCGCCTTCCAGTAACCACGCACCATGTCCAGGAACTTTTGATTGAGGAAACAGTCCTCGATCTCCGGATACAGGCATGCGCCATATTTGGCGAGAGTGCCGCGGAAGTTGGGAGTCAGGAACATGTCAAAGGTGGGCGTGACGCCTTCGGGGAGGGCGCCCGCCAATGTCGCCACCACTTCCTCGGCAGAGGAAAAATGCTGCGCCAGGATCATTTCCCACGGGCCCTTCTCGCGGACGAGACGCACGATGCGATCGTGCTGGTCGTCGTTATAAGCTGCATCGACAATGCGAGGTTCTGCAACCGGGCGGATCACGGTCGGCGTCTGGTCAGGCATGGCATTCTCCGTAAAGCTTTCCCGGCGATCATATCCGCCATGCAGGTCAAGGCCAATGATTTTCGTAATAACTTCGATAATTGGCTTGAGGCGCATCTAACCCCTTGATACGGTCCCGCCAAACGCTCCCAGAAGCCGCGGCTCGACGGGAGCGATAATGTCGTGCGTGGTGGGAACTGGACGATGCGGATTTATCTCGATCATCTTTCCCGGGTGGATCTGGCGGCGGTCGAGTTCGTGCGAGTCGCCGCAAAATTGGGCTGTGCTGGCGTCGGACTTTATGTCGGCCCACCGGCAGATAATGCACGACATCATGAAGGCCGGCGGGATGTACCTCGCCGCCGCTTCCCAAGTCTTCTCGACGCCTGAGATTGGGCTTGCTGTAAGAAGCAGCACAGCCACCATTCATTGTGGGAGTGAGTATGTCAGAAAACGCCATCTGCCGACGTTTAAAGGACAAAGTGGCCATCGTGGCGGGCGCCAGCCGAGGGATCGGCGCAGTCACCGCGTTGCGACTGGCGTCCGAAGGAGCGTCCGTGGTTGTTGCTGCTCCTCCCGGCGAAGCGGAAGGCATCGCGGCGGTGGTCGAACAGGCTCTGGCGGCGGGCGGCACCGCGATTAGCGCAACCTTCGACGCTGCCGACGATGCGTCCTTTGCCGCGCTTGTGGCGCAGGCGGAACAGGCATTTGGCGGCATCGACATTTTCCACGCCAACTTTGCCGACCAAAGCATCATCTTCGATGACACGAACGCCATCGAGGCAAGCGAGGCAGTGTTGGACAGGACGATCGACGTCAATTTGAAAGGCATGGCACGCGCAACCCGGCATGCCTTGCCACGGCTGCTTGCGCGTGGGGGTGGAGCTATGATCTACAATTCGTCTGCCGCTGCGACCATGGGCGATGTGGAGCGGCCCTGTTATGCCATGGCGAAGGCGGGGATCGGCGCCCTGGTCCGCCATGTCGCTAATCGCTGGGGACCAGAGGGAATACGTGCCAACGCAATCCTTCCCGGCTACATCATGACGCCTGCGGTGCTGAAAACCCTGCCCGAAGCCATGGCCGAGGACATGCGGCGCAAGACGCCCGCACCGCGGCTGGGCAAAAGCGAGGATATCGCGGCGATGGTCGCCATGTTGTCGTCAGCCGACGGCGAATGGATCAATGGGCAGATGATTTCCGTGGATGGGGGACTGACCATGCGTTGAACATGGTCACTATCCCAAATTCAAGATAACCGATTCTTCAGGAGAGTAACAATGCGGCCGCTGTGTCTTGATCATTTGTCGCTTTACGACGTCACCGCGCTCGAACTGATTAAAGTGGCCGCAGAGCTGGGCTGCGATGCGGTCAGCCTGTTCGTGACGCCTACGCCTCTTGGCCCATACCGGGATCTGACGACCGACAGGGCGGCAAAAGCCGAAGTGCTGGCTGCGCTACGCGACACCGGCCTTTCGGTCGGCATTGTCGAACCTTTCCTGCTGGAGCCGAATACCGACTGGGACTTGTTGAAACGATCGGCTGCGCTGGCGGCGGAACTGAACGGCACGGTAAATGCTCTGTGCTTCGATGAGGAACCGGTGCGGCTACAGGCATCCTTTGGCCGCCTGGCGGAGATCGCGCGGGCCGCAGGTGCCAGGATGGCGATCGAAGGTTTTACCCTGTCGACCGTGCGCACACCCGCGGATGCGCTGGCCATGGCTGATACGGTGGGACAGGAGATCGGCCTGACGATCGACACGCTGCACATTATCCGAACTGGCGGAAGCTGGGCGGACCTCGCTATTTTGCCGCAAGACCGCATTTTTCACGTCCAGATCAACGATGGCCCTCGCAAAGCGCCCTCTGATCTGCGCACAGAGGCGACGGTTGCGAGGCTGCCTCCGGGTCAGGGCGAGTTCGACATCGCCAGCTTCATTCCGCTTGTGCCTTTAACTGCGCTTCTGGCAGTCGAAGCGCCGTTTCGTGCCCCCACCGGCATGCCGCTGGAGCGGGCGCGGACCATGGTCAAGGCGACACGCGCACTGATGGCGTGATGAATTTGCCCGGGAGAATTGCCGCCGGGAGCGACAGGAGCAGGCGCCATGACGATCAAGACCGAAACACTTCATTACCGTGGCGATGGCATAGACATGGAGGCGACACTCTATATCGATGATGCCACCGACGGCCAGCGGGCGGGCATATTGCTATTTCCAGAGGCGCTTGGTCCTGGACCCAACGTCCACAATCGCGCGCGCAGGTTGGCGGAGGCTGGATATGCAGCTTTAGTCTGCGACCTCCATGGCGGAGCGCGCCTGTGTGAGGACATGTCCGAAATCATGGCTTTGATAAAGGCGCTCAGCGAGCAGCCGGAGCGGACGCGCGATCGCGCGCGCGGTGCGCTGGATGCGCTATCGGCGCATGAGCGGGTGGATGCGGCGCGCATCGCCGCGACAGGCTATTGCTTCGGCGGCACGATGGCGCTCGAACTCGGTCGTTCCGGCGCGCCGCTCCGCGCGATCATCGGCTTCCACAGCGGCCTTTCCACCGCCGCGCCCCGGGACGCTGCGAACATCAAGGCGAAGGTGCTCGTGTGCATCGGCGCCGACGATCCGGCGATCCCGCCGGAGCAGAGAGCCGCATTCGAGACGGAGATGCGCAGCGGCGGCGTCGATTGGTCGATGCACCTTTACGGCGGTGTCGTGCACAGCTTCACCAACCCGGCGGCCGCAGATATGAGCATGCCAGATTTCGCACGCTACGATGCAACTGCAGACCGGGAATCGTGGGCCGCGATGATGGCGCTGTTCGCTGAAACCATCGGCTGACGCTGTCTAATATGGCGCCGCAGCGTGATAATCCTTCCCGTCGAGGAGTTCGTAAATCCTCAAAACTGCCTCGTCCGGTTTCTCACCACGAAAATCTGCAGGACTCAAAGTATCAGGAAAATCGACTTTGTGTTTCGACATGTCGAGTTTTCTTGATGCATCCAGCGCAGACAAACCTTGCCTCTTGAAAGAGGTCACCTGTTCATAAAGATCGAGCAAATACATTTGGTAAGCAGTTATCTTGGCCTTGGCTTCATCACCAGATATGGTAGGGCCATGACCTGCAACCACCGTCTTGAAGTCAAGATTCTTGAGCAGCTGAAGTGATTGGACATAATCCACTGGGTAGGCATCACCCCAAAACCCGCAGCAGGTTTTCAGATTCTCGAAAAAATCTCCTGTGACGACGACACCTTCTTTAGGCAAGAAAATGAGCAGGTCGCCAGCTGTATGGCCCCGTCCTGGAAAGATTATCTGGATTTCCCGTCCTCCGCGATAAAGGGTCAGCTTGTCCTTGACCGCTATCGTCGGAGGTGTCTCGACCTCGTTCGTCACGCTTAGGTTGGACGCGGTGATTTCTGCTAGCGATTGCTGTAATTTTGCTTTTTTAATGGGGTCGGATTCCGTCTCTGTCGATTTTTTCAGATCGTCAGCCCACTTTTGCATCATGCCGTTTGGACCATAGAATATCTGAGCAGTCCGGCCCTTAAACGAATTGTTGCTTAGCTGATGATGGGTAAATACGCTTCCAATAATCTCCGCATTGCTGAACACTTCGTTGCCGCCGACATGGTCAAAGTGGAAATGCGTGTTGATGACATAGCGGATCGGCTTGGAGGTGACCGTCTTGATATCCGCGACAAGTTGCCTGGCGCTCCGAGGGTCGTTGTGACTGTCGACGATCAACACATCATCTCGATTAACAATCACCAACGTATTGCTGTTGATGTGCGCCTCAGCCGGCTCAAATAGATAAATGTCTTCAGCTATCTTTTGCACATGATGGGATTTTGTTTCAGCGGCATGCACTCCTGCGCTCATGGCCGTGAGCGCGGCAAAGCCAATGGCTAACATACGCATTATTAGTCCATCTCCTTCATAGATTATTATACGGCGTGCCCCGCCTCGTACGCAGCCGCGACGAAATGATCCGGATGAATATTACTCTGTTGAGCAAAACATTACTGATGATAAATCGATCGTGAGAGATCGAATAATTCATCGAAACGAGCTTATGTTCGACCTGCAGCTTATAACCGCTTGTCTTTCCATTGTAACAAGGCAGGCAAACGGGAAGTTGACCTTGCCGGCCTTTTACCGGCTCCTCATGTCTGTGCAAGCGGTGAACGCAGGGTTGCAGTTTTTGTTATGTTGGTATTCATAAATTGTACCTTCTCTCATGGCAGCGATTAGCACATCTTCCTGTGGACCAATGTGGCGCTAAGAGCACGGCGCTGGATAGGGGCCGGCCGTTTGCGCGGGCCACGGCCGCATGAAGTTAAAAGAGGCCAATTGGTCAAAAAACATGCCCCGTCAGAAGGGACAATCATCATAGGGAGAGGGTTTTCATGACTAAACGATATCGTATCGCTTTGCTTGTTGGCATCGCGTCATCGGCGTTTATTACGCCAGCCATAGCGCAGGATGCGGCGGCAGCCGCCACTGAGCAGGCATCGCTTCCGAATAACGTGCTCGGGGACATCGTGGTCACGGCGCAACGCCGCTCTGAACGAGCGCAGGACGTGCCTATCGTGATCAGTGCCTTTTCGGCCGAAACAATTCAGAAACTGAATATCAACGAGCCGCAGGATCTCTACGGCAATGTTCCCTCGCTCGTTGTCGGCACCCAGGGACAGGGAAGCCGCGACGTGCAGAGCTACTCTATTCGCGGGCAGTCGACCGGGTTCCTGGCTCTGCCGTCCGTCGCAAGCTACTTGAGCGAAGTTCCACTCATCGCCTCAATCAGCCTCAGTCTTCAGGGCGGCCCAGGCCTGTTCGTCGACCTCGCCAACGTGCAGGTCCTGTCCGGTCCTCAAGGCACGCTTTTCGGCCGGAACACTACGGGTGGCGCGGTGCTCTTCACGCCGCAGCGCCCGACAGAGCATTTAGAAGGCTATGTGCAGGGCAGCGTCGGCAACTATAATCTGCGCAGCATCGAGGGCGCGCTCAACGTGCCGATCATCGAGGACAAGCTCGCGATCCGCGTCGCTGGCGCTTATTATGACCGCCGTGGCTTCACGCATGACTTGGTCTGGGATAAATGGCGCGACGATCAGCACTGGTATACCGGCCGACTGGGCATCCTGATGAAGCCGACGGAGTCCATCAGCAACTATCTGATGGTCTATGGATCACGTTCGAATAACAACGGCGCCGGTTATATCAATCGCGGCTTCCGCCTGCCCTCTGTCGTAGCGCCCTGCAACGATGCGGTTCGCGCGCCCAATCCCGCATCATGCGACGTCTATCGCCGTCAGACCGAAATCGCCAATCAGATTGGTCCGCGCGCCAACCGGCAGGATGTGGATGGCTATGCCAAGATCGATACCTGGGGCGTGATCAATACGACCGATCTGGAACTGAATGACGAACTGACGCTGCGCAATATCGCCAGTTATCAGAAGTTGAAGTCGGATTATGCGGCAGATCAGGACGGGACGCCCCTGCAGGGTTATCAGAACAGTCAGAGCGCGAATTTTCCGGACTTCCCGGTTCCGGGTCTGTCGGATGAATTCGGTATTGCGCCCAACGGTTACACCAATGCGGTGAACGCTGGCGGCCCCCGCGACTACCTGGAGCAGCTCACCGAAGAGCTGCAACTTCAGGGCAAGATGCTGGACGGGCACCTCAACTTCACTGTCGGCGGCTTCTACATCAACACAAAGCCAGCCGGCCTGTGGCGTGCCGCGGCGGTACAGTTCTGCGCCCCGCAGAACACCGGGGATCCTGTCGCTTGCCCAGGTAGCCGCGTCCGCATCGGCGTGACCAACCGATCCAAGGCGGTATATTCGCAAGCCACCCTCGATTTCGGCGCTTTTTCAGAGGCGCTTGAAAGCCTCCGCTTGACCGCAGGCTATCGCTACACCTGGGATACGGTACAGGGGTTCAGCGGGTCCGGCACTCCGTTGGCTAATGGCACTTTCCGGTGCGGGATAGGTGGAACCCAGCCGACGTTGGAGGATTGCGAATATGACGCAAAGCTCAAGACAAGCGCGCCGACTTGGACCGCTGGCTTGGACTACCGGCCTGTTCGCAACCTTATGCTCTACGGCAAGGTTACGCGCGGGTATAAAGCAGGCGGCTTCAACACCACTGCCGTCAACGAGCAGTTCCAGACTTTCCAGCCGGAAAAGCTGACCAGCTATGAGGTAGGGTTCAAGTCAGACTGGCGATTGGGTTCCGTGCCGGGACGGTTGAACGTCACCTATTATTATTCGGATTACTCCAACATCCAGCGACCAGGTACAGACTTCAACCCGGTCACCTTTGCCGGGGGCGCCAAGATCCTGGCGGCGAAGGCCACCATTCAGGGCTTTGAAGCTGAAGCTTCGTTCCGGCCATTCCCTGGCCTGGAGATCGGCGGCACTGTCAGCCACACCGACGCAGATTATAAGGAGTTTAGCTACACCTCCTTGTTCGGCGACTTCTCCTGCGTACCTGGCGGTGGTTTTGCCCGAGTTGGCCCCGGCGGGGCGGTCGATGCACGTTGCATGCCCTTCCAGTTCGTGACGCCCTGGATCTACAATATCCGCGCGAATGCCGAAATTCCGATTGCGCCACATATGGGCGACCTGAATTTCCTGGTAAGCTATTCGCATTTCGCGCCGCAGGCGACCGCACCTGCCGGTGATCCGTCGTTCGAACCCGGCTCCGTTCTGGAGGCTTATGGTTTGCTCAACGCCTCGCTCGACTGGCGGAACGTGGCGGAAAGCGGATTTGATGTCGGGGTGTTCGTAAACAACGCCACGAACAAGCTGTATAGGGTCGGCAACTCCAACAGCTATAACGGCCTGGGCATTTTCTCCAGCCTCTATGGCGAGCCGCGCATGTATGGGGTGAAGCTCCGCTATCGCTTTGGAGAGAAGTAAAATTGCGAATCCGGCAGAGTGATTGTCTCCGCCGGGTTTTGCCATTCCTGCGTCGCCATCGGTAGGCAGTGCGAGACGGGGACAGCTCTGAGCATATATCCGAACTTATATTCGGAAATATTGCCGATGAGCCTGGGATAGGTTAAATAAGCTGCGCGTCTGAAGCCTTGGGCCGGTGCGTCAAAATGTTAGAGAGGATTAGCTATGCCAAGGGATATCGCTTCAACATTCCTGCCGGTCGCGCCGCCGATCATCATCGATAATCTCTACACGGAAGATCAGCACCGGCGTATGCTTGATGTCGCGCGTCGCGAGGGGCCGTGGGAACTAATATTGGCGCAATATTTCTCTTCGCCAGAAGAAGTTATAGCGACCACCACTGGAGCAAATGTCGAAGGGTTGAAACCAACCTGGGACATGTTCATGAATCCGGTATTTCGCGGGTATTTTGCCCGGGATGGTGTAAACTATTATCCTGAGCTGGATGACTGCTTCTTCAATCCGAAGTTTCTCAACCTTGTCCGAGAATATTGGAAAACACCCTATGTCGAGTGCGACCAGCTGATGTGCAACATGCAGGGACCGGCGGGTGCTGGCGGGTCCCCGCATGTGGATGGAACACAGTTCCGTGGCCTTTATGCGCATAACGCGCCCACTTGGCTGCTGAACACGATGGCGAAATCGGGGCTTTTCCGCCGTTGGCAGGCCAAGAAGGCGCAGGTCATTGCCTGGTATTATCAGGGCGAGATCGGCGGCGGTTTCCATTATTGGCCCAATGGCCCACGCGAAGACCCGGTCTGCCTAGAGGCTCCCATGCAGGGCCGGGGCGTCGTCGTCGAAAACGAGATGATGTTTCACACGGCGCAGGGCTGCGGTCCTGTGGATCAGCGTCGGCCAGCAGGGCTCGCAATCAACTCGAAAATTTCGGCCGATCCCGAGACGTCCGATGGCTGGCGGATCATGACCGGTGAAAAGGTCTTGGCAAAGATTCCGGCAAATGAATTCCGCCTGCTTTTGCACTGGGGAGCGACGGTCTACAGCGATCTTGCGGAATTGAAGCTGGCACGCGACCACAGCGACGACATCACAGTAAATATGGCATTCGACATCTTCGTGAGCGATCTCCGCTCCCGGGGAGAGGTTTTCGAAATGCCGACGGATCCGGTGCATGACACGAACTTTATTAATTTGCTCACACGGGTCTATGACATCGGCAAACCGAAAAACGTGCCCGAAGATCCAGTCGCACCAAGACTGGTCGCCTAAGGGGCTGCATCGTATACAAGAGAACCGGCCTTCGATTGGCGCGTCAAGTGCCGCAAAGTCCCGGCGGCCCCCCCCAAAAAACAAGGTCTCTTTATGACAGCTCAAAGCTTTGCCTTCACTAAGCTTGTCGTTTCCAATCTCGACGCGGCCGAGCAATTTTACATCCAGACGCTGGGGCTTTCGCGACTGACCTATATTGAGTGGGGCGAGGGGCCGGGACAACTGCAGGAAGTAGTCCTCGTGGTTCCGAATGGAGGCCCAGGCAGCCCACAGCTCAACTTGATCCGCTATCCCAACAAGCCCATGCCAGCGCCTGGTGAGACGGTGATTGGCTTCATGGTAGGCAACGTTGAGGCGACTGTTGTTGCGTTCAGCAACGCTGGCGGGCGTATCACCGTACCCGTCGTCGAAATGCCAGAGCATCGATTGAAGCTGGCTTATGCGACCGATCTCGACGGACACATTATCGAGGTTATCCAGGCGCTTTGAATGTTCATAGCCGCGCCATAGTCGGCAGAGAAGGATCTGTAGGTTGGACAGCGCCTACTGTTAGCGTTTGGACGAAAAAGCCGCCGTCGTCGCAGGTGCAAGCAGGGGGATCGGCGCAGTGACGGTTGGAGGGGCGCGCCTGCCGGTGTCGCCAAAGGCAACCAGACGGCAGCGGCGAAGATACTCCTGTCGCTGTCCTTACATATTGAGTCGGAAAGGTTTTAAAGATGGCTGAACATGTCGATGGCGCGGTGATGGCACGGGACTGGCACGATCGCAGCCTGCCGCTGGCCGATAGCGAAGAACTGCGCGTTGCGCTGGAGGAAGCGAACATCCAGACGCTGCTGATGGTCTATGTGCATCTGACCCATGACGCGGCGATGCTGGACATTTTCGGCAACTATATCAAACCGCCTTTCTCCGTTCCCAACACCGAAATCCCCGCCGAATATAGCCAGGAACTGCGTACCAAGCTGCTCCATGTGTTGACGACCCCCGGCGCCGCGCGCGAGGACGATCCGTCCGACGCGTTGATGAAGCGGATGATGAGCGTCGGCGTGGGCGAGGAAGTAGCGGACGAATTCCTGCCGCTGCTGTTCGACCAGATCGGTTTCAAACTGCCCAAGCCGCGCAAGGAAATCGAAGGGCGCACGCCGCCGCCGACAGATTTCAAGGTGCTGGTGATCGGCGCCGGCATGACCGGCCTTGCCGCCTCGCTCAAGCTGGAAGAAGGCGGTTACGAGCATATCGTGATCGAAAAGAACCCCGAAGTCGGCGGCACCTGGTACGAAAACCGCTATCCCGGCGTGGGCGTCGATACGCCCAGCCACTTCTATTCCTATTCCTTCGAAATCACGCCCGAATGGTCGCATTACCATCCCAAGGGCGTGGATATGCAGAAATATCTGCTGCACGTCGCCGACAAGTACGACCTGCGCCGCAATATCCGCTTCAATACCGAAGTGGTCGCCCTGCGCTATGACGATGCAGAGGCGGTGTGGAACGTCACGGTGCGCGGCAAGGACGGCACGGAAGAAATCATCCGCGCCAATGCCGTCATCAACGCTCACGGCCCAGTGAACCGCTGGAAATGGCCTGATATCCCGGGCCGCGAAGAGTTCCAGGGCAAGATGATGCACACCGCGACCTGGGATCCGTCCACGCGGATCGAAGGCAAGCGGGTCGGCATCATCGGCACGGGCGCCAGCGCCGCGCAGTTGATCGGCGCGATCGCGGATCAGGTCAGCGACCTCACCGTCTTCATGCGCACGCGCTACTGGTCGATCTACAATCCGGAGATCAATCACGAAGTATCGCCGGGCATGAAGTTCGCCCTGCGTTACATCCCGCATTTCCGCGAATGGTTCCGCTTCCGCGTCTACTGGTTCGCGGCCGACGGCCTCTACGGCAATGTGGTCAAGGACCCGGAATGGCCGGTCGACAGCCCATCCGTCTCGGCGGCCAATGAGGGCGCGCGGCAATGGGCGCTGGCCCATCTGGAAGCGAAGTTCCACGACCGTCCCGACCTCAAAGAAAAGCTGACGCCGGACTTCCCGATCTTTTCCAAGCGCATCATCCTGGACGCTGGCTGGTTCGACGCGCTCAAGCAGCCCAACGTCACGCTGGAAGATGGCGGGATCGAATGCTTCACGCCCAAGGGCATCCGCACCAAGGACGGCAAGGAGTATGAATTCGACATCATCGTCTGCGCCACGGGCTTTGACGTCGCCAACATGATGGGCAAGCTGGAAATCCACGGCAAGGGCGGCCGGTCACTGCGCGACGAATGGGGCAAGGACGATCCGCGCTCCTATCTGGGCGTCACGGTGCCCGGCTATCCCAATTACTTCATGACGGTTGGCCCCAACAGCGCGCCCAACCATGCGGCGGGCCAGAACCTGATTTCCGAAGCGCAGGTGAACTACATCATCGAATGCCTGGACTGGATCAACGAAAGCGGCGCTCGTGCTGTCGAACCGACCCAACAGGCGTTCGAACAGTGGAACCGGGAGGTCGAGGAACAGATGAAGAATATGATCTGGACCCACCCGAGGGCGAACAGCTACTATAACAACTCGACAGGCCGAGTATTCCTGTCATGGCCGTGGCGACTGGTGGACCTTTGGAACCAGACACGTCGTCCCGCCAAGGATAATTTCGAGCTACACTGAGCGCGGGTCGAAAGGAATGACATAGGATAAGAGCCGGTCTGTAAGGACCGGCTCCTTTCATGTCGGACGCGATAATCAGCTAGCGGAAGTAAATCTACCATCGCCCCCAATGTTCCGCCAGTCGCGCGCGCGCGAATTGACCAGCAGTGTCATGAGGTGCGGTTGATGTCAGCGGCTTACCTGACGCCTTATCTGAAACGCGGTGGAACCGGTTGCACGTCAGAGGATGCGGTCTGTGCCGGTAAAGTTTTGCGAGCAGCAGGCGACTTTGTCGTTGCGCCGTCTAACTCTGACCGCACCATGCGCTCTGGCCTAACTCGCGGCCGACCTCTTTGCTACCAGCTGTACGAAGGAAGGTAATAGGCGGCGAGCGCGATGCAGTACTGCCCTGACCAGGGTGGCATGGTCGTCGTCGGAATCTGTCCAATCTACCGGTCCAGGATGCGTCAGCGTGGCCACCGCGCGTCCATCTGGCCGATGCGAGCCTCACCCCACATGATCTCCGAAATTTTTCGGCTCTGACGTCCTTCGCTGGTGGGCGCGTGTTCGCAGGTGCGGCAAATATGTTTTGGCGACGACGTGTGTTGGCCTTTTCGGCCCATTTTCCTATCCCTCCGACGAGGAGAAATTGTCTGGCGGGTGTCGGTCATTTTGCCATCCGGCCGCTGTGACGACGTCCTCTGAGATGAAATATGTGACCAACGTATTGCGCATGAGAATCCTCTATATGACGCGCGGATGTCGGATAAATAAAAGAAATCAATTGCTAAAAAGTTGGTAGGTGGGCCGAAATCTACAAAAATATGACGGCGAGGGTTGCAGGGTTCCTGCGCGATCGTTAGCAGTTGTCAACATTATGGGGCTGGCTTCTGCCAAGAAAAGGAACGCTGTCATGAAACAGGGAAAGAGTCTTTCTGCATTGTTGTGCGGTGCAGCGATGATCGTGCCGACCGCTGCCTGGGCGCAGGAGGCGGCCGATGGTGGAGGCGAGATCATCGTCACGGCGACGCGCGAAGCCCGATCGCTTCAATCAGTGCCTATGAGCGTCAATGTGGCGACCGGCGAGCAGTTGCAGAAGCTGAACATCTTCGACGCTAAGGACGTCCAGCAGCTCGCTCCGGGCCTGGAGATGACCAACACCACGGGCCGTAACAATTCGACGACGCTGCGCGGTATTTCGTTCGATCCCGACCAGGGCACCGACCCTGCGGTCCAGGTCTATTTCAACGAAATTCCGACCGATGCGCAGACGGTCTACACGGCCCTTTACGATATCAAGCAGATCGAAGTGCTGCGCGGTCCCCAAGGCTTGCTGCGCGGTATCTCCGCCCCCGCAGGTGCGATCACCATCTCCACGGCGCGCCCCGGTTTCGATGAGATCGAAGGCTATGCGCAGACTACCGCTACCACGCGTGGGGGCTATAATGTGCAGGGCGGGGTTTCCCTGCCTTTCTCTGACAAGATCGCACTGCGCGTTGCCGCACTGGTCGACGGCAATCGACTGAACAACGTCCGCAATGTCAACACCGGCGAACGGTCGCGCAGCCGCACTGAAAGCGCCCGTTTGACCCTGGGCCTTCGTCCAACGGACAATCTCACTGCCTATATTACCTATCAGTATCTGTATGCGGACAATAGGCAGATGCAGCAGGTCATCGGATCAGGCAACACATCGACTTTCGACGCTGGCGCCTTCCTGGGCGGCGCTCTGGTTCCGAATTCATCAACGCGTTCCGGCCCAGCCCTGGGTGTCGATGACTATGCCGCCGTCGCAGAGGGCACGAGCCGCAATATCAATGAAAGCCACATCGTTAACCTGGCGATTGACTGGGATTTGGGTCCGGCAACATTGTCGTTTGTAGGTGCGCATCAGGATTCACGTCTGAAAGGCCAGCGTGATCTGGATGTCGGCAATGCCGTGCCCAACTACATCTCCAACTCCTTTGGTCCAACTCCCTTCGTATACGATACGGTCGAAATGCGCTTGGCTACGAATAACAAGGATGGCCTGGGCGGAGGCATTGGCGTCTTCTACAGTAAGATTGGGGGAACGACGCGCATCTTTCAGCCCGGCGACAGCTTCATTTTCCCGTTTGAACAGAATGATAGCCTGAACACCCTGGGCGCACTGCCTTATCTGCCCATCGCCACCGAAATTATCGTTCCGGTAGATCGGAGCATTTGGTCGTTCAACGCCAATCTTAACTTTCGTAGAGGCGGCCTGGCAATCGAAGGCGGCCTGCGTTACTCGATCATCAAGTCGGTGAATGTCAGCCGACTGGGTTTGAGCACGCCGGGCAACAGCTTGCTGTGCACCGGCGATCCAATTGTTGATGCCGTGTCGTTTGGCTGCTTACCGGCGTCCTACCCGGCAACGGACATCATTCCGGCCAACCTGCGCAATACGTCTGACAAGCCGATCACGGGCGGCCTGACGATCAGCTACCAGTTAATGCCGTCGATGAATATCTTCGCTTCCTACGGCCACTCCTTCCGCGCCGGCAGCGTCAGCCCCGGCCTGCCCGATGGACTGAGCGACGACCTGATCCTGACCCAGCCGGAAAAGACGGATTCGATCGAAGCAGGCGTTAAAGGCAGCTTCGCCGGACGCCGCCTGCATTATGCGGTGTCGGTCTATTATCAGAAGCTCGACAACTTCCTGAACCGTTTCAGCGGCATCTATTATCAGTCCACCGTAGCCGCGCCGCCCACCGGCTTTTTCGATTTCAACTATAATGGCGACGCACGGATCAAGGGGATCGAAGGATCGCTGGACGGCCGGATCACGAGAGACTGGGACTTCGGCGTCAGCGCTGCCTATACTCGCGCCCGTTATCGCAACGCCCTGCTGCCGTGCAACGACTTCGCAGGAACTGGCCGCCCGAACCGGGATGGAGCGGCGACCGTTACGGGGCCGGGCAATGTCAGCTTCTGCGCCAGCAATGGCCGCATCGGCGAGACGCCTGATTTCAGCCTGACCGCCAACACGGAAATCCGTTTCCCGATGGACAGCGTTACGCCGTTCCTGCGTGGGTTGCTCACGTACCGGCCTGGGTTCTATTCCGACCGGATCGATTATGATTATCGTAGCCGTGAGATGCTCAACCTGTTCGTTGGCCTTCGTGCCGAGGATAGCAAATGGGAATTCACCTTGTTTGCGAAGAATGTGCTGAACCAGAAGCGGATCGCCAACATCAGCCAGGGTAACGCCGTAGTCGGCACGTCCAGCGGCGTGGACTATGACTCGGGCTACCGCACGGTCAACGTGACCAACCCACGCGAGTTTGGATTGACGGGCAACTTCAAGTTCTAAGATCAAGGCAGGGCCGGTCGGATCACCAACATATGAAGCAGCTTCATAATGATCCGCACCGGCCCCAGCGGCTGGAGTCACGTGTTCGAGTGACGTAGGCGCACTATTTCTTTCCCTCTGGAACCGTTGATGGCCGCGAAATCGGGCTGAAGCCGCTCAGCATCGCTGTCCTGGATGCCGGTTGGCATCTTCTCGCCTTCCAGCGGCAGGATAGGGCATCCAAGCTGCGGCCGCAGATTGCCTGCGCCAAGGCTGCGGGTGCGCTCGGCCTTGGTGTTTCGTCGCGCAAGATCGGCGACATGGCAGCCGAACGGCCGACCTTCATCGCGTCGCTCGGGCCGATCGCGCCCCATGGCTGGTTCCAGCGGCGGGCGGCGTCATCGTCGTCGATGGCACGGGTGTGCCGATCGGCGCGGTGGGGGTGACCGGCGACACGTCGGACAATGACGAAGCCTGCGCGCTGGCGGGGATCAGTGCGGCGGGTCTTCGCGTTCAGGGGTAGGGC
Source organism: Sphingobium sp. TomTYG75 (assembly GCF_054771635.1). Taxonomy (NCBI): domain Bacteria; kingdom Pseudomonadati; phylum Pseudomonadota; class Alphaproteobacteria; order Sphingomonadales; family Sphingobiaceae; genus Sphingobium; species Sphingobium sp. TomTYG75. The sequence goes on along the minus strand of NZ_BSRE01000001.1, from coordinate 888,345 downwards.
GCTTTGCTGGCGCGTCGCTGAGATGGTGGGTGGCCGACATCTGCCTTCCTCAGCGGAAGATGGCCTGGCCAACCGCGCCGCGCCAACCGGCGATAAGGCTATCTCTCTGAACAGCGGGTAGTGTTGGGCTAAACCGCCGGTCGGGCGTTACGCACGACACGGCTTCGGGGAGTGTCGGCCAGACCCCCGTCGCAGCGCCAGCGAGAAAGGCGGCGCCCAGTGCCGTGGTTTCGATGTTGGCGGGCCTGATGATGGTGAGATCCAGTATGTCGGCGAGGAATTGGCACAACCAGTCGTTGGCCACCATTCCACCATCCACCTTGAGCTCGTCAGGCTGCACGGCGCTGTCGAACGCCATGGCGTCCAGCAAGTCCGCGCTCTGGTAAGCGACGCATTCCAGCGCCGCGCGCACGATATGTTCAGGACCCGTGGCGAAGGTCATTCCCGTCAGCATGGCCCTTACATGCGGGTTCCAGTGCGGAGCGCCCAAGCCGACAAAGGCGGGCACCAGATAGACGCCGCCATTATCGGGCAAGGACCGCGCCATGGATTCGGTCTCGGCGGCCGTGGCGACCAGGCCTAGTCTGTCCCGCGTCCATCTGACGGCGGCGCCCGCGACGAAGAAAGCGCCTTCGATCGCGTAGCTGATGCTTCCATTGGAATAGCAGGCGACGGTGGACAGCATCCGGTGCCCCGATCGGCAAATCTGCCCGCCTGTGTTCAGCATCGCGAACCCGCCAGTTCCCAGCGTGAGCTTTGCGCCGCCCCGGTCCAGGCACCCCTGGCCGATCAACGCGGCCTGTTGATCCCCAACCATTCCCGCAATGGGGAGCGATACGCCCAGGATATTCTTGTCCGATGTCCCGAAGAGGCAATCATTCTCACGCACTTCAGGCAATATCTGCATCGGGATGCCGAACATTCGGCACAGCTTCGGGCACCATGCCATCTTGGCAATGTCGAACAGCAAGGTGCGGCTGGCGTTGGTTGCGTCGGTCGCATGCACCTTTCCCGCTGTCAGGCGCCACAGCAGGAAACAGTCGATGGTCCCAAAGGCCAGTTGCCCCTTTTCCGCGCGGTCGCGCGCACCGGGGATTGTTTCGAGCAGCCAGGCAAGCTTGCTGGCGGTGAAGTAGGAATCGAGCAGAAGGCCGGTGCGGCTGGTGACTTCAGGTTCGAGGCCATCCGCGATGAACCGGCTGCAAAGGTCCGCGCCGCGCCTGTCCTGCCAGACGATGGCCGGATGGATGGGCTGTCCGCTTTCACGGTCCCACAGCAGGCAGGTTTCGCGCTGATTGGCGATCCCGATGGCGGTAACGTCCAGCCCCGTGCGATGCGCCTCGTCCAACGCCGCACGCGCGGTCGCCACGACGTCGCGCCATATCGCTTCGGGATCATGTTCGACCCATCCGTCCGCGGGATAATATTGTTTCAAGTCGATCTGCGCGGCGCTCCGCACGGTGGCTGTTTCATCGATCAGCAGCGACCGGGTGGATGTGGTCCCCTGATCGATCGCGAGCACCGCCTTCATCCTACCCTCCGCCTTGCGGTTCATCCCCATGCCGACCATGATCTCACAGAATTCGGATTATTCTACTCTACTTTCGCGACTGGGCGTCAGTCGGCGGGCAGGCACGGTCGATCCATCCTGGCGTCTCAGGGCAGATCGGGCACCCAGTTGACGCCGTTGATGTGACCTCCGCCGTCCACGAACAGCGTGTTGCCGGTGACATAGCGCGCGTCCTCGCTGGCCAGGAACAAGGCTGCGCCGCCAATGTCCTTTTCCGGGTCGCCCATGCGTCCCATCGGATTGGCGCGCTCGGCATCGGCGGCGAGTTCGGGCTGAAGTGCTTTGAAATGGTTGAACGAGGCGGATGCGGCGCCCGGGCAAATGATGTTGGCGCAGATGCCAAAACCGGCCCATTCCCGCGCCACGGTGCGGGTAAGCGTGCGAAGCGCTTCCTTGCCCACATTATAATCGGCAGTCCCCATATGCGCGTTAACGCCGTTCAGGGAACAGAGGCTGATGATCCGCCCCCAGCCATTCGCCTTCATATGAGGAAAGGCGCGCATCATCGCCCATTTGGGACCGAACAGGTTGATGTCAAAGGATTCATGGAAATATTCATCGCCCATCGCTTCGGCGCGGGCAAAGCCCCGGCCGCGATAGGCGTTGTTGACCAATATATCGATGCTGCCGAACTGATCGACAGCCGCATCCACGGCCGCCTCCATCTGCGCGCGATCCGTAACGTCGGTGCGCACGAAGCGCGCCCGGCCGCCCTCTGCGACAATCGCATCTGCCGCAGCCGTTCCCTTGCCTGCATCGAATTCGGCAATGATCACCGCCGCGCCCGCGCGCGCAAAACGTCGAGCGACGCCGAGGCCAATGCCATCGCCCCCGCCCGTTATCACTGCGACCCTTCCGTTCAGCCGATTATCGGACATTCTCACTCTCCTGGAACTTATTGGAAATGTTGGGCGGGGCAGACCTGACGAACAGGCATCAGCGATTATATTGACGCTCCTGTGGAAGTACAGCAGCGCCATTTATCCCATACGCTTCACTTGCGTCGTCGGATAGCTATAGACGCTGCATGTCGGGAAGCGCGCTATGCAGCGGAATCCTGGGCGAATACACAAACAGGGGCAAAGCGTTGCGCGATTATCAGGCTGATTTCATTGTCGTGGGAAGTGGGGCGGGTGGCCTGGTCGGTGCGATTGCCGCCAAGTTGAACGGCCTCAATCCGCTGGTAATCGAGAAAACCGACCGTTGGGGCGGGACGAGCGCGCTTTCTGGCGGCGGGGTCTGGATACCCAACAATCCGCTGATGGAGCGGGACGGGGTGGAAGACAGTTTCGAGGCAGCGCTTGCCTATATGGAAGCGACCATCGGAGATGTCGGCCCGGCGAGCAGCAAAGAGCGCAAGGTCGCCTATCTGAATGTTGGTCCGCAGATGGTGATGGCCCTGGAACAGCAGGGCCTTGGTTGGGTCCGGGCGCCCCGATATCCCGACTATCATCAGGATCAGCCGGGCGCGCGCGTGGGCCGGACGCTGGAAGGCGTGAATTTCGACGGCAAAAAGCTCGGCGACTGGCTCAAGACGATGCGCAAATCGGACATGCCATCGATGGTAATGGGCACCGATGACGCGCCCGTGATACCGGTGATGTTGCGGTCGTTAAAGGCGTTCTCCAGGTTCATGGGCATTATCGCGCGCACGGCCGCCTGGCGTGTACGCGGGCGCGAACCGTTGTGCCTGGGCGGGACATTGATGGGGCAGCTGATGGTCATCGTTCAGCGCCTGGGCATACCCGTCCTTCTCGACAGCCCGCTCAAGTCGTTGATCCAGGACGGCGATAAAGTGGTGGGCGTCGTGATCGGCGAGGGGGACGCCGAACGGCGGATCATGGCGCCGCGCGGCGTGCTGCTGACCACCGGCGGATTCGCGAAGAACAGCGAGTATCGCAGGCAGTTTCAGGATGTCAGCGGCGAGTGGAGCCCGGCTAGCCCCGGCGATACCGGCGATGCGCACCAGATCGGCGCGGAGGTGGGTGCAGAACTCGCCCTGATGGACGCTGCCACATGGTATCCGGTGTCGATCCTGCCGAACGGCACCATCAATGTCGGCATCTGGGAACGCACCTTGCCCGGATCGATCATCGTCGATGCTTCGGGGCAGCGCTACACGAATGAGGCGGCGTCCTATGTCAACGCCGGGCGGGCCATGCTGGACCGTGACAAGACCGTGTCGGCCGTGCCGAGCTGGCTGATCTTCGATGCGCGCTATCGCAGCCGTTATTTCTTCGGGGGCACACCGCCGGGGATGAACGGGGAACTGGTGAAAAACGGCTTTTTCGTCAAGGCGCCGACGCTTGATCAGCTTGCCGCGAAAATCGGGATCGATGCGGCGGGCCTCAACCGGACGGTCGAGCGCGTGAATGCCATGGCCGCGACCGGCGTCGATGAGGATTTCGGTCGTGGCGACAATGTGTACGACCAATATTATGGCGATCCCGGCAATCAGCCGAATCCGTCGTTCGGTCCTATCGACAAGGCGCCATTTTACGCGACGCGCTTTTACCCCGGTGACCTTAGCACCAAGGGAGGACTGATGGCCGACGAGCATGCGCGGGTGCTGCGCGCGGACGGCAGTGTCATCGAAGGGCTTTACGCCGCAGGCAATTGCGCGGCCCCGGTTATGGGTAGGACCTATCCCGGTGCAGGCGCGACGCTTGGCCCGGCCATGGTATTCGCCTGGATTGCAGGGCAGCACAGCGCCGCTGCGGCTGCGTAAAGCTTGGGCTGGGCCAGCGATCTTTAGGGCAATTGGCGCCGTCGTCGCGTAGATATGCGAGACAATGGCGCCATGTCCTATGGACCGCGCGGGCGTCAGCGATATCGCGCTATGGAAAGATCGGCGGTTTCGATTGCCGGTTTCCGGTTGGAAATAATGTCCGCGATCACATGGCCGGACCCACAGGCCATAGTCCAACCAAGCGTGCCGTGGCCGGTGTTGAGGTAGAGGTTCGGAATATGCGTAGGGCCGATCACGGGTGTGCCGTCCGGCGTCATGGGACGCAGGCCCGACCAGAAGCTGGCATGGCCAAGATTGCCGGACGCCGGAAATAAGGACTCAACCGAATATTCCAGCGTGTCGCGACGCTTGTCCGGGAGGTTTGTCGAGAAGCCGGAAAGCTCGGCCATTCCCCCAACCCGGATGCGGTCGCCCAGCCGCGTGATGGCAACCTTGAAGCTTTCATCCAGCAGCGTGGAAACAGGGGCGCGTTCTGCATCGGTGATGGGAACGGTTATCGAATAGCCCTTCACCGGATAGACTGGCAGCTTGATCCCCAACGGCGCCACCAGCAGCGGCGAGTAACTGCCCAGCGCGACAATGAATGCGTCTGCCTTGATCGGTCCCTTGTCGGTTTCGACATGATCGATCGCGCCCTTATCCGCAACGAGACGCTCGATCTTGTGATCGTGCAGGAAGGTGACGCCCGCCGCTTTCGCCATGATGGCGAGCGCGTTGGTGAACTTGAAGCAGTCGCCGGTTTCGTCATTGGGCAGGCGCAGGCCGCCCACGATCGGCGACTGGCTGTTAGCAAGGCCCGGTTCGGCCGCGATGCAGCCTGCCCGGTCGAGCACTTCGAAGGGAACGCCGTCGGCCTTCAGCACGGCTACGTCCTTGCCGATACCGTCCATTTGCTTCTGTTCGCGAAACAGCTGGAGCGTGCCCTGGGTCCGCTCATCATAGGCTATGCCGGTTTCGTGGCGTAGCGCGATGAGTTGGTCGCGGCTGAACTCGGCCAGGCGCACCATGCGGCTCTTGTTCACCGCGTAGGCCTTTTCCGTGCAGTTGCCGAGCATGGCCACCATCCAGCGCCACATGGCGGCATCGAAGGTCGGGCGAAGGATGAGCGGCGCGTGCTGCATGAACAGCCAGCGCAGCGCCTTCATCGGTATGCCCGGCGCAGCCCAGGGTGACGCATAGCCCGGCGAAATCTCTCCGGCGTTGCCGAAGCTGGTTTCCAGCGCCGGGCCGGACTGCCGATCGATCACGACGACTTCATGGCCCGCTTTGGCGAGATACCAGGCCGAAGTCACGCCGATGACCCCGCTTCCCAGAATGGCGACCTTCATGCTGTCATACTCCGCTTTTGCTCGATGGCCTGCGCGGCGTGATATTCACGGGCGTATCGGTGGCCGAGTTGGGTGAGGATTTCGTACGAAATGGTGCCCGCGTCGGCCGCGACATCGTCGATCGACTGATGGGGGCCGAGCAGTTCGACTGGCGCGCCGGGATAGAGCAGCATGTCGGGAACGCCCGTCACGTCGAGCGTGATGCTGTCCATCGACACCCTGCCGACGATCGGCACCCTGATATTGCCGATGAAGGCCGCGCCACGGTTGCTGAGATGGCGTGGCCATCCGTCCGCGTAGCCGACAGGAATGGTTGCGATGTGCGATACGCGCTCTGCCCTGTGGGAGAGGCCATATCCAACACCTGTTCCGGGAGTGACAGTGCGTAGCTGCGCGATCCGCGCCTCCAGCGAAACGACCGGGCGCATGGGATTGAACCCGTCCTGCGGCGCCCCGCCGTAAAGCGCGATCCCGGCGCGCACGACCTCATAATGAGGGTGATCGAGAAAGCTGCCGCCGCTATTGTCGAGCGAACGCGGCACGTCGGGGAAGTGGCGGGCAAAATCGTTGAAGGCCACGACCTGCTTGTCATTGAAGGCGGAAGAGGGATCGTCGGCGCAGGCAAGGTGGCTCATGACGAGCACGAGGTCGATGCCGTTCAGGAGCGATCGGTCGGCAAGGATCGCCTTCGCTTCGTCCGAAGAAAGGCCGAGCCGTGACATGCCACTGTCGATCTGAAGCGCTGCGGGAAGGGGGCGGCCCGTTGCCTGCGCTAGGCCGGACCAGCGCCTGATCTGATCGAGGGAATTGAGGACGGGCATCGCGCCCGCGTCCAGGCACTGCCGTTCGGCTCCGGGCTGGAGGCCGTTTAGGACGAACAGCTGAACGTGGTCGGGGAGGTCAGGTTTGAGCGCCAGCGCCTCGTTCAGTTGCGCCACGAAGAAATGGCGGCAACCCGCTTCCAGCAAGGCGGACGCTACCGCCGAAGCGCCAGTGCCATAGGCATCAGCCTTCACCACGCCAGCCACCTCCGCAGGTGCCACGCGGCGCGCGATGATGCGGTAGTTTTCCACAAGGGCGTCCAAGTCGATGCGTAACACCGCGCCCGCGCAATCCAGCGATCCCATTTAGCGATCCCCCTCATGCATTTTGTAGAGGGGGGATTGTGCATTTTTCTCCCAAAGTGACGCAGTATGTTCTATAATGTCGATATTATTGAGAGAATGTGCGAAGGAATTGGGCGAAATGGCCGTAGGACTGGATCAGACGGATCGCGCGATCCTGCGCTTGCTAAGGCTCAATGCGAGACGTCCCAATTCCGAGATTGCCGAGGAAGTCGGGCTGTCGCCGTCAAGCTGTCACCGACGGATCAAGCTGCTGGAAGATGCGGGGGTCATTCGCGGCTATACGGTGCTGACCAGCCCTCTGCGGGTCGGTGAGAATAGCGTGAACATATTGGTGCAGGTGACGCTCGACAGGCAGACCGAAGATTATCTGGCGCGTTTTGAACATGCCGTCAGACAATGTCCGGAGATCCGCGAATGTTTCCTGATGACGGGCGGGACCGACTATTGGCTGCGCGTCGAAACGGAAAGCGTTGCCGCCTATGAGATCATCCATAGCGAAATCCTGTCCCGGATGCCCGGCGTAGCGCGCATCAACTCAAGCGTCGCGATGCGCGATGCGCTGAGCCCGCGATCAACAGGGCCTAGGGGCCGTTAGGGCAGGGCGTTCCCCGGGTGCCAATCGGTCAGCCTGGCTCCGCGACGGCGTCCGTTTGTACCATCCAGGGGATTTCGACGGGGAATCGGCCAATTTCCGCTCAGGCGGAACAATGGCGCGATCATTACATGTTTCTAATTTTTGACACAGTTGACGATCGTCAACTTATGGTCCAACATCCGGTTAGCGCATCCCCTCGAATCGCGGCGGGCCAACGGCATTTCCGGGCGATTGGAGTGAGACGACGTCCAGTTTATCAATGGAGTGCCTGATGACTACCGATTTTGCCGACCAGTTCCGTCCGGTAGCGCCGCCTTACGTGATCGAAAACGCCTATACGGAAGATCAGCGTCAGCGGATATTCAAGGTTGTGCGGGAGAACGGGCCGTGGCCGCTCATTCTCGCCGAAAACTTCAAGTCTCCTGAAGAAGTCATAGCCACGACCGGCGGCACCATTCCTGAAGGGTTCACGCTGACCTGGGACATGATCCTGCAAGGCAGCGGGACGTTCCGGGGGTATATCGCTCGTCAGGGTGTCTGCTTCTATCCTGAACTGAACGACTGCTATTATAACTCCAAGTTCCTTGAAATGTCGCGCAACTATTGGGGCGCCAAATATGCCGAGCCAGAGACGTTTCTGATCAACATTCAGGGGCCGACCCTCATCGGTGGGCCGCCGCATCTTGATGGTACGGTCTTCCGCGGAATGACCATGGAAAACGCGCCGCTCTGGCTTCTGTTGACGATGGCCAAGTCTCGCATGTTCGAACAGTGGCGCAGCAAGAAGATGCAGGTCACCGGCTGGTATTATAAGGGCAATATCGGCGGAGGATTCAACTATTGGCCGGACGGTCCGCGTGGCGAACCCAAGCAGATCACTGCGCCTATGTGGGGTCGCGCGGTCGTTGCCGAGAACGAGATGATGTTCCACCACGCTCAGGCGACCGGTCCGCTTGCGATGCGTCGTTCTGAAGGTCTGGATATCAGCAGCGTGATGGCGCCCGATCCGACGGTCGAAGGCGGTTGGCGGATTGAGACCAATGGAGTGGTTAATCAGCAGTTGCCGGCAGATGAAGTGCGCCTGCTGGTTCACTGGGGCGCACGAGTGTTCATGGATATGGCCGACCTGAAGCGGACGTTTGACCACACGGATGACATCACGCACGACCAGGCTTTGAACATGCTGATGGACGAAGCCCGCAACCGTGGCGCTCAGTTCGAAACGCCCACTGATCCGCTGACCGATCGCGCGTTCATCGGCATGCTCAGCCAGGTGTTCGCCGTGAACGGCCCGGCGAACATTCCGGCTGACATGGACGAGGCGCCGCTCGCCGCCTGATAGCTGAATTCGGTACAATGTAAGATGAAGTGAATGGCGGGCCTCTGCGGCCCGCCTTTTGCGTTTTAGGGAATGCGAAAGAGGACTAGGCGCAGATTATAATATCGCCGTTTTTCCGAATAGGCGGTAACTTATAGAACAACGGCATGTGCAAATAAATTCATCTTGACAATGGTTGAAATACGTCAACTATCATAGATGGCGAACGTATGAGGGGCACAGTCAGCGAAGTTGCTGACGGAACGAATATCAAAACCCAATCGCCGATCGGAACCGGTAACTTTTGCCGGGGGCCGCGATGTCCCATGTGGAGGGGCATTGCTACATATGGGGAGTAGCAATGATGCGATCAGTAGAAAATAGCTTGAAGCTGCTATGCGGAGCCGGGATGACGGCATTGTGCATTGCGGGAGCCGCGCAAGCCCAGGCTCAACCGGGTGCTGGTTCGAGCGTGAACTCGGCTCCGGATGAAATTGTCGTTACCGCGCAGCGCCGTGACGAGCGCGCGCAGGATGTTCCCATCGCGATCACGGCATTTTCGCCAGAACGTCTACAGCAGCAAGGGATTACGCAGCCGCAAAATTTGCAGGCGACGGTTCCGTCTCTGGTGGTCGGCAACAATGGCAATCCGTCACGTGAAGCGCAAAGCTTTACGATCCGAGGGCAGGGTGCGACCTTTCAAGCGTCGCCTGGCGTGGTCGTTTATCTGAACGAAGTGCCGCTGCCCGCGCCGATCTCAATTCCTCAACAAGGTGGTGCCGGTAATTTCGTAGATCTGGAGAATGTCCAGGTCCTGAACGGCCCGCAAGGAACCTTGTTCGGACGTAACACGACTGGTGGCGCGGTGCTGCTCGTTCCCAAAAAGCCGACGAACGACTTTGAAGGCTATGTTCAGGGCAAGTTCGGTAATTACGACAACAAGGAACTTGAAGGCGCGATCAACGTCCCGATCGTCGATGACAAGGTCCTGCTGCGGGTGGCCGGAGCCTATCAGGATCGTGATGGCTACACGCGGGATGTCGTCTGGAACACCGATCGCGATAATTTGCACTGGTATTCCGGGCGCGTTGGACTGACGCTGCGGCCGACCGAGACTTTCGAAAATTATACCATGGCCTATGGGGCGAATTCCCGGACCCATGGGACCGGTACGGTCAACACGCAGCTTAACGTTGCGGGACTGGCGGCCACGAGTTTTGTCGGCCTTCCTTTCTGCGTTGAAGGACCGACAATCCCTGGCTTTAGCGCATCGTGCGACGTCTACAGGGCGGCTAGCGCGGAAGCAGATGCTCGTGGACCCAGACAAACAGCGCATGGCACCAATTCGTTTCAAAGGACGAAGACCTGGGGCGTCACCAATACTTCGACGCTTAATCTGAACGAAGAACTGACGCTGCGTAACATCGTCAGCTATCAACGCTTCAAGACGACATATAGCGTCGACAGTGATGGCACCATCTTCCAGTTCGATGATGGCGATCCAAGAAGCTATCCGGCTCCCGGCGTAGTTACTTTGCCCGGTGACGGTACTCCGGTCATCTACGATAATGCTTCACCAACGCGTCTGCCGCGAGATGATATCAAGGTTTTCACCGAGGAATTGCAGCTTCAGGGCGATTTGTTTGACAAACTGCTCACCTTTACCGCAGGCGCATTCTACTATGATCAGCGTCCGGCCGGGACCCAGGGGGCGGGTGCTACTGGTTTCTGCCCAGCTTTGTTCACCGGCAACCCATTGGTTTGCGGGGTGTATGACATAAGATATGCGATCACCAATACGTCGAAAGCGCTATACGCGCAGTCGGCGCTGGATTTGGGACTGGTTTCGCCTGCGTTGCAGAACCTCAAGGTTACTGGCGGTATTCGGTACACTTGGGATAGGGTCAGCGGCTCGGCGGGTCTGTATCAGGTGCTCGCGCCAGGAGCATTCTTCTGCTTCGCCGACAATAGGATTGCACCAGACGCGGCCGGCTGCTCATTTGAGGCCAATCTGAAGACCAATGAGCCGACCTGGAACATTGGTGTAGATTACAGATTTTCGCCCGAGCTTCTTGTCTACGGCAAGATTAGCCGTGGCTATAAGGCCGGTGGCATAAACGCCAATGCGGTGTTTACCACCACCCGCACTTTCCCGCCGGAGTTCGTCACATCCTATGAAGCGGGCTTCAAGTCGGATGTGCGACTGGGGGGCATGCCGCTTCGGCTCAACGCCGCCTATTATTATCTGACCTATAAGGGTATTCAGCGCGCGACTGGTGACTTCAATCCCGACACTGGGGCCGCTGGCGCACGCGTTCTGTCGGCGGATGCGCGCATCCAGGGCATAGAGGCGGAAGCGTCGCTGCGGCCGATTCCGGGTGTCGAGATCGGTGGTACGTTCAGCTATACAGATGCCAAATATAAGAAATATGAGTTCGCGCCGAGCAGCCCCACTCAGGACTGTACCGGCAATGTCATAAGTGCTCCGGCGACTGTAGATCTGACCTGCATCCCGTTCCAATATGTGTCGCCGTACATCTACAGCTTCCACGTGTCCGCAGAGCGGCCGCTTGGCGGGGATCTCGGCACACTTGCGATGTTCGTCAACTATTCACACACGTCGGCGCAGCATACGGCGGGGACCAGCCTTCCTGGGGATCAGCCGGGCGAGCGGCTTGAACCATTCGGGACGCTGAACCTGTCGCTCGACTGGCGGAATGTTGCAGGTAGCCGCGTGGACGTAGGCTTTTACGCGACCAACCTCACGAACAAGCTGTATCGTGTCAGCAACAGCAACACCTATAACAGTCAGTTCTTTACTGCGACGTTATACGGCGAACCCAGAATGTACGGGGTCCGTCTGCGCTACTCATTCGGAAAATGACTTGAAGTTCCGAAGGGTTGAATATGCTTAAAAATGAAGAGCGATGAATATGTCAGATGTGAATAAAGTGGTTCCTTTAGGCTTCACCAAGCTGATCGTGCAGGATCTTGACAAGGTTGCGGCCTTCTATGGCGCCGTATGCGGCCTGGTCGAGGAAGCGCAGGCCGATGCGGAGATCGCAGGGCGTCCCATTCGGGAACTGTACTTCAAGTCAAATCCGCCGGGCACGGGGAACTTCACGCTGACGAAATTCCTCGACGTGGAAAAATCGGCCACGGAGTCGGTTATCCTGGGGTTCATCGCGGATGATATCCACCGGTTCGTGGAAAGTGCCGCCGCCGCAGGTGGTGTTGTGGTCGTGGCTGCTCATCCGGAGCCCGAACATGGCGTACATGTGGCCTTCGTCAAAGACGTCGAAGGCAATTTGATCGAGGTGGTCCAACTCATGTGAGGCGCGTGGTCATCACGCGTGCAAATGTGAGCGATCATCTCGTGACATCCAGTGCCTGAAGGCTTCTGGATCAGGTGGAAGGGGGAGGTACATGGTGCCTCCCCCAACTTTCATAACGCGCTTGTCGATCAATGACCGGCGCCGCAGTTTCAAGTCAGCTGCGGAAGTTGCCGGAATAGGCAATCTCTTCAAGAGGCTTGCGGTTGCTGGGCTCTTCGCGCGCCTGCAGCTTTTCCGGAAGGGACGCGGGGTCGCCCATCCGGCCAATCGCTACGGCGGCCTCTATCCGGAATCCGTCCGGAACGCCCAGTTCCGCCCTGGTTTTGTCCATATCGATCCCGACCATGCCATGGGCGTGATAGCCAATCAGGGTCGATTGCAGCGCTATGCCCGACCAGGCGGCGCCAGCGTCAAAGCTGTGCGAATGGCTGGGCTTTTCCGGCGATCCCATCGTCGTTTCGCTCAGGATGAACAAAAGCACCGAGGCTTCCTTGGCCCAGATCGCGTTGAACGGAATCAGCAGATCGAGGAAGCGCCCCCAATTGGCGGCATCGTCACGCGTCGCATAGAGAAAGCGCCAGGGCTGATAATTGAAGGAAGAGGGCGCCCAGCGTCCGGCATCCAATATGGTGCGCAGATCGTCAGCGGGCATAACGGAGCCATCAAAGGCGCGTGGCGACCAGCGATTTAGAAACAAAGGGTCGAGTGCCGTGTCGGTTACCCGGTTGAGCGTCATGTCTTTAAGGGTCCTTTGCAAACAAGATGGATTTTACACAGGCTTATCGCTGCAGATCACCGGAAATGCTTGACTAAAAGTTGTCGTATGTCAACGTCTTGATGGCGGCGGTGATCGCAGGGTCGCGCTTCGGACCATTACGTTCTGCGGTGACTATTGATCATGGTTGCTTAAGGGCCTTCCGCGCTTGCAACCTTTGTTGCAGGACGGCGAAAAGTTGGAGCGGGGAGCCCTTTGATAACCATGTTGCGAACGGTGAATAACGCTATCGACTTTTCGTAAGCTAAATGGTCAGATGACATACGAGCAGAACTTTTCATCAATTCAAATCAGCGCTACGGGGGAGTATGACTGATCTTAAGGTGAAAAAGGCCAAGCTTGTCGCTCCTCCTCGCCCGGGAGTATATTCCCGGGGTTCCGACACGGTCGATGCAATCCTCAAGGCCGCGTTGCACGTTCTCGTCGATGAGGGCGCATCGGCCTTCACCCTTCGCCGGATTGCTGCTGAATGTGGGATGAAGGTCGGAAATGTGAGCCGTCATTTCCCGCGTAAGGAAATGCTGGTTCAGGTGCTGCTGGACGAACTGCTGAGCCCCACCGTGGGCGAAGCGAGAGTCAGCCTCACCAACAAGGGCTTACCTGCCGAAGAAGCGCTCGCGCTGGTCATCGGGGGCACCTTCGACGAGACGAAGACGAAGAAGATGACCCATCTGTTTACCGAATTGTGGGCGATGGCGAACCACAATCAGTTCGTCGCGGAACGGGTCGAGATGGTCAATCAGTATATGCACAATCTGATGGCTTCCTATGTCGCCGAACTCAACCCGGCGCTTTCCACGGAGGAAGTCGACATCGTGACCCTGTTCATCAACACGTCCATCGAAGGGTCAACGATATTGGCGGGATATGGCAAACCGTGGGAGGCCAAGATGCCGCAGCTCAAGGCTTTTGCTGTCAAATCTCTGATCAATCTTGCTAAGACCATCACTCCCGAGGAGGTGAGAGGGCTTCGCCCGGCTGCGTGACGGTAATTGGGGTCGGGAGCAAGATACTCGCCGCCGCTCCCACACAAATCAGGCGATTAAAGCGGATGTAAGTCTGCCCACGCTGAGCAGGAAGCGGCGACAGCGCCGACGATAGCCGACAGCGCGAGCAATCCGGCGATCAACCGTTCCTGCCAAGCGAAGCGGCGTGCTGTATATAGGCGTTGCCCATTCAGATAGGCATTGCCTTGATCATCGAGTCCGATGAGTGCCAGGCCATCCAGTGAGATGACGCGGAGGTTTTCCGGCCAGTGACGTGGCCGGATGTTGGTGCGCCAATGTCTCAGGTCCGCGTAGAAGTCAGCTTCTGATATTTCATGGGCAGGAAGAGCGGCTTTGCTCGCTTGATTGTGATGCCACTGAGGATGCACCCTTTACGCTAGATGGAAGGATCGCGTTAGGCGCCCCTCGACCCCTTGCTTCGGCCACGATCAGTCATCAAGCCCAATGCCTCCGCCAAGCACCAGCGACCGGCCAGAGAAGGCGATGGCCAAGTTCATACATGGCTTAAATTTTCTAGATTGCCGAATGTTTGGATGCCCGACAAGGATTCGAACCTTGATTGACGGAGTCAGAGTCCGCTCTCTTACCATTAGAGGATCGGGCACCAAGGCGGGTGTAGCCCGCATCGGAAGCGCGCAAATAAGCTGGTTGGATCGGCTGGTCAAGGGGCTTGCGCCGGAAAATGCCGCATACTTCGGTTAGGAAAAAGCCCGCCGGTCGCATATTCGTCCGGCGGGCTCATTCATCATCCCTTGCGGGGTAGACAGGCTTGGGAGCCGCTATCCAAGATAGGAAGCGGCTCCCATGATTTCAAAGCTTCAGTCGAGATCCTGGGTGGTGAAATCCTCACCCTGGACCGCACCGAGCGGATCGTCGCCGATGGCCGCTTCCGGACCCTGTGCGAGTTCGGCAGCATGTTCTTCAGCAGCCGTCTTGGGCGCGATCAGGTCTACTTGGCTCGATGCCCGCAGGGCGGCCCGCATCGCCGCATCACGCGACGAGGCGGCAACGCGCATGCGGTTCATGCCCGCGCCAGTGCCCGCCGGGATGAGGCGGCCGACGATGACGTTTTCCTTCAGACCAACCAGCGTGTCCTTCTTGCCCTGAACCGCCGCTTCCGTGAGGACGCGGGTGGTTTCCTGGAAGGAGGCCGCCGAGATGAACGAACGCGTCTGGAGCGAGGCCTTGGTGATCCCGAGCAGCACCGGCTTGCCAGCGGCAGGCGCGAAGCCCGGCTGGAGCTTGGCGTTGATCTCGTCCATTTCCTCGCGGTCGATCTGCTCGCCGACCAGCAGCGTGGTGTCGCCGGACTCGATGATCTCGACCTTTTGCAGCATCTGACGAACGATCGTTTCGATGTGCTTGTCGTTGATCTTCACGCCCTGCAAGCGATAGACTTCCTGGATTTCCGCGACCAGATATTCGGCCAGCGGCTCGATGCCGAGAACTTCCAGAATGTCGTGCGGATCGGGCGAACCGCCGATCAGGTTATCGCCGCGCTTCACGAAGTCGCCTTCCTGAACGTCGATCACCTTGCTCTTGGGGATCAGATATTCGACCGGCTCGCCGCCATCCTCCGGATTGATGGCGATCTTGCGCTTCGCCTTGTAATCCTTGAGGAACTGAACGCGGCCCGAGACCTTGGCAATGATCGCATTGTCCTTGGGCTTGCGGGCTTCGAACAGTTCGGCGACGCGCGGCAGACCACCGGTGATGTCGCGGGTCTTCGCGGCTTCGCGAGAGACACGCGCCAGCACGTCACCGGCCTGCACCTGCGCGCCGTCATCGACCGACAGGGTCGCACCCACCGCCAGCATGTAGCGAGCAGCTTCGCCCGACTGATCGTCGAGCAGGGTGAGGCGGGGACGCAGATCTTCCTTGGTACGGGCGGACCCGCGATGTTCGATGACCACGCGCTGGGCGATGCCGGTCGCTTCGTCGGTCTGCTCGGTCAGCGTCTTGTTGTCGATCAGATCGACATATTTCACGATGCCCGGCTTTTCCGTGATCACCGGCATGGTGAACGGATCCCACTCGGCAAAGCGCTCACCCTTCTTCACGGTGTCGCCATCTGCGAACAGGATGGTGGCGCCGTAGGGCAGGCGGTGCGTTTCGCGTTCGCGGCCTTCGGAGTCGATGATCGCGATCTCGCCATTGCGGGCGAGCGACAGGCGACGGCCATTCTTGTCAGTGATGGTCGGCATGTCGCGCAGCTCGATCGTGCCGTCCGACAGGGCTTCCAGGTTCGACGTTTCGTTGAAGTTCGCAGCGCCGCCGATGTGGAAGGTACGCATGGTAAGCTGCGTACCCGGCTCACCGATGGACTGCGCCGCGATGACGCCGACCGCTTCACCGATATTGACCGGCGTACCACGGGCGAGGTCACGGCCGTAGCATTTGCCGCACACGCCCATCCGGCTTTCGCAGATCAGCGGGCTGCGGATCTTCACCGCCTGGGTACCGATAGCCTCGATCTGCGCGATCATGGGCTCATCGAGCAGGGTGCCGATCGGAATGACGATGCTGCCATCCTTGCTGTCGACGATGTCCTGCGCCGTGGTGCGGCCCAGAATGCGCTCGCCGAGCGAAGCGATGACGGAACCGCCCTGGACGATGGCCTTCATCTCCAGCGCCTTTTCGGTGCCGCAATCTTCCTCGACGATGGTGCAATCCTGCGACACGTCGACCAGACGGCGGGTCAGGTAACCCGAGTTCGCCGTCTTGAGCGCGGTGTCGGCCAGACCCTTACGGGCGCCGTGGGTCGAGTTGAAGTATTCAAGGACGGTCAGACCTTCCTTGAAGTTCGAGATGATCGGCGTTTCGATGATCTCGCCCGAAGGCTTGGCCATCAGGCCGCGCATACCGGCCAGCTGCTTCATCTGGGCCTGCGAACCACGGGCACCGGAGTGCGCCATCATGTAGATCGAGTTGATCTGGGCCATGCGGCCGGTCTGCGGGTCCTTGGGCTGGGCGCGGATTTCGTCCATCATGGCGTTCGCTACCACGTCGCCGCAACGGCTCCAGGCGTCGATAACCTTGTTGTACTTTTCCTGCTGCGTGATCAGGCCGTCCTGATATTGCTGCTCATAGTCAGCCACCAGCGCCTTGGTTTCGGCAACGGTGCCTTCCTTCGAGTCCGGGATCACCATGTCGTCCTTGCCGAACGAGATGCCGGCCTGGAACGCGTGGCGGAAGCCCAGCGCCATGATGGCGTCGGCGAACAGCACCGTGTCCTTCTGGCCAGTGTGGCGATAGACCTGATCGATGACGTCCCCGATTTCCTTCTTGGTGAGAAGGCGGTTGACGACGTCGAAGGGCACCTTGTGCGACTTGGGCAGACATTCGCCCAGCAGCATGCGGCCCGGCGTCGTTTCGAAGCGCTTCATATACTGATTGCCGGCTTCGTCGGTCTGCGGCACGCGGCTGGTGATCTTCGAGTGCAGCGTCACGGCCTTTGCGAAGAGAGCCTGATGGACCTCCTGCATGTCGGCCAGCAGCATGCCTTCGCCCGGCTCGCCTTCGCGTTCCATGGACAGGTAATAGATGCCCAGCACCATGTCCTGCGACGGAACGATGATCGGCTTGCCGTTCGCGGGCGAGAGGATGTTGTTGGTCGACATCATCAGCACGCGGGCTTCCAGCTGGGCCTCAAGGCTCAGCGGCACGTGGACGGCCATCTGGTCACCGTCGAAGTCGGCGTTGAAGGCCGAGCAGACGAGCGGGTGCAACTGGATCGCCTTGCCTTCGATCAGCACGGGTTCGAACGCCTGAATGCCGAGACGGTGGAGGGTCGGCGCGCGGTTCAGCATCACCGGATGCTCGCGGATCACTTCGTCCAGGATGTCCCAGACTTCCTTGCGCTCCTTCTCGACCCACTTCTTCGCCTGCTTCAGGGTCATGGACAGACCCTTGGCGTCGAGGCGGGCGTAGATGAAGGGCTTGAACAGTTCGAGCGCCATCTTCTTGGGCAGGCCGCACTGATGCAGCTTGAGTTCCGGGCCGGTCACGATGACCGAACGGCCCGAATAGTCGACGCGCTTGCCGAGCAGGTTCTGACGGAAGCGGCCCTGCTTGCCCTTGAGCATGTCGGACAGCGACTTGAGCGGACGCTTGTTCGCGCCGGTGATGACGCGGCCACGGCGGCCATTGTCGAACAGGGCGTCGACGGCTTCCTGCAACATGCGCTTTTCGTTGCGGACGATGATGTCCGGCGCGCGCAGTTCCATGAGCCGCTTCAGGCGGTTGTTACGGTTGATGACGCGACGATAGAGGTCGTTCAAGTCCGAAGTCGCGAAGCGGCCGCCGTCCAGCGGCACCAGCGGGCGCAGTTCTGGCGGAATGACCGGGACGACGTCCAGGATCATCCATTCCGGACGGTTGCCCGATTCCAGGAAGCTCTCGACGACCTTCAGACGCTTGATGATCTTCTTGGGCTTCAGTTCCGACTTGGTGACGGCCAGCTCGTCCAGCAGGGCCTGCTTCTCGCCCTCAAGGTCGAGGTCCATCAGCATCTGCTTGACCGCTTCCGCGCCGATCCCGGCGGAGAAGGCGTCCTCGCCATATTCGTCCTGGGCGTCGAGCAGTTCGTCTTCGTTCAGAAGCTGGAACTTCTCAAGCGGGGTCAGGCCCGGCTCGGTGACGATGTAGGATTCGAAGTAAAGGACGCGCTCAAGCTGCTTGAGCTGCATGTCGAGCAGCAGGCCGATGCGCGAAGGCAGCGACTTCAGGAACCAGATGTGCGCGACCGGCGCGGCCAGTTCGATATGGCCCATGCGCTCGCGGCGGACCTTCGATACCGTGACTTCGACACCGCACTTTTCGCAGACGATGCCCTTATACTTCATGCGCTTATACTTGCCGCACAGGCATTCGTAATCCTTGATCGGACCGAAGATGCGGGCGCAGAACAGGCCATCACGCTCGGGCTTGAACGTGCGATAGTTGATGGTTTCCGGCTTCTTGATCTCGCCGAAGGACCACGACCGGATACGCTCAGGCGAGGCGAGGCCGATCTGGATCTGGTCGAAGGTTTCGGCCTTCTGGACCGGGTTGGCGAAATTGGTCAGTTCGTTCATCTTTTTCATTCCCTCATGAGGGCAAATCTTTGGAGCGAAGGGGAGGGCGCTGCCGTCAGGCCGCGCCCCGCAAACCCTTTATTCCGCTGCCTGCGCGAAGCCGTCGTCGTCCTCGACCTCATCCATCGCGGCGAGTTCGACGTTGAGGCCCAGCGAGCGCATTTCCTTGACCAGCACGTTGAAGCTTTCGGGGATACCAGCCTCGAACGTATCGTCGCCCTTGACGATTGCTTCGTAGACCTTGGTACGGCCGACCACGTCGTCCGACTTCACCGTCAGCATTTCCTGCAAGGTGTAGGCGGCGCCATAGGCTTGGAGCGCCCACACCTCCATTTCACCGAAGCGCTGACCACCGAACTGCGCCTTACCGCCCAGCGGCTGCTGGGTAACGAGGCTGTAGGGGCCGATGGAACGGGCGTGGATCTTGTCATCGACCAAGTGGTGCAGCTTCAGCATGTAGATGATGCCGACAGTCACCTTACGGTCGAAGCGGTCACCCGTGCGGCCGTCGAACAGGTCCGACTGCCCCGAGGTGTGCAGCCCCGCCAGCTCCAGCATCGCCGACACGTCGGCTTCACGGGCGCCGTCGAACACCGGGGTTGCCATCGGAATGCCGCGCTGCAGATGCTCGGCTAGATCGATGATCTGCTCCGCCGTGCGGCCTTCGATCTGATCGGCATATTGCGGGCCGTAGGATGCAAGCAGCCGTTCCTTGACCGCGTCGGGCATTGTGCCCGGCTGCGGGTTCGGATTGGCCTCACGCCAGTCTTCCAGCGCATGCTTGAGCTGCTGGCCGAGGCCACGGGCAGCCCAGCCCAGATGCGTTTCGAAGATCTGCCCGACGTTCATACGCGATGGCACGCCCAGCGGGTTCAGCACGATGTCGACATGGGTGCCGTCCTCAAGGAACGGCATGTCCTCGATCGGCAGGATGCGCGAGATGACACCCTTGTTACCGTGACGGCCGGCCATCTTGTCGCCCGGCTGCAGCTTGCGCTTCACCGCGACGAAGACCTTGACCATCTTCAGCACGCCCGGGGGCAGCTCGTCGCCGCGTTGCAGCTTGTCAACGCGATCCTCGAACTTCTCGACGATCAGCTTCACCGCTTCGTCATACTGCGCCTTGACGGCTTCGATGCCAGCCTGACGGGTGTCGTCCGCGACGGCGAACTTCCACCATTCATGACGCTCGACTTCGGCCAGCAGGGCCTCGTCGATCTCGACGCCCTTCTTGATGCCCTTCGGAGCAGCGGCCGATGTCTGGCCGAGCAGCATTTCCTGGAGGCGGTTGAAGGTCGCGCGGTTGAGGATGGCGCGTTCGTCTTCGCGGTCCTTGGCGAGACGGTCGATTTCCTCCCGCTCGATCGCCATGGCGCGCTCGTCCTTGTCGATGCCATGACGGTTGAAGACACGGACTTCCACGACCGTACCGGCAACGCCCGGCGGCAGACGCAGCGAGGTGTCGCGCACGTCGCTCGCCTTTTCACCGAAGATCGCGCGGAGCAGCTTTTCTTCCGGGGTCATCGGCGATTCACCCTTGGGGGTGATCTTGCCGACCAGGATATCGCCCGGCTCCACTTCGGCGCCGATGTACACGATGCCCGCTTCGTCGAGGTTGCGCAGCGCTTCCTCGCCGACGTTCGGGATGTCGCGGGTGATGTCTTCCGGCCCCAGCTTAGTGTCGCGGGCCATGACCTCGAACTCCTCGATATGAATCGAGGTGAAGACGTCATCCTTCACGATCCGTTCGGAGATCAGGATGGAGTCTTCGTAGTTGTAGCCGTTCCAGGGCATGAACGCGACGAGCGTGTTGCGGCCCAGCGCCAGCTCGCCGAACTCGGTCGACGGGCCGTCGGCGATCACGTCGCCGCCTTCGATCAGGTCGCCCACCTTCACCAGCGGACGCTGGTTGATGCAGGTGTCCTGGTTCGAACGCTGGAACTTCTGGAGCGTGTAGATGTCGACGCCCGACTGACCCGGCTCGATATCGCCTGTCGCACGGATGACGATACGGGTCGCGTCGACCTGATCGACGATGCCCGGACGCTTGGCGGCGATGGCCGCGCCGGAATCGCGCGCAACCGTGCCTTCCATGCCGGTGCCGACGAACGGCGCCTCGGCGTTGACGAGCGGCACGGCCTGACGCTGCATGTTCGATCCCATGAGCGCGCGGTTGGCGTCATCGTTTTCCAGGAACGGAATGAGCGAGGCCGCGACCGACACCAGCTGCTTGGGGCTGACGTCCATCAGGGTGATGTGGTCCTTGGGCGCCATCAGGAATTCGCCCGCTTCACGCGCCGAGATCAAGTCTTCGGCCAGCGTGCCGTCGGCGTTCAGCTCAGCGTTCGCCTGCGCGATCGTGTGCTTGGCTTCTTCCATCGCCGACAGATAGACGACCTCATTGGTCACCTTGGTGTCGATCACCTTGCGATACGGCGTCTCAATGAAGCCATATTTGTTCACGCGGCTAAACGTGGCGAGCGAGTTGATCAGACCGATGTTCGGGCCTTCCGGCGTTTCGATCGGGCAGATACGGCCATAATGGGTTGGGTGAACGTCGCGGACTTCAAAGCCTGCGCGCTCGCGGGTCAGACCGCCCGGCCCAAGCGCCGACACGCGGCGCTTGTGGGTGACTTCCGACAGCGGGTTGGTCTGGTCCATGAACTGCGACAGCTGCGAGGAGCCGAAGAATTCACGCACGGCGGCCACGGCGGGCTTTGCGTTGATGAGGTCATTGGGCATGACCGTCGACACGTCGACCGACGACATGCGCTCCTTGACGGCACGCTCCATGCGCAGCAGGCCGACGCGATACTGGTTTTCCAGCAGCTCGCCCACCGAACGGACGCGGCGGTTGCCGAGATTGTCGATGTCGTCGATCTCGCCCTTGCCGTCCTTCAGGTTCACTAGTTCCTTGACCACGGCGAGGATGTCCTCGACGCGCAGGGTGGTGACCGTGTCTTCGGCATCGAGGTCGAGACGCATGTTTAGCTTCACGCGGCCGACGGCCGAGAGGTCATAGCGCTCGGGGTCGAAGAAGAGACCGGCGAACAGGGATTCAGCGGTTTCCTTCGTCGGCGGTTCGCCAGGGCGCATGACGCGATAGATGTCGGACAGGGCCTGGTCGCGCTCTTCGGCCTTGTCAGCCTTCAGCGTGTTGCGAATCCAGGGGCCGGTGGTGACATGATCGATGTCGAGCAGTTCGAGACGGTCGATGCCCGCCTTGTCCAGCTTTTCGAGGTTTTCAGGGCTGACTTCGTCACCGGCCTCGATGTAGATTTCGCCGGTCTTCTCGTTGATGAGGTCGTAGGCGCTGTAGCGGCCATAGACTTCCTCGGTCGGGATCAGAAGCGTCTCAAGACCGTCTTTCTCGGCCTTGTTCGCGGCGCGAGGGCTGATCTTGTGGCCAGCGGCGAACACGACTTCGCCCGACTTGGCATCGACGATGTCGAAAGCGGGCTTCTGGCCACGCCATGCTTCGGCGAGATAGGGGATCTGCCAGCCGCCTTCGCCACGGACGAACACGACCTTGTTGTAGAAGAAGCCGAGCATGTCTTCGGCGGTCAGGCCGAGCGCATAGAGCAGCGCGGTAACCGGCAGCTTGCGCTTGCGGTCGATGCGGACGTTGACGATGTCCTTGGCGTCGAATTCGAAGTCGAGCCACGAACCACGATAGGGAATGACGCGCGCGGCGAAGAGATATTTGCCCGACGAGTGGGTCTTGCCACGGTCATGGTCGAACAGAACGCCCGGCGAACGGTGCATCTGCGACACGATAACGCGCTCGGTGCCGTTGACGATGAAGGTGCCGTTGCCCGTCATGAGCGGCATGTCGCCCATGTAGACGTCCTGCTCCTTGATATCGAGCACGGAGCGGGTTTCGGTGTCCTGGTCGACCTCGAACACGATCAGGCGCAGCGTGACGCGCATCGGCGCCGCGTAGGTGATGCCGCGCTGACGGCATTCCTCGACGTCGTATTTGGGCTCTTCCAGCTCGTAATGGACGAAGTCCATTTCGGCGGTGCCGGCGAAATCGCGGATCGGGAATACCGAGCGCAGGGTCTTTTCGAGGCCCGACACATAGCCGATCGACGGGTCCGACCGCAGGAACTGCTCATAGCTCTCCCGCTGGACTTCGATCAGGTTCGGCATCTGCACCACTTCGTGGATGTCGCCGAATACCTTTCTGATGCGCTTCTTCGCGCCGGTATTGCTGATCGTGGGGAGAGCTTTGGTCGCCATTGCGTTTCCTGCCTGTAATTCGTCGCATTTTTTCGCATCGCAGCGAAATTCAGCCTGACGAGACGGGTGAAAGGGCTGATTCGCCCTTCTGCCGCCACGCAAAAAAGTGCGGGCCGGGACTGTCCGATCCGCACTGTCAGCACCTTGTGACCCACCAAATGTCGCCCAATCCCGCCGGTTTCGCGCGCTATTCGAAACCGGTCCCCGGGCGATCCAGGGGACGGTTCATGCTTGCTGGAAGGCTTGCAGGAACCGGATTTTCAAAACGCCATATAGAGACGGTGCGACCCTTTGTGAAGGGCGGATTGTCCCAATAATGATCGTGATCCGATCGCTGCGGCGGTTCAGAACAGTCGTGTCAGGCCATAGAAGCCTGCGCCGATCAGGGCGGCGGCGGGCAGCGTCACCACCCAGGCGATCACGATGCTGGAGGCGACGTTCCACCGGACGGCCGACAAGCGGCGGGATGCGCCGACGCCGACGATCGCCCCGGTGATGGTGTGCGTGGTGGAAACCGGCACGCCCAGATGCGTCGCCAGGAATAGCGTCATTGCTCCGCCGGTTTCGGCGCAGAAGCCTTGAGCCGGAGTAAGCCGCGTAATCTTCGACCCCATCGTGTGGACGATCTTCCATCCGCCGAGCAGTGTGCCGAGGCCCATCGCCGCCTGACAGGAAATGACCACCCAGAAAGGAACGTGGAAGCCGCCCGTCAACATGCCCTGCGAATAGAGCAGAACCGCGATGATCCCCATCGTCTTCTGCGCATCATTGCCGCCATGGCCAAGCGAGTAGAGGGACGCAGATACGAGCTGAAGCTTGCGGAACACGCGATCCGCGCCCTGGGGCGTGAAGCGACGGAATATCCAGCTGATGATCAGGACGAGCAGTAGCGCCAGGATGAGGCCGATCGCAGGGGACATGACGATGGCGGCGCTGGTCTTGAATACGCCGCTCCATACGACAGCGCCGAGGCCTGCCTTGGCCGTGCCCGCGCCCAGCAGTCCGCCGATCAGCGCATGGCTGCTGGACGAGGGGATGCCGAGGCCCCACGTAATCAGGTTCCAGGCAATGGCGCCCATCAACGCGCCGAAGATAACCTGCGGGTCGATGATGCTGGCATCGACAATGCCTTTGCCTACCGTTTCGGCGACATGCAGGCCGAAGAAGAGGAAGGCGATGAAGTTGAAGAAAGCCGCCCAGGCCACCGCATATTGCGGCTTCAACACGCGCGTCGATACGATCGTTGCGATCGAGTTGGCGGCATCGTGCAGGCCGTTCAGGAAGTCGAAGGCGAGCGCGATGCCGACCAGCGCGACGAGCAGCGGAAAGGCGAGATGGGCTTCCATCAGATTGAGACTCGAATGGAGCTAAGGATCAGGCGTGGTCGATGACCAGCCCGGAGATTTCGTTGGCGACGTCCTCGAACCGGTCCGTCACCTTCTCCAGATGGGCGTAGATTTCGTTCCCCACGACGAAGTCCATGGGGTTGCCTTGCCGGGCCTGATTATACAGCGCTTTAAGGCCCGCCTCATGCAATATGTCGGCATGCCCCTCCAGCTTCACCAGCCGCTCGGTCAGCTCATGCAGCCGCACCGAATTGAGGTTTAGCGAACGCAGCAGGGGCATCGCTTCGGCCGTGATGCGGGCGCACTCCACGATAAGGGCGCTCATATCCTGCATCTGAGGCGCGAATTCCTTGACCTCGAACAGGGCGATCGCCTTGGCGGTCTGGTTCATCTGGTCGATCGCGTCGTCCATCACGCCGATGAGGCCGGTGATGGCGCTACGGTCGAAGGGCGTCACGAAAATGCGGCGGACGTCCTGCAGCACTTCGCGGATGATGTCGTCGGCTTCATGCTCACGCGCGGAAATCTCTTCGATATGCGCGTCCATGTCCGGGCCGCCCTTCAGCAGTTTGGCGAGCGCATCTGCCCCGGCGACGAGCGTCACCGCATGATCCTCAAACTGTTCGAAGAAGCGCCCCTGTTTGGGCATCAGCGCGTGAAACCACCGCAGCATTCCAGTCCTTTCGCTTTGCCATTCCTTGACCCGCAGCAGCATTCGGATGAACCAGCCCGGATCGCGCGGCGGTTCGCGAAAGGCCGCGATGATCGTTTGAAGATCGGGTTCCTCGACTGCTTTCGCGGCCTCTGCGACCGGAAACCAGCGCAGTTCCCTCTGCCCCTGTTCGGGCCATTGCGACAACTGGCCGGTCACTGCAAGGGGGAAAACTTCAACCGTGGCTTCGCGCGTGTCGCCCTTGCGGCGGCGCTTGTCATAGCGGTAGCGGCCCAAAGGAGCGGGGCAGGCGATGCCATGAATGCCCGCTTCCTCATAGGCTTCGAGTTCGGCGGCGCGGTGGCCGGCCATCCCCTTGATGCGATTTCCCTTGGGGATGACCCATCGGCGGGTTTCGCGCGACGTGATCAGCAGGATGCGCATCGAGCCATCGGGGTCGGCGGCATAGGGAAGGGCGGCGATCTGGCGCATTACCAGCCCGCCCCCGCAACCTTAGCCATAAAATGCCCCTTATCCATATGCGCCTTGTAACCAAACCGTCACATTGCGCAATGAACTAGGTTGGTCAGATGGATAGTCGGGCCGTCAGGCGGATATCCCGTCCGGCCAGTGGCGCATAATCCTTGAGGAAGCTGGCATGCCGCCGCGCCTCGACATCGAATATATTGTTCGCCGACAGGCTGATGGTGGTCCGGTCATTCCCTTTCAGCGGCTTGAAGGACAAGGATGCGTTGACGAGCGTGAAGCCGTCGGTGCGGGTTTCGGTCGAGGCGATCCTGTTCTGCGCAAAACTATGTTCGACCTCGCCACGGAAGCTCAGGCGCTCACCCTGAAGTTCGATCCCTCCGAGCAAACGCAGCGGCGGGATGCGTGGCGCAGGGCCTGAGCCGGTGATGGTTGCGCGGACATAGTCGGCAAGGCCATCCAGATTGACCTTGTATCCGCCGACTTCCCCCAGCTTGACCGATGCCTCTGCTTCAAAGCCGAGATAGCGCGCGTCCGCCTGATTATATTGGAAGCAGGGGAAATCCAGCGGCTTTTCGCCATTCACCGCCATGCAGGCGCTGTCATCGACCAGCGCATCATAGATGTAGCCGTTGAACCAGTTGTGATAGGCCGACAGGGACATGGTGTAGTCGGGGCCTTCACCGCGCAGCGTGGCTTCAACGCCCCAGCTTTTTTCCAGGTCGAAGTTTGGATTGCCAAGCTCGAATGCTTGCGTCCCGGCGTGATTGCCGCGCGCGAACAGTTCTTCGGCCGAGGGTGCGCGTTCGGTGCGGGCGAGGTTCAGGCCGACGCGCCAGCCGGGACGTATTTCCTGGCTGGCGCCGATCGACCCGGAAAACGCGTCGAAGCTGCGCTGATAGGCGGGATTGAACAAGGTCGCGTCCGCGTCCGCCCCTACCTTATTATGTTCATAGCGGCCGCCCAGTTCGATCCGGCTGCTGCCCAGGTCGAAGGATTGAAGCGTGAAGAAGCCGAGTTGCTCCGTCCGGTTGCGGGGCAGGAACTTCTCTTCACCCTCGACATGGAAATTGCGGGCGAAGAATTGGGCGCCGACGGCGCCATCCCATCCGCCGCGCTTGGCCTGTACCAGTTCCAGCCGCGATTCGATCGACTGATTATAGAATGTGGTGCCGACGTCCCCGGACGGTTCGATCTCCTGATGCTGGTAATCGGCAAAGCCTGCGCGGAGGCGGATGGAATCCAGGATGCCGCCATTGACCGGCAACTCGGCGCGCATGTCCGCGCGGTCCTGCTTCATGTGTAGGTGGACCTGTTCGCCCTCCGACCCCGGTTCGACCGAATAACGGACGGGGACGCCGTAGAGATTGTCCGTGTGGGCGATCGAGAAGCCGAGGTTGCCGCCATCGGTCACCAGCGCCGCGCCGCCAGCCACTTCCCAGGTGCGCGCGGCGCTGTTGGGCAGTTTGCCCCTCAGATCGGCTAGGGGCGTGATGGCGGGGTCTCCGCTCGCGGCGGCTTGGGCGCGCAGGGCGGGCGTGAGGATGTAATTGCCGGTGTCGAGATCATCGCTCTTCGAATAGCTGCCGTCGAAGTGGACGACGATCTTGTCGGTCAGCGGGGCCTCGATTTCGGCGGAGCCGCTGCGTTCGTTGGCGGCGCTGCCGTAATTGGCGATGCCGTCGATGTGGATCGGCTCGTCGGGGACGCGTCGGGGGATGCGGCTGTCGATCACATTGACGACGCCGCCGATCGCCGAGGAGCCGTACAGAAGGGCAGCCGGGCCGCGCAGCACTTCGATGCGGTCGGCGGTCAGGGGATTGATCGCGACGGCGTGATCGACCGAGGTGTTCGATACGTCGAAACTGCCGACGCCATCGGTGAGGATGCGTACCCGTTCGCCCTGAAGGCCGCGCAGGATCGGGCGAGAGGCGTTGGGGCCGAACGAGGTGGCGGAGACGCCGGGCTGATGGGCGAGGGTTTCTCCGATGGTGGTCCGCAGGTCACGTGTCAGCTCGGCGCCGGACAGGACCGAGGTGCCGGACAATATGTCACCCTGGCGGCGGGGGATGATGGCGGTGACGACGATGTTGGGCTGATCATCATGATAGGTGCCGGGCTGGATTGATGGCGATTGGGCGAGGGTGGGGGAGGCGAGGCAGATTGCGGTGAGGGCGCAGCTGGCGCGGAGGAGCGGCAGGGGGGAATTCATGAAGGAAACCCTTGATTGAAACGGTTTGTGAGGGGTGCCTCTATCTTAAATGTTATAACGTATCAATGGGGTCGGGCGGATTATCGGGGGAGGGGAAAGGGTTAGCGGCCAAGCGGGCGAGATCGTAGATAAGTGGCCTGGATCAGCGGGCAATTACCGGCGATTGGAGCGTAATCGTGTTACACGGAAGCATCGGAATTGAGGCTGAATTTCCGTCACTCCGGGGCTCGGCCGGGGCTTCACTGCGTCGACAGCGTAAGAAACGAAGCGGGACCCCGGATCAAGTCCGGGGTGACGATTAGTGTGGCATCATCGGGCTCTAGGGATCAGTGATCAGGGGATATGGGACTGGAGGCAGGGACAGGAGCCAGACCCGGCTGCTGGGGATCGACGATCGACTACAGGCCTAGCGACCAACTACCAAGATCGATCGTGGACCCGGAAACAAAGATCAGAGGAACAGGAATTCCGCGAGCGCACTCACAGGCGAGTCTGCGTCGGCGCGGGTGCGCAGGGCTTGTCGGACCTCGATGGAAGGGAGGGGGCGTTCGAGGGGGAGGCGGCGGATGCCGGTCATGCGGCCGAGGTCACGTGCGAGGGGGCCGAAGGCGGCGAAGCAGCCCGCGCCTTCGCGCAATATGGTCATGATATCGAACATATTGTCGGTTTCGAGCACCGGCGCGCCCATGCTGATGCCTTCTCGGTCGAGCGCTTCATCGATGATGCGACGCAGGCCATTATTCGGCTCCATGGCGAGCGTGGGACTGATCCGGAGATCGTCGGTCGTGACGATGTCGCGCCGGGCGAGCGGATGATCCGCCCCGGCGTAAAGGTTGATCTGTTCCGACCAGCCATAGCGGGAGGCGAAGCCCGGCTGTTCCCCCAATGCGTAGAAATAGGCGATATCGATGCGGCCCTGCTCCAGTGCCGCACGCGCCTCATCGGCGAGGTGGATGGAGAGGTCGAGCGTGATCGCGATATCCTCATTCGCGGCCTCAAACGCGGCGAGCGCTTCCTGAAAATGACCGAAAACAGGCGCGGGAGCGGCAAGGGTGATCGACTGCCGCGCTGGTGCGGGGGAAGGCTCCGCAGGCGCCGCTTCAGCCACGACCGACGAAGGGGAAGGAGGGGGCGTTTCATCCGGCGCCCAGTTGTCGGACTGATCCTGCGACAACAGGGTCATCGCCTCGGCGGTCTTGCGCCCGGCGGCGGTCAGCCGTTGATGATCAGGCGGACCTTCGAACAGGCGGTAGCCAAGACGCATTTCCAGAGAGGCGATTGCGCGCGCGATGTCTTCGACCGGGACGCCCAGATCGCGGGCGCAGCGCGACATGCTGCCCGCCGCCATCATCTGCGCAAAAATGTCGAGTTGACGCAGGGAAGGCGTGGCCATGCGGCGGTGATAGTGCAATTGGGACGCGGGGTTAAGCGCGATCTTTGGCGGTGGTCAGGCGATGTCAAACTGGGGATGGTGCGAGGCCCATCGCCGTTTGGACGAAAATCCTCAATCGGCAAGATCATGCTTGGCATTCCGGCGAGAAGGGGGAATAGCGACGATATGCCCCGCCGCAAGGATATCTGGAGATGTGGATTGGTGACGGAGCCAATCGATATTGTCCTGTCAAAAGGGTGTATCGAGGGTCCTGTCACCTGGTTGGCGGAGGAACCCGACTTTCAATTTATCGCAGACCCTTTTGGATGGCGGGACGAAGTAGGTCATCTTCACGTCTTTGTGGAGCATTACGACTATCGAACGCGACATGGCACGATCGAAGCGAGGGTCTTCGACGACAAGATGCGACTGGTTTCCCGCCATCCGTGTCTGAAGGAGCCCTGGCACCTTTCCTACCCGCAGATATTCAGCGCGGAGGGTGCTGTCTGGATGCTTCCGGAAGCGCACCGATCCGGGCGGCTGATCCTGTACCGGGACAAAGGCGGGCTGGCCGACTGGCGCGCGGAATGCGACATCGAACTCGACTGCGTGGCTGTCGACGCCAGCATTTTCCACGACGGTCAGCGTTGGTGGCTTTTCTATTCGCCCGCAACGAGCCGAGCGACGAAGCAGTCGCACCTTCATGTGGCCTGGGCGGACAATCTATGTGGACCCTGGACCCCCCATCCGGGCAATCCGGTTCGGATCGATCGCGGGTCGGCGCGTCCTGGCGGCACGCCTGTGATGATCGGAGCCAGAATCATGCTGCCCGTTCAGGATTGCACCACAACCTATGGTGGGGGCATCCGGCCCCTTTGGATCACGCGTCTGAACGAGAAAGAGTTTGAGGCGGAGGCAGGCGATGCGCTGGGTCTTCCCGGATCAGCGGGCGCGTATCAGGATGGCATGCACACGCTGAGCGCCTGTGGTGACATCACATTGTTCGACGTCAAACGCGTCAATACTTCGCTGCGCGGCCTTGCCCTTGATCTTCGTCGGATGCTTGGCGGATATGGTCGAGGATGAGGGCTCCCGTGGCCGCGAACTTCTCCCAGGAATAACGATCCAGCATGACGCCGCGCGCCCGCGCGCCCATCGCGCTTAGCTTCGCTGGGTCGCCGAGCATGTCGCGCAAGGAGGCGGCCAGCGCGTCCGGGTTTGCTGGCGGCACGGTAAAGCCGGTCTGCCCCTGTTCGATTGACCACGGCAATTCGCCTACCGCCGAAGCGATCACGGGCAGCCCGGCGGTCATCGCTTCATGCGCGGCGATGCAGAAACCTTCGGAACGGGACGGCTGAACATACAGATGAAGGTGCGAGAGGAAGGTTTGCGGACTGGCCGTGTAGCCGGAAAAGGACAGGTTCGATATTCCGGCCTGTCGCGCAAGGCTTTCCAGCCTGTCCCGCTCCGCGCCATCGCCTACGATGGAAATTTCGAAGGGGCAGGGCGCTGAAAAACCTTCGGACTTCAGCTTGGCCAGGGCGGCAATCAGGACATCATAGCCCTTTACGGGATGGAGCCGTCCCAGCGAGCCAATGCGGAGCGTCTTGCCGGGGGACCAGGCCGTTGCATGGGGCAGGGCGGGATCGGCCGCGAAAATCGGCCAGCACATAAGGCGATTTTCAGGCACGTTCAGGCGCTCTGCGGTCAGGGCGGTGACGGATCGCGAATCTCCGATCCAAAGGAGCGCCCGGCTTTGCAGCCGCCGCATGAGCCGCCTGTTCCATGGCTTCAGGAAAGCGGCGTGCTGCCAGCTGATCACGGGCAGGCCGAGCATCGGCCCAAGCAGGAGGCCGAGGATCGTGGCGCGAGAAAGGGAGGTCCAGATGTGGGTCGCGCCCCAATCCTGCAACTGCCGCTTCAACCACAAGGCCGCGGCAAGATGGTCGCCCGTTCCGCCCTCCCGGATGAGCGGGTCGAGGCCCGCTTCGACCATCGCGGGCGCCCCGCGCCGGTCGCGGGGCGTGAGTGCAAACACCCGCACAGTGGCTCCCTGATCACGCAGGACGCGCGTGATGGCCGGAACCGGCCGAGAGGCGCCGCCGCCCTCGACCGAGTTGATCACATAGGCGATCCGCATCGCGCTCAATGCGCGAGGCTCCTGCGCCATGTCAGGCCAGCGAGAAGGCCGCTGGCCAACAATGCTTGCCCGAGGGCCTGAATGCCCGCGCCCATCAGTCCCCATTGATGGAGTAACCAGGGAAGGACGGGCAGAAAAAGCAGCCCGGCAAGGAGATTGGCGCTCATGGAGAGCGCGGGATAGCCCATTGCGGAGAGGGCGGAGCTGCATGGCGGGCCGACGATCGCTATGGCGCGCGCGGCGACGAGCACGATCATGACGCTGCCCGCCGCGGCAAAGGCGGGACCGGCGAGCAGCGTGATGATCGAGGTGGGGAACAGGGCCACGATGAACACGACCGGGGCCGCTGCCGCGAGAGCGATGAAGATTACGCGGGTGAGTGTCCTGCGGAGCGAATGGCCGCCTTCGCCAGCCGCTATCATCCTGGCGAGTTCGGCATAGGCCGTGTTGCCCAGGATTTGCGCGGGTTGCGCGATAATGACGGTTGCGCGTTGAGCGATTGCGAACAGGCCCGCCATGGCGGGGCCGAGGACCCAGCCGATGATGAGAGGCGCGATCCGGCCGGTCAATTCGTTCAGGGTGATGTCTGCATTGCTGGCGATCATGAACCGCCATATGCCGGGATTTTCCAGGCGGGCGCTCCCCGGTCCCGGTTGAAACAAGGCCCGGCCAAGCTGCCGATAGGCCTGCCAGATGCCCATCGCCCAAAGGACCGCGAATTCCGCCAGCGCGGCGATGAGCCATGCGGCGAGGAAACCTTTTAGGCCCCAGCCGAACAACAAGACGAGGCTGGCGCCCATAAGGCGAACCGCAGGCTGCACCAGATTGTGAAAGGCGATCAGGTCAAATCGGTTTATCAGCTGGAGATAACCCGCCGGGGCGGAGCGAACGGAGCCCAACACGGCAAAGCTGTAGGGAATGGCAAAGGCGACGGTTTCTGGCGGCCAGCCCAGGCGCGGCCCGACAAAGGGCGCGAGCACCATTGCCGCAACGATCGCGGCGACGCCGCCTATCAACTCTGTCGCGGTCCCGAAGCGCAGCAGTCGCGCTAGACGGGGCATTGCGCTTTCCTCACCCGCTTCCGCGCCGTAGCGGACGATGGCTTGCCAGGCTGGAAATTCTATGATGCCGCAGACCGCCGTGACATAGCCGTGGACCAGGACGAGCAGCCCATAGTCGCGCGGCCCCAGTGCCCGGGCCGCGATGATCAGGTAAACAAGGCTGATGATCCCGGCACCGGCCTTGCCGCCCAGGACCAGGCCCATGCCTTTGAAGATGCGTTTGGTAATGCCCGCAGGTGCCATCATTTGGCCGCTGAACACCATTGTTTTTCCCGCAAGGCAATGCCTAAGCTGTTGCGAGCGGCAAGCCTGCGTCCAAGGAAGCTGTAGAAATACCAGTTCATACCCCATTGGGGCATGTATCGATATATGAGCCGCTCCAAGCCATTCCAGCTCACATTTTTGCGGGAAATGCGTCGTTCGGACGGGAAGCAGATATGTAGGGGGTGATGGAGGATATGGCCGTGATGGATTACACGATGGATGATTTCATGGTCTTCCAGCACATACGGCCAGATTTTGGTGTCGAAGCCGCCAGCGGTCCTGAGCGCGGCAGTTCGGAATGCCTGAGCATAGCCACCAGCATGGCATTTGCGCGGAAAGCGGCGGCTCTTTCGCATGATGAAGGCTATGCGCTGCTGTGAGCACGGATCGGCTTGGGGCTTGTAAAGATCAATGGCCATAACGGCCGCTGCCTGATCGTCACTCTCGAACAACGTGATAATCCGGTTGACGTAATCAGGCGGATAGAGGGTGTCGGCATCGCAGATTGTAACCAGCGGCGTTTCCACAAGCGCAAGTCCGGCCTGCATCGCATTGATTTTGCCCGGTGTCGGACAGGATAGGATTTCGAAGCGACCTTCCAGAGCAGCGGCGTGTGAAGCCCCTTCGTCCGCGCCGCCATCGGTCGAACCATTGTCGACCAGCAGGACGCGGAAACGGTCATCGCTTTGAGCCGCGAGGCTTGCCACAGTCGGGCCAATCCACCCTTTTTCGTTGAAAAAGGGCAGAATAATGGTGAGCATCATAGTCACGCCGTCTGGCTCGCCTTTAAATTGCCCGTGGTCGCGCCGCGCCGATCTGCCAGCATCGCGATGACCTCCGCCGCGCGCTGCGATGACGGGCGGTCGTCGAGATCGAAGCTGTCCTTGAACATCTGCTCCTGAACCTCACGATATTGGCTGGTGTGCAACTGGTCCGCGCGGGATAGGGCATCATGCAGTTGGGATGGATGGGTTATGACCTCACCGGCCCGCCAATGCGCGAAATTGGGATCGCCCTCCCAGTCGATGCCGTGGCTGTTCAGGAAGATGCAGGGCCGGGGGCGCAGCAGGAATTCATAGACCTGACTGCTGGCATCGCCCAGGTAAATGTCCGCCGCCATCGTATAGCTCATGTCGGTCGAGGCTTTGCTGCCCAGATCCACATGGATGTTGTCCCCATGGAGATAGCGGTTCCCGATCGTCCCGGCCCGGTTCACGCTCAGGCGGTCGATCGTCACTACGAATGGCCGTTCAAAGAGCATGACGTGCGGGGCGAACAGGAGTGCGCGGTCGTCCCTCTCGCGAAAATAGTCGAGTATGTCCCGGCCATGCCGATACCAGGATGACAGATGCGGGGAGGGGTGGGGATTATAGAGGACCACCGGCCTGCCTCGGTTGAGGGGGTGGCTTATGCCCTGTCGAGGCACCATGTCGAACTTGGGATAGCCTACGATGCTGATCCTGGCGGGGTCGACTTGCGCCTCGGTTATCAGGCGGCGGCGAATTTTCTCGCCTGAGCAAAGGACGTGATCGAAACCGGCGCTGGCCTTGTCAAACCCGATGGCGCGGTCCCCGGCGCCATGTCGGGTGTGCACCATGAAAAGGTCTTTGAGCCCGTACCGCGACTTCAGCAGAAGGGATGTCTTTTCCGCCACGATCAGCATGTCGAGGCTGCGGAAGAAGGGGAGATTGTCGCGATAGACGAGGAGTTTGGAGGCGGGAACCAACCGGCCGAACATTCGGGACAGGCGCATGGAGCGCGGCGCCAGCTTCAATTCGACATGCTGGATGCGCGTCCCCAGCCATTCCCCGGCGATCCGCCGAACTTCCGCTGACAAACGGGGGTTGGTCGTAGCTACGATGATCTCGCCAGGGAAACCGCCTTTGGCCATCGCTATGGCGACAGGAAGGCTGTGGGCAATCTGGTGTATCTGATCGTGATTGAACAGGAAACCTACGCGCAAACCACTGCTCCCAAGCAGATGCGAGATAGCAGTTCCCTTATTGCCGATCCGAGCGGCCTGCCTCGCATTTGAGCCCTTAGATGGTTTCTGCATGTTTACAAGATGCCATGGCCGGGTTCCGAAGGAGCCGTCGGGGCGTTGTCTTGGCAAGTCGGCAGTTGCTGGCCTAGTCTTGGGGTTTAGATCAAAAGGCACGAACATATAGGGTTTTGAGCAGCTATGGGTGACATCATCAATCTGCGGCAGGCGCGCAAGGCCAAGGTGCGGAAGGATAAGGAGCAGGTGGCGGCTGCAAATCGGGCGAAGTTCGGCCAGACTAAGGCTGAGCGTGAGGTGCGGCGGATCGAGGAGGCGCGGCAGGATCGGCTGTTGGACGGTAGCCGACGGGATGGTGACGTCGACCCGGTTGAATAGCGGTTGGGACGGCAAGCAGTCTTTCAAGGTTTTTTAGCTCTAACGAGATGAATGGATGTTCATCTCGCGCCCCCCTGCAACAATTCGTCTCTTTGGAAAATCAACTCATCGTGAATCCGTGACCATGTCTGCGGTCAATTGAAAAGTTCGTTGGTTCAGCTTGGGCTATGAGAGGATATATTCAATCTGCTCGCCCGGCTGGTGCCGCGATTGCCGCTGTTCTAGCCCTTGGTTCAACCTGTTCTTTCGCGCAGGAAACTGTTCCTGATGCGGTTTCGCCGCCTGTTGTCGTGCCGCCGCCGGTTGCAGCTCCTGCTGCGTCGGTCCCGCAGCCGATGGTCCAGCCGACCGCTTCGGTTGAGGAACGGCTGGATGCTGCGGTGGCTGCTTCGGAAGCCGAGGCGGCGGTGAAACCTGCTGCTAGTCGGCCAAACGCGCGGACGGCTTCCACGCCGGTTCGAACTGCGCCGCGGGCGCAAGTTGAGCGGCCTGCTGCTGCGCCGGCGGTTGAACGGGCGGAGGCCCGGCCTATGGCGACAGCGCCCGAGCGTGAGGCCGCCGTTGGTCCGGCGCCTGCGGTGAACGAAGCTGTGCCCGCCACACCGCCTGCCGCTGAGGCGCGCGATGTCGGCGCTGCCGATGCTGGCACAAAGGAATCGCTCCTGTGGGCCTTGGGCGGTGGCGTGCTGCTGCTTGCGGGGCTCGGCGGGGCTGCCGCCGTTCGTCGTCGCCGTAACGTTGCAGAAGTCGAGGAAGAGGAGGTTTTGGCTGCCTCGGCGGAGCCGCTGGTCGAAAAGCCTGTCGCGGTCACGCCCACCTTTGTGGAGCGGGAACCGGTGGCTGAGCCTGCCATCATGCGTGCGCCCATGCGCGCCCCCCTCGCGGCCGAAGCTGCTTATGGCTCCAGTCTAGAGGCGATGGTCGCCGCCGCGCCGAGCGCGGACAATCCGTTTCGCACGCATCGTAAGCGGCTGGCCCGTGCGCGGTTCCTGCTGGCGCAACAGGAGAAGGGCGAGCGAGTATCCTTTGCCGATGCGCCCGTCCATGTGCCGCCGCAGACCATCCATGCCGAACCTCAGGTGCAGACCGTCTATCGGATGGGCTCGGATCGGAATCGCCGGATGACATTCAAGCCGCAAACGCGCTAAGTCACCGGACAATCAGCCAGACTGGGGCGGCATCGCACGGTGCCGCCCCGTTTGCATGACCTGCGCACGTCGATTCGGTTGCACTTGGGGCCGACCCCTGATACCGGCGCGCCGGTAATTTCGCGCCAGTTTTGCAGGCCAAGTTTGAAGGAAGGTCGCTCCACCCATGTCCGATAAGATCAACCGCATTGTCCTTGCCTTCTCGGGAGGGCTCGACACCAGCGTGATCCTGAAATGGTTGCAGCAGACCTACCAGTGTGAGGTCGTGACCTTTACCGCCGATCTGGGGCAGGGCGAGGAGCTGGAGCCTGCGCGGCAGAAGGCCAAGCTGATGGGCGTCAAGGATGAACATATCTTCATCGACGACCTGCGCGAAGAGTTTGTGAAGGACTATGTCTTCCCCATGATGCGCGGGAACGCGATGTATGAGGGGCTGTATCTGCTGGGCACGTCGATCGCCCGCCCGCTGATCGCCAAGCGGCAGATCGAGATTGCGAAGATGGTCGGCGCGGATGCCGTCAGCCATGGCGCGACCGGCAAGGGCAATGATCAGGTGCGGTTCGAGCTGGGCTATTATGCGCTGTCGCCCGACATCAAGGTCATCGCACCCTGGCGGGAATGGGATCTGGCCAGCCGCACCAAGCTCATTGAGTTCGCCGAGCAGCATCAGATTCCGATCCCGCGCGACAAGCGTGGCGAAAGCCCGTTTTCGACTGACGCGAACATGCTGCACACCTCTTCCGAAGGCAAAGTGCTGGAAGATCCGTGGGAAGAAGTGCCGGACTATGTCTTCTCGCGTACGGTGAACCCGGAGGACGCGCCGGACGCGCCGGAATATATCACGGTCGATTTCGAACGTGGCGACGGCGTGGCGATCAATGGCGTGGGCATGAGCCCGGCGACGCTGCTCGAAACGCTGAACGAATATGGCCGCAAGCATGGCATCGGCCGGCTCGATCTGGTGGAGAACCGCTTCGTCGGCATGAAGTCGCGCGGCATGTATGAAACGCCGGGCGGCACCATCTATCACCTTGCCCATCGCGGTATCGAGCAGCTGACGCTGGATCGCGGCGCGGCGCATCTGAAGGATGAGCTGGCGCCCAAATATGCCGAGCTGATCTATAACGGTTTCTGGTTCTCGCCCGAGCGTGAGATGTTGCAGGCGGCGATCGACCATAGCCAGGAGAAGGTGACGGGCACTGTTCGGCTGAAGCTGTACAAGGGCGGCGTTCAGGTCGTTGGGCGGAAATCGCCTTATTCGCTCTACAGCGAGAAGGTTGTCACGTTCGAGGATGATGCGGGCGCCTATGATCAGCGCGATGCGGCGGGCTTTATCAAGCTGAATGCGCTGCGTCTGCGGTTGCTGGGGCGGCGGGACGGCTGACGAACTCGTCATCCCAGCGCAAGCTGGGATCTTATGCGGCCTGGCGCCTCGCCTCCTGAGATCCCAGCTTGCGCTGGGATGACGGGGGTGGGGGGAGGCTCGCCCTCGTTACATATTGCGACAATTTAGCCCGTGACATGACAAGTTTGCGGGACAAGTCTTCCTCATAAGGGGTTTCAGGAGCGGCGATGGCCGTTCGTGACCCCTTGGAAGGAAGAGACGAGATGATTCGCAAATTTTTGGGCACCGCTGCTGTCGGCGCGCTGTTCGTCGGTGGGCTGGCCGCTTCGCATCTGGCGCTGGCGCAGCCGGGCGATGGTGGCCCCGGCGGCCGTCATGGCGGCATGATGGCTATGGCCGACGCGAACAAGGACGGGAAGATCAGCAAGGCTGAACTGACCGCAGCGCTTGATGCGCGGTTCGCGAAGATGGACGCCAATCGCGACGGCAAGCTGACGAAGCAAGATCGGGAGATCGGCCGTCAGGCGCGGCTTGACCAGCGCTTTGCCGCGCTGGACACCGACCGCAACGGCCAGATCAGCAAGGCCGAGTTC
Organism: Sphingobium sp. TomTYG75; assembly: GCF_054771635.1. Lineage (NCBI taxonomy): Bacteria > Pseudomonadati > Pseudomonadota > Alphaproteobacteria > Sphingomonadales > Sphingobiaceae > Sphingobium > Sphingobium sp. TomTYG75. The sequence continues at coordinate 850,228 of NZ_BSRE01000001.1, read as the reverse complement.
GTCGCCGGACATCAGGGCCGCTGGGGTCGCGGGGATAGCGATCGCGAGGGCCGTGACGGGCGCGAAGGCCGCCGCTTTGGCGGGCGCGGCCATAATGGCTTTGACGGCGGCATGATGTTTCATGGGCGGGGCGGCCGAGGTGGCGAGGCGATGAAGGACGGCGTCCTCACCCGCGCGGAGTTCATGGCCCGGCCGCTCGCGATGTTCGACAAGGCGGACAGCAACAAGGACGGCTTTGTGACGGCGGATGAAATGAAGGCCGCGCGTCAGGCGATGCGTGAAGCATGGCAGGCCCGTCGCGGGGCGGACGCCGCGCCGAAGAACTGATCATAGGGGAAGGGTGGAGGCGGCGTCCTTCACCCTTCCAAGCTGCTGATAGTCGTGACAGATATTCCTTATGAGTGAAAAACCCCATCTGCTGCTCGTTGATGACGAGCGTTCGATCCGCGAGCCGTTGGCGCAATATTTGTCGCGCAACGGATTCCGTGTGACTGCCGTCGAAAGCGCGGCGGAGGCGCGGGTGCGGCTCAATGCCAATGCGATCGACCTTGTGATCCTGGACATCATGATGCCGGGCGAGGATGGGCTGTCGCTGTGCCGCCATATTCGCGAGACGAGCGAGATTCCCGTCATCCTGCTGACCGCCAAGTCGGAAGAGACCGACCGGATCGTCGGGCTGGAGATGGGAGCGGACGATTATGTGCTGAAGCCCTTTTCCCCGCGCGAACTGGTGGCGCGGATCAAGGTGATCTTTCGCCGCGTGGCCACGGGCGGCCAGCGGGTGACGGCGCCTGATGGGGCGACCTATGCCTTTGCGGGCTGGTTGCTCAAGACGCAGGAGCGGGTGCTGGTGGATCAGGAAGGCGTGGCGCTGCCGCTGTCGACCGCCGAATATAATCTGATGATGGCCTTTGCGACGCGGCCCAATCAGGTGCTGAGCCGGGACCAATTGCTCGACATCACGCAGGGGCGGGAGGCCAATGCGTTTGACCGGGCGATCGACAATCAGATCAGTCGGTTGCGCAAGAAGATCGAGCCGGACCCCAGGAACCCGACGCTGATCAAGACGGTGTGGGGCGGCGGCTATACGCTGTCCGCCGATGTGAGGAAGCTGTGAGGCGCTTTCGCCTTTGGCCGCAGAGCCTGGTTGGGCAGATCATCGTCCTGGTGGCGATCGCGCTGTTCGTGGCGCAGGCGATCAATTTCGGGCTGCTGCTGCGGGAGCGTAATCGGTTGACGCTGACCGCGCAGACGGCGCCGGGCGTCTATCGTATCGTCGATGCGCTGGACAGCCGGGGTGAGGCGCCTGCGCGCAACCGGCCGCCGAGGGCGCGCTTCTTCGATGCTGCGCCGACGTTGACGGGCGAGCGGCGGCCCGAGGTCGAGCGGCGGGCGCTGGCGATGTTCGCGGATGTGGGGCTGCCCATGCGGGCGGTGCGGGTGATCGAGCAGGACCGGCCGCCGCCGATGCGCCGGATGGACAATATCAGGATGCGCGCCATGGGCGACGTGCGGGGTGAGCCGCGCGGCGGTCGGCTGACGATGGCGGCCGAATATGCGCCGGGACAATGGGTCGTGACCCAGACGCGGGCGGGCAACCGGGCGCCGCGCTTTGGCGGGTGGCTCGTGGGGCAGACGCTCATCCTGTATGTGATCGTGCTGTTGCCGCTGCTGTGGGTTGGCCGCAGGCTGGCGCGGCCTTTGGGGCAGTTGACGCGGTCGGCGCAGCAGTTCGCGCGCACGGGATCGGCCGATGCGGTGGAAGAGCGCGGGCCGGGGGATGTGCGGGAGCTGACCACGGCGTTCAATGCGATGCGCGGCCGGATCTTTGCGATGCTTGATGAAAAGGACCGGATGCTGGGCGCGATCGGCCATGATCTGCGCACGCCGCTGGCGTCGTTGCGGGTACGGGCGGAGTCGGTGGAGGATGAGGGCGAGCGGGCGCGCATGTCGCAGACGATCGATGAGATGAACCGGATGCTGGAGGATATCCTGTCGCTGGCGCGGGCGGGGCGGAGCACGGAGGCGGCGCAGAAGGTTGATCTTTCCGCGCTGGCCGATGCGGTGGTGGAGGATTTCATTGAGCTGGGATCGCCTGCGGAGATGGCGGATAGCGCGCGGGCGGTGGCTTCGGTCCGGCCGCAGCAGATCAGACGGGCGCTGCGCAATTTGATCGAGAATGCGATCGTTTATGGCGAGCGGGCGCATGTGTCCGTGGTGCGCGAGGATGGCGCGATCCGGATCGTCGTGGCGGATGATGGGCCGGGTATCAGCGAGGATCGGATGGAGGAGATGATGGAGCCGTTTACGCGGCTGGAGGGATCGCGGAACCGGGAGACTGGGGGGGCTGGGCTCGGGCTGGCGCTGGTGCGGGCGATCATGGCGGAGCATGGCGGCGCGCTGAGGCTGGTGAACCGGGCTGGTGGCGGGTTGGAGGCGAGTTTGGTGTTGCCGGTTTGAGCGGGGATGGTGGCAGATACGAATTCCCCTCCCGCAGGCGGGAGGGGCTAGGGGTGGGCGCGAGCGCAGCGAGCTTTCGGGCTAGCCGTTAAAAACAAGTCCGGCGTTGCGCTGGCCCACCCCCAACCCCTCCCGCCTGCGGGAGGGGAGCAGATTCGCAATCCGATCGCTCAGTGCTTGCCCGGCTTGCTAGACGTCCCGGGCGCGGTTGGGTTGAGCAACTGGACCCCGCTAGGCAATCCCGTGCCGCCCATGTCGATCCTGGTCACCTCTTCACGCGCTATCCGGGCCGGGTTGTCGCGTTCCTTGATAGCGGCCTTGGTCGCCTCGTCCGGCGCCTCGTCGTCGCTGCTGTCGCTGCCACGGGTCCAGCCGAGAATGATCGACATGCGGCGGTTGCGCGGGTCGTAGACATTGCCCTTGGCGAAGGGTTCGCGGTCGGCGACGCCTTCGATGCGGGCGAAGCGGTCGTTGCCGATGCCGCTGGCCGCCAGCGTCTTGCGCGTGGCTTCGGCGCGGGCGGAGGATAGCATCCAGTTATTCATGCTCTGGCCCGAGCTATAGGGCAGGCCGTCGGTATGGCCGCGCACGATCAGCGGATTGGGCATGCCGCGCACGACCCCGGCGACTTCGCTGACCAGATCGCGCGCTTGAGGCAGCAGATTGTCGGTGCCCATGGCGAACATCGCGAAATTGGATTCATCGATCAGGTCGATGCGCAGCCCTTCGCGCGTTTCGGTGAAGCGGACGTTGCGGCGCAGCTTGTCCATGCCCTTCTTGCGGGCCATGCGCGCTTCCAGTTCCTTCTTCACCGCCTCGAACTTGGCGCGATCGGCGGCGCGGGTGGCCTTGCCGCCCTGATCCTTGGTGCCGGTCGCGTCGCGCGGGATGGTGATGGCGAGGTTGCCCTGACCGCCGGTCGTGGGATAATTTTCCTTGCTGACCATGCTATCGCCGCCGAACAGGCCGCTCGACCCGGCCGAGGACATTTTTAGTTCGACCAGCGTCGGCGTGAAATAGTCGGCGAGGCCCTTGCGCTGCTTTTCGGTGGTTGCGCCGAGCAGCCACATCAGCAGGAAGAAGGCCATCATTGCCGTCACGAAGTCGGCATAGGCGACCTTCCACGCGCCGCCATGATGGCCGCCATGACCATCGACGATGATCTTCTTGACGATGATCGGCCGGGGTTCGGGCTCGTTCCCGCCGCGCTTCTTTTCGGCCATGGCTTATTTGCCCCGCATGCCGTCGAACACTTCGGCGAAGGCCGGCTGGTTCGCATGGGTCAGGCTGGAGCGCGCCGCTTCGATGACGAGCGGCTGGGGGTGGCCATGGAGCGAGGCGATGATGATCTGCTTGACGACATGGTACATGGAGCCATCCGCCTCGATCACCGCGCGGCAGCGATTGGCGAAGGGACCGACCATGCCATAGGCGAGCAACACGCCGAGGAAGGTGCCGACGAGCGCCGAACCGATCATGCCGCCCAGGATTGCCGGGGGCTGGTCGATCGAGCCCATGGTCTTCACAACGCCCAGAACCGCCGCGACGATGCCGAGGGCGGGGAGGGCGTCAGCCAGACCCTGAAGATTGTCGGCGGGCTTCAACGCTTCGTGGTGGTGCGTTTTGAGCGCGTTATCCATGACCTCTTCGACCGCATGCGGATCGAGCGTACCCGAGGACACGACCACCAGACGCAGCGTGTCGCTCATCAGGTGGATCAGCGTCTTGTCAGCCATCAGGCGGGGATATTCGGAAAAGATCGTCGAGCTGGCAGGGTCCTCGATATGCGGCTCCAGCGCCACAGGGCCTTCGACGCGCAGCGTCTTCATCAGGCGGGAGACGAGGAAGATGCAGTCGAGAAAATCCTGCTTCTTATATTTGGGGCCTTTGAACACCTTGCCAACGCCGCCGCCCAGCGCCTTCAGGTCCGCGCCCGAATTGCCGATGATCAGCGCGCCGACAGCGGCGCCGCCGATGATGAGCATTTCATGGGGCAGGGCGTGGAGAACGGGACCGATGTCGCCACCCGTGAAGATGAAGCCGCCAAATACCATGACGAGCAGCACGACCAGGCCAATGAGTGCGAACATGAGTACCCCTGAAAAATTCTGCCCGCTGGGCTTTCACCTGACAGCGCACGATGCGCTTTCGTCAGATGGTTAACGCCCAATGGTTAGCGGGAGGTTTAGGATGGCGGATTTTTTCGGCCGTTCTCGTTCTTTCCCGTCATCCCAGCGGAGGCTGGGATCTCGTCGGCGTGGTGCGTCCTCTCCTGAGATCCCAGCTTTCGCTGGGATGACGGAGTGAGGGGGAACGGCGGAGTAAGAAGGGGCGGCGCGTAAGAGCAGGCGCGGCAGTGCGAAAACTTAGCGGATCAGGTCGAACAGTGTCTGCTGGTTGATGCGTGCGAAGGCGGACTGAGCGGCTTCGAGCTGCAGCAGCTTGCTCTTCACGGAGGAGATGACTTCGGAAAGGTCGGTCGATTCGAGGCCCTGACGGCGTTCCTTCAGGTCCAGATCGACGCTGGTCAGCCGGTTGCCGGTCACGTCCAGCCGGTCGCTACGGACGCCTTGCTTCGCCTGTTCGATGGTGACGTGGCTCTGCCCCGCCTTGATCGCGGACAGCGCCGATTGGAGGTCAGCGTCTGTGCCGCCCTGCAAGGCGGTGAGTGCCTGGCTCAATATGCCGTCCAGCGTCATGGGCGTTCCGCCGACGTCGATCCCTTCCGAAACCTCCTGCCGGGTGCCGACCACCGCCAGATTGAGCCCGCGGCTCACGGGAACCAGCACGCTCTGCGTGTCGTCGAATACCGGCACGCCCTGATAGTCGGTCTGATTAAGCAGCGAGCCGATGGCCTCGCGAATGCCCTTCACATCTTCGAAGATCGCGGTGCGCTGCGCGTCGTTGAGCGATCCGTTGCGGGCGGAGGTCACCAGTTCCTGCGCGCTGATGAGCAGGGTGTTGATTTCGTCCAAATTGGATTCGGCGTTGGCCGCGCGGCCGGTGCCATAGCTGACATTGGCCTGCCAGGCCGATTGCTGTGCCTGCTCCTTGCCGATTTCGGACACCTGCACCCAAGCCAGGGAATTGTCCGATGGCTTGTTCAGTGTGATGCCGGTCGAAATGGCGGTCTGCCCTTCGATGATGCCCTGAGACAATGTCTGCTGACGACGGATTTCGGCGATCAGCGTCTTGTTGGTGATGCCTACCATGGGTCAGCCCTTTCAAATGATCTGCAGAATGGCGTCGACAGTTTCCTTCGCGATCTGAAGGATTTTCGCCGAGCCGGAATAGGCCTGCTGCAACCGGAGCAGTTCGGCCGCTTCCATGTCGAGATCGACGCCGCTGACCGCTTCGCGCGCGGCGATCGCCTGATCACTGCGGCCCTGAGCGGTTGTCTGTTCGGCCTTGATGGAGGAGAGCAAATTCGCCTGCGTCGCGATGATCGACGTCCACCCCTGTTCGACGCTGCCATTGCCGCGCAGGACGGTGCCCGCGTCCAGCAAGTTGCCGTTGAGCCTTCCGTCCGTGGATTTGGTCGCCAGCGCGGCGGGATCGGTGATGAGCGCGGTGACGCTCGCCGCTGTCGTGCCGGAGAGGAGCGCTGCGCCCGCCACGTTCGCGTCAGTACGGCCCTGCGCGTGCCAGTTGTTCACGTCCGTCACGAACTGCTGCGCCAGCGTGTCCAGGCTGGTGCGGCGCTGCGCCGTTATGTCGGCCGAGGAAAAGAGGCCGCCGAGCGTCCCGTTGGAGGGTGCGGGCAAAGCCGTGCCGCCGGCGGTGGCGAGCGCCAGCGTGCCATTGGCATTGACGGTCAGCGCCAGCGCGGTCGCATTGTCGCCCTGCACGATCGTCGTGCCATTATAGTTGATCGTCGCCACGTCATGCGCGCCGAAGCTGATGTCGACATTGAGATTGGCCGACAATGTGTTCAGCGCCGCGTCGCGGCCGTCCAGCAGCTGCGCATAGGCCGATGTGCCGGGCTGCGCGCGAAGCAGACTGTTGTTGATGCCAGCCAGTTGCGACAGCGAGCGGTTGATGGTTTCGACAGACGCTGTCGCTTCGGTGGCGATGCCGCTGGATACCTGCGACAGGTCGGCGGAGGTGCGCTGAAACGCCTCGGCAACGCGATTGATGCTGTCGAGCGTGGTGACGCGGAGCGACCGGTCGCTGGGGCTGGCGGCGAGCTTGTCGATATTCTGGTACATGCCCGTCATCAGCTTGCCGATGCCGGTATCCGTGTCGTTGAGCGCGCCTTCCAGATCGGTCATCCAGCGCAGCCGCGCCGTAGAACTGCTAAGCGCCATCCCGCTGGAGCGGACGGCGGCATCCAGATAGGGATCGGCGGCGCGGGCGACGCCCGATACTTCGGTGCCGCCGAAATTGGCGCGGGCGATATAGGTCGCCATCGTCGCCGTGGACGAACCGGACTCGACGGTCGTCAGCGACCGGCGCGAATAGCCTTCCGTGCTGGCGTTCGCGATATTTTCCGAAATCGCGGCCATCGCCTGACGGTAGGCTTTCGTGCCCGAGGCACCGATGATGAAGAGGTCGCTCATGCACCCTTATCCGGTGTTACCGGAGCGGCGGGGGCTTTCGGCATGCGGCTTTCATATTGGCGCAGCAGCATTTCCGCGATGCCGAGTGCGCCCTTTTCCGCCATCGTGTCGGCGGTGCGCGCGTCGGACATGTCGCGAAACTGTTCGGTGGCGCTCGAATCGAAGATGCCTTCGCCGCCGCCTGACTGGCGCATGGTGCCGATCATCTGGCGCAGGAAGATTGCCTCGAACTGCTTGGCGGTCTTCTCCAGCTGCGCCTTTTCGGGCGACGCGGTGGGCTGAACCCCTTTGGAAATCGCGTTTATCTGCATCACAACACCACCAGTTCAGCCTTCATCGCGCCTGCCTGTTTCAAGGCTTCGAGGATCGCGACCATGTCGGCGGGAGAGGCTCCAATGGCATTCACCGCTTTCACTATATCGGCCAGCGATGCTCCACCTTTAAAATTAATCATTGGTTTCTTTTCCTGATCGATCGAAATCGAGCTGGAAGGCTCCATCGCGGTGCGTCCTTGCGAGAAGGGCGCGGGCTGGACGATGCGCGGGCTCTCGTTGACGCTGACGGTCAGTTTGCCATGCGCCACGGCGGCCGGATGGATTCTGACCGCGCCGTTGATGACGACGGTGCCAGTGCGGGCGTTGACGATGACCTTGGCGGGTGCGTCGGCGGGCTTGACCTCGATATTTTCGATCATGCCCATCATCATGATGCGGTCGGTCGCGCCGGGGGCTGCGTCGATATTCACCGACACGGCATCGGTTGCGCGAGCGCGATTGTCGCCGAAGGTGCGGTTGATGCCGTCCGCCACGCGCAGCGCGGTGGTAAGGTCGGCTTCGGCGAGGTTGAAGGTGAGGGTGGGCGCAGTATCGAAGCCGGTGGCGACCGCGCGCTCCACCGTCGCGCCGCCCGGAATGCGGCCAGCCGAGGGGATGTTGACGGAGACCTGGCTGCCGTCCGCGCCGGATACGCCAAGACCGCCGACCGCGAGGTTGCCCTGCGACATGGCGTAGATTTCGTTATCCGCGCCGCGCAGGGGCGTCATGATGAGCGTGCCGCCGCGTAGCGACTTGGCCTTGCCCAGCGCGGAGACGGTGACGTCGAGACGCTGGCCGGGCTTGGCGAAGGCGGGAAGGTCTGCGGTCACCAGCACGGCGGCTGCGTTTTTGAGCGAGGGGTTGATGCCCTGCGGCAGCGTCAGGCCGAAGCGCGAGACCATGCCCTTCACGCCCTGCGTCGCATAATCGAGGCTGTCGTCGCCAGTGCCAGCGAGGCCCACGACGATGCCGTAGCCGGTCAGCTGGTTGGGGCGGACGCCCTGGAACGTGCCGAGATCCTTGATGCGTTCGGCATGAGCCGGAACGGTCACCAGACTGGCGAGGGCCAAGCCGGTCGCGATCAGAAGATATTGGAACAGGCGGGTCATGGCTCTGCCGGTCTCCATCAGAAGGGGCTGATCATCGAGAAGAAGCGTTGCAGCCAGCCCTGACGGCTCGCGCGGGCGATTTCGCCCTTGCCGGTGTAGATGATCTTGGCGTCGGCCACGCGCGTGGACGCGATGCGGTTGTCCGGGGTGATGTCCGCCTGACGGACGAGGCCGCTGATCTGGATATATTCGTCGCCGCGATTGAGCGTCAGCGCCTTTTCACCCTTCACCAGCATCGTGCCGTTGGGATAGACCGCCGCGATCGTCACGGTGATTTCGCCGCTGAGCGCGTTGGACTGGCTGGCGTTACCCTTGCCGGTGAAGCCCTGATCGCCGCTTGCCGCGATGTCGCTCGCCGAGAAGAGCTTGGAGAGGGGGCCGGTGCTGGGCGGCGTCAGGCCGATGCTGCCGCTGCGGCTCGTGTCGGCCGAATTGGTCTTGGTCGCCTGTGTGCGTTCAACCAGCACGATGGTGATGATGTCGCCAACGCTCTGCGCGCGCGCGCCGCTGGTAAGCGGGGTGTAGCCCATCGATGCCTGAAAGATGGAGCCGTTCGCCGGAGGAGCGGCAGGGGCGGCAACGATGGTAGGGGCAAAAAATTGCCGCTCGGCATCGCGCTTTTTGCCGGCCATTGCCGGGGTGGCGGCAAGGGCGGTTGCCGTGAGGAATAAAACAGCCGTTCGGGCTGTTCGAACGAGCCGCTTGTCTCGTTCGAATGTCGAAGCCCTTCCCTTTCTTTTTGAAGAAGTGAAGCCCTTCGACAAGCTCAGGGCGAACGGTGTGTGGGGGGAAGTCATCAGTCCGCTCACAGCTGCTGATTGACGTACTGGAGCATTTCGTCCGTCGCCTTGATCATCTTGCTGTTCACCTCATAGGCGCGCTGCGTTTCGATCATGTCGACCAGTTCCTCGACGACATTGACGTTCGAGGTTTCGAGATTGCCCGAGCGGATCATGCCGCGACCATCGAGGCCAGCGACGCCGACCTGCGGCGTGCCGCTGGCGGCGCTTTCGGTGAGCAGGTTGCCGCCGATGGGCTGAAGGCCCGCCGGGTTCATGAAGCTGGCGAGTTCGACCTGACCAAGCTGGGTCGGTTCGGTCTGGCCCTGAAGCGTCGCGGTGACGGTGCCGTCATTGCCGATGGTGATGCCGGTCGCGCCCTGCGGCACGGTGATCTGCGGGATGAGGGGCAGGCCGTCGCTGGTGACGATCGCGCCTTCCGCCGTGGTGCTGAAATTGCCCGCGCGGGTATAGGCGATGGTGCCGTCCGGGCGCTGGACCTGAAAGAAGCCGGAGCCTTCGATCGCCATGTCGAGCGCGTTGCCGGTCTGCTGCAACGTGCCCTGCGTGTTGATCTTGCTGGTGCCCTGCATCGCGACACCGGAGCCGAGATTGAGGCCGGTGGCGAATTTATTCTCGCTGTCCGAATTGGCGCCCGCCGCGACCATCTGCTGGTAGGCGAGCGTTTCGAAATCAGCGCGATCGCGCTTGAAGGCGGTCGTGTTGACGTTCGCCAGGTTGTTGGCGATCACGCGCATCTTCGTGTTCTGCGCGTCGAGGCCAGTGCGGGCGACGTGAAGGGCTGCGTTGGTCATGGTCTAACTCCGTGATGCCGTCAGGCTTGCCCAATGGCTATGCTCAACGAAAAGCAAGGTTCGTGCCAAATTAACCATCAAGCCGCATGAGCGAGGCGCCGCCGTCATCCAGCTGCTTGGCGGTATCGATCAGCTTCACCTGCGTTTCCCAAGCACGGCTGGCTTCGATCATATCGACTAGGGCCGATGTGGCGTTGACGTTGGAGCCTTCGATCGAACCGCCGGTAACGGTCGCGAGCGGATCGGTCGGCAGCGCGCCACCATTGGTTTCGCGGAACAGGCCGTCGGTGCCCTTGGCGATGCTGGAGCCGACCGCGCGGACGAGCTTCAGTCCATCGACGCGCTGCGGGTTTGCCGGGTCGCCGCCCTGCGGCACGCCCCAGATGCTGCCGTCCTGCGAGATGGAAACGCTGTCCATCTGGGGCAGGGTGATGGGGCCGCCTTCGCCCAGGACGGGAAGGCCGTCGCCGGTCGTGAGGAGGCCGCTGTCGGAGACCTTAAGGTCGCCCCGGCGCGTATAGGCTTCGCTGCCGTCCGCGGCCTGAACGGCGAGCAGTGCATCGCCGTTCATGGCCACGTCCAGCGGATTGCCGGTTTCGACGACCGCGCCCTGCGCCATGTCGGACGCGATCACCTGTTCGGACGCCTGCGCCCGCGTTTCGAAACCATCGCCCTTGATCCAGCGCGTCTCTGCATTGGCGATCTCCGCCCGGAAGCCAACCGTGTTGACGTTCGCGAGGTTGTTGGAGATCGACGCCTGCCGCGCCATCGCGCCGCGCATTGCGGTGAGTGCCGTGTTGACGAGCCGGTCCATGGGTGAATCCTGTTTCTAGCGAGATCAGCTTTGATGCCGTCATCCCCGCGGAGGCGGGGATCCATCTCCTGAACGCGGCGCTTGGTGCTACGCCTGGAGAAGGTTTCCCGCCTCCGCGGGAATGACGGTTTAGGTTTTAGGTGCGCATGTTCACGATGGTGGTCGACAGCGTGTTGGCCGCTTCGATCGCCTTCGAGTTCGCCTGGAAGTTGCGCTGGGCCGAGATCAGGGCGACCAGTTCTTCCGTGATGTCCACGTTGGCGCGTTCGAGGGCGCCCGAGCGAACCGAGCCGTAGAGGCCGCTGTTGCCGGTGCCGAAACGCGGCGCGCCGCTGGCCGAGGTGGAGGTCCAGTGCGCGTCGCCCTGCTGACGCAGGCCGTCCTGGCTGTTGAACGCCGCCATGGCGGTGGTGCCGAGATAAACGGTCGAACCATCGGCATAGACGCCGGTGATCTGCCCATCCTTGCCCACGCCGACGCTGTTCAGCTGGTTGCCGGTGCCGCCAGCGGGCCAGTTCGTGGGGACCTGAAGGTCGGCGAGGTCGCCGGAAGTCAGGGTGCCAGCGGCGAGGCCCGCAGCGGTCGCTGCGGAAGGCAAGCCGGTGGTGGGATCGACCGGGATGACCTGAACGCGGGCGCCGGTGGTATCGACCACGAAGCGGTCCTCGGTCAGCGACAATGCGCCGTTACGCGTGAAGCTGACCTGGCTGTCGCCGGTGCGCTTGACGGTGAAGAAGCCTTCGCCGGTGATGGCGAGGTCCAGCGTCTTGTCGGTGCCTTCGATCGTGCCTTGCGTGAACTGCTGGGTGATGCCCTGCACGCGCGCACCCTGGCCAGCGACCTGCGTCGTGGTCTGCATCGGCGCGGCGGCGAAGATGTCGCCGAACACGGCTTTGCTCTTCTTGAAGGCGGTGGAGTTCACGTTCGACACGTTGTTGGCGATGGTGGCCAGATCGGTCTGTGCGGCCTTCAGGCCGGAAAGCGAGATGTAGAAGGACATGGCGTTGCTCCTTGGGTGAAAAGGATTTGGTGGGTGATAAGGTTAGGAGAGTGAAATGGCGTCTGACGGGCTGTAGCTGCCCAATGCGGTGATGAGTTTGGATGCGCTGCCGTCAGCGGGTGACTGGACGGCAGCGATGGTGGCCCAGCTGGCTACGCGGGAAGGGGTTGCGCCGCTGACGCGGATTTTCAGCGCGTCGGTGGCAACCCTGTTTCCGGCTTCGTCCTTGCCGTCCCAGTAGAAATTGGCGTCGCCTGCGGATCGGTTGCCAAGGTCGATGGTCTTCACGACATTGCCGTTGCCGTCCATCAGATCGACGCTCGCGCCGCTGGTTGCGTCGGCGAACGTGACCTGGCCGATATACTGGCCAGCGGCATCAGGCGCGACGATGTTGCTTTGGACCAGCATTGACTTGCCGATCCAGCTGGCGGCATCGCCCAGGCGCGAACCGGTCAGCTGGGAGGCGAGGCCCTTTAGCGTCTGGTTCATTTCCGCGATGCCGCTGGAGTTGGTGATGGTCGCCATCTGGGCCACCATTTGCGCGTTATCCATCGGCGCGAACGGGTCCTGCGTTTGCATCTGCGCGGTGAGCAGGCGCAGGAAATCCGCCTGGCCCATCTCCGCCTTGCCGGTGCCGACATTCTTGTAGGGGTTATAGGCCGACAGCCCTGCGCTGTCGGTGACGGTCGAGGTCGTGCTCATTTGCCGATCCTTATGGTTTCGAGCATGAGGGATTTGGCGGTGTTCAGCACCTGCACGTTGTTCTGATACATGCGGGCGGTCTCGATCATGTCGACCAGCTCCGCGCTGCTATCCACGGCCGATTCCCAGACGTCGCCATTCTTGTCGGCGAGCGGGTGGTTGGGATCGTGGCGCTTGGTGGGCTTGGCGTCGGTGGTAAGGACGCTGGCGACCTTTACCGTGGACACGCCGGGCTTGTCGGTGACCGATTCAAAAACGGGCTTGATGGCGCGATAGGCGGATGCCTCGCTGCCGGTGACGTTGCCCGCGTTCGCCATGTTGGAGGCGGTGGCGTTCAGGCGCACCAGCTGCGCGCTCATGGCGCGGCCGGCGATGTCGAAGACGTTCATGGGGCCAGAGCCGCTCATGCTCATTCTCCCTTCAGGGCGCGAGTGACGGTGTTGATGCGGCCCTCAAGGAAGGAGAGGGTCGTGCGATATTTGACGGCGTTTTCGGCGAACAGCGTCTGTTCGGTGCTGAGTTCGACGGTGTTGCCGTCGAGGCTGGGCTGAAGCGGGACGCGATAGCCCATGCTGTCATCGACCGCTTTGCCGACATCCGCGATTCCGCTGCCCTGCTGGCGCGTCGTCGCTTCCTTCAGCGCTGACTCGAAATCGATGTCGCGCGCCTTGTAACCGGGGGTCGAGGCGTTCGCGATGTTGGACGCGAGCAGGGACAGGCGTTGCGAGCGAAGCGCCAGCGCCTTTCCATGTATCCCGAACAGTCCGTCTTCCAGCGACATTTCCGTCTTTCCGTCTTTTTGCCCCGAGGGGCCTAAAAGTTGCGGGTCATTCGCCGTTCTGAAGCCTGAAGGCGTGAACCGCGGGTGATCCGAACGGGTATTCGCAAGAGCCGTGCCAATTTGCGTGGGTGACGCATCGGCATGCGCTGAAATGGCGGAAATCCTTGGGTTCGGATTGCGGCGACGGCAGGGGCGGCAAGATTTTGCCGGTCTCTGGCAAGGCTTTGCCGCTGGTGATCCGGGTGAATGGGGGATTGGTTGATGTTCGGGATTTTGACGCAACTCTTCGATCCCCTGACGCTGATCATCATGATTGCGGGCGTGGGCGCGGTGGCGCTGTTTCAGAATGGCGGCCCGGCGATCGGGCGGGGGTTCGCGGCGTTGGTGCCGCTGCTGCGCGCCGATCCGGACAAGGATCAGGCGACGGCGCGCGCGGCCCTGCTGAAGATCGATCAGGTTGCGCAGCTGCGCGGCCTTGCCTGCACCGACCGGGTGAAGACGGCCAATCCCTTCCTAGCCGAAGCGGCGCGCCGCCTGGCCAATAGCGAAAAGACCGAGCAGTTCGAGATTTGGGCAGCGCAGGCGCTGGCCGATCGGGCGCGCCGTCATGGCGGTGCGCGCAATGTCTGGCTGTCGATCGCTGATGCCGCGCCAGCCCTTGGCATGGCGGGTACGATATTGGGGTTGATCGGCATGTTCGCGGCGATGGATGACCCGGCCGCGCTGGGGCCGTCCATGGCGCTGGCGCTGCTGACGACGCTCTATGGCGTGGTGATCGCCAATGTCATCGCCGCTCCGATCGCAAGCCGCCTGGCCGACCTGTCGGAGCGCGAGTTGGCATGGCAGAAAGAAGCGGTCACCCGCATGGTCGCCATCGCCCGGCGCGAAAATGTGACGACGCTGCGGGCGTCCATCCGCGAGGTTGCGTGATGACCGCTGCCGCATCGCAAGCCCGGCGCAATCGCTGGGCGGTGAGTTTCGCCGATCTGTTGTTGTTGCTGCTCGGCTTCTTCATCTTGCTTCAGGCGAGCGGGCAGAAGCGCGACGCCATGCTGGCGCAGGTGCGTCAGCAATTTGGCGGGCGCGCGATTGCCAAGGATATGGAATTGCGCGCGGCGGAGCTGTTCCTGCCGGACGAGGCTTTGTTGTCCGATCGGGGCAGGGCGGCGCTCGCCAGGGTTGGCGCTGGCTTGCGGCGAGGAACGGGCAGGATCGACATCAGCAGCATCGGCACCGATCCAGCGCGGCGGCGATTCGATCCGTGGGATCTGGCTGCGGCACGACTGGGCGCGGTGGCGCGCGAGTTGAAGGCGCAAGGGCTGGGCGATGACCGGCTGCGCATCCGGGGCCTTGATCAGATGGATGGCGGCACGGGCAAGGGGCAGGTGATCCGCATCGGTGAAGCTGCCGTGCGGCGTTAACGACTTGTTAGCCATGTCGGATGCTTAATGCGTGGCATGAATCTGCCTGCATCCGGAGATATGCTGTGAACAAGCTGCCCTTCATTGCCGCCATGGTGCTGGCCGCAGCGGCTGCTCCGCCTGCGCTGGCCCAGCAGAAATTCGAGAATCTCGATCGCCTGGACGGGCTGGTCGCGATGACCGTCGGCGCCAATATCGGTGAGCCAGGCGGCCCTGTCGCGCCGGTCGATCGGCGGCTGCGGCTGGCGGCTTGTCCGGTGACGCCCAGCGTCGAAGGGCCGACTTTCGGCGCGGCGATCGTCAAGTGCGACGCCCTTGGCTGGCGCATACGTGTGCCGCTGAGCGGTGGTGGGGCTGGTGCTGTGACGCCGGTCGCCCGCTATGGTGCACCTGCTCGCCCGGCGCAGCGCGACATGGTGGTCAAGCGCGGCGACCCCGTCCAGCTGATCGCTGGCAATGCGAGTTTCAGCGTCTCGCGCGTGATGATCGCGGATGAAGATGGCGCCGTGGGCGACACCATCCGCGTGCGCGAGGACAAGAAAGCAGCGCCCGTTCTGGCGCAAGTCGTGGAAATGGGCACGGTGCGCATTCCAGGATTTAATGATTTTTGAACGCTGCCGTTATAGGATGAGCGGGACGAGTGAAGGATAGTTAGCCATGATCAAATCTGTCGGCCAGAATATGAGCGCCGCCATAGAGGCTTCCCGCTTGCGGGAAGGGGGCAAGGCGCGGACCTTTTCAGACAAGGGATCGGTAGGCGTGTCGTCATTTTCAGCATCGGCTAGCCCGGCTGCCCGCATGGCTTCAGAAGGCGCGCCGGTCGATATGGACCGCGTCGCGGCGATCAAGGCGGCTATCGCGTCGGGCAACTATCCGGTCGATCCGGCTGCGATTGCCGACAGGATGCTCGCGCTCGACCTGCCGGTTAACGGGTAAGATAGTCGATGCCGCTCGGGCTTGCAGCGCTGGATGATCTCTTCTCGGCCTTCGAGGAGCTGCGCGCGGCGCTTGATGGCACCGACGTGGCGGCGATCGATGCCGCCGCATCTCATGTGAGCAGGAGCGCTGCCGCAGTGCGCGCGATCGGCGCATGGCGCGCGGATGACGCGATTCGTGAGAGGGTGACGGCACTGCTTCCCCTGATCGAAGCGGCGCGGGTGCGAATCAATGTGCTGACCGATCATGCAGGGCAGCGTCTGTCTTTGCTGGCGGCGCATGGATCGACGCAGGCTCCGTTGGTTTACGGGCGGTAAGGCCCCAAACCCTTCTCTTTTTTGAGAAAGAAGAGCCCTTCGACAGGCTCAGGGCGAACGGCTCTTATATTTTGATGTTGGAAATGAGGCGCCCCAGAGGCGCCTTTTTTCATGCATGCTGAACGCGCCATCAATATTTATGGAGCGCGCGTTAACCAAATCTTGGCATAACCCTTGCTCTAATGGTCCCCGGTACCAACGGGGATTTTTCATTTGTCGGCTTTTGCAGACATATCAGCGACAGGCGCTTCGACCGGCAATCGCGTGACGAACGCGATCGCTATGGCGAGCCGCAGGACGGGCGTGGACTTCGCCTATCTGCTGGGCCAGGCCAAGATCGAAAGCAGCCTCAATCCCACGGCGCGCGCGAGCACTTCTTCGGCGCGGGGTCTTTATCAGTTTGTTGACCAGAGCTGGCTTGCCGTTGTCGATAAGCATGGCAGCGAATATGGGCTGGGCTGGGCGGCCGACATGATCAGCCGGGGTCAGAATGGCCGCTATTATGTCGCCGATCCGGAGATGCGTCAGCAGATACTGGACCTGCGCAATCATCCCGAAACCGCCTCCGTCATGGCCGCGCAGCATGCCGCCGACAACAAGGCCTATCTGGAACAGCGGCTTGGCCGCGAGGCTGAGCCGGTCGATCTTTACCTCGCTCATTTTTTGGGCGTCGGTGGGGCGAGCAAGTTCCTGTCCGTTCACGACCGCGCGCCGGGTGCGACCGCCGCGTCGATGTTCCCGGCTGCTGCGCGGGCGAACCGTTCCATCTTCTACGATCGGTCGGGCAGTCCCCGCAGCTTTGCCGAAATCCGCGACCGTTTCGCTTCCAAGCTTCAGCGCGGTGTCGATTCGATCAACACCGGCCCCATCCAATATGCCGACGCTTCGCTGCCCGAAGGCGCGAAGACGGTGCAGCCCGCCGACTATGTGCGGATCGAAACCCAGCGCCTCGCCACTGCGGCCGATGTCAGCATCAAGCCGCAGCCTCAAACCGCGCGCCTCGCCTATCTCATGCTCGCCACCCTCGGAAGGTAACGGCCAACTATGACTCCCGCCCAAGTCAAAGCGAAGATCTGGATGAGCGCCGCCAAGGGGGCGGTGCTGCCTATCGCGACGCTGATGGTCGTGCTGTTCATGATGGTGCCGGTGCCCGCGTTCATGCTGGACGTTGGTTTCATAACCAACATCATGATTTCGCTGGCTGTGCTGATGGTGGCGTTGAATGCCGCCAAGCCGCTCGATTTCTCCAGTTTCCCGACAGTGCTGCTGTTCGCGACCTTGCTGCGGCTGGCGCTGAACGTCGCATCGACGCGTGTCGTGCTGGTACAGGGGCATGAGGGATCGGACGCGGCGGGCCATGTCATCGAAGCCTTTGGCCACTTCCTGATCGGCGGCGACTATGTCGTCGGCATTTTCGTCTTCGCGATCCTGATGATCATCAATCTGGTCGTTATCACCAAGGGCGCGGGCCGCGTGTCGGAAGTCAGTGCGCGCTTCACTCTGGACGCCTTACCCGGCAAGCAGATGGCGATCGACGCGGATTTGAACGCTGGCCTGCTGACACCTGAGGAAGCCAAGGTCCGCCGCCGCGAAGTGGCTACCGAAGCCGATTTCTACGGTTCGATGGACGGTGCGTCGAAGTTCGTAAAGGGTGACGCGGTTGCGGGCATCCTGATCCTTGCCATCAACATCGTCGGCGGCATCATCCTGGGCGTGGTCAGCCACGGCCTGTCGATGGGTGAGGCAGCGCAGACCTATATCGTCCTTGCCATCGGCGACGCGCTGGTGGCGCAGGTTCCCGCGCTGCTGCTCTCCATCGCCGCCGCCGCCATCGTGACGCGCGTCGGTAGCGAGCAGGAGCTGTCGGATCAGATCACCGGCCAGTTCGGATCGAGCAAGGCCTGGGCGCCGGTCGCCGCGATCCTGACCTTCCTCGGCATCCTGCCCGGCATGCCGCACATGATTATCCTGCCCGCCGCAGCACTTGCGGGCTATATCGCCTGGCACCTGCGCAAGACTGCCAAGGCCAAGGCCGCCGAGCCTGCGCCGATGCCGGAACCGGCTAACCCTGCGCTCATCGAATGGAACGACGTGTCGGACGGCGCGATCCTGGGCCTAGAGATCGGCTATGGCCTCATTTCGCTGGTCGATGAGCGCAAGGGCGCGCCGCTGATGGCCCGCATCACCGGCATCCGCCGTCAGCTCTCCAAGGAGCTGGGCTTCGTCGTGCCGATGGTTCGCGTGAAGGACAATCTGGCGCTGGAGCCGAACCAATACCGCATCACCATCGCTGGCGTCGTCGTCGGCGAGGATGAGATTTTCCCCGACGATCTGCTGGCCCTCGACAGTGGCGCGCTGGAAGGCGTGGTGTCCGGGCGTGAGGCAAAGGACCCGACCTTCGGGCTGGACGCCGTGTGGATTTCTGCCGCCAAGCGCAGCGAAGCGGTGGTCTGCGGCTATACGGTCGTTGATCCGCCGACGGTCGTCGCGACCCACCTCAATCAACTGATCGCCATGAACGCCAGCGAGATGTTCGGTCTGGACGAAGCGCGCAAGCTGCTCGACAATCTGAAGGACGCCGCGCCGCAGCTGGTCGATGGCCTGACCCCCGGCACGCTCAGCCTTACGCAGATTTCGGCGCTGTGCCGCGCTCTGCTCTCCGAAGGCATCGCGCTCAAGGATTTCCGCCGCATTTGCGAAGCGATGGTCGATGCTGCACGGCCCGACATGAGCCATGAGCAGCTCGTCGAAGCCGTCCGCCAGCGGATTGGAGCCCTCATCATTCAGGGCCTCGTGCCGGTGAAGATGCCGCTGCCGGTCATCACGCTGGACGGCGATCTCGAAGCGCTACTCGCCCAGGCGATGCGTGTCGCAGGCGATGCCAAGCATCCGATCGAACCCGCGCTGGCCAACCGCATCATCGAAGCGGTGGTGCAGGCGGCGCGGCCGATCATGGGGCAGGCACGCAACTTTGCGATCGTCACGTCGCCGGTGGCGCGCCGCGCGCTCGCCCGCCTGTTCAAGCCGCATCTGCCCGAAACGCCGGTGCTGTCCTTCCTGGAAATTCCCGATGGCAAGGGCGTGGAGGTCGTCGCGGTGGTCGGCGGCGAACAGCGGCCCGCGCCGCGCCACGATCCAGCGCCTGTTCGCGAACGCGTCGCATAAGGAGCCTGACCCATGTTCATGAAAAAGGTCGTCGCCGGTTCCGATGCCAATACCTATGGCCGGTCGAACAACAGCCCTGAACAGCTCGCCCGGCGCTATATGCCGCTGGTGCGCAAGATCGCCTGGCATGTGCATGGCCGGGTGTCGAGCGCGGTCGAGGTCGAGGATTTGTTGCAGATCGGCATGGTCGCGCTGGTCGAGGCGGCCAATGGTTTTGAGGATCGCGGCTTTGGCTTCGCCTCCTATGCGCAGATGCGCGTGCGCGGGGCGATGATCGATCATTTGCGCCGTGGTGCAACGATTGCCCGGTCGGCGATGGCGAACCGTAAGCAGCTTGCCGCGGTGCGCAACAGGCTGGAGCAGCAGTTGCGTCGCGCGCCCCTCGAAGCCGAAATGGCGAGCGAGATGGGCATGGAGGCTTCCGCCTATCGCGAACTCGCCGACAGTTGCGAGATGGTGCAGCATACCAGCATGGATGAGGTCTATTCCGACCAGTCCATGTGGTTTGCCGACGTGGAAGATCGCGCCGATGACGTCATGGAGCGGGAGTCGCTCAAGGCTGCGCTCGCCGGGTGCATCGGCGAACTGCCGCAGCGTGAGGCGCTGGTGTTGCAGCTGTATTTTGTCGAGGAATTGAACCTGGAGGAAATCGGCCAGGCGCTGGACATTGGCGCGGCGCGGGTGTGTCAGATCAAGAAGGCCGCGCTCGACAAGCTGCGCGAGAAGCTGCGGGAGTGGGACTGACATATGCGTCATCCCAGCGAAAGCTGGGATCTCGTGAGGCTATGTCGCTTGCTCTCGCCTGAGATGCCAGCTTTCGCTGGCATGACGGTGTTTGCTAACGATCGTTCGCGACTGCCTGCTGAAGCGGAGCCGCCCCTCGGACCTGTTCGGGATAGTGCGGTGGACGATAGCTTTGTGCCCGCCACCATGGCTCGGCCACCTGGAATAGTCCGCTGCGTTCGGCCTTCTGCCCCAAATCCTTGCGCGCAGTGACGGCAGCAAGGACGGGGGCGAGTACGAGGCCCGCGACGACCGGCATGATCCATCCAACCGATGTGCCGCCCCGGATCGCCAGCACGGTCAACAAGCCGCCCAGCATGATATGATATTTGAAAAGCCAGATGGCGCTGGTCATGGACATGCCGTCGCGATCGCGGATTTGCCCGCTCCAGCTGCTTTTCCGGCCCATCAATATGCCGAACAGGTTGATCGTCTGGGTGAGCATGCTGACGGGCGCCATCAGGATCGAAAGCGCGATGTCGGCGATCACCCCACGGCTCATGCGGGCCGCTCCGCCAAAGCCGATGCGCCGGGCGGGATCAGCCATCGCCCACCCCATCGCGAGCAGCTTCGGCCCGAACAGCAGCACCGCCGTCAGCGCCAGAAGGCCGCCCGATGGCAGGATGGCGCTCGGCGGCCACACGCCAGCCAGCGCGCCGCCCAGCACCACCAGCATGAGCGCGAGCCAGAGCGGCGACGTGCAATAGGCAGAAGCGCCGACCAGCAACTGGAAGCGGCTGACCAGATGCAGTCCCCTGATCTTGGGGATGAGCGGCACATGCTGGATATTGCCCTGGCACCAGCGCCGGTCGCGGGTGGCTAGGTCGGGGAGGGAAGGGGGAAACTCCTCGAAACTGTCGTCGGCCATCACCATGTGGACATCCCAGCCTCGCCGACGCAGCAGTGCGGCCTCGATCATGTCATGGCTCATGATATGGCCCCCGAAGGGCGCGCGTCCCGGTAGTTCGGGAAGGCCGCAGCTTTGCGCGAAAGCCTTGGTCCGCAGGATGGCGTTATGCCCCCAGAACATGCCTTCAGACCCTGCCCACCAGATCATGCCCGCAGCGGAAATGGGGCCAAACAGGCGGCTGGCGAACTGTTGCCAGCGTGCGAAAAAGGTGGTCGCACCTACGAGCGTCGGCACGGTCTGGATGAGGCCGACATGCGGGTGCCGTTCCATGTCGAGCGCCAGACGCGCCATGGTCTGGCCGCTCATGACGCTGTCGGCATCCAGAACGATCATATAATCATAGCCGCCGCCAAAACGCTGCACCCATTCGGCGATGTTGCCCGGCTTGCGCCCGATATTGAGCGCGCGTCGGCGATAATGGACGGGGCGCGAGAAGCCCTTGCGCATTTCCATATAGGCTTGGCGCTCAATCTCCCCATTGGCGGGGTTGGAATCGCTCAGGATGAAGAATTCGAAGCGTTCATGGCCCATGACCTGCGCCAGCGAGCGCTCCATGAACGACAGGCGGCCCATGACGCCCAGGAAATCCTCATTGCAGACGGGTAGAAGCACGGCCGTGCGGCCCCGGATCGGACTAGCGAACAGCGCGCGATGGGGGTGGGCGCCCGGACCTTTGCCCAAGGTAAGCGTGAGGAAGCCGATGAGGCTGGTCGCAAAGCCGAAGGCGATCCACGCGAACAGGGGAATGAAGAGCGCGAGATAGACGCCTTCCCATAGCGAAATGCCGTCCAGACCAATCGACCGCCGCATCTCATGAGCCGCAATGGAGGCGGGAAGCAAAGCCAGCAGCACGACCAGCATGCGCCGCGCCCATTGGTCGATATTCAGCGGCCGATGGGGGAAGTCGCGCGGATGCTCCCGGAAATCCTGTTCCGGCATGGCGAGGGGCATCTCGGCGGGCACATGCTCGAACCCGCGCGCAACGGCTTGCGCCGCTTCGCCGCTCGTCTGTCCGCCACTGATCGCCATCTTGTGTTTCCGTTCTGTCATCGTAACGGACGCAACGCGCCCGGTCTCCGCCGGTTTCTTCAAGCGCCTAGCGGATAATGCACATATTCGCTGAGCGCGGTATTGCCGGAGCGAAGCTGAACCCGGATATCGGCCGCTTTGCCGCCATCCCGCCGCAGATCGAGGGCGACGCGGAAAAGGCCGGGCTGATGCAGGACGGGGTAGCCGCCTTTCCTGACCAATGCAGCGCCTGCCGTATCGACCCAGATATCCGGACGCGCATCTTGCGCAACGCCGGAAAAGTCGAGGATCAGGCGGTCGACGCCCGCTTCATTAGCCTGTCCGGTCCAGATAGTGGCGAGCACCGCGCCGCTCTTTGCCGGCCCACCCGCGGACGACCAGTCCAGCCGGTAACTGGCGTCGATCCTGCCGCCCCCGCGCACGGCCGCCGCAGGGGTCCAATAGGCGCAGACATTATCGACATATTCGCTGGTGGTGGGAAATTCGTAGAGCCGCACCTGCCCGGCACCCAATGGCTTGCGCGAAGCTGCCCATAGCGAGGGGCGACGCTCGTAGAAAACGCCGTCATCCTGATAATGGTCGAAGTTCCGGTCCCGCTGCATCAGGCCGAAGCCCCGAGGATTGCGCTCGGCAAAGGCATCGACGCGCGGAGCGGACGGATTGATGAGCGGACGCGCATGGGTCGTCCCATCAGCGCTGCCGATCGCGAGCAGGTCGGAATCATGGATTTCCGGCCGCCAATCGGTGCGGGACGCGCGGCTTGCCTGATCATACCAGAACATGCTCGTCATCGGCATCAGCCCCAGTTCGGCAATCGCGCGGCGGGGGAAAAGGGCGGTGTCCACATCCTGCCGCACGCCCTGCGCGGTCAGCTCGCTTACGAAGCGATAGGCCCCCGTGATGGAAGCGCCATCGAGCAGGGCATAGATGGTGATGCTGCTGCGGCCCGTGCGCTCCAGCCAGAAATGGGTGAAGCGGGGAAATTCCTCCTTGCCCTGAATGCTGGTGTTGATCGCGATCGCGCGGGCGGACAGGCCGAACTGCTTCGTGGCGCCGGGGGAGCGGAAATAGCTGGCCCCGAGGAAGGACAGCCAGTCGCCATTGCGCGCCGCATTCATGACGCGGAACCCGGCATAACCAGCGTCCGGCCCCAGCTGTTGCACCGCATTGTCGGCGGGGGCGTCGAACATCGTCGGATCATAACGTAGCGGGACGGCGCGGCCATTTTCCACCAGCTCGATTTCCACTGGCTGTTCAGCCGAGGCGCTCAACGGGAAAAGTTGCACTCCGGTGTCGCCGGGTAGGTTGCCCCAGATGGTCCGGTCTTCGCGGAAGCGCGCCTTGTAGAGGGCATCATAGTCGACCTTGCGGGCGCCGGGATGATGAGGCGTTTCCCTATAAGGCTGCCGCGAGAGCCGCTGGGCGCGGGCGATCACCATTTCCCATGAAAAGCGCCCGCGACCCTGCTGGGCCAGGGCCGATCCGGGCAGGAGAAGGGTGGCGCCTGAGGCGGCGATCATTGCGCGCCGGTCAATCTTCATCATGGCCGTAATGATGGGCGCATGGCCGCACATTGCAAGCCTTGGCAGGCCAAAATGCGGTGAAGCCTCCGCCCGGGGGGACGGAGGCTTCGATATGCTGGCCGTTCGATCGAAGGTTGGTTGCCCGGCGCGGTGGGGACTGTTGATGTGCCGGGTTCCCGTGACTGACTGTAAGGTGACCAATACCCCAGCCGGTCAATTCAGTTCAGCTATTCCAGATTACTGGATCAGCTTCAGGACGTTCTGCTGGCTCTGGTTCGCCTGGGCGAGCATCGCGGTCGAAGCCTGGTTCAGGATCTGCGCCTTGGCGAGCGCGGTCGTTTCGGCCGAGAAGTCGGCGTCTTCGATGCGGCTCTTGGCGTCAGACAGGTTTGTGATGTTGTTGGTCAGACCGTTGACCGTCGATTCCAGCTGGTTCTGAGCAGCGCCGAGCGAAGCGCGGGTCGTGGCTACATCCTTCAGCATGGTGTCAACGTCGGTCAGGGCGGTTGCAGCGCCGGTCGTCGTGCTGACGTCCGAAGAAGCAAGGTTGGTCAGCGCCGAGAAGGCGATGTTCACGACGTCGCCGGAATTGGCGCCGGCCTGGATGTCCACGTCGCCGGCCTTGGCGGTGTAGGTTGCGCCGGCCGCGCTGTTGAAGATGCGGACGCCGTTGAATTCCGTCGTGGCGAGGACGCTGGTGATCTGCGTCTTCAGCGCGGTCGCTTCAGCGTTCAGGTTGGTGCGGTCGGTTGCCGAGTAGGTTTCCGACTTCGACTGGACGGCCAGTTCGCGGATACGCTGCAGCATGTTGGCGACTTCGCCGAGAGCGCCTTCCGCCGTCTGAGCGAGCGAAATGCCGTCATTGGCGTTGCGGATGCCCTGGGTCATGCCCTTGATCTGCGAGGTCATCTGCGAAGCGATCGCGAGGCCCGCTGCGTCGTCCTTGGCGCTGTTGATGCGCTTGCCGCTCGACAGGCGCTCCATGGCGGTGCTCAGCGACTTGCCAGCGAGAGCCGAAGCGTTGGCGGCGCGCAGAGCAGAAGAGTTGGTTCCGATAACAGTCATGATATTCCCTTTCTATGTCCTATCAGGTCGCTGCCATCAGGCTGCTTGCGGCCTCGAAAGGGGATAACGGCGGCGCGGAAAAAGCTTTTAGGCCTGAGCGCGATTTTTTTGAGAAAAGTTCAAAAAGCCCGGAAATCAAGGCTTTCACGCGCGCGCGTCCAATAGAAGCCGACTTCGTGCGGCGGGAAAGCGGAAGAAAATTGCCGCCGACCGGCAAGGTTATTGCCGCATTAACCAGATGATAACCATGCGAAGGGCATTTGTCAGAGCATCGAAGGGGGGTTGGAATGTGCGGGGGCACAATCCGGCCAAAATGATTGGGGACTTTCATGGCATCGTTAGACGTCAGCCGAGGTGTCTGCGCCCTCGTTCCGGGCCTGCAACATTGGCTGGAAAATGCCTTTTACATGGTACGCATCGTCGATGCGCAGAGCCCGCGTGAGCGGGAGGACCGCCGCGTCCTTCTGGCGACCGAGATCGGCCATGCCACCCATCGCGACATCCTGATCAACATGATCGACGGCGCGCCTTCGCTGGTGCCTGCCGCCAACGGCCTGCCCGCCCGCGTGGCTTTCGGCCTTGAAGACATGGCCTTCGCCTTTGCGCTGATCGCTGAGCTGGCCCGCCCCGCGAGCGTCCCGGCAGTAGGCGACGCCGCCAGCACCCGCCTGATGACGTTGGCTGGCCGGGTTGCCCGCAGCGACGCCACCGTCCTGATCCAGGGCGACACCGGCACCGGCAAGGAAGGCATGGCGCGCTTCCTTCATGCGCAGTCGGGCCGCATTTCCCACGACTTCATCGCAGTCAACTGCGCCGCGCTTCCTGAAACCATGATGGAAGCGATGCTGTTCGGTCATAAGAAGGGCAGTTTCACCGGCGCGGCAAACGCTTCGGACGGCCTGTTCCTGGCGGCGGACGGCGGCACGCTGTTCCTTGACGAAATCGCCGAACTGCCGCTGCCGCTTCAGGCAAAGCTCCTCCGCGCATTGCAGGAAGGCGAAGTCCTTCCCGTCGGCGCGACCCATCCGGTGCCGGTCAATGTGCGCATCATCGCCGCCTGCAACCGCGACCTCGCCGCCGAAGTCGCCGCCGGACGCTTCCGTGAAGACCTTTACTGGCGGCTCAATGTCATGCCGCTGGAACTGCGCCCGCTGGCCGAGCGTGCTGGCGACGTGACCGCCATCGCCGCCGCCATGCTGCTGCGCCATCAGGATTTCGTCTGGCCGACCGCCGCCGCGCTGGAAAAGCTCGCCGCCCATGTCTGGCCGGGCAACGCCCGCGAACTCGGCAATGTGCTTCAGCGCGCTATCGTGCTGCGTGAAGGTGACCGGATCGAGGACGAAGACCTGCACATCGCCAGTGCGCCGCAGCTGCGTGTCGTGGGCGCGCCTGCCCCGGCCGAGCCGGTCCGCTTGCGCGACGTTGCTCACCAGTCGAAACTGGAGGCGGTCCGCGCCGCGCTTCGTGAAACGGACGGCCACCGCGCCGCCGCCGCCCGCAAACTCGGCATTTCAGAACGCACCCTGCGCTATCGGCTTGCCGAGATGCGCGAACTTGCAGCGGCTTGAGGGAGGTAGGGCATGACCGGCATTTCCCCGACTGACAGCGTGATGGCGATACGCAACGCCATCCTTCAGAAGAACGCCGCCCTGCGCGACGTCGCCCAGACCGGGACGGTCGGTGGCGGCGCGGGTGTGGGCGGGGCCGAGGGCACCAAGCCCGGCGGCTTCACCGAGGCGCTCAACTCTGCCTTGCAACAGGTCAACGGCTTGCAGAGCCAGGCGGGCGCGGCGGCTTCCGCGTTCGAGCGTGGCGAGACTACCGATATCGCTGCCGTCATGCTGGCCAAGCAGCAGGCGTCGGTCAGCTTCGAGGCGACACTTCAGGTCCGCAACAAACTCCTGTCCGCCTATAAGGACATTATGAGCATGCCGGTATAAACGATGAGCGAGAACGCACTCACCCTCGATGGCGGCGCTGCCGCTCTCCCCGCCACCAGCGGCGCCGGTTTCGGCGGTGCGAAGGGCGCCGATGCGCTCAAAGCGCGCTTCACCGGCCTCATCAAGCAGCCAGCGGTAGCGAAAAGCCTGCCGCTGCTCGGCCTGCTGGGCGTCGTTGCTACCGCTGGTGCTGCATGGCTCGCGCTTCGCGAACCGCCGCAGCGCGACCTGTTCCGTGGCCTGCCCGATGCTGACAAATCAGCGGTTGCGCAGGTTCTGGACCAGAGCGGCCTCGCCTATGACTTCGACAAGTCGGGCGCGATGACCGTGGCCGAAGACGATTATTTCAAGGCGAAGATGATGCTCGCCGCGCAGGGCCTGCCCAAGAGCGCGCCTGACGGCAACAGCATGATCGACAGCCTGCCGATGGGCGCCAGCCGCGCGGTCGAGGGCGAAAAGCTCCGCTCCGCCCGCGAAATGGACCTTGCCCGTACGATCGAGGCTATCGACAGTGTTGAGAGCGCCAAGGTCCACCTCGCCGTTGAACCGCCCAGCGTTTTCTTACGGGATCGGGCCAAGCCTTCGGCATCGATCATGCTCCGCCTCGCTTCGGGCCGGACATTGGCCGACGCGCAGGTGAGCGCGATCGTTCACCTCGTCGCATCATCGGTGCCGGAACTCAGCCCCGACCAGATTTCGCTGGTGGACCAGAATGGCCGCCTGCTCAGCAATAATGACGGCAATGCCGCCGACGATCGCCAACTCGCTGTCCAGGGGAAGATCGAGGACCGCTATCGCCAGTCTGTGATCGCGCTGCTGACCCCGATCCTGGGCGAAGGCAAATTCTCGACGGAAGTCCGGGCTGAACTGAATTTCGCCGAACGTCAGGCGACCCGCGAAAGCTTCCCGCAGGACGAAGCGCGCCTTCGCACCGAGCAGGGGACATGGGCATCCGATCCGCGTGGCCAGGGTGCTGGCGGTGAGGCCAGCGGCGTTCCCGGCGCGCTCAGCAATCAGGCGCCCGTCAACCCGACCGTCACGCAGACCAATCCCAATGGTCAGGCCGTCAGCCAGGGCACGCAGGCAAACCAGCCAGCCACCCCGGCCAGCGCGCCGATGAAGACCGAGGAAACCTTCAACCGCAGCTTCGAGCTGGGCCGTGAAGTGTCGGTCACCAAGGATGCCGTCGGCACCGTCAAGCGCCTGTCGGTCGCCGTCGCGCTCGACAATGGCGCGGACGGCAAGCCCCGCTCGGCGCAGGAAATCGCCGCGCTCGAAGCACTGGTGAAGGGCGCGGTCGGTTTCGACCAGGCGCGCGGCGACGTGGTTGCCTTGTCCTCACGCAGCTTCGTGAAGGCCGAAGAAGTGAAAGCCCCCTGGTATGAAGCCGACTGGATTTCGCCTCTGGTGCGTAACCTGTCGGCCCTTGCCGTCGCGCTGCTGGTCATCTTCGGCATCGGCCGCCCCCTTCTGAAGCGCCGCGCCGCCGCTCAGGAAACTGCCGCTGCCGACATGGCCGCCCAGGGCCAGAAGATCGGCCGCGAAATCTCAAGCGAAATCGGCCGCCATGCCGCTGCGACGCCGCAGGCAGGAAAGCCGATCACGCTCGACATGATCTCGTCCACCTATGACTATGCGCAGCGCGCCGACCTTATTCGCAACTTCGTGAAGCAGGACCCGGATCGTGCCGCCCTTGTCGTCCGCGACCTCCTGAAGGAAGGGAAGAAGGACAATGGCTGAGGCCGCAACCGCTCCTGCCGCGATCAAAGGCAGCGCCGCCGCCGCCGTCCTGCTGATGCTGTTCGATGAGGATGAAGCCGCGCAGATCCTGTCGCGCCTGGAACCCGACGAAGTCCGCCAGCTTGGCTATGCGATGTACGACGTCGCCGACGTCGCGGTCGAGGAAGTCAATGAAGCGCTCGACCATTTCGTCACCAAGGCGAAGAAGCGCACCACCATCGGCTATGGCGCGACCCGCCACATCCGCGGCGCGATGACCAAGGCGCTGGGTGAGGAGCGCGCCGAAACGATCCTGGCCCGCATCACGCCGCCGACCCGCTCCACCCAGCTCGAAATGCTGAAGTGGATGGACGCCAAGGAAGTGGCTTCCCTGATCGAAGCGGAGCATCCGCAGATCATGGCGATCGTGCTCGCTCATCTGGAAGCGCCGGTAGCCGCCGACGTCCTGCAACTGCTTCCGGCAGAATATCAGGAAGAGATCGTCTATCGCATTGCCACGCTCGGCCCCGTGTCGAACGAGGCGCTGGACGACCTGGAGCAGCTGTTGCTGCGCGGTTCCACGTCCAAGAAGCAGGGTGCGGCGTCGCAGCGCGGCGGTACGATCGAAGCCGCCGCGATCATGAACAATGTCCGCAAGGACAATGAACAGCGGATCATGAAGGCGGTCGCCAAGCGCGACAAGATGATCGCCCAGACCATCGAAGAAGAGATGTTTGTGTTCGATAACCTGATCGACATGGATGACAAGAATATGGGTACGCTGATGCGCACCATCGACAGCAGCGTGCTGGTCGTGGCGCTGAAGGGCGCGAACGAGATGCTGAAGGGCAAGATCTTCGGCGCCATGTCGGCGCGCGCGGCTCAGGCCATCGCCGACGAGATCGAGGAACGCGGACCCATTCGCCTTGCCGAGGTGATGGAGGCGCAAAAGCTGATCATCGCCACCGCGCGCCGCATGGCGGACGCAGGCACCATCATGCTGGGCGGCAAGGGGAACGACTTTGTTTAAGGTCTGGGACGCAGGCAGCTGTCAGGATTTCTCCAGCATTCCGCTGGGCGGCATGGGGCAGGTGAAGAGCGGAAGCTTTCGCAGCCTTTATGCCGACGGGGCGGCTTCGCCCGGCATGACGATGCACAGCGCCATGCCCGCGATGACCGACGAAGACCTGCTGGAGCAGGCGCGGATGGAAGCCTTCACCCTCGGTTTCGATGAAGGATGCCGGGTGGTCGGGGACGCCTCCGCCGCCGATGCCGAAGCGCGCGCTCGCCTCGCTGAAGCGTTGGAACTGCTGACCCCCGCTCCCAGTGGCATGCTGTCCACCATGTTGTCCGCTGCCGTCGTTCGCTTGGTCGAGCAGATCGTGGGCGAGGTGGAGATCGACATCGAACGGCTGGTCCAGCGTTGTGACACGGTCGCCGCCTTCATCGAGGATAATGAGGATAAGAGCGCGCTGCACCTGCATCCTGAGGATGTGGCGATGCTGGAAGGCGAAGCGATCGGCCTCAAGCTGGTCGGCGACCCCGCCATGCATCGCGGTTGCGTACGTCTCGAAACCGCTGACGGCTGGGTCGAGGATGGCCCGGATGTGCGCCTGTCGCGCCTGCGCGCGCTGATGGACGACATGGAAGGCCGTTCATGAAAGGGATTTGGGCATGATCAAGGCCTCGCTTGCCCAGGCCGAAAGCCTGTTCGACCACCTTCAGGTTCAAAACCGTGCACCCCGCCATGTTGGCCGACTGGTCAGTCACGACGCAGGCATGCTGGAGGTCACAGGCTTCCGCAAGCCGATCGGCGCAGGCGCGCGGGTGATCGCATCGGACGGCACGGTCTGCCGCGCCGAAGTCATTGGCTTTCGTGGCGACAAGACCTTGCTGGTGCCGCTCGATAATGATGTGCCGCTGGAAAATGGCGCGCGCGTCGAACCGGACAGCCAGGCGAATATGGTGCAGGTGGGCGAGGGGCTGATCGGCCGCGTCATCGACGCCATGGGCCAACCGCTCGACCGCAAGGGGCCGATCATCGCGGGCGGCAGCTGGCCGCTCAACGGCGTCAAGGGCAACGTCCTTGACCGTGGCCGGGTCACCGAACCGTTCGACCTTGGCGTGCGCGCGGTCAACGCGCTGCTCACCGCGGGGCGCGGGCAGCGCATCGCCATCATCGCAGGTTCCGGCGTTGGCAAGTCGGTCCTCATGGGCCAGATGATCGCCGGGGCCGAAGCCGACATCGTCGTCGTGGGCCTGATCGGCGAACGTGGCCGCGAAGTCAGCGACTTCCTTGAAACCAAGCTTAAAAATTCGATGCACAAGTCGATCGTCGTCGCGGTGCCCGCCGATCATCCCCCGGTGCTGCGCCTGCGCGCCGCCGCCCGCGCCACCGCCATCGCCGAATATTTCCGCGCACGCGGCAAGAAAGTCCTGCTGCTGATCGACAGCCTGACCCGCTGCGCCCATGCCCAGCGCGAGATTGGCCTGGCGCTGGGCGAACCGCCCGCGATGAAGGGCTATCCGCCCTCGGCCCTTGCGCTGATCCCCCGGTTGGTTGAACGCGCTGGCGTCGATGCCCGCACCGGCGGCTCCATCACCGCGCTTTACACCGTGCTGGCAGACGGCGACGATACGGATGATCCGATCGTGGACGCCGCCCGCGCGATCGTGGACGGCCATTTCGTCCTCTCGCGCCATCTGTCGGAACAGGCGATCTTTCCCGCCATCGACATCGGCAAGTCGCTCTCGCGCGTCATGGCCGATGTG
Source organism: Sphingobium sp. TomTYG75 (assembly GCF_054771635.1). Classification (NCBI taxonomy): domain Bacteria; kingdom Pseudomonadati; phylum Pseudomonadota; class Alphaproteobacteria; order Sphingomonadales; family Sphingobiaceae; genus Sphingobium; species Sphingobium sp. TomTYG75. Next base: position 819,315 of record NZ_BSRE01000001.1, on the reverse strand, counting down.
GTGCCGGACGAGCATCGCATGGCCGCCGCTTCCTATCGTCGCCTTTGGGCAGCCTATGAGGAAAATCGCGACCTCATCCTGATGGGCGCCTATCGCCCCGGCAATGACCCGGTGATCGATGAAGCGGTTCAGCGCCGTCAGGAAATCCTCGACTTCATCCGGCAGGATCAGAAGAGCCGCATCGACCTCGACACCAGCGCCGGTGCGCTAATCGCTGAGTTTGGCGCGTGAAGGGTGCGCTCAAGACCCGCCAGCGCGTGCTGCGCGTCCGCCATGTGCAACATGCCATGGCCGTTGCTGAAACCGCCCGCGCTCAGGACGAGGCGGACGGCATCGAACGCAACGCCGACAGGCTGCGCAAGGTGCGGAGCGATCTTTTTTCCGACCCCGGCATGGCAATTGGCGCGAATTTTGCTGCGATGCAGGAACTTGCTGGTCGGCTGGAGCAGGCCGGCCGTCAGCTGGATGGTGCGCTCTACGATGCGCGCCGTAAGGTAGAAGTGAAGGAAGGTCTCAGCCAAGTGACCAATCGCGATCGCGAAATCGCCGAAAAGCTCAAGGATCGCGCCCACGCGAACCTGGAGGAATGGCGGGAGAACAAGCTGGCGGCCTTGCCGCGCTACCGCCGGATGCAGCGGACAGGAGATGTATGAGATGAACATGCTTTCCAGCCTGAAGGCACTGCTCTTTTCCTCGGCTTCGCAGGGTGTGGCTGCGTCGCAGCCTGCCGTGCCGGGCGAGACGGCGGACTTCGCCGCGCTGCTCAATGGCACCATGGCGCAAGAGGCTGTTGTGTCTCCAGCCCTGCCGGAGATTGACGGGCAGGGTGCCGCTGCCGCCGTGCCAGAGATTCCCGGCGTCGAGGGGCAGAATGCTGTCACCACCACCCCGGTTCTTCCTATGAATATCGGTCAGCCAGAGGCCACGCCTGCGCATGGTCATGTACCGCACGGGCTTGCCATAGCGGTTGCCGCTGGCAAGGATTTGCCGTCATCATTGCCGCCCGGCCGAGCGCTGGGTCTCATCAAGCAGGCTACTGATGCGCCAGTGGATGAGCAGGCACCGGTTGAGCCTGCCGGACTCCCCGCGCAGGCTGAGGCAAGCTTGCCGAACGAAGCGCCTATTCAGCCTGAAACCGCATTGCCAGAACAACCGGAACAACCGAAACAAGTGGCCGAACCCCTTCACTTGCCCAAGGCGCGCCCGGACATCCGTAAGGACGACGCTGCGCCGGAAGTGATCAGTCCGGTGGTACAGGATGCTCCTCCGGCCCCCACAAAATCTTCCCGCAAGGAAAAGGCGAAGACTGAACTGCCGCAGCAGGATGCCGTGACTGTGGCGCCAGCGCCGCAACCCGTCGCGGCTGCTGCGGATGTTCCGCCGGTTGCTTTCGTGCCAGCGGCACCAGAACAAATGTCAGCAGACAACCCGCAAGCCACCGCCGCTATGTCAAGCATGACCGCGATGGCGGGGGCAATGCCACCAGCGCCGGAAGGCCGCTCGCCGCTGCCGCGCGAACCTGAAGGGATCGCTCCTGACAAGCGGGCCGCGCGCAGTGAGGACAAGGTTCCGTCAGCGGTTCCTGATGCACCCGTTGCGCCTGCCGAAAACGAAAGCCCAGCGCCCGAACTTACCGTGGCAGCAGCGCCGGTTCTCAATGGCAAGCCAATGAAGGCAGAAGCAATCGCCCTGCTGCAAATCGTGCGTGAACAGGTGGCCGCGCGCCAGACAGGCGCGTCGGTGCGGGTTGGCGAACAGGTCTCGGCCGCCGCTCATGCGAAAGCCGATGCGTCCGCTCGTCCTGTTGACACGACGTTCGACCCCTCCATCCTTCCGCCGCCCTCTGACACGGTTCCGGCCGTTCCTGCCGCCTCCGCGCCGCAGGGCGCCACGCCGTCCTTGCCCATCGCCTCGCCATCGCCTGATCTGTCCGCCAGCCTTGGCGCTCAGGTGGTCGACATGGGCGTATCGGGGCAGTGGATCGACGGGCTGGCCCGCGACATCGCCGGGCTGTCCGCCAATGGCGCGCAGGGCCGTTTCCAGATCGATACGCACCATCTTGGCGCTGTGCAGGTGGACATCCGCCATAACATGGATGGCGCCGCCGTCAGCCTGACCGTCGCCAGCGAGGCGGCGGAAATGGCCTTGCGTCAGGATAGCGACCGGCTGAAGCTCGACGCAGGGCTGGCCGCCGTGCGCATCGCCGAGGTGAAGGTCGAACGCGCGCCCGCTATCGCCGAAGCGCATCGTGCCGAAACGGCCAATCAGTCGCCGTCTCAGCAGCAGCAACAGTCGCAGCAGGGCTCTCAAACGTCCGCCTGGGCGCAGAATAGCGGCCAGAATATGGGCCAGCCCCAGGGTCAGCAAAATCGCTGGCAGGGGCGCGAAAATAACGGCTTTGGCCCTAAAGGCTCCGGCGATCCTGCCGTTCTTAACCATGCGGATGCGCAGCCTGCCGCCCATGACAGGGCGCGCGCGCGGTACGCATAGGATTTAAGGTTATTCGGGGGACCGGCAGATGAGCGACGAGGCGAAGGCGAAGAAGAAAAAGGGCGGGGGCAAGAAGATGATCCTCCTCGTCGCCGCCGCGCTCGTTCTGGGTGGTGCGGGGACGGCTGGCGGGCTATATGCCGCCGGTTTCTTCAGCGCCAAGGAAGAAGGGCCGAAGGAAGACCCCAACAAGCCTGTCCTCGTCCTGGCGGGCGAGAGTGCCGAGGAAGTCGCCAAGGCCCATGGCATGGCTGGCGGCGAGGGGCACGGTGAAGGTGGCGGCGGCGGTGGCACGCATGCGCCCGCGCATCCGGGCAAGGGCATCGACCTGCCCACGCCTGCCAATCCGGCCGCCTATCAGGCCACCTATTTCCAGTTGCAGGCGCCTTTCACCTCCAACATGTCGGACACGGACGCCTTCGCCCAGATCTCCGTCGCGGTATCGACCTATTACGACCTGCGCGTGATCGAGGCGATCAAGACCCATGAGATGGCGATTCGCAGTCAGGTTTTGATGATGCTCGCGCAGCAGCCCGAAACGATGCTGGCGACGCCCGAAGGCAAACGCCAGCTCCAGGGACGCATAAAGGGCGTCATAAACGATATTTTGAAGCAAAAGACGGGTTATGGCGGCATAGATAACGTTTATTTTACCAATTTCGTTATTCAATAGGGGTGCCTGAAAGGTCGGGAAGTCCCCCGTCCACTAGGGCAGGGGACTATCATGACCGACGTTCAGACCTACGCCCTCGGGCGCGGGGAATCGCAGACACCACAGCTGCTGTCCGGACTAGACCGGCTGGGCGAAAAGCTCGGCCGGCGTTTGCGTGCCTTGATTGAGCCTATCTCCGGCGTGCGCCCGCACATCGCGATGCTTGACGCGCGGGTGCTCGATTTCGGCGAATGGTCGGCGGAAGTGCCCGCCTTTTCCAGCATCGGCGTTTATCGCATCACGCCGCTCAAAGGACAGATGCTGCTGCGCATGGACGCGGCCATGATCTCTACCTTGGTGGATTGCTTCTATGGCGGCCCCGGCAATCGCCCGCTGCCCGCACGCGGCGAGTTCACACCGACCGAAGACCGCCTGATCAGCCGTATTTCCGAAGGTGTGATTGGACGCCTCGTCGAAAGCTGGACCGATATTCTGCCGTTGGAAATTGGCCTCATCGTCCGTGAAGCGGGCATTGGCTTCGCGTCGGCCGCGCAGCCGGGCGAACAGATGGTGCTGCAACGCTTCATGCTCAGCATCGCGCGGGATCAGGAATGGCCGATCGACCTGCTGTTCCCGCTGTCGTCGCTGCGCGCGGTGGAGCCGCTCATGGGCGCCAAGGCCACGGTCGATGAAGAACGGATCGATCCCGTATGGCAGGCGCGCATCGCCAACCGCATGCGCGACATCCGCCTGCCCGCGCGTACCGTGCTGGCACGCCCTAATCTCTCGCTCGCCGACCTCATGCAGTTGAAGACCGGCGACATCATTCCAGTAAACATCAGCCGCAGCCTGCCACTGATCGTGGGCGACCGCATCGTCGCTCATGGATCGATCGGCGAGCAGGACGGCCGCGCCGCATTCCAGATCGAAAAGATAGCACAGGGACCAGAACAATGAGTGACATGAGCGAAGCGCCGCGGATTGACGGCTTTGCCGAAGAAGGGCTGAGCCGGATGGCGAGCAACCGCCAGTTCCGCCTGCTGGCCGACATTCCGGTCCGCATGTCGGTGGAGGTCGGCTCCACTTCGCTGCGTCTGGCGGAGGTCATGGACCTGGCCGAAGGCAGCATCGTGGAACTCGACCGTCAGGCCGATGATCTGCTCGACATCATGGTGAACGGCGCTCTGATCGCGAAGGGCGAGGTCGTCACGGTGAATGGCCGCTATGGCATCCGCATCGTCGATATCGCCGCCGCCGAAAGCCGCCTTGCCGGGGTCGAACGGCGCGGCTGATCGCGCTCAATGCCTTTTTCTCTTGCTGCGCGCCGATCTTTCTGATTCGGAAAGGCGATTAACCATGAAAGCGGATCGCGCCCCATGTTCTGGTACTTCGTCAAACTGCTGATACTCCTGCCGCTGGTCGGCGGCATGGCCTTTGGCGCGCTGTGGCTCTGGCGCAAATATCAGCCTGGCCTGATGGTGGGGCAGGATGGCCGGTCGCTCAAGATGCTGGAGGCGTTGCCGCTCGGCACCTTCGGCAAGCTTGCCGTAGTCGAGTTCGAGGGCAAGAAGATCCTGCTGTCCGTCACACGCGGCCGGATCGAAAAGATCGCGGAAGGCGACCCATATCGTGTGGGGCACTGAGCTTCTCCCCTCCGTTCGCCCTGAGCCTGTCGAAGGGCATCCCTTCTCTTCAAGAAGTAAAGGGCTTCGACAAGCTCAGCCCGAACGGGTGTCAGGGCGTCTGGTGATCGCCCTTCTGGTCGCAGGGCTGCTGTCTTGGTTGTTCTTAACGACCCCCGCGCTGGCCCAAGCCGCCGCTCCGGCCGCGCCCGTCGATAATGGCGGCGCGCTGACCAAGGCGATGGGCGCGATTTCGGGCGACGGCCGCTCGCTGTCCCTGTCGCTGCAAATCCTCGTCCTGATGAGCCTGCTGTCGGTGCTGCCGTCACTTGTGCTCATGATGACCAGCTTCACCCGTATCATCATCGTCCTGTCGCTGCTGCGCCAGGCGCTCGGCCTTCAGCAGACACCGCCCAATCAGGTGCTGGTGGGGCTGTCGCTGTTCCTATCGCTGTTCGTGATGCGCCCGGCGATCGATCAGATCAACGCGCAGGCCTTCGCCCCCTATGGCAAGGGTCAGATCAGCATCGAGGAAGCCGTAGGTCGCTCGGGCAAGGTGCTGCACGGCTTCATGACCAAGCAGACGCGCGAGACCGACCTCAAGCTCTTCGCCAACCTCGCCGAAGCACCCGCTTTCCGTTCGCCCGCCGATATTCCCTTCTCGATCCTGCTGCCTGCCTTCGTGACGAGCGAACTCAAGACCGCGTTTCAGATCGGCTTCATGATCTTCCTGCCGTTTCTTATCATCGACCTTGTGGTCGCCTCCACGCTGATGGCGCTGGGCATGATGATGTTGTCTCCGACCATCATCTCCATGCCGTTCAAGCTGCTGCTGTTCGTGCTGGTGGATGGATGGGCGCTGACCATGGGGTCGCTGGCGGGGTCTTTCGCGACGTGAGGCGGCTTTTGCACTTACGGAGCAGGGGGTAGGCATGGACAATGCCGACTTCTTCATGGGCCTTGCCCAACAGGCGCTCTGGATCACGGCGCTCGCCGCCGCACCCATCCTGATCCCCGCGCTGATCGCAGGCGTCCTCATCGGCATGGTACAGGCCGCCACCTCCATCAACGAACAGACGCTCAGCTTCATCCCCAAGATCATCGTCGTCGGCGGGATGCTCGTCTTGTTCGGCGGGTCGATCCTCGTCCTGATCGCCGATTTCACCCGCGAGATATTCGAACGCATCCCGGACCTGCTGCAATGATCGCACCGGGCTTCGCGAATGTGGAGACGCAGCTGTGGATCTGGCTTATCGCCATGATCCGTCCGGGCGCGGCCTTCATCGCGGCGCCCGTGTTCGGCGCGCCTGCCGTGCCGCTGCCGCTGCGCTTCATCCTCTCGCTGGCGCTTGGCATGGCCGCGCTCAACAGCGTCACGATTCAGCTGCCGCAGGACGGCGTCGCCAGTTTCGCAGGCGTGATGCTGGTCATGGGGGAAGTGCTGGCCGGGCTCGCCATGGGTTTTGCGGTGCAGATCGGCTATGCCGCAGCCTTCGTCGCGGGGGAGACGATCGGCAATGCCATGGGCCTCAACTTCGCGGCCATGGTCGATCCCTCCTCGGGCCAGCATACGCAGGCGATCGGTACGTTCCTCTCGATCCTCGCCACCTTCCTGCTACTCGGCATGGACGGTCATCTGATGCTCGCCAGCTTCGTGGTGCAAAGTTACAAGGCGCTGCCGCCGGGCGACGCGATGCTCAGCAATGACGCGGTCTGGCATCTGGTCCAGTTCGGCGGCTCCCTGCTCGGCGCGGGCGTGACTGTCGCGCTGCCGGTCGGCTTCGCGCTGATATTGGTGCAGATCATCATGGGCATGCTCGCCCGCAGCGCGCCGTCGCTCAACCTTTTCGCGGTGGGCATGCCGGTCGCCGTCATGGCGGGCCTCATCCTGCTCGCGATCGCCGCGCCGGTGATGGGTGAGGGGCTGACCGCCGCGCTGAAGGCCGGGCTGGATCAGGCCCAGTCGATATCGGAGGGCCGCTGATATGTCAGGCGGCAATGGCGGCGGCGAAAAGACCGAAAAGCCAACACAAAAGAAATTACAGGACGCCGCCAAGAAGGGCGACATCCTCCAGTCCAAGGAACTGGCGACCGCGCTGGTGGTGATGGCCGGGATCGGCTGGATCGCGGTAACGGGGCCGTCCGTCGTTGAATCCCTCTCCCAGATGCTGATCGAAGCGCTGCGTTTCCGCCGCGAGGACATCACCGACTTCGCGCCCGCCGCCCGCGGCATGAGCCTGCTCACCGGCATCGCCTTGCCGGTCGGCGGCATATTGCTGGCGACGACGCTTGCCGCCATTGCGGGACCAGCCATCCTCGGCTCCCTCGGCTTCCGCCCCGGCGCCTTCGCGCCCAAGGCGTCGAAGCTCAATCCGGCGGCGGGCCTCAAGCGCATGTTCGGCATGCAGGGCCTCATCGAACTGATGAAGTCGATCGCTAAGGTAACGCTGCTCGGAGCGATCGGCGTCTGGCTGATCTGGGATCGTCTGACCGCGATTATCGGCCTCGGCTCGTCAGGCCTCGCGCCCGCTATGTCGGACCTTGGCAACATGTTCATTATGACCTGCCTCGTCATGGCGGGTGGCCTGTTCCTGATCGCCGGCATCGACGTCCCCGCGCAGATCATGCAGCGGTCCAAGCGGCTTGGCATGAGCAAGCAGGACATCAAGGACGAGCATAAGGAAAGCGAAGGGTCGCCCGAACTCAAGGGCCATATCCGCCGCCGCCAGTTCGAAGTGTTGAGCGGATCGACGCGCAAGGCCGTGGCTGAGGCCAGCGTGATCATCACCAACCCCACGCATTTCGCGGTCGCCCTGCGCTACAAGCCTGGACAGGACGCCGCGCCCATCGTCGTGGCCAAGGGTTGCGACGCGATCGCCGCCGCCATTCGTGAGCTTGCCGATCAGAATGGCGTCACGGTGCTGCAATATCCCGACCTTGCCCGCGCCATCTACTTCACCTCGCGCGCTGGGCAGATCGTCAATGAAGGCCTCTACATGGCGGTCGCGACCGTCCTTGCCTTCGTGTTCCGCGTGGAAAACCGGATGGCGAGCGAGATCGATCGGCCCTTCATCAGCGTGCCCGACGATCTGCGCTTCGACGCCGATGGCCAGAAGCTTTAGAAAAATCGACACGGTGAACTAAATCTTAGGCATTGCTGGCCGTAATATATTCATGGGGACGCATTAGGATGGTGCGTCATGAACGAATATGTTTCGCGGAGCGATGTAACGCAGGTTGATCGGGTATCATCTCGAACGCCTTCGGCCGTGCCCGCAGTCCAACCGATTGCAGCCCAGCAGGGCGTCGATCCGCATGCGGACAAGCCCCAGAACGGCGACACGAACTCCACTCTGTCCGAAGATGATCTCGCCAGCGCGGCGGAATATGCCAAGGTGCATGCTCGCGTGGCTGACATACTGGCACAACTGCGATCGGCCTCGGCCGGACCCACGGTTGAAGGGGCGGAGGCCGAAATTCAGTCGCTGCTGCCCGCGCCGATGATCCTGGTGCCGTTGCCGCCTGCATCGAAGGAAGTGGTCGAAAGCGCCGTCACCTTGGGCAAACGCATCGCGGAGCAGGCAAGCTATGCCCATGCCGCGCAGGCGCATCTGCGCCGTGGCACGGTGGATCAGCTGCTTTCAATCGACGGTTGAGGAAAGATCGCCGCACGCGATCTTCCTCTACCCCATGAAAATCATTCCTAAAGGTCTTCATCCTAGAGCCGTTCTCATCCTCGAAAGGACGGACGATGACCTCGGTAAGCAGCAGCATTTCAACAGCGCTCGGCATTGGGTCCGGCATCGACACCGGAGCGCTGGTCACCAGCCTGGTGAGCGCTGCCCGCGACCCGAAGCAGAAGCAGATTACCGATCGTCAGAGCACCAATAATGCACGGATTTCGGCGCTCGCATCGGCCTCCAGCTCGCTCGATACTTTTGCCAACGCCCTGAACAGCCTGCTCGCCGGAACGGGTTTCGCGGGTTCGCCCGCCTCCAATGATCCCAGCATTGCGGCTGTCAGCCTGCTGCCGGGCGGTGTGCCAAAGCTGCCAGCGCAGCTTCAGGTGCAGCAGCTTGCCTCTGCGCAGACCATTGCCTCTGCACCCGTTTCAGGCGCAACCGCCGCCACCGTGCTTGGCGCGGGCAGCTTCTCGCTGACAGTGGGTAGCGGCGCCGCCGTCCCCATCACGCTTGGTGCCGGTGCCACCTATGCCGACCTTGCAGCGGCGATCAACGCAGCCGGGACAAGCGTCAGCGCCAGTGTCATCACCGACAATCAGGGCACGCGCCTGGTGATGAAGGGCGCGACGGGCGATGCGAACAGCTTTACCTTCACCAACACATCTTCGCCTGCAAACGCGGCCCTCGATGCCTTCACGTGGGACGGCGCGACCGGCGGGATGACGCGTCAGGTGCAGGCCAAGGATTCCATCATCCTTCTGGACGGCGTCGAGCAGCATTACAGCAGCAACACGATCGACACCGCCATCGCCAACCTGCGCATCGACCTGAACAAGGCCGCGCCGGGCACCAATGTGACGCTGGCATCGACCGAGCCGACCACGTCGATGCGCGACCTGATGGTTGAGTTCGTCGATGCCTATAATACGCTGATGAAGGCGCTGAACACCGCCACCGCGGCCGGGGGCAATTCGTCCAGCGCGGGCGCGTTGAACGGTGAGGCATCGATCCGCGACATGAAGCGGCAGCTATCGCAGATGACGTCGGCCGTGCTTGCGCCGACGGGGAACTACACCACGCTGTCGTCCATCGGTGTCAGCACCAATCGCGACGGCACGCTGAAGCTGGACACCGCCGCGCTCGACAAGGCGCTTCTCGCCGACCCCGCCGGGATCACCCAGATGCTGAACCCGGCGGTCAAGTCGGACACGAAGCCCGGCCTCGCCGGTCTGATGGACAGCGTGCGCGACAAGATTCAGCAGACGGATGGTCCGCTGGCTGCGGCAAAAAGCAAATATGAAAAGCTGGGTGAGGCGCTGACCGAGCAGCTGGAAAAGCTGAACGACCAGATGACCGACTATCAGGCGCAGCTTTCGAAGGTCTATTCGGCGATGGACAAGCGTCTGGCAGCCTTCAAGGCGACGCAGAACTATCTGGAACAGCAGGTCGCCATGTGGACCAAGAGCGATAATTGATAACAGGGGTCAGGTAAGATGTTCTATTCTCAACAGGGCTATGCAGGCGCCAACGCGGCGCGCCGTTATGCGGCGGTGCATTCGGGCAGCCGGATCGAAGGCGCCACGCCCCATGCGCTGGTAAAGGTGCTGTTCGACGAACTGTTGATCGCTCTCGAAGCCACCGCGCTGGCCGAACGCAACAACGACCGGTTGAAAGTTTCCGACAAGCAGGCCCGCGCCATGTCGATCCTGATCGCGCTCGAATCCAGCCTCGACTTCGACAAGGGCGGCGACATCGCCATGGGTCTCGCCCAAATCTACCGCGAAGCGCGCCGCTTGCTGCTGCTCAGCGCCAAGGAACGCTCGCCCGAACATGCCGAGCAGGCCCGCGACATCATCGCCGAAATCGCCGACGCCTGGAACCAGATCGCCTGACGATCCTCCAACAGCCGTCATCCCAGCGAAAGCTGGGATCTCCGGCGAGAGGGCACAACCCGGCCTCACGAGATCCCAGCCTTCGCTGGGATGACGAGCATGTAACATGGCTTGCGCCACCCAGACGGCCCTAGTATAGGCAGCGCTCGCAAAGGGCGGCCCGGCGGGGGCCGCCTTTTTGCGTTTTGAGACTTTTTGCATCAGCCCCAGCGAAGGGAGGGCCACCATGTCGATTACGCCGCTCATGCCCGTTTACCCCCGGTGCGACGTCCGCCCGGTGCGAGGCGAGGGCTGCTATCTGATCGGCGAGCGTGGCGAGCGTTATCTCGACTTCGCCAGCGGCATCGCGGTCAATTTGCTCGGCCATGGCCACCCGAAACTGGTGAAGGCGATCGCGGATCAGGCCGCGACGCTGATGCACACGTCGAACCTCTACGGCATGCCGCTGGGGGAAAAGTTCGCGCAGCGGCTGGTCGATTCGACCTTCGCCGACACGGTCTTTTTCACCAATTCGGGCGCGGAGGCGGTCGAATGCGCGATCAAGACCGCGCGCCGCTACCATTATGCCAATGGCGAGGCGCACCGTCACAATATCATCAGCTTCGACAACGCCTTCCACGGCCGGACTTTGGGGACCATCTCGGCCACCAGCCAGCCCAAGATGCGCGACGGCTTCGAACCGCTGCTGCCCGGCTTCACCGTCGTGCCATTCAACGATCTGGAAGCTGCCGCCGCTACGGTCGATGACAACACGGCCGGTTTCCTCGTCGAAACCGTGCAGGGCGAAGGCGGCGTCACGCCCGCGACCCAAGAGTTCCTCACCGGCCTGCGCAAGCTGTGCGACGAAAAGGGCATGCTCCTCATCCTCGACGAAGTGCAGTGCGGCTATGCCCGCACCGGCACCTTCTTCGCGCATGAGCAATATGGCGTGAACCCCGACATCATGGCCGTCGCCAAGGGGATCGGCGCGGGCTTCCCGCTCGGCGCCTGCCTCGCGACGGAGGAAGCGGCCAAGGGCATGGTGTTCGGTACCCATGGCTCCACCTATGGCGGCAATCCGCTCGCCATGGCGGTCGGCCTGACTGTCCTGGACGAAGTGCTGGGCGAAGGCTTCCTCGACCATGTGAACAGCATCGGCGCGCGCCTGCGTTCCGCGCTGGAGCAGCTCATCCCCAACCACGACATGTTCGAGGATGTGCGCGGCATGGGCCTGATGCTCGGCGTCAAACTCAAGGACAGCAGCGACGCGCGCGATTTCGTGGCGCATCTGCGCGACAATCACGGGCTGCTGGTGGTGTCGGCGGGGCAAAATGTCGTCCGCATTCTGCCGCCGCTCATCATTGACGAGAAGCATGTCGCCGAATGCATCGAAAAGCTGTCCGCTGGTGCCCGCAGCTTCGCGGAGGCTTCAGCGGCTTAGACACTAACCACCGTTCGCCCTGAGCCTGTCGAAGGGCTTTCCTTTCTTAAAAAGAGAAGGCTTCGACAGGCTCAGCCCGAACGGGTTGGAGGTTTGCTCCCTATGACCAGACATTTCCTGAATCTCTCCGACGCTGGCGCCGACGCGCTCGCCGCCATGCTTTCCGACGCCATCGACCGGAAAACCGCCCGCAAGGCCCTGCCAAAAGGGCAGGCCGACGCCGACGCCCCGCTCGCCGGGCACACGCTAGCGATGATCTTCGAAAAGAACAGCACTCGCACCCGCGTCAGCTTCGACATGGCGATCCGCCAGCTCGGCGGCACCTCGCTGATCCTCGACGGCGCGACCAGCCAGCTTGGCCGGGGCGAAACCGTGGCGGACACGGCGCGCGTGCTCAGCCGCATGTGCGACATGATCATGATCCGCACCGACGATCATGCAAAGATCGAGGAAATGGCCCGCTATGCCACCGTTCCGGTGATCAACGGCCTCACCGACCTGTCGCACCCCTGCCAGATCACCGCCGACCTGCTGACCCTGGTCGAACATGGCGTCGCCTTGCCGGGCAGCCAGTGGGCATGGCTGGGCGATGGCAATAATGTCCTCCACTCGATCATCGAAGCGGCGGGCCTCTTCAAGTTCGACCTGCGCATCGCCGTGCCCGAAGGCTATGAGCCCGATCACGCCTTCATCAAGGAGGCGCAGGCTCTGGGCGCTGGCATCACGCTCACCCGTGATCCCGTCGAGGCGGTTGCGGGGGCTGACGCGGTCGTCACCGACACCTGGATTTCCATGGGTCAGGCGCATGCGGACGAAAAGCTGAAGGCCATGATGCCCTATCAGGTCACGCAAGACCTGATGGCAAAGGCAAAGCCCAGCGCGAAATTCCTGCACTGCCTGCCCGCCCATCGCGGCGAGGAAGTCGTCCCCGAAGTGATCGACGGCCCACAATCGCTGATCTGGGACGAAGCGGAAAACCGCATCCATGCACAAAAGTCCGTGCTGCTCTGGGCGGCGGGTCGCCTTGGTTGAGTTTGCCGGACATATTCCTATCTAGCAGCGAACCGGCCGGGCGATAACGCCCGGCCGCCGCTATATTCCCGCCCTGCACCGGGACTAACGGAGCTTGTCTTGAACGCATCCGATATCGATCAGGCCCTGGGCTTCACCATTCCGTCGCGTCATGCGCGCGGGCGCATCCTTCGCCTTGGGCCGGTGCTGGATCAGGTGCTTGCCGCCCACGCCTATCCGCCGCCAGTTGAAAGGCTGCTCGCCTCCGCGCTGGTCCTCGCGGCGCTGCTCGGTTCGACGCTCAAGGATGCGGGGGGACAGCTGACGCTTCAGGCGCATAACGAACATGGCGTCGTCAGCCTGCTCGTCGCCGATTACAAGGGCGGCGAAGTGCGCGGTTACGCCAAGTTCGACGCCGATCGGCTGGCGGAGCTGGGGCCTGACCCGACGCTGTTCGGCCTGTTCGGCAAGGGCTTTCTCGCCATCACCTTTGACCAGGCGGTGACCGGCGAACGCTATCAGGGCATCGTCCCGCTCGATGGCGACTCTCTCGCGCAGGCTGCCGAACATTATTTCTTCCAGTCCGAACAAATCCCCAGCGTCGTCCAGATCGCCGTCCGGCACGAAGCGGGGCAGGGCTGCTTTGCCGCAGGCATGCTGCTCCAGCATCTGCCCGAAGGTGAAGTGGGCCGCGAACGTCTCCACACGCGGCATGACCATCCCGAATGGGAACATGTCCAGGCGCTGGCCGTCACGCTCAGTGATAATGAACTAACCGACGAAGCGCTGCCGCTGACCGATATCGTCTGGCGTCTGTTCCATGAGGAAGAGGTGGTGCGCGTCACCGATCCGGTCAACCTGACCAAGGGTTGCCGCTGCGATCTGGCCCATATCCGTAGCGTGATCGGCCGTTTCCCCGCTGAAGAACGCGCCCAAATGGCTGATGAACAGGGGGTCATTGGGGTAGATTGCGCCTTTTGTTCGCGTCTGTTTCCAGTTTCGCTGGACAGTTTCGCGCAAGGCTGACACGAATTTATTGCGACTTCGGAACAGGTTGGGGCGTTAGCGGGGGCTGGCGCTATCAACCCGCCGGATTTGGGTGCATGAAGGCCGTGCCGCCATGCACGCGGCGAGCCGCTCCGGAGTTCGGGATGAAATACGGGGGCTATCGAATGACGTCAGGTCTGCACGTCTTGAGCGCGGCCATTGCGGTGCTGATCGCTGTATCGCCAGTCGGGTCGCAGGCGCTTTCCGAACCGCCGCTCAGGGGTCTGGAACCGGGCGAATGGGAATTGCGCGAACGGCCGGAGGAAGGCGGGAAGGTCGATATACGCCGCATCTGCCTTGCCGATATTCGTCAGTTGATCCAGCTTCGCCATGGCCGCAACAACTGCAAAAGGCTGACGATCGACGAAAGCGCCAAACGGCTGACGGTCAGCTACGATTGCGCCGGGGCAGGGGGCGGGCGCACCGACCTGCGCATCGAAACGTCCCGGCTGGTGCAGATCCACTCGCAGGGGATTGAGGGCGGCGCGCCCTTTTCCTTCAGCATGGAAGGACGGCGCATCGGCGCCTGCCATTGACCGCACCGCTTGCGCCAGCGCGCCTGTGGCGGTAGCGGAGCGCCCATGACTGCCAATGATGGGAAAATCGCTGTCGTCCTGCTGTCGGGCGGGTTGGATTCGATGGTCGTAGGCGGCCTCGCGCGCGAGGCGGGCTATGAACTGGTCGCGCTGACGATTGATTATAATCAGCGGCATCGCGTCGAATTGAACGCGGCCGCGCGCATCGCCGCTGTTCTCGGGGTCCGGCGGCATATCGTCCTTCCGCTCGATCTCACTGCCTTTGGCGGATCGGCGCTGACGGCGGACATCGCGGTGCCGAAGGACGGGGTGGGGCCGGGCATTCCCAACACCTATGTGCCCGCGCGCAACACCATTTTCCTGTCGCTTACGCTTGGCCTTGCCGAAGTGTCGGGCGCGAATGACATCTTCATCGGCGTCAATGCGCTTGATTATTCCGGCTATCCCGACTGCCGTCCCGAGTTCATCGACGCCTTCCAGAATATGGCGGCACTCGCGACCAAGGCGGGGGTCGAAGGGCATCCCGTGCGGATTAACGCCCCGCTCCAGCATATGAGCAAAGCTGACATCGCGCGAGAGGCGAACCGACTGGGGCTGGATGCCGGGATGAGTTGGTCCTGTTACGATCCCGCGCCGGGCGACCAGCATTGCGGGCTTTGCGACAGCTGCCGCCTTCGCTCCAGGGGTTTTGAGGAAGCGGGCCTGCCCGATCCAACCCGCTACGCAGCCAAGCCGTAAAGGACAAGCGGATGAGCTATGCCGTCAAGGAGATGTTCCTGACGCTTCAGGGCGAAGGCGTCCATAGCGGCCGCCGCGCCGTCTTCCTGCGCTTTGCCGGGTGCAACCTCTGGACCGGGCGCGAGGAGGATCGGCGCAAGGCCGTTTGCCAGTTTTGCGACACCGATTTCGTCGGCACGGACGGCGACGGCGGCGGCAAATTCGCCGATGCACAGGCGCTCGCTGACGCGGCGCTCGCCTTTTGGGGGACAGGTGAAGAGGGCCGCTACATCGTGATAACGGGCGGGGAGCCCATGTTGCAGGTCGATGATGCGCTGATCGACGCGCTCCACGCCCGTGGCTTCACCATCGCCATCGAAAGCAACGGCACGCTCGCGGCGCATCCCGGCATAGATTGGGTCTGCATCAGCCCCAAGGCAGGCAGCGACGTCGTGCAACGCAGCGGCAATGAACTGAAGCTGGTCTGGCCGCAGCCGGGCAGGGGTCACAGCCTCGCCGATGTGGAGGCGATGGAGAGCTGGGCTTTCGACAACCTGCTGATCCAACCCCTCGACAGCGCGGAGGCGGCGGCGAACATGCGGGCGGCGATCGATCTGGTCATGGCGCGGCCGAAATGGCGGCTAAGCCTTCAATCGCATAAATATCTGGGGCTTAGGTAAGGATCGCGCTGAAGCTAAACATCTCCCCGTTCGCCCTGAGCTTGTCGAAGGGCTCTACTTCTTAAAAAGAAGAGAAGGGCTTCGACAGGCTCAGCCCGAACGGGTTAAAGTGCAATGCTCACTAGATAGAACAAAAGAGCGAAGCCCTACGGCCCCGTCCATCACACCATCACTTAGCCGCCACCTTCTGCTCATAAGCCACTTGGCATTCCGGCCGCAGCTTGTCCTTCTTCCAGCATTTCTTATCGAAAGAAGGCAGGGTCAGCGCATAGCTCCGCCCTGGGTCGCCGTAAAATTGCTCACCCGCCAGCACCAGCGACTTCTTGATCGACCCCAGCCCCGTGCGCGCCACCTCATGCAGCGAACCGCGATTGGCGAAGATTGCCTGCCGCCCGACCTGACCCGCCGCCTGGCAGAAGCCGCGCTGCGCCTGGACGGTCGAATAGCCCGAATAGATGCGCGTGCCATATTTGTCGGCTGCGGCCTGGCCGGGTTTGCCCTTGCCCACGGTGCGCTGGAAATAGCCGAGCAGGACCGACTGCGCCGCATCCAGTTCCGCGTCATGATGCGCGATCATCGCATTATAGTTGCTGATCGACAGCAGCGTCGGTTCGAACTGGCACTGAAGCGCCGCGACGTTGAGCGCCGCGCGCAGGTTCCATACCAGGCCCGCGCGAATTTCTTCCGCCGTGGCGCCGGGCAGGCCAAGCGCGGTCGCAGCGTCCGCGTCCGTCAGCGGCGGGCTGGAAAAGTCGGGCGGCGACCAGAAAAACTGGGCGGCGGCCGGCTGAGCCAACAGCGGCGCGGCGGCAATCATCAATCCGGCACAGACCCGGCGCAGCGTGGAACAGGATGTCATGACTTCCCCTTTAAGAATGGCGGCCTTTGTGAACGACGATTGGGCAGGCTTCTCTTATGCTATGCCTTGCGTCCGGCGCCTGTATTGCGCCTGAACGCCTCTCTCCGTCTATTGATCCGACAGTATCTCTGCCTCGCCTTGCGTCGCATTGGCTGCGGCAGGTTCCGGCTGAGGCGCGGTAGCGGCGCTGTTATTCCCTCCAGCCGAGGGCAGGGCGGCCGACGGCGCTTCGCTCTGCACCCCGTCCAGGTCCGTCATGGCGTCGGTCGTCGTGCCGTCGACGGCCTCCAGATCCTTCATCTGGACCGTGTTGCTCCCCTTGTCGTCCTTGCCGCACGCCGCCAGCGCGGTGCAGCCGGTCAGCAGCAAGGCGGTAAAGATCATCCTCGCTTTGCAGCGCATCCGGGTCTCCCAAACATGTGATGCCCGGCGGCCCCCACCCGGCGAAGGCGCAGACCCTAGCCGCCCGATCCGCATTGCTCAACCCCCGCGCCACAGCGCCGCAACCGGCCCAGAAAGGCAGGGAAATGCGCCTTCAAAGCCGCGTCGAGATCGGCCATTGAGGCATTCTTGCCCAGCGCCGCGATGCTGGTGACGGGATATTCCGCAAGCCCGCACGGCACGATGCCGCCAAAATGGGACAGGTCGGGGTCCACATTGATCGAAAAGCCATGCAGCGTCACCCACCGCCGCACCCGGATGCCAAGCGCGCCGATCTTCGCCTCGCGCCCGTTGAGGTCATCGGTCCAGATGCCGATCCGTCCCTCCGCCCGCCGCGCCGCGATGCCAAGGTCGCCCAGGGCGTCGATCATCCACCCTTCCAGATGATGGACGAAGTTGCGCACATCCTTCCCCCGCTCGCGCAGATCGATGTTGAGATAGCCGATCCGCTGCCCCGGCCCATGATAGGTATAGCGCCCGCCGCGCCCCGCATCATGCACCGGAAAGCGCGGGTCGATCAACTCGGCCGGATCGGCGCTCGTCCCCGCCGTATACAGCGGCGGATGTTCGAGCAGCCACACCCGCTCGCCCGCCTCACCGTCAAAGATCGCCGCCGCCCGCGCCTCCATGTCGGCGAGCGCGTGCGGGTAATCCACAAGCGCCGAATCGACCCGCCATTCGATCTGGTCGGCGACAGCAGGCGAAGGGGAAGAGGATGACATGGCACTTCCTTGACTTGGGCGAGGGGAGCGATCAAGTCTCCTCCCCGATTTTAAGTACGGGAAAAGGCGAAGATATGGCGGCGATGTCGATCGGCAAGGCATGGGAAGAAGCGGTCGCCTTCGTCGCGCGCGAACGCAGCCTGCTGTTCCCCGTCGCCTTGCTCTTTGTCGCGCTGCCCGGCCTCATCCTTCAGGAGATGACGCCGCCCGAACTCGCCACCTGGACGATGGACAAGGGCGCCATGCCCGACATCCCGCCCAGTTTCATCCTGTCCACGCTGATCGGCGTCATCATCATCTGGTTCGGGTCACTCGCCCTGTTCGCACTGGCGTTAAGGCCCGGCATCAGCGTCGGCGAAGCATTGCGGCTCAGCCTCTCCCGCCTGCCCG
This sequence comes from Sphingobium sp. TomTYG75, assembly GCF_054771635.1. Lineage (NCBI taxonomy): Bacteria > Pseudomonadati > Pseudomonadota > Alphaproteobacteria > Sphingomonadales > Sphingobiaceae > Sphingobium > Sphingobium sp. TomTYG75. The sequence continues at coordinate 801,153 of NZ_BSRE01000001.1, read as the reverse complement.
TGCTGCTCGGCACGGCGCTTGTCGTGATCGGCACCCTGCTTGGCATAGCCATCGTCGGCATGATCGTGGTCGTCGCCTTCTCCATGGTGGCAAAGCCTGTTGCCGCAGCCCTCGCCGCGTTGCTGGTGACCGCTGGCGGCGCCGTCATGCTCTTCGCCAGCGTGCGGCTTCTGCTGCTCAATCCCGTCGTGATCGACGGCCATGAAGGCGTGATGGCCTCGCTCCGGCATAGCTGGGCGCTGACACGCGGCCATTTCTGGCGGCTGCTCGGCTTCATCCTGGTACTGACGCTGCTCTCCGCCATCGTCGGCTCAGCCGCGCAAGTCATCTTCGGCCTGTTCGGTCGCCTGATCGCCGGAGCGGAAGGCGCGCGGCTCGTCGGCGGCGTCGCAGCAGCCGTCGTCTCGACCGGGGTGCAGGTCTATATGCTCGTCATGCTCGCCCGGCTCTATCGTCAGGCGGAGGCGGGCTGACCCAGCATTGGCACATGCGGCGCCGCATCGGCGCTCAATAAACCTGCCAGCCGAGGATCAGCGAAAACCTCAACCTCCCGCTTATAGGGCACAAATCCCGCCCGCTGATAGAAGTTGAGCGCCCCCGGACTGTCCAATGTGCAGCTATGCACCCAGAACCGGCGTACCTCCTTGCGCCATGCCAGCGACTTCGCCTGCGCCATCAGCCATGCGCCAAACCCCTTGCCGGTCAGCTCGGGTATAAGGCCAAGGAAGCTCAACTCGCAGTCCGGCAACGCCCGGAAATCCAGCTCCAGCAATCCCACTTCCACGCCCCGAGGATCGGTGATCGCAAAAATCTGCACCGTCGGATCATGGATAATCGCGATCAATTCCGCATCACTCAAGACAAGGCGTGAGAACCAGAGCCACGGCTCCCCCACCCGCCGGAACAGCGCGCGATAGGCATCGGGCGCAGGTGCCTTCCACGGCACCAGCCGCAACGGAGCAGGCGGAATCGGCGCGGGCCGAGGACGCTCCACCATCTCCAGATAAGTCACGATCGTCGCAATCTGATCATTGGCGACCGGCGTCAGCGGCATGGATTCAGCTCCAGCTCGCCATCGGCGGCAGGCTCATCAAAATCGCATCGACATTGCCGCCGGTCTTCAACCCGAACAGCGTGCCCCGGTCATGCACCAGGTTGAATTCGGCATAACGGCCGCGCCACTCCAGCATCCTGGCGTAATCTTCTTCGCTCCAGCTTTCGCCCATTCGCCGCCGGACAATCGGGGGAAAGGCCGCCAGAAACGCCTCGCCCACCGACCGGGTAAACGCGAAATTCGCATCAAATCCCGCATCATCCTCGCACTCCAGATGGTCGTAGAAGATGCCGCCGACGCCGCGATGGACGCCCCGGTGCGGAATGAAGAAATACTCGTCGGCCCACGCCTTGAAGCGGGGATAATAGTCTGCATCATGCGCATCGCATGCCGCCTTGAACTCGCCGTGGAAGCTCGTCGTGTCCTCATCCCGGGGCAGGGGAGGGTTAAGGTCCGCGCCCCCGCCAAACCAGCTTTTGGACGTAATCAGATAGCGCGTGTTCATATGCACGGCGGGCACATGCGGATTGGCCATATGCGCGACCAGGCTGATCCCGGTCGCGAAAAAGGCCGGATTCTCCCCCGCGCCATGGATGGTCTTGGCAAAATCCGGCGCAAACTCGCCTGAGACGGTGGATACATTGACCCCGACCTTCTCGAATATCTTGCCCTTCATGACCCCGCGCACGCCGCCGCCGCCTTCGCCCGGCGTCAATCCCGGCGCTTCGCGGTCCCACGGCGTGTAGACGAAGGAGGCATCGCTGCCCGCCTCGCGCTCGATCGCCTCGAATTCCGCGCAGATGCGGTCGCGCAGCGATTCGAACCAGTTGCGGGCGGCCTGCTGTTGGGGATTGAGGACCAAGGTCATTGGGAAATCTCGATCATGTTGGAAATTGTCCAGTCTGGCGAAGGGCTTCGGCAACCGCGATGCCCGTGGAAACGGCAATGTTCAAGGACCGGAAGCCCGCAGCCATGGGGATTCGGACGCGCAGGTCGGCCATGTCGCGCACCGCGTCGGGCACGCCCGCACCTTCCGATCCCATCAGCAGCACGTCATTCCTGTCAAAACGCACCTCCGGCAGGGGCTGTGAAGCATGGCTGCTCATCAGCACCAAACGACGGCCCTCCGCACGCCGGGCCTCGTCAAATGCCTCGAAATTGGCGTGGCGAGTCACCTCCGCCGCCGCGCCATAATCCATCGCGGCGCGTTTCAACTTGGCGTCGGAAAAGGCGAATCCCATCGGCATGATGATGTCCACGGGCACGGAAAAACAGGCGGCCAGCCGCAATATGGCGCCGACATTCCCGGCAATCTCGGGTTGATAAAGAGCAATACGCATGCCCCGCGCATAAAGCAGCGGGGCAAATTGTCATAGCCATGGCCAAATTGCTGTTGGCAAAGAAGCTACAGTGGGTCTATCAGGCCCCCGAACCACGCCAGGGGGAAAGGCGAGGCCCATATTCCGTGGGCGGCGCTACTCTCTCGATAATCAGGGCCGGTGACGGCAATGCGGCGGGTAACAGGGACGTCTTTGCAAGGGTTGAGGTGCATGGCGAGCGTTGAACATACGGACAGCCAAGGTCTATCCGGCGAAGGTGGAGTGCGTCGTCGCGACTTCATCAATATCGCCGCAGTAAGCTTCGCGGGGGTCGGGGCTGTCGCCGTCGTCATTCCGCTCGTGGATCAGATGAACCCCAGCGCGGACGTGCTGGCGCTGGCATCGACCGAGGTTGATATCTCTTCGATCCAGCCGGGTCAGGCGATCAAGACGACCTTCCGCTCGCAGCCGCTTTTCGTGCGTCATCTGACGGACAAGGAAATCGCCGAAGCCGACAAGGTTGACGTTTCCTCGCTGCGCGATCCGCAGACGCTGGAACAGCGCACCGTCGCTGGCAAGAAGCAGTGGCTGATCACCATGGGTGTTTGCACCCATTTGGGCTGCGTGCCGCTGGGTGCGGGCGAGGGCGAGAATCGCGGTGAATTTGGCGGCTATTTCTGCCCCTGCCACGGTTCGTCCTACGACACGGCGGCCCGCATCCGCAAAGGCCCCGCGCCCAAGAACCTGGAAGTGCCGAAGTTCAGCTTCACTTCCGACACCGCCATTCTCGTAGGCTGAGGTAAGAAACCATGAGCTTTCCCTGGGCTGAGCATTATACTCCCAAGCATCCCGCGATGCAGTGGATCGACGAGAAGCTGCCGCTTCCGCGCCTCGTCTACAACGCGATCGGCGCCGGTTACCCGGTCCCGCGCAACCTCAACTATTTCTGGAACTTCGGTGTTCTCGCTGGCCTCGCGCTGGTGATCCAGATCGTCACCGGCGTGATCATGGCGATGCATTATGGCGCCAACACGCTGGTCGCGTTCAGCACCGTTGAACAGACGATGCGTGACGTGAACGCGGGCTGGCTGATGCGCTATGCGCATGCCAACGGCGCCAGCTTCTTCTTCATCGTCGTCTATCTCCACATCTTCCGCGGCCTTTTCTACGGTTCCTACAAGGCGCCGCGCGAAATGGTCTGGCTGCTCGGTATCGTCATCTTCCTTCTGATGATGGCGACCGCCTTCATGGGCTATGTGCTTCCCTGGGGGCAGATGTCCTATTGGGGCGCGAAGGTGATCACCGGCCTGTTCGGCGCGATCCCGGTCGTGGGTGAGCCGATCCAGACCTGGCTGCTCGGCGGCTTTGCTCCTGGCAATGCGTCGCTCAACCGCTTCTTCTCGCTGCACTTCCTGCTGCCCTTCGTGATCGCTGCGGTCATCATCCTGCACATCTGGGCGCTGCACATTCCGGGTTCGTCGAACCCGACCGGCGTGGAAGTGAAGGGTCCGCAGGACACCGTGCCTTTCCATCCCTACTATACGGCGAAGGATGGCTTCGGAGCGGGCGTGTTCCTGATCCTCTTCGCGATCCTGTTGTTCTTCGCGCCGAACTATCTCGGCCATCCGGACAACTATATCGAAGCGAACCCGCTTTCGACGCCTGCGCACATCGTCCCGGAATGGTATTTCTGGCCCTTCTACGCGATCTTGCGCGCCTTCACCGTGGACTTTTTCTTTGTCCCCGCGAAGCTGCTGGGCGTGCTGGCGATGTTCAGCTCGATCCTGATGCTCTTCTTCCTGCCCTGGCTGGATACCTCGCCGGTGCGTTCGGGCAATTATCGTCCGACCTTCAAGAAGTTCTTCTGGATCCTGATCGTTGACGTGCTGATCCTGGGCTATTGCGGCGGCGCGCCTGCTGCCGAACCCTATGTGATGATCTCCCAGATTGCGGGCGCCTATTATTTCGCCCACTTCCTGATCATCCTCCCGCTGATCTCGCGCTTTGAACGGCCGCTGCCGCTGCCGGGCTCGATCACGGAATCGGTGCTTAACCGCTATAACATCAAGGGCGAACAGGATGCGCTTCCCGGAATGGGCGCGGATCCGCAGCCGTCGAACGCCGGCTAATAGGGGACAAGATCAACATGGTTCGCATCGGCGCATTTCTCGTCGGCCTCTTCTTTGCTGGCTGGCTGCTGATCTCCTTCCTTGTGGGCGCTGTGGCCTATGTCTCCGAACCGCCCGCTGCGACGGTGGAGCATGAATTCCACAAGCATCCCAAGGAAGTGGACTTCTCCTTCAACGGCCCGTTCGGCAAGTTCGATCAGCCCCAGCTGCAGCGCGGCTTCCAGGTGTTCAAGGAAGTTTGCTCGGCCTGCCACAGCCTGAAGTTCGTCGCTTTCCGCGACCTCAAGGGCATTGGCTACAACGAGGCGGAGATCAAGGCGATCGCCAAGCAGTGGGCGATCAAGACGCCTGACGTCGATCCCAAGACGGGTGAAATGTCGACGCGTGCTCCGGTCCCGGCGGATTACTTCCCCAAGCCTTTCGCCAACAATGTCGCGGCGATGGCGGCGAACAACAATGCGATCCCGCCAGATCTGTCGCTGATGACCAAGGCGCGCCATGAGGGATCGGCCTATGTCTACTCGCTGCTGACTGGTTTCCAGAACCAGCCTGCCGAGCTGCTGAAGCACTTCCCGGATGCCAAGACGCCGCAGGGGCTGCACTACAACCCCTATTTCGCCAACCTGAACCTCGCCATGGCCCCGCCGCTGACGGCTGACGGTCAGGTGACCTATGGCGACGGCACCAAGGCGACGGTTGACCAGATGGCGAAGGACGTTTCGGCCTTCCTGACCTGGACCGCCGAACCCAAGCTTGAGAACCGCCGCCGCGCGGGTCTGGCGACCATCGTCTTCCTGCTGATCGCAACGGCGCTGGCCTACATGTCCTACCAGAATATCTGGGCCGACAAGAAAAAGGCCGCCTGACCGCCTTTCGGCCAAGGGAATGAATAGGGAAGGGGCGCGGCGTCATGATGACACCGCGCCCCTTTTTCATTGGGAGTTTGCATGGATCTAGATGAACTCGCCGCGCTGGTCCGGACCATTCCCGACTTCCCCAAGCCCGGCATCCTGTTCCGCGACATCACGACGCTGCTGGCCGATGCTAACGGCTTCTCAGCGCTCGTCAGCGGGCTTGCCGCGATCGCCCGGCCGCTCGACGCGGACATCATCGTTGGGATCGAGGCGCGCGGTTTCGTGCTTGGATCGGCACTCGCTCACGCGCTCGGTCTCGGCTTCGTTCCGATCCGCAAGTCGGGCAAGCTACCCGGCAAGACCGTCGGCATCGACTATGTGCTCGAATATGGCACCGACCGCCTCGAATTGCATGAAGGACAGATAGGGCAGGGCGCCCGCGTCCTACTGGTCGACGACCTCATCGCCACGGGCGGCACCGCTCTCGCCGCCGCAGAGCTCCTCCGCGAACAAGGCGCCACTCTGCTCCTGGCCCTCTTCGCCATCGACCTTCCGGACCTCGGCGGCCGCTCCGCCCTCGAAGCCGACGGCATCGCCACCGCCGCCCTCCTCAAATTCCCCGGCAATTAACGGTTTCCTTCATGAATTTCCCCCGCCAACCAAATTGCGAGCTAATCGCCGGAAAGCGCATCCTCTTCCTAATGGCGATAGAGGATGAATATGGCCCACATCTGCGTTCCCGCTTCACGCCGCTGATGACGGGCGTCGGTCCCGTCGAAGCCGCGATCACAACCACCTTGGCGCTTCAGCACCTTCACCAGCATGATGCTCTGCCTGACCTTGTTGTGTCACTGGGCTCAGCTGGCTCCCGCGCCTGTCAGTTGGGGGAGGTCTATCAGGTCGCGAGCGTATCTTGGCGCGACATGGACGCCTCCCGCCTTGGTTTCGCAAAGGGAGTGACTCCGTTCATAGATCACCCCGTCGATCTACCGCTGCACGCACCTCTCGACATTCCCGCGGCGCGCCTTTCAACCGGCGCAAACATCGTAGGCGGCGAGGAATATGCACTGATAGACGCCGATATGGTCGATATGGAAACCTTCGCCATCACCCGAGCCTGCCAGCGCTTCACTGTTCCCCTGATGGGACTGCGCGGCATATCCGACGGCCCAGGAGAACTGAACGATATGCTCGGTTGGACACAACTCCTCGCATTGCTAGACGAGCGGCTGGCGCTAACAGTTGATTTACTGGCCGATACGTTGAACCAGGTGAGCAGCTAATTTCGCAAAAAGATGGCAGAGACATGCGAAGCCCACCAGTCATCGCTGAATCGAACGTCAGTGTTGGGCGTGCCAGACCGATTTGGCAACACCTGCGATGTCAAGGCGGCGGACGTGGACAACTTTTGCATCGTAAATCAATGCGTTGCTACGGTCTGAAGGAGCGCTTGCCCAAAATTTGTCCAATGCCGCCATAAGACAAATTTTCTCCAAAATTGCACCTCAATTTGAGACAATCTCCGCTACCAGAATAGTTCATTCAAGCGTCAGTTTCTACTCCTGCCAAATTCGAGGCAGCATGCTCCATAGGTAAGCGTGGGCTGGAGGTCGCAGATCAGGCGGCTTGTGCGATCGGTTGCTGATCTGGCCGCCAGTTCCCCGGCATGAGTTCATCCCAGCGAGCAGCAGGCCAGTCGCCCGCGATCTTGGCGATGACATCGGCGATATAGGCCTGTGGCTCGAGGCCATTGAGCTTTGCGGTCTCGATGACGGAATAGATGGCGGCGGCGCGATCGCCGCCCGCCTTTGAACCGGCGAACAGCCAGTTTTTACGGCCCAAGGCCACACAGCGCATGGCGCGCTCCGCAATGTTGTTGTCAATCTCCAGGCGCCCATCGTCGAGGAAGCGCGTCAGCGCGACCCAGCGTTTGCGGCCATAGGCGATCGCCTTGGCCATCTCGGACTTGGGCGAGAGGCGGCGCAGGGCATCATCAAGTGCCTGCCGCAGATCATCGATCAATGGCTGGGTGCGGTCCTGCCGGCTTCGTCGTCGGATCTCGGGTTGCTGGCCCGAACTTCTGCCTCGATCTCGTAAAGCTGGCCGATGCGTTCCAGCAAATCAGTGGTGAGCGACGTCGGCTTGGTGGCGTGGATGTCGAATATCTTGCGCCGGAAATGCGCCCAGCAAGCAACCTCGGTGACGCGGTTCGTGTCGTAGAGCTTGTCATAGCCGGCATAACCATCGGCCTGCAGATAGCCGCTGAAGCTGGCCAGCTGCCGCTGGGGATGCGCGCCGGTGCGGTCGGTGGTGAACTCATACCAGACGAGCGACGTTGGGTCGTGGCGCCGGAACTGCGATCATCGACGGCGTAGGCCCAGAGCCTGCCGGTCGCGGTCTTGCCCCGGCCCGGATCGAGCATGGGAACCGGCGTATCGTCGGTATGGATCTTCGCGGCGGTCAGGCCGACCTCGCGGATACGACTGATGATCGGATCGAGCAGCACGGATGCCTGTCCCACCCAGCCTGCCAGCGTCGAGCGGTCGATCTCGATCCCCTGCGCAGCCATTATCTCGGCCTGGCGGTAAAGCGGCAGGTGATGGTCGAACTTGGAGACGACGACATGGGCCAGCGTGCCAAAGGTCGCCTTGCCCCGGGCAATGGCTTTTACCGGCGCGGGCGCCTGAACGATCTTCTCGCAGGACCGGCAGCTATACTTGGGCCGGATGGTCCGAACGACACGCCATTGCACCGGCACGGCATCGAGCATCTCATCGCTATCCTGCCCCAGCGGGCGAAGCGCGCCGCCGCAGTCGGGGCAGGCGCAGGTACCTTGCTCGGGCTCGATCCGCCGTTCCTCCCGCGGTAGATGGGCAGGCAGCGCGCGAACAGGCGCTGACCGATCAACGGCTGCTGGATCGCCTCGACGCGCGGCGGCGACAATGGCCTCACCTTCCAGTTCCTCAAGCGCCAATTCAAGCTGTGCGATCTGGGTATCGAGCTTCTCGGACGACTTGCCGAACTGCATCCGCTTTAGGCGCGCAATCTGCACGCGCAGTGTGTCGATCAGGATATCGCGGGCAGAAATATCGGCGTGGGCGGCCGCCAAAGCAGCTTCGAGCTCGGCGATCCGAGCGTCTTTATCAGCGGTGGAAAGGCCTGCGTCCGACACCGCGATCCTATAGCGCAACAGCCTCCCCGATGCCAGTAAAAGTGCCAGAAAATGGGCGTTTTAGCCCGCGAGTGATGGGGTAAAAGTGCGTTCCGGCCGCCGCCAGTCGATACCTTCCAAAAGCATGGAAAGCTGGGCCGCCGTCATCACCACCGACCCGGTCCTGGTCGATGGCCACACGAACCGGCCCCGGTCCATCCGCTTGGAGAAAAGGCACATGCCCTGACCGTCATACCAGAGCAGCTTCACCAGATCGCCGCGCTTCCCTCGAAAGGCGAACAGCGCGCCGGAATGCGGGCTTTGCTCCAGAACTTGCTGCGTCATCACAGCAAGGCCGTCAAAACCCTTGCGCATGTCCGTCGCCCCGCAGGCCAGGAATATCCGCGTTGAAGGCGGCAACGGGATCATCGCGTCAGGATACCGATCACCCGGGACAAGGCATCGGCGTCGACAGTGGCATCTACAGTCACCCGGATGCCCGATGGCAGATCGATGCCGATCGAACTGCTCCTGGGCGGGGCAACCGATGGAGCGGGCAACGCTGGCGGCTCGCTGATTTGCACCTCCGCAAATGCCGGATCGGCGAACTTGCGCACCCCGGTCAGTTCGCCCGACATCGCCTGCCGCCGCCAAGTGTAGATCGATCCGCTGCCAACATCATGACGTTCGCAGGCCGTGCGCACGCAGCCATCCGGGCCGAACGCATCCCTCAACACCGCCAGCTTCTGCTCCACCGTCCAGCGCCGTCGGCCCGACACGCGGCTGACGACCTCAATCCGACTACTCATACGACCACTCGTATGAGCGCTTGCTGCACCGCTCGCTGAATCCTCAATCTCGTCCGACATCGGCCACCCCGCTCAAAGAGCGGCAATCATCCCGGCGGATGCCCAGCGTGCAAGGCGGCCGTCAGACCACGCTTACGACACTTCCTCGACCAACGCTGTATCGGCATCGGCACCGACATGGGCCTTGAAGCAATGAACAGCCCGCTTTCCCTTGTGTTTCACCCAGCGCGCATCGTCATCGTCCTCACTGGCCGAGGCAATGATGGTGGCATCAACCAAGGTCCCGGTCTTGACTGTCACCGCCTTGGATTTGAGTTGCATGGTCACGGTTTCAAACAGTGCCCGGTCCAGCATGTGCGCAAAGAGCAGCCTGCGAAATCTGACGAAGGCGGTACGCTCGGGCGTCGCTTCATTCGCGGAAAATCCGCAGAAGCGGCGAAAGGAGGATCGATCGTCGAGCGCCTCAGCCAGCTTCACATCGGACACGTCGTACCAGATCGACAGAAGCAGCGCTTTGAACATCGCCAGCGACGGCCAGGCTGGCTCGCCCTTGGCAGCCGAATAAAGCGGATCGAGCAGCACCGCGACCTGACTCCAATCTATCAGCGATACAAGTGCGTCGAGCGACGAAGTTGGCCGCTCCCGTCGCGCAAAGCTAAACTGCTCCTGACCAATTGAACGCTGCGCCACCAGTCGCTCTCCTTCTCGGAAAGCCCATAGAATCAGCTCTTTCCGCGCCTGTCTACGCCCACCCGCGCACAGGTCTCATACAGATACTGAGAAGCATACAGTCCCGTCGGCAGTTCCAGTTTCGCTAGTCACCTTTTCGTTCATCCCGCGAACAGACCTGCCTCCCGCGGTCGGTCATGCGTGCGATTGGAGATTGTCTACACGATTCGGGAGTACATTTGTGTCAGCCTATCAAGATAAGCCTCGTCGGAGAATTTTGATATCTGAGCTGGGGCAGCAGAAAGTATCTGCCGATACAGGTTTTCATCGGTTTCCAATTTGATGAAGCCCTGCGCAATCTCGTCAGTACTATATGGGTCTACCTGCAACCCTGCATTCCCAACGACCTCCGGCAATGAACTGAGGTTCGATGTCAGGACCGGTGTGCCGAGTTGAATGGCTTCCAACGCCGGCAAGCCGAAGCCCTCATACAAAGACGGGAAAACTACAGCACGCGCCATCCGGATCAGCCGGAACAACATCGGCCGAGGAAGATATTCCAGTTGAATGATCTTTTGATCATCATGATGTTCGAAAATATCGCTCTGCGAAGATTTACGCCGCCGTCGATACCCCAGTCCCCAGTCTCTGCCAAGCACCATGACCAGAGGCAGGCTGCTGCCCGATTTAAGATAGGCCTCTAGTATTCGATCGACATTCTTCTTCGGGTCGATGGCGCCGAAGAACAGGAAATAGCTGCGAGGCTTGAGCTGGAACAGCTCGGCAATGATCTTGGCGTCGTCTTCCGTGCCGGATTGGGCGATCTCCGCAGGCATTGGCGCAGTCTGATAGGTATTTGTCAATTTATCCGGCGTAACCAGAAATTGTGCCAAGATGTCCTGCCGGCTGGCTTCGGAAACAGTGCAGACATGATGACCGTCCATCACGCATTGCTTGACCAAGTCGTAATAGGTCTGTTTGTCATCAAGTGTCGTGTGCGGCATCCGCAACGGAACCAGATCGTGCACAGTGTATATGTTCCGTGCGCCCTGCACACGCAGGGGAACGGGGTAGGTCCAATGCATGATGGCGGGGGTCTGCGGAAGCTTGATGGTTAGGAAGGAACGCGTCAGTCTGAAACGCGTAAAAGCGAGCTCGAACAGATAGGGATAGGTATAGACTCGATCGAAATGCGGAAGCCGATACTGGAAATCGCGCTTTTCCACTTTGTCCGTGAGCAGAACTTCTGACAGATTGATTGGCAAAAGCGTGCGCAGCATCGCGCGCCCGATGAAGCGACGTTTCTCGGGCTTGCCGAACGGCTGTCCTCGACCGAAGGCATCAAAGAAGAGAAGTTCGCGGGTTTCGGCCGAGCGGCCGGCATTGAGACCAAAGACGCCGTCGACGACATGCCCCATGTTTTGAAGGGCGCGTGCCAAACCAAAACCATAGGTCGCAACGCCTGTCCCGCGGGGAAGTGCAAGATTGAAACCGTCGATTGCTATGCGCATTCCGTCTCCGCGGTCGGAACTGGACCGCCGGATTAGCGAGCGGTCGATGACATTGTCACTGCGTCAAAATTCGCGCAGTGACAACCGGACTGATGAGCTGGTTGAGAATGGAAATGAACTTCGCCGGGATGTTCGCCGGCGCGTTCGAGAAGTAGATCAAATCCTTGTCCCGCATGGTCAGGCGCTGAGCCAGGAAGTAATTCTGTGGATCCATCAGATTGACGCGATAGATTACAGGATCGTCCGCGCCTTCAGGCTTTTTGAGATACCGGAAGAGGAACACGCCCTTCGGATCAGCACGATTGTCAGATGGCCCGCCTGCCCGCGCGAGCGCTTCCGCAAGGGAAACCCTACCGATGCCGAAGGGCACTTGCGAAACGTGATCGGAAGCTCCGAACACGGTATAGCTCCGAGGCCTGTTGATCAGCTCAATTCGGTCCCCGGGAGCGAGAGAAATATTGTCTTCGTCCTCCGCGTGAAGCTCACCTAGGCGAATGTCAGCCGCGCGCTGTTCACGCACGACGTGCAGTTCGATATTGTCCGTTTCCGCCGTGGGGCCTCCAGCGAGCGTAACCAGATCGAGAATACGCTCTTGGCCGGGCTCAAGCCGGAACCGTCCAGGCCGCGCAACCGCTCCGCTTACATAAACGCTGTTCTGTATACTGTCGGTAATGATGACCAGCGCCTGCGGGTTTTGAGACAATCCGCTAAGCCGGATCTCAATGTGGGCCTGTACTTGTTCTGGCGTCAATCCTGCGACGATCAGCTTGCCGATATAAGGCAGAGTTATATTGCCATCATCATCCACGCGAATACCGATGCGCTGCGCATTGCCGGGTGTATTCTCCAGCTTCGTGTCGAGCGCTGTTACCGCGCTTCCGAACAGAGTGAAGCCGACCTCGAAAATCGAGATATTCAACATATCACCCGGCCGAATGATGTCCGAGCGCTCAGGCCGCCCGCTGGCGTTGAGGAAACTCAACGCACCCTCGGCAACCGGGGAAGCAGCGTCTAAGGCCGCAATCGCCTCGGGCGAGATATTCTCGATTCGAAAGCCGATGACATTCGTGTCGGCCTTCGCCAAATGTTCGATTCTGTTTGCCGTTGGTCCGCTCATCGGCAGGGTCGAGCATCCGGAAAGCGATATTGCAGCTAGGCAGAAGGCTGCACTCGACAGGAGAGAAGCCTTGCGCGTAAGGGCAGAAGTGGAGGTGATCAAGAGCGGGTATCCGAGCTATGCCAGCCCCTCCTGCGGTGCTGACGAGACAGGCGGCATTCATTGCCAACGCTTGACGTCGAGAGCAACATAAAAAAGCGTGCCTCGGCGCAACTGCCTAGCTGAAGTAATGTTTGGGAGAGCCGAAAAGTGATTCAGTGACGATCGCTGGATTTCATAATTTCCTCCACTGCCTGTTCAACCAAGATCAGGCGGCTTGTGACTTCCCGGAGTTGCGTTTTCAATACCATCAGCTCATCGCCTCCGCCCAACGAAGCATGTTCTGCGCCAGAATGTCCGACTTCTCTTCGTGCGGAGGCAAGGGTCGGATCAATAGCGAGAGCGCGACGAAAGGCGAGCAGGGCGAGGCGCATATTACCGGTCAGCTTATTCAGATGACCGATCTGGAGGTGGATGTCCGCATCCTCGGGTGCGAGGTTCAGCGCTTTCTGATAAGCCTTGGCGGCCGATGCGTACCGCCCACTTTCCTTGTACATGTGCCCGAGTTGTACCCAAATCGCTGCATTGTCCGGTCGACGGCGCAGGAAACGCTCATAAGAGCGAGCCGCCGCCCGCCAGTTCCGATTGTCGCGGGCATTGTCGCCCCTAGCCAAATGGCGGCCGGCCTTGAACCATTTCATCGCACTGTACCTTGTACGGATCCCATTTCTTTAGAATATGCTGAGGGCTTGTCCCCGCCGACGAGAATGTCCCGAGCGAAGTCGCACCAGTTCCGCTGGACAAGAGGACGATGACGCGCTTGACGTGGGCGGCGGATCAGTTCAAGCAGCTCTTCGGGCCGCAGGGGGTCAAAGAAGCAGGCGAGTTCTTCCTGGCCTCTCGCCAGTTCCCGGTGGGCTGTAATGTCGGACATGAACGCCATTTTGCCTCGGCTCATGGCCTGTGCCGGAACAAGGCTATATCCTTCCGCAAAAGAAGGTGTGATCACAGCCTCGGCGTGATCCACAAGCATTTGCATTTCAGCGTCGTTCAGACCGTTCACCTCAATGACAAGAGACGATAGATCACGCATCTCGTCGAGATCTCGAAACAGGCTCTCGGCGGACCATCCGCGTTCTCCAGCCAACACCAGACGAGGCATATCTTCCATCGCGCACCGGTTCGCGAGCATACGCCAGACTTCGAGAATGAGCGGGATGTTTTTGCGTCCTTCAAGGGTGCCGCCGCACACATAATATGACTTCAACTCTGGCGGTCGCGCGGTGGCCGGTGAATGGGGCACCGCCGCATTGCCTGCGAGTGGGCCGTTTCCAAGCCTGATTGTCTCGATCGACGGGATTCGCAGGCCTTCGGCGCGAAGATAGGCGCGCAGACGATAGCCGGTATCGTCCGAATTCACAGCAATCCGGGTTGCAATCCGGGCGATGGTCTCAAGCTTGCGCTTGTGGCTCTGGTGTGCGCTGACGCTGCAATAGATCGGAAAGTCGATCGGGATCAAATCGTGGACGAAGAAGGTTGCATCGACATTGTCAGTCAGGATCCAGTCGAATCGCTCTGGCCACTGCAGGCCGTAATGGGACAAGTGAACATATTGGAGCGGCACACCTGATCGCATGAAAGAAGTAGGGCGCCGGCCCAAAAATCCTTCGATCGTCGTCGCCCATGATGTTGATCGGACCTTACTGCTGCCTGGAGCCTTGCCCAACCGAACGGCACCCTTATGGCTGCCCGCGATAGGAGGCTCCGCTAGGCAAGCGAACAGCCGTACCAGGTTCGGACCGGGTCGGTCCTCAAGGGATCGGACATGCCGGCTCGAGGCCAGCAAGCGCTCCATCCTTCGGGGCGGCAGGACGCCGCGTACTTGCCGGGTGTTGATGAGGAAGACAGGTGCAAGCGCTTCCGATCGCCATGCCTCAAGCGCCCAGTTGGTGGTCGCATATTCGACGCGATCAATGCCTGTCATGACTGGCATATTGCGCCGCAACAGCAGGGAAGTGACGTCGATGAGGGGTGCCATGGGTGATCACTAGCAGGCGAGGGCTGCAAACCAAAGCACCGGCGAAATTTAATACTGGTTGTGGTCACGCATTTTGACCGGTAGCCTGACGGCTGATGCCGCCGGAGACGGAGCAGGGTCGGCGTGCGTTAGCGGCCATGTACTCATTTTTATTTCGCCTGTAAGTTTAGAAATATTGCCATGATTTTCAGGGATTGTGTGATGATTGAAGACTTGATTGATGTGAAAATTGACAACGTTCCGGGATTTCAACTGTCATTCGATGACAAAGTTGACTTGTACTATAAAAGCTCCAAGGAAACGCCCGATTACGAGCCTTGGACCACTCAAATATTCATTAAAATGCTTAGCCAAATCCCGAAATTTCTAGACATCGGAGCAAACATCGGTTGGTATTCTTGCATAGCATCTGCTGTTTCTGAAGGTCGAGCAGAGGTGCATGCATTCGAACCTGAACCCAGCAATTTTTCTAAGCTACAGATGAACGCGGATGCCAATGGATTTCACAATATAAAATCGTGGCCTTGCGCTGTGGGTGCGGCCGACGGGAAGGCTCAATTATTTTTAAGTAAGGACAATCATGGAGATCACCGACTCTCCTCGGACGAGGATCGAGATGTAATTGATATCGACGTTGTGAAGTTGGATACTTTCCTTTCCAATAAGGATTTTGTCCCGGATTTGGTGAAAATTGATGTTCAAGGCGCCGAGCCGCTCGTTTTCATGGGGGCCGGGGAAACATTTGCCTCTGCAGGAAACGCCATGGCTATGTTGATCGAATTCCAGCCGGAATCGCTGGGACTGAAAGCTGCGCACAGGCTCGTAGACAGTATCTTTGCATTCAATCGTCCAGTATTCGACCTCTACCCATATGACGGCGGGGCACTAAGGCCAATCGACCAGCAGGTATTGCATGAAGCTGTAGAAGGGTGTTTACATCCCTGTTTTCCGGCTCATATCGACATATTGATCGCTCCCCTTGACGAACGCTTAGATCGCGTCAGCCATCTGATTGGCGACCCCTTTGTTCAGTGGCACTATGATAAGAGTGCAATTGCGTAGAACAAACAAGACGAGCGTTAGCAAGTCGGCTTTTTCGTTCGGAAAAAGCTGGATTCGTAGCGGGGATGAATGCCCCCTCTTTGTGGCGTAAGTCGCCATGGAAGAGGGGGCAGTTGGGGCCTTCTTGCGAGACGTTCAGGCCGGCCAGCCTTTAGCAGCGCGAAACCAAGCCGTAAAAGCTGCATAATTGCTCTCGCGCAGCAAGGCCTCATGTAGCCAGCCGAGGCGCGGCAGTTTCCGTTCATTCGCCGAACGGGCATGATCGCGCATTGCGAGATAGTGGTTTTGCCGGATATAGCCGCCGCACTGGAACTCGGCGAGGCCGTCAATCAAAGTCTCGTCCTCTATGCCAATCGACGCGCAGAAGCCCTCAAGAGCACGGTGCTTGAAACGATATTTGCGCGGATCCCATTGCGTGCTGTTCGCCCGGATGCGATAACGGATCGAACTCTGATCCATGTTTGCGCACTTCACCTTCGGGATGAGGCGGCCCCACAGTTCATAGTCCTCCTCGAAGGCATGCGTCTCGTCGTAGCGAAACAATCCGGAATCCGCGAGAGACCGCCGGAACATGATCGTGGGATGAAAGAAAGGGTTGTTCACCAGGAACTCGTCCTGAATGTCCTGATGCTCCTTGGGGCTGCGGAAAACGCCCTCATGGTCCCAAAAGGCATCAACACCGGTTCCGATGAGATCAATTTCCGGATTGGTAGACAGAAAGGAGACCTGATCGTGGATGCGCCATTTGTAGGCGACGTCATCGGCATCCATGCGTGCGATAAACTCGCCCCGCGCAGCTTCGATGCCAACGTTGAGAGCCTTGGCTATTCCGAGCCCTGGCGCCAGTTCTATAGTCCGGATATCACCTTCCGAATATTGCTGGACGATATTCAATGTATCGTCGGTCGATCCGCCATCTACAACGATCAGTTCGAAATTACTATATTTCTGGTCGACCAAGCTATGAAGCGTTTCCCGAATGAAGCGCTCCGAATTCATCGTCGGCATGACGAGGGAAACGAGGGGAGGCTTCATGCCTTTTCTCCTACTCGGGTCTGGGGAATCTTTGCATCAAGAGGGACATGCTCGATTCCCTCCACTTCCCGCGCTATCTCCGCGTAAAGGGACCGAGATTGCCGAATATAAATATCATCAATCTCCTCGAGCCAGCCGCCGACCGCGCCGTTCCAGAGATGGAAGCAATAAGCCGGTTCGAAATCCTCGCGGAACATGCCGCTGGTTTCGGAGAACAGCGCACGGTCAATGGTTGTCCAAAGCGGAAAGAAGAAGGCGCGATAGTCAAGTATAGTGATCTCCTCGGGATGGGCAGCCGACAGCGAGACCGGGAGCTTCACTGAATGATAGTCCCACAGATCATCGCGCCCCTTCGAGCGGAAATAGTCATACTCTTCCAGCCACCGGCAGATGAAGCGTGCTTCCGGCTTGCCAAACATGACGGCGTTACAAAGGCCTGACGAGGAATCGGATCCAGCCGCCTGCACACCCATCACGAAATCGTGATGGCGCAGATCTTCATAAGATCGGCGTGTTATGGTATCTATGTCGAGATAGGCGCCGCCGCATTTCTTCAGCACAAGCATTCTTATGATATCGGCCTTGTGCGCATAGTGATGGAGGCGCGCGTTTCCGTAATAATCAAAATCGTCCAGCGTGATAACCGTCACCTTATCTTTTATGCGATCCCAATTTTCGCCAGATGGTTCGTGTATGGTATAGTAATAGGCCCGCCAACCGGGGTTGAAATGCAGGGCAGACTTGATAGCCATATAGCCATAATAGGGGATATCCCCTTTTTGCTTGAATCCGAAGACGAAGTGCAACATCTGCGGGATCAAGCCATCCGCTCGTTGGGGGGGCGGCAGCTTCGCCAGAAAGGCCGCGATTGCATCGGCCGATCGTGCAACGCGGTCACGATCTCGACGCGCGTCGGCTATGTTCAATGCGCGATCCCGATCAGGACTAACCAAGACGCTCTTCATAGGATGACGACCGCCCAAGCGCTTCAATTCTGTAGCGGCGTCACCATAATGCGGATCTATATCGACCGCCCGTTGGAACGCCTCGATGGCGTCGTTCTGACGGTCGTCCAGCTTGGCCAGATGACCCATCTGAAGATAGATATCCGCGTTGTCGGGCATAAGGGTCCGTGCACGCCCATAAGCTGCGCGCGCACGCTCCAACTCACCCGCTTCCTTCAGACAGTTGCCTAGCTGTACCCAGATCGGCGCATGCCGGGGTGCGAAAAACAGATAGCGGCGGTAAGCCTCGATAGCGGAGTTCCATCGCCGCTGATCGCGTGCCGCATCGGCCTGCTGTAGAAGTGGCCTGAAGAGCTTACGGTTAAGCCGCATTCTTGTCCTCTGATTTTAGGCGTCGCAAATTCTCATGCTACTATGCATTGTCGTGCATAGTAGCGATATTCATGACTTTCCTGTTACCACGATAAATCCGATAAAATAAATCCAGAAACAACTACGCAAATTAACGTAAAACCTCCCATCTCCGAGCAAGATGATCGTGCATGTGCTGGTCGAGAACACAATTAAGATCAGAATCTATGAAATCATCGACGTTTTCGATAAGGTCTTCTTTGACAAAGAAAGCATTTACACCATTCGCATAGACCAATTTATAACCTTTGTCTCCGGCGAGTTTAATTAAAGCCCCAAGGCTACAACCATAATGCTTTGTTCCATCCCATCGGAAATACTCATCGAATGGAACTGTAAGGGTTTGATGAATTTGATAGAAATTTGGATTATATTCAACTATAAATAATGCTGGCTTATAGTCTATAGCCATCATGATCCAAAAATCTTGTCCGTCTACATCAATTGAAATTATATCAACATCTTGAGGGACGCCGTACTTCCGGAAAAGGCCATTAATTTCTGTTGCTTTGATGAACTCCCTTTTGATATCGTACTTTTCTGGATGGTTGCCTCCATCCATGAAAAGGCCCTTCCAACCCAAATCATCACGGAGATGAACACAATTTCCTTCTAAGCCATGTACATAATCATGATCCAGCCAGTTCGGTCCGATTCCAAACTCGACAAAATATTTTGATCGGGGCGGAATGTGATTGAAAATTGCCTCGATAATGCCATCTTCATCGGTTTGAGATGAAATTTTATTACCGAAATCTTTCAGATTTTTCGGAAGTTGATAGGGCATTGGGCCTCTCTCTAGATAAATTTTAAAATAGTGGACGAATTCATTCTGCAAAGATGATTTGACTGCCGGCGTCTTCGAAGGAAAAATCTATTCTCCGCATGGGAGCCAGGGCCTTTGCAATGGCTTCATGTCGATCCTCCTGCGCATAGAAGATGAGAAATCCACCAGCGCCGGCACCAAGGATCTTTCCGCCCGTCGCGCCGGCGGCTCGAGCCAGTTCATAGGCAGCATCTATACCAGCGTTGCTGACACCCCGTGCCATCGTCTTCTTCAGTTCCCAATTTTCATGGAGAATTTCACCGAAGCTATGCAGATCGCCCTGGTGCAGGGCGTCTCGCAGCACGTAGGTCAATTCGACCATACGCTTCATGTTCAGAATCTTGTCCTGATCACTGGAAATGACCTTTGCTTGATCAGCGAGGATGGCAGAGGCAGATCGGGTCACGCCAGTATAGAACATGATAATACGACGCGCGAGTTCGTTGCGGCGCTCCCTGGCCATAATGATCGGCGAGACAGTGACCGTATCGTCCGGATGGAATTCGTAAAGTTTTAGGCCTCCATAGGCCGCAGCATATTGATCCTGCTTCCCAATCGGCTCGCCAAGCAGATTAATCTCGATATGACAGGCCTCGTCCGCCAACTTCCGCGCCGTCGCGAAGCGATCCATAAAACCGTGCAGGACGTTGAGCAGGCCGACGGCAAAGGAACTGGAAGAACCGAGTCCGGTACCCTTGGAGGGAATATCGGCAACTGTCGTCAGCTCAATTCCGCCACCCACGCCCAGATAATGCATGGCCTGTCGTGCAAGGGCGTGCTGGAGTTCGCCGACATGACTTACCTCTTCAGTGACTGAATAGGCCAAGCGCACACCTTGGTCGAATTTTCTGTTAGCGGTGACGAAAATATATTTGTCGATCGCCGTGCTCAGAACTGCGCCGCCATATTCCCGATAAAATTGGGGCAGATCGCTGCCGCCCCCTACAAAGCTCATCCGTAGAGGGGTTCTGCTAATGATCATGAGGATGTCATACTCTTGGAGGAAATGGCATCGTGGTTCAGTATGAAGTCAACGGCGGCAGCCAGATTCTCGACTTCCACATCCGGCCCAAATGAGAAGTTCGCGCTGTCAGTTCCGCCAGTTCGCACCAGGATACTGGAAACGCCGACCGCACGGGCAGCACCGACATCCGCCTCGCTATCTCCAATCATCCAGGATTGTGCTGGGTCGATCGACAGATCGGCAATTGCTCGCTGTAGCAGTCCAGGCGCCGGTTTGCGGCAGTCGCAAACGACCTTCAACTCGGGAACTTCGCCGGGAAAACCGGATTCCGGATAATGGGGGCACACATAGCTACCGTCGAGAAAGGCGGCGCCACGTCCCAGTTCCGTTTCCAGCTTGGCATGGATCGCTTCAAGTCCTTCTAGCGTCACTTCCCCTCGCGCCAGAACCGGCTGATTGGTAATTAGCACGCATCGATATTCCGCACGATTGAGCCGAGCGACCGCTTCTCCCACGCCGTCAATCAAGGTCAGCGCCTCGGGGGTCGCGATGTGACCATTGGGAATATTGAGCGTTCCGTCGCGATCAAGGAACACGGCGCGCTGAGGCGTGTCGAGCCGACTGCGGGCGATTTTCCCGGAACGCAAATCGGCAACCGCGCGGTCAAGACGGTCAGGGGTGCCGATATCCTTGATGTATTCGAAAGTGGCGTAGCCTTGTAAAGCGATGCCGGCGCTGAGCGCGCGCGGGAACAAGTCTTTGCCGAAATCGACTATACCATCCTCTAGTTGCAGCGCACTCAGGATCGACTTGTCGAGTACGTATAAGGCCGCATTGACCATATTGCGATGAAAGGCGTTCTCGGCGTGCGGCTTGGGATGAAAGGCCCGAATCATGCCGACCTCGTCCATCTCGACCAAGTCAGAATCATGGGGATGATCGTTGGGATGGAGGAACAACGATCCCTGGATCCGCCGCTCTTCATGCGCCCTGACATGCGCCTTCCAGAAGCGATCCAGATTCACATCGAACAACGTGTCGCCATAGACCACGAGGAAACGATCATGGAGCAGATGCGCAGCATCCCAAACTGCACCGGCCGTTCCCCGTGCCCCTCCACTATCCTGCACGACATCGACTTGAATGCCCGCAATATCGTTGGAAGCGCAAAATTCCTCTATCGCGTCAGCCCGATAGTTGACCAGCATGAGGACGTGGGTGAAGCCGTGCTCGGCAAGGGTATGCAGTTGCCTCTTCAGCAACGGCATACCGTCGACATCCACCAATGGCTTGGGTGCGCCGCCCAAGCGAGAAGCTAGGCGTGTTCCTTGCCCGCCTGCGAGTATGACTGCTTGGCGCAAGGCGGTCATCGCGACGGCGTATCCATGCCCTCTTGGACTGCAATTTCCGCGATTGCGCGCTTCACTGCGCCGTTCGATGACATGGAAGCGGTCCAGCCTAAAGTGTCGAGCCTCGACACGTCATAGCGAAAGCGCGGCACGTCGCCGACCCAGCCACGGCCTTCCGTGCCGAAAGCTAAGCTAGCGTAGGGCGCTGCATGATCTCGCGTCAACTCGGCGATTTCGCGCACGCTTATGCCTTCATCCTTGGGGCCGATATTGTGCACGGACCAGCCCTCCGGTCCATGGTCATAAATCCAGAGCATCGCGCTAACCAGATCGCTGACGTGGAGATAGATTTTGCGCTGTGTGCCATTTCCCAAAACATCCAGGACGTCTGGCGTTCGGCGCAGTTTGTGCAGAAAATCCAAGATGACGCCATGAGTGGCAGGAACGCCGACCACATTAGGAAAGCGGAAAACGCTAGCCCGATCAAGAAAGGATTCGGTTGCAGCCCTAATGGCCGCCTCCGAAGCGAGCTTCATTGCGCCATAATTGGAAATAGGTTCGCAAATGGTATTTTCAGACAGGATGTTGAGGCCATGATCGCCATAAACTGCAGAAGTCGACGCGAAGTGAAGCCGTTTCCAACCGCGCATGCGCATCTGGGCCAGCAATTCATGGGTCACCAGAAATGTGTCTTTGAGATCCACATTGGGATCGTTTACGCCTGCAGGGATATCCGAATTGGCACATAGATGCCACACTTCAGCGGGACCACCTTCCACCGTATCCAGCACAGTCGCTAGAGCATCGCCATCGCTGATATCCGCCTTCCCAAAGGCCACGCGGTTCGTGCCGCCGAGCCGCTCCACGAATTCACGACGGCCCCGGGACAAATTGTCGATCAGCAGGACACGGTCGCCTCGATCGAGAAGCGACTTTGCGAGGTTGACAGCCACAAAACCGGCACCGCCTGTAATGACATGCGTTATTATAGATGACATGTTAGGAACGTTCCGACCTTAAAGACAGTCACACATGGATTGCATAACAATATGACCGAAGATCGCATGGGCGTCTTCACACAATTGCATGTCATTTACTGCGGCCCACACGCAATGCTGCGCCTTTTCCCGAAGGCGCCCGCCAGAGTAGCCAGCTAGGCCCAGCGTCACACCACCATTGTCATTCGCATAGTCCACGGCGCGGATCACGTTTTCCGAATTACCGCTGCCGGAAATGGCGATCACCAGATCGCCGGCTTGCATCACGTTTTTCAGCTGTTCGATGAAGATATCCTCAAAAGAAATATCATTTCCATAAGCCATCAACAGGCCCATATTATCCACCAAGCTCCGGCCGCGGAACGGTTTACCGTGCTTGAGGTAAACCATCTTGTTCCAATCGGTGATAAAATGGAGCGCAGTCATCGAACTACCGCCATTACCCAATGTAATGATTTGAGCGCCCCGATCCCAGGCATCGCGCACCATTTCTACACCTTTGTCGATTTCTGCGCGATCCAGATTGTTAAGCGCAACTCCGAGCTTATTAAGGTAGAACTCACTGACACTTGCTGTCACAAGAAAAGCTCCCAAAATTTACCAACGGCAGTTGAAAATATGTCACTTACCCTAACGATAGGACGCAGCTGTTGCAAGGCAACCATCATGCCCCAGTGATGAATTCGCACCGCTCCAGCATTGCTCGTGATTGACAATAGTCCAACGCTGCTTCGCAGGCGCACGAGGTGCCGATTGCTCAGTCGTAACGGCTCATGCGCCCGCGGAGAGCCCATCCTTCACGACAATGAGACCGAAGGATGTCGTAACAAAGCCGGCCACTTCAAGCTTGAGATGGGGGAGGGCGTAGGGTGGAAGGTCAATGTGCTCGTCGATAGCCGTTGTTCCCGGATGGAGGTTGAGCGGTGCCACAAAATGCCCCTGATCGACCAACCGCTCCACAAGGCGCTCAAAGTCCTGGCGGCGATAAATCGCGAGATGATCCTGATCGAAGGTCTCTGCATTGGAAGAGAGGTTGAATTCGGTTGTGTGCACCGCGACGCCACCCGGTTTCAGCGTTCGCAGACTGTTCTCGATGAAATCGAGGCCGTGGTCGATGCTGCCCAGATGCTCTAGCGCACAAGCGGACCAGCAGCCGTCGAAATCGGTAAGATGTGCCGGAATGGCGTTCATATCCAGCGGCTCGAACGCAACGAGACGCTCGAAATCCTCCTTGGAAACGATTTCCCACCGATAAAGCTGATCGAGGCCCGACGCATGCTGATTCGTCGTATCCCAGCCCATATTGGCAATCGTCTCGCTCGGGGCATCCGTTGCGAGTACCGCGACGCCGCGGCCAGCAAAGGCGGACGGCAGTGGTTCCTGGCCGATGCCAAAACCCAGCAGACGCTTTCCTGGGTTCAGCAAGCCATAATAGTCAAAGACGGCTTTGACATAAATGAACTCCCAGACCTTTCGGTGCGCTTCTGGTTGGACAGCCGTGCTAATGCACAGTTGGTTGTAGAAATCTCCCTCCATCTGGTTGCTTGTGCACAGTTGGGAAACGGGGGACTCCAAGTTCGGAAGCCCCCAAGTCCAAGGAACAGATGACGACTTGGGCGGAGAGAGGAGCCAAAGGGGCGCCATATAGGGTACGGGGACCATATGGACGTCATCATTGTCGGGTTCGTTCTTGCGAAGGTTTGCCGACTTGTTGAATTTGAGAACACGTTTAGCCAAAGTATTTATCAGTGAATTCATCGATCTGTTTCGCCAATTCGATGTCTTGCGTGAAGATAACAGCATTTGATCTTGGCACTAGCCTATAGCAGCATGCCACGCAAGCCGCCTGCCTTTGCCCCCAATTGCAAGGGCGCACCCCTTCCAAATAGCGCTCTGACATCAACCATGCGCGCCGAACCGTTGGCAATTATCATCAGGCAATGGGTCCGACCTGCTGGCGCTCCACGTAGGCTTTTCGTGCCGCCAATTTGACGTTACATGATATCAAAAGGGCGCGCAGCATTCTGATGGCCGAATACGAATGGCGTGTGCCTTTTGCAGCAACGATCGGACTCGCGATCGCTCAAGAAGGTATGTTAATGAGGGTCCTTAATCCATTTTCGTTCTGGCCTAATTACGCGAGTGCAATTCGCGGCTTTGGCGGCAGTGACAACGGTCCCGACCCCTCCTATTGCTTTCATACCCTTTATCAGGAGTTCGCGCCCGGATCGGTCGTTTTCCATGTGCGCCTTGTCAATGCCCGGGCGACCTGTGGCGAGATCGAATTGCGGATCAACGGTTACCGACCGAATTCTGGAATGGACGCCATCCTAGTTGCAGGCGCGCGCATTTCACTGGAAGACGTTGCCGGCGATATAGAGATTCCCTTGCGTGTCGCGGTGCTGCCAGGCGTGAGTTACGCGATTTTCTGCCGATACACCGAGCCATCAGACCTGAATGTGGAAGGAATTAAGATTGAGGTCGAGGAATTCGAGGACGACGACGCGGACACCTACGCCAGCGAAGATCTTGAGCATACGCGGTTCGGAAATCGCAATACTGTTTCTGCTTCGTCCATCATCGTCGCGGACGAGCCCGAGATCGATTTCCCGTGTTCTCAGCCTTTCACCAAGGGGCAATTGCGGAAAGGGCGCTTTTGGAGCGAAGCCCCAGCTGCTATCGCTGCACTGACCGATCCGGTCGACAAGTGGCGTCATGCCATCGCATACAAAGCCCTTCAGAGCTATGGCTTCCTAGCTCACGGTGCTTGCGGAGCAATTTCGCAGGATTTCGAGAGGCTTACGGATGTGGTTGCTGCACACGGCGTCCTTGCATCCGTGCAAGACGGTGCCATGGTTAAGGGGCCGTTTGATTTCATGATCGCCACACTTCCGTCCAGAATGGATACGGAATCCGTGACCTTACCCAACGCCATTCTCAATGCGATAAGGCCTGTTCGCCGGAACGGAATGATTGCGGTCTTCTTCGACTATGATGTCTCGTCATCCGGTTTCGAAGATATCGCGGAGCAGGCCGGAAGACTGCCTGGCCGCCACATGCTGCAGCAGGCCGCCCTGAAGATCATCGGCCATGGTTGCGACGTCGCCCAGCTTCGCGTGCCACTCGGCGGTTCGGGCATGTTGGCAGCCAACAGCACGGCTCGCCCTTTCGCCATGCTGATTAGCCGCTAGGCCCGGCCTGCTGATCGCGGGTCGGCAGGATCGAAATTTTCATTGCGTAGTGCGTAGTCCCCTTGATAGGGCGCAGTTCGCAATTCATGCGTATGGATGCGAACAGCGAACGGCGGGCACTGCCTCCCGTTTTTCGAAATGGATGAAGCGGAAAATGCACGGCATCTTCAGGCTCGATGGTCTGACCGAGAAAAATGCTCGGTATGGTAGGAAAAAATGGTTCATGCAACGATTGCTGCGCTATCGCTGGTTCGTGTTGCTTGTGCTGCTGCCTACCTTTTTAACTGCCGCTTATTATTATCTGGTTGCCTCCAACCAGTATGAATCGACCGCAAGCTTTGTGGTGCGCCGAGCAGAGGGCTCGTCCAAGAACATAAGCGGCTTGGGGCAGATTTTCGGCATAGGTGTCGGTGCCTCGCAAGCCCAATCGGAAGCTACGCTGGTTTACGAATATCTGCTTTCGCATGACGCCGTGGCGCGACTGCGCAAAGAAGATCGTCTCGTTGAGCGCTTCAACTTGCCCGGTGTCGACATATTAAGTCGACTGAGATCTGCCGCGCCACGCCCTGAATCGTTGCTGACCTATTATCGCAAGCATGTCATGATCGCTGCCGATCAAGAGACTGGAGTGACCCATCTCGCGGTGCGGGCATTTACGCCGAAAGATTCGTACGCGCTCGCTAACAAGCTACTTTTCATGGGTGAAGCGCGAATCAACGAGCTGAACAAGCGCACATTCCAAAACCAGATCGCCGACTCTAGGCGTGAGTTGGCGCTTGCGGAAGAGGCTTTAAGCCAAGCACAGACACGGCTGACGGCATTTCGTCGGACTGAAGGCGACATTGACCCTGCGGGGAGTGGCAAGGCACAGTTGGGCCTCGTGACCGATGTCGAAGGTAATGTAGTTTCGGCCCGGTCCAAGCTTGCGAGCATGGCGCGCTTTCTGAGCAAATCCAGCCCGCAATATCGTGCGCAAGCTGCACAGGTAAGTGCCCTTGAGGCCCAATTGGCAGGGCAGTCATCCCGTTTAGCCGGATCGGGTTCTTCCATTGCTTCAAGTTTGGGTAACTATGAAGATTTGGTTATCCGTAAAGAATTCGCGTCGCAACGCTACACGGTGGCCGCCTCCGCATATGAACAGGCGCGTTCCGAAGCGCTTAAGCAACAGCTCTATCTCACGCGGGTTGTCGATCCCAACCTGCCTGTTAAATCGGAATTTCCACAACGCGGCAAAAAGGTAGCCACGGTCTTCTTCTCCTTGTTAATCGCCTATGCAATCGGGTGGCTTTTGGTAGCAGGCGTGCGCGAACATAGCATGGGTTAACAGCTTTCCGTGCGCCCTAAACGGTTTGATGAGAGAAGTTCGGAGTCGCGGCCTTAGATTCGAAGCCGTCCAGCCTGGAACATTCACAGAATGCTTCCTCTTGTGCCCATGAATGGAGTCGGCATAAGGGAGGTATGACGATACAGCGACTTATTGCCCAGGCTGTAGAAAAGCCGTGGGGCCGAACCGATATCCCATCGCACATGAGAATAAACGGTGTGGGCCGGATCGGTGAAATCTGGTTTTCTCCTGAGCGGGAGATGAGCCTGCCTTTGTTGGTCAAGTATATTTTCACCAGCGAAAAACTATCGGTTCAAGTCCACCCCAACGATAAACAAGCCCGGCAATATGGCTTGTCGGGAGGGAAATCTGAATGCTGGTATGTGCTTGATGCGGCAGCAGATGCGAAACTGGGTATCGGCACTATTCAGAATTTGACACGCGACGAGTTACGAGAGGCGGCTCTTGATGGAAGCATCGAAGCCCTGATAGAATGGAAGCCCGTAATGCCCGGCAGTTTCTACTATATACCGGCAGGAACGGTTCATGCCATCGGTGGAGGCGTTTCGCTGGTCGAAGTTCAGCAGAATAGTGATGTAACCTTCCGGCTCTATGATTATGGACGTCAGCGCGAACTTCATCTGGAGATGGGAATCGAAGTCAGCATAGCGGAGCCCTATGCTATGCCAAACCGCGTCATTCCGGTGACGGCGGAAGAACAACTGGTTGGCTCCGGAGCACCTTTCACTCTCGATATTATACAGGGAGCATCCCATACCCGCCGAAAGTTGGAAGGAGATATACTGTGGTTCATTCCACTGGCTGGCTACGGGACAATTGATGAGCAACCTTGGCGGTCCGGCGAATGCTGGCTGATAGAGGGCGGTGCGACATTCTCGATCGCAAAAGAAATGAGCGCCCTGATCACTCGACCCACGTTAATGCAGTCCGGCAACAGTCGTAACAATAGCGATACCAACGAGGCTATAGTGGTCGGGAACTGACTCCGTTGGCGTCAAGGTGCCACTGAACGGAAATGCGTGCATCAGTTGGCATTATCCTCGATTACGTCCATAAGTGCGCTCAGCAGTCCAGTCGGCACGAGGCCTTCTGAACTGAGTGACTTGGGAGGGGGTAACAGGGACAGCCGACCTTCCCGCGCGGCTTGTCCAACCCGCGGCCTGCGCCGCTCTCATCCATGGCAGCGGGCAAGTCCCCTCGCCCGCTCATGAGATCGCCCATTGAATGGGCGACCCGCATATCTCAAGAATTAATCAAGTTCAAGAAACGGGTCAGTACTATGGAGGTAAGCGTGGTCTGACGGCCGCCTTGCACGCTGGGCATCCGCCGGGATGATTGCCGCTCTTTGAGCGGGGTGGCCGATGTCGGACGAGATTGAGGATTCAGCGAGCGGTGCAGCAAGCGCTCATACGAGTGGTCGTATGAGTAGTCGGATTGAGGTCGTCAGCCGCGTGTCGGGCCGACGGCGCTGGACGGTGGAGCAGAAGCTGGCGGTGTTGAGGGATGCGTTCGGCCCGGATGGCTGCGTGCGCACGGCCTGCGAACGTCATGATGTTGGCAGCGGATCGATCTACACTTGGCGGCGGCAGGCGATGTCGGGCGAACTGACCGGGGTGCGCAAGTTCGCCGATCCGGCATTTGCGGAGGTGCAAATCAGCGAGCCGCCAGCGTTGCCCGCTCCATCGGTTGCCCCGCCCAGGAGCAGTTCGATCGGCATCGATCTGCCATCGGGCATCCGGGTGACTGTAGATGCCACTGTCGACGCCGATGCCTTGTCCCGGGTGATCGGTATCCTGACGCGATGATCCCGTTGCCGCCTTCAACGCGGATATTCCTGGCCTGCGGGGCGACGGACATGCGCAAGGGTTTTGACGGCCTTGCTGTGATGACGCAGCAAGTTCTGGAGCAAAGCCCGCATTCCGGCGCGCTGTTCGCCTTTCGAGGGAAGCGCGGCGATCTGGTGAAGCTGCTCTGGTATGACGGTCAGGGCATGTGCCTTTTCTCCAAGCGGATGGACCGGGGCCGGTTCGTGTGGCCATCGACCAGGACCGGGTCGGTGGTGATGACGGCGGCCCAGCTTTCCATGCTTTTGGAAGGTATCGACTGGCGGCGGCCGGAACGCACTTTTACCCCATCACTCGCGGGCTAAAACGCCCATTTTCTGGCACTTTTACTGGCATCGGGGAGGCTGTTGCGCTATAGGATCGCGGTGTCGGACGCAGGCCTTTCCACCGCTGATAAAGACGCTCGGATCGCCGAGCTCGAAGCTGCTTTGGCGGCCGCCCACGCCGATATTTCTGCCCGCGATATCCTGATCGACACACTGCGCGTGCAGATTGCGCGCCTAAAGCGGATGCAGTTCGGCAAGTCGTCCGAGAAGCTCGATACCCAGATCGCACAGCTTGAATTGGCGCTTGAGGAACTGGAAGGTGAGGCCATTGTCGCCGCCGCGCGTCGAGGCGATCCAGCAGCCGTTGATCGGTCAGCGCCTGTTCGCGCGCTGCCTGCCCATCTACCGCGGGAGGAACGGCGGATCGAGCCCGAGCAAGGTACCTGCGCCTGCCCCGACTGCGGCGGCGCGCTTCGCCCGCTGGGGCAGGATAGCGATGAGATGCTCGATGCCGTGCCGGTGCAATGGCGTGTCGTTCGGACCATCCGGCCCAAGTATAGCTGCCGGTCCTGCGAGAAGATCGTTCAGGCGCCCGCGCCGGTAAAAGCCATTGCCCGGGGCAAGGCGACCTTTGGCACGCTGGCCCATGTCGTCGTCTCCAAGTTCGACCATCACCTGCCGCTTTACCGCCAGGCCGAGATAATGGCTGCGCAGGGGATCGAGATCGACCGCTCGACGCTGGCAGGCTGGGTGGGACAGGCATCCGTGCTGCTCGATCCGATCATCAGTCGTATCCGCGAGGTCGGCCTGACCGCCGCGAAGATCCATACCGACGATACGCCGGTTCCCATGCTCGATCCGGGCCGGGGCAAGACCGCGACCGGCAGGCTCTGGGCCTACGCCGTCGATGATCGCAGTTCCGGCGCCACGACCCAACGTCGCTCGTCTGGTATGAGTTCACCACCGACCGCACCGGCGCGCATCCCCAGCGGCAGCTGGCCAGCTTCAGCGGCTATCTGCAGGCCGATGGTTATGCCGGCTATGACAAGCTCTACGACACGAACCGCGTCACCGAGGTTGCTTGCTGGGCGCATTTCCGGCGCAAGATATTCGACATCCACGCCACCAAGCCGACGTCGCTCACCACTGATTTGCTGGAACGCATCGGCCAGCTTTACGAGATCGAGGCAGAAGTTCGGGCCAGCAACCCGAGATCCGACGACGAAGCCGGCAGGACCGCACCCAGCCATTGATCGATGATCTGCGGCAGGCACTTGATGATGCCCTGCGCCGCCTCTCGCCCAAGTCCGAGATGGCCAAGGCGATCGCCTATGGCCGCAAACGCTGGGTCGCGCTGACGCGCTTCCTCGACGATGGGCGCCTGGAGATTGACAACAACATTGCGGAGCGCGCCATGCGCTGTGTGGCCTTGGGCCGTAAAAACTGGCTGTTCGCCGGTTCAAAGGCGGGCGGCGATCGCGCCGCCGCCATCTATTCCGTCATCGAGACCGCAAAGCTCAATGGCCTCGAGCCACAGGCCTATATCGCCGATGTCATCGCCAAGATCGCGGGCGACTGGCCTGCTGCTCGCTGGGATGAACTCATGCCGGGGAACTGGCGGCCAGATCAGCAACCGATCGCACAAGCCGCCTGATCTGCGACCTCCAGCCCACGCTTACGAAGTGTCGATCACATCCGCCAATATCAATGACGGCAAGGCAGGTCCTGAAGCATTGCCCGACCATCCCGGCGAGGTGTTTGCCGACAGCGCCTATCGCGGCAATCATTTCTGTGACGCGGTCCGTGCGAAAGGCAGCGTTCCCCGGATCGTCGCCACCGGCATGTGGGGCCGCGACGAACAGGAAATCCTGCGCAAGCTCCATGAATGGAATCAGCCGATCCATCGTGTGCGTGGCCGGATCGAGAAGATCTTCGGAACCTGGAAGCGCTGTTACGGCCTTCGTCGGATGCGATGGCGAGGTCTCGCCAAAGCCGCCGCCCAAGTCCATCTCACCGCCATCGCCTACAACCTCAAGCGCACCATGAATATCCTCGCAGTCCCAGCATGAAATTTGCCCGGCCCGGCCGAACCAGAGGCAGGCAGGATCAAACTTCACAAATCCAATGCATTTTCAGAGCACTACACCCATCCGCGCACAGGTCTCATAATATCGTCGGCCGTAACGCTTTCACCATGTCATGAACGGCGACATCTGCCAAATTACGGTCAGGATGATCGTGCATTGTCTGTAGCTGCACCCAGCCGCATCAGGGTCGTAAGCGGATTAACTTCTGTCGGATCTTCGGCGAACTGCCTAACAAGAGTGAGCAGTTCGTCCCTATCCGGCCCAGTTTCTGGCATGGGCGGAGGGGGCCCATCGATGCCCAGCAGGGGCTCGGCCGGCATCGAGTTAGATTGCCTGAGCGCAAAGAATAGCCGCTTCGCTGCGGAGTGTTCCTCTAACCAAGCCAAGTCGAGAATGCCGTGGGCGAGCAACTCCTCGCGTGTTCCCACGAGTTTAGCCAAATCTTCGGCATCCTTGCCGGATAGCCATTGACCAGTCACAACATGGATCGCGGTGATCATTTGATCGATGTCCAGCATAGCCGTCATGCCTGCGCTTCGTTTGACTCGACACCCGTAAACGCAAGAAATGCCGCCTCTACGTTCTGGACCATTAGCTGTGTGGAAAAATGTTCTTCCGCTGCCGTGCGCGCCGCATGCTGCATTGAACGCAAAGCAGCCTCATCGGCGCGTGTGCGGTTCATGGCCATGGCAAGCGCCTCCGCCGCATCTTCATTATCGGGGACGAGCACGCCGTTTGTGCCCGATGTCACAACCTCTGCAATGCCGCCGACGTCGAGGCCCAACACGGCGCAACCCGCTGCCAGAGCCTCAGCCGCGACCAGCCCGAAGGATTCGTACCGACTGGGCAACAACGCGATATCGGCGGCACGATACAGTTGATCCAAGTCTTCACGAGTAACAACGCCACGAAGTTCAAGGCGCCCCGTATCGATCAAGGGTTGGGCACGGGCCAACGTCGCGGTGCTCACGACGCCTTCGAGCTTCTCTCCACCAACGAAGATGCCCCGCAGATTCGAGTCCTCTTCAGTGGCCTTCACGAAAGCCGAGAGGGCGATGTCGATACCCTTGCGCCGTTCGAACCTGCCAACGAACAATACGAGACCGCTCTGCTTGTCCTCAAAACACGGCGCCTTCCCGATGTCGACCCCATGCACAGCATAACGCACTCGGTCATCCAGTGACGTTCCGGACTGGCGGTTCAATTCGGCAACGATCGATCGACTATTGGCGAGTAGATGCGAAGCCTGCCGCAAGACGAGATTCTCGGCGGCGATCATCCGTGTCACGATTGCATCACGAAGCAGGGGCTGTGAGGCCCACTCCTTATTGAACTTGGCACTCAGGCCATAGGATGTATGCAGGCTCACACAAACCTCCACGCTAGGCAGATCGAGACAGGCTACGCCTTCCAGATCCCAGATTGGAAAGGAGAGAAGATCGAGATTGAAGGATTTCAGCACCGCAGCATGCTGGTAAACGCTCGCAGCCCATTGCGCTTGATCAGGTGGAAGGCCGAAACGTTCAGAAATCCAGCGGTGATCCGATGCATTGGATCGAATCTCATGTCGCCAGTAGCCATTTTTGTAGCGGATCCGAATTTCGGAATCCCTCGCTTCCATGACCACATGGACTTGGTGCCCCCGATCGGCGAGGCCTTTCGCAACGAGCTTTGTCCAACGGGGAATTCCGGATTCATTTTCGTCGCTGAAATGTCGGCATATGAATGCGACGGTCAACTTGCGCTGTATCGCTGTTGCAAAGGGGAGGAACGGCGGTACGGCCTCACGTCGCCAGGGGCCAGCCATGTTTGCCGCGTTGACCTGCGCCAACCTGAACCCTTCCTCCAGGGCGACGTGCACTTCACGGTCCAGTTTCGCGTGATGCCGGGAGTCGATTCCTCCTTCCTTGAGCGAAGCCCGATTGCCGCCGAGCCATTGCTTTCGGAGTACCTGAAGCCGGTCGGCCGCATCCTTGGCAACTTCCGGTGTCCAGTTCGATGTACCATGCCTGTTGATGAAATAGCTGTGGCTGCGCACGATTGCATGGACCGATCGATGCGTCATGTTGGAGGAGCGTAATGCGCTGGAGGCGAATTGATGCCAGACCAGCGCATCCGGTGCATATTCGATCTTCCATCCTGCGTCGATCAGCCGTACGCAGATGTCGGTTTCATCAAGATAATAAGAAAACGTCTCGTCAAAGCCGCCGATCCCTTCGATCGCCGACCGGCGTACCGAGGAATTTGTGCCTAGCATGGACGGATATATCCAACTCTCCGGTCGGCAGAACGGAGACAGATCAAGATGTGCACTGACGAAAAAGGGGTCACCGAAGCGATCGCAAAGGGTCGTTCTCGCCTGATATATGGACCCCAGTCGTCCGATAGTGTGTCCGCCGACCGCGCCAACTTCCGGATTATTATAGAGTTGGACTAGAGCGGCAAGCCAGGAGGGATGGGGTACAGCATCATCGTCCAGAAATGCGATGATCTCTCCCGCCGCGAGCGAAAGGCCGATGTTGCGCGACTTGGCGAGGTTTGCCTCCGGGCAACGCCCGATCTTGATACGATGTGCCCAATGTTCGAGAATTTCATCGGTGTGATCATCCGATGGACCATTGACGACAATGACTTCCAGGTTCGGCCATTCCAGCCCAGTCATTCCCCGCAGGCAGTCGCCCAGCAGGTCCGCACGCCCCAACGTATTGATGATGATCGAGACTGAAGGCATTTCGTCCTTCATACTAGGGCTCCTCGGCCGATCAGAGCCAGAAGGGACCGATTGGCGCGGGAAAATAGCGGGTCGTTCATCAAATGCTCGATGATTTGCGTGCGGCGGGGTGCAGTGCGCAACATGCGAACCGTCCAGGCGAGACTGAATTCCGTCTGCTCCCAGAAAAGCCACGCCAGAGACTTTAGATCGTCAGAATGGGAGAGATCCAAGGCGGCGGTATTATTTGGAAATCTTTCGAGCTCAACCAGAACATCCGGCGAATAGATGCGCATCGCGCCGCCGCCATAATGTACCGAATATTCCAAGTGCGGCCAAACATCGGCCACGGAAGCTCCCAGTGCCAGCGCGTCGCGATAGCCGATCTCTGCGCGCTCGAACTGCCCATCCTCTTTCAAGCAGTGACTGAGTTGAATACGATATCCGCTATGCAAGGGATAAAATGTCAGTGCGCGTTCATAAGCCGAAATGCCCCGCGACCAGTTTCCATTATCGCGCGCTGCATTGCCTTCCTTGGCAAGTCGCTGAAACTCGAGATCCAAGCGGGCGGCCTTGAAGCTGATTTCCACTGCCAGTGTGCGCTTGGGCGCTAACAGCGGAAGACTACGCATTATACCCACAGACTGCTCAGCATTGGCGCTGGCACGCGCGCGCAAAAGAATGAGGCGCAGGGTACGACGAACGACATCGTCAGACTTCGTTGCCAAGCGCGATCGCAGATCGTGAAAACGAAGATCGGAACCGCGCATCGACGGCGCTGCAAGCATGCCCTTATTGCCCAAGGCTGTCGAGAGCATTGCGGGATGCGCAACAATCGCCTTCAGCCATTTGTTGATCTGGCTCATAGTTCGTTGCCTCCTTTCCCCGATACCATCATGTTAGCTTTTTCATTAGACAAGGTGATGGCGCCTGCCTTGGCGACCGCATGCATTTGCTCTGCCCAGCCCAATTGATCGCGCACCTCTCGTGCAACCTGA
This sequence comes from Sphingobium sp. TomTYG75, assembly GCF_054771635.1. Classification (NCBI taxonomy): domain Bacteria; kingdom Pseudomonadati; phylum Pseudomonadota; class Alphaproteobacteria; order Sphingomonadales; family Sphingobiaceae; genus Sphingobium; species Sphingobium sp. TomTYG75. The sequence continues at coordinate 766,412 of NZ_BSRE01000001.1, read as the reverse complement.
TCGGGCAGGGTGGCCAACACTCTCAGACAGAGCGTTGCGTATACACAGCGGCGCTCCATCAGCATGTTAGGATGCCAAGCTTCAAGCGCATTCCCAATGACATCGCTCCAGAGGGGAAGGACATATTGATCCGACGTCAATTCCAAGAAGGCATCGGATCGCTGTTCATTGAAGAGGTAATCTTGCACGCGATGCCAGAGTGGAAAGAACCATCGATAATGGGGTAAGATATGCGCCTGCGACGGGTTCGACGCATAAAGATGCATGGGGAGTTCTGATGCAAAAAGCGCCTCGCTTACGTCCCCTCCGTTGGCATCGAAGCTCTTATAAGCGTCAAGCCAGGCGGCGGTGAATTGATTGTTGGGCAGGCCCGCAAGAGTGGCGTGGCCGAAAGTGCTTCTGGTCCCCGGAATAGCGGCCTGCGTCCCCATAACAAATGGCCAAGCCGCAAGATCATCCATGTTCCGCAATGTCAGCATGTCGCAATCCATCGCGATGCCGCCAATTTCGAGCAGCGCGAGAAGGCGGACGAGGTTTAGCCTCTGTGTACCGGACATTATAGATGCCGGGCCGAACCATTTGAAGGCCGGGACAATGACAAAGCGCGCATGTGCACGCACCAAATCCCAGAACTGGCCCTTTGGCTCGTTGGCGCCGAAGACAACCAACATGGCATTTGGATGGCTCGCTTGCGCTGACAGGACTGCCATAGCTGCATAAAAAGGAAAGCTTTCGATTTCCCTCTGCTTTGCGATGAAGTGAACGGCGTTGATGGCCCCCGCCCTGTTCGGACATTCCCGCGCGAGCTTTCTTAGCCTTTTCCTGAAGATGCGCAAAATCGCGCGATCTCGCGCAAATCCGAGAATGTCGCGTAGCACATGTTTTCGATTTTGACGAAGATTGTCCTCCAGAAGTTGCGGAAGGGGCTTGTTATCATGATCCTTCATTATGTCAGTCACGAGAGAGGCAGCCATTCCGACCAATGGTCGACCGATGCCGCCATCTGCACGCTTCGTCTCTGATGGTCCACAAGCCATGACAAAAAGCCGTCATAGCGCTGGTGCTGCAGCAGCGGTTCCTGAAGGAAACCAAGGCACGGCCATCCACGGTCGCGAGCATGAACGCCGTAGGTGCGGAGGCGATCGAATGCGGGTTGATCGATAAAGCCGCTCATCTGGAACTCGTTGAGTTCAGCCGTAGGGCCGTCGTTTCCGAGCCCCATGCGGGCAGCGAAACGATCAAGCGCCAAACGATTCAGTCTGCGCTTAGTTGGATCGTTCGCATTATTGGCCAGGGTGACACGGTATTTAATGGTCGGGCGCGGAAAATTTCCACAGTTCGACCGGGACGCGATGCGAGACCAGAGTTCGTAGTCTTCCTCGCATCGGAATGCCGGATTATAGCGCAATTCACTACCGAGCCTGCCGCGATCGAATAAAACTGTCGGGTGCACGAACGGATTGCCAATGAAAAAGCTGTCGACCACGTCGTCACCGGTTAACGGTGAAATGATGAGTCCGCTCTCGACGCCAAATTTCTGCGCGCCTGTCCCGCAGAATGACAGCCCTTCGATCAGCAGGAACTGCAACTGCTCATGAAGGCGCCACGTCTCCATAACGTCATCAGCATCCATCCGCGCAATGTAGCGCCCCCGCGCTTCATCCAGTCCGGCATTGAGGGCTGACGCTAGTCCCCGATTTTCGGGTAGGCGCAGATGCTTGATCCGTGAATCGCCGAACTGGGCAATCTCCTGCCGGATGTCTTGCGCCGACCCGTCATCGACAACCAGCAGTTCCCAATTTTTATAGAACTGGTTCACAACCCCCAGGATCGCTGCACCGAGAGTGGTCCTCGCATTATATGCTGGCAGGATGATCGAAATGAGGGGACCGTGCATGTTTGCTCCGTCTAGGTGCGTAGACTCAGAGGCGGTGGTGTGCAAGTCGATTGAATCGCGGAGTAGGGCGGACGATGGACAGTCTCTGCATGATCGGATATCGCAAATGTGACACTCTGTTTTTAAGCGAAGCGCATCTACGATATGTCTGGTTTTGTGGACGATTTTGGGCAGGCCTCATTCCGGCAGGGGCTGCAGACACAGTTCGGCGTTATCGGTGCCCTGATGCTCAGGGAATTGCAGAGCCGGTTTGGTCGACAGAATATCGGCTATCTTTGGATCATCGGTGAACCGATGATGCTGGCTACAGTAATCAGCGTTCTTCATGCCTTTGGCAAGACTGGCATCCACATCAAGGGTGTGCAGGTGTTCGCCTTCACACTAGTCGGATACAACATATTTATCATCTTTCGGAATGTCTTCAATCGCTCCGAACATATGCTCGACTACTACAGCTACTTGTTGTACCATAACATGATAAAGCCATTTGATATTGTCGTCGGCAATAGTTTGGCGGAAATGTTAGGAACGATTGGGTCATTTTTTATTCTTCTTGGAGCAGGCATATGTTTTGGTGTGGCTGACTTTCCAGCGCGTCCTCTTTATCTATTTCTTGCTATTTTCATGATGTGTTGGCTCACCATGGGTCTGTCTATGATCATCGCGGCCTACACCTACCAAAGCCACTTTCTCAGCCGCTTGGTACATCCATTTTCCTATTTTATGATCCCACTGAGCGGCGCCTTCTTCACAATGAGCGTACTGCCTGCCTGGGGCCGCGAATATATGGCGTGGAATCCGCTTATGACGGTCTTCGAGGTTGCGCGCTATGGCCAGTTCGAAGTCATGACTGACCATTATTTCCACATCGAATATACGCTGGCCTTTGCAGCGGCCGCGAACTATTGGGGCCTCCTGGGATTGCGGCGCGTTCGGCGGCGACTGCAGGTAAACTGAAGTCAGGCGTTACCGATCGGCATACTCTAAGTCAGCTGAAACTAGTTCTATGCTGCTTGCATCTGCAGGGACTGGTGTACATCGCAAGCCTCGGCGACCGTGTCGTATAAAGTCAGCACGCCCCCAAAAAGGACTGCCCCCCGCGTGCAATATCGCTGAAGCATTGCAGGATCGTGCGAGGTCATGATCAGGGAGGCATTGTTGCGACGCTCGATTAACTCCTCTTCCGACCGACGACGAAAGCGCGCGTCGCCTGCACCGGTAACCTCGTCGACCAAATAACAATCGAATTTGATTGCCAGCGAAGTACCGAACGCAAGCCGCGCCACCATGCCCGCTGAATATGTCGACACTGGTTGATCCAAATAGGGGCCCAAACGCGCGAAATCCTCGACATATGCGAGCATTTCGGCAGTGTTCCGTCCATAAATGCGGGCAATGAACCGCACATTGTCGGCGCCAGTCATCTTGGGCTGGAAGCAGCTGGCATAGCCGATTGGCCATGATGTCGACATCCGCTTCACGATCCTGCCGGAACTGGGATATTCGACGCCCGCGATCATTCGCAGCAAGGTCGATTTGCCGGCACCGTTGGCGCCGCAGATGCCGATGCTCACGCCCCTGTCGATCTGGAAATTCAAATTGTTGTGGACCACCTTGCGGAGTCCATGCCCCTGATAGATTTTAGAGACGTTCTCAAATCGGATCATTCCACACTTCCGACATACTGGAGCGAAAATAAACGATACACATTCGCCGTTAACTTAAGTGCGCCTTGAGCGATTGGCAAGGCTCGAAGGAACTAGGCTCGCGTGCCCGTTTGGAGAAATTTATTTAGAAAGGCGATTAAACAAACGCTGTATCGCGTGATCAAATCCGCGTAGACCGTGCGCTTAAATCGGATTCATTTATTCACCTGATAATATCTTGGCGAACTTTTTGATAGAATCTAATTCAATTGATTCTTTTAGGTTTTCCATGGCTGCGTGACCTAATATTTTAGATCCTATTTCATGCCAGATGGCTTTATCTATTCTTGTTCTATCTTCCATAAACTCCAAAGTTTCAGATGTAATTTCTGTTTTCATGCAAGATTGGTAAGGATGAGGTACAATTTCGGTTTCATTTTCTTTATATATTTCAAAATAACTTCCGAGCCAGATATGAAAATTATCTAGCCATCCGCGGTTTTCATATATATCTACGAAATCAAATTCAGATAATTTTGATAGCGACTGATCAATAATTTGATCCACCCACTTACTATCAATAAAACTGTCATTTGGTATCAATGGATGTGGCCATAGCAGCATTCGGGCGACGACATTATCTGTCTGCGGCGCAACGGACTTATTTGTCAGAAACAATTTCAAAGGTTGCCGCGCGGAATAAACATGCGTTGCATAGGTACCTATGTCACTTTCAAGGCCATTTGGCTTTGCTCTCCAAAACGTCCAGAGTGATAGGAGCCTAGAAAAGGGGTTTCTTATGATCGTAAATGTGTGAGCATCAGGGTAGCGTTTTTTTATGCTGGAATACCCAATGTGGCCGGAGACGAACTTTTTTCCTCCAGATATTTCTTCAGGTGATAGGAAAAGCCACGGTCTTCTTCCCTGATTCCATGTGTCAAATTCGTTATAGGCGCCCAGCAGGCTTCTATCCCATCCGTGTACTTCGTCTTGATAGGGCTCCAAGCGGAATAAAGCGTTTGTGAGCGCCGTTCCTGCTGACTTAGGTATATGCATGAATGCAAGGGGAGTTTTCATATGGCGGCGTTCATTGCCACATAAGATGGGTCACTGCCATCGTTTGTGCAAAGATTGACCTGCCCCCCGAAAGTTCCCTCGTTCTGATGTAGAGCCTGCCCACAGAGGAGCAGACGCATGAGGAAGAGCCGTTTCACCGAGGCGCAAATCATCGCGATCTTGAAGGAGCAGGAAGCGGACGACGGCGGATGTGTGCCGCCGCCACGGGATCAGCTCGGCAACGTTCTACAAGTGGAAATCGAAGTATGGCGGGCTGGAGGTGTCCGAGGCGCGGCGCCTACGGACGCTCGAGGAGAAGAACGCCCGGCCGAAGAAGCTGGACACCTCGAAGAACCGGATGATTTCGCTGTGATGACGTAGCAAGGCGCGCGAGTTTGACGAAGGGCGGTTTTTCGGCGATCTTGGCGGTGCGGTTTTCGTATCGGCCGCGCTTTGCAAGCCGATTTCAGGTCATGAAGGCACAGCGCGGCCTTCGAGCCATGCGAGGTGCTGGAAGTTATAGACCAGGTTGGCCATGCCGCTCTTGATCTTGGCGCGAGCGATGCCGATGGTGCGGACGATGAGTCCCATGCGGTGCTTTTGCCCGATAAAGACGTGTTCGACCGCAGCGCGGATCTTTGACCGCTTTGTATTGACCCTGGCTGTGCGCTCGGGCAGCGGCCGCCGGGGCAATCGCTTCTGGTGGATGCTGCTGGTGAACATGCCCCGATCCGTACTCGTTCTTCTTCGATTGAACTGATGCGGTGGATGCCTCCCTTCGCCCGGCATCGTATGATGCTGACTAGCGCCATGGTGGCGCGCGAAGGAGGAGCATATGTCGGACGCACACATGCTGGCGATCGATCTGGCAAAGCGGAGCTTCCAGGTCTGCGCGACCGATCAAGCAGGGTCGGTTCTATATAATCGGACGGTCTCTCGGTCCAAACTGGAGGCTTTGCTCAAGGGTCAGCCTCGCTGCATCGTCGCGATGGAGGCTTGCGCGACGAGCCACTTCTGGGGCCGGTTTGCGGGCGCAGAAGGTCATGAGGTTCGGTTGATCCCACCGATCTATGTAAAACCGTTCGTGAAGAGGCAGAAAAACGACGCGGCAGATGCGGCGGCCATTGCCGAAGCAGCTGTGCGCCCGAACCTGCATTTCGTGGCGGTAAAGAGTGCGGAACATCAAGCGCGGGCGGTTGCCTACCGAACCCACCAATGTTTTGTCAGTCAGCGTACGCAGACCATCAATGCCCTGCGAGGGCACCTGGCCGAATTCGGTCTGGTATTCCCCCAAGGCGTTCCTCACCTGAAAGATATCCGCGCGACGGTGGACAACGATAACATCGACGTGCCTGCCAGTATCCGGGATATCGCACGCCTTTACCTGGAGCACATCGACGCCCTCTCTGCCAAAATCGACGAACTTTCGTTCAGATTACGAGAGGCTATAACGGTCAGCGCCGAGCTTCGCCGCCTCTGCACGGTACCGGGTGTCGGACCAGTGACCGCCGGCGCGATCATGGCCTTCGCGCCAGACCTGCGCACATTTGGCAGCGGCAGAAACTTTGCGGCATGGCTCGGCCTGGTACCGAAGCAGCGATCGACGGGTGGGAAGGCGCGGCTCGGGTCCATGAGCAAAATGGGACAAAGCGACATTCGCAAGCTTCTCGTTGTCGGTGCGATGAGCAGGATTCGATGGATTGTTCGCAAAGGCGTTCTCCCCGACAACTGGCTGGGACGGCTGATGGCCCGCAGACCGCGGATGGTGGTTGCCGTCGCGCTGGCGAACAAAATGGCGCGGACAATCTGGGCGATGATGACACGCGAGGAAGACTACCGTTTGGCGTGAATGGCGTAACTGCCATAGCGCTCGGGGCCTTGGTCCCGGCAAGGAGATCGACTGATATTATGTGGCAAGGACTTCAATGTTCACGGTGCGGCTAACCAGTCCCGGGGCGAGAGCGAACCAAGCTCGCTGAGCCGATGTGGCCCGGATCGTTCGAACTGCATAACGGCCCGTGGCGTCAGCAAGCCACACCAGAGGCCTGACACACGACCGATGAAGCGCTCTGCCGAGCAAAGTCAGAAAATCACCTTGCAATCTGGGAGGCATCCACACACGACCCTGCCTGATCGGTCGCGCAGACCTGGAAGCTCCGCTTTGCCAGATCGATCGCCAGCATGTGTGCGTCCGACATATGCTCCTCCTTCGCGCGCCACCATGGCGCTAGTCAGCATCATACGATGCCGGGCGAAGGGAGGCATCCACCGCATCAGTTCAGACCGGTTCGCGAATACCCATCAGGGCCAGCGGCTACGACCGCGTAGACAGGCCGAAAGGCTGAACCATTCCGCTTGATGGGATGCACCGGCTTCTACCGAGTGCGCCGTCCACATTGGAAAGTTCCGTCCGCCGAAGACCCACCGTGCGGCAGCTCATGCTGACCGCGAAGACGACCCTGAACCCGGCATACGATCAGCTCAAAATCTGCTTGCAAAAGAGGCTGCGATTAGACGACCCCATCAAGTCCAAGCAGGAGAGGATAGCGAATTTCTGGCGGGCTGCTGGAGCGGGTAGCGGGGATCGAACCCGCATCACAAGCTTGGAAGGCTAGGGAAGTGACGGTTTTCTGCGGAAAATGGCGCACTATCCTGCGGTTCATTCCAAGAACAAAGCCCGATTCATTGGTGAACATGCGGCATCGTTACCGCAGTTTTACCGCAACCAAAACGGGCCGGAAAGCGACGGCAAATCGCACCCGGCCCTATCACGCGAAAGGATGAGTTTCGTATGACTGACCTAACCCTACCATTGAAGGGCGTCTATTTCGACCAGATAGCGAGCGGCGAGAAGTTGGAAGAATACCGGCTTGTCACGGGCTACTGGATCAAGCGCCTTCGCAGCCGGTCATATGATCGCGTCGTCCTGACACGCGGCTATCCCAAGGGCGGCGGCATCGAAGGTGAGACCCGGCTGACACGCCAGTATCGCGGCGAGATTATCCGCACGATCAGCCATCCACATTTTGGGCCTGACCCGGTGCTGGTGTATGCGATCGATGTCAGCACGCCAGCCCACCAACCAAGCGACAGAAGGGTGTCGGCATGAGTGAGATTGATTTAGCACAACCCGCAAACTCTATCCCCGAAGTAGAAACGCTGCGGGCCAACGCCAAGGCCCTAAGGAGTTGGTTCGATAGCGTGGGGGAGCAACAACGAGATGATATTTTGTGGGGGCGTTACAGCACTGAACGACGGGCAGAGGATGCCTTGGATTGCGCGTTCCGGCTCGCAGCCTCCCTCGCTCAAGCATTGGAGGCTACCGCTGCCGCTCTCTCCCGCCTATCCCCACCTAAGGAGGTGAAGCATGGCTGAAACTGGTGTGGAGCGGTTGATGCGAAAATTCAGGGAGCATCTTGCCGCCGTTGAACAGCGGGACATAGAGCGGCACAACGCGACCATGGCATTGTTCGAGGAAATGAAGGCCCGCCTCTCCACCCCTGAGACAGGGAGGGGAGGGTGAGAATCTGCGGGGAGAACGCAATCTGCGCCTACGGGATTGGCGGTCCGCTTTTCCTGGTGATCATCGCTCTTGCTGCAATCGGACTTCTATCGCTCATCAAGGGTAAGTGGAATTGAGGACCATCATCATGACAGCGAGTGAGCCTTGCCCGATTGTATCCGCCCGCCTCAAGGCCACCCTGGAGCGTATCGGTAAACAGGTGGATGCGAACGTCAGGGAAGAACGCGAGAAGGCAGCAGCGCTGGCATGGTGCCGCGCAAACGGTAGCCCGCATCTGGAGCACCCATGAAAGGGCCAACCCGCCAGCCTCTCAGCGGCCTTGCCATGCTGGGGCTGTTGACTGTGGGGATTGTTTGGTGGAGTGTGAGGGGATGAGCAACCCTTTGTCCGATGCGCTGGCCTATCTCACCAGATGGCGCAATCCCTATGCCATAGCGGTCGAGCAGTCGGAGGAGTATTGGACAGAGGATGAGATCGCGGCAGGCGGATACCGGATCGTAGCCAACCTATTCCTGGCGCGATATACGAATGGCTTCGACCGTTCCGCCGAATACCTGTTCCTGCGCAAGGAATGGCCAGAGCCATCGCGGTTCATATTGGCTGATCAGCACCCTGTCATGGACATATCCGGGCTATACTGGAAGGCGATCTAGGGATTCCCTCTCTCCCCTGCGCGTGGTAGAAGGTGGAACTCGACCGGATAGGCTTCCGTCTATGACGAAAGGTGATGACCCGGAAGACGATGGTGCGCGGGCAGGGCGAAGCGGAGGCCTGCTTAAACGACATGACGCTAGATGCGCCGCGTCACCCATCATTCCAGAGATAGCGCCCAAACATGGCATTGGTCCGCATAAGCCTGTAGCCCCGGCAGTTTCAGCCAGTCGGTTTCTGGCATGGCGAAAACGGCGACAGGCACGGCGGCGGTGACTTCAGGAACGCTGGAACCGTTATCCTTGGCGGCGACACTGGCTCCGCTAGATGCACCACCAGAGGCTTTGGCCCGCAAGAGGCTGTCATAGCGACTGCGCAGAGCGATATAGCCAGCATCGGCGTCTTGAGCGGCTTTCGCATATTCAGCTTCCTTCTCCTGTTTGGCCTGTAGCGCCGCAAGGGCAGCATCAGCCTGCGCCTGCCTGTAATTGGCTATCGTGGTGGCATGGGCGGCCTTCTCTGCGCGTAGGGACGATTTAAGCCCCGTCACGCGCAATTGCTGGATGCCGATGGTCGCGAGTAGCAGGGCAAGGGCTATCAGCTTCCAGTGCTGCCGCAGGACGCCTACGGTGAATGGCAAAAGGTTCATACTTCCTCCCATGTGCATCCGTAGAAGATGAGCCAGGGGAGCCAGAGGAACATCACAGTCCCGTCAGGCAGAGACGAACTTCATCTGCCCTCCGGTTGACCAGACCCTGCACGACGCGACCACCAGCCATGTTCCAGCGGCCCAGCGCCTTGCAACCGCCCTTCATGTCGCCAGCGTCGAAGCGGCGATCAGCGGTGGAGCGACAATAAGCCCCGATGCCGATATTATAGGCCAGCGACGTGGCAGCGGCCAACTGGTAGGGCCTGTCCGCGATCATGGGCGTGCAGCGTGCCACCGGCTCCGCAAAGCCCTTGACCGCCTTGTTGAGCATGTCGGTGCATTCGGCGTCCGAATAGCGGCGCATCTCGACGCGGGTTTCGCCGTAGCAAACTGTAGCCTTGCCGATCAGGTCAAAATACGGATCGTTCCGCTTGCCTTCCCATTTGGCGACCAGCGGGACAGCCAGCATCAGCGCAGCAGCAATCCCGCCGCCAGCGGCTTGCTTCTTATTCATCGGTTTTCCCCTGCTTCACGATGGTGGCGATCAGGGCAGCCAGCCCTAACCCCATGCCGACATATTCAGGGCCGGGGAACAGTTGCCGCGCCTCCGTGGGCATGGTCGCCCATACGGTTTGCACCGCTACCATGAGCGCGGTGATCTGGACGGACCAGCGCTTGAATACGGTTTTCCAATCGTCAATCAGCTTCACGCCCTATCCCCCAACACCCGCTCTTCCGAAAGCGCCGCCTGCAATTCCTGCCGCAGCGGGCCAGACCCATGCAGCAACAGCAGCGTCTCAAGCTGGCTGATCCGGTTTGCCTGCCTGTCGTCGCGTTCCTTGCACTCGTCCTTTAATTCCGTGATCTGCTTTTTGAGGGGGCCGATAAGCACCATCTGCACGAACCCCCATGTTGCAACACACCCCGAGGCGAAGGCAGCGGCGAGGCTCCCCCCGTCCGCACCTAACAAATCCATACCGCTCGACCCCGCTGTTGTTGCGCTATTCATCGCGGGTTGCCCCGACCCTTGGCGTTTTCGCCGTTGATTGATGATCGCTCGGCCTGGCCCATCAGATTATGTTGCGGGTTCTGAATCCGCCGACGCAAATGGTAATAGTGCTGCCATAATTATTGGTGACGCGAATTTTATTACCCGTGACAGCCAAGCCAATTTCGCCGCTGGCCGGAGACAGCGTGTTTTTAAACAGAGCGTTGGCAGTTGCGTTATTACCGACAATGGCAATGCCAGCATTACCGGCCACAAGCAGGGCTCCATAGCCGGTCGCCTGCGTCTCGGTTATTGAAATCACGCCCGATCCAGTCTGGATGTCGAAAGTCCCCGACTGTGCAATCTGCTTACTCATACTGGTGCTGTCGATCGCCCATCCAGAGGCGGGGTCGATCAATGGCTGAATTGGGCCGTAGAAGCGCGGGTCGCTCCTTGGCGTCAGTTCGTCGTCAGGGTAGTGCGAGACATACTGCAGGACCGTGCGGTTTGGATAGAAGGTTCCCGCCCCAATATGATCCGCGAAGATGCGCTGAGACGCCCCACCTTCCAGCACGCCGCCCCAAGTGCGAACGCTGCAACCACTGTTCACCGTTCGATGGGTGATCGGGTAGTTGTCACGAGCCAGCCATATCCCGCTAGGATTATGATAATGCTGAATCGCCAGCACATCGTTAAGAGGCCCTTCCCAGATGAAGCCGTATTTCGTCGGCCCATCGATGTAGGGCGCGATGATCCGGTTCTTACCCCCACCGATATAGTGGGCATACATGGAGCCATCGAGATTGAAATTGTGGAAATGGTTGTCGGTATGGGTGCCGCCCCACCCGGCCGAGTTGACCGCCATCCCGCCGACACCGATCCGAACACCCCTGAAGATGTTGTGCGATGTCTTGTTGTCCGGACCGTTCTCGTAATGAATGCCGGTTTCCATCGTGTTCGGATCGACATAGGCCGTCATGAAGCCGTTGCCGGTGTACGTGGTGTAGGCCGTGCTATTAAGCGGGGTTGTCAAGCCAGCGTCGGTGTAAAGCTCATACTTGGTGGGCTGGCCCGCAACTGCCTTGATGTAAGCCGTCGCCGCCTCAAGATTATTCATGCCCTCAAGAGCATGAAACTCGACCTTGGTGCCGTCTGCTTCGACCGGCGCCTGCGTCAGCGTCACAACAGCCGGGCTGGCTTGGGTTATGTTTGAAACAGCCCAAGACACTCGCATGGACGGCATGCAGGCTGCTACTAGGGCCGTCCCGGTAAATGTTCCCCAGCCCGTGCTGTCCGTGCCAACCAGCTTGAAGGTATTTTGCGTAAGGCGTTTGATCTTGTAGAATTTATTATTGACCTCTGTCATGCCCGACGCACCATAAATGGCAACCACTCGGTCATCATCCCAGTTATAGTCAGCGACCGTGACTACCGCCTCGGTCGCCTTGCTGATGTTTGTGATGGTCAACTGCCGAGTGAGCGTGCTGCGATTGATCCGGCAGTTGTCGACGCGGACGCCCCCGCTGGTGCTAGGACTGGCCATATCCCCAATCTTCCAGCCGCGGAGTTTGATATCAATGATCTCCATCCCGCTGATGCTGGTCTGGATGGCGAACGGCACATCCACGCCTACATCCGCGACAAGGGAGCAATCATAGGCACCACCGGCAATATAGCCGTTGCGCAAGAACTGGTCATAATCATCCTTGACTCCAAAGCGGATGACTGCCTTGCCCGCGCCCGTCGCACTTGCCCATTTGATGACGGCCCCGGTGGATACGTCCAGGCGATTGATCGGCGCTTCCCGGATGTTCGCTGTCAACGACCCGACAGGCTGTTTCCATACCAGCGTGTTCGTGACCAGATAAGTGGCGTCAGGGATATGGCAGGCGCTGCCCGTCTGGAAGCAATAATCGAAACAGGTTTGAATCGCGGCATAGTCATCCGTGCCATAGCGCAGAGGCAGGTTCTTGTTGGTAATCGCCCGAACCGCATTACTGTCCAGCGTGATGACGGTTCGACCGGCGTTTACATTGGTGATTCCCGCAATCAACTGTTCACCGCCAGGACCAGCGCCATCCACGAAGATGCGCATCCCAGGCGCAATACCTACGGGCAGGGCGGAGTTGAGCGTCAACACATTTCCGCCCGCCGCCATCGAACCGACTACATAGTTCAGAACATGATCGCCCTTGGCCCCGAAGTCCTGCGGCGTGACGCGCTCGCGCTGCTTGTCCCGTGCCGTTCGAGCAACCGCGCCGGTTCCAGCCTGAAGGAAGCCCAGCGCAGAACCATCGGACGCGGCGAGGGAGGTGGAGGTGGGCCGCGCCTCAATCGCCGTCTCACTCTCCCCAAACCAATCCTTGGCCGTTCCATTGTCGGAGAGGATGGTGCCGGGGGTGGTGCCTAGATCGGTTGCGGCGTCATCCGTCCCCAAAGCCGCAGCGTTCGCCTTACCCCCAATCGCAACGGAAGCATCATAGGCAAGGTCCGCCGTCTCTTTCAGGTTGGCGAAATTGGCATCCATTTCGTCATGGGTGAGCGGCGCGCCCTTGGTCTGGCGAAGGGTGATGTCGGTCGCCATCAGTTGCCCACCGCGATCCAGTAGGGCGCTCCTGTGCCAGACCCCGCCTCAAATTTGTTGAAATATGCCCTGAAGCTACTCAAGCCAACGCTATAGGCCTGCCACCCGCCATCGACATTTGCCGACGATTCAGTTGACAACACGACCGAGAATACCGCGGTTGGGAACGCAATGGGGAAGGTTATCGTCTGCGCGTCGGCTGGGTTGTCGGTGTTGGACTGGATCGCGCCTTTGCCCCATTGGATGATGAGGCCATTTTGCAGCTTGATATAACCATTCGCGGACAGGCTGGAGGCGGCTACTGCGATGTTCGCGAAAGCTGAAGCCGCCGTGGTAGCCCCCGTCCCACCCTTGGCGACCGGCACCGTGCTTTCGGTCGCCGCGCTGCCAAGCCCGAGATTTGTCCGCGCATCCGCCGCCGTAGTCGCCCCTGTACCGCCTGAACTGACCCCCAGCGCAGACGCCCCGGAGAGGAAGGATTGTAGCGTGCTGGAGAAGGTCTGGCGGATGATGGCCATCAGGCTGCGGATGGCGTTGTCAACATTTTTGGCCGACATTCCGTCGCTGATGTTAACGCCGTCGCAAGAAGTGTTCGATCCAGCCGTGCTGCTGAAGTCAAAAATGGACGCCATGCTTATGCTCTCCGCGCACAAAAAAAGGCCCCGCGAAGGAGCCTGTTGTTAGGGTTGGGGTTTTGGGTTAGGTTGGACGGATGGGTGACAATACGTTGCAGATTATCTTGGTCGGCATGACCAACGGCGCGATCATCGCCTCATGGCCGTGGCTGAAAAAGCAAATCCGCCGTTACTCGAAAGTCGCCCTGTATAATTCAGGGAAGGTTATTGGGCGCTGCCACCGCGCTGCCCGCGCCTATCGGAGCCGCAAGGCGTAGCAAGTCCGCAAGGCTGGTAGCTACTGGCCCCTGCCGCCCCGTAAGAAGCCAATCAGCCGCCTTGCCGCCCATTTTCGTATAGGGAAGCATCGCAGCGCTACCCGCGATTGCGGCAGTTGGCTCGATATAACCGACACCCCCCAAGCCGCCCAGCAGAGCAGCAAGGCGGCCCGGCGTGCCGCTGTCAGGCACGGATGAAGGCAGGATGGATTGCGCGTCCTCCGCAAGCGACTGCAACAGGGCATCCCCGCGAGCTGACGCGCCTTTACGGCCTGACGTGTCCATAATCCGCGTTGCAGTCCGCAACTGACCGGGCGTAAATACCCCCTCATTGGCCTTGGACGCGGCATTCTGAACGCGCGTGAACTTGGCGTAACCTTCATTGATCGCCCGCAGGCGCGCCGCTTCAGTTGGGTTCTGGCGAGCCGCCATTTCGCGGACATTGGCTTGCACTTGCCTGATAAGGTCAGCCATGTCGGAGGCGTCTGGATCAACGCCCTTGCCATAAGTGCGGATGCGCTTACCCAGGCGGCTTTCGATAGCCTTCAGACCCTCGCCTGTCAGGCCGCCGTCTGGCGCGAAATTCTTTCCTACATCGCTTTCCATAATGCGCCTGAACTGTGCAGCACGTTCCGGCAGCAGGGTATCGGACTCCGACGCCACCCGGGCGAGGTCGTCCATAAACTGGCTATCAGCCCCTACCGAAAGGCGAGGCAGAACATCGTCATAAGCCGCGCCCAACTGGCCCTCTATGGCTGAAATGGCGTCATGCCCCATGCCAGCACTTGCGGGCAGCTTTTGCCCGATAGACTTCAAAGGCTCGTCCATGGCTGCCCTGTTGAAGTCCTCAATGCTACGGCGACGGGCGTTGGAGATAAGATCGCCAAGGACGGGAACGCTACTAGCCTTGTCCTCGACCGACTTGATGATGCGCCCGACCGTGTTGTCCTTCGCTCCCAAAATCTGCCCCGGCGTCAGGCGAACGCCCGCAGCCTTCAGCCTTTGGACAGCAGGCGCAACGCGAGGGCTGACAGCCGCAGCCGCGCCCTTCATAGCCTTGTCGCCAACCTTGCCAGCAATAGCGCCGATCAGGGCGTCACGCGCGATGGTGGATGGATCACGCCCCTTTGTCAGTAGCGCGCCGGAAGCCGCCCCTTGCGCCAGAATGCCGCCTGGGATTGCTGCGGTCGGGAGAGTGCCAGCGACATTGCCGACAAAGCGGCCCATTCCTGAGCCACGGGTAGGGGCGGTTGCCGCGTTCCTGCGCTGCGTGGCTTCCGCCGCGTCAACCGATGGAGCCATGCCAAGCGCGGCCCCAGCCTGTTGCAGTGGTTCGGCAAGACCAACCTTGTCCAGCCCATATTCCAGAGCGCGGGCCGCATTATTGAGCGGTTCCATGATCCCTTCACCAACACCCCGCCAGAAAGATGTCGGGCGGTTGTCTTGCTTGGGCTGCGCCTTACCAACGCGGGCCATAAGCTGGGCGCGCGTCGTTCCTTCGGGAACATTGCGAACGATAGTGCCATCGGGCAGGCGAACATCAGGCATCAGCTACTCCGGCAGATCGTTAAAGTCGATGACCTTGGGTTGCTGCTTTCCGCCGCCTGCCTGCCGCTGCGGCATCGCACCGCGCATCTCATGGTTTAGCCGATTGCGGATGTTCCTCATCTTTTCCTCAATCGAGGCGTCGTAATCAGATGAAGATGGGGTGTTGGCGCTGATAAACGCCTTCAATTCAGCGTCGGACTGCGAACCCATGCCGGGGACGCGAAAGGCCGACATTCCCAATTCACCAAGGCCAGCCGCCGCCGTGTCGAACTGCTTATTGGCCGGGGTAGGCGCATAGTCCATCAGGCCGGACAGGCCCTTAGTCGCGCCCGGTCCCGTCTTGTAAAGCTGCGCGACCCTTTCAAGCTGGGCTTGAAGCGCCTGGAGGCGAGGGGTGCGGGGATCGCCAGATGGTTTCTCCGCCAAGTCCCTCTCAGCCTTCAACGCCTGCGCCTTGGTCGCGCGGATTTGCCACGGGGTCAACTGTCCCTGCCGTTCGATTTCCTGCTGCGTCTGGCGGTTATTAAGGCCTTGCCCCTGCACCTGTCCGGGCAACTTTGGGTCTGGGCCAGAGATCTGCACGGGCTTAGGTGACCCGCCATTCAGGCGCGCCAAAAGGGAAGGGTCACTTACGGGACGAAGCGCCATTATTCCGTTACCTCCATCCACTGGCCGTTCACGTTCACGAAGTTGCGGCCATCGATGTTTTGCGTTTGGGCTTGCGGGCTACCAAAGCCGCGCGGGACGCGAGTAACCCTGCCATCAGGGCCGGAAACCGCGAGGGGGCTTTGCACGTCCTTGAACGCGGCGTATTGCGCTTTTTTCGCGTCGGGAAGGCTGCTATACCAGTTGAGCAACTTGGCGTCCCCCGGCAGTTCTTCCGGCCCCGGATTGGTCGCCTTATACTGCTGCTGATACATCCAGTCCTGAAGCGCGGCCTGTCGATCCGCCTGCCTCTCAGCCAACCGCTGCCGCCCTTGCGTCTCAAGCTGCTGTTGTTCCATCTGTGCGGGCATGAATGTGGGCCGTCCACCGCCCGCCGCCTGTAGCGCGTCACCGATGATTCCCATGATCTCCCAACCCTTGCCGCCACGCCCGAAGGTGGAGGGCTTCACGCCGGGGAGGGGGGCCATATCGACAAAGCCAGCGGACGGATTGGGCATCTGCGCGGGCTGGATTGCTTCATTGGTCAACGGCGCTTGCAGATAGGAGGCCAAAGATGGCGCTTGGGACAACTGCATCTGCGGGTCTTCCATTGGCCGCTGCAAAAACTGACGCGGGGACATGGCTGCCGGGTTATTCTGCATCAGGCTGGATAGGCTGGTCGCCATGGGCTGCTGTTCCTTTCTGCCGTCAACGGCCATGTGCCAATGCGGGCCGGTAGCGTGACGCGAGGGGTTTTTGACTTCATCTATGGCTTCGCGGACGTTCCAGCCGTCGGCCTCAGCCTTTTGGCGGAACTGGTCGAACGTCATGTCTTTGCGTGGGCGAACGTCGAAAGCGCCGTATCCCTGATCGTAGAGAGCGCCCTGATTGTGCCATGATTTCGGGTTGGCGCGGCCAAGCCTGCTGTTAGGATCGCGCTTTCCGCCGGTGACTTGAAAGCCGCCCTGCGCGAGCCAGTCCCCGAAGCCCATTACGCACGCATACCCAGCGCGCCACCGCCCGACAAAAGCCCGCCGACGCCGCCCAATATGCCACCGATGCCGCCACTCGTCTTGCTGGTCTGCGTCCCACCGCCAAACAGCGCGGACAATGCCGACGAAAGGTTGTTCGTGCCGGTATATGGCAACTCAGCGCCCACGCCCGCAGCCTGTAGCAGCGCCGCCAGCGATTGATTGCTGGCATCGTTGACCGCGCCTGCCGCCTGCCCCTGATTGGCGCGTTCAGCACCGTAATTCTGATAAAGCAAGTTGTTCTCAGCGTCAGCCAATCCCCGCGTCAATGCGCCGCCATGAGCGTCAGAGCCGTAACGCCCCGCCAGTGAGAACTGCGAATTGACCTGATTGGTTACGTCACGGCCCGTCTTGTCGATCATGCCTTGGAGCGCCGGATTAGTGGACGGGTCCAGATACTTGCCCGCCAGCACATCGCCATAATAGCCCTGAGATTGGCCGACAGCCGGGTTCCAGCCCGCCTGATTGCCGGATAGGCCGGGGATGGTTCCCTGCACCGTATTAGTGATGGCGGCGAGGCCGGGCTGCTGCTGGTTAAAAACGTCCTGCACGCTCGACGCGCCTGTTTTTGCGAAAGGGGTCGCCCATTTTTGCGCGCTTCCGCTCAAGGACGTGCTGCTGCTGCCGCCTGATAGGCCCATCTTACGCTACCTTCCGCAATGTGACTTGATGGACGTGGTATCCGTCCGCTTTCATGAGCCGCATCCATGCAAGGCGGCTTTCAATCGTTGTCCAAAGCGCGCCGATCTTCGCAGCCCACGCTTCCACGTCCTTGATGACTTCACTTCGCAGCGTGTCCAAATCCCCCGCCGCCACCTCGACATGCACCTCGAAAGCGCCGGTCGGGAATTGCTTGATGGAGGTCAGGAGGCAGGCTTTGTCATTGCCCCAGCAGGCCATGAGGCCCGAATAAACCTGAGCGTCGAGCCACTCGATGCTGTGCGTTCTCTCATCCAGCACCTCCGCGAACTGTTCACGGAAGCGGAGGTAGCGGGGCGGCATCACCAGAAATTCTGCCAGCTTGTGCCGTCATAGCAGCGCGCCTTGTGCAGCGTGCGATCGTAATAGACAAAGCCTTCGGTCGGGCTGGCTGGGGCGTCATCCAACTGGATAAACAGATAGCCTTGCGTGAGCGGGTTCAAATCCCGCGCCACCATGCGCATCCAGTCGGCCATGTTGCCCCAGACGGAGGGAACGCTCATTGCCTGCCTCCCGCCGCTGCCTGCACGAAATCAAAACCATTGATGAAGGACCATTCCGCATCCTCCTGAAAGATCAGACGCGGTTGCACGTAACGTCCCGAAGCCCGTATCGGCATGTCGCCATTGGCGCGGATGCTGTTGCTCAGATAGACGGTCGAACTGTCGCCCAGCCGCTTTCTTGCCTCAATCTCCAGCCGCACGCCTGAAACCGCATCCGTATCCAGCCGCACCGAGCGGATGCGAATGTCCCGGCCCTTGCCTATGTCCATCAATGCGGGCGATATAAGCGCCTCCAGCGTCGTGGATGCGCCGAAGCTGCCCAATGTGCCATCGTCCGCCGCGATCAGCAGGAAGGGGTCGCCACCCTGCCATATAGGGTCGTCAAAGCTGCCCGGAACCGTCTCGATCCCACCAGGATAAAGCGCGTCAATATCGTCCAGCGTGTAGCTTGCCGCCGCCCCGGTCGAGACGGCAAAAAAGCTGCCTTCAATGTCGGTCCAGCGGTCCAGTTCCCAATTGTAGCACCACAGACGTCGCGGCATGGCCCAGATGACCAGCTTGCGGATGGGATCGACCGCGACCGATACGCTGCTTTCAATGTCGGCAACGGAGTATTGCGCAAAGAAGGTCGTATCCACCTTGTTAGCGCCGATCATCTTTATATCGCCGTCAGTGAACGCCATGAAGCCGCGCTGGCTGACGAAATAGACCGTCCGCCCCACCTGAACGATGCTCTTGGGGGCGATGCAACCCACGCCCTGACTGATCTTGTCGAACTGGAAGATGAAGGGAACGCCGACATATTGCCCGCGCCAGATTTGATCGCGCTGGAAGATCAGCAGATATTCGCCGCCCGCAAGGCCGGTGACTTCGCCGCCATCGGGGATGACCTGGAAGTCCGACTGATCCGTTCCCGGCGTCCAGCTTTCGCTATTGTTGATCGCAGACCAGTAAACCGTCGAGTTGGCGCTATCCACGCCGGAAATGACGACAAAATCCTTAACCGTGGTAATGAACTTGCCGTTCGGAGGCGTGCCGCCCAACAGCCCAGCCGTTCCCGCCGCAATGTCATATTCAACAGGCTCCGCGCCCTGCACGCCGATTACCTTGTCGCCGAACTGCGCGAACTGCCATGGGTTGGTGAATGTGTCGCTATGTTCCAAGTCCCAAGCGGTGCCGGTCCAGCGATACAGCCCCGCCGCCGTGCCAGCCAGTAGCGCCACAGTGCCGTCTATGCCGATGAACGCCCGCCCGCCCTGATAGGTGGAAGCAAGCGCCGTGGTGATCGCTGAATAGGCTTTGACCGGCTCGTAGCCCAAGGGCGTGGCAAAGACATTGCGCGCATGGACAAGGCCGTCGTGGCCATAGTTGGGCTGATCGGGGAGCCAAGGGCCTAACTTCACGACACTGGCACCCAGACGTTGCTGGCCTCTTGCGCCAGCGTCCACTCCTCGTCCTCGACATAATCATCGACGGCGTAATAGGAGGCGTAATAGGTGCGCTCGTTCGCGGTGAGCGCCCATTGCTGCGCTGCGGGGTTTACGGCGACCCAGGGCATCAGAAATAGATCCCCTCAACCGTATCAGTGAGATTACCCCGGCGCCTGCGCGCGTCGTTCATGTTGATTTCCGCAAGGATACCCTCGACCTTGCTATTCATCATCACGGCCTGCTCATTGTTCCAGCCGCGTGTTTCAGCTTCCACAAGCGAGGCGTAGAGATACAGGTCCGGGTTTTGCTCCAGCAGCCAGTTTGTGGTCGCGGTCGCCGTCAGCGGGGTCAGCCGCCGCAAATAGGTCATCGTGACCGTGTAGGTCGTGTCCGGCGCGGGGCCGAGGTTGATTTGCCCGCCGAATATGCCGAAATTCATCGGTCGGCCCGGATTGGCTTCGGCCCACTTGGTCTGGAAGTCATCGGCGGAAAGCTGGGCTAGCGGTGCGTAATCGTCGATCCGCAGCGACATGGCTCCGTTGTAATCAGACGGAACCGGGATAGAGGCGTCGGCGGTGATCGTTGCCGAGCCTTCCATATCCAGGGTGTTGAGGCGGCGGTTAAAGGATGCCTCGGCCAGTTGGATGAACTCTGGCGCATAGCTTTCCATCGCCGCGTCGTTCATCCGGTCCACAATGGCCGCGACCAGTGTATCGTAGCTGTCAATCGCCATCGGTTTTCTTCTTCCGAGAAGCGACAACCTCAAATTCAGGATGGTCTTTCAGGCGCTCAAAAACATCAGCGCCAACCGCTTCGGCGCGGTGGCCATCGAAGGTGTGGCCAAAGAGCGTGATCGTCTTGCGCCCGTTGGTATATTCGCCGATGAACTTCAGCAGCATGGCGTCACCTCCTTAAAGGAAAGGGGAGGGCGTTAACCCTCCCCTCCATTCGCTCAGACGGCCAGGGCGCCGACATAGCCGCTGAAAACGCCGTGGTCCTTGCTGTTGAACACGACCTTCTCGACGCCACGCATTTCGTGGATGCCCACACCCTTGACGAAGCCATAGTCGCGAACGTCCGTGGTCGTCTTGGTGCGCTTGGCCCATGCAACGCCCAATGCCTGCGCGCCGCACAGGAAGTAGGGTTCCAGGCGGGCAGACGTTGCGCCGACCGTGCCGATGGTGGCGATTTCCTGAATTTTACGGATGACAACGCCATCCCACATCAGGTCACCGTCACGCCACAGCGGGTTGCCGTCGCCGCGCTCCTGCGCATTCTGGAGGCTGGTTGCGAGGTCCGTCTTGAGGTCGCGGAAAGCGCCAGAGCCGACGAACATCACGTAGTTTTCACTGTCCTCACCGACCGTAACCGGACGGATGATCGGCGAAGCGACTTCAGCCTTGCCCTTGGCCTTGGAAACCACTTCCTTGGTCAGCTTCATCGAAGCGGTCACAAGGGCGAGGTCAGCCGAGTGGTCAGTGAAGCCGCCGACCGAACCGTCGCCGAACATGACGCGATCAGCGTTGGCGGCCAGCCACGCATCCTTGACGGCTTCCGATGCCGAGCCATAAGCCGCGCCGGTCTTGGACCCCAGCGCGGTGATGATGTCATTGCGCAGCTTCTTCATTGCCCAGTTCTTGAGCTGTTCACGGCCAGCATCGCGCAATTCGATGCCGGTATACTGCTGCTCATTGTCGGTGACGGCGACAGCGTGGCGGATGGTCGAGACGGCGATGGGGAATTCATACTGCCCCAGCGCTTCTTCGTTGCCTTCCAGCAGGCCGTTGCCGGTCTGTCCTGCGCCGGTCAGTTCGGAAATCAGCGCAAGGTGGATGCGGTCACCGGCCTTGGAGCCAAGCTGCTCCTTGAGCTGGATGATCGAGTTTTCCGACGATCCCATGTAGCGCTTGAAGCGGTTGGCGCGGACATAGGAGGTGAAGAAGTCATTATCCCATACCTGTTCTTTCAGGTTGGCGGTCGTGGTAGTCAGAGTCATGGTGAAAAATCCATCTAAGGGCTATGGCGTCTCACGACGCGGGAGAGGTGTTCAGCCGAGGATTTGATCGAGCGGCGTTGGTCCTGCGAATGCAGGAGCCGCGCGCGTTCCTCTCGACTGCGATGTAACCAGAGAGGTAGGGACTTGGGGCTTGTCTAGGCCGAGTTCCGCCATGAGTTCCTGCCGGATTTTCGCTTCCATCGCTTCACGCGACGGTCCCGCTTCTCCGTAGCTCTTGGCCTCCAGGATGCGATTGGCAGCGGTGTAGGCATATTCTGCCGGATTCGCCGATGCCTTAAGCTCCTGAAGGAGGAAGGGGTTGGATTTCACCGCTTCCTTGAAATGCTCGACCTTCTCATCATAGTCGGCCCATTTCGTGCGCGCGACCTGTTCGGCCATATCCACACGCATGGTCAGCATTTGCATTTCGGTTTGAGGCTGCAACCGGCTCATGACCTGCTGGGCAATAATCTCCAGCGGGTCCTGGTCCTGCTGCTGGCCTTGGGCCTGCTGGGCAAAATAGGCGTCATACTGCTGCAAGCGTTCGGCAAGTTGTCGGTTATTCTCTTCGATTGCCTGGCGCTTGGCCCGTTCGTCCTTGAGGGCTGCTATCGGGATATGAGACTGCTCTGGTTCGGAAGGCGGCGGCCCCTCCTGCGGTGCAGTTTCCTGCGGTTCGCCCGTCTCTGGTGCTACAAACCGTCCCTGCTCGTCGCGCAGTTGCCCTTCCTGGCTTTGCTCGATCTGCAGTTCGTTTTCGCTGCCCAGAATATCGTCCAGTGGTGTCCCGTTTTCCATGATGCCCTCACATTCGACCGCTTCGGCGTCGTCCCGCATCGACCGTTAGGCGTCGTCCCTTTGAAGTCGCCCGTCAGCGTCGGCGGCACGCATGGCGAACCATCCCCTTGCGAGGACGGTCAGCAATTTCTTTTGCCTCAGTATCCCAGCGGTTCGGTGGCCTGCTGTTGCGTACCTACCATGTCGGTAACAATGCCCGCGCGCTTCGCTTCGGCGCTGGCTATGTTCTCGACCGCCTCAGAGCGCTTCTTTTCAATCTCAGCTTGCGCATCAGCCATCTGCAACTGTTGCGCGGCCTGCTGCGCCGGGTCGGGTTGCGCTGCCTGCTGCTTCATCTTCTCGACGACAGCCAGCAGCTTGTCCTTATCCCGCAGCGACGATGCCGTGATCAGCAGTTCCACCGCGTCAGGCGGTAACTGCGCCATACTCGGCAGCATCTTGGTCAGCATGTCGAACTGCTCCGCCTGAACAGTCGGCGTGTCCATGCCCTCGTCAATGACGATATCGATGTCCATTTCCGCGACATTGTTCTGAATATCGACGGGCATCTGCGCCATTGGATCGCTTGCGAGTAGCGCCAGCTTCTGCTCCGCCTGCGGATCATCGCCCAGGCGCTCCTTGGCAACGTCGAGCATCGAGCGGGGCGTATTAAGGCCCACGAAGCGCAGATTGCGGTCGTCTGCCGTGACCCGCAGCCAGCGCGGGCCCTTCCATGCCTGCTTGATACGCGCCCAAACCGTGCGATAGACAGCCAATGACAGTTGCCGCAGCCGGTCCATCAGCAAGGCCACCTCAATCATGCCGCCCTGCTGCTGCGCCAGTAGCGCGCGGCCCGATGCGTCATTTTCATTCTTGCCCGCAAGGGCAGCGTTAGGCCCGAGCAAGTCAATCTCTGCCTTGGCTTCCTGCAACATCTGAAAGTTAGCCGCAGCCATGTCGCCGGTCTGCAATACTTCGATATCGCCCTGTTCGCCGAAGATCACGCCATCAGGCTTGGCAAGCTCCCGCTTCACCTCCGATGCGCTCATCCCCGACGATCGGCTGATGCGGGTCTGCCGCGAATTGATCAGGTGCAAGCCCTTCGACCGGCGCTTGTTCACCTCGTCCTGCGGGCTGATCATCGCCCGCACTTCGCCGTAGCGGTTGTTATCGCGGTCCACATAGGCGCTGGTCGCCTTGATTGGACATTCCGGTTGACCGTCAACGTCGAGATAGGGCGATGCCTGCGGGTCCACCAGGAATCCCGATTGCGTGTAAACACAATAGGTCCATTGCCCGCCCTCGAGATAATATTCCTCGTTTACCCGAACGCGCTTGCGGCCATAATCGGCCCAGATATTCCACTTGGGCCGATCGTCATAAGTCTGGCTCGCCTGCGCCTGACTCCATGTCGCGTCGATATAGTCATCACGGCCCGGAAATTTGCGCTTTGCCTCGTCCATGTCCATCCATGTGACGATGCCCATGTAAGACGCGTCTGAGAAATCCACACGGCGTGAATAGGGGTCAAAGTAGAAGCGGTCCCAAGGGATCTGCACGATAGCCGGATCAATTGCATCACGCGCCTGCGCCAGGCCCACAAAGACGGCAGCCGTGCCTTCGACTATGATATTCTCAAACGCATCCGAGCGTTTAGCGTCCCAATCCTGATCATCACAGACATAGCGCAGGGCGTCGGTTGCTGCCTGCGCCGATCCATCATCACCGGGCTCGCGCGGGAACGCTTTAGGGTCTTTGCGCATCTGCGCTTCTAGGCCCTTGAGGTAATTGACCTTGCGCTGGATGCGGTTGAACACGACAGGCGGTTGCCCGCGCTTCTTGAGCGCTTTGATCTCGGTATCAGTAAGCTGCTTGCCGTCATAATAATCACGGTCGCGCTCGGAGGCTTCCCGCGCATCACTCCCGCTGTTCTCAGCTTCCTCGAAACGGCGCACAAAGGGGCGCACGTCATGTTCAGCGGTCATGCCACTTTCCATGAATCCTCATCCCCTTCATCACGGGCGAAAGCGGCGTCCCAACGGTCGCGCTGTTTCTTGGGTTGTTCTTCTTTAACAATTGCCGGGTGCGCCTGATCGATTGCCCGACCAATCAGCGATGCCGTGTCAACTTCATCGTCATGCTTGCCAGCGGGGAACACCAGGAACTCACTGAGATCCGCGCCCTTCTCGAACTTGACGCGCCCACTGGCTGCCATCGCCTGAAACGATCTAGCCCGCGTCGGCTTGTCGGCCACACTGGAGAGCCATTCAATGCGGCAGTAGACGTTGCGCTCCCGCATACGTCGCTTGAGCATTGGCTCAACGGCCTTCTGGATCACGCCACCCTCGCCAAACCACGCCAGCGGTTTGTATTTTGCGATCAGATCAAGCTTTCGCTCGATCCATACGTCACTCGAAGTCTGACCGGACCATCGTTCCACTCGATAGACGTTTCCGTCAGGACCAATGGCCCAAACACAGTGGACCGTGAAGTCACCACCTCCGTCCGTGACAGCGTAGTCGCTTGTCCCATAATATCGAACAGCCGGGAGGGTATCCCACTCTGCGAACCATTCCCTTCGGAAGTATGTTCCTTCATCGGGCTGTGGCCTTTGCTGGTAGAGGGCGGACCACTCACGCGCGCCGACCGTAGCCTTGATCCGCTCCAGCACTGGCACCGGATACCATTCCGGCCAAAGGGCCAAACCTTCCTCATCGATCGCTGGCAATTCAAGGACGTGCCACTGGCCACCATCCTCAATCCTACCATCCTGCTCCAGCAAACGACCGGCCAAGTCGTCCTCATGCCAGCGCGTCTGGATCAGCACGATAGCGCCACCCGGCATCAACCGCGTAAACAGCGTGGAACGATACCAGTCCCAAACCAGTTCGCGCCGACGCTCGCTGTCAGCTTCCTCACGATCCTTCAACGGGTCATCGATCAGTGCGATATGCGCGCCGCGACCCGTTACCGCTGTTCCAACGCCAGCAGCAACATAAGCGCCACCATGGTTCGTGTTCATCCGGTTCGCCGCCTGACTATCAGGTGCGAGGCTTACCGATGGGAACACCTGTCCAAATTCAGGCTCTGCCACGATGTTGCGGACATTGCGCCCGAAGTCGTTGGCGAGGTCGCTGTTATAACTCGCTGCGATAATCTGCCGCTTTGGATCGCGCCCCAAACACCATGCCGGGAAACGCTTGGACGCCAGTTCTGACTTGCCGTGGCGAGGCGGCATGAAGATCATCAGCCGATCTATCTCGCCGCGCTCAACCGCCTCCAGTTTGGACGCTATCAGCGCGTGATGCCTGGCCCTTGCATAAGCCGGGTTGGTGAACTCAGTGAACGCGAGTAGCGATGTTCGCGACTGCCGCGCTTTCGCCAGCTTCGTCAACGCCTCCAGTTCCGCTATCGAGGAACGGAGCGATTGTGGCGTGAAGCTGGCGGATGCGCTCTGCAAGCTCGTCATCCGTCATCTCGCTAAACTGGTCATCGACACTGATCCGATGTTCCTTCGGCAACAGGCTGGCAATGACCTTCAAATATTGGTCAGGCTTCTCCGTGCGGACAGACTGGACGGCTTTAACACCGTGCGCCTCAAAGTCCTCCTGAAGCGCTTTGATAAAGTCTTCACCCAACTTGTTTCGCGCGCCTTTCGGGCGGCCAGAATTACCCGGTTTGAACTGATGTTCGACGGGTGGCATGTTTGCGCGTTTCTCTCCCGTTTTTTCGGGCATGAGGAAAACTCCGCTAATATAATATGGCGCTGCGATGCTTAACCGCTGTCAATGAGGGCACTTCCAGCCCCGGAGCGCGACGGCGTTGACGTGTTCCCACGCAGCATTGCCATTGATCCCGCCGCCATTGTCGGGACAAGGAGTACGCGCTCCTCCACAATGCTGGAAATGCGAAAAGGGCCAACCCGTTAGAGCCAGCCCTTCGTCGGTCGCAATACGACCCATTGATCATTTGCATAGCTTGCGAGGGGGATGGCGTCAATAGCCTAGTAGCTCAATCGCTCATTCATCGCGATAATGTCCGCCACGAACTGCACGGTCGTTCTCGCCGCTGCCACCTGGTCGTTGCGCAGGGCTGTCAGTGCCGATCCCGCGAACCCCGCAGGCTCATCGAAACGGCAGACACATTCAAACACCGTCCACCATTTCATCGGGAAATAACCCTTGATGCGCTTGAGGTCGTCCAACGCCTCCTGTTCTGCCCAGCCATCGCCGCCACCGATGCCGCTGATCTTGTTGAGGTCTTGCGTGAGGCTCTTGCCGTTCAGCTTGCCCCATAGCCGTTCGCAATGATTGATCGCGGCCATCTGGCTATCGGACAACGCCCCGCTTTCGATCCAGCGTGCTACCGGCGTTCCACCGCGATTGACCATGGCCTTTCGTGCATCCCCATATTTCGACAGCACCTTGTAATTCCCGTGGATGGCTGTGAACGGGTTGACGACAGGTGCCGCGTCATTGGCCGCTGCCTCCGCATCAAGAATGCGTTGCAATCTGCCACGGTTATCGATCAGTTGCTTATTGCGCCTTGCCATGCTCAATCCCCATTCCGCCCCGTGAGGCCATTTCCAAACCCGGCCCTATGGCCTAATCCAAAATTTCCGCATCGTTGCCTGGTGGTGGCTTAAATCGCAGTGTTGGGCATATTCATTCCCCTAATCTCCATCGCCGCTTTTGCCGGTTGATATGCCGGATTCTATTCGGCGCCGGGATTGGCTTTCGCTTTCCCGCCGTTGCGCGGCCTGCTCCTTGCGCTCGTCCGCTTCCCGCTTCTGGATGCTGTAGGCCTGAGACAGCGCCTTTGCCAAAAGCCACGTCTGGTCATCGTTGGGGTGGTCGCGCTTCACACCAGGCATGATCTTTTGTGCAATGATGATCAGCGCGCGGAACCATGCAGGCGAGAACATTCCTCCCACACCGCCACTCATTCCCCGCTCCTGATCCTGCCGGTGTCGATGAGAAATTGCGCGAAGGCTTCATAAGCTGTGCGCCCTTTGGGGATATGACAGCCGGTTTCCTCCCACTTCTCCACCAGCGTCTTTGCAGGGTCGGGCAGGAGGGCTTGCAGGGCACCTTTCGCGTCAGAGAGTGCGCCTGAATAAACGCTGTCCATCATTTGTTTAGGGGCGGCGTTCACTACGATCGCCTCAATGCACATCCTCACCGTCCGCTCGCATGGCGTGAAGTCCCGGGAGGGGGTTTTGTTGCGGATGCCAGCTAAATGCTCTTGCCATGAACGGTCGCTAAACAAGCTCATTCCTCACCTCCTTGTGATGCGCCGGTCATCTCCAAATGCGAGCATGGCTTGTGATCCCAGCGTTGGAGCGCATCCATGAACTTCAGGTCAGGGACAACCTGGCTTCCCCATTGGCCGGTTGTTGCGTGGGCGCCGACGCGGATTGCGCACCACATCACTAGCCAACGCGGCATCAGCCAAGCGATCCTGATTGCAAGACGCTCCTTGAACCGTTCCATCAGTTGATCCCTTCATGCTGGAAATATGAGTTCGTAATCTTTGCCCGTCGAAAGCTGGAAACTGATAATATCCCAAGCATCCGGCCCCGTAGGCCATGGCTTCCACCGTCGCTGATCTGGACGGACGCAGCGGGCAATGACGCCTGAGCGGTATTTGACGTCGATGAGCGGAGGGCTGTCGTTGCCCTCGTAGGGGTTGCGGCCCTTGTTATGTTGGGTGTGCATGTCATGCTGCCTGAACCAACGCGGGGAACGGTATCGCCGGGTCTGCGCGTGGAAATGGTCTGGCGCGGAGGGTCGCACAAACCGCCTCCCGAATTTGCCGTCCTGTCATTGACTCGCAGATGTGCGTCTTCGCGGGTTGACGCGACAGTTTCGGCCTTTGTGAAATCAGCTTCAGTTCTTCAGCCCAAAGCATCTCAAGGCGATCAGCCGGATTGCATAGGCGGGGGCCTACCCGGTGACGCCAGCCGCCTTCATGGTGAAAAGCATCATATGGTTTTAGATCGAAACCGTTATCCGCCTCTACCAGAAGTTGAGCGCCCCAAGGTAGTTTCACCTTCGCGCCGTCATCATAGAACTTGCCGATCTTGTCCGCATGTTTCGCCGCGACACAGACCCCAAACAGGTCGGTAACTTCCATTGCGGCCTTCACTTGGTTCGGTAGCCGGGTAAGAACGTCACGCTCCGATTTAATTTCTAGTGCCGCAATGTATCCGGGCCGAACCGCCGCAATGTCGATCCGCACCCCGCCTTGGCGCAAAACCAACTCATGGATGATGCGGGCGTCAGGGAACAATTGGCGCAGCAACGCTTCCGCCTTCGCCCTGATCCGCTCTTCAGCGACGGAACCGCTCACGCCATCCTCCCCCATGTTCTTTCCATACGGGTCATGCGCCTGCCTCAATGCTGGGCAGATGCGAGCCAATGGATCCGGATGGACGGGCGCGCTTAGGCTCTGCTTCCGGTCCAGCTTTCCGAATTTCCGCGACTGCCGCTTCTGCCGCTGCCCGCGTCAGGCCAAGCTGCACATAATCCTCAACCGTTATGGACTTCGGCCCTCTCAGGCGGTCGGCACTGATCGGGCGCGGCTTCACTGGATCCACGCGGCTAATTCCGGCGTCATCCATGATCTTCGTCGCTTCATCGCCGGGGCAACGCTCGAACGGCTGCTGTTCAATCTGGACCTTGGGAGCAAGGATTGCGTCAGCCATCATGCGCAACCGGCGAACCTTTTGCTGCCGTTCCTCAACCATAGGATCCGCAATGGCACGGATAGCCCCGATGCTCGGCAGGAAGCCGCGTTCGGACTTCTTGACCGCCTCATCAACCGAGTGGGCCACTATGTCCTGCGGCAGATCGGCCAGCAGGCGGATGAACTCGTGCAGCCAAGCCGTCGCCTTGTCCGGGTCGCGGTCGTGGGCCATCGCCAGATACATCGTGGAGAGCCGCTTTTCGAGCCATCCGTGATTGACCGGCGTTAGGGTTTCCTGCGCCCGGTCGGCCAGCGTCGGGATCCGCAGCTTGTCGTCATCGCTCAGGCGGGACAGCCCGGTTGCGGTCGTCCATTCCCGCAGGCTGAAGCGGTTATCCGTTATAGCCGAGGCGACTGCGCGCGGCATGGAGAGCGTCGGAGACACTTGGCCGCCCTGCTGGATTGTAATTTCCTGTCCCATTGCGGTTTTCCCTCAAAATTCTGTCGTGCTGATCGCGGATCCGGTTGTGCCAAACCTTGTCCCAGTTGCTTCGGGCCGCGTCTTTCATCCGCGTCACCCAGTAATCCCGGAAGCCCTCAAGCTCCCGCTCCTCCCGGCCAGGTGGCCACTGGGCCGTCAGGGCTGCAACGGTTGCGGGCAGTGGGGACGGCTGCCAGTTGGCAGGAATGCGAGAGCCTTTTGAATTGGTCGGGCGCGCTAACATCACCACTGAGGAAGATTTATCTTCCGAAGTATGTTTCCCTGTTTCTTCTTTGGTCCGCTGTTGCCCCGGCGTTGCCCCGCTATCCGGCTCGTCGTTGCCCCGGTCCAATCCTTCCGGCGCTTGATATTTGTCGTAATTACATACGCTTATGATGCTTTGACCTTGCCCCGCTGCATGGTCCGACGTTGCCCCGTTTTTCGATCGCACTTCGATCATGCCTTCAGCAGCAAGCAGCTTGAGAAAGCGGTCAACGCGGCTCTTGGACCACTGCCATTTCTCGGCAAGGAACCGCTGAGCGAAGCACAGTTCGCCCCGGTCAAGGTCAATCATCTCACCCTTGACGCGTGTGCGTGATGGCTTCCACGTGGCGTTCTCAATCAGCCACACCCATGCGTCACGGCGCGAGTATTCCTCCCGATCGAAGATGGGATTTTCCTGCCAACCGCGATGCATGAGGAAGTAGCCTGTCACGCTGGCAATTCCCCCTTAGCCGCTGCGTAGCGGTCGCGATGGATGGCTGATCGAACATTGTTGCGCGTGCCATGGCAGAGGAACCCCGGCAGCGAGCCGCAGGTCGGACACATGACATGCACGGCGGCACGGCGGCGGCTGTCCTTCATGGGCTGGATATTCCGGCTCACGCAGCCCGCCTCCGCTCATAATAGCGCAGCATCGCAGCCAGCAGACGGTTGGACCCATCACGAGCAGCCCTGACGCGCTCAGGCATGTCAG
Organism: Sphingobium sp. TomTYG75; assembly: GCF_054771635.1. Taxonomy (NCBI): domain Bacteria; kingdom Pseudomonadati; phylum Pseudomonadota; class Alphaproteobacteria; order Sphingomonadales; family Sphingobiaceae; genus Sphingobium; species Sphingobium sp. TomTYG75. Next base: position 735,753 of record NZ_BSRE01000001.1, on the reverse strand, counting down.
AGACGCCGCGATCATCTATCCCGCTAGAGGGGGAGAGGTAGGCTTGGCCTGAGTAGCGGCTCATAGTGCCTCCACTTCGACAGTGAGGCCGGGAACCGCGCCGTAGCATTTGATGATCCGGGCCGATGCGACCTGGCTGTCATCCTTGAAAGCTATGCCGTTGAGGCCGTCACCAACCGCCTTCAGGAGATTGTCTCCATCAGGGCGGCCAGTGTGCCATAGGGCGGCAGCCTTCTTCTTGCCGGTCCAGCTTGCCGGGATCGCGAACGTCGCCGTCACCGACAGGCTGACCGGGCCTAGATAGGGCTCGGCACCATCCATTGCCTTTTCAGCGGCGAGGGCGATCAGGCCCTCATATGCCACAGTGGCGGAAGGAGTGAACATGCGCGCCTTGCCAGCGATCATGCCGACGCGGGCGCGACCTTTCGCCACTGGTGGGCCGGGGACGGTGAAGGCGAGCATCAGAAGTCGAAGCCCGTCTGCATATTGAGCGCGGCCATGTAGGTAGCCAGCACGGCCTCTTCGGTGGTCCGGTCGTTCGGGTCTTTCTTGCGCATGGCGACGAGCTTGCGGACGACCTTGGGATCGAAGCCTTCACTCTTCAGTGTGAGGTAGCGGTCGCGCTTGTCGTCCTTCAGGCCCTTCTCTTCAGATTCCAAGCGCTCGATCGCTTCAACGTGAAGGCGCAATTTGTCGGCAGCAATGTTGTCGCTCATGCGGTCTTTCCCTTAATGAACCTGCCCCAGCAATCCCGCTTAGGTGCGGCCTGAAGGCGGGCGATGTTGGCTTTGCGAAGCTGGGCGAGGCGACGGCGCGCGGCCCACTGGCGGATGAGGCGGATCATGTCACCGCCCTCCATGCCGGAATGACGCTGGTGGTCAGGAAAGCGGCGCTATGACGCTGGCAATTCCTAGCACCGCACCTTGGGCAGGAAGTCGCCTCGATCCGCACCGGCTCAAACTCGACGTTCGCCGCAACGCGATCCGCCTTGCTCAAGCGGGGCAGGGTATCGCCGACGCCCTTAATGCTGATCGTGCGATAATTGCCGGTCCCGCTGGCAGAAACGAGGCCCTGCCTGACCAGGCGGTAGAAGCTCGCTTCGATCGTGCCACGGCCGACATCAAGGGCCGCCGCAAGCTCCCGGCTTGTGGGCGTGGGCTTGCCGATCATGTTGGTGAGGTGGGCAAGCAACTTCTTGTCGAAGTCGGCCGATGCGGTCTGTATGTCCATTATGCGCCAGCCCGGAGGCGTTCAGCCTCGCTGATAATTGCTTGATACTTGCGGACAACAGGACGGGCCTTGTCAGCAATGCGCAGCGTTTCCGTGTGGTTGCGGACGCCATCGCGCATGGCGTTCATATGCTCGTCGTGAAGGTCGGCGGCGTCGGCCAGCGTATCGAAATCGTTGGCCGCGTCGGTGTGTAGCGGCACCAGCTTGAAGCCGTACTCCGCCAGTACTTCATCAAGCGCGGTCGGATCGGCGCACAGGCTGTTGAAGATCGTGTGCGCCTCAGGAAGGTTCGCAGCCGTCACAGCGCGGTCTATCGTCTTGGTGTCCGATGACATGCGATCGGCCATCACGCCCTTGCCGATGGTCGGCCAGACGCGGCCCCAGGCGGCGGCCAACTTCGTTTTAAACTTGTCTTTCGATACTGGCTCGTAACGACAGACTTGGTTGCGTCGCACCATTAGAACTGCCTCTCATGAACGGGGATGAACTCAAGCGTGTGCGCCGAAAGGACAGCAGCCCGGTCGTCGGTAAAGCGGACGATCATCGGCTTGCCGCCCATGGCATCGAACAGCGCGCGGATTTTGGTGGTTACGTCATTGGCAGTCAGCGACCCGCTGCCAGTGGCGAACCTGGCGGGGCGGGCTTCACGGCTCGCCCCGTCCTTTTCCGTGTGATCCGCCCCCGGCATAGATCAGCCCTCCGCCAAACGACGCGCGCGAGCCTTGCGGGCTTTGCGATTGAACCACCAGAGGCGGATCAGGCTGATGGCGAAGTGGGGCCAGAAGAACGGTTGCCACTTGCGACGGATGCGGGCGCTCATGCTGCGCTGGCCTTCGCAAATTTCTTTGCGGCCTCACGCGCCCACAGGTACGGCATTGGGACGCCCCACCGGATTGGGTCGGACAGAAATGCCTCCACATACGAGATGGCGAGCGCATCTCCGCACTGGACTATTCCGGTTGTCCTTATGCGGGATTCATGCCCAGACCGGCGCTCAAGATGAGTGGTGCGAAGGCTAAGGCTCAAGGCCCTGCGCTGCGTCGGCGTCCGGGTGGGCGACCGCCCTTTGTTTTTGTGCGCCAAGAATGCGGGGCCGGGAAGCGTCGATATATTAAACGTTCCCGCGTTGATGGCGACGATGGCCGCGCTCAATTCCGGCGAGGAAGCAAACCACTCGCGCCGCTCATGCGTGGCGGCGAATGCGGCGTGGAAGCGGCGCTCAAGATCAAAGCCGCCTTTTATTTCAGCGACAACCTCAAGCGCAAAAGGCGACCAGTTGGCCAACGCCTCACAGCGACCGTCCGGCGAGCGGCTGCATCCGATCTTGATCGGGCCATCCATACCTATCGGCTTGATGAAATAGACGGTGCGCTCGCTCATGCCGTGGCCGCCTTGCGCTTCTTCGCGCGGCCCTGATCGAGGTCGCCACCCATGGCCGCCAGCGCAGGGACTTCCAGCCCATTCGCCTTTGCGGCAAGGCGCAGATGGGCAAGGCGTGAAGGCGGGATGCGTCCAGCCCTTTGCCAAGCCCACACGGTTGTCACCGGAGCGTCCAGCAGGCGCGCCACTTTCGTGGCCCCCCCTATTTGCTCGAAGATACTCTTTATAGTGTTTGCCATATTCGCTGTTATGCGATTATCGCACGGGACTTGCAAGCTATGATATGCGATAAAGGCAGAAATATTTGCGGGGGCGCAGTCAGTGAGTGCGAAAGTAGAGTTTGTTTTCGGGCGAAGTTTCGGCTCATTGAGAGTATGGATATGGAGCTTATCAGGCAGCGCATGGCAGAGATGGGTCTCAAGCAGGGCGATGTTGCCCGCGCCTTGGGGATCGACGCATCTGCCGTTTCAAAGCTGCTTACCGGAAAGCGCGCGCTCAAGGCTAACGAAGCCCAGGTGCTTGCGATGCTGCTCCACATTGACGCTATCGGCTCCCCTGTTATCAGGACGTTGCCGGTGATCGGCCAAGCATCAGCAGGGGCTTGGCAGGAAGCTATAGAGCAGCCATTATCCCATATGCCCTGTCCCGATCCCATGGTCCCAGCGGAAGCGTTTGTCGTTCTGGTTGACGGCGATAGCATTGATTTGATTGCCCCGAACGGCGCGCACATCATTGTCGATCCGACCGACTTGGATCTGGTCGAGCGCGGGCTTTATCTCATGCGAAACGGGAACGGCGAATCGACCGTCAAGGTGTTTCGCAGCAACCCGGCGCGGCTTGAGCCATGCTCATCTAACCCAGCGCATAACGTGATCCACCTTGGCAGAGACCACGTTCAGGTGATCGGTCGCATCATCTGGAAAGCAGAAAAACTGCGATAATCGCGCCAATGACCATCCTCGCCAGCATCGTGGTCGATGACGACACGGCCTATGGCTATCACCAGCTTGCCGCAATCCCGCAGCATGGCGACCGGCTACACCTCCCGAACGGCGACGATATTCTGATCCTGACCGTCGAGCGCGTGGATCACTACCCGGTGCCAGCCAAGCATGGCGCGACCAGTATATTCGGCAGCATCACCCCAGCGGTGACGGTGTTTTGTAGGGGGATGGGGTAGGTGAGAATGGTTCTCTATTGCGCTTGCAACCCCATATAGCGTAAATCGTTTACGAAGTCGGCCTATCATGGCCGCATCTAACAAAGGACGGCACATGGCAAAGAAGACATATCGCAGCCATGCCTTTCTGCGAAGTTTCGTGGAAGGCTTTGCCGCGCCAGTATGTTTCTTTGGGGGCGCGAAATATCAGCGCGCGCGGCAGATTGACGCAAGTGTAAACGGCGCATGGCGCTCGGTGGGCAAGGCACTTCGCGAAAGTTACGAGGGGGAAATAGCGCGGAATGGGCAAGCCACCAGCAAAGAAAAGCATAGACCCCGAATCAGCGCCTGAAGAAGATAGCGACTTCGCCGACATCCTGTCCAAGCTCATGACGGTTGAAGAGAATGCCGCCTAAGACCTCTGCAACGCGCATAGGCGTGACCTTCGCCCTTGCTGGGTCTACCATTTCTCAAGGAATGGCATATACTCAGGGCGGCGCATCAACTATGCCGCAGCCTCCACATGAGGTGCGCCAAGCATCAGCAGGGAAGCCGATGGAAGTCACAGAGCAGATCCTGAACGCCAAGCTGGAAGCCGTAGAGGCGCGTACGGAATCTAAGTTTGCGCAGTTCATGGGCGAGTTGAAGGTAATCTCAACCACCCTTTCCACGCTCGTGGACGATGTGAAAGACATCAAGGTTGACATGAAATCGGTCAGGACGGACGTAGGCACGCTCAAGACAGACGTCGCGGTTCTAAAGGTTTCCAAGGCTGGCAAGGGCTTCATCGTTTCGGCCTTAGCGATCGGAGCAAGCCTAACCGTTGCGGCCATGACGATTCTGTCGAAGCTTGGCTATCTCGCAGCCAGTTAAAGGTCTCCGCACTCCAAGCGCCTATCACCCCGCCCTAACCCGGCGGGGTTTTATTTTGCCCAGCCTCGCCTCCCCGGATGCGGGGCATGTCCGATTTTAACAAGGCGAATCACTCGCTCGATGGCATTTTGCCCGCGCAGGCTTAGCCTGTAGTGCGACCCAACCTGGCCCTGCCTCCCATGCGGAGGTGGGGCTTTTTTGTGTGCTGATTCGGCGTGCGATTCGCGCCACCGAACGCAAACGCCCTCGGCCCAAACTTAAATAAAATGCGATAATCGAAATAATGCTGTTGCTAGACGTGCGATAATCGCATAGAACACTCCCACAGCCCGACACCAGGGCATCGCAACAAGCGAGGGAGCTACAGAGCATGAGTGAAGTCGTCACCATAGACGAAACAAGGCTGGCCAAGGTCATGGAGCGCGGCCTGTCGAGCGGCGCACATGATGCGAACGCTGATGCTCACTGTGCCATGGAAGCGGTTGCCTACATCACCGGCGAACCATGGTCAGACCATCCGGCTTGCGCCTGCCCCGTCATCACCGCCTTCATGGTGTCTTGGAACGACACGCTGAACGACGAGGACCGTAACCGTCTCATCCTGCCGCTGATCACCAAGACAGTCGGCACCCGCTCCACGCCAGAAGTTGAGCAGCGCCGCGCCATCATGGCAACGGACTGGCTGATCCGTGTTCACACCCCGGCATGGCTGCGTCTGGCTGGCCTGAATGATCAGGCTGACACGCTCGCCAAACTGCCGGAGATTACCTCCACCGCTGGCTTTCCTCCGATCATGGAGCCTCTGAAGGCCATCAGGAAGGATGCGGCCGCCGCACGGGACGCCGCAGGGGCCGCCGCACGGGCCGCCGCACGGGCCGCCGCAGGGGACGCCGCACGGGCCGCCGCACGGGCCGCCGCAGGGGACGCCGCAGGGGACGCCGCACGGGCCGCCGCATGGGACGCCGCAGGGGACGCCGCATGGGACGCCGCACGGGCCGCCGCAGGGGACGCCGCACGGGCCGCCGCAGGGGCCGCCGCAGGGGACGCCGCACGGGCCGCCGCAGGGGCCGCCGCATGGGACGCCGCATGGGACGCCGCATGGGACGCCATCAAACCAACCGTCACTGAATTGCAGGCATCGGCTTCCGCTCTGATCACCCGCATGTGCGCTGTCACAGCCTAATTTAACCGGAGCGCGGGCCAGTTCCGCGCCGAGGATGAAATCAGTTTCAAGGAGACGAGCATGACCGCTCTTCAGAAATCAGATGGGCAGACGGGGGGGCAATTCTCCAAAGACATAGCTGGCCATGGTCAGAACGTTGAATGGACCGCTGGCGCAATTCTGACCGCGACCACCGAGGGCGGGAAGCTGATCCCCGGCTATATCAAGCACCCGTTCGGCATGGACTTGGCATATCTGGCCGGAGAGGACGTTTGGGTTATCCATCACATCCCAACTGGATACGCTATCGCTGCCGTTGATGGCGATACTGCGGCGGCTGTTAAGGTCGTCGATGTGCTGCTGACGCTTGGCGACTGGCAGTTCGATAAGCCGGAAGGGGCGAAGCAGTATTCGGGCGCTTTGAAGGCTGCTCGCGAGGCTGGCTTGCCGGTCATTTCTCCCAATGGCGTAAAGCGCATCGTCGGTCCCAATGCCATCAAAGCCACGGGAGCGTCATCATGACCCGCCCCCGCACCCTGAACAGCAACGCCGCTACCGAGGCATGGGATGACGTTTACGCCGATGTGGCGCAATTCGAGCGCAACGAAGCGGAGCGCAACAAGCCGCAGCCGGTGATTACACCCTCTGACTGGCAGAACATCGTCACGCTGGCCTGCTGCTTCCTGATGGGCTGCGTTATGGGTGGGCTGGTCTCGTGAGGAACCAATACGCTGGCCCCTGCTACCGCTGCGGCAAGACCGTCGAAGCTGGTGCAGGCCACTTTGAGCGCAGCGTTGGGCGCTGGCGGACGCAACATGCCGACTGCGCCATCCGCGCTCGCAATGAAAAGCGGGCCGCCCACCGCGCCAAGGCCCAGCCATGAAAGCCGAGCGCATCAAGCGGCCCGATGGTGCCGACCCCGCCACCTATAGCTGGATGGCCCCGCATTATGCCCGCCAAGCCGCCAAAGACTTCGTGCTGATCGACAAGGCCATGCGGACGCAGCGGCCGGAATTGAAAAGGATCGACTGATGCAGACCGATCTACCCCAACTCATGGCCGACGCCATCATAGCAGACAAAATCGCCAAACTGCGCGCTGAAGCCCGCATAGATGACGATCACATGGCTGATGACCTCTATTGGGCATCGGAAGGCCGGAAGAACCGCCTCATGCTCGCCTTGGAGCAGTTGGACATAAACCCCCGCGATCTGGCCGAGGTGCTGCAATGAGTGCGCATCAGGCGGTTACCGCTGGGGCCGAAAGCGATCTGTGGGCCGGTTACGAACGCTGGCTTGACGAACGCTACTGGCTCGAAGCTGAGAACGACTTGCTCCGGCAAGAGAACGAAATCCTACGCGGCGAACTTCGTGACGCCCGCAACCGGGAGGTTTTTCATGGACATCACTGAAAATCCACGTGCGGTGATTGGAGGAAACAATCCTCCGGAGCCGAACCCGTTTGAGGCGATGCAAATCCATATTCTTGACCTGATGGAAACCGCCCAAGGCTTTCTTGATGGCGAGCCAATCGAAAATCAGGCGACCGCCGACATTGTTGGCAAGCTGATCGATGAAGCCCGCAAGGCTCGCAACGATGCCGACGCGATGCGTAAGGCGGAGGCCAAACCCTTCGATGAAGGCAAGGCGGCTGTCCAGGCAAAATGGACCCCGCTGACAGACGACAAAAAGGGCAAGTGCGCCCTGATTATCGACACGGCCAAGAAGGCGCTGGTTCCGTGGTTGGAGAAACTGGAAGCTGATCAGCGCGCCGAAGCCGAGAAGGCGCGGCAGGAGGCGGAAGCAAAACGCCAAGCCGCGCTGAAGGCAGAACGTGAAGCCGCGTCCGCCAACCTGGAAGCGATCGAACGTGTCGAACTGGCCCGCAAGGAAGCCGACGCTGCCGAGCGCGCCGCGAACAAGGCCGACAAGGCGAAGGCCCATGCGTCAGGCGGAGGTCGGGCCATCGGGTTGCGGTCCTACTGGATTGCCGAACTGGTCGATCCGGTGGAGGCGCTGAAGCACTACAAGCAGGCGCAGCCGGAATTGCTGAAGGCTTGGCTGCTGGAGCAGGCAAACAAGGACGTTCATTCCGGCAAACGTGCGATCCCAGGTGTGAGCGTGAAGGAGCACCGCCGTGCGGCCTGACTTCCAAAAATACATAATGGAACGTGTGTCTATGGACGGAAACGGTTGCTGGCATTGGCAACTGACACTTGACCGCGACGGCTACGGGATGGGCTGCTTCGAAAAGCGGAAGGGTCGCTCGCATCGCTTGGCCTATGAGGCGTTTGTCGGTCCTATTCCGGACGGCCTACTCATAGACCATCTATGCCGCGTTCGCGACTGCGTGAACCCAGAACATCTAGAACCAGTAACAAGCGGAGAGAACACCCGCCGAGGGATAACTGGATCAAAGCCAAAGACCCATTGCAAACGCGGGCATCCTTTTGCTGAACACGGGCGAAAAACACCAGAGGGCATGAACCAGTGCTTAGTGTGCGACCGGCTGCGCTCGAAGGCGGCTTATGAACGCAATCGCGAAGCTGTCCTGGCTAAACATCGCGCCGTCTATGCGGCCAAGCCGGATAGAAACCCACTGCCGTGCGGCGAGGCGCATCCTTCAGCTAAAGTGTCGGAGGTTGATGTTCGCCTGATCAGACTTCGCGCCGAACAAGGGGATTCCTGCCGCCGTATCAGTCGCGATTACTCGGTCAGCCCGTCCACCATAGAGCGCATCGTCAACCGTACAAAATGGAAGCACGTCGCATGACATTCACCCCTGAACAGAACGCGGCCCTCAGTGCGCCGCTCAACCGCGACCATGTTGCCAAGCGCCAGCAAGGCGGCTCCCAAGTCTCGTATATCGAAGGTTGGCACGCAATTGCGGAGGCTAATCGGATATTCGGTTTCGATGGCTGGCAGCGGGAAACGATCGAACTGCGCCAGCTTGGCGAGCCCCGCGACGTGAACGGCAAGATGCGCGTGGACTATCTGGCCCGCGTTCGGATCACCGTCGGCAATCTCGTCCGGGAGGGTTCCGGCTTTGGGCAGGGTATCGATAAAGACGTTGGGCAGGCGCACGAGAGCGCGCTGAAGGAAGCTGAGACCGACGCGATGAAACGCGCCTTCATGACCTTCGGCAATCCATTCGGCCTGGCTCTTTACGACAAGACGCAGAGCAATGTGCAGGATGCGCCGCCGCCCACCATCACCGAAGCCACGTTGGCCGCGATCAAGCAGGCAATCGGACCATCCGGCGTAAGCGTCCAGTCCATTGTCGAGGGCTTCAAGGTTTCCGCTCTCGATGAGCTGACAGCCGCGCAGGGGGAGGCAACCCTTCGCAATCTTCAGAAGCGCATTGCGCAGAACGCACAGAAAGAAGCAGCATGACACAGATTATCACCCTCGCAGGGACAACCGGGAAAGACGCTACGTTCAAGACGACGCAGAGCGGGCAGACACTTTGTTCCTTCTCGGTCGCCGTCAACACCGGATACGGCGATAACAAGCAGACCACATGGTGGGATGTGACCCGTTGGGGGAAGGGCGCGGACAAGCTGGCCGAACTGCTCGTTAAGGGCACGAAAGTTACGGTCGTCGGCGAAGTTGGCACCCGCGAGCATGACGGCAAGACCTATCTCCAGTGCCGCGCCGATCATGTGACGTTGCAGGGCGGGCGGCAGGCAGATGGGGGCCAGCGGTCAAGCGGCGGCGGCAACCAGCAGTCCTACCGCGACGAACCGCTGGACGATGAGGTGCCTTTCTGATGCTTCCGCGCCGGATTCCGAAACCCGCCAAGCGTTCTAGCCGGTGGCGTTCACAAGCCCATTGCAGCTTCGTTCGCAATCATGCGTGCTGCGCTTGCGGGTCCACCGCTGCGATCGAGGTAGCGCATGTGCGGATCGGGACCGGCGCGGGCATGGGTCAGAAGCCAAGCGACTTTTGGACCATCTCACTCTGCCATGAATGCCACGCACGGCAGCACCAGATGGGTGAGCAATCATTCGAGCGGTTTCACAGCATCAACATGCGGACGCTGGCGGAAGAATTCGCCCAAGCCTCGCCGCGCCGGATGGAGATCATGGAGGCAAAGCGCAATGGCTAGCGGGCAAACCGTCATACTGAACAGCCCGTTCAAGCGGGCGCAAGCCCACCAGCTGATTGAGCAAGCCCCGCAAGGCGCGATCCTCAACATCAAGGAGGCCAAGCGCACGCAGGACCAGAACGCGCTCATGTGGAGCCTGTTGAGCCAGATCAGCCGCGCAAAGCCCGATGGCCGGTTGCTGGATACCGACACCTGGAAGGCGCTGTTTATGCATGAAGCCGGGTTCAAATGCACCTTTGAGCCGACGCTGGACGGCAGTGGAGTTGTGCCGATGGGCTACAAATCCTCGCGTCTCGGCAAGGCTGAATTTTCCGACCTCATAGAAGCAATCTTTTCGTTCGCAGCGGAGAAGGAAATCCCGCTGTCAGACGAAATCACCGCCGCAGCATAGGGGATCAACCACCATGTCATTATTCACAAACTGGCGGAAGCCGAAGGAAGAGATGGTCAGCAAGGCCGAGCATGAGCGGATCGTTGCCAATTATGCGGCGCGCCATGAAGAGCAGGAGCGGATCATCAGGCGCCACCGTGAAGCGGTTATAGATCGCAACGCCCACGCCAACAGCCTTCAGAACCGGTTGAACCATGCGCTTGGCGACCTCGCCACCGCCCGCGCCGAAGCAGAGGCGAACAAGGCTGATGCGGAGAAGTGGCGAGCGGCACGGGACAGGCGGAAGCAGAGGAGGGCGGCGTGATGGCCATGCCGATTGAAAAGCTGATCGGGCCTGCAATCGATTGGACCGATCAGACATGGGCGCAACGCCTCGATGCTGCCGCCTCTCTGCTGTTCCTGCACGGCTACATTCCGCAGTCCACAAGATCGGCAATCACGAGGCGGATCGAAGGCCAGTTTCAGAAGGCGATCGACAGCGGGCAAATCCGCGAACGAGCAGCCTAACCCCCAACGGCACCGCAGCCAATCCCTGCCCAGCGGAGAGAAAAGGGCAGGGGAAAGGAATTTCCCGATGGCAGAGATACTAGCCAAATCGGTGACCGCCGACTTCTACCCGCATCAGAACATGGCCGACGAGAACCGCGACATGTTCAAGGGTGACACGATCACTTGGACGTTTGAGCTTCCCAAATCGCAGGCAGTCGGCGCCGGCATCTATCGCTTGGAATTTGTGCGGACGTTGGCTGAAGAGGAGGCGCTGGGCAATCCAGTGTTGGGCGCATGAACCCCCGCCAATCCGAGCGTGAACGCTGCCGTCAAAGCCGCGACTGGAAGCAGATAGAGCGCACCGTGCATCGCCCTGGAGAATGGCGCCAGACGCCTAAAGGTTGGGAAAAGGTGCCCACCGAATGAGCTTCCTCGACCGCCTGGACGATGCATACGAGCGCTACAAAGCCCGCCACCGCAATGATGAGCGCCTTGTTACGGACGAGTGCGAATGTCCCGCTTGCCGCTCTGACATGGCCGGACTTGTCCCCTGCCAGCGCGAACCCAAGGATATAGAGCAATGACGAACGATAAGCTGAGAGAGGCGCTGGAGCAGATCAAGGCGAACTGCTTCCGCAGCGATATAACCGATCACACCGCGCTCGCGGGCATCGCGATTATCGCCAAGGAAGCCCTTGCCTCCACTACGGTTGCGACCGCTGCCACCGATGCGCGGGCTATTGTGGAGGCTTGTGCGAAGGTGGCGGAGAGCGAGGCGCCCATGTCGCTGTTTCGGAGTGAAACGTGCAGCGAGGACATGGCTGCTGAATATTGCTTCCAAGCCGAATATGCTTCGTGGCTCGCCATAGAACTGCGCGCCAAAGCCGATGAGATCATAGCCGCCCTCCCGTTACCCACCCCAAGCGCACCGGACGAAGAATGGGAAGGCGACCTAACCGCCGATGAGCAAGCGATGATTGATGCCGCTTGGGAAAAGCACAAGGCCGCTGCGCCTTCCACCGGAGAACCTACAATGACCGACGACCAGATCAAGCACATGGTCAACCGCTTCCTTGGCTGGAAGCTGCCTGACAATTTTAATCCGGATGGCGGGATCGGTTTTAATCCGATCGGCAACCCCGGCCAGCGAAACGAATACCGTAACCAGCCCACAGGGACGAACCTGTTCGACTATACGCAAGCCGAAGCGATGGTGCGCTATCTGGTCGACGGGATCGTTACCCCAAGCGCACCGGACGCAGCGTTGCGGGAGGCGGTAACTATACTGATCGAAAAGCGTATCCCTCACGGCATGGATCAGTGGGTCCGCGATTTGGCGTGGGAGGTATTCGCCCTCTCCAATAGCGGGCAGATGGAGAAGGGGGCGTGAGCGAGGAACTGGTTTGCCGCGACTGCGGGCTACCCAAAGCGAACGCCACTGAATTGTGCGACACCTTCGTGCGGTCCGACGAGTTAGGCGCGCCCCAGCCAGCATCACCCCCGGCCAAGCCTGCCCCTGCGGATGCCCTGGCGCTGCTGAAATGCTGGGTGGAATGGTCGTGCGGCCAGCAAGGGCAATCGCCGTTCCATGACACGCGGGCATTCCTGTCCACCGCACAAGGGGAAGGGGCATGAGTGAGCAGATTGCTTTTCTCGTGTGGTTCGCAGTCGGCCTGATTGGCGCTTGGCGATTGAATCGCAACGACCCCATCGACGGCGTTCCATCGTGGCTGATGGGCGGAGTTTTAGGCCCTGCAACCTTGGCGCTGGGCATTTGGGAATGGCGAGCCACCAAGCAGCCAAAGAGAGGTGAATGATGACCCATGAGTTGGAAAAGATCATGAGCCTGATCGAGGAACGGCTCTGTATCATCTGGTATCCCACCGAAAACCGGGACACGTTCGCTTCCGAATTGGCCGCCATCCTCTCCCGCACCCCATCGCATGGTAGGGTGAGCGATATAGCCGAACGCCTGCGCCACTCAATTGAAGCGCTTGGCCCGGAAGGCATTGGCGGCAACGTCTCCATGTCCTACGAATTCGCCTGTGACTTGCTGGATGCCATATCCACCCCGCCAGAAACTGTAGCCGCACCCATCCCGGTAGAGGGAGAGGTCGATGATGACTAATATTTCACCATCAGATGAGGCGCGCTTTTGGAAGGCTGTGGACAAGCGCGGCAACGATGATTGCTGGGAATGGACGCGGTATCGAGAGAAGCCGCAGCATCGTAGCTCGATAAGCGGCTATGGCAATTTCTCGATCATGAATAAGAATATAAGGGCGCACCGAGTGTCATACATAATCCACAAAGGACCGATTCCGGAAGGAATGGTTATTGACCATCTTTGCCGTAACCCATGCTGTGTAAACCCTCACCATCTGGAAGCAGTAACATCGGGCGTGAACAGTCTGCGCGGCACGGGCGCTCCTGCGCAAAATGCAAAGCAGGAGCAATGCAAAGCTGGCCATCCATACAATGAAAAGAACACCCGAACAAATAGGAAGGGGAGGCGGATTTGTCGCCCATGCCAGAGCGCGTGGCTTAGACAATATAGAGCCGGGAAAAGAGCCGCACTTTCCACTATCGAGGAGCCGAGGGGATGAGACGCACAATAGACGGCGGAAATTACGCGAGCGTCGAACTGACTTGCGGTAATCTGGTCTACATCAAGCAGATAGCGCCGGACGGCAGCGAGGAGCTAATCGTCATGGATAAAAGGGCTGCAATCGCTCTGGCTGACGCGATCTATGCCGGGTGCGCCTCCGCCCTCCACGGCGATCAGGAGGGGTAGATGGGACTGCTGCCAGATTTAGACCGTCGCCTCTCCAGGCGCATCGACCAGCACAAGGGCATCCAGCTTTCACCCGATGACCTGGACCTGCTAGTTTCAAGCGGCGCCTATGACACCCTGAAGAAGGCGGCCGCAGAATATCAGAGGAACCAATGCCGCGCACGACACGCCAGAAGCCGCTCTATCAACGGGGCGAATATGCCCTCTATCGACGGGAGGGGCGCGCCAACCTTGAAATCGTCTGGTACGACACCGAGCGAAAGCGCGAGCGAAGCACTAGCGCGCGCACGGCAGATGTCGGGCAAGGCAGGATAGCGCTTGACCGCCTCTATCTCACACATTCTGGTCGCCGCATTTGCCCGACCTGCCACCGGCCATGGGACCATGAAAAGTCGCCGCTCGCAACCACCGCTATAGCCGATTACCTCCTGCTTTTGGAGGGGCGGGCAGGGCACGAGGCCGCCCGACACCGGCTATCGCATGTCATAGATTATCTGGCAGAAACCAAGGCGGATACTGTCTGCGCCGAAGTTGACGAGGGTTGGATCGACCGTTTCCGCACATGGGCGCTGGCCCGCCCGGTCATGTCACCCAAAGGCAAGGTGCTGCGCGAACGGTCGCTTGCCCATGTCGAAGGCAGCGTTATGCAATTCGCCGCCGCGATCAATGCGACGCCAGGTCAAAAAGCCGCGTTCAAAGCGCGCCAGCAAATCGATGTAGCCCGCACGCCGACATTCCGGGTGGATGTGGCTGACCTTGCTCGCATGTTCAACTATTGCCTGCACCCGCAAGAGAAATCGCAAGTCCTGCGCGATCTGCGCGTGAAAGACCGCGCAACGCTACTGGCCTATCTCCGCATGGCTGTTGCGACATGGGCGCGCCCTGAAACCGTGCTGGCGATCAAGCACGACCAGTGGCACCCCGGCCCGCGCGTTATCGACCTGAACCCAACCCGCCGACAGCGAACAAACAAGCGCCTTCCGATGGTGCCGGTTGTCAGGCAAATGATCGGGCATCTCGACGCCATGGGCGAGAACTGGATACAAGCCGCGACTATAAGGTCATCATGGGACAGGATGCGCGCGGCGCTAGGATTGCCGAGCAATGGGCAGGCAGGACCAAAGTTGATCCGCCGTTCAATCGCTACCATCGTGCGCCGCCGTATTGGCGAGGCGAACTGGCGGCAGGGGGAAATTATGCTCGGCCACTCCGCGTTTGCCATCAGCGATATTTACGCAATCCCCGACCCCGCCAATCTGGGGCTGGCTTTAGCGGCAACCGAAGCCGTGATCGATGAAATCGAGGCCCTTGCTCCCGGCGCGTTCTACCGCAAAGTTACCGCAGAAATCCCCAATTTGGCGCTGGTAAAATGAGGAAGAAATGGCTAAAATCTGCGGTGGAGCGGGTAGCGGGGATCGAACCCGCATCACAAGCTTGGAAGGCTAGTGCTCTACCATTGAGCTATACCCGCCCGCAGGCCTCGCGCCCTGCCACTAATATGAGGCATCCGTCAACATAAAAACGGGGTATCCATTACGCGCTCAGGTCTGCAAAACACGCCGCCCAGCCGTATGATGCTGCTCGCCATAGTCCATTAGGCACCCTAAAGTTCCCTGACATCCTTGGTGCCTTTCAATTGCGCGATTGGGGAATGGCGAGATGTTGATTGTTGATGATGCTAGCAATATTCCGTAGCCATCGCACCATGTGCTTTAGAAACGCAGCCTGAGGCCCACGATCCGCTTTGGCTGCTGCTCTCTCCGCCAAACCTGCTGTTAGCGCCGAAGAAGAGGGCGGCGGCTGATGGTGGACGCCGCACTTGCAGAGCAGGTTTGATGTTGGAGCTGCGCACCGAGATGAGCGCTGTCAATGTTCATGAAAGACATCAACTTCACCCAATCGAGATTGTCGGCTGATGGGATATTGCAGGGCGGATTGTCCTTCGCTTCGACAAACAACATTTTATGGCGTCCGCAATATTCGCGGCGGGCGGTGAGGCGCAAACCAACAGCTGATCCCGCATCGAGCTTAGGTTCCTCCATCAGTTCGACGCAGCATCTGCGTCACGCGTTCGTGAACCGAACGCCTTGATGCCGAAGTCTTCGTCGCCTTCCGCAACTCAACCTTGGATGTAGTGGATACAGGTCTCCCCACTTCGGCCGATGGAGAACAGCTTACTCTTCCCAATAGCAACTGATATTGCGCCTCCGTCGCGCGGACCTGGCCACATAAGTGAACGTAAGGCACTCGGTACTTTTTAAACGTCCGTCGCATCCATTTTGCTGGCTCCGCGCTCGTCATGTTGAGCCGTGAGAGGATGTCGTTCGGGCTTAAAAGAGCGGCCCCTTCGCTAATAGCGAGCCGCTGCATTTGCGCCTCGTCATGGTCTTCATCGATTGGGCTCATACGCCCGAGCTGGAGAGGTGAGTGCTTCTGCGAGGACGCGCAATCGATGGGCGATGCCGTCCTCAGCCCAGCAGGCGGCCTTACCTTTTTATCTTTCATCCCAGTTCCCGCACCGCGGCGCCACGGGCTCTGATGAAGTTGCGATCGCTCTCCAGGAAGGCAGCCAGCATCGCGGGTATGAGTTCGACCACCGGCTCCTTGGTGCCATAGGCCTGCGCGTAGATCGCGGCATAGTCGCGCAGGGCATTCTGAAGGTCCGGCGTGATCGTGATCGCCAGCTTGACCGGCGTCCTATCGGGCAGCTTGGCCAGTTTCAGCTCTGCCATGCCTATTCTCCTATAGACCCGCGCCACGGTGCTAGGATGAGGTCGCGGCTAACGAGCAGGCCTACCGGCGTTCCGGGCCGCACCGTGATTGTCGGCTGGATGTCGAGGTCGCGCGATGTGATCTGGTCACCGGCGCGCGATACGCTCTGCTGCGTTGATTGGCGGATCCCCTCGACGAAGTCGCTTTCGCCGTCGATCGTCAGTTCTGAACCAACGCCAAGAAGGGTTGCGATCGCGACGCCCTTGAGCAGCGACCAGCTATGGAAATCCACCTTGTCGGCAAGCCCCGCATACCCAGCCGCGTCGGTTGCCGGAAAATTGTCGAGGCGGAGCGAACTTCCATCCGGCAGCATGAGCCGCTGCCAGATCACGAGCGCGCGTCGCTGGCCAAAGGCGACGACGCTGTCATATTTTCCGACGAGACGGGCGCCCTGCGGCACGAGCAGGATCTGACCGGTGGCGCTGTCGAATACATTCTGCGTCACCTGCGCCATGACGAGCCCAGGCCGGTCGGAGCTGAGGCCAGTGATCAGGCCCCCGGGAATGATGCTCCCAGCCGCCAGGAGATAGGGTGATGGTGGCGGCGCCAACACGGATGTGTTCAGGTCGCTGCCAGTAGCGGCACATCCCGCGAATGCCGCCTTGCGATCCTGGGGAACTGCCGGCGTCCCGGTATCCGGTGCAACGCCTGCGGGTGGCATTGCCGGCATCTGGACGAGAATGGCAGACTCTCGAGCTGCCTTCAGTTCCGCCAGCTTTGCGAGCCTCGCGGCTTCTGCAGCGTCAGCGGTGGAACGACCGCCGCCCGATGCATCGTCGGCGTCCATATGCTGTTGCCGGGCGCGCAGGATGGGCCGCCCGAGATCGCCCGGGAGGGGCGGTCCCAGTCTTGGGGCATCGCCATAGCCTGCCGGAAAGCCGGACAGCGCATCGCCCGGGTCCGCCGATGGCTTGGAAAGCTCGCTCTCCTGGGCCACTTGCCGGAACACCTGGGGCTTGAGGGCCATCCACGCGACACCTATCAGGCTGGCCGATCCCAGGGCCGCAATGCCTATGATGGCGCCGCGGCGGAAACGGATCGCTTTCATCGGTTGCGTCCGCAGGACCAGGGTCTCCGGATCGACCTTTGTTGGTGGCGGAATTGGCTGGACGGGCGTGTCGGCCGCGGTCATGCGCCCTTCCCGCGCTTGCGGTTCTCGATGCGGGTGATGCGCACGATCTCCTGCTTTTTAAGGCCCAGCCGTAGTTCCGCCGCGTCGAACAGCCGATCGACGACATAATAGCGCTCGTGCAGGCGGTAGTTGACGAGTTCAGCCTTGCCGTCCGGGCTAAGGAGAAAGAGGGGCGGCGCATCGCCCTGGGCGAGCGTCGGTGGAAATTCGATATAGGTCTGGCGGCCATCGTCGAAGGCGCGCAATGGCCGCCACCGCGGTCGGTCGCCCGAAATCGCATAGTCGAAATGAAGCTGCGCGACGTTGAGGCCGGAGGCGACGGGAGCTGCGGCGCGCGCGGCGTCTGACTGCCGCTTCAATGCGATGAGGTCATCCTGCGGGTAGGTCCAGCTTATGCCTGCCATCGCCGTCGCGGCCGTGCTTGCAAGGCGCAGATGATAGGTCCGGCGGCTGGTCATGATGACGAGGTTGTTCGTGAGCCCGGCGGAGAAAGGCTTCACGAGGATGTGCGTGCGCTTGGCCTCGCCGTCACCGCTGCCCTCCCCTCCGGAAGTGGTGTCGCCAATCACCCAGCGCGTCGTGTCGCCGCTGGCGACCGCGACCAGCGTCTCGCCTGGCTGCAAGGCAATGTCCGTAACGGAGCCGGGCGCCGCATAGGCTTGGAAGATAGCACCGTCGGCGAAGGGATAGACCTGGATAGCATTGATGAAGCCCTGGGTAGCCGGCTCAGCCGTCGCCTTGCGATTGGCCGAGGCGACGCTCTGTAGGGGGGAAGATACCGTCTGCGCATCGGCCGGCGAGGCGGCAAGGATGACGGCGGACAGGAGGATGGAGCAGGTCTTCATGGCTGGGACTCCTGGCTGTTTGGGATGGCGGATGAGGCCAGTGCTGGCGGGAATGGCGAGTCGAGGGATTGGCTGGACCGGAGAGGTGGCCGTGGCGCCGCGGGCCTGGTGTCACTGTCGAGTTCGCGGCTCCAGTCGATCGCATCGACATAGATGCCGAGCGGGTTTCTTCGCAGCATGTCGGCATTGGCGGGCGCCTTGGTCGTAATCGTCAGGATCGCGGTCCAGCGGCTAGTCCCGGACTGCGCGCCCCTCTCGTAAACACTCTCGGTCCATTTGACCTGGAACGACCTTTCGGAGGCACGCACGACGCTGGTGACCTGGACCGACACGGTTCGCTCGCCGACATGGGCGAAGGGGGAGGCCGCGCGCGCATATTCACCGAGAAACTGCGCGCCGCGCCTTGTCGCAAAATCATAGGCCTCGAGCCAGTCCCGGCGCATCAGCACGGGATCCAGCGACACCGAGCGGATGTTGGTGATGAAACGCGCGAGGTGCCACGCGACCTGCGGGTCGGTCGGTCTATACTCCACATCGGCGGCCCGCACCGCGCGAGCCTCGCCGAGCCGGTCGACCTCGACGACATAGGGGACGACCCGGCTCTGCAGCGACTGCCAGGCAAGCGCCGCCGAGGTGCCCGCAGTCAGGAACAGGCAGCCAAATGCTATCAGCCGCCAGTTGCGCGCCTGGACCCGGGCCGATCCGATCCGCTCGTCTCAGAGCTGGCCCGCGCGCTGGTAGGGTGTCTCGGGTGGCCGACAAGGCGCTCTTTTCCCTGCTGCGCGACCGTGAACTGCTCGGCCATATGGTCGCGGAGGTCGCGGGCGAGACGGTCGCGACAGCCAATGGCCAAGAGAAGGTCAAGACCTTGAAGCAGATCATTGCCGACCATCTGTCGGGGGCGGATGGGCGCGCCAAGGTCGAGCGCTGGGTGCCGCGCTGGATGGCTTTTCCACCGAGCGCCTACACCGAACGGGGTGGGGTGGGCACAGTTGCGGCCCATGGCAAAGTCGTTGCCGCACGCGATCTTGTTGCCACGACAACAGCCGATGCGGGCGGGGAGTCGTTCGCAGAAGCCGCATGAAGCTGTAGGGCGGGAGGTGCGAACCTTCCGCCCGCCAACGGGCCAAAAATCGCGCGTCGCGTGGGTGATAGCGGAACGAGCTGGGAGGCTGGCGGGGGTGGAGCATGGAACCAGCTTGCCAGCGCCATAGTGACTGGCGGATTTGGATTTGGTCCGACTGCGTCATTGTCGCTAAAGAAGATAAAAGCTCAAAAAAATGGGCTGATCCGTCAAGCGGGTTTTGACATTTTTTACGGCTTTGGAGCGTTGGGTGGTGAGCCCTTCTTTTGCCGGGAGCAGGATTTGACACGGTTTACGATGATGCCAGACTGGATGGTGAAGATGAGAAGAGGGGTCCTGACATTCTCCAACCGGCTCATGACCCTGCCAATCCCGGATGCTGTCTACTGCGAACTCGTGCAGTCCCTCTTCGCCATGCGCCTGCCCATCGCCGGCATGGGTGTCCTATTCGGTGTGGCGGGAACAACAATTTTCATAGAACATCACGATGCCACGATCGGGTTTATAACCGCGATTGCAGTGGTAGTGACAATCGCGCGCCTGGCCGTCATCACCGCCTATCAGCGGGAAGCGTGTGGAACGACCCTGACCATCGATCGCGTGAAGCAATGGGAACGGCGTTATGCAGCAGGAAGCTACATTTTCGCTGGGTTGTTGGGCGCGCTTAGCGCGACTGTGCTCGGTACACATATTCCGCTCAACCATCTTGTCGTCGTCAGCCTCATTTTTACGTTCGGCGCCGGGCTCGTGTCACGGATAGGTGGCAGGCCACGCATTTGCGTGACCAGCCTGCTGCTTGCGACTGTCCCAACTGTCGTCGCCCTTGCCTTGCACGCTCGGGCTGGCGATGCCGGTGCGATGCACGCGGAATATTTCGTGATAGAGGCGCTGCTGGTCACCGTCGTGACGCTGCTCAGCCTTGAGTCGGTTCGTCATCTGTATCGATCGGACGTTGAGCATCTCACGACAAAACATGATTTGGCTGATCTCGTGCGGCAGGATGCGCTGACCGGACTGCCTAACCGGCTGCTCCTGAGAGAGCGTTTCCAGAACAGTATGAGCACCGCTGCGTTTGAAAACAGTCAACTCGCCGTCCATTTCCTCGACCTTGATGGCTTTAAGCTTATCAACGACCGCTATGGCCACCCCATGGGTGACGCCGTTTTACGCGAGGTTTCTACCCGGCTGCGCTCAATCGTTCGCTCGGTGGACACGGTCGCACGCATCGGCGGTGACGAATTCATTGTCGTCCAGGAAGGCGTTCAGCATGAGAGCGAAGCAGAGATGCTCGGCCGCCGTATTATCAGGCAACTGAGTGAGCCTTATCTGCTGATGGATGAGCAGATCCGGATTTCCGTGAGCGTCGGCATTGCGATGGCGCCTCGTCACGGGCTCGATCTTGAGCATCTGACAGCCTGTGCGGACGCCGCGCTCTACCGCTCCAAACGAGGCGGCAAGGCCCAGTTATATTTCTGTACGCCAGAGGACGTGTCTAATGCTGGGCGGGCGGTGGCGTAGAAAAACATCAAAGTGACTGCGACAGCATCTGCAGCGCTGCTGCATAATAATCGGTCGACAACGGCAGGGACGCAGGCATTCCAAGCGCGCGGTTGGCGATCGTCATGCCCCCAGGTGAGAGCGCGAAGTCGGCCTCTTGTCCCGTTTGAATGTCGATCCAGGCGGGAATGGCTCGTCCAGCACGGACGTAGCCCCGCCAACAATCAATGATCGGCCTGACCAGCTGCTGCCTGCCTCCCGCCTGTGCATAAAGAGGCAGGCGTACAGCGTCGAAGCCGAACCGGGGCGGCTTGGCTGCCGCAGGCGCGATCGCCGCGTTCGCGGTTACATCGATCCAGTCCGTGGGTAGGCGGCGCCGGCCAAAGCGCGCCGCTGCCAGCAGCTTTTCACTGTCGCGGATCACGTCTCCCCAGACGGCTTCACCATCCAGCCGCCGGAACTGGTCGAATGCCGGCCAGACGAAATAGGAGGGGTTGACCGTCACGACATTGGGTGAGGAAAAGCCGTCGATGCCGGGCAGGAGAAGGCGCCGACCAAATCGCTCGATGACCAGATGAGAGAGAATGGCTGCCCTGATTTCCTCGGCTCGTGCAGTCAGAGCGGCGTCCTGCCACTGTTCACCTGCACGGCCCAGAGCCCAGGCGATGAAGATGTCGCCATCTGTTGCATTGTTACGATCTGCCACCGGATTTTCCTGGCGCGGATCGTATCGCCAGGAGTAGAGCGCCACGTCGCGCCTGGCGAGGGTGGCTTCGGTCCAACGGTGCATTTTCTCGAAGGCGTCACGATCATTCGCAGTCAGCGCCAGCCATAGACCATAGCCCTGGCCTTCGCTGTGACTGATTCCCCCATTGCCGTTGTCCAGGACGCGGCCGGACGGATCGAGGAAGGCGGATTTGAAACGGGGCCACAAGCTGTTCGACAACGGCGGTCGCCCGCCAGCTCTGGCGCAGGATATGGTCAGCGCCGCCAAAGCAGTAAGCGAAAAAAACCTTCGATCAACGGCCATGCCATAGATCCAGTGTGCCGCCATTGAAATCTACCCGCCGGGTCATCAGCGCCGCGCCGCTGCCGAGTGTCCGGAACCAGCTGTCATAAGCGCCTTCGAGCACCGCAGAGATGATCTCAGCCCACAGCCCTTCGACATCGCCATCCAGTGCAGGTGGCAGGCCCTGATGCCGGATAGCTATGCCTTCCTCTTCCATGCAGAAAATGACATGACCCCAGTCAAGCGCCGACCAAAGCTTGTTGACGCGTGTCGCCAATAAGGTCAGATCGGCTGCGTCTTCCATCGGCTCTGCAGCGGCGAGTTTCCGCCCGACGGCCAGGTAAAAGTTATGGGCCTGAGCAGGCGTCGCCGTGCTCCCTATCTCGGCGGCAATCATAGCGACGAGCAGCGCCAGGCCCTTTGGATCGGCCGAGGCACTGCCAACCGGCATCAGTTGCCGCGTGGCGTTATTCACTGCCCACCTCCAAGTGATTGGCGAATGCCGATCAAGGACCGGAATTCATCATAGTTGCCGAACGTATTGATTCCCATTTGTCCCCCCACTCGCATGGAAGGGCTTACGCGATAGTAAATGGCGCTGTCGGCAGAGAGGGCAAAGCCGGTTTTGCTGATGGCGTCGTAGGTTGAACGCACATCACTGTTCAGGAGTTTCAGATTGTTAAGCAGCCCCTGCGCGGCGTCGCTGGTAGGATAGAGGTTCGCGGCTTCCTGATCGTAGCTTTGATAACCTGGGGCGAAATTCCCCCTCACTTCCCAACGGCTGTCGTCATAGGCGTAACGCACGGGGAAACTGACGCTGATGAAGCTTTGCGGGCTGAAATAGCCGCCATGGCCATAAGTGAAGAAATTCTGGTTGTTATCAAAATCCTGATAATTGACGTTGATGCCGCCAGTCAGGGATGAATTGTCACCCTGATAGAAACGCATATAGCCGCCCGCGTTCAGCTGGATGCCGTAGTTGCGACGGACATTTTCACCGCGGTAGCGGTGAAAGCTGCCGTCGCCATAAAAGCCGTTGCCGTTGCGGTCGTAGCTGAAGGACAGGCCGCCGCCCGTCTTCATGACCTGTCCCCATCGCTCTCCCATGCCGTAGGGGCCGAAAAGTCCGGGGACATCCAGCAGTCGCTGCCCGGTTACAGGGTCGCGCGCGCCTGCGGCCATGACGATCGCGCTTGTCGCCTCGACCAGCCTGGCATCGGTCGTCGGGTTACGGGCGCCTGCATAGGAAATGATGCTGTCTTTTACCGGCTGCCGTTCAAACCATAGCTTCGCCGACGCCGTGGAGGAAAAGCGTGGCGTGACCGCAGCGCGCCAGGTCGCTCTCGTATTGCCGAAGCCAAGCGGAGTAACACCGGCTTCCAGCTCCACCAGCGGGCTCTTGTAGGATGCCGACAGGGCGACGCCCGCAGCGTGTTGCGCATCAACGCCGATATTGCGCGAGGCGACCTGGCCGGCGATCGCTGCCGCCTCCGCTATTCCATTGCCGCCAAAGCGTGCCGCGCCCGACGCGCTGGGTGGCCCGGCATCCAGTACCACTGCCTCCGCCTTTACCGAAAGGCGGCCATTACCGACGCCTGTCGATATGCTTGCCGATCCGGTGATTTCCTTCAGCTCGCTCAGCCCCGGTTCGCCGGAACGTTGACGGTATCCGGTTTCGACGTCGGCCCGTGGACCACTCTCGCCCGCTAGCTTGCGGATGTCGGATTCCAGTCGGGCAAGGACAGGATCTCCCATGACTCCGCCTTGCGCCATCGTCGGAGCGCTGGAGGCGTAGCCATTATTGTCAAAAGCTGCCGGAACGCCGATCGCAGCAGCACCTGCAGGCAGGGGCGTAGTTGCCGCATAGCCCGGTGCGGCCTGATAGGAAGGCAGGCGTGCGCCGCCTTCAAGTGCAAAGGGATTGACCGGTGGAGGGGCGGGCGCAAACGCCTGCGAACGGAATGGATTGCTACCCATGTTGCCATTTGTCCCACCGATACTTCCGAAGGGGTTGCTGGCTGTCAGTTGGACATTGCTGCCGCCCATCTGCCGGGCATAGATTTCCCGAGCGCGTTTTAGATAGCGGACTGCCCCGCTTTCATTCCCGCGTGCCTGTTCCATCCGCGCGGCGGCCATGTAGACTTCATGGTCGTCCGGCCAAGTTTGGATCGCGCGTTCGACCGCTTGAGCGGCAAGCGCCCGGTCACCCGCAGCACCCGCCGTTTCGATCAGGCCCAGCTGTGCTTCACGATCCCTGGGTGACTGCGCCAGGATCAGTTGATAGCTTTGGGCAGCACGGGCCGGCATGCCACCTGATTGATAAAGCCGCGCAAGCGCTGACAGGACTTCGCGATTTCCCGGTGCTGCATTCCAGGCGGATTGGAGCAGGTCGAAAGCAGGTGCATATTGCTGCGCCAGCCTGAGCCGGTCTGCCTGCGCCGCCGCCATGCCTCCGTTGATACGAGCGAGTGTGCGCTGACCATCGGTGGACGCGCCAGCGAGCTGACTGGCGCGTTGCAGCGCAGCTGCGGCGAGGTCATCCCGTCCTGTCTTGGCAAGTACGCGAACAATAGGCTCATAGCCTTCTACATCGCTGATCTCACCGGAAAGCGCTTGCTCCGCGAGTTGAGCTGCACCGCTCGTATCGCCCAGATCATACAGCGCGTCGGCGATCGCCGCTTGTTTGGCCGCGGGCAATCCTGCCGTTCCGCTTAACTGATTCAGTGCGGCGCGTGCTTCGGCCTGACGGCCCATCGCGCCGATATCCCGCGCCCTCTGGATGGCCTGATCCGCCTTCAACCCCATGGCGAAGTTCCGCATCTGCGAGGTGCGCTGATCGTCGGGGATGCGATCGACCAATGCTTCGGCCGCGCTGAAGCGCTTGAGCGAATTATTGAGGAGAGCCGCTGCGTAGAGTGCGTCCGGGCTGGATGAGGACGATAGTGACCGCAACAAGGCGTCAGCGTCTGACACCCGACCGCGGTCGATCATGAAATGCGCATATTCATACCGGATCCAGGGATCATTTTGATCGAGGAGCAGGCCGGATTGAAACTCCTGTTCGGCAGTGACTTCGTCACCGCGCTCGATTGCAGCGAGCGCCCGTCCGCGTGCCGCCCGGCTCTTCAGTCGAAGCTCGGACTGTTCACTTCCAGCACTGCCCGATGCCTGTCTCAAAATATCTGCGGCATCGGCATAGCGCCCCTGCCGCTCGTATATATTGGCGAGCAGCTCAAAAGCAGGCTGTCGATCGGAAAAGCCAGACCTGACCAACCCTTCGGCTTTTGCCTGCGCTTCCCCGAGCCGTCCTTCGGACAGGGCCGCCTGGGCTTCACCCAAATCGGCATAGAAGCGCGATGAGGCGAGAGCCTCAACCCATTTGGACGGCGTCCCCCGGCGTGAAGCCTGTTCAAGCAGGTCGCGGGCCTCTGCAAAACGGTTCTGACGCAGTCGTACGATTCCGAGGCCGCCTAGCGCGTCGGCATCGTTGCTGTTGCGGCCAAGGGCTCGTTCGAAAGATGTCGCGGCTTCGCCCAGATTACCCTTGTCCAAAGCCCTGAAACCCGCGGCGCGGGCGTCGCCGCCGCGGTCGGCTGGGGCAGGGCGGGGCGGGGCGGATCGCGCGGCCTGCGCCGGTCGTGTCAATTCCGGGGCAGGTCGGGACCCTAGTTTGGCCCCGGTTTTTGCCGCTGGGGGCCTGGCGGGGCGCGATTGCGCGCCACTCAGCCCGTGTCTCGCTTCGCTATTGACAGGATCGAGTACCAACGCCCTGCGAAAGGCCTGGTCTGCCAAGTCATTTCGCCCCTTCGCCCGCCAATAGCGGCCCTGTTGAATCAGCGCGGCGACACCGGGCACCTCCGCAACGGCGATGGTGGGCGTGACGGTTGATGCAAGCAGGGCAGCGACAAGGAATTTTCGCATCGTTATCGCTCCGGTCATGCCTCGTCAGCCCCTTCGAGGCGGCGTTTGGCCTGTGAATTGAAATAGAGATATGCAGGGCCTGCGAGAAGCAATGCCAGCAGCAGGCCGCTGGCCGCCATGAGGATCGGTCGCAGGCTGAACCAGTAGGCGATACGCATCCAGATGGGCAGGGAGCCCACCCAATAGGTAGGTCCGACCGCGAAGCTGGTCATACCTTCACCATCGGTGACGGCAAGGTCACCCTGGATCTGTGCATTGATCTTCGTATCGGCCATGCCGTTCACCAGCTGCGGCAAGGCATTAGGGTCGTCCGCGAGCAAAGCGACTACACTGCGGTCGCTGTCGAACGGGGAGCGGAAGCCCACAATGCCGGAAAAGCCGTGTGCGTTATAGATGATCTGCTGTGCTTCTTCAGGATTCGATCGGTCGCCCAGCGAGAAGAAATTCTGGGCGTTCTGGAATGGAGATCGCTCAGCCACCTGGAGTGCGCCATCGCTGAAGCGAACCGGGGCGTTGCCGAACAATTGGCCCGACCCCGCGACACTGCTGGCGCCAATTATCAATATGTCCTTCCCCTCCAAGGCGATCGGGTCGATCCTGTCCATCACCGTGACGCGGGTAGCGGGGAGGCCGGTCGAGTCAGCAAAGCGGCCCATCATGGCCAAAAATGCCTCGATGGTGCTAGCAGTGGCCCCGTGCGGCATTATAACGGCCGTTTCCGCCAGATCGGGCCGGATCGTGAAGGGATAGCCCGCCCCCGCGAACGTCGCGAGGTCGGGCATCTGCAGCGCATGATAGGCATGGCTGAAGTCGATTGTGCTGGTCGGGCTGATGCTGACGCGGACATTTTCCGGCAATGTGCCTTCGCACTTCTTCTTGTTCGCCAGGATCAGATTATAGTCGAACACCAACTCATTCTGGCCGAACAGATTATAACGCGGCAGCACGAGCGAAGCCTTGCTGTCCTGCGATGATGGCCCGCGACCGCGAAAGACCTGGTCCCACAAATCGCCACCGGCGAGGGGCAGCGTGCGCAGATACTGATTGTTGATCGACACATCGAGGCGTGATCCCCGCTTGTCCAGCCAGTCTGCTGTCGGGTAACGATATTGCAGGTCCAGCCTGCCGCCCTGACGAGGCCAGAAGAAAAGGTCGGGCGCGATGCGGAAGCGCGCGCTGAGCGGCCCGGGCGGCAGCCCCAGACCTTGCAAGGCATAAGCGTCGGTGAGCTCGCCCAGACGGACGGGCCGGTTCGTGTTGATCCAGCGCGGAGCAGAATAACGGCCATGTGCAGGGATGCGCACATTGTCGAATGCCATCTGTGAGCCGCCGAATACTCCGCGCCCGCTGGCCACGGCCGCCGCCGCAAGCTTCAGTTCCTGCGTGTTGCGGCCCATGATTAGGAGGAGGTTGCCAAAGGTGTCGCGCGGGTTCCGGATGACGGCAACCGATGGCCCGCGGACCTGCATGGTTACGCCCCCCACGGGCCGATTGCCCAACAGGAAGACAACGGCATTTCCCTGGGGAAGCTGATTGAACATCGGTTTGAATGAAAAGCCGCGATAGCTTGCCAGTCCCCCAAACCATGACGCCGCGCTGGCGGCTGCTTCCAGTTCGCCGTTGCTGGGCCTGCCAGCGAATACGAAGGGTAGGCGGAGAGGCAGATTGTCGTTCCGGTCGAAAAAGGGACTTGGCAGACGTGACAGGTCGGGCGTGAGCGGCAGGCTCTGGACGCTAAGGTCAAACCAGGAGCGGACATTGCTGATGTTGGCCCATAGCGAACTATGGAACGGGTCCTCGCAATCGCGCGTGTAATGTCCGAGCAGGCGCAGGTTGAGGCGGTTGTCGCCCGGCAGGAACAGTGCGGGGTTGACCGGGATGTTCAGAATCTGCCCTCGTGCATCACTGGAGCGAAGCGGGACCACCTGCACAACCTCGCCGTTCAGCAAGACGACCAACTGGCTGAGGTCGCCGATCATGGCCGGCGACCAGGCCAGACTCAGCCTCAATGTGGCGTTCGTCACCACGTCGCTACGCCGCATGCCGAAAGGAATGCCGATTTCGCCCCTCGTGCCTTCGAGGCGGATGGGCGACTTTACCTGAAGATCGCGGAAGGTCAGCCGCTGCTGCCGGGTTCCACTCGCTGACGCCGTGCTCACGCTTGCGGCGGGAGCGGGAGTCGGAGCAGCTTTGGCCGCTTGCGGTGTGCCGCTCATGAGAGCGCCGGTCGCCAGCAGGATGGCGGAAGCCTTTAACCCGGTCATTGCAGCCGTGCGCTTCACATTCCGGCGTTCGGTCCTGTTCAGACGAAACAGCCGTTTGAGTGTCGTAAGATCGACGACGATGATGTCCCACAAGGACCTGAGGCCAGAGACCGGAGGTTGCGGGGCGACCGGTTCCCAGGCATCGGCACGGCCGAGAATGGCCCGGACAAGATGCCGGGACAGCGTCATATCAAGCGGCTGAAAACGCAGAAACGCCTCCCCATGTTCAATTCGAATGGTATCGACAGGTAATGTCAGCTTCTCGTCACCCATGGGCAGCGAGATGTGCGTGACGACCCGGTCGCGCAAAGATATGTCCTGCGGCAGGCGTATGGCGGCGCCGCCCATCGACAGGTCGATTGTGACGGCATCAAAAACATGCCCATCCTGGACATAGATGGTGACCGGAACCTGAGTTTCGATGCGAATGAATTCGCGCGCCTGCTTTGTCTCCCGAGCGACGGACACAGCGGCCAGCAGGATAATGAGGCTGAATAGCGCCCATGCTCCGTTCAACAACAGGGTATCGGCCTGGATGTTGAAAAGGTGCGGAAAGAAAATCAGCTTCACCGCGCCCAGTGCGATGCCAAAGAGCATCAGCGCGATACAGAGCAAGTGAGGTTTCACCGTCCCCAGATCGAAATAGGTGCGATCCAGAAGGCTTCCCTTGTCGGTGACGTTGAACTTGCCCTTGCGGGGATTGAACAGCGTGAAGACAGTTGCCGGCACCAGATGGAAGGCAAGGATCGTTTCATAGATTTCGCCCCAGAACGGGCGCCGGTCACCGCCTTGCGACCGTGCACCCGAGACCATCGAACAGTAAAGGTGGGGCGCTGCATAAGCGAAAATCAGCGATGCAGAGGCGTGGATGATGTTCTGCCCGAAGATGAGATAGGCGAGCGGACTCGTCAGGAACACGATGCGCGGCAGCGGAAACTGGAAATGCAGCATCGCATTCAGATAACAGAGCCGTTGCTGCCATTTGAGGCCTGGCCCCAGCAGTGGATTTTCGATCCGCAGGATCTGGGTCATCCCGCGTGCCCATCGTATGCGCTGGCCGATATGCAGCACCAGACGTTCGGTCGCGAGACCGGCGGAGAGGCGGGCACTGATGAAGGCAGTGTTCCACCCCATGCGCTGGAGCTTGAGCGCCGTATGAGCATCCTCAGTCACTGTTTCACCAGCGAACCCATTGGTCTCCATGAGCGCCTCACGCCTGATAATGGCGCAGGAACCGCAAAAGAAGGCCGCGTTCCACAGATCGTTACCCTGCTGGACACTGCCATAAAACAGGTCTCCCTCACCGGGGAGGTCCTCTACTGTACGCAGGTTGCGCTGCGCCGGATCGGGGGAATAGAAATGGTGCGGCGTCTGCATGAGAGCGAGCCTGGAGTCTTTCTGGAACCAGCCGGCCGTCATTTGCAGGAAAGCGCGTGTCGGTACATGGTCGCAGTCGAACACAGCTATCAGTTCGCCCGCAGTCTTCTTCATGGCGGCATTCAGATTGCCTGCCTTGGCGTGCAGATTGTCAGGCCGGGTCAGATATCCGCAGCCGACCTGCCGGGCAAAGGCGCGGAATTCGGGTCGGCGACCATCGTCCAGAATGAAAACCCTGAAGCGATCAGCGGGATAGTCCATGTCCAGCGCCGCGAACACCGTGTTACGCACGATGGCGAGACTTTCATTATAGGTTGGGATGAAGACGTCGATCGTGGGCCATTGCGAAGGTTCCCCCTGAAGCTCTACGACCGGGCGATGAAGCGGCCAGCTGGTCTGCAGGAAGCCAAGCAGCAGGATGATCCAGGCGTAGATTTCCGCGAGGTAAAGGCCTGCGCCAAGCAGGAATTCCAGCGGTGTGCCGAATTCCAGCGTCTGCGTCGTACGCCAGAACATGTAACGGGTAGACACCAGGATCGACAGGAGGCCGAGCGCAAGCGTCGCTTTCCGCGTGCGGGATCGGCCGAGTATCAACGCACCGCCAATCGTAATGCCACTGAATAGCCATTGGGCCTGGAGGTCCAGCGGCACGCCGATAACCAGCAGAACCAGCAGGGCCGCGAAAACTGTGATGCCCCATTTGGCGATAGGCGAGGACAGCAGCTTCATGACAGCTGTTCCGCATTGGCGTTAAGCCCCAGCCTGGCCTCGATATGCTGGGCGACTGCCCGGATATCGGCCAGAGCTGCACTGGCGGGAGCATATTTGCTGATCGGTTCGAACATGGCGGCCGCCTCGTTCACGGCCTCGTCTCGCCTCACCGTACCCACGAGCCGGTCGCCGACCAGTTCGCGCAGGAAAATATGCGTGTGCCGCGAGAAGCGGTGCGTGTCATCCAGCTGGTTGAGGATGAAGGCGGTACTACTCAACTCGATGGTAGGAACACCCGCCTGTACCTTGCTGAGCGCCGCAAGGGAGACAGGTTGCGGTAGCAGCGTGCAGACATGCAGGTCCGTATGTGGGAGCAAAAGATCCTTGGTTTCCCGATCACCCGCCGCAACGTCGGCAACGTAGACCTTGCCCGAGCGGAACGGCGATTTGCCATGACGGAGCGCCTCGATGAAATCAGGCTCCCTGCTGAGGCGGTAAGCGGAGAAAAGCTCTACTCCCGCGACTGCAAGGGCGGATCCACCGCCATGAAATTCGGCAAGTGCCTGCGTTGGAAGCAGGCCGAAAAACAGCTTGAGCGTGTCCTGATAGGTAAAATCGATTGCGGCGACATCATGCCCCTTCCGCGCGAGATGCATCGAGAGATGAGCCGCGATGAAACTCGTTCCGGTTCCGCCTTTGGGGGAATGACAGAGGATCAGGGGCATCAGGCGCGGCCCCCTTCATCATTGTCGGAGATGCGCTGGAAAAAGGACCGCAGGTCGTTTTTCGTTTCGTCTGAGGATGTATTCTGTCGACTGGAAGAATAGCCGCCGAAAATACCTGCGTCCGACTGTGACACTGCCGGTTTTGCTGGTGCCGCCTTGACTGTGGGAAGCACATCTTCGACGCTGCGGGCTGCGAGCGCGGAAACGGGTTTGCCTACAACGCGATCGTCTGTCAGCAGGGCTTCGAATATGGGCCAGAGCTCCATATCCGCAAAATTGTCGGTGAATTCACGGTATCTGAAATCCCTGCGCCCGAGCCGGGCGAGCAGGTTGGCGGCGTCTGATCGCATAAAGAATCCCCTTTGATGCCTTCGTGCGATATATATCGTTGGTTAAAAAGGCCTTTGCGATCAAGCGGGGAATATGAATAAGGTCAACTAAATATTCGGGCCACTCTGTCGATTTAAAGATTATCTGTACAATTGTAGAACAATGGCGCTCAGGCAGGAGTGCCTTGTTTGTGAACTGTCTGCTCCAGCGGACGCTGACGTCGTCATCATGACCACGTGTGCGGCACCGGCAAATATGGTCGCCCGGCCTGTGCGACCGTCCTGTTGCTGAACCGGAAGCTCGTCGAGCGCTAGGGGAGAGCCGGGGCATCCGAGTCAAGGAGGGCTTGGATATCGCCTCCGATATCGATCGTCGCTGGGCGAAATCCTGCGTTCCGATCCTGTCCAAAGATCCTCGCGTGCTGGTGGCAATGCCGCACCGGCCTCTCTTTCATGGCAGGTCTGGCGCCGGCACGGCTTGTCCGCGCAACGGCTTTGTCGGCTTTCTTCCCCGCCCTTGCGGGCTTCCTCGCGAGGCAAGAAAACCGGCTCCGGCCGTCCTTCGCTGGCGCTTCGGCCCAGGGGTGCGCGGCGCCGTGCCATCACCTCATCGACTGCCATCGAGGCCGCATGGGGCGGCATTCGAGCAAGCAGAAGGAGACTTTCCATGGCACAGATCGGCAGCTTCACCCGCAACGAGGATGGCGTCTACAATGGCGAAATCCGCACCCTCATCCTTCGCGTCAAGGCCACGATCCGGCCCGTCGAGCGCGAGCATGACAAGGCTCCGGACCATCGCGTCAGCGCCGGTGGCGTCGAGTTCGGCGCGGGCTGGACCAAGGCGGCGCGCGAGACCGGCGCGGAATATCTGAGCCTCAAGCTCGACGATCCGTCCTTCCCCGCGCCCATCTACGCGACCCTCACCCAGGGCGACGAGGGCGAGCACAAGCTCATCTGGTCCCGCTGACATGACGAGGTTCCGCGCCAGATTCGGCGCGGAGCCTCTTTTCTCCCCGGGTGTCGAAAGTGTGAGAGTGGTTTTCGACACTGATGCCGGGATGTCCCTGTCCGCATCCTGGGTGCCGCGATCGCGCCGTTGCGATCCCGACAGACAGGAGTGCGCCCCATGGACAGCGACGATGACATTGCCCGTGCGAACCGCGCGAAACGCGGCTCGCCCTTCCTCAATACAGACCAGGCGGCTGCCTATCTCAAGATCTCGAGCCGTCTGCTCAAACGCCTGCGCCGCGACGGCAAGGGGCCGGTCTTCCGCCGCCATTGCCGTTTCGTCCAATATCATATCGATGACCTGGACAGCTGGTCCGCCGAGCATTCGGCGCGGGAGCTGCGCGCGTGAGCGGCCGTCGAAGCCCTGCCGCCGATGCGCCGCTGCTTGCCTGGGGTGAGACCTTGCGGACGGAAAAGCGGAGGCACGTTCGATTGCGCGGGCGCATCTTGTGCGTTGGTGCTGGCACTCTCATCCCCCTCCTTTCCGCCGCGCTTCCGTCCACGCCGCGCCTCGTCTGGAATACGAGCGCCAGCGCGCCGATCGGACTCTACAGGGTAGAACCCGGCGCCGTGGTGGAGCCGGGTGACATGGTCATCGCTCGCGTGCCCAAGCACTATCGGCTGCTCGCTGCGTCCCGTCGCTACCTCCCGATGAACGTGCCGTTGGTGAAGCGCGCCGTGGCCTATGCGGGCGATAAGGTCTGCGCGCTGGCCGAGGACATCTTTCTCAACGGGCGATGGATTGCGAGCCGCCGTGCAGCTGATGCCGCTGGTCTCCCGATGCCCTGGTGGAGCGGTTGCATGGTGCTGCGGGGACGACAGCTTTTCCTACTGATGGACAGTCCGGCCTCTTTCGACGGCCGCTATTTCGGGCCGACCGATGGCGACGATGTGATCGGGAAGGCGACGCTCCTGTGGCGCCGTTGAAACGCGCCATCATCCTGCTGGCGGTCGCCCTAGCGACGCCTGCCAAAGCTGAATCGGTCGCCATATGGCAGCCTTATATCCGCGAGGCATCGCTGCGGTTCGGCATCCCCAGCGCCTGGATCGAGCGGGTCATGCGCGCCGAAAGCGGTGGGCAGACCCGCTGGAACGGCCGCCCGATCCGCTCTTCCGCTGGCGCCATGGGACTGATGCAACTCATGCCTGCAACCTGGACGGAAATGCGCGTCCGGCTCGGACTTGGCAACGATCCCGACGAGCCCCGCGACAACATCCTTGCCGGCACCTTTTACTTGCGACTAATGTACGACCGGTTCGGATATCCGGGCCTGTTCGCCGCCTATAATGCCGGGCCTGGGCGTTATGCCGAACATCTTGCGGGCGGTCGGCCGCTGCCAGGCGAGACCATCGGCTATCTCGCAAGCGTGGCGCCGGAGCGGCAGATTGGCGTGGTCAGTGCGACGGCCTCACCACCGGTCGAGCCGCTGTTCGCCATACAAAAGGGCGGCGCATTGGCATCGGCCGCCGCCGCACCATCGCCAAGCCCGATCTTTGTCGCTCTGTCGCAGGGGAATTGAGGTGATGTCGCATGTCCAGGAGAGGGTGGAGGCTCGTCTCGACAGACCCAGCATGACGGGTGGCGGAGCGCCTATCAAGGCCCGCGGGCGCCCCCCAATTTGCTGCGCAAATCGGTTCCCCCCACGTCCGCTTCGCGGCGCCGCGCTTCGCGCCGCGGCCCTGACAGCCGCCCCGCCACCCGTCTCCCGGACGCCGTTCTCGATGGTGAGGACGAAGCGCAAGGAGGTCAACATGGGCATGGTTCAGGGTATCGGAACGGCGTCGGACAGCGTCGTAGCAACGCTGGTAGCAGAACTTGAAATCGAGCTGGGACGCAGTGCGGGAGAAGCACTGGCGCAACGCTTCCTGGAAGCGGAGGAGAGCGATTTCCTCTGGGACGCGCGCGGCGAGGAGCGTTGGCTGGGCTCCTATGAGGGCCTTGGCGAGGATGATCTGGAGCTCGACCGGATCGCGATCTGGGGTCGGCTGGCTGGCCGCTGGTTCATGGCCATCATCCTCGTGGATGGCGAGGGAATGCCGCATGGAACGATTGCGAAGCGCATTTGCCACAGTCGCGATATTGCTCGGAAGGCAATGGCCGATGCGCGTTGACGGCAGCATGATCGTCAGGAAGAGGCGGCGTCGGACCGGCGTCGTCTCTCCCCTATTTTCGAGCCGAAAATGGGTGGCGCTAGGGGATAAGGGGAAACAAGATAAAGGCAGTGTCTCGCGACCCGGCTTAAGTGTTTGTCTGCACATCCTTTTTTCACGAAGCCGCGCCCTGACTTCGGGAGACAGGACGGGCGGGAACGGCGGTAATCCGCCAGTTTCTGGTCGAATCCGCGAGATGGGGCGGCGTTACCATGTCTGACGATGACCTCACGCCCAGGCTCGGCAGGATGCGGGGCAATGATGGCAAGCGCACCGTCAAATATGGCGGGCGCATCCTCGCGGCGACGCGGCTGGCTGGTAACAAGACAGGCAAAAGGTCGCGGCGCTTTGACGGCAGCCGTATCGGCCGGGGCGCGAGCAAGGGACGGCTTCTCGCCAGTCGCGACAGGTTGGGCGGTTTCCGTGGCCGCCGCGCGGTGGTGAAGGCGAGCCTCATCCGGCTCGGTGGCAAGGCTGGCCAGGCAGCCCAAGCCCATATGCGCTACATCCAGCGCGATGGCGTCACGCGCGAGGGCTTGCCTGGTGAGCTTTACGGCCCGGCGACCGACTGCGCGAGCAGCGACGATTTCCTCAAGCGCACGGCCGGCGACCGGCACCAGTTCCGTTTCATCGTCTCGGCCGAGGACGGCGCCGAATATCCCGACCTCAAGCTCTATGTTCGTCGACTGATGACGCAGGTCGAACAGGACCTCGGCACAAAGCTAGACTGGGTCGCGGTGGATCACTTCAACACCGAGCGACCGCACACGCATATCGTGCTGCGCGGCATCGATGATCGCGGCGATAATCTCATCATCGCCCGCGAATATATTTCACACGGCCTGCGCGAGCGCGCGTCCGAACTGGTGACGCTCGACCTGGGGCCGCGAACCGATCACGAAATCGAGGCCCGCCTGCGTCACGACGTCAATCAGGAGCGGTTGACCGCGATCGATCGTCGCCTGCTGCGGCGGATGGATGCCGATCGGATCGTATCGCCCGCCGACAACGACCCTTTCCAGCAATCGGTGGCGGCCGGCCGGCTTCGCAAATTGAAGGCGATGGAACTTGCCGAAGATATCGGCGGCGGGCGCTATCAGCTGGTCGATGAAATGGAGGACACGCTGCGGCGCATGGGAGAGCGCGGCGACATCATCCGCCTCATGCAGCGCGAGTTGACGGCACTCCGCCTTGATCGCTCGGGTGTCGAAGAGATGGTGACGACCGAGCTTCGCGAGCCGATTGTCGGGCGATTGATCCATAGAGGCTTCTCCGACGAGCATCGCGACCGTCATTATGCGATGCTCGACGGTGTCGATGGCCGGGTCCATTATATAGACATTGGCCGGGGCGATGGCGTGCCGTCGGTTCAAGAGAATGCGACCGTGCGGATAAAGCCGGCGAGGGCGAGCGTGATGCAGGCGGATCGTACCGTCGATGCTGTCGCTCGCGCCCACGGTGGACGCTATTCGGTCGATCTTCACTTGGCGCATGATGCTCAGGCGAGCGAGGCCTATGCCGCGAGCCATGTCCGGCGGCTGGAAGCTATGCGGCGGGCGGGGGCCGGGCCGGAGCGATCAGAGGATGGGAGTTGGGTCATTCCCGACGATCACCTCGCCCGTGCCGAGGTCTATGCCCAGCGGCAGAAACGTGACCGGCCTGTGGCGGTATTGATCCTCTCGCGAACACCTGTCGCCGACCTGCCGACAAAGGAGGCGCCGACCTGGCTCGATCGCGAACTGGCATCAGGTACGCCGAGCGCGGTTCGCGATGTCGGCTTTGGTCGCGAAGTGCGCGACGCAATGTCGGCCAGGCGTCAGTGGCTCGTCGAACAGCAATTGGCCGACGGCGATGGGCTGGTTTTCCAGTTGCGGCGCGGCGCATTGGAGGCACTGCGCTTGCGCGAGCTTCGGGATGTTGTCGACAGGCTTGGCAAAGAACTTGGCAAGCGATTTGAGTCGATCAATGTGGGCGAGCGCGTTGAGGGTGTCATTGGGCGGCGTTTGGACCTTGAGAATGGGCCGTATGCGGTGGTCGAGCGTGCGCGGGATTTCACGCTTGTGCCATGGCGAAACGTATTGGAACGCAACATTGGAAGGACGGCTACGGGGATCATGCGATCGGACGGGATTAGCTGGCAGTTCGGGCGGGGGCGATCGGGGCCTGCAATTAGCTGACGCCATAGCGGATGGAACTCCCGAACTGGCGGATTGATCGGGTATTAGAGATGAGATGGGAAACCCAATATTCACGCGTCCGTCACGGCTCGGAGCAGCCGCTCAAGGCCAGAATCGACTAATATACCCGTAGCGAAAGACTTCCTTACCATGGCAAGCGTAAGCGGAGGTGCTGCTTTATGCGTATCGTGACGCCGCATCTATAGAAGTTTAAACGTGCACTGCAGCAAGCGCGAACCAAGATAAATGGGCTTAAAGCGGCTTGGTAGCTGCCGTGCTGCGCGGCACGAGATAATATGCCCGGTAACTGCCGAACGACTGTTCTCGCTGCACGTCATAAGCCACCCGGAAGGCGTTCACCCAATGCCGATGATCGGCGTCTGCCAGAATCCACCCGGGCCGACGGTAAGCAGCCGCGCTTCGGCGGATGTAATGTTCAATGGATGCCTGGGGCAGCGGCACAAAGTTGGCGAGGTTGTTCACGCTGGTCCATGCCCTACCTGAGGAGCGAACCATCAGGTAGTTGTGATCGAATAGGGCGATAGCCTCGGCTTTCTGATCCCGGAGATAGCGCAGGCCAGCGATTGCATCAGCGGACAATATCGCGGGGCGATCATTTGCTTCGGGGGTAAAGCGCGCAATCAGCCGGTATGGTCCGAGATGTAGCGCCCCGGCCCGGGAGGCGCCTTCTCGCCAAGGTCTAAAGTCGAAGGTGACTGTGAAAGCGACCATGGCGATGAGTAAGGTGTGGATGAAGGCGCGTCCGAAACGTCGCGCCGTGTCGCCGACATTGTTGAGATTGGCGAGAGTGGCAAGTAGCACCGGAATCAACAATGGGAACAGGTTGAGGACGTTATTGTCGTGACTGCGGCTGATATAATACGTGCCCGCTGCCAGGAAACCCAGTAAGCAGGCATAGAGGGAGCGAGCCCTGCCTGACAGGCCCTGTCGCGCCAGCACGGCGATGCCAAGCGCAAGTGCCGCAAGCGCGATCCAGATAGTCCCGACAGGATTGACGGGCAGCGCCCCTGGGGGATGCTGCACATAGGCGAAGAAATCCTCCAACGAGATCGCCTTGGCGGATAGCAGCCAGAGGGTAAGCGCAAGGACGCAGATTCCGGCCGCCAAAGCTGCCACGCCTCGGACGGCCCCTCGAACGAGAGCAATGATTGCCCCGCGCCGTCCATCTGCTGCGGTGGCATCGCGCAATGCCAGATATGGCCACCAGATCAAGGTTCCGAAGAATGCCGCTTCAGGCGACCAGAAGAGGTCGATCAACCAGATGGTATGCCCGATCCAGTCGCGGCGGACTTTGCGTTGTTCGGCATAGAGTATGTGAAGTAGCAGCGTGGAAATTGACAGGAACCGTAGTCCGGCGACTGAAGGCGTGATCACCGGCCCGGCGAAATTGCTCGGAAAGCCAGTCCACATGAAAGCTGCGCAAAACATCGCCAGTAGCGCCAGCCAGCGCACGCCCATAGATGATCGCGCGGTCAGGACGATCACGATTCCTGCAAGAGTTGCAAAATAGAGAGCGTTGGCGGCGACGGTCACCTCATACATGCCGCGCCAGCAATCCTGGCCGCAGCTTGCCATCAGAGTGACCGTAGGCCCTAGCCCATATTGTATTGGGAAATCCCGGTAGGGCACGCCACCGCCTCGCCATGCTTCCACCGGCGCCAGGTAGGCGCCCCAATGATGCCAGGCGAGGTAGATGGTGTCCGCCGACTCGAAAGGTGCGGTCAGAAGCCCGGCGCCGATGCCGATGACCCCGCATAGCAGCATCGTTGGGAGCAGTCCCGATTGCGTCGCGACAGCGTGTGGTTTCCAGCGCGGCAGAAAGCCGGCTCCCACAGCAAGCGGGGCGGCGATCATCGTTGGGATGAACCCGAATATAGA
This sequence comes from Sphingobium sp. TomTYG75, assembly GCF_054771635.1. Lineage (NCBI taxonomy): Bacteria > Pseudomonadati > Pseudomonadota > Alphaproteobacteria > Sphingomonadales > Sphingobiaceae > Sphingobium > Sphingobium sp. TomTYG75. The sequence goes on along the minus strand of NZ_BSRE01000001.1, from coordinate 697,267 downwards.
CGATTGCGTCCACCAGATGGTGGTGGCGAAGAGTAGGACGGCCGTCATGCCGCCTAAAAGTGCCACGGTCCCGAGGCCGAAAAGCGGGATCAGGACAAATATGCCCATCAGTGGGAAAGCCCCGTGCCGGAACGCCGTTAAAGCTAACGCTGCCATCAGGAGCAGCGCACAACTGGCCAACTCCACACTGCGCTGTCGATCTGCCTGCGAACTAAAGGCCGACGCTGAATAGGGCGTCAGCAGCACAGCAAACAGCAGCGCCGCATATACAGACAATGTCATTATCGATGAAGTCATCAGCGGCCCTGCACTTTGAGGAAGGGCGGCCCCGGTGTATGCCATGGGCGGTCCCAGCATCGATCCCGCTCGACGGATCTCACGCGATCGACGGGCATCACCCTGAAGGGTATCGAGCCACTAGGCGCGAAATAAGAACTGTATGAAGAATGCAATGTTGATTGGCGTTCCCATACGCCCGTCACCGAACAACGTGGTATTGGAGATGGGGCGAAGCGGAGGGCATTCGCAATGCCTACAACCCCGGTTACCGAGCCGAGGACGATGATTACGCAAAAGCTAAGTTTCTCGCGCAAGCCTACAATCCGCGTTGCCCAGTCGGCATAGGCCACCGCCAGGATCGCCAGCGGTACGATGGATGCGCGGGTTTGAAAATCGTTGAACATGCCGATGGCCCAATTTGGCATCAGGAAAAGGCATACAGCCACAATGGCGAGGCTCGTCCGATCGACGCGATTGTTGCGGTCGAAAAGGGTCGGCAGGAGAAAAGGCACAACCTCCAGCAGCATGATCACGATATAAAGGATCACATTGGGAGGGCGCAGACCGCCTCCCACGCTCGTCGAATCCGTCACCAGATAAAGAAGAGCCGGAACTGCGATGGCGGTCGCGATCAGGCAGAGCGATAGGTCGAGCCGGTTCCACGAACGAGAACTAATTGTCCGCAGCCCTGCGAAAAGCGCAAAAGGTGCGGCCCCAAACAGGATGAGCGGCGACCATAATGCTACGAGCGGCAAGGTTGCGCCGAATATCCCGATCGGAACAAGATTTCTGCGCCACAGGAGATAGGTGAGAGCGACAGCCCAGCCAGCAAGAGCGTGCTGCGGGACCCAGAATAATTGAGTGATATGGGCGCTATATTGAAAACCTGCGGCCCAATCTTCGATATGGTCCCACCGCGTATGGCCGGTGGCCCATTGCTCGATGAGACTGCCCAGAATGTCGAGACCGCTGAACGCCACAAAGATGGTGAGGGCAATCCACCGTGCGCGGCGCCCTTGAAACAGGACTGAGCCAAGCGCGAACAGAAGGCCGAGCACCACGCAGTTCTGCGTCAGCAAAATCCAGTCGCGGGCGACCTGACTTGCACCGCCGAGCAGAGCGGGGAGAAAATACATGCCGATGGGCGCGCGCAATATTTGCGATCGGCCTTCCAGCCAGTAATCGAAGGGCCACCGATGCTTCCCCATGTCGGCGAGTACCGCATCGCGAACCTGCCAGTCGGTGGGAGCGTAGAAGAGGCGTCCTTCTCCGCCGAGCATCAGTAGGATAGCAGCGACCAGGAGACAGATCAGGACGGTCGATAAGTCGATGCGGCACTCGCCTGGCGTCGCTCGGTAAGCCAGGAATCCAAGTAGCGCTGGCCCACCAACAGCTAGCGCCGTCACCAGCAGGGACGGCTGGCCGAGAAAGCCCAAGAGCAGCACGTTGTCCAAGCCGAGCAAGGCAATGAGCATCGCCGCCAGTGCGCGAAGCGGAACGGATATTGTTGATGTAGAACGTCCGGGATTGGCCGCCGACGTCAGCGCTGGCGACAGCGTCACGCAGCCTCCACGCCGATTTGCTGCTGCAGGTCGTGCACCGAGTTGCCGGCAGCCGCGTCCATCGACACAGCTTCCATATTGAGTCGTTCACGCTCTACGACCAATGGCCGTTTGCGAACCTGCGCATGGATCGACGTCACATATTCGCCCAATATCCCCATGAAGGCAAGTTGAATGCCCGACAGGAAGAAGAGGGCGACGATCAGCGTCATCATCCCGCGCGGGGCAAGATTGGGCCAGATGAAATAGAGGCAGACCGAAGCCGTCGCGTAGAGCATGCAGAGCAGCGCCATGGTGATACCGGCGAAGGTGCACAGGCGCATCGGCACATTGGTGAAGCTGAAAATGCCGTTCAGTGCCTGGTCAATCAATCGCGGCAGGTTGTTTTTGGAGATGCCCGATCGCCGTGCGGCCCAAGTATAGGGTACGATGACGCGACGGAAGCCCACGGAAGCGATGATGCCGCGGATATAGGGATAGTGATCGTCATGGCTGACGACCGCTTCCCATACCTTGCGGTCAAGAAGCTGGAATTCGCCGACATTCACCGGGATGTCGATGTCACTGAAACTGCGTACTGTGCGATAGAAGATCGCGCGGCAGGTACGAAGCGCGAGGCTTTCCTGACGGTTAACGCGGGCGCCCGCCACGACTTCCACACCACCTTCCCACAGCTTTACGAACTCCGGGATCATTTCCGCCGGGTCTTGAAGGTCTGCGGGCAGGAAAACGACGATGGCATCGCCCGTCGCGGCGCGAAGCGCATTGAAATTGGAGCGGAAGGGGCCGTAATTGCGTGCGTTCAGGATGACCTTCATCGAAGGGTCGCTGGCCGCCAACAGACGCAGGATGTCCTGCGTACCGTCGCTGCTGTCATTGTCGGCGAAGATATGCTCACGCGCGTAGCCCGCCAGCGGTGCGCCGGGTGCGAACAGCGCGGCGACGGCATCGCGGCACGCTTCGACATTGTCGGCCTCGTTGAAGCAGGGCGTCACGATGGAGATTGTCTTCATGAGGTCTGCTCCGGCGAGGCCGCGAACACGAAGCGGCGCATGGCGAGGAATGTTAGGGTGAAGATCGGCAGGACGAGGGCCTGTGCGAGCAGCGGTCCAAAGCCCGCACGCATGGCAACCTCGAGCAACAGGATGTTGAGGCTGAGCATGAAGCCGTAAACGATGAGGAAGCGCGGCAGTCGGCGCAGTTGACGCGAGCGGAATACGGCGCTCGTCGTCAGGAAGTTGAAGAGGACGCCTGCAATCGTGCTGACCGTCACCGCTACGTGAGGCTTGATGCCCATCAGCACTTGGGCGCTGTAGACGCTGTAGCCGAACAGCGTGTTGATCCCGCCCGCGACGAGGAAGCTGATGAAACGGCGATCAAGGGCGGGCATGTTCATGCGGCCTCCCTCAGGAAATCGACCACGCTGACAAGACCATCCTCGATCATGATGTGGGGGGTCCAGCTGGTCGCGGCGGTCAGGCGGCTGCAATCCCCTTCCAGATGCATGATTTGATTGGGGCCAAAGGGAATCTCGCCGAAGGTCAGCGGAAGGCCGGGGCAGGCAAGGTCGCGAATACGCTCGACGATCGACCGGACTGTAACCGCGCGACCGCTCGACAGGTTGAACACCCCTTGCGCGCTCTCCGTCACGGCGGCCGCCAATATGCCCTGCGCGCAATCGGCGATGTGCAGATAATCCCATTTTTGCGTGCCCACACTGGTGCGCGGCGCCTGGCCCGCAAGGATCTGGGCCGCCACTGACGGGATCAGCCAATTGGGATTGTCGCCGGGACCATAGGGCGAAAAGAGACGTAGCCAGGCGAAGCCAATGCCCGCCTCGCTTGCGCGTTGGCGCGTCAGATGGCAGGCGGAAAGTTTGGCCGCACCGTAGAGGAGGAAGGGCTGAGTTGCGGCGTTTTCGTCGATCCGACGATCATGCCTGCCATATTCCGCCTGGCTGCCGATACCGATGAAGCGACGGGTGCCTGCCGCGATAGCGCTGTCGAGCAGATCGACTGTCGTGCGGATATTATCGATCTGAATGTCCCCGGCGCGATTGGGACCGCCCACGCCCTCCCACGCAGAATGGATGACGTAATCGGGGCGCGCCTCTGACAGCACAGCGCGAACGGCATCGCGATTGGACAAGTCGGCGACGGCGATCTCACAGCGCCCCGCCCACGACACCGCGCGCGGAGACGAGGGATTACGCACCAATGCCGTGACCTGATGGCCCTCGCGGGCGGCCAGATCGGCGACGGCGGCGCCTACGAAGCCACTTGCACCAGTGACGAATATCCGGCTCATGCTGGCGCCATGGCGAGGAAAGCCTCTGCCTGCGCGCGAGTGATGGCGCGCTTGTCCTCAGCGCGATACCAGGCCGCTGTCAGCGCGAGTGCTCGATCAAGCGTAAGGCGCGGCCGCCAACCGAGCGCTCCAGCAGCGGCAGAGGAATCGAGCGTCAGCATCGCAGCTTCGTGCGGATGATCGCCGGGCTGCGCCGCCCAAGGCTGAGCTACACCCCAATGACGGCCCAGAAGATCGATGACGTCGCGGACCTTTGCCATGTCGGCGGGCGCCGGGCCAAAATTCCAACCCCGCGCGAAGCGGACGGGATCGTCGGTCAGCGCTTCGGCCAACAGCAGGTAGCCCGCCAGTGGCTCGAGCACATGCTGCCAAGGGCGCACGGCTTCCGGATTGCGGATCTCCAGCGTTAGCCCCGCCGAGAAGGCACGGATTGCATCCGGCACCAGCCGGTCGGCCGACCAGTCGCCGCCGCCAATGACGTTACCGGCGCGAGCAGTGGCGAGACCAGTGCCCCGCTCTGCAAGGAAGCTGTCGCGCCAGCATGCGCTCACCAGTTCGGCGCAGGCCTTGCTGTTGGAATAAGGGTCATGGCCACCGAGCGGCGCATCTTCGCGGTAGCCTTCGATGCGGCCGTCATTGGCATAGCATTTGTCGGTCGTGACGGAGACGATCGTGCGAATGGACGGCGTTTTGCGACATGCCTCCAGTACATGGGCGGTGCCCATGACATTGGTCTGATAAGTGGCGAGTGGATCGGCATAGGATGCGCGCACCAGCGGCTGCGCGGCGAGATGCAGGACGATCTCCGGCTCGGCTTGAGTGATGATTGTCTCAACAGCGGCTGCATCGCGAATGTCCGCGATATGATGATCGCAAAGGTCAGCGCCGCCGATCAGGTCGAACATGGCGGGCGTGGTGTCGGGCCCTAGCGAAAGGCCTGTGACGCGAGCACCGAATATATTGAGCAGGCCAAGCAGCCAGCTCCCCTTGAAGCCGGTATGGCCGGTCACGAGCACCCGTCGCCCAGCCCAGAAGCGGGCGTTCGGCGTAAGCGCCGCCGCGCTGGCGCGCTCTAGTGCCAGGTTTTCCATGGGGCCTCTTGCCGTTCCCACATGCCTTCAAGCATCTGTCGGTCGCGCAATGTATCCATCGGCTGCCAAAAGCCATCGTGGAAGAAGGAGCGGAGCTCGCCATCCGACGCCAGACGCTCCAGTGGCTCGCGCTCCCAAACGCAGCTGTCGGAATTGCTCAGGTAATTTCCGATGGAGCGATTAAGCACGAAAAAGCCGCCATTGATCCAGCCGCCTTCATCCAGAGGCTTTTCAGCGAAGGCCGCGACGCGGTCCCCTTCGAGGTCAAGCTGACCATAGCGGCTGGCGGGACGCACCGCCGTCACGGTCGCCTTGCGCCCATGCGAGCGATGGAAATCGATAGCCGCGCCGACGTTGAGATCGCTGACGCCATCGCCATAGGTCAGGCAGAAATCCTCGTCATCGCCGAGATATTGCATCGCCTGACGCAACCGCCCGCCCGTCATGGTCTCCGCACCAGTGTCGATCAGGGAAATCTTCCAATCCTCGCATGCGTTGCGATGCACGTCGGTCGTGCCTCGCCGCAGGTCGATCGTCACATCCGACATGTGGAGGGCGTAGTTGAAGAAATATTCCTTGATCATGTAACCCCTGTAGCCGAGGCACACGATGAACTCATCCACGCCATGCTGGGCATAGATTTTCATGATGTGCCACAGGATCGGCTTGCCGCCGATTTCCACCATGGGCTTGGGCCGGACCGATGTTTCTTCGGCGAGGCGGGTGCCTAGGCCCCCTGCAAGGATGATCGCTTTCATGGGTCAAATCCTATGAACAGGCGTAGTTAAAAAAGAGTTATGCAGCGAGTCCGCCAATCCGATTGAGCGCGGACTGGCTGGCCACCAGGTCGCAGATTTCCGCAGACAGGGCGATCGGCTCGATGCAGGCGGCGGCAGCCGTGCCCGCCACCGATTCCATCAACCATGAACCAAAGCCGCCGTCCACGAGATGATCTTCCAGCGTCGTGACGCGGGCATGCTGCGCGATCTGGGCAGGCTGGTCCGCCTTCGCGGCCATGCTCCACAGCGGAAGGGACCACACGGCCCGGCCATCTGCCCGCCCGATGGCCGCGCCCAGAGCCGCGCCGGTCGAGAGCAGAACGGAGCCTTCGCCGCCGTCACGCACCTTGACCCAGCGCCCAGGCGCAATTTCGGGGATGCCGTCGTGGAAGCGTGGCTCTCCAGCCTTGCCGAGCCGCAAATAGGAAGGCCTCGGATTGTCGATCAGCCAACGAAGGCATGCCCGCGTCTCCAACGGGTCGCCGGGTGCGGCGATTGTCATGTTGGGCATGGCGCGCATCAGTGCATAGTCCTGAACGGCATGGTGGGAATAGCCGAGCGCGCCATAGGATACGCCTCCACCGACAGCTACTACCGTCACGGGCAGACGATGATGATCGACGTCGTTGCGGATCTGCTCGGCGCAGCGGAAGGTCGGGAAATTAGCGATCGAATAGGTAAAGACGTGATAGCCCTCGCTCGCCATGCCGGCGGCGAGGCCGGTCATATTCTGTTCCGCGACGCCCGCATTGAGGAAACGGTCGGGGAAGCGATCAGCAAAGGGCTCGATCACGTTGAAGCCAAGGTCGCCGACGATGAGGGCGATATTGTCGTGCGTCGCGGCGAGCGTCGTCAGCTCATCGATGAAGGCGTCACGCACGGCCATTCTCCCCTTCGATTTCGGCCAGCGCCGCTTCCAGTAGCTCGGGGGTGGGGTTGCGATAATGCCATTCCACCTTGTTCTCCATGAAGCTGACGCCCTTGCCCTTGATGGTATGGCAGATGAGCATCATCGGCTTGCCAACCGCCCACGGTGGCCCCTCCAGTGCAGCGGTGAGCGCCTCATGATCGTGCCCATCGACTTCCTGTACGGCCCAGCCAAACGCTTCGAACTTCGAATGCAGCGGTTCGAGCCGCAGCGTTTCATCCACTGACCGCAGGCTCTGCAGCTTGTTATAGTCGAGGATGCAGATGAGGTTGTCGAGGCCATGATGCGCAGCAAACAGCGCCGCTTCCCAGTTGCTTCCTTCGCCCCATTCCCCGTCGCTAGTAAGAACGACCGTGCGCCAGGCCTCTCCTCGACGCTTGGCGGCAAGCGCCTTGCCGGTCCCGAACGGAAGGCCGTGCCCCAGCGCACCGGTGGAAAACTCAGCGCCCGGCACCTTGTGGCTGATATGCGCCATCAGCATCGATCCGTCGGTGCCGTATGTTTCAAGCAGCGCGGGATCGATGAAGCCGGTTTCGGCCAGCGCGGCATAAACCGCGACACAGGCATGGCCCTTCGACAGGATGAAGCGGTCGCGCTCCGGGTGATTTGGGGCTGCCGGATGGACGTGCAAGGCTCTGCCGTAGAGCACTGCCATGATATCGGCGATCGAGAGGGCAGATCCGATATGAGATGCTTTAGCGCGCGTGACCATGCGCAGGGCCTGACCACGAATGCGCGCGGCCAGGGTTAGTGTTTCAAACGGTCGCGCCGCAATCAGCTGTGCTTCTTTCATGCCCCACATTCCCCCGATATGGTTAACATTTGCTCAACCAAGATGCACTAGGCAGATTGCATGAATTACGAACCCATCGTTGCCGCTCGCCACTGCCCTCTCTGTGGAGCCGGGCCCGAACAGGCCGAACCCTTTCTGTCGGATACGCGGGACGAGAGCCGGGTCAGTGCGTCGAGCTTCGCGTCGCGCAAGGTACCGGAATATATGAGCCACGCCATGGTGCGCTGCCGATCATGTGATCTGGCCTATGTGGATCGTCCGCCGACCGTCGCCTCGTTGGCGGCGAGCTATCACGAGGCTGATTATGACAGCGCCGACGAGGCTGAAGACGCTGCCGACGCCTATGCGCGCGCGCTAAGGCCGGTGCTTGAAAGATTGAAGGGGCGGGGGGCTGCGCTGGAAATTGGGACCGGAACCGCAGCCTTTCTGGAACGGCTTGAAAATGCCGACTTTTCCGAACTGGTAGGGGTAGAGCCATCCAAGGCCGCCATCGCTGCCGCACCGGCACACCGTAGGGCATGGATCCGCGAAGGCATTTTCGAAGAAGAGGATTTCGCTGCCGACAGCTTCGACCTCATCTGCTGCTTCATGACACTGGAGCATGTGCAGGACCCAGGCGCGCTTGTAGCTTCGGCTTATCGCTTGCTGAAACCGGGAGGTGTGTTCGTCGGAGTCACACATGACCGCCGCGGGATGCTCAACCGCCTGCTGGGGCGACGGTCACCCATCGTCGATATTGAGCATATGCAGCTCTTCTCGGCGGAAAGCGCGCGTCGTCTCCTACAGATCAACGGTTATGGCGATGTCGGCGGTACGAGCTTCTGGAACAGCTATCGCCCAAGCTACTGGCTGCGGCTTGTGCCGATGCCCGATGGACTGAAGGGCGTGCTCACCCAGATGCTGCGCGGCTCCTGGCTGGACCGTCGGCGGCTCTCCGTGAATGTCGGCAATTTTATGAGTTGGGGGTTCAAGCGTTCCTGAGCCCCAGCTTATTTGGTTCGGCAATCTTTTGCGGCCCGGTGGTTTGTAGGATTTTCGCTAGACTGGTTCCTTCCTTTATCTTCAGATTTTAGTGGGGCTTAAGATGATGATCGGAAGCCGGATCAACGCTCGGTGGTTATGGAATGTGCGATTTTTAGCGGCGCTGCTCACGACATTCGCAATATTCTTTTACCTCGTAGGCAGACCAATCCCGGTGATTATCTGGGATGAAGGGCGCATCATCATCAGCGCCATGGAGATGCGGCATAGTGGTCTCAGTCTGGTGACAACCTATGACTACCACCAGGATCTGTGGAATACCAAGCCGCCCCTGCTCGTCTGGCTCATGACGGGCAGTATGGCTTTGTTCGGAAGCGCGGAGTTTGCGCTTCGGCTTCCATCCGTCCTCAGCTCGATTGGCACGGTTTTGCTGGTCATGCTTTTTCTGCAACGGATCACGTCTTCTGCGATGATAGCCGCCTTTGGCGGCATCGCGCTTGCAGCAAGCATCAGTTTTTTTGGAGAACATGGCGCGCGAACAGCGGATTACGACGCCCTGCTGACCTTCTTTACGACTGGTTATTTGATGCTGCTCTTTTTTGCAGCGCATCGATCGCGTCCCCCTCGAGTCTGGCTGCTGCTGGCTGGCATTATGGGGGCCGGCGCTCTCATGACCAAAGCGGTGGCAGGCGCAGTTCCAGGTGCCGGGTTCCTGCTCTATTTGTTGGTTACCCGTCGTTTCCAGAAGGTGATCAAGAATTCAGACTATCTCATTGGGGCAGTCCTCGCGGTCGTTCCTATTCTGCTATTCCTAGTCCTGCGCGAGCGGGCCAATCCTGGCTATCTGAACGCCATGATTTACAATGATGTCAGCGGCCGTTTCAAAGAGGCGCTGGATGACCATGCCGGACCGCCTTGGTATTATGTCGATGGCACGTTCTTCAGCGGACTGTTTAGCCTTGGCGTGGCGGCTTTGCTTTCTCCCTTCGCGTTGCCGGTTGCAAAGGGACGGGTACGCCTCGCTCTGATCTTTTCCTTGTGTATCGCCCTTGCGCAACTTGTCGTAATCACGATGACGAGCACAAAACTCAGCCATTATTATCTGCCGGCATACCCATTCATCGCCATCGCGACCGCACTTGCCGTTCACGCCATTCTTGGCCGTTTACGTGCACAAGTTAAATCTGGAGCAGCACCACGGCAAAGGCTTTGGCTGGCCACGACAGTGTCAGCATTGCTGCTCACATTTGGGGTGGCGCGGGCAGTTCATGTTGATCACACATTGCTGTTCGAACGTGAACATTATCCCCGTTCGCGCTACGGCGCTCTTTTGGAAGCGCTTTCCCACGAACGTGCGCCGGTGCTGGCGATCGAGCCTGGCTGGAGTATCCCCGACGATCCCCATTATGCACCTGAACTGCGCTACTATATGATGGTCGCCAGTGAAAGCGGGCGTGTTGTGAAGCAGGCTGGCAACCTGCATAGTCTGGATTCCACACCCTCCGGTACGATTGTCGCGACCTGTCATCCAGAGATTGCGCCGATCCTCAAGGCTCGACTGACGACAATTGTGGTTGAGAAGGATGGCTGTGTAGTAAGTCGGAAGGATGCCTAAACAGGCCAAGTGAATGGGAACTCGTCTGACATTTCGGTTACCGCTGCCGTGACCCAAATCCAGTGCCGCAGGGAATTGGTAAGGCGGGCAAGGGCTTCCCTTCCGATTTGTTTCGGGTTGCTGTCCGCAAAGTCGCTATGTTGGAAGCTGCTATAAAGCTGGATGATCTCCGTGCTCCACCAGCCAACCGATTAAAAGCTCTTTCCGGCGACAAAGCAGGGCAACATTCGATTCGGATCAATGACCAGTGGCGTATCTGTTTCACTTGGTTCGACAATGGCCCGGAAAGTGCTGAAATTGTGGACTACCATTGAAAGGAGAACGCTCATGACCATGCTGCAAGTGCCGGTCCATCCCGGCGAAATCCTTAAGCATGAATTTTTGGAGGAAATGGGTATTAGCGCGGGAAAGCTGGCAAAGCATATCCATGTACCCCGCACGCGGACCGAGCGCCTATGTGCGGAGGAGACTTCCGTCACCATTGATACCGCTATGCGGCTGGCGCGGGCGCTGGGCACGACCGCTGCGTTCTGGCTAAACCTTCAGGCGCATCATGACCTGCTGGTGACGGACGCCGCGGACATAAAGGAAATACAGCCGCTGCTTGCAGCCTGACCTTTTATCACGCCGTCCCGAGCGGGCTTTTTTCAGCGTGAAGCGAAAAAGTGGAGTCGGTTCTCGCCGCCGATTCTACCTTTTGGCCGCTCCCTTCAGCTCAGATTATTGATGCAGCCCCACATATGATCCACGCTGACGCTGGAATAGCGCTGGACCATCCGCAGTGACTTCCAGCCGCCCATGTTCATGATGGTGATGAGGTCTATCCCGGCCATCACGCAGTGGGACGCCCAATGGTGGCGCCAGTCATGGACGGTGAAATCCTCGATCCCCGCGCGCGTGCAGGCGGTCGCATGCTGGTTCCTGATCGGGTTGCCGCCGGGGATATTCGCCTTGCGCGTGTCCGAATAAGGCTTGCCAAACCGGTTGAGGAAGACATGGCCCTGTGTCGGCTGTCCTCGTTTTTCCCAGATCGGGTGGAGCACATCGAACACGCGGGAATGCATTGGCACCGATTTGATGACCGCGTTTTTGCTGTGGTTGAGCCGGATGGATCTTTCCTTCATGTCCACTCCATCGACGCCCCACGGGATCTGCAATGCCGTCTGGATCCGCGGACCCTGGAAAGCCAGCAAAGTGATGATCGGCTGGATGTGAGGGGAATAGGCGGCGATCAGCCGGTCTCGGTCTTCCTTGCTAAGGAAGCGCACCCGCTCATTGTTGAACGGGATTGCCTTGATCCGCAGCGGCGGAAGATCGTGCAGATCGTAATGGACATTGATCGCTGCCTGAAACACCGAGCGGTAGCGGTCCTGACCGCCCGGATCATGGCCGGTCAGGTAAGCGCGGCGAAAATGCTCCCACGCCTGCTTGGGTTCGCGCAGGCTGAAGTCGCCGATGATGCCATTCAGTTTGCCGATGCGCAGGATGTCGGATGCGCAAGGAGGCTTGGCCTTTGACAGATAGCTGTCGAAGGCATCGGCGATGGTTCCCTGAGCGACAAGCGCAGCGGGACCGAACATGAGCTGGTGGCGCAGCTTCGTTTCATGTTCCGCCATCAGATGGGCCGCCGCATCGCGATCGGTTGTCCTGAGGCTAAACTCCTGGACCTCGATATGCTTGTCGCCAAGCGAAACCGAGCCTCGGATGTAGTATATGCCTTTCTTTCCACGGGTACGGATTGAGAGCATGTGATCTTTTCCAGTCGCATGTGATTTTGCGCCTTCCCCGCACGGATTTTATCCGCATTCCTGAACGTGGGGCACGCCATGTTTCGTGAAGGTCTGGCGCATTCCGGTGCATGCACGGCGGTGGCTATGCCGGGCTGGTGCAGAGTGTCGCGAGACCCGAAGGGGCTTGTGTCTGTTTCGGAGGATCGCGGGCTCTATGGGGGGCGGAGGCTGCGTGTCGTCTTTTGCTTGCTGACAAGACTGCCTGCTCTGCCGTGGCACAGCACCGTTTTGCAGCCCCAAAATCTGCCGCCGCCACCTGTAAATCTGGTTCGGCCGCAGATCCGCACGGCGGGCAATCTCCGCCACGTTCGCCCCAGGAGCCGCAATCGCCGCCACCAGCTGCCGCTTCTGTTCGTCGCTCCACACCCGGCGCCGCTCGGGCCCCGAAATTACCGTGATCTGGCTCATCGCACCGTCCTTAGTATCGGTGCGAACACCGGCGCTTGCACCGGTGCTATGTCAAAATATCAGGCGATCGCCACAAGGCGGCCCTCACCGGAGCGATACGGCTTGACGACGGGTGAAACGAAAATGTTGGACATTGCAGTCGAGGAGATTCCTTGGCGCGACCTGATTGCGACGCGGAGTATCCGATCCAGCGCAGGTGGGGCCTCCGCCTCCACGAACCTTTGTAGCCGTTCAGCCACCCTGTCATGTCCGAAGGACAGCTTTCAAGCTGTGTGGCGGGGCAGGGCAGGGTTGAGAGAGGCAATATTGAAACACTGCATCCTAAAGCAAGTGGCAGGCGCTAGGACGCAGCCGCTCCTGCGTAGCAGTTCGATCTCGTCGCAGCAGCGGAGCCCGCGTCTGGTCATGCCCCATGAGGTGTGTCGGGCAATGCGGAACAATGTGTCTTGGGCTTGGGCCAAGGTAAGATGGTACGAAAATGCGACAGTTGATATCGTCAGATTGATGTCATGGAAGAATGGTACTCACCCCACCCTAACCCACCATAATCAGCGTTAGATTGTCGCGGCCGCCTGCTGCCAGGGCGGCGGTCATGATCATCTTCATGATTTCTGCAGGCTGCTCGCGCATAAATCCGGCAAGCTGCGTATCATCCAGTTCGCCTGTGATGCCGTCGGAACAGAGGAGGAATCGATCTCCGGAGCGTATGTCCGTGGTGGATAGATCAATATCTACCCCTTCATCCACGCCGAGCGCGCGTGTGATAACGTTGGTCTGCGGGTGACGCGCAGCCTGTTCGGCACTGAGCGCGCCCGCATCGAGTAATTGCTGCACCACGCTGTGGTCGCGCGTCAGCCGTTCAAGATGGCCGTTGCGAGAGCGATAGACGCGGCTATCGCCCGCCCAAAAGATATGCGCATGGGCTTGGCTCAGCCAAAGCGCGGCGATGGTGCACCCGCCGCGCAGGCCACGCTGTGTCATATGTGCGTGGATGTCGGCGTTGACGTATCGTAGCGCCCGGCTAATGGCGTCGGTATCCAGCGGCGTGGGGCTTTGGCACAGGGCGGCGAGGGCGCGAACGGTCATTGTCGCGGCAACATCGCCTGCATCATGCCCTCCCATGCCGTCCGCGACCGCCCAGAGACCGTGTTCCGGCGCTTCAAGATAGCGATCTTCGTTGAGCAGCCGGACCTTGCCGATATGAGTGCGCGCGAAAGAGCGGCGGGAAGAGTCGTTGGGCAGGCGACCGCCCATGGCGTGCAGGGGGCTCATATGTCGGGCCCTTGCTGCTGCGCGCTGGTTTCGCCATATGCCGCGACGAAGGCGTCGTTGAGGACGCCTGACTCGCCGGTCAACTCGGCAGCCAAAGCCGCATGACGCCGACACGCTTCCTCCCAACAGAGCGTGGCGCGGCCCTTGAGCAGTGAACTCTGCCCTTGGGTGGCAGAAACGATAGTGGCTGGGTGAAAGCTGTCGATGGCGGCGGTTAGGCTTTGCTGAAATCCGCGGAACGTTGCGACCAGATGCTTTTTGATATCGCGAAAGGACGCGTTGAGCGCGTCTGGACCTGAGAGGAAACTCGCTTCGCTCGCGAGCAGCAGGTCGATCGCCAGCCGCTGGGTCGGTGCCCATTTGAACGGATTATTGTCTGCGCTGGTGATGATGGTCTGGGCAAGCTGATACTGGCCGCGCACGCGATCCCGTTCGGCAAGCAGATCGCCGACGCCGAGCACCATCTGGCGATAGACGGCGCCTGCGCGCCGCAGGATTTCGGCCGGGTCTTCGGCGCCAAATTGTGCCGCCTCTATGCCTGCGCCTTCGCAAAAGGCTTCGAACATAGTGCCTGCCGTGATCGGTGCCACATTTGGGGCATCGGTCCAGTCACTGGGCACGTCGATGCAATGACCGAGCGGCGGCATCATCAGAAGAGTGCCGTTTTCAGGAGAACCGGCGGCAGACGCTTGCGGCGCATAATCGGCGGCAAGGCGGTAGCGGCCGAGCAGAATGGACTGGGGCAAGGTGAGCGGAATATCCTCGCCGATGGGCAAGCGATCCTCGGTCGCGGCATCGAAGACGCCGTTCGTACCAGTGCAATGAAGCAGAAGCCGTCCATTTTCGACCCGCATGGTCAGATGCGATCGCGAAATTTCCCGGTCGGGATCGATCATCACCCAATCGGAAGCAGGGTCGCGTCCGACAGTGAGGACGCCGTCGGTGAGAAAGCGGGCATCGACCGGCGTGAGCGCGTCATCCTTGTCGAACAATCGGAAGATGTACATCAGCTCTTCCTTTTCAATCCGGCAGGATCGGCCGCCACGACAGGATCGATCCGGGTCATCAGCATCGCATGCTCCGCGTCAGCGAGGGCGGTGGCGACATAATTCTGCCGGTCAGCCATGGACGCGACCATGCGGTTCATCGCGTCGAACAGATCGCCAATTTCATCCTTGCGCCGGTGCGAGATGCGGAAGGACAGGTTGCCAGCCGTAACATCCTCGAGCGCCCGTTGCAGCCTACGGAGCGGACGGCTCCAGATGCGCACGCTGGCCGCGCTGCATATGCCAAGGACCAGCGTCACGAAGACCGCGAACCCGGCGAAGAGCAGGCTGGCGGTGCGCTGCGCCTGATCGAGAGGGCCGCGTTCGATTACAACATCCACCTTGCCGAACGGAACCCCTGCATAGCGTACCGGCTGCACGAAGCGGATGCCCCCCTGTGTCTGGGTCACCGCAGAGCCTGCGATGGTAGGCAATGGCGCTTCGGCCGATGCCGTCTGTTGGTAGCGGGTGCCGAGCAGCCGGGAGTTGCTGGACGCGCGGATGATGTTGCGTTCGTCGGCGATGACGAGCTGGCGCAGGCTGGGGTCGCTGGCGGCGGCCACGGCGAATGCCTGCAAAGGCGCCCAATCCTGCTGAGCGGCGGGGCGACCCGCATTTTCCGCCACATGGAGTGCCGCGTTGCGGGCGACGAAGGATGCGATGGACGAGCCGGAGGTTAGGGCCATGTCCTGCATGACCATCTTTTCCCGTTGCACCACGAAGTTTACCCCGGTCCCGACTGCCAGCAGCACCGACGCGGCAAGCAGGAGCGGCATGCGGTAGCGCTGCATCCATCCTTCCTGGCGTTGGCCCAGATCGCCGGTCGCCGCGTCATGTTCGCGGCGAAGTGCCTGAGCGACCTCAGCAGCATTGGCAAAGCGCTGGTCAGGCTTCTTGGCCAACAGCTTGCCGATGAGAAAGCGAAGCCCCTTGGGGCAATCAGGGACCTGCCGCGCGATTTCGAGCGGCTGCTCCTGTGCGATCTGGATGGCGAGCGTGGCGAGGCCCGCGCCGGTGAAGGCGACCTTGCCCGTCACCATTTCATAGAGGACGACGCCCAGTGAAAAAAGGTCCGATCGCGCATCGACCGGTATGCCAAGCGCCTGCTCCGGGCTCATGTAGCGGGGCGTGCCGAGGACGGCGCCGACCTGAGTGCGGGCCGCCTGCCTCTGCGGGGACGCCACGTCGCGACCGTCGATCCTGGCGATGCCAAAATCGAGCAGCTTGGCGGTCTTGCCACTGTCGCAGATCAGGATGTTGGAGGGTTTAATATCACGGTGGACGACACCTTGCGCATGGGCATAGGCCAACGCGTGGGCGATTTGCGCGCCGAGCATGGTGACCTTGTCCGCCGTCATCCGGCCTTGCGCGGCGAGCAGTTCGTCCAGCGGGCAGCCATCAACATATTCCATCGCAATATAGGGCGTGCCGTCGGCCTCACCTACATCGTAAATGGTAACGATATTGGCGTGGCTGAGCATGCCGGCCGCCCGGGATTCACTCAGGAAACGCCGCGTAATCTCACTGTCGGAGCGGAATTCCGGCTTCAGCAGTTTGACTGCAATCGGCCGGTCTATGCTTGGGTCATGAGCGCGGTGAACGTGCGCCATCGCGCCTTCGCCAATCAGCTCATCAATCCTGTAACGTCCAACCCAGATCATGCGGCCAAATCCAATGTTGAGGCTGTGAAATGCCAAAAGGCCATTGTCGAAATGCTATTGGTCATCGCCGGGCCGTCACTGTTGCCTGAAGCCGCCGCGCGCGGTCCAGATCGCGCTCGATCAGCGCATTGCCGGGATCCAGGCGGAGGGCTTGACCGAGCAGCCTTACCGCGTTGCCGATCTGCCCCTTGTTGAGAGCCGTAAGGCCAGCTGAGCGCAACTGGGCAGCGCGGCGAGGATCGGCCGTGCGCGGCGCAGGCGGTGGAACGGCCCCTGTGGCGGATGGCGCGGGCTTGGTGGAAGGGGCAGGGGCGGGAGTTGGTTCAGGTCGAGGCCGGGACGGTGCCGGGGGCGCATCCTTTGGCCGGAGCCCTGGCACTCGGACGGTCTGACCCGGCTTGAGCGCAGCGGGGACGGCGAGCTTATTATAGCGTGCCAACAGATAGAATTTCATCCTGTCGCCGAGGAAACGCTGGGCGATATCCTGCATGGTGTCGCCGGGTTCAACCCGATAGACGAAGGCGGTGCCGCCCAATGTCGCGACCGCATCGGCGGTGATGCTCTCCAGCAGCTTGCGTGAGGAAGTGTCGGCAGGATCGCGTTTCAGCATTGCGGAGAGCTTCTTGCGCGCGGCTTTTTCCTCCCCCTGGTCGAGCAGGGATACGACATCGCCTAGTTCCTGGGCATTGCTAACCTGCTGCACCATGGTAGGGCGCACCGCCTGCCCACCGGGCTTTGAGGCGCAGCCCGCCAGGCCTAGCGCCACAATGGCGAGCAACAGGTTTGGCGCGTTCATCCTCATCAGGCGGTCCTTGCGTGCGTGATCTTTTTTGGGTGTAGGGGCGGGGCGTTTGTGCTGAACAGACTGGCGATCCTCTGCCGGTCGCGGGCGAAGGCGAGGAAATCGGTTTCAGGCAGCGGGCGGGCGAAGTGAAAGCCCTGGAAGAGGTTGCAGCCGTGACGGCGCAGCCAAAGCATCTCCTCCGTCCGTTCCACCCCTTCGGCCAAGACGCTGATGCCCAGGCCGCGGCCCAGTGCGATGATTGATTGACAAATCGCCTGACAGTCGCGGCGGCTGTCGATGCCGGTCACAAATTCCCGGTCTATCTTAAGCTTGTCGAAGGACAGCTTTTTCAGATGGCTGAGGCTGGAAAAGCCGGTGCCGAAATCATCGATGGAGATCGTTATTCCAAATGCGCGAATGCGCTCGAACAACTGCGCGGCCGTGCGGGAATCGGCCATGGCGATGGTTTCGGTCAGTTCCAGTTCCAGCAGACGGGCTGGTAGGCCGTGGCGGCCAAGCGTCCGTTCGACCAGGCTGTCAAAGCCGTCCCGTTCCAGCTGCTGACCCGAGACATTGACGGCGACCTTGACGTCCGGTAGACCGGTTGCCGACCAGTTGCGCGCCGCGCGGCAAGCAGCGTCGAGAACCCAGGTGCCAAGCTCCCCCGCCAATCCGGCAGCTTCAGCCAGGGGGATGAACTCCGCCGGTGCGACCAGTCCGCGAACGGGGTGCCGCCAACGGATCAGGGCTTCGGCGCCGCAGACCGATTGCGTCCTTGCGTCAAGGAAGGGCTGGAACCACAATTCGAATTCGCCCCCGGTGATGGCGCGGCGCAGATCCTGTTCCAGTGCGAAGTCGCAACTTATAGCCTTCGACGCTGCTTCGATCGAGCCAAGCATATTGCTGTGGCGGCTGGCCAAAAGGGAAAAGGCGCGGGAAACCAGCTTTGCCGCCGGGGCCAGGCTGGGATCGCAGGCCATATGGCCCATACGGACCACAGGCAACAGCTCTTCGCCGTCAATGAGAATGCGATCCTGAAGCGCGTAAGTGATGGCTTGCAGAGCGGTGGTAGCGTCCTCCTCGCTGGCGCTTGCGAACCAAAGCGCGAAGTGGGCTCGATCGACATGAGCCGCCATGCGCCCTGCGCCGGCCATGCGGCTTATCCGCTTGGCGATTTCGACAAGAACCCGGTCCGCCTTTTCAGGATCGATAGCGCTCAGCCGGTCAAAATCCGTAAATTCGATCATGCCGAGAACGCCTGGACCCTGGCTGATCACGTGAATCAACTTTTCCCGGGTGGGAAGCCCCGAAACGCCGTGACGTTGCACCTGGCGCGGAGCGATCGAACGGTTTGCTTCGATGAGGTTGAGGACTTCTGCGTGAATGGCGCGGGAAAGCGGATAGGCGGTCCCGGCGCGCAGTGCTTTACGGAGGCGAACGAGCCAGAATGTCTCGGCGGCGATGTGCAGGGATGCCGCACCAATAAAGATCGTTAGGTACAGCAAAGTAGCCGTCGGAAAGATCAGCATGCCAAGTAACACGGTCACGGATACCGCTGTCAGCAGCCATAATGGCCGTCCGTTTCCTCCCTGCATCCTGTGACCAGTGCGCGGCATGCTCATCCCTTTCGGGGGATGCGGTAACGGAAATTCTGAAACAGATGATTAAGGGAGGGGCAGCAAGCCCAGATTTTGCCTAATCTGGATTAATCGACAGATATTAAAAAATGTTTACCGGTGGGCTGCTGCCATTTCCTATCCTGGCGATATAGCGGCCGATAGCTCATGCCGTTGACTGATCGCCATTCCAGCCGCCAGTCAGAACGACAGCAATGCATGGTATGACACATGATACGAATCCCTGCTGGATGACGCAATCTTTCGGCCACAGCGATGTCGCTGCTTTTGATCACCACTAGGTAACAGCGGCGAAGTTTGCTGCCAACGGCAAGGTTGAATATAGCCCGATCCGGGTCGCCGCTTAAAAAAGCGAACTGCCCAGATCTGAAGGGCTTAGCGGTCGCGCCGGGCGGGACCGTCAGGTATTTAGCAACTCCCCAGCTCCAGCCAACGGAAGCGGAGGTCCGGGCAAAGAATGATACTATCATTGGCCGTAAATTAGAAAGGGCCGCCAATGATGGCGGCCCTCGATAGCATAATCGGCGGATTACCGCTGCTGACCGCCCGAACGATCATCGCGGCGTTCCTGCTGATCCGGGCCGCCCTGCTGGCGCCGTTGGTCGTCCTGCTGATTCTGCTGGCAGGGATTCTGGGTCTGTCCGCCTCGCTGGTTACCCATTTGATTGTCTTGGTTCTGATTTGCCATTTGAGGATCCTCTCTCGCGCCGAAGTGGCACATTATCAAAACCCGCGAAATCATGTGGCCGTTGCCGATGCCGACTCTTACCGACGTATCAACCGGACAGTTGAGCGCGGCAGGTCGGGTCCGTCGAAGCCCAACTTGACAAAGTCCTTCATGCCTTGAAAAGTCGCGCGCGCTCCGCGCCGTGAATCGCTTCCATCCGCATCGGCGCCCCTCTGACCCACAGCCGATCCACGATGATGCTTTTCCACCCGGCCGGCAGGATCACTGGCCGCCGTCCCCAGTCCGACGGATCGGCATCTGAAATTTCGATCCCCGGCAGGCCCAGCAGCATGGTCATCAGCATCCCGCCAATATTCGCCATGAAGGGGCCGGCAGGCACCTTGGAATCCGGATGATCCTCGCGATATTCCAGGCACTGGTGAAACCGCCCCTTGTCATAGGCGGCATAGCCCTCTTCAAACAGCTTGAGCGCCAGTGCCCGGTCCCCTCGCATCGCTGCCCAGACGGGATAAAAGGCAGGCAGCATCGGCGACCCCACATAGTCCGGCCAGTGCGACAGAAAAAGGTCGAGCGTCGCCTGTTCTTGTCGGGCGGTCGCTGGATAGTCCATCGGGAATAGGCCGGCGAGCGGGGAGGGGGTCGCCCCCTTGGGCTCGCTGATGCGGAACTCCTCATGCGAGGCGATGATGCCGTCACCGCGAACCGGCAAATGGAGATTGTCGGCTATGTTGCGCCAATTGGAAGGTATCTCCGCCCCGATCGACAGGCCGATGCGGATCGTCCGGCGCAGCAGATCATAGACCGTCATCAGCGTGAAGCTGTCATTATCCGGCGGTTCGGGCACTTCGGCAGGTCCTGTCGCCCGCAGCAGTTCAAAACCGCGCGTCGTCTGCGTTAGGCGGGACGCCAGCCAGTCGGCCACGCCTGATAATATAGGCCAGCCTGTAGCGCGCAGATAGCGCATATCGCGCTCCGCCTCGGCTTGGAGCGCGAAGGCGCGCGCGACATGCAGTGAGACATGGGCCGCATGTGCCGCGCCCGATCCGCGACCGGGCGTCGCTTCCTCGCCCGAACGCGGTGCCGCCTCCCACGGGAAACACAGTCCATCCTTGTTATCGAGCATCGCATACATGCGCGCAGCACCAATATGCCGGGCGCGAAAGCCGAGCAGGCTGCGCGCCGCCGTGGGCTGGACGAGTAAAAGGGGCGGAACGCAGAAGGCGTCGATGTCCCACATCACATGCCCAAAATAATAATTATAATTGGGCCAGCTTGCGAGCCCGAACATCGAAGTCGCGGCGGGCGATGACCTGTGCGCGGAGCTGTTGAGATAGAAGAAGCCCGCGTCGATCAGACGTTGATGATCCGCGCTCGCGCCATCGACCACTATCCGGCTTTGCCACAACTGCCGCCAGCTTTCCCGATTGAGGTCGCGCAACTGGTCGAAACCCAGCTCCGTGCCCTTGGCAAGCCGGCGAACGGCCTCGTCCATGGGGCGATGATGGACAAGGGAGGGAACGAGGGCGGTGATCTGCTCCAGCCGCACCGTTCTACCACGCCTCAACTCGACCGAATATTCGGCCGTCAGCGATCCCGAGCCGTGCTTCTCCCGAAAGCAGGGCTCATCCTTAGCTTCGCGGCATTCGCTATGAAAAGCGATGCCGCAGCAGTTGAACGCACCCTCCGGCACCCAAAGCATCGCGCCATCACCCGAAGCTGCTGGCCCTTCGACTTTCCGCTCGTCCGCTCGCCCACGCGCACCCGCCGTCGCAATCCCCGCGCGAAGCCGGACCGTGCAAGGACTATCGGCCTTCAATTCGGTGCGCTGCAGCACCAACGCCGGGTCACTGCGGCTGGCAAAGGTCAGAACCTCGACGCGGAGCGCAACTTCGCCCACGTGAAACGTAAATCCGCTGAATAGCTCCCCGGCGGCGAAATCATATCGCTGTGTCGCGTCGCTGATGAGCCAGGGCTGTTCGGTCAGCCAAGTCTCCCCGACGCCCATGTCGGCGGCAAGCGGATAAGGGATAGGGATGGCAGCCTCGACCGGCTCCTCGACATGCAAACCCACCACGCCGTTGACGATGGCGGAACCGGGCAGCATCGGAATCTCGCGCACGCGAAGACCCACCAGGCCGTTAGCGACATAGGCCGGAAGGTCGTCGCCCCGAAAGCCGTTAACCGGATCTGGACTGAACGGCTCCCATCCCATGGTTCACCTCGTTGTGGTTTTCAAGGACGGGAATCCCGCCGATCCTTTTCCGGATAATCCTCCGGCTTCACCGTGCCGACATTAGGGCGATCCTCGACCGCCTCCTGCCGCTGGCCACCGCCCGTCCGGGGGTCTTCCTTCTCCCGCCCCGGCAGCGTGTCACCCATCGGACCGCGCGGCGTTTCGGCATTGTCCGGCTTATGCTGTCCTTCGCGTTCACTCATCGTCATTCTCCTCTGCTGTGCCGGGCTCGGCCATCTTGCGATGCTGCTCAGCTAGGATGGAGGCAGGCGTGACATGCGCTGCGGCGGCCTGAAGCTTGTTCTTCCAGCCCGATACGATATGCGCCTTGCCCGCCATGAGCGCGTCCCAGCCATCCTTGGCGACCTTGGCGGGATCATCCTTTTCGTCGGACCCCACCTTGGTATCCAACATGTCCGCCCGGTCAAAAAATTCCGTTTCCGTCGCGCCCGGCATCAGAGTGGTGATTGTGACACCCTCGGCATCCTTTATCTCATTGCGCAATGCATCGGCAAAGCTGTCGATAAACGCCTTGGTGCCATTATAGACCGCCTGGAAGGAGCCGGGCATGAAGCCAGCGATCGAGCCGGTAATCAGCACCTTGCCCTCATTGCGGGCCACCATCGGCTGGACGACCTTTTGTAGCAGATAAAGGGTGCCGGTGACGTTGGTGTCGATCACCCGCCGCCAGTCTGCGACCTCCTGCTCCAGAAAGCCGTGACCCAAGCCCCGTCGAGCATTGGCGCAGAGCAAATCCACCTTGCGCCCCTTCGCCGCGTCGATCAGTGTCTCGACGCCCTGTATCGTCGCGAGATCAGCCTCCACCGCTTCCACTTCCACGCCATGGCGACGGAAATCGGTGGCCGACGCTTCTATCAGCGGCTCGTCCGCCACGACCAGCAGGTCATAGCCATTCTGCGCGGCCAAATGGGCCAGTTCGAACCCGATACCTGTCGAGGCGCCGGTGACGATGGCGAATTTAGTGGCTCCCATCGCGGTTCTCCTCTTTCTGGCTGGCCGCCATGCCCGGTTTCAGCACGACCTTGGTCACTTCATTCTGATGATCGTGGAACATGCGATATCCCTCCGCCGCTTCTTCCAGCGGCAGGCGGTGGCTGATGAGGAAAGTCGTGTCGATCTTGTCCTCCATGATCGCATTGAGCAGGGCGGGCATATAATGCTGAACATGGGTCTGCCCGGTCTTGAGCGTCAGACCCTTCTCCATGAAGGCGCCCAGCGGAAATTTATCGACGAAGCCGCCATAAACGGCGGGCATCGACACGCGCCCACCCTTGCGGCAGGCGAGAATGGCCTGGCGGATGCTATGGGTGCGATCCGTGCCGAGGAAGGTCGATATCTTGATCTGGTCCCACACATTGTCGGCAAAGAAGCCATGCGCCTCCAGCCCCACCGCATCGATGCACGCGTCGGGGCCGATGCCGCCGGTCATCTCCATCAGCGCGTCATAGGTCTTGGTCTGCTCGTAATTAATCGTCTGCGCGCCGAAACGCGCCGCGAGTTCCAGTCTTCGAGGGAAATGGTCAATGGCGATCACCCGCTCCGCCCCCACCAGGAAGGCGGACTGCACGGCGAACAGCCCAACCGGCCCGCAACCCCAGACAGCGACAGTATCTCCCGGTTCAATCGCGGCATTCTCGGCCGCCATCCATCCAGTCGGAAGGATGTCCGAAAGGAAAAGAACCTTGTCGTCTTCCACCCCATCGGGAATGACGATCGGGCCGACGTCGGAAAACGGCACGCGGACATATTCAGCCTGACCCCCGGCATAGCCGCCGGTCATGTGGCTATATCCAAACAGACCTGACATGGGCTGGCCGTAAATGGCCTGAGCGATGTCCTGATTGTCGGCGGGCAGGCTGTTGTCGCAAGCGGAATATTGATGCTTGCTGCAATGAAAGCATCCGCCGCATGCAATGGTGAAGGGAACGACAACGCGCTGCCCCTTCTGCAATGTCGATTTCGGTCCCGTCTCGACCACCTCTCCCATGAATTCATGGCCCAATATATCGCCCGACTTCATCGTCGGTATGTATCCATCATAAAGATGGAGGTCAGAGCCGCAAATTGCCGTGGATGTTATCCGGATGATCGCATCACGAGGATTTATGATCTCCGGATCATCCACTGTCTCCACCCGAACATCATGCTTGCCATGCCATGTCAGCGCCCGCATCAGACCTCCTCCTCCTCAAACGCCTCGCGGGTGCGCGCCGAAGTCGCGATCTCGCCCGTCTCCATGAGCTGCTTGAACCGACGTAAATCGCGCCGCGCCTGAATCGCCGGTTCTCGCTGAAACATTTTGGCAACTGCCCTGCCGATGATCCCAGCCGGGGGATCATAAAGGATCGTCACGCTCACCCACGTTCCGCGCACGCCCGGCGCGTCGCGGAAATCGACCCGGCCGCTATTCGGAACGTCGGCACCATGTTCTGAAGTCCAGGCGATCGTCTCGTTAGGCTTGTCCTCGATGATGGCGGAGATCCATTCCACCGTCTTCCCGGCGGGTGCCTTCACCGTCCAGTGGGTGCGCCCCTCCCCCACCGGCACCACCGACACCACATTCTCCATGAACCGTGGCAAATTGGCCATGTCCCGCCAGAAGGCATAGAGCTCCGCCCTGGGGCGATTGATGGTCACCGTCTTGCCGACCAGCGTATCGCCCGTGGGTTCGATCAGTGTGTCGCTCGCCTGTTCGCTGCGATCTTTTTTGCTCGTGGTAAGCGGCGCATCGTCGCTCGGGAGCGGCGCCATGTTGTCGGCCATGCTGAGCCTCCTGAAGTGATCATGGCGCCAACCAGCGGGCGGGCGCCCGCGTTCCCTCTTTTCACGACGGCCTCATGCAAAAACAGCCGTAGATAATATAGGTTAATGCCTCTGCCGCTCCTGCGACGGACTGCGGAACATGTGCGAAAAGCCATCGTTAACCGGCCATCAGTCAACGGGAGATAACCCATGGCGCTTCACGCCCATTACCCCTCACGATCCCAAAGCCTGCTGCTCGGTGCGGGCCTTGCCTTCCTCGGTCTCGCCGGGCGGAAGTTGATGGTCCAGGCACCGACCATGTTGGCAGGCGACTGGGATAAGGCACTCGCGGCCGAACATAAGGCAGCGCTTGCTTTGTTCGACGGCCTTGCCGCAACCGACGATGCCGCCAGCGGCAGACGTCGGCTGATGCTGATGCAGCTCAAACATGCTTTGGGCAAACATGCGCTGGAGGAAGAGAACGCCATTTACCCCGCCATGCGCGAACATGGCATGGAAGCAGAGGCGGACGCGCTCAACGGCGAGCATGGCTATGTGAAGCAATATCTCTACGAACTGTCAGACCTTCTGGACGATAATCCGGCCTTTCAGCAGAAGCTGGCAAAGTTCCGCGCCGACATCGAACGGCATATGAAGCAGGAGGAGCAGGAGCTGTTCCCGCGCCTGCGTCAGGCGCTCGACGATAGCGCGACAGGCCGCCTCACGCGGCGGATGAACCAGGAAGGTCTGAAACTGGCCTGACAATGGATAACGAACACGCTCATATGAGCACGACAGCTGCCGAGCAAATGCGTAATCCGAACACTGAGAATCAGCCCAAGGATTGCGCCTCGGAGGGGGCGGGGCGGTGCCAACCCGGAAGATTACGATAGCGACCGTGAGCCAGACGCGGCTGCTTCCCACGTCCACAGGCGAGTTTGACGTGATGTCCTCCTTACTTGCAATCCGGAACGTCCGCAGATCGGGAACAGCTTCCTATCCTCCGCGCTTGTACGCGATATGGAGGAGACACACGCGGCAATCGATTTCCTTGCGAAAATGGTCGAGCTGGCTGGAGCCGGGATCATCGTCACCGGCACGCTGTTATCGACCGCTTATTTTCTATGGGACGGCGTAAAAGGGGATTGGCGCCAAGCTTATGATCTCTACCGGGCTAATCTCGGGCGTGGGATATTGCTCGGACTTGAGCTACTGGTTGGGGCGGATATCATGTCAACCGTTACTGCCCCGCTCACCTTTACGAGCCTAGGCCTACTTGCTGCTATCGTCGCGATCCGGACGTTCCTCAGCTTCTCCCTCGAGACAGAGATAGAGGGTTGTTGGCCTTGGCAACGCTCCGCTGTACCCGCAGTGGGGAAGTCCGCTGACTACCCCTGGGCATGCAAGACGGGGTTCGGCAACACGTTTACTTAATAGGGGACGCTCGCGTTCTCCCGGACTCAGTGGCGATCAGTAGCTTGCCAGCAGCTCGTTCCAGATGGGAAGCAATCAACGCCGCACAGGTATCTTCCAGCGCTTGCGCCGGACCCTGACTGCCGAAAACATGATGCGTCGCCATCGCACCCTCAATGACCAGCATCAATCCATCTGCCAGTTTTTCCGGTTCGGCCACACCTAGATCGCGGCTGAGGTCGCAGATCAACGCACGAAATTCCGACTTGCAGCTTTCCACGATCAAACGGCCGGGATGGCTTGGTTCGGGGAGTTCGACTGCGACATTGCTGATCAGGCAACCGCGAAAGTCGGCTTCGCGCATCTTCTCCGATTTGTGGCTGATCAGGGCGTATAGTCGATCGAGCGGGTTCGGCCCTGCCGCTTCCAATACGGCATAAATCCCAGCAAGGCCCGCCTCGGCATCCTCGCGCAAGCAAGCGGCTACTAGCTCGTCCTTTGACCGATACGCTCGATAGAGACTAGGCTTTGTGACCCCCGCCTGACAAACAATCTCATCTACACCCACGGCCCTGATTCCGCGTCTGTAAAAGAGATCCTTGGCGGTCTCAAATATCCTCGAAGCTGCTGTTTTCTTTAGCGTTCCTTCCGCGCAGCCGCAGTCGGAACCATCCGTCAGGTCCATAAACAGAAATTCCGCATCCTCACCGCTTGACGAGTATGTAACAGATCGGTACGTAACCCGCAAGAGACGTACCGGTCAGTAACATAACCGTAAGAAAAGTGGGCAGACGATGTATCTTTCCAAAGTCAAAGCCGCCTCGGAAATGGAACAGGGCGTACCAGCGGCACGGCGTTGGAAGCCCGCCTACCTCCTGCTCCCGGCAGCGGGCGTCCTCGCCATTTGGGCAGCCATGAATTGGTGGAACGGCGCCGCAGCCCCGCCCGCGCCTCCCATGCCGGTCGTCACAGTGGCTACGCCGCTCTCGCGCATGGTCCTTGACTGGGACGACTATGTTGGCCGGTTCGAGGCAAGCAAGGCGGTGGAGGTACGGCCTCGCGTCTCCGGCCAGCTTGTGGGCATTCATTTCCGGGATGGCGATGTCGTGAAGCAGGGCCAGCTCCTCTTCACTATCGATCCCCGCCCGTTCACCGCCGCGTTGCAGGAGACGCAGGCACAGGTGGCGAGTGCATCGACCGCGCTTGGGCTTGCGCGAGCAGAACTGGGGCGCGCCACGCGCCTGATCGCTGACGAGGCAGTGAGCGCGGAGGAAGTCGACTCCCTCCGCGCCCGAGTGAGGTCGGCCGAGGCGCAGCTTGCCGCCGCGCAGGCGTCGGTGCGGGCGCGTCGCCTGAATGTCGAGTTCGCCTATATCCGCGCGCCGATCACAGGCCGCATTTCCGACCGGCAGGTGGATGTCGGCAATTTAGTGGCGGGTGACACCGCTGCGGGAGCGACAGTGCTGACGACCATTAACGCGGTCGATCCGATCTACTTCTCCTTCAACGGCTCCGAGGCGCTCTACCTCAAGCATCGCCGCCAGCAGCAGGCCAGCGAACAGGTCGAAATCCGGCTTCAGGATGAAACCGGCTACAGCTGGAAAGGAAGGGTGGATTTCACCGACAACGCGATCGATCGCGGGTCCGGCACGATCAGGGGTAGGGCGGTTGTTTCCAACCCCGACTCCTTCCTGGTGCCGGGCATGTTTGGCAATATGCGGCTTGGCTCGGGTGCGCCACATCGTGCGCTGCTCGTCCCGGACGCGGCAGTCGTGACAGACCAAGCGCGCAAGCTGGTGTTTGTCGTCAGCAAGGACGGAAGCACGACGGCCAAGCCAGTCAAGATCGGTGCCTTGGCCAATGGCCTGCGTGTCATCCGGTCGGGCCTGTTGCCGTCAGATCAGGTAGTTATCCAGGGCACCCAGTACATCCAGCCCGGCGCGAAGGTTAAACCGGTCGCCGATCGTATCGAAACAGCGCCGTCATCGGTCAGCGAACCAGCTTCCGCACCGATCGCGTCTCAGGCCACGTTGGCCGACTGAACAAGCCCGGCAAGGAAGCCGCCGCGCCTGCCGGGCGCCACGGCGTCCCATGTCCGGCAAAGGGAATAAGGGGAAGAGATCATGCGTCTCAGCCACGTCTTCATCAGACGGCCGATCTTCGCTGGCGTCATTGCGGTGGTCATCACGATTGTCGGCGCGCTCGCCTTTTTCGGCCTGCCCGTCGCGCAATATCCCGACGTCGTGCCGCCGACCGTCACGGTCAGCGCAAATTATCCGGGTGCTTCGTCCGAAACGATCGCTGACACCGTGGCCGCACCGCTGGAGCAGGAGATCAACGGTGTCGATGACATGCTCTACATGTCGAGTCAGTCGACCGGCGATGGTCGACTGACGATCACTGTCACCTTCAAGCAGGGCACAGACCTCGACGAGGCGCAAGTGCTGGTGCAAAACCGCGTCGCGCTCGCTGAACCCCGCCTGCCCGACGATGTGCGGCGCCAGGGCGTGGTGACGCGCAAGACTACTCCCGACTTCCTTCTCGTCGCCAACCTGATCTCGCCGGACAACAGTCTCGACCGCGCCTATCTGTCTAATTACGCGCTGACGCAGATGAAGGATGGGCTCGCGCGCATCGACGGGGTGGGCGAGGTCCGTATCTTCGGCGCCCGCGACTATGCGATGCGCGTGTGGATCGATCCCGGCCGGGCGGCCGCGCGCAACATGACGGCGGGCGAGATCGTCGAGGCGCTCCGCTCCCAGAATGTGCAGGTCGCCGCTGGCGCGATCGGCAAGCCGCCGGAAAGCAGCGCGCCTGCCTATGAGGTGAATCTGGAAGCGCAGGGGCGCTTCACGGCGCCCGAGCAATTCGCGAACATCGTTATCAAGAGCGATGGGGAAGGTCGTCTGACCCGTCTTTCCGACGTCGCACGGGTGGAGCTTGGGGCCGAGGATTACGGCATCAACACCTACCTGTCCGGCCAACCCTCCGTCGGCATCGGCATCTTCCAGCGGCCGGGCAGCAACGCCCTGGACTCTGCCGATGCAGTGTTGGCTGAGTTGAAGACCATGTCCGCCAAATTCCCCTCGGGCATGGAATATCGCGTCATCTACAATCCTACCGACTTCATTCGTGAATCGGTCAGCGCCGTTCAGCACACGCTGCTCGAGGCGGTGGTGCTGGTCGTTATCGTCATCTTGGTCTTCCTCCAGAGTTGGCGCGCGGCGGTCATTCCCGTGCTTGCGATCCCCGTGTCGCTGGTCGGCACCTTCGCGGTGCTGGCGGCGCTTGGATATTCGCTCAATAACCTGTCGCTGTTCGGGCTGGTCCTCGCCATCGGCATCGTCGTCGACGACGCGATCGTCGTGGTCGAGAATGTCGAGCGCAATCTGGAACATGGCATGACCCCGCGCGAGGCAGCGCACCGGTCCATGGACGAAGTGTCGACTGCGCTGGTGGCCATCGTGCTGGTGCTGTGCGCGGTGTTCGTGCCGACGATGTTCCTGACCGGCCTTACAGGGGAGTTCTACCGCCAGTTCGCGGTCACCATATCGGCGGCAACGATCATCTCGCTGATCCTTTCGCTAACGCTGTCACCCGCGCTTGCTGCGCTCCTGCTGCGTCCGAAGGAAGAGGATGAGCCTGAAGGCCGGTGGAAGCGCATGGCCTATCGCGGGGGCAAGCGGTTCAACGCCGCCTTCGATCGCCTGAGTCACTGGTATGCCGCCGTCACCCGCGCGATGCTGGGCCGACAGAAACTTATGCTCCTTATCTATGTCGGGTTGGTCGGACTGACGGCGCTGGTCTTCATGTCCACGCCAGCCGGTTTCGTTCCGGCGCAGGATCAGGGCTATGCGGTGACGGCGATATTCACCCCGCCGGGCACGTCGCTGGCGCAGACCGACAAGGTTCTGCGGGAAACGGCCGCCAAGATGGGCAAGATCCCTGGCGTCAAGGGCACCGTCATGCTGACTGGCTATCACGCGCCGAGCGGCACCGTCGCGCCGAACGCCGCAGCGGCCTTCCTCGTCTTCGACAGCTTCGAAGAGCGCGGCAAGCATGGCTGGACCAATCACTTCATCATGGGGGAGGCGCGCAAGATTGCAGCGCAGGTGAATGAAGGCCGGGCGTTCGTCATTCCACCACCGCTGATCCGTGGCATCAGTACGGGCGGCGGTTTCAAGATGCTGATCCAGGATCGTTCAGGACGTGGCTATGCGCAGTTAAACAAGATTGTCGGCGGCCTGCTCGCCGAAGCAAACAAGGATCCCAATCTCTTCTTCGTCCATACGAAATTCGAGGCTTCCGCCCCCCGCATCTTTGCCGATGTGGACCGCGCCAAGGCCGACATGATCGGCGTATCGCCCGCCCGCATATTCGAAGCGATGCAGGTCTATCTGGGCTCCGCCTATGTCAATGACTTCAACCTGCTGGGCCGTACCTATCGCGTGATCGCGCAGGCCGATCTGCCGTTCCGGGATGATTCTGGCGACGTCGCGCTCCTCAAGACCCGCTCCACATCGGGCGAGATGGTGCCGGTCGGCGCGGTCGCGACCCTGCACGACAAGACAGGTCCATACCGGGCTGTTCGCTACAACCTTTATCCCGCCATCGATGTGGAGGGTGATGTTGCGCCCGGTCATTCCTCCGGTCAGGCGATGGTTGCGATGGAGCGTCTGGCGGTCAAG
Source organism: Sphingobium sp. TomTYG75 (assembly GCF_054771635.1). NCBI lineage: Bacteria > Pseudomonadati > Pseudomonadota > Alphaproteobacteria > Sphingomonadales > Sphingobiaceae > Sphingobium > Sphingobium sp. TomTYG75. Next base: position 666,549 of record NZ_BSRE01000001.1, on the reverse strand, counting down.
CTGCCGTCCGGCGTGACGAGCGAATGGACGGAGGTCGCCTATCTCCAGAAGATGGCAGGCAATGCGGCCATCCTGGTGTTCGCTGCAGCAACACTCTTTGTCTTCCTGGTGCTTGCCGCACAGTTTGAAAGCCTGATGCTGCCTCTGTCGATCATCCTGATCGTCCCGATGACGCTTTTGGCGGCGATGATCGGGGTCAATCTGCGGGGCATGGACAACAATATCCTCACGCAGATTGGTCTCGTCGTGCTGATCGGCCTGGCCGCCAAGAACGCGATCCTTATCGTGGAGTTCGCAAAGCAGGCGGAAGAAGAGGGCATGGCAGCTGTAGATGCGGTCGTTCGTGCTGCGCAAAATCGCCTGCGCCCGATCCTGATGACCAGCTTTGCTTTCATCCTTGGTGTCGTGCCACTCGTGATTGCTACAGGTCCCGGCGCGGAGTTGCGGCAGGCGCTAGGTACAGCAGTCTTCTCCGGCATGTTGGGCGTGACCTTCTTCGGGCTCGTGTTCACACCAACTTTTTACGTGGTCACCCGCGCCCTTTCGGAACGCATGCGGCGCTGGCGGGAGCGTAGGGGCCCGCATATCAGCGGGCCTGTGCTTGGGGCAGCGGAATGAGAAAGATGATGACGACAAGATATCTGCTCATCGCCTTGGCCACGCTGGCGCTTGCCGCCTGCGCTGCGGGTCCGGACTATGTCCGCCCGCAGGCGGGGGTAAGTACACAAGGCCATTTCATAGCCGCGCCGCCGACGCTCACCACACCGGATGCGCCGCAGGACGGCTGGTGGCGGCTCTACCAGGATCCAATACTGGACGGCCTGGTTGGAGACTCTTTGGCGGCCAACACGGACTTGAGGGTCGCACTCGCCAATCTGGAGCGAGCGCGAACTGTCCTTCGCGAAAGTCGTACGCAAATGCTGCCGCAGACAACCGTCTCGGCTCAGCCAACCTATGGCCGCACCTCTGCAATCCAACGTCCACCAGGCCAGCAAGCAGAGGATTGGCGCATCGATACCGGGCTGAGTGTCGCCTATGAAGTCGATCTGTTCGGCCGGGTACGTCGTGCGCTCGGAGCGTCGCGAGCGGATGCAGACGCCGCCGCCGCTGCTGCGGATGCCGTACGAGTCAGCATCGTTGCCGAGACGGTACGGGCCTATGCCGACGCTTCTTCGGCGGCCGAGCGGATCGGCGTGGCCGAGCGAACGCTGGAGCTGCTCGACCGTACCGTGGACCTTACCGCCAAGCGATATGCGGCAGGGCGCACAAGCCGTCTCGACGTCGCTCGCGTGTCCGCGCTGCGTAACCAGCAGCAGGCGACCATTCCCCCCCTTCGCGCCCAGCGCGATGCAGCGCTTTTCCGGCTGGCCCTCCTAACCGGAAGAGCGCCGGCCGACCTCCCCCCTCAGGTCGGCCAGCGCGCGGTCACTCTTCGACTGGATCGCCCCATACCAGTCGGAGATGGCCGCGCGCTGTTGGCCAGGCGCCCGGACGTGCGGGAAGCGGAACGCAGACTTGCGGCGCAGACCGCTCGGATCGGCGTCGCGACAGCTGACCTTTATCCGCGTATCACCTTGGGTGGATCGGTCGGATCGACGGGAAATACGGCAAGCAACCTGTTCGGAGCGGGGCCTCTGAACTGGGTCATCGGACCGCTGCTGAATTGGGCCTTCCCGAACATGGAGGCTGGACGCGCGAGGGTGGCCCAGGCGGAAGCATCGACACGCGTGGCGCTGGCGACCTTCGACGGCGCGGTGCTGAAGGCGCTGCAGGAAACGGAAACAGCACTTTCCGCCTATGCTCATAGGCTGGAACGGCGGCGGGCGCTGCAAGCGGCACTGGAGCAGGCGCGTGTCGCGGCACGGATCAGCCGGGCACAGCTTCGCGAAGGACGTGCGGATTCGCTGGCAGTGCTGGATGCGGAGCGAACGTTGGCAGGAGCAGAAGCCGACCTCGCCGGTGCCGATGCGCTGGTCGCCGCCAGCCAGATCGACCTGTTCCGCGCACTCGGCGGCGGCTGGCAGACGCCTCGCGCAACCTTGTGAGAATGCTCCCATGTTATTCAGGTCGCGACCTGCTGTGCGATAGCCCAACTATGCCGGTAATCAAACTTGACGGAGCTATCAAAGCCGGGCCAGCCGCCCACCATCCACCGCCAGTGTCGTCCCCGTGATGAATGTTGCGTCATCGCTAGCGAGAAATGCCACGGCCGCAGCGATATCTTCTGGGGTTCCCACGTCACGGTTAACGATCGTCTCGGCGCCCGATTGCACATTGGGATTATTCCATAGCATCGGCGTGTCTATCGCACCGGGCAAGACAGCGTTCGCGCGAATCTTTGTATCGCGTCCCTCAATGGCAGTGCTGCGGGTCAGCGAGAGCATGCCCGCCTTGGCCGCGGCATAGGGTGCTACGTTCGCACTGGTTTCCATAGCATGGACGCTGGCGATGTTAACGATTACACCCCCTTTGGCGCCAAAGCAGAGGAATCCCTGCTTCGTAAAGAATGCGGCGCCCAACAGATCCACCCGCAATATGTCCAGCCAGTCATCGCCTGACCACTGGGCGAGCATCTTGAACGACATGAGACCGGCATTGTTGACGATAATGTCCACCCTGCCGAAATGGTCCATTGCCGCCTTCACGCAGGCTTCGACCTGTTCCTCTGATCCGACGTCGCAGCCAAAGCCCATCGCCTTGGCGCCAAGGCCGGCCGCAGCCGCCTGGGCTTGGTCTTGCTTGAGATCGGCAATGAGGACAGCCGCCCCCTCGGCATACAGTCTTGCGGCGATCGCAGCGCCGATCCCGCCCGCCGCGCCTGTGACGATCGCCACCTTATCCTCGAAGCGTTGCTTCATCATGCTTCCTCCTGCACAGCCGGGCCTGTCGCGGGTGCCTTGATCATCCGCTTTGCCCGCTCCCGCTGCTCCATGGCGAAGCCACGATTGACGTCGCTCGGCAGCACGACCGGCACCGTAAGGCACAGGCTTTGGGTCGGAAGGACGTCGCGCCATTGCTGGATCAAGCGCTTATAGGCTTCGCCCACCGGACGGATCTTGCGGTCGAGATCATAGAGGCCGAGCGGATTGACGTTCCCGTTCTTGACGCGCAGCGCGCTGTCCCAGTCGACCTGATCCGTCAAGGAATACCAGGTGAAACCGACGATAGGTACGCCATCATTTCGCACCCGGAGGACGTTGGCCCATTGCTTCCAGAGCCAATCGACCGCTTCGGTGCCCAGCGGACCTTGTGACAGGTTGGTTTCCGTGTGCATCACCGGCAAGCGGTAACGCTGATGGTATTGGCGGGTGATCTCGCTGTAGCCAAAAATTTCGCCAGAAGGCCGGGTCATTCCGTCCAGCGCGACGCGATGCTCGTTGGTGATGTAATAGTCATTCCCCATGATGCAGTGCTGTTTCAAGCGATTGTCGAGGAAGAAATGATATTCCTCGCGCGTCATCCCGTTATCCATGAGATATTCGTACATCTCGGAATCGACGCGACGCCCGTAGTTGAGGTCCAGCGAGAGAAAGCGCTGCGAATTCATCAGCTCGGCACCCCGGATCGCACCCGGAGCTTCGGCATGATAATATTCGGAAGATTCACTTTGGATGAAGATGGCGTCGGGCCGCACTTCCAATATTCGACGCATGGCCAGAACGTTGGCGCGAACAATATTTTTCAGTGCATTGACGAATGCCTGATCACTGGCGAGCTGCTCGTTCCACCAGCCATAACGCGCCGAGAAAGTGGCGCAGATGAACATCTCGTTGACCGGCGTATATAGTTGTACCCAAGGGAAGCGCTCCGCAAAGGCGCGGGCATAAATGCCGAACTGCTCGGGGAAGTCAGGATTCTGGAAATTTCCGATCCAGTCAGAGACTCCAAAATGACAAAGATCGACGATGGGGACGAGATTGAGGCGCTTCAGTTCCGAAAAGCTCTGGTCCGCAAATTCCCAGTCATAATGTCCTGGACCCAGCCAGGTCTTGTGGACGGGCGGACCATAACGCAGATAGGAGATGCCCATCTCTTGAACGAGTGCGAAATCCTCTCGCCAGCGGGCATAATGGCCGCAACTTTCCATTTCATCGACCCGCGTTCTGCCGTTGTCGATCGTAGGCACGCTGTTCTCGACGCCCGTGGCGAACATGAAAGTGGCGATGAGCCTTCTCCCGCTCGAACATGTGATGCGACAACGCTGGGCCGACGCCTTGGGATCCGTGATTGATCGGCGCTCCCCTGTTGAGTCGGCGGGCGTCAGGATTTTTTAAGTACTTATAATCACTTGGCGCACGTGCCAAAGTTGCTGTGCCGGTTCGCCGTCGGGACAAAGGTTCCGAGGATCATCCTAGTGAGCTTTCTTAACTCGACGAAGCGAGGTTCCTGTTTACGCCCGATACGGGCGCGGACGGCCGGATATATCAAGCGCGGCGATGATGGCAGGCGCGCTTTATGGGACTCCCGAAGAAGCGTGGGTCACGTTCGTCGGGGCCACAGAGGCGCGAGCCTTGCGCTGCGACATGCGCCGATACGTTGCCAAGGCCTGGCCGACCACCTGATCCATATTATAATAGCGATAGGTCGCCAGCCGACCCACGAAGGTCACGTTCGTCTGGACCATGGAAAGCGCTTCATAACGCTTGAAGAGGGCTTGGTTTTCAGGCCTTGGGATCGGGTAATAGGGATCGCCTTCTGCTGTCGGAAACTCATAGGTGATGCTGGTGGAATTCACCTGCTGGCCGGTCAGATGCTTATATTCGGTAATGCGCGTATAGGGCACATCGGGTGAGGGATAGTTGACCACGGCGACCGGCTGGAACTGTTCGACGCTGTGCTGTTCATGCTGGAACCGCAGCGACCGATAAGGCAATTTGCCGAAGCGATAGCCGAAATATTCGTCGATCGGGCCGGTGAACACCAGGTGATCGTGCGGATAGGCATCGCCAGCCTCGCAATAGTCGACCCCCAGGAGCACCTCGATGTTGGGATGATCGAGCATCCGCTCAAACATACGCGTATAGCCTTCCAACGGCATCGCCTGGAATTTGTCTGTAAAGTAGCGATCATCGACATTGGTGCGCGTTGGCACCCGTGATGTTACAGCCTTGTCGAGTTCGGATGGGTCAAGACCCCATTGCTTGCGCGTATAGCCTTGGAAGAATTTTTCATACAATTCTCGACCCACGGCGGAGACCACGACGTCTTCCGATGTGCGCACGATTGCCACCGGCTCGGCCTGCGCGGCGAGGAAGGCCGCGGCGTCCTCTTCGGTTTGAAGGCTCAACCCATAGAGCAAGTTGAGCGTCGTCCGGTTTATCGGCATTGGCACCAGCATATCGTCGACCGCCGCAAGCACCCGATGCTCATAAGGCCGCCATTTGGTAAAGCGCGAGAGGTAGGTGAAAATCTCCGCTGCATTGGTGTGGAAGATATGCGGACCGTAACGGTGGATCAGCACCCCCGCTTCGTCGAGTTCATCATAGGCGTTGCCCCCGACATGGTGGCGTCGATCGACCACCAGCACTTTCTTGCCGCCATCGGCCGCCAGCCGCTCGGCCATGATCGCGCCAGCAAAGCCAGCTCCGACCACCATCACGTCATAATGCCGGGGCCGGTCGCTGTTCCAGCTAGTTGGCGATACGATCGGATGGGCATGGACGCTCTGCGACACCGCGTCGGCAATCAACGTGTTCATCTGCTGAAAGCTCTTGTCCCAGGACATGCCCGCCAGCAACTGGTCCGCCTGCGACAGCCAGTGGCCGCCTGGACGCGGCAGCGCCAGTGCCTCTTCGCAGGCAGTGACGAAGGCTTCGGCGCCGTCCGCGATCCACACGGCTTCCATCTCGCCATAATGCCGCACGACGTCGGTAATAGGGGTCGAAACGACGGGCTTCCCCGCCGCCAGATATTCGGGGGTCTTGGTGGGGCTGATGAACCGTGTCGCATCATTGAGGGCGAAGGGCATTAGCGCCACATCCCATCCCGCGATGCAGGTGGGCAGGTCTTCGTAGGACCGCCCGCCCAGAAAATGGAGATTGGGTCGTCTGGGCAGATCGTCGCTGCTGATCTTTACGACCGGGCCGATGATCTCCACGTCCCAGCCGGGCCGCGCGTCGGCGAGGCGGGCGAGCAGGTCGAGATCCATCCGCTCGTCAACAACGCCGTAAAAGCCAAGGCAGGGGCGGCTGGCCGGATCTCCCTTGGTCTTCGCAGCAGAACGTGCCGCAGCGAAATGGTGGATATCCACGCTTGAGGGAAAGGGGACGACATGGGCGTGCTTGTCCTTCTTCGCCTCGTAGAGGCTATATCCGCCAGTGAACACCAGATCGGCGCACGATAGAAGCCGCTGCTCGAGCGGCAGCAGTTCGGGCGGGGCGCCCCTGAAATTGGCAAGCTCGTCCATGCAGTCGTATACGATGCAATCGGCCGCGACATGCTCCGAAAAGGGCAGCATCATGGGCGTATAATACCAGCGGATATAGGGGCCGCTCTCGCCCGCCAAATAGAGGTCGAGCAACTGTTTGAGTATCTCACAATCTTGCCCGCGCGCGCTCTCGGGCAACTGCGGTGTCACCACACTGACACCTGTGAAAGCGCATGTCTCGAACCTCAGGTCAGCCGCTTTAATCTCTGCGGAGAAGCATGGCTCTTCCCAAAAGATGACCCGGCCCTGTTTGGCAAAGCGGCTCATCAAATGCTGGGGTCTTTGAAACACAAAGTTCCAGCGAAGATGACTAAAGCAGATGAGAGTATGGGCGACGGCGTTGGAGTTTAATCCAGGTTGCGAAATGTCGGGCGAACGGACCTGGACCATGTGCGGAAACCTTTCTCGGGGACGAACGGTTTGCAAACCGTCGGTTGCTGGCACTTGTTCCAGTGCGTCAGCTGATACAGGTTGGCGTCATGTCGCAATTATATGCCTTGGACTTGCATAGGATTCTGCTTGCGAAATAATCCCCTTGAGCAACGTTGAGTTTCTGACAAGCGAGAAAGGATACAGGATGCCAACGCGCCCGCAGCTTTGGGGCGGTCTGGAGTGCACGGTGAACCGTGTGCAAGACCGCTATGGCGATCAAATCTGCGCCAGCGGGCACCATGACCGGATCGAGGACCTCGACACGATTGCGCTGTCGGGTATCCGTGCGATCCGCTATCCCGTTTTATGGGAAAGGGTTAGCCCCGATAGTCCTGAACAATGCGACTGGCGCTGGACGGACGAGCGGCTCGGGCGCCTGCGCCAACTGGACATTGCGGTCATTGCTGGCCTCATCCACCACGGCAGCGGCCCACGCTACACCAGCCTACTGGACGAGGACTTTGCTGATGGGCTGGCCCGCCACGCCCGGGGTGCGGCAGAACGCTACCCCTGGATCACCGATTGGACCCCCGTCAACGAACCGCTGACCACGGCGCGTTTTTCAGCGCTTTACGGCCACTGGTACCCCCACCAGCGGTCTGAACAGGCATTCTGGCTGGCCCTGCTGAACCAGATCGATGCGACCCGCCTTTCGATGCGGGCTATTCGGCGCGTCAATCCCGTCGCCCGGTTGATCCAGACCGACGATCTGGGCCGGACCTATGCGACCGCCTCGCTGCGGACGCAGGCAGGGTTCGACAATCTGCGCCGATGGGCTGGATGGGACCTTCTCTGCGGGCGGATGACGCGCGACCATCCTTTTTGGGACCGGTTGTGCGGCTTTGGTTTTGAAAGTCGGTTGCTTGCGATAGCGGATGATCCCTGTCCACCTGATGTGATCGGCATCAACCATTATCTGACGAGCGACCGCTTCCTCGATCACCGACTACATCGTTATCCACGGCATAATCACGGCGGGAGCGAACAGCAGGTTTACGCTGATGTCGAGGCAGTCAGGGTGCTTGCGCCCTCGCCACAGGGTATGGAAGGGGCGATGCGCGAGGCGTGGGAGCGGTACGGCGTGCCGCTCGCGCTGACGGAGGTGCATAATGGTTCAACCCGGGAGGAGCAGTTGCGCTGGGCGGCACAGGCGTGGGACACGGCGCTGCGCCTCGACGGGGAGGGCCTTCGTGTCGAAGCCGTGACGATTTGGTCGCTGCTGGGAAGCAAGGGGTGGAATACGTTGCTGACACGGCCGGGCTTTTACGAGCCGGGCGCATGGGATGTTAGCAGCGGCCATCCGAGGCCGACCGCACTCGCGTCTCTGCTGAAGGCGTTGGCGGGCCATGGCGTGCGTCCGCCTCTGGCGGCTGGTGCCGGATGGTGGCAACGCCCGGTCAGGATGGCGCACCCGACGGTCGCGCGTCCTGCGCCCATGGCCGAGCATCTGGCAGGGGCACGCTTGCGCTTCCCGGCTCGACCGCTGCTGATATGTGGCGCGACAGGCACGCTGGGTCAGGCAATGGGGCGCGCCTGCACGCTGCGCAATATTCCCTTTGTGCTCACGTCGCGTGGCGACCTCGACCTTGCCGATCGGACCAGCATCGATGCCGCCATCGATCGTGTTCACCCGTGGGCGGTGATTAACGCCGCAGGTTGGGTCCGGGTCGATGAAGCCGAGGGCCAGCAGGATGACTGCCTGATGGCAAATGCCCATGGCGCGATCGCCTTGGCACAGGCGTGCGAGCGCCGGGGGCTGCCGTCCGTTTCCTTCTCCAGCGATCTGGTGTTCGATGGCGGCAAGGGATCATCCTATGTGGAAACCGATGATCCATCCCCGCGTAATAGCTACGGCCATAGCAAGGCGCAGATGGAGGCGGGACTTGCAGATTTGTCGGGCCAGCATCTGGTGATCCGCACGGCGGCCTTCTTCTCCCCGGACGACAGCTTCAATTTCGCCGCAGCAGTCGTGAGGTCGCTTGCGCGGGGCGAGGTGTTTCAGGCAGCGGACGACCTGCTTATTACCCCCACTTACGTGCCGCATTTGGTGTCGACGGTACTTGACCTGTTGATCGATGGGGAAAGCGGCTGCTGGCATCTCACCAACGGGGAATCCCTTTCCTGGGCCGATTTTGCGCGGCGTGTCGCGGGCAGTTGTGGATATGATTTCGACCTTGTGCACGGCATTCCCCATGCCTCCTTCCGCTGGCGGGCCGAGCGGCCGAGAAATGGCGCGTTGGCGAGCAGCCGTGGAGCGGACTTGCCTGCGCTGGAGTGTGCTCTGGATCATTTCGCGTCGCATCACCACCGGCAATTGGATTTCGTTATTTCGTGATCGGCACTCGGTTATACAGATCCCATCTTATTTCCTGTTCAAAACAATCTATATGATCCGCATATTTTCGTAGTTGTTGCGAAGTCGAAAGAGAACGAATCCGTAATGAATATTGGGATCATGGATGGATCACCAATGAATACGTCGGTCACATCATGTTAACTGACTTGCTCTATATTAATCTCATCCTTAAGGGACCGCGGCGGGTCGGGGAAAGGACGAGAATCGGTGAGCGGGTCGGATACGGTAGAACGTTGGTCGCCGGAAGCGGCGCATGCGTGGTTCAAGGCTCAGCCTTGGTTGGTCGGGTGTAATTTCACTCCGTCCAATGCGATCAATCAACTGGAGATGTGGCAGGCGGGCACCTTCGATCTGCCCATGATCGATCGGGAATTGGCCCTCGCCGCATCGGTGGGCATGAATGCGGTTCGCGTCTATCTTCACGATCTCCTTTGGATTGAGGATCCTCAGGGTTTCCTGAAGCGGATCGACGCCTTTCTCGCAGTCGCGGATCGGCACGGGATTCGCACCATGCTGGTGCTTTTCGATTCTTGCTGGCACCCTGAACCTGAGCTTGGGCCTCAGCCCCATCCACGCGAAGGCGTGCACAACAGTGGTTGGGTCCAGTCGCCCGGAATCACCGCGCTCCAAAATATAGACGAACATCACCGGCTCGAAGATTATGTCCGTGGCGTTGTCGGCCGTTTTGCTCACGACCCCCGCGTCATTGCCTGGGACATCTGGAATGAGCCGGACAATGGTCCCGAAGTTGCCCTGTGCGATCCGGCGGCGCTCAAGGCGAAGGCCGACCTGGTGGTGCCCTTGCTGTTGGCCGCATTCGCGTGGTCGCGCGAGATGAAACCTGTCCAACCGCTCACTAGCGGCATCTGGCTTGGCGACTGGTCCGCGCCCGATCTGCTCAGCCCCATCCAGCGCGCCCAAACGGGGAGTTCGGATGTGATCTCCTTCCATAATTACGGCATCGCCGACGATTTTGCGCAGCGCGTGAAATGGTTGAAGGCGATGGGAAGACCTCTGCTATGCACCGAATATATGGCGCGACCCGCAGGCAGCACGTTTCAAACAATACTGCCCGTGGCCAAGGAACATGAGGTCGGGACATTCTGCTGGGGTCTCGTCCGGGGCAAGACGCAGACGCACTTGCCATGGGACAAATGGGAGAATCCCAATCTTGAAGGCCTCAAGGACCGGTGGTTTCACGACATTTTCGATGCGGATGGAACGCCCCACGACGAAGATGAGGTGGCCTTCTTGCGACTCATCAGCCAAGTCGACAGCGTCGCTGTGTGATCTGCAGATCCGCTCTCATGTGAAGGCGGAGCCGACGGCCGACCTAGATTGGTTTGATACGTCAGCAATGGGAATCGCCGGACCCACTGGGGTCGTGGCGGCGCATGGACAAACCGGAAAACAGTCCCCCCCCAGTGGGAAAAGCAAATCGGAAACGGCAGCAGAATGGCGTAAGCGGCTAAGGCCGGGCGGCAATTTCACGCCGCGCGGAGGCGGGCAATTACCTGATCGAACTGCTGCCTTAGCTCGCTAGCGCTAACCCGGACAGCTGCTCCGACATTGAGCGTGTGCTCGGCATTAGCCTTCACGGCACCAAGACCTGCGGCAATGGAGCTGATGGCGTTATGCACGGCTTCCGCATCACCTCCGACGCTCTGGCTGCTTGCCAGGATCGTTCGGGCACCCTCATGGTGCTTCTCGGCAGCCGAGGATACTTCCGACACGCTGCGTTCCAATTCACGGACGACTATGTTCAGCAGGTTGAGCAGCGATGCGATCGATGAAGCAGAGGCGTTTACCGCCTCCGTGCGCTGTTCGATCTGTCCTGCCATGGCTCCGGCCTTCGTCGCCAGGATCTTGATCTCGCCGGCGACGACTGCGAATCCCGCTCCCCTCTCGCCGCTGCGCGCGGCCTCCAAGGTCGCATTCAGAGCCAGCATGTTGGTCTGGCTCGCAATTTGCCGGATGGCTCTGGTGGCAAGGTCGATCGCTTCGATCTCCCGCTGCAACTTGTCGTGAGCCCCCAGCACTGCCCGCGCCTCAATCTCCGTCTTGCTCATATTCCTGCGCGTGGCGATTGATTGCGTATGGATTTGGCCTATTGCAACACTCAAATCCTGCACATGGGCCTCTATCTCATGCACGGCCTGTGCCGACGTACGGCTGCGATCCCGCACAAAAGCCGTTCCGGCGAGTTGTTCCGCCAGCGCCGCCAGCGTGTCGCGCGCACTCACTTCAAGCTGGTCGGCCTGCCTCAATAATGATCTTGAAAGGTCGCCCACGCTTGCCGAGAGTAGGCTGGCGACCTCATGGGCAGCATTCTTCAATGCTTCGCGATGGTCGGCCTCCTCCCGGGCTTGCTTCTCGGCGATCGCGGCGATTTGCTCGCTCGCGCTTTCCGCCTGTTTTCGGGCGTCATCCGCAGCGGCACGCGCGCTCTCCCGATCTGCGGAAATTTGTTCAGCCCGCAAGCGGCCCTCTAACAATAAATGATGAGCGCGTAAAATGGATCGCGAGACTGCCAGGAAAAACAGAAGGAAGAGAATGAATGCTGTGGCCAGCAACCAGGAAAGGCTTTCAAGCGCCGCCAACCCTGGGCGAACGGCTGCCCAGTGAACATGCCCGATATCCGTTCCTGAGGGGCTGACGAGGGTATGGCCAGAAGATTTGTCTGTGCGCGCGCCGGGCGGTAGGAAGCTGATGCCCGTTATTTGATAGGCCTGCTCCCAACTGGAAAACAGTGCGGCATCAAGCGGGCGAACGACCACGACGTAGCGCAGTGGCCCAGTCGGCAGCGGCCGATCCGCCGAGAAGGGCGTGATGGGGGTGCCCGCAAACAAGGCGGGTTGTCCCCGATAAAGACTGATGAAAGAGCGAACGGGAACGCTATGTCGATCTGTCACCTTTTTCGGGAGCATGCGCTTCAAATCTCGAAGCGCGTCTGGAGCTTCCTTCCCCAAGTTCCCAGGAACAGTTGTGCCCGGTCGCCACCCAAAGATCGTCGCACCGCGATCGTCGAGGATGTACGTAGGTTTCGAGCTGCCGAGGTTAGATGCGGCCCATTCATAATCGGTATCCCCGTATAGATGATCTACGGCATCGTCCCATTTCCCGTAATCGCGGGTTTCGGCTACAAGAGCGGTAGCCTCGCGGGTTATCGCGCCCTTGACCATGCGTGCCTTTTCGAGGGCCGCAGCATCGTCCATCTTGGAAACGAGCACGGCCACGAGCATACCGCACGTCAGGAGAGCGATCAGCGCAAGCGCCGCAAGGGGAAGGATTGCGCTCGGCAGACGGCTGAGGATGCCTGCCAATCGGGCTGAATGCCGCACGTCGTGGAAGCTCCCCTGTTACGACCCATTGTTTCCCTTCCATTTCGCGCAAAATGGTTATCGACGGCTTAACTCAGGCATCGCTCGGCGAAATACATCTGACGTGATCAAAACAAGGTTATTTCAGCTTTTTCAGGCGCGAGAGGCCGGTATTATATTCTGCCTGCCATCGCGCAATAACTTGCGATACGGGCGCGACGTTTGAAATTGCGCCGATGCCCTGTCCAGCGCCCCAAATGTCTCTCCATGCCTTGGCCGCAGCATCGCCCCCGAAATTCATCATCGTACGGTCTCCGACCGGCAGATCTTCTGGATCAAATCCGGCAGCAATGATCGAACTTCTCAAATAATTGCCGTGCACGCCCGTGAAATAGTTTGAATAGACGATGTCCCGGGCACACCCTTGGACCACCGCATCCTTATAGCTTTGGACGGCATTTGCCTCAGGCGTGGTGATAAAGGCCGAGCCGATATAGGCGAAATCGGCCCCCATGGCTTGAGCCGCAAGTATCCCCCGGCCCGTCGCCATGGCGCCCGAAAGTGCAAGCGGCCCGTCGAACCACTGGCGAATTTCCTGAATGAGCGCGAAGGGGGAAAGTCGGCCAGCATGACCGCCCGCGCCCGCCGCGACCGCAATCAATCCGTCCGCACCATTTTCGATGGCCTTGCGTGCAAAGCGGTCATCGACCACATCGTGCAAGGTAATCCCGCCCCATCCTTTCACTTCAACATTCACATCTTCACGTGAGCCGAGCGAAGTAATGATGAGCGGCACCTTCCACTTGGCGCACATATCCATGTCTGCGCCAAGTCTGTCGTTCGACCGGTGCACGATTTGATTGATGGCGAACGGCGCGGATGGACGGTCGGGATTGTCCCTGTCCCACACTGCGAGCTCTTCGGTAATTTGATGCAGCCATTCGTCCAGTAAGGCCTGCGGTCGGGCGTTGAGAGCAGGGAACGATCCGATGATGCCCGCCTTGCATTGCGCGATGACAAGAGCGGGATTGGATATGATGAACATCGGCGCGCCAATCACGGGAAGTCGCATGGACGAAAACAAGCTGTTACTGGTCATTATCATCGGCTGGCCTATATGATTTCATGATCCGCATTCAGTTCAAATGGCGCCAGCAGATTTTCGGCTTCGCGCTTTTCCTTGTCATCGGGATCGGCGGACCAGATCACCGTTACGTTTCTCGCCCCTATGTCGGTACATGAAATGTCCAATACTTTGGACAATCCCGCCAACTCTTCAACAGCGCGCATGGCCACAGCCTGTTGACGCAGCTGAAAGCGGGCAATCTTGCCTACGGCGGTCAATGGCAAGCTGTTAACAAGCAATATCCGTTTCGGCCTGGCGGGCGGCTCCTCGATATGCTGCGTTACAAAGGCAATCAGTTCTTCTTCATCGACCAAAGCGCCCGGTTTCCGGGTAACGAAGAGCACCGGAACCTGGCCTGCATAAGCATCCGGCATCCCCACCGCCGCCGCCATGGCAACAGCCGGATGGTGACATATTGTTTCCTCGATCGTCTGCGGGTCGATATTGTGGCCGCTGCGGATGATGACGTCCTTGCTACGGCCAATCAGCCGGATTTGGCCATCTGACGTCATCTCGGCCAGATCGCCGGTCGCATGCCATTTCTCTTTCGGATGCTCGATCAAACCCTCCACCGTCCGATAACCCCGGAACAGCATGGGTCCCCGAACATACAGTTCGTCAGGGCCGCCGGGCACGATCGGGACCAACTGGGTTTCGACCAGGGGGGTCGGCGTTCCGATGGCTGGCTGATATTCGATTCCGTCGAGCGGCTGATTGCCCCCGGCGCCCGACAATTCGGTCATGCCCAGTATCTGGGAAAGCGGAATGCCGGTCAGTTCCGTGATGCAGCGCATCAATGAGGGGCCGATGGAGGTTGCTCCCGTCACCAGTGCACGCAATTCGGGCCAAAGGGCAGGCTTGCCGAGTTCGGCGACATGCGACCAGGTCGGCGGCACCAAAGCGATGACGGTGACTTTTTCCCGCGCGGAAATTTCCCAGATCGCGTTGACGGTTCGACGATCGCGCGCTCCGGCAATGCCGCAATTCAATAATGTCGATCCGCTGGAAAACAGCGCCATTCCCACCACGACACCGCCGCCCACATGAAAAAAGGGAAGCAGTTGCAACACACGGTCGTCCGGGCGCCAGCCCATTCCAGCCGCGCTGGCATGCACGGAGGCCATCAGGCCACCAAGGCTCAGATCAGCCAGTTTAGGGGCGCCGGTGGTCCCTCCCGTATGACATAATGCCGCGCAACGATCGCCATGAATGATCCTGACGGCAGCCGGGTCAGCCGATCCCAGAAAATCCGGCCACCAAGCATATTGCCCCGCATAGCGCTGCAACGCGCCGGATCGGCCCGCCCCACCGTCGATTTCGATGACCAGTTCCACCCCGCCCGCCAGGGCGATGGCCTGCGCCACGGTCTCATCCAGCGTGAAATTGTCATTCGCCCCAAAGGCGATGACGGCCCGCACATTGGCGAGGGCAAATTGGCTGGCCATCGCTTCTGGGCCAAGGAGGAGATTTACCGGGAAAGCGATGGCGACCGAAGACGATGCCATGATAGCGATCATGCATTCGGGGATCGAGGGCGCGACAATGGCCACCACATGATCGGGCTTGATCCCGGCCCCTTGCAACGCCGCACCCAGCCGGGCCGTCTGTTCGGCAAGCGCGGCATAATCAAGGCGAACGGGTGAAAGATCGTCAGCGTTTCTGAAATGAACCATGGCATCATGGGAAGGCGAACGATCAGCGACGATCCGCAGCATATTGATGGGATCTCGCACCGTCGCCATCCGTTCGCGGGTCTGCGCCTCCCGCCTAAGACGATCACTGGCGGTCATACTCTTCTCCTTTGGCGACCGGCTTCCGCTCCAAAATCCATTCGATGAAGATCAGGAACGCGCGGCGCAGATTGACATCTGCTCTCCCGCCGTCCGTCGATGTGAGCGGGCAGTTACTTAAAAATTGCCATTCACCGCTGATAAACGACCTTGCCATCCAGGATTGTCATATCGACAGGAATGTCGCTGAGTTTGTCAGCGTTGATCGTCAGTGGGTCCTGCGCAAGCACGACGAAGTCAGCAAGTTTGCCCGTTTCAATGGAGCCTAGCTGCTTTTCCATAAAGTTCGCTTCAGCCGACCAGATCGTAAACATGCGGATGCCGTCCATGACGCTGATCGCTTCCTCCGGCTGCACGATCTTCCCATATTTCGTGTCGCGATGAACGGCCCGCTCGATGGAAAATAGCGGATATGTCGCAAAATTCTGCGTGCCCACGGTATCGACGCCACCAGGAGGGTGCAGGCCGAGACCAATCAGCGTTTTCATCGCGAAAAATTTGACGTTCGGTTCCTTCATGCCGACGTCTGTCAATCGCCACAGAAAGGCTACCTGTGGGGAGGGGATGACATGGTCGCGCTGCAAACGGGCCAATCGTTCCTGCGTGCGTTGAGGGTCGATCGTCAGATAATGACCAAAATGCTCTATCCGGTCCCTCGCGTCGGCTTTTGGAAACAATCGGTTGGCATTTTCGTAGGCCGTAAGCGTCATATCCTGTGCGCGATCGCCATTCGCATGGATTTGAATCTGCCAGCCAGCCTGTCGGGCCTTTAAGACGATGTCATTGAGTTGGCTCTGATCCATCATGGGTGTGCCGTAATTGTTGGGCACCCAGGTCGTACCAGCACCTTTCCATTGCGGCCGATAGAGCGCCACGGTGGTTCCCCAGGCACCATCCATGAATAGCTTGATCGCTCCGACACGGATCCAGTCGTCTCCCATCCCGGTCGTGATGCCGGTCGACAAGAGCTGTTCTGCGGTAATTGCCCCTTCCATGGGGGAAGTCGTGGCATTCGGATTTCGGAGTACATAGTTCACACGCACGCGGGTCGGTAACCGGCCTTCCTTGCGCAATTCCTGATAAGCGAGATAGGTTTTCGGGGGAGACATGTCGGAGACCGTGGTGACGCCTTTTTTAAGGTAGAAGTCCTCCAATATCTTCCGCACGCCTTCCTTCATCTCGGGATAGGTAAACTCATGGTTTTTGGGCCACGGGGCTGGAGCATCCCGCACGATCACCACTTCGCCCTGCGCATTGCGTTCATAGCGGCCGCCTGAACTTGCCGGGGGCTCCGGCCAGTTCTTGTCCATCCCCATCACAACCGCAGCTTTGTGATTGATGAGCTTGTCGTGCGCGCTCCAGTCGAGGCGTACGGGATTATCCGGAAAAGCTGCATCGAGTTCCGCTCGCGAGGGCATAACCTGCATATAGGTTCCCTGACCGACCAACCATGCGCCCGGCGGCAGTTTGGCCTGCGCTTCCTTCAGCTTGGCAATGATCGCCTTGCCGTCCTTCAGCGGCGGCGCCTGGATATTGATGAAGTTGGCCTCGACGTTGGCCATGCCTTCGACATGCGAATGCGCATCGATGAAGCCGGGCAGCATGGTTCTCCCCCGCAGATCGACCACCTTGGTCGCGGGGCCACGCCACGCCTGGACGTCGTCGCTGACGGCGACGATCCGGTTGCCCACGACGGCGACGCTGCCAACGATACTGTCCTTTGGGTCAACTGTAACGATCTTGCCGTTGGTAACGATAAGATCTGCGTAGGTTTGTTCTGCAAGAACAGGCGATGTGGACAGTATCCATATCAAGGCCGATCCACTGAACCCTACCCAATTGCGGTTTTTCATCGCCGTTCCCTGTCCTTCAAATATTCAATTACGCGTTCCGCTGCCGAATAATCTTCCTTAGCCTGTTCCGAATATTCCAGGATCCGACCACAAGAAACGGCACGGCATAAGATATGAAGCCCATTTCCTTTCGCCGACTGTATCGTCTGTCATCCGGAGCCTCTTGATCGCAAGATGAGATTTTACTTCTACCCCTCGGCCTCGCCATGCAATGGTGTAAACGGCTGTCCGGGTGGTGTCAGAATATCACTGGTCCTGTTATGAGTCACCGATGCTGCACCCGGCATATCGCGGCCATTCTGGTGAAAACATATTGAATTAAAAGAACAAATAATGTCAGCGAGGGCATCTCACTTTGCTGCCTGCCTGCGCACGCCGTTCGGGGAGGGCTGTGCAAAAATCTGTTGCACGCGGGCGATAGATCGTATCGTTTAAGAGGAATAAGCGCCCTGAAGAGGGATAACCCCTCAGGGAAAATTCGGCGTGTGAAGGGGATTCCGATGATACTTGGAAGACATCGTTTGCGCTTGTTCACAAGTGCAACAATGGTGAGTTTGGGCCTTGCTTCTACAGCAGTTCATGGCGCTCCACTCCAAGGTGATAGTCAACCTGCCGGACAGTCAACGTCGCCGTCTGATGCTCGTATAAACGACAGCGGCAATGATATTGTCGTCACAGCGACGCGGCAGGAAATGCGCGCCTCCAAAGTTCCTATCAGCATCAGCGCTTATGGTCAGGCCAAGCTTGATCAGCAGGGCATCAAGACTTTCAACGATCTCCAGCGCCAACTACCTGGCGTCACCATAGATGTCGATACGCGCACCGTGGCAGTGCGGGGGATCAGTTCGTCCGCGGGTGCTCCAACGACAGGCGTCTACATTGACGACACGCCGTTTCAGCTTCTGAATATTGGTATCCTCTCGCAAAATGCCTTGCCAACGGTCTTTGATCTGGATCGCATCGAAGTGCTGCGTGGTCCGCAAGGAACCTTGTTCGGCGCTGGCGCACAGGGCGGCGTCGTACGATACATCACGCCTCAACCCTCCCTGTCTTCGACGAAGATTTACGCCCGCAGCGAAATCGGCGCCATTACGAAAGGTGATTTCGACGCAGAGACAGGCGTGGCGCTCAATATACCGGTCGTGGAGGACAAGGTTGCCGTGCGCGTCAGTGCCTTCGCGCGGCGCGATGGCGGCTGGATCGACCAGCTCGATTGGCGGACATACCAAGTCGACGAGAAAGACGCCAATTCCCGCAAGACAGTGTCCTTGCGCGGCGCTGTTCGTTTTGCTCTCGGCGATCTGGAAATCACGCCTTCGCTTCAATATCAATATACGAAGGAGCGAGAGAATTATTTCAATATCGCGGCATCCGATATCAGCGGGGGCGATTTTCGAACCACCGACGCAACCGTCGTGCCGAACCGTGACAGCTGGTATCTGCCGACCATCAAGGCAGAGCTGAACCTCGGCGCCGTCACCGTTCTTTCCAATACTTCCTGGTTCAGACGCCGACAGCGCACCGGCTATAGCGGAACCGACTATCTGGCGCGCTTCTATGACTCGGTGGGCCTTCCTACGCTCAATGACTTTGGCTCGCTGGGTACGCCGATGGGGATCAGGCTTCCGATTGGCGATTATTTTTCCGAAGCCCACATCAACAACAGTCAGAATAATTTCGTTCAGGAAGTTCGCGTTCAGTCAGCCACTGATTCACGTTTGAACTGGGTAATCGGGGGCTTTTACAGCAACAACCGATATAAAAATTATGAAGAGATTGTCGATCCCATGGGTGAACGCCTTATCCAGGCGTTATATGGCATCAGCTACGAGGATTATTACGGTTCATCCCTTGTAGGAGACCTGAACTATTTCGGGACCAATAGCGTCAAGGATACCCAACTCGCCATATTTGGCGAGGCGACCTGGGAATTTGTGGACAGGTTGAAACTCACGCTCGGCGCGCGCTATGCGAAGGTGAAGATCAAGTTCCAGAATGACCAGGGCGGCCCCCTTAACGGTGGTCCGACCGGATCGACCGGCGAGCAGTCCGAAAAGCCCTTCACTCCCCGCGCCAGTCTCGCTTTCCAGATCAATCCCGATAACATGGTATATGCCACCGCCTCCAAGGGCTTTCGCATTGGCGGTGCCAACGCGCCGATTCCGGTGACGCCATGCGCATCCGATCTGGCCCAATTGGGATTGAATCAGGCGCCCTCATCCTATGATGGGGACGTAACATGGAATTATGAAGTTGGGTCAAAGAACAAATTAGGCGATGTCAGCGTTTCCACCAGTGTTTACTATGTGAAATGGACAGGCATTCAGCAGGCTATATCGCTGCCGGTCTGCGGTTTTCGCTACATCGACAATCTGGGCGAAGCGCGCAGCAAGGGTTTTGACCTGCAACTCCAAACAACGATCGGCAATGATTTCGACGTCAATTTGGCGGCGGCTTACACCGATGCACGCCTGACGAAGGCGATCGCGCCGCCGAGCGGGCCAGCGCTGATCGTCAGCCGCGGGCAATCTCTGGGCGCTCCTGAGTGGACATTGGCCGTCGGTGGACAGTATAATTTCGAGGCGTTGGGCAACAAGAGCTTCGCGCGCGTCGATTACCAGCATATCGATACTTTCGCTGGTCTGACCGCTCAGTTGGATCCCGCGACGACATCTTATGACCCCGCTTTGACGAAGCCTCCCGCGCGGGACTATGTGACGGCCCGTATCGGCACGACCGTCGGCCGCTTCAGTCTTTCCTTCTATGTCGACAATCTGCTCAATTCCAGCGAACTTCTCACTCGCACCCGTCCCAGTCAGGGCTGGCCCGTATTTTCTGGCACGTCCTGGCGGCCGCGCGCCTTCATTTTGCAAGCGATATTCAAACAATGACCTTCCGGGTACATATCTGTCGACTTGTACGGCGCAGAATGAAGGCGAAGCAAATTCGGGGCGGGCTCATGTTGGCATTCTCATCGCCGAGCTTGGCAGGCTTGGCGGGTTTGATCGCCCTCGCGGGAACTCTGCCTGCTAAGGCCGAACCGCCGGTTGCGTCCGCCCGCACGGTAGTGGGGGCATTGCTGGCGGGTATCGCATCGCCAACGCCCAACGTCGATAGCCTGACCGATCTGTTCGCAGATGACGCGGTCGTTAGTTTCGGTGAATTTGACGATCCCGGGCGCGGCAAATCCGCCGTCACCCAGAAGCTGCGCGGGCTGTTCGCTCACGGTCAGCGCTACCGGATCAGCGTCCATAGCGCCTATGAGAGCGGCAATGTCGTGGTAAATGATCGCGAAGACACGTCCTTGCTGACAACCGGAGAGCAGGTCCCGTTCCATGTGACAGGGGTTTTCGTGGTGGTTGACGGCAAGATCAGGGCCTGGAGCGATCATGAACCACGCCCCGTCCGGCCCGCCAAGCCGTGACGGACGCCGTCAACAAGATGTCAATTTTTACAGAGCTGAGGATGTGATCATGAACGACGATCAACATGAAGAGGGCCGTGCGCGGGGAGTGTCCCGCCGCCAGTTGGTCGGGGGTGCCGGATTTCTTGTTGGGGGAGCATCCGTCCTGGGCGGCACCGGGATCAGCACGATCGCGCAGGCGGCGACGGAGCCGCCCGCATCGTCGCCCCCCTTGCCGCCGGGCACTTATTATCCGCCAACGCTGACCGGAATGCGCGGCAGCCATCCGGGTTCATTCGAAGCTGCCCATGCTATTCGCGATGGCTCTGCACTCAAGGACGCGCCCGACATTGGCGAGCGTTATGACCTTGTCGTCGTCGGCGCCGGGATGAGCGGGCTGGCTTCGGCCTACTTCATGAAAAAGAAGTTCCCCAAGGCGAAAATCCTGATCCTCGACAATCACGATGACTTTGGCGGCCATGCCCGCCGTAACGAGACGGATGTCGATGGGCGTACCGTGATTGGTTATGGGGGGACGATGTACATCCTCAGCCCGCGTGCATATACGGCCGAGGGACGCCAGCTGCTGGCAGATGTAGGCGTCGATATTAAACGCTTTCGGGCGGCGGCGGGACCTCGCAGCGTCTGGCGCGGTCTCGATACGGCATTCAACCTTAAACGGGCCGTGTTGTTCGACAAGGCCACATTCGGCGTCGACAAGCTGGTGGTCGATATTCCTGAAGGAGCAGACCGATCGAACCCTAAGGCATGGTCCGCATTTTTGGCCAAGGCTCCATTGTCCCAGCGCACAAAGGACGATTTGCTTCGTTTGAACACGCGGCCGGTGGATTATCTGGCGGGCATGTCAGCGACCGAAAAGGCCGCTTTGCTGCAAAAGACCAGCTATGCGGACTATCTCACCCGCTATGTCAAGGTGAACCCGGAAGTCATCACGATGATGATCAAGGATATCCACAGCGGCGTCAACGGTGCGGCCGGTATCGATACGATCAGTGCCATGCACGCATTCGAGCGTGGCTTGCCCGGCTTCGCCAAGCTCGGGATCGAGATGCCTCGCCCCCAAAGCTGGCTACCGGATGGCGAGGGCGACGACATTCATTTCCCGGATGGAAATCACGGGCTGGCAAAATTGCTGATAAGGTGGCTGATCCCCTCGGCGCTGCCTGGCAGCACGCAGGAGGATTCCGTGCTCACCCGCACCGATTACAGCCAGCTGGATCGGCCGGAACATGACGTTCGGATAAGATTGAGCAGCACCGTCGGGCGCGTGGTGCACAGTGGAACCCCTCAAAAATCGACGGGCGTGGAGATTAGTTACATCCGTAACGGCAAGGCGCAAATGGTCCGTGCAGATGCCGTCGTCATGGCCTGCTACAACGCGATCATCCCCTATATCGCTCCGGAAATACCAGAGCCTCAGAAAGCGGCGCTGCACAATGCGGTGCGGATGCCGTTGGTGTACGGGACGGTCGTCGTCCGCAATTGGGAAATGCTGGCAAAGCTGGGCATCGGTGCCGTCAGCTGTCCCGGCAACACCTTCTGGTGGGACACGATCGGTGTGGATTGGCCCTCCAAGGTCGGGGGGTATCGACCCGCCGAGACGCCTTCGGACCCCATGCCGATTCACCTTTCAAAGGTTCCCACCAGCCCGGGTTTGAATGCAAAGGACCAGTTCCGCGCCGGGCGCGCGGAACTGTTGGCGACGGATATCGAAACGATCGAGGCGGCGACGCGCGATCTGTTCCGTACCGCGTTCGGGCCGGTCGGTTTCGACGTCGATCGGGATATCGTGTCGATCACCGTCAACCGTCATCCTCACGGCTACGCGGCCTGCGCCAATTCACTATATGACCCGGACTGGGCGCCCGAAGATCGGCCGTGGGTCGTCGGCCGGAAACGTGTCGGCCGAATTGCCATAGCCAATTCCGATGCGGGGGCCATATGCCTAACGCAAGCGGCGTTCGATCAGGCCAATCGCGCCGTGAACGAGATCGTGACGGACGTGATGCAGGCGCTTCATGAATGGCCATGGGGCACACGCATCTGATCAGTGACATTGGGCGGTAGAGGGCGGGGCGTCCTCTACCGAGTTGGGGTACACGCTGTGTCGTCAGATAAGCGATAGCTGGTCTTTACTCGTGACGGCGACCGGAGAACCGGGTCACCCCGGCGTTGGAATATGGCGCGATCGAGTTGAAAACCCGCCTTATCTCGGCAGAGATGGCGCCATTCGGTGGCGTAAAGGAATCCGGCCTGGGTCGCGAAGCTTCGCGTTAGGGGATCGATGAATTTCTGAGCATAAAGATGGCCTGCAGGATCATCGCCCCGGCATGAGCACGCCCCTTCCCGCGATCATTGCGAGGTCAGATATTCGGCGAGCCGTGCATCGATCGGCGGTGCACGACCCTGATCGTCCGCTTCATCGACCCGCTCCAGCGCGTTCTGCGTATATCGAACGCCTGCCCACCGCAGCGGCTCCCGTTCCCAGCGCGGCGCTTCCGGTCGATGGAACGGCAGGCCTTCCAGGCCCGTGGTCCATCCCCCGATCCGTCCCGCCAGCAGGCGCGCGCACATCGCACTCGTTGCGACGCCCCGACCCGTATAGCCGTACAGCCGCCCGATCCGGCTGGCGGGATCGAAATTGACCGATGGCATCCAGTCGCGCGGAATGCCAAGATAGCCTCCCCATGAATGGGTGAACGAGATGTCGTGCAGGGCGGGCCACCATTCCTTCACGATGGACCGCATCCATGCAAAGGTTTCCTCGTCCTGCAACGCGCGTTCCGCCATGTCCGATGCGAAGCGATAGGGCGCACCTCGGCTGCCATAGAGTATCCGGCCATCGCGCGTCCGTGTCAGGTAATTCTTCGTGTGGACCTGCGAACTCAAACACTCGCCTTCGGCCCAGCCGATGGCGTCCCACTGCGCCGTCGTCAGCGGTGCCGTCAGCACGATCATCGACGACATCGGCAGCACGTCACGGTGATATTGGGGCATATCCGTCATATAGGCCTCCCCCGCCGTTACGACCGCACGCCGAGCGCGAACGGTGCCATGTTCCGTGACGATCGCCGCGTCATCTCCACCCCGGATCGTCAAGGCGTGCGTCTGTTCGAAGATTGTCGCCCCCATTCGTTCGACCGCCCGCGCCAGCCCGCGCACCAGCTTGCCGGGATGGATGCTTGCCCCGTGAATCGATCGCAACGCGCCCGACAATTTCGTGACATGAACCTTTTCATAGGTTTCATCGGCGCCCAGCAGCTGGCTGTCGGCCGAAAGTCCGAGCTTAGAGAAAGTTTCGAAGGTGGAGACAAGCGACGCCATCTGCGCTGGGCTTCGCGCCAGGCTCAGCAACCCGGTTCGGCGAAAATCGGCATCGATATCAGCCTTGGCGAGGAGTTCCGGGAAATCCTGGACGCAGCGTTGTTGAGCAAGGATCGTCTGCCGTGCCAGGTCCATGCCATAGCGCCGGATAAGGGGGCCAGCATCCACTGGAAAGCGCGGAGAGCACCAGCCGCCGTTGCGGCCCGATGCCCCATAGCCGCAGAAATGCTTTTCAACGATTGCAATTCGAAGGTCCGGGTTTTCGGAAAGCAGGAAGAAGGCGGTCCATAGACCCGAAAATCCACCACCGACAATAGCGACATCGACAAGAGCATCGCCCTCTAATGGGGGACGCGCCTTAAGATCATCGCCCGATGTCGACAGCCAGTAGTCGCCCTCAATCGTTTGGATTACCGGGCCATTGGAAACGGCGCTCGACTTGGTCACTGTCCGATGCCCTCGTCATAGACCATGAATAGCTTGACGCAGACATCATGCGTTTCCCAGACACCGTGCGTCGATGCGGAAAAATGGACCACGTCTCCTGCGGCGATTTCCAGTGGAGGTCCGTCGTCTGGTGTGAACGTGGCGCGCCCGCTGAGGAAATGACAGAATTCAGCCTGCCGCACTTCCCGGCGCCAACGGCCTGGGCTGCACTCCCATATGCCAAAACGGTTCGAGGGATTGGAACCGGAAGTGATCGACGCCGAACGAGCCCGTAGGTCGGTATCGGACAGCCGGGGAGTAATGACTTTCGGCGGTCCTGCCGTATCGAGAAGGGTCTTCGGATCGAACAAGACAGCTGGCATTAGGCGATATCCGTATTTTGATGTCGTTCAACGATGCCTCCTCCACCCGTCGCCTGACAGTTGTGTATTAGTGCGATGCCGGTGAGTACCAATCACCATGCGTGGATGCTGAACCCGAAATCTATGGACTCGAAAAGGGCGCGCGCCGTTTGCCGCTTTGCCAAAGGAGATTGCGGAGATTATCCGACCTGAAGACGCAGCCACGGCATCGGCACCGCCGAAACATGATAACGTGTCGGCTTGCAGCTTTGGATCGGGCTCTGGTCGATAGTTAAAAAGGGTTGATGACCCGATCCAGAAATTGGCGGGTCCGCGCCGCTTGCGGATTTTCCAGAACCTGTCGTGCCGGGCCATCCTCCACCACGACGCCATCCGCCATGAAAATCGCGCGATCTGCAACTTCCCGGGCAAAAGCAATTTCATGCGTCACGACGATCATCGTCATGCCGCTTTCCGCCAGCGACTTCATGACCTGAAGGACTTCGCCCACCCGTTCCGGGTCGAGGGCGGAGGTCGGCTCGTCGAACAATATGGCCTTCGGGCGCATCGCCAATGCCCGTGCGATGCCGACGCGCTGCTGCTGTCCTCCGGAAAGCTGGCTCGGCATAGCCCCATGCCGGTCGGCCAGGCCGACCTGTTCGAGCAGGGCCATCGCATGGTCTCTTGCTTGCCCGAGTTCCTCCTTGAGCACCTGAACCGGCCCCTCAACGATGTTTTCCAGAACGGTTCGATGCGGCAACAGATTGAAGCGCTGAAACACCATTCCCACCTGGCGGCGAATGCCGGAATGGTTTGCTACCGTGACCGGAAGTCCCAGAACGTCGATTTCGCCGCCGTCATGACGCTCCAGGCCGTTGATGCAGCGCAATACGGTCGATTTTCCCGAACCCGAAGGGCCGATGAGACAGGCCACTTGCCCCTGTGGGATCGTGAAACTGACGTCCCGGAGAACGTGGTTCGCACCAAAATGCTTGGTCACATGAGAGAGGCGGATCATGCGCGAGCCATCCGGCGTTCGAACAGGCGGACCAGCGCCGCAAGGGGCAGGCTTGCAGCCAGATACAGCAGAGCGACCAACAGATAGACCGTTTCATTCTTGAATGTGGATATGGCCAGAAGCTGGCCCGCCCGGGTCAATTCCGCGATCGTTATGGTCGATGCGATCGACGAATCCTTCAATAACATCACTGTAGTGTTGCCCAAAGAGGGGAGGGCCGTTCGCAGTCCCAGTGGAAACACGATGCGGCGAAAAGCAAGGCCGTTGCTCATGCCCAGGGACAATCCGGCCTCGACCAGCTGACGATCGACCGATCCGAACCCTCCGCGAAAATTCTCGGCCTGATACACCGAATAGGCGACGCCCAGCCCGACCACGCCCGCCATGAAAGGCGGCAGGTCGATGCCGAATTCGGGAAGCACGAAATAGACGCAGAACAGCTGAACGATAATCGGAATACCGCGTACGGTCTGGACGATCGTAACGCTGATCAGGCGTAACAGTCTGGACGATGACAGCGCCATCAACGCCCAGATCATCCCCAGCACCAGGCTCAATCCCAACGCGCACAGCGTCAGCAAGATTGTCGTCCCAAGTCCACGCAGCAACAGCGGCATGAACTGCACGGCGTCCGCAAGAAACTCGCTCAAATCAACCCTCCAGCTTCCAACGTCGTGCAATATCGAGAAACCGCCCATTCTTCATATGCTCGATCGCTGAATTCACGCGATGAAGCAGGGGGTCGTCCTTGCGCAATATCAGGCAGAGTTCTTCGCGCGCAGGCGCCTGAAAGCCGGGCACCAGCCTGACCGCGCGCCTTGGGCCTACCCGAAGTTGATAGCGCAATATGGGTTCATCGCCGTAACCGGCGTCTATACGGCCATTGTCGAGATCACGGAGGATGTCGAACAGGCCGTCATAGGTCGAGACATTCTTCACACCGGCATCGCGCAATTGATCAACGAAACGCGTCCCGACCTGCGCGCCGACACGCAGATCCCGGACGGCGTGCAGGTCGCGGTATATGTGGCGGTCGGCCGCAGGCACGACCAGTGCGGCGGAATAGGCGTAAACCGGCTCGCTGAACGCCACGATCTTCTCACGCTCAGGCGTGCGCAGCATGGCTGCGGCGATGACGTCGATCTTGTGGGCCAGGAGGGAGGGCAGCAATGCCGAAAAGGGCGTGATCCGCATTTCCGCTTGAAGCGACAGGCTATCGGCGACGGCCTGCGCGATTTCGACGATCGATCCTGTCAGCGCGTTCGTGGCCGGATCGACGAAGCTGAACGGAACGCCTGTCGGCGAGGAGCCGATGATCACTTCATTCGGATCCCGAATGCGCCCGCCACACGCACTCAAGACGGTCATGCCAAGGACCGAGGTCAACAGCGTTCGCCGATCCATCGGAACTTCACACAAATTTTCGTTCAAGAATCGTCTCGGCGTTAGTCACAACCATGCCCCTCATTGTGGCTCCAAGAGTAAGGAGTACGTTGCAAGCCGCCAGATGATAAAATCCCGATCTCCGGTGTTTAGGAATCACCGCACCGCGTTGCCGCAATGGCGTTTTCCAGCCAGCGCCTGAAGCTGGCGATTGAAGTTGCCCGCCAGCAATCCCGGCGCGCCGTAAAATTATAGCTTCCGAGGAACACCTCGGGAAATTGCCCGACTGACACGAGGCGGCCGCTGGCTATATCGTTGCTGACGAGCAATGCGTTGGCCAAAGCAATACCCTGCCCCTGCCGCGCGGCCGACAAGGTCAGGTGGCCCTGGAAGAATTTGGGTCCGGCCAGCGGCCCGATATCGACCAGACCATGCAGCGCGAACCATTTCCGCCATTGATCGTGGCTTGTCTCATGAAGCAGCGTCTGGCCGACGAGCTCCGCCGGGGTACGGAATACGCCCGTCAGCTCGACAAATTGCGGGCTGGCAACCGCCAGGATCGGCGGTCTGGCGATTTCGACCGAACGAAGGGACGGCAAGACCTGATCGGCAGCCCCGTCCGCGACATAATGCAGATATGCGTCAGCTTCATTTGAACCGAAGTCCGGCGCACGATCCGAAGGTTGGAGTTCCAGCTCTATCTTGGCATGCCGTTTGATGAATTCACCGATCTTGCCCGTCAACCATTCCGATGCCAGTCCCGGCGCCACCCACAAGCGCAGGCGGGAATCTTCGTCCCGGCGCATCAGATCCTGGGTGGCACGCGCCACTTCCGCCAACGCCGCGCTGATCCGTTGATGATAAATCCGCCCCTGCGGCGTCAAGGTGCCGTAAGCGCCGCCCACCCTTTCTATCAGCGTCATGCCGGTCCAATGTTCCAGCGCCTGCAAATGACGGCTGACGGCGGCATGATCGACCGACAAGGCAACGGCTGCGCGCCTGATCCCTCCGCAGACCCCGACCGCCTCGAACGCCCTGAGCGCCGCAAAGGGTGGGATAGATGCCTTCTGCGTACGCACCAGGCGCAACGATGCCTCGGTGTCGATCTTTTGGTTCATAATCCAGCCCCCGGAAGCTGTTGCAGCTTCCCCCATCGCATAACAACAAACATCGCGAAGCCACTTGGGCTGTCGGTTATGCTGTAGCGGGGCGTGCTTGACAACGCGCTTTTGGGTCAGGCGAAGTTGGTTAATCCAGGAAGTCGGGTCTGTGGAGCAGCGGCAGACGTTGCGCGATCGCGGCATATTCCGCCGCGATCATCGGTGCCCGCTGAACCCCTCATCATTTGAGCGAGAGGAGATAGGCCACGACTTCCGCACGCTTCTTCGGGTCTGGAATTCCGGCGAACATACGCGTGCCCGGCACCATCTTGCTTGGCGCCGTCAGGAACTTGTCGAGATTTTCGGCGGTCCACTTCACCTTTGATTGTTTCAACGCAGGCGAATAGGCGAAAGCGGTACTGGCAGCCGGTCTATTGCCGACCCCGCCCAGATTAGGTCCCCCTGCGCCCTTCGCGCCGGGTGCGACCGTATGACACATCATGCACCGCTGCTTGAACGTTGCTGCGCCCGCCGCCGCGGGTTGAGCTGCCACTCCCGCCGACGACATGATCATGGTCACGCCCATAGCCGCCAGTAATTTCTTATGCATCACCCTGATATACCTCATCGTTAAACGCTCATGCAGACCAGACCGGCATTGCCGACGACACCGGCAGACGGCGGATCCTTTTGCCACCCAACGCGAAAATGGCGTTGGTGATTGCGGGCGCGATACCGGCGGTCCCGACCTCGCCGACGCCGCCGGGATCGGCTTCGCTAGCCAGAATCTCGACATCAACTTGTGGCGCCGTCGCCATCGTCATCATCGGAAAATCAGCGAAATTGCTCTGCTCGACAGCCCCACCGGCAATAGTGATCTCGCCAGAAAGCGCCGCCCCGGCGCCAAAGATGCACCCGCCCTCGATCTGTGCCTTGACCAGATCGGGATTTATCACCCTGCCGCAGTCGAGCGCGGCCAGCACCTTGCGTACCCTTATGCCACCTTGCTCCTGCGACACGTGCGCCGCCAGTCCGCAATAGCTTCCGAACGCATGGAACAGGGACACCCCCCATGCGCCAGCGGAGGTCTTGTTGGCCGGCGCCGTCATCATGGTTTCGAGCCGGTCCAGAACACCCAATGCCCGTTTGTCGCTGAGCAGGGCACGACGATAGGCGATCGGCTTTGCCTTGGCCGCAAATGCGAGTTCGTCGATGAAGCTTTCCACGACGAACAGGCTGCGGGTGGCGCCGACGCCGCGCCACCAGGATGTGGGAATTCCGGATTCGACACGTTGGAACTCGACCTTGAGGTTGGGCAGATCGTAAAGCGGCTTTGCAGCGCACTCCACTGCGTCGCTGTCCACGCCCTTGAACAACTGTGGATACAGGCGCGCTATGATCGAGGAACCGGCAATGCGATGCATCCAGTCGACCGGTCGCCCCTGCTTATCGAGGACCGCTTCGATACGATCCGCGTAGGCGGGCCGGTACATGTCGTGCTGCATATCCTCCTCCCGTGACCAGATGACCTGGACGGGTCCAGCCACCTGACGGCCGATCTGCACGGCTCGAAGGATGCCATCGATCTCAAGCCGGCGGCCAAATCCGCCACCCATGAGATACACGTTCAGCATGACGCTGGTGACCGGCAGGCCAAGCTGCCCGGCGACGGCCTTGCGCGCCACGGTCGCCACCTGCGTGCCGGTCCAGATGTCACATCGTTCGTTCGTGACGTGAACGGTACAGTTCATCGGCTCCATTGGGGCATGAGCAAGAAACGGCTGCTCATAGGTCGCCGCTATCCGTCGGCCCGGCACCGCACCCGGTGTTCCGACGCTGCTGGCGACGGCTCCCGGCGCCTCAAGCGCCGCGAGCAACGACGCCCGGATCGAGGCGCTATTGATCGTCGCGGACGGGCCATTGTCCCATTGCGGTTTCAGCAAAACTGCCGCCTGCCGCGCGTGCGGCATGGTATCGGCGATGACCGCAACAGCATCGTCCAGCCGCACGATCTGGCTGACGCCCGGTGACGCCTTGGCTGCAGCATCGTCCAGTTGAACAAGCTTGCCGCCAAACACCGGGGACTGGATCAGTGTCGCGATGCGTGCACCTGGCACGGCCGCGTCGATGCCGAATACGGCTTCGCCCCGAATTTTCGCGATACCCTCCACACGAGGACTGGTGCGTCCGATCAGCTTGAAATCGGCCGGTTTCTTCAGCGGTACATCACTGGGCACGGGCAGCTTCGCCGCGTCGGGGATCAAGGCAGCATAGCTGACGCTGCGGCCACTTGCGTCGTGGCGCACGACCCCATCGGCAGTCGAGCAGCTTTCCGGCTTTACGGTCCATCGCGCGGCAGCTGCGGCGACCAACATCGCTCGCGCCGTCGCTCCGGCATGCCGCATTGGAAGCCAGCCGCTCCGGATCGACTGGGAACCGCCCGTTATCTGCGGCCCGTAGCGTTCTTCGTCCGCCGGAGCCTGCCGAAGGCGCACCGCGTCCATGGCGACGTCCAACTCCTCGGCCACCAACATCGCAAGTCCGGTCTGCGCACCTTGGCCCATTTCAATATGTGCCATCATGATCTCGACCGACCCGTCGGCAAGGATCGTGACCCACGCATTGGGCGCGAATCCGGTTTCTCCCGGCGTCGCGGGAACCTTCGCCAGTAATCGCATCGGGATTACCAGGGCCGCCCCGGCCATCAGACTGGCGCCGATAAAGTGCCTGCGTCCGAAAGCGGGCCGAGATGCATCATCCATGATCATCGGTCTTCGCTGCAAGATGGATCGCCGCCCGGATGCGGGGATAGGTGCCGCAGCGGCATAAATTGGTCATTGCTGCATCGATGTCGGCGTCCGTGGGCCGGGGCGTAGACTTCAGCAGTGCGATGGCCGCCATGATCTGGCCGCTCTGACAATATCCGCATTGCACGACGGCCAGCTTTTCCCATGCCGACTGTACCCGCTGCCCCACGGCATCCGCAGCCGCGCCCTCGATCGTGACTATGCTCGCGTCCCCGACGGAGGCTGTCGGCGTTACGCATGAGCGGCTAGGACTGCCATCGACCAGCACCGTACATGCGCCGCACTGACCCAGGCCGCATCCAAATTTGGTGCCTCGCAACGCAAGTTGCTCCCGCAAGCTCCACAGCAAGGGGGTCTCTTCGTCCGCCTCGACCGACATGCTGCGGCCATTCACGGTGATTTTGTGATCCATCTGGCGCATTCCGAATTAGTTACCAGCGATAGCTGGTTCGGCATTACACTGGCATATCCCTAATCCTGGTGACGGTGCCAAATCTTTCGCAACGGGTGCGCGAATGTCACCATCGGGGGGCCTGTTCTGTCTACCGATTGCCAGTCTGTACCCGCATCCCCTTGGAGGGATACGTCCGGCCATGTTGCGCATAGCTACGGCCTTCGCTCGGCAAGGGATCAGGGCATAATGACGCAAGCCATCGCGCAAACGGCGCCTTCCATACCCGTCCCAGGTAAGAGGTTGCCTGCTCGCTGGAGACTGGTCCGAATTTTGATGAGAAATTCCCGGTTCGGTTTGGCAGAAGCCAGACGAGGAAGTTGGCGTATGAAGACGTCGAGATTTAGCGAGCAGCAGAGGGCGTTCATTCTCAAACAGGCGGGGGATGAACGAGGGTTGAGGAGGTGTGCCTGAAGGCGGGTCTCTCGATCCGCGGTTGGCACGAGGGGCGATGCCCGGTCACCGGACGATCTTCCTGACCGCGCGAACTCGGCGGTCGCGATGACCTCTTCGACGTTGGGCGTGTTCTGCGACTGATGTGGTCGCCACAGCGCGTCGCACGGGCGAAACGAACCAATCTGTCGCGAAGTGGCCGCTGATCGAAGCATGTTTCAGTTCAGAGATGCACGAGCAATCACCACCAAGCGGCCGCGCGAACCTTAATTGATGCGTTTGATCGCCACCCGCCCATGCTGCGCGATTATCCCGGGCAACGGAATCTTTTTACACGCGGAATTCCGCTTAGTGGCAGGCGAGGCGAAGACAAGTTGCACCGAACCCAGACTAACGGAGATGCTGGCGGAACCAGTCAGCCATCTCTACCTCTGAGAGTTCGCCGCCAGCAAGGGCGACAAAAGCCACCACTAATTCGGCATCCGTCGCGGCCAAGTCGTATCCGTTAAGCATGAGGAATGTTTCGCTCACCACTGCTGCGGTCCGTTTATTACCGTCTACAAAAGGATGGTTTCGCGCGATGCCGAAAGCATAGGCTGCGGCTAAATCCGCGACGTCAGGTTTGCCGTAATTCGCCAGGTTCACTGGGCGGGCCATGGCACTATTAAGCAGGCCGGGATCGCGTATCCCGTCATCTCCGCCATGCTCCGTCACCTGCTCAGCATGGGCTGCCAAGGCCACCGCTACCGTGACCCAAATCCAGTGTTGCACGGGATTATTTGGCGAGTTCGCGCAACGCGCGTTTGCGCCGAAGCATCACTTCACGGGCTGCGGCCATCTGAGCTTCGAACTCTGGTGCCGCAGTCCTCAGTTCGATGCCCTGGGGAGTCGTTACCATCGAGAGCGTCTCACCCACCTGTACATTGAGGTGCGCCAGAACATCCCGGGGTAGAATGACACCCGCGCTGTTTCCGATCTTGGTAATTCTAAGAGCGCCGTTCATACGCTTGTTATAACGCAAATAGACGTTAATGATCAAGGGGCGGCGGATCAGGAGTGCGTACGCATTGCGCTTCCTGGTCCGCCAGTATGGTGCTTCCTGGATGAGGGGGTCAGCTGAGCCTGTTGATGGACTCGCGCATATGATCCACGCTGACGCTGGAATAGCGCTGGACCATCCGCAGT
Source organism: Sphingobium sp. TomTYG75 (assembly GCF_054771635.1). Taxonomy (NCBI): domain Bacteria; kingdom Pseudomonadati; phylum Pseudomonadota; class Alphaproteobacteria; order Sphingomonadales; family Sphingobiaceae; genus Sphingobium; species Sphingobium sp. TomTYG75. The sequence goes on along the minus strand of NZ_BSRE01000001.1, from coordinate 633,372 downwards.
GACTTCCAGCCGCCCATGTTCATGATGGTGATAAGGTCTATCCCGGCCATCACGCAGTGGGACGCCCAATGGTGGCGCCAGTCATGGACGGTGAAATCCTCGATCCCCGCGCGCGTGCAGGCGGTCGCATGCTGGTTCCTGATCGGGTTGCCACCGGGGATCTTCGCCTTGCGCGTGTCCGAATAAGGTTTGCCAAACCGGTTGAGGAAGACATGGCCATTTGTCGGCTGTCCTCGTTTTTCCCAGATCGGCCAGAGCACATCGAACACGCGGGAATGCATCGGCACCGACTTGATGACCGCGTTCTTGCTGTGGTTGAGCCGGATCGATCTCTCTTTCATATCGACCCCATCGACGCCCCACGGGATCTGCAATGCCGTCTGGATCCTCGGACCCTGGAAAGCCAGCATGGTGATGATTGGCTGGATGTGAGGGGAATAGGCGGCGATCAGCCGATCGCGATCCTCCTTGCTGAGGAAGCGCACCCGCTCATTGTTGAACGGGATCGCCTTGATCCGGAGCGGTGGAAGGTCATGCAGATCGTGATGGACGTTTATCGCCGCCTGGAAAACCGAGCGATAGCGGTCCTGACCGCCCGGGTCATGGCCGGTCAGGTAAGCCCGGCGAAAATGCTCCCACGCCTGCTTCGGCTCGCGCAGGCTGAAGTCGCCGATGATGCCATTCAGTTTGCCGATGCGCAGGATGTCGGACGCGCAAGGAGGCTTGGCTTTTGACAGATAGCTGTTGAAGGCATCGGCGATGGTTCCCTGGGCGACGAGCGCTGCGGGACCGAACATGAGCTGGTGGCGCAGCTTCGTTTCATGTTCTGCCATCAGATGGGCGGCCGCATCGCGATCGGTTGTTCTTAGGCTGAACTCCTGGACCTCGATATGCTTGTCGCCAAGCGAAACCGAGCCTCGGATGTAGTATATGCCTTTCTTCCCACGGGTACGGATTGAGAGCATGTGATCTTTTCCAGTCGCATGTGATTTTGCGCCTTCCCCGCACGGATTTTATCCGCATTCCTGAACGTGGGGCACGCCATGTTTCGTGAAGGTCTGGCGCATTCCGGTGCATGCACGGCGGTGGCTATGCCGGGCTGGTGCAGAGTGTCGCGAGACCCGAAGGGGCTTGTGTCTGTTTCGGGGGATCGCGGGCTCTATGGGGGGCGGAGGCGGCGTGTCGTCTTTTGCTTGCTGACGAGATTGCCTGCTCTGCCGTGGCGCAGCACCGTTTTTCTGCCGCAAGATGCGGCTCACGCGCGAATGGGGTGACGACCTGTCCGTGGGTCGACGATGGGGCATCATGAGGCTTTGCGAGACCATGTCGGCGAGGCGCTAGCGAATCGGAATCTCGCTGGGTTCGCCCGGCATTTTCATGCCCAGAATTTGCCCAAAGAGGCGTCGATATGCCCAAAATTTGCCCAAAAATCTCTTGGGCAATGCGGGGGAGGCGACCTCCATCAGGCAAACAAAAACCCCGCCAAATCGTTGATTTGACGGGGTTTTCGATGGTGGGCGTGGCAAGGATTGAACTTGCGACCCCTGCGATGTCAACACAGTGCTCTACCACTGAGCTACACGCCCACGGGAGTTGGGCCAATAGCGGGGGGTGGTGGGGTGTGCAAGCGCGAAATTCGCTTAAAAGCTAATTCTCTGGACAGAGGGAGCGCAGCCCATATTGTGCGGGGAAAACAGGGGGCGCCGTCGGCATGAACGACATCCACAACGCAGCGGGCGGAGCGACGATGCCACTGCCCTTTTACCGGCAGCTTTACGTGCAGGTGCTCGCCGCCATCGCGATCGGGGTCCTGATCGGCCATTTCTTCCCGCAGACCGGCGTTGCGCTCCAGCCGCTCGGCGACGCCTTCATCAAGCTGGTGAAGATGATCATCGCGCCGGTCATCTTCCTCACCATCGTGACCGGCATCGCGGGCATGAAGGAATTGGGCGCGATCGGGCGGGTGGCGGCAAAGGCATTTGCTTACTTCCTCATCTTTTCCACCCTTGCGCTGATAGTCGGGCTGATCGTCGCCAATGTCGTGCATCCGGGCGCGGGGCTGAACATCGACCCGACGACGCTCGACGCGGGCAAGGTCGCGGAATATCAGCAGCAGGCGCATGACCGGTCACTCATCGGCTTCCTCATGGACATCATCCCCGCCACGCTGATCTCGGCCGTCGCGGATGGCCACAACATCCTTCAGGTGCTGTTCGTGGCCATATTGTTCGGCATCGCCCTGACCCTGATTGGTGAGAGGGCGGACCCGCTCATGCAGGTCCTGGAATCCGCCAGCCACGCCATTTTCAAGCTGGTGTCGATCCTGATGAAGGCAGCCCCCGTCGGCGCGCTCGGCGCCATGGCCTTCACCATCGGCAAATATGGCGTGGGGGCGCTGGCGAACCTCGTGGAATTGGTCGCGACCTTCTACCTCACATCCTTGTTGTTCGTGCTGGTCGTGCTGGGCCTCGTCGCCAAGCTGATCGGCTTCAACATCCTGCATCTCATCCGCTACCTGAAAGCGGAACTGCTGCTCGTCCTCGGCACATCTTCATCGGAAGCTGCGCTGCCCAGTCTCATCGAGAAAATGGAGCGGGCAGGGTGCCGCAAGTCCGTCGTCGGGCTGGTGGTGCCGACGGGGTACAGCTTCAACCTCGACGGCACGAACATCTATATGACGCTGGCGGCGCTGTTCATAGCGCAAGCGACCAACGTCCATTTGAGCATCGGCGACCAGATCCTGCTGCTGCTGGTCGCCATGCTGTCCAGCAAGGGCGCGGCGGGCGTCACGGGCGCGGGCTTCATCACGCTCGCCGCCACGCTCTCGATCGTCCCGTCCGTGCCGGTCGCAGGCATGACCCTGATCCTCGGCGTCGACCGTTTCATGAGCGAATGCCGCAGCCTCACCAACTTCGTCGGCAATGCGGTCGCGACGGTGGTCGTATCGGCGTGGGAGAGGGGGCTCGACCGCGAGCGTTTCGCCGCCGCCATGGCGGGCAAGCCGCTGCCCCCGACCCCCGACATGGAAGAAGTCGTCCCCGGCTAAGCGGCTTTCAGTTCAGCTCGCTCATGCTGGTGCTGCCGAAAAGCCGGTCGATCTCCAGCACCAGGTCGCGCAGGTGGAAGGGCTTGGACAGCACCTTCGCCTGCGGCACCGCTTTTCCAGCCTTCAACGTCACGGCGGCAAAGCCCGTGATGAACATGATCCGCATATCGGGCGCGACCGTGGCCGCATGCTGGGCCAGCTCGATGCCATCCATCTCGGGCATGACGATGTCGGTCAGCAACAGGTCGAAATGATCGTCGTCGATATGCGGCACGGCCTGCGCGCCGGTGGCGACCGCCACCACCTCATATCCCGACCGCTCCAGCGCGCGGGCGAGGTAGACGCGCATGCTGTCATCATCCTCGGCCAGCAAAATTCGAACCATCGCTTGGATCAATCTCGTCTCTGGCCGGTGTCGGCCGATCTCGTGCGGCACCCCTCGCGGGTGGCGCTGTATGCCATTATATGCGACAACCAGTATATATATCCAGCCGGGTAACCATTTTTGCCGCGCCCTGTGGAAGGAGATGATTTGAGCTATTCCGCACCGCGCGCTCCGGCCCAATCCACAGCCTCTCATGATCTTTACGGACCGGACCGCCCGATCGCTCCGGTGGTTATTTCGGTGCCCCATGCCGGGCGCGAATATGCCCCGGCTCTGCTGGGCACCGCCAGAGTCGCACCGGACATATTGCGACGGCTGGAGGATCGCTGGGCGGACCTGCTGGCCCATCCGTTGATCGAACGCGGCTATCATGTGCTGGTGGCGCGCGCGCCCCGCGCGATGATCGACCTCAATCGCCATGAACGGGAAATCGATCCCGCGATGGTGACGGGCCTGCCCCGCGACGTCCCCCTTCAAAGCAGCGCGAAGCTGCGTGGTGGCCTTGGCCTTCTACCCCGGCGCCTGCCGGGCGCCTATGAACTGTGGCAGCGGCCCATCGGGTGGGACGAAGTCCGTCGGCGGATCGACACGATCCATCGGCCCTATCATGAGGCATTGACGCGGATGCTGCGGGCGGCTCGGGAAGTCCATGGCCACGCCGTGCTGATCGATCTTCATTCGATGCCGCCGCTTCCCGCTGCTGCTGCCGGACAGCCTGCGCCCAGCGTGGTGCTGGGGGATCGCTTCGGCCGGGCTGCGTCGGCGCGGCTCATGACGCTGGCGGCCGATGTGCTGGAGGGGCATGGGCTGACGGTGGCGCAGAATCATCCCTATGCGGGCGACCATATGATCGAACGCCATGGGCATCCGGCCCATGACTTCTACGCCTTGCAGGTGGAGGTTGACCGCAGTCTCTATCTCGATGCCGCCCTGGACAATCCCGGCCCCGGCCTGCCAAGGGTTCAGACGGCCATCAGATCCCTGATCGACGCGCTGGCCAGCGAAGCGCCACGCGCCGCCTATCCACTCGCCGCTGAATAGCCAGATATGCAGAAGGCCGGGGCGCTACCTGCACCCCGGCCTTCGCTTGATACCGCTATGCGCGCATCATTCCAGATGCTGATCAGGCAGCGCGTGCGTGGGCCTTGAACCCCAAAGGGCATAGAAGAGGATGTAGAGTTCGCAGACGGCCGTCAGCAGGAAGCTGTTTTGCAAGCCATAATTGTCGGCCAGCCATCCCTGCACCACCACCAGCGACCCGCCAGCGATCGCCATGATCAGCAGTCCCGATCCTTCCTCGGTCAGCGGCCCCAGGCCACGAATGCCCAGGGTGAAGATGGTCGGGAACATGATCGAATGGCCCAGGCCCACCAGAATCAGCGCCCACATGGCGACCGGCCCGTGGCTGAAGACCGCGACGAGCATCACGATGAACGATCCGGTCGCGAAGGCCGCCAGCACCTTGCCCGCGTCCACCTTCTGCATGATCGCCGATCCCACGAAACGGCCGACCATCATGCCGCCCCACAGGAAGCTCAGATAGCGGCCTGCCTGCTCATGGGTCAGGTTGGCGATGTCAGGCTGGCTGACAAAATTCACGAAGAGGTTGGCGACGCCGATCTCCGCGATCAGGTAAATGAAGATGGCGGGGACGCCGAAGACCAGGTTGCGATGCGCCCAGAGCGAGTGGTTCTTGCGGTCCTCCTTCGCCAGACGCGAGGTGGACGAACCCATGGCGGGCAGGGGAAAGCGAGCGATCACAATCGCCAGCACCAGCAGGACCGCGGCAACGAGGCCGTAGGGCAGGATCACCGATTGCGCATCGGCCAACCGTTCCGCCTGGGTCAGGACGACGTCCGCGCTCGCCGTGCCGCCCTTTGATCGGCCAAGGATCAGATAGGCGCCGAACAGCGGAGCGAGCATCGTACCAGCCGAGTTCATCGCCTGCACCAGATTGAGACGTGACGACGCTGTCTCCGGCTTGCCGACGACCGCCACATAGGGATTGGCGGCAACCTGCAACAGCGTGATGCCGCTGGCGATGATGAACAACATGGCCAAGGTGACGCCATAGGATGGCAGGCTGGCTGCCAGCATCATGCCCAATGCGCCCGCCGCCATGATCAGCAGCCCGATCACCAGCGCCTTTTGATAGCCGACGCGTTCGATCAGCTTGGCCGAGGGGATGGATGCCACGAAGTAGGCGATGAACCAGACGGACTCGATCAACGTTGTCTGGGTATAGTTCAGTTCGAACACGCTGCGCAGATGCGGCAGCAACGTGTTGTTGATGACGGTGATAAAGCCCCACATGAAGAACAGGCTGGCCAGCAGCGTCAGGGCAGGCCCGTACCGGGTGGCGGGGTGGTCGCCCGCCGTCAGAGTGGCTGATGATGAGGGAGGTGCAGGCATTCATCTTCTCCAACAGGCGCCAACAGGCTTGTGCTGCTTCAATTTGTCCGAGTATATAGCTGCCGGTCGGGCGTCAATATACTCCGGCGGTAAGGGGATCGTATGCAGAGGGGCTGGATCAGCCACGCTTTTCGAACATCGTCGTCCTATTATTTTGCGTGTCTGATGGCAAGCACGTCAGCATGGGCGGGTGAAGCCAGCCGCGCCCCCGCAGGACAGCTTCCAGACGGCACGGCGGTCGAAGCGATCACGCTCTCTAACGACCACGGCGTTTCGGCCCGCATTCTTACCTATGGCGCGACTTTGCAATCGCTGACGGGGCCGGATCGGGACGGCAAGCAGGCCGACGTGCTGCTCGGTTATGATGATCTGGCGGGCTATCTGGCTCGGCCCGATTATTTTGGGGTGACCGTTGGCCGCTATGCCAACCGCATCGGGCATGGCCGGTTCACTCTGGATGGTCAGACCTACCAGCTGCCCCTCAATGACAAGGGCAATACGCTGCACGGCGGCGGCAAGGGGTTCGACAAGCAGGTCTGGAAGGTCGTGTCGGTTCGCCGCGAACCGCGGCCCGAAGTCGTCCTCTCCTACAGCAGCCCGAATGGGGAGGCGGGCTATCCCGGCCAGCTTGACACCCGCATCAGCTACGCACTGGATGAAACCGGCGGCCTGATCATCAGTTTCGAGGCGAAGGCGAGCAAGCCCACGATCGTCAACCTCACTAACCATGCCATATTCAATCTGGCGGGCGAGGGGGCACCGGGCGGCGCCCTTGGTCATTTGCTGACGATACCGGCCAAAGCCTACACGCCCGTCGATGCGGGACTCATTCCCACCGGCGAGATCAGGCCGGTCGCGGGAACGCCGTTCGACTTCCGCGTACCTCGCCGCGTGGACGATGCCGTGCGCGACGGCGCCGATCAGCAAATCAGTTTCGGGCGGGGCTATGATCATAATTGGGTGTTGGACAAGGGGCAGACGGCGACGCCGGAACTGGCTGCGCGTCTTGAGGACCCTGGGTCAGGACGCGTGCTTGAAGTGCTGAGCACGGAGCCTGGACTTCAATTCTATTCCGGCAATTTTCTCGACGGGACATTCCTTGGTAAAAACAGTCATCTCTATCGCATGGGCGACGGCTTCGCGCTTGAGCCACAGAATTTCCCCGATGCGCCAAATCACCCAAATTTCCCTTCGGCTCGGGTCGATCCCGGCAAGCCCTATCGCCACGTCATGATCTATCGCCTCTCGGTAAAGCGCTGACCCATGGCGCAGTGGCAACTCATCAAGCGCGACATTCGCGATCAGCTGGGCGAGGGCACTCTCTGGTCGGCGCGCGACAATGCGGTTTATTGGACCGACATCATCGGCCCCGCGCTCAATCGGCTGTCGCTGACGGATGGCCGCATCGACCGCTGGGCCATGCCGGAGCCGATCGGCTGGGTCGCCGAGCGGCAGGAGGGCGGTTTCATCGCCGGATTGAAGAGCGGTTTCGCGCGCCTTTCTCTCGATCCGCTGACGATCGAGCCGTTCGGTGACCCTGAACAGCATTTGCCCGGCAACCGCATGAACGATGGCAAGGCGGATGCCGAAGGGCGCATCTGGTGCGGCACGATGGACATGGCGGAGAAAGAGGATAGCGGGGCCTTCTACCGGCTGGACCCGGACGGTCGCTGGACGCAGATGGACAGCGGCTATCGCGTGCCCAACGGCCCTGCCTTTTCCCCCTGCGGCAACTGGCTTTATCACACCGACAGCGCGCGCCGAACCGTCTACCGCTTCGCCCGCACCGAAGGCGGCGGCCTTTCCGCGCGAGAAGTCTTCATCCAGTTCGGCGACGCGGACGGCTATCCCGACGGCATGACGGTGGATGCCGAAGGACATCTCTGGATCGCGCATTGGAGCGGCAGCCGCATCAGCCGCTTCACGCCCGACGGTAAGCTCGATCGCGCCATCGCCTTGCCCGCGCAGCAGGTGACGAACATCTGTTTTGCAGGCCCCGCGCTCGATCGCATGTTCGTGAGTTCGGCGGCCGTTGGATTGCCCGACAGCGACTATGATGGCGGCCTGTTTGAGGTCGATGCCGGTGTGAAGGGCATGCCGACGCCGCTCTACGCAGGCTAGGGTGTGTGGGGATTCAGCCCATGATGGGCTGCAAATGGCGACTTTCTGCGCTTCCGGTGCTCACGTACTGAAGTACGCTGCGCGCCGGTGCTCGAAATTCACCATTTTCGCCTCGCCCTGAACTGAATCCCCACACACCCTAGGCAGTCGGCGGCGCGGAACTTTCGCGCCGCACCAGCTCGAAATCGAACTGCGGCGCCTGGGCGGGCCGGTTGATCAGTGCATCGATGACGGCCGCGCCCATCTGCGCCAGCGGTTGCCGCACGGTCGTGAGCGGCGGCCAGGCTGTCGCGCTGGCGGGCGTATCGTCGAACCCGACCACCGAAAGATCATCCGGCACCCTCAAGCCCCGCTGCCGCGCCAGTTGCAGAACGCCCAGAGCCATGTCGTCGTTGGTCGCAAAGATCGCGGTCGGCGGCTCGGCCAACCCCAACAGCATCTCGCCCGCCGCGATCCCCGACGGATAGTCAAACCCGCCCTCGACGAACAATTCAGGCTCCTCCGTCAGCCCCGCTGCCGCCAGCCCCTCACGAAACCCGTCCACGCGATGCGTCGCCGCCTCATGGCCGGACGGCGGCGTGATGACGCCGATCCGGCGATGACCAAGGCCAAGCAGATGATCGGCCACCATCCGCCCCGCAGCCCATTCCGGCGTCACGATATTCAGGCTCTGCGCCCCATTCGGCCCCGCTATCCGGGCGCAGGGCAGCTTCTTGCGGGCCAGCCATTCCAGCACGGCGGGATCGTCGGACAGGGGAGGCGCGAGGAATACGCCATCCGGACGCAGCGCCGCCGCAAGCCCCTCCAATATGTCGAACCGCTCCTCACCCGCCAACGGGATCAGCTCGACCACCAGATGATAGCCCAGTTCCCGGCACCGGTTGACCGCGCCTGCCTGAATGCCGCTGATGTAGCTTGCCACCGGATTATTGTAGAGGAAGGCGATCATGAACGACCGTCCGCCAGCCAGCCTCCGCGCGGACTGGTTCGGGCGATAGTCCAGCTCCGCTATCGCCGCGGTCACCCGGTCCCGCAGTTCCTCGCTGACATTGGGCGCCTTGTTGACCACGCGCGAGACCGTCTTGATCGAAACGCGCGCCAGTGCCGCCACGTCATGGATGCTGGCCATGAAACTCCCGGCGAATTTCGCCCAATCCTGTGTGACAGCCCCGACGCATTGTTGCGGCCTTGGCACGGAAATGCCGCCCAGCACAAGGCTGAGGCGCAGGGGCCAAGGATCGCGTCCGGATTTTCGGCTCAAGACAGCAAAAAGGGACTTGATCGATCATCGCAAATGTCTAAAGAAAGACAGCGTTGTCATTCCCTGAATGGCGATGAGGTCATCCCGGACAGCTATGGGCTAACTGCACGAGCACGCGGCTGTCCGGGATGCGCTTTCCCTTCATTACCGAAAACCTCGGCGGGCATCTGGCGCAGGCGATCGATGTCCGCCATGCCGCCTCCCAGCCATTTTGCTGAACGACGCGAATCGATCGTGCAGCCTCGGCGTGATCATAACCGATTGCCCGCCTCGCCGCCCTGACCTTCATCAACCCCGGTTTATGCAATCAGGGTTAAGAGCTTTTCACCATCTTGCGGCAATTCGGGCGGTTGGCGGTTCAAAAACAAAGCGTTATGCTGGGGCGTCCCAATTTCCGAAAGCTGCTTTGTTGGACACGTTGCTGCCTGCTCAAGACGCTCCTCACCGATGGACGCCATTGTTCGCGGCAGCGGAGCGTCTGGCGAACGCCCGTTCGCTGGAGGACGTGGTGGAAGTCGTGCGGACGGCGGCGCGTACCATCGCAGGGGCGCAGGGCATCACGGTCGTGCTGGCGGAGGGCGATGACTGCCTATACGTCGCCGAAGATGCCGTCGAACCGCTGTGGAAGGGGCAAAGGTTCCCACGTTCGGCCTGCGTTTCCGGCTGGGTGATGGCGCATGGGGAGGCGGCGGTCATCCCCGATATTTTCGCCGACGCGCGCGTCCCCCATCATTTGTACGCGGACACCTTCGTCCGCAGCATGGTGATGACGCCGGTCGAAACCGGATCGCAGCCGATGGCGATCGGCGCCTATTGGTCACGGGCAAATGCGCCGGACGATTTTTCGGTCGACTTGCTCGGCCAGCTTGCCCGGCTTGTCGGGGCCGCCGTGCGCAACGTGTCGTTGCAGACCTCGTTCGAGATCATCAATCGCATAGGCGCCGCTGTCGCCGCCGAGCCGAATCTGGACATAGTCGTTCAGACGATCACCGACGCCGCCGTGGAACTGACCGGCGCTGAATTCGGCGCCTTTTTCTATAATCTCATCGACCAGCATGGCGAGAGCTACATGCTGTACAGCCTTTCGGGCGTTCCAAGGGAAGCCTTTGCCGACTTTCCCATGCCGCGCAACACGGCCGTTTTCGCACCCACTTTCCTGGGCGAGGGCATCGTCCGGTCCGATGATATTCGGCAGGACGCCCGTTATGGTCATAACGCCCCGCACAAGGGCATGCCCCCGGGTCATTTGCCCGTCACCAGCTATCTCGCGGTGCCGGTCATCTCGCAAAGCGGCGAAGTGCAGGGCGGCCTCTTCTTCGGTCATCATCTGCCCGGCCGCTTCACCGCCGAACATGAAAAGATCATGGCCGGTGTCGCCGGGCACGCGTCGATCGCCATCGATAATGCCCGCCTCCATCATAAGGCGCAGCGGGAAATCGCGGCGCGAACGGTGGCGGAAGGAGAATTGCGCCAGCTGAACGCCACGCTGGAACAGCGGATCGAACAGCGCACCGAACAGATTCGCGCCGCCTTCCGCGAACTGGAACAAAGCGAACGGCGCTTCGGCCTGCTGGTTCAGGGAGTGACCGATTACGCCATGTGCATGCTGGACGCGAACGGCACGATCACCAACTGGAACGCTGGGGCGGAACGGATCAAGGGCTATACGGCCCATGAAATCGTCGGGCGTCACTTCTCCTGCTTCTACACTGATCCGGATCAGCAAGCGGGCATGCCAGCCCACACCCTTCAGGTCGCGGCCAGCGCCGGGCGGTTCGAGGCCGAAGGCTGGCGGGTGCGCAAGGACGGGTCCGAATTCTGGGCCAGCATCATCGTCGATGCCATTCATGACGATCAGGGCCGTCTGATCGGATTTGCAAAGGTGACGCGCGATCTCACCGAAAAACGGGCGGTCGAGGAACAGCTGCGTCAGGCGCAGAAGATGGAGGCGGTGGGGCAACTCACCGGCGGCATCGCGCACGACTTCAACAATCTGCTGACCGTCATCAATGGCAATATCGAACTGGCCGAACGCAATCTGGAAAAGGGATCGGACCCGGCCAAGATCAGCCGTGCGATCGCCAATGCGCGGCAGGGGGCCGAGCGTGCGGCGTCGCTCACCCAGCGGCTGCTCGCCTTTTCCCGGCGGCAACCCTTGTCGCCCAAGCCGCTGTACCTGGACCGGGTGGTGGACGGGCTTTCTGATCTGCTGAAGCGCGCCCTTGGCGAACTTATTCAGCTGAAAACGGTGAACGGCCCGCATCTATGGTTGGTAGAGGCCGATCCCAACCAGATCGAAAGCACGCTGCTGAACCTCGCGGTGAATGCCCGCGATGCCATGGCGGACGGCGGGACGCTGACGATCGAAACCGGCAACGCACATTTGGACAGCGGCTATGCCGCCGCCTGCGGCGATGTGACGCCGGGCAATTATGTGATGGTTGCGGTCAGCGACACCGGCACGGGCATGGCGCCCCCCGTTCTGACGCGCATCTTCGAACCCTTTTTCACCACCAAGGAAATCGGCCGGGGCACGGGGCTCGGCCTCAGTCAGGTCTACGGCTTCGTTAAGCAATCGGGCGGCCATGTCGAAGTGCTGTCGAAACAGGGGCAGGGGACCACGGTAAAAATCTACCTGCCGCGTTTTATCGGAGAGGCGGATGAGGCGCAGGAAAAGGCCGCCCCGCACGACCTGTCAGCCAATGGCGAAACCATATTGGTGGTGGAAGATGACGACGGCGTGCGTGCCTATTCCGTCGAGACTCTGCGCGAACTTGGCTACCGGGCTCTGGAGGCAGCCGACGGCAACGCTGCACTGCGCCTGATCGAAGCGGATGATCAGCCGATCGACCTGCTTTTCACCGATGTGGTCATGCCGGGAATGTCCGGCAAGGAGTTGAGCGAAAAGGCCCGCGCATTAAGACCCGACCTCAAGATCCTCTATACCAGCGGCTACACCCGCGATGGTTTCCTGCGCGACGGAAAGCTGGACCCGGACATCGCCTTGCTCGCAAAACCCTTCACGCTACAGGAACTGGCAAGTCGCCTTCGGGACCTCATCGATCAAAGCTGATCCGATCGGCGTCACGGCCCGCTCCACAAAAAGACACCCCCGTCCCGTCATCCCAGCGGAAGCTGGGATCTCAGGAGGTGCAGTACGGCCTTGCCCGAGATCCCCGCCTGCGCTGGCATGACAGAAAATTGCCCAGGCTCTTGATCGCAAAAATGCCGTTTGCCCTCCCAATAGCGTCGATCAAGAACCCACCCCCGGCCCGGAAAGCGCAACATCCATATCCGCCAGCGCCAGCCGCAGCAGCTCCGCCATCGTCGATCGCGCCCCGTCCGCATCCTGCGGCGATCGCATCGAACACCGCGCGATGATCCGCGAAAGGATCGCGCGGCGGCGACTTCTTCCGCTGCTTGAATGTCGTGGTCCAGCTGACCGCCGCGCCCACCGAACTCGCCAGCGCGGCCAGAGCGTCATTTCGCGTCGCGGCAAGGATGGCATGGTGAAAACGCTGGTCGGCCGCGCGTCCTTCTTCGGACGAAAGGCCATGATCGCGCATGCCCATGAGCGCCTGTTCCATCGCCAAAAGCTGCGCATCGGTGCGCCGCCGCGCCGCCAGTTCCGCCGCTGCCGGTTCTATGACGCCACGCAATTCAAACAAGTCACGGACGAAGGCCGGGTCGGGTTCTCCCGCGAACATCCAGGCGAGCATCTCCGGGTCCAGCACATTCCACCGGCTGCGCGGCAGGACGCGGGTGCCCGCCTTGGGTCGGCTTTCCAGCATGCCTTTGGCCACCAGAATGCGCACCGCTTCCCGATAGGCGGTGCGGGATACGCCCAGCCGTTCGGCGGCCTCGATCTCGCCTTCGAAAATATCGCCGGGCTTGTGGACTCCCGCGACGATGGCGGTGCCCAGCTGCCGGGCAATGGCCTGATGGATGCGAAGCCCGCCTTCCTCATGTCCGAACTTGCGTTCGGCTGGACGCCGGTCTTCCCTCCCCAATGCCATGCTCCTTTGGTCTAATCGTCGAACGCCGCCGTAGGGCAATGTTTGCCGCAAAGGAAGGCGTCAGCCACCAGTCGCAGGGGGCTGGTATCCGCATCGATCGCGCCTTGCCCCACCAGCTCGACGAACAGGCGGTACATATCGGGATATTCATGGTCGGAAGCCTGCACCATGACCTCCCCGTCCACCGTCAGGCGGTTTCCACCCTCTGACAGGATCAGCCCGCCATCGTCCGTCTCGACCGCAATGTCCCATGTCTGCTTGCCAGTCTGTCGCCAGTCGAACGCTGCATCGATCGGCGCGCCCGACGCGCTCGCCATCTTCAGGGCGGCGGCGATCGGGGCGTCCTTATTGGATGGAACTTCCAGGCTGGCGGACAGCATCGTCACCGGCTCCGGCATGATTTCGGTCAGGATCGACAGCGCATTGATGCCCGGATCGAACACGCCAAAGCCGCCCGCTTCCCAAATCCACGGCTGGCCCGGATGCCAGTGCCGCACATCTTCGCGCCATTCGATCGACACGCGCGTGACCTTGCGCACGGCGAGCCATGCCTTCGCCTGTCCCACGGCGGCGGCATGGCGACTGTGCCAACTCGCATAGAGCGTCACGCCCCGCGCCTTCGCCAGGGCGATGAGCGCCTCGACCTCCGTCACCGTCGCGCCGGGGGGCTTTTCCAGAAACACATGTTTGCCCGCCAATATGGCCTTGCGCGCGGCTTCGTACCGCACCTGCGGCGGCTGGCACAGTATCACCGCATTCATGTCCGGCTCTCCCGCCAGCATCGCGTCGAGCGTAGGGTAATTGTTCACCCCGTCCGCCTGCGCGTTGCGGCTGGCGACCGCGACCAGATCGATGCCGCTTGTCTGTTCGATAGCGGGCAGATGCTGATCGCGGGCGATCTTGCCCAAGCCAACCAGCCCCGCCTTGATGATGCCGCTCATGCCGCTTCCCTTATCTCTTAGTGATTGTCGCGCGGAAGGCCCTGAGTCTGGGCAATCCGCTGGAATTTCTCCGCACCCTCCAGGATCGCGCCCTTGTCCAACTGCCCCACCAGCGCCCGCTGGATTTCCTGCCACGGCGTCTGCGAAGCGGGATAGGCATAGCCGCCCTCAGCTTGCAACGCCGCGCGCCGCGCTTCCAGTTCCTCTTCGGGAATAAGCACATTCACCGTCCGCGCCTCCAGGTCCATCCGCACCCGGTCCCCGGTCTTCAGCAGCGCCAGTCCGCCCATCGCCGCAGCCTCCGGCGAAGCGTTGAGGATCGACGGGCTCCCCGAAGTCCCCGATTGACGCCCGTCGCCGATGCAGGGCAGGGCGGACACGCCTTCGGTGATCAGGTAAGCGGGCGGACGCATGTTCACCACCTCCGCCGCGCCCGGATAGCCGATCGGCCCCGCGCCGCGCATGAACATCAGCGTTTCGGGCGTGATGCCCACTGCGGGATCGTCGATCCGCGCATGATAATCCTCCGGCCCATCGAACACGACAGCCGGCCCCTCAAAGGCGTTGGGATCGTCAGGATTGGACAGGTATCGCTGCCGGAATTCCTCGCTGATGACGCTCGTCTTCATGATCGCCGCGTCGAACAAATTGCCCGACAGCACCAGGAATCCCGCTTCCTCCTTCAACGGCTGGGCAAAAGGACGGATGACATTCTCATCCTCGATTTCGACTCCCTGGCAATTCTCCCCCATCGTCCGCCCGTTGACCGTCATCGCGCCCTCGCGGATCAGGCCTTGCGCGATCAGCTGCCCCACGACCGCAGGCACGCCCCCGGCATGATAATAATCCTCGCCCAGATATTCGCCCGCCGGTTGCAGGTTCACGAGCAGCGGCACGTCATGCCCCACCGTCTCCCAATCCTTCAGCGGCAATTCAACGCCGACATGCCGGGCAATCGCCGCCAGATGGATAGGCGCATTGGTCGACCCACCGATCGCCGAATTCACCAAGATCGCGTTATGAAAGGCATCCAGCGTCAATATGTCCGACGGCTTCAGATCCTCCGCCACCATCTCCACGATCCGCTTGCCAGTGCGCCAGGCGGCTTCCTGCCGATCGCGATAGGGCGCGGGGATCGCCGCCGACCCCGGCAACATCATCCCCAGCGCCTCGGCCAGCGAGTTCATCGTCGTAGCCGTGCCCATCGTGTTGCAATAGCCAGTCGAAGGCGCCGACGAAGCCACCAGCTTGATAAAGCCCTCATCATCGATCTTCCCCGCCGCCAGCAGCTGCCGCGCATGCCAGACGATCGTGCCCGATCCCGTCCGCTGCCCCTTGTGCCAGCCATTCAGCATCGGCCCGACCGACAGCGCGATCGCGGGAATATTCACCGTCGCCGCCGCCATCAACAGCGCAGGCGTCGTCTTGTCGCAGCCCGTCGTCAGCACCACGCCGTCGATCGGATAGCCGTACAGCGCCTCGACCAGCCCCAAATAGGCAAGGTTGCGGTCTAGCCCCGCCGTCGGCCGCTTGCCGGTCTCCTGGATCGGATGCACCGGAAACTCCAGCGCGATCCCGCCCATCTCGCGAATCCCCTCGCGGATGCGCTCGGCCAGCACCAGATGGTGCCGGTTACAGGGCGACAAGTCGCTCCCCGTCTGCGCGATGCCTATGATCGGCTTTCCGCTGCGCAGTTCCTCCAGGCTGAGCCCAAAGTTCAGGTAACGCTCCACATAGAGCGCCGTCATGTCGATATTGTCGGGATTGTCGAACCAGGCGCGGCTGCGCAATTTCCGGTTGGGCTGAGACGAAGCGGCCATGAGAGTTCCTGAAAGACATGAGGTGCGCGACGCATTGACGCTATCGGCCGTTGCATATACTCATACAAATAAGCAGACAAGAACGGAAATGACTTCGGCATGAGCAGCTATGATGTCGTCGGCGACTGGGGCACCAGCCGCCTGCGCCTCTTCCGCATGGAGCAAGGGCAAGTCACCGCCCGCCGCGAAGGCCCCGGCATCGCCGAAGCGGGCGCGAACGCCGCCGCCGCTTTCGCGCAGACGATCGCCCCCTGGCTGGAAGACGGCACGCCCGGCAGCATCCGCCTGTGCGGCATGGCAGGCGCGCGCGATGGCTGGGTGGAGGCACCCTATGCCGACTGCCCCGCAACCGCGCAGCAATGGCGCGCCGCCGCCATGCGCTCCGACTGGCAAGGCTCGCCCGTCACGATCCTCGCCGGCCTGGCCTGCACCGACAAGGACGGCGTGCCCGACGTCATGCGCGGCGAAGAAACGCAAATCTTCGGCGCAATGCACCGGAATCCCGACCTTGCGCAGGGCCGCCACCTCATCGTCCTGCCCGGCACGCACAATAAATGGTCGCTGGTAGAGGATGGCCGCATCGTCAGCTTCCGCACCGTGCCCACCGGCGAACTCTTCGCCCTGCTACGCGATCACTCCACCCTCGGCCCCAAAGCCGCCCCCGCCGACGCTGCCCAGGAAGCGGAAGGTTTCGCCGAAGGTCTCGGCCGGGCAGGGGAGGGCCGCCTTCTCACCAGCCTCTTCGCCGCCCGCGCCAAACGCCTGCGCGCCGGCCGATCCCCCGATTGGGCCGCTGGCTACCTCTCCGGCCTGCTCATCGGCTGCGAAATAGCCGAAGTACGCGCCATGCTCGGCGAAGTAAGCGGCATCACCCTCATCGGCGACCAGCGCCTTTGCGCCCGCTATGCAGAGGCGCTGGAGGCGCAGGGCCTGCCTTCCCGATCCTTGAGCGGCGACGATTGCGTCCTCGCTGGCCTCACCCTTCCGGAGAATGCCGCATGACCCTCGATTCCCTTCTTGCAGCCGGCGCACCCCCCATCGCCGCAATCCTGCGCGGCCTTCGCCCCGAAGAGGCGGTGGAGATCGGCGCGGCCCTCATCGATGCGGGCATCCGCATCATCGAAGTACCGCTGAACTCGCCCGAACCCTTCGAAAGCATCACCGCGCTCCAACAGGCGTTCGGCGCCACCGCGCTGATCGGCGGCGGCACCGTGCTGACGGTAGAGGCGGTGGACGATCTGCGTCGCACCGGCGGACGCATCATGGTCACGCCTAACACCGACCCGGCCGTCATCGCCCGTGGCGCGCAATATGGCTTCGACATGCTGCCCGGCTTCATGACCCCCAGCGAAGGCTTCGCCGCCGTCCGCGCTGGCGCCCGCCGTCTGAAGCTGTTCCCCGCTGCCAGCCTTGGCCCAGCCTATATAAAGGCCATCAAGGAAGTGCTGCCGCGCCATGTCGGCCTCTGGGCAGTGGGCGGCACTGGCGCCGACACGATCGGCCAATGGCTCGGCGCAGGCTGCGAAGGCATTGGCGTCGGCGGCGCTTTATACCGCCCCGGCGACAATGCCGCGACGGTGGCGGAACGCGCGAGGGCGTTGGTCACGGCATGGCGCGCCATTGGCTAAGTGCGCTAACCCCTATCTCCGTTCGCCCTGAGCCTGTCGCAGGGCTCCACTTCCTTCTCAAGAAAGGAAAGGGCTTCGACAAGCTCAGCCCGAACGGATTTAAAGTGATTGGATCGGGGCGAGGCTTTGACGGGGCTGAACTGCCCCACCCCCGTTCAGGCCGAGCGAAGCGAAGCCACTCCAAAGCTCAACCTACCCCACCCTCTGCTCTTCCCGCCGGTCCAACACCTCACGCACTTTCCCCGCCAGTTCCGCGTAAGTAAAAGGCTTGGTCAGCAACTCCACCCCCGGGTCCAACCGCCCATGGTGGAAAATAGCGTTGCGCGCATATCCGGTCGCGAACAGGATCTTAAGCTCCGGCCGCCTTGCCGCCGCTTCCCGCGCAACGTCCGCGCCCGTCATCCCACCGGGCAGCACCACATCGGTGAACAGCAGATCGACCGGCACCGGGGCCTGCTCCAGCGCATCCAGCGCCGCCGCTCCGTTACTGGCTTCGATCACCCGATATCCCAACTCGTTCAGCACCTCGACCGCATAGGCGCGGACTTTATCGTCATCCTCGCACACCAGAACCGTCTCATCGCCCCCGCTTACGACCGGGGGCGGTGCCTCCTCCAATTGATCATTTGCGGGCACCAGGCCATGGAAACGAGGGAGGTAAATCTTGACGCTCGTCCCTTCGCCGACCTCCGAATACACCCGGATGTGGCCGCCGGATTGCTTGATGAAACCATAGACCATGGACAGCCCAAGCCCGGTGCCACGACCCACCTCCTTGGTGGTGAAGAACGGCTCGATCGCATGGCTCAACGTCTCCGCATCCATGCCCTGTCCCGTGTCCGACAGGCTGATCAGCACATATTGTCCGGGCTGCACATCCTCTTCCTGCGCCGCGTAACGGTCATCTATATGTGTATTGGCGACCTCGATGGTCAGCTTGCCGCCATCGGGCATCGCATCGCGCGCATTGACCGCCAGATTCAACAGCGCATTTTCCATCTGATTAAGATCGACCTCGATCGGCCAGGCCCGCGCGGTCTGGATCGTTTCAACCTCGATCCGCTCGCCCAAAGTGCGGCTTAACAGCTCCGACATGCGGCTCACCAGCCGGTTGGGGTTCACGCGCTCGGGCGCTAATGGCTGGCGGCGGGAAAAGGCGAGCAGCCGCTGCGTCAGCATGGCCGCACGTTCGGCGCCCGCCATCGCATTGTCCGCCGCACGGCGCATCCGCTCATTATCTTTGAGGCCGCGCTGGAGCAGTTCAAGATTGCCCGTCACCACCTGCAACAGGTTGTTGAAGTCATGGGCCACGCCGCCGGTCAACTGGCCTAGCGTCTCCATCTTCTGCGCTTGCCGCAACGCGGCTTCCGCTTCGGCAAGCGCGCGGGCATGGGCGCGCTGTTCGGTGACATCCCGCGCCACACAATAGATCAGCCCATTGTCCGGCACGGCCGTCCAGCTGAAGTTGCGATAGCCGCCGTCCTTTGTTCGGAACCTGTTTTCGAAGCGCAGCGAGGGAACGCCTTGCTGGAGCGTGTCAACTTCTTTCCGGACGCGTGCGACATCATCGGGATGCTCCATCCATTCCGACGTGCGGCCGATCAGCTCCTCTTGGCTCCATCCCAATATGTCCGTCCATGCGGGGCTGGCGGACAGCCATGTGCCGTCCATGTCGGCGATCAGAAAAGGATCACGGGCCAGCGTCCATAATCGGTTCCGATCCGCCAGCATCTCGCGCTCGGTTCGGACGCGCTGCGTAGTCTCACTGACGATGCACAGCGCCCCGCCGATCGACCCGTCCGCTTCGAACACGGGTGAATAGCTGATATCGAAATAGACTTCCTCGCCACGGCCGCCGTCCCGCTCGATGTAAAAGGGGCGGTCCTTGGCATGCACCGTCTCGCCCCGCTCGATCACCGACAGCAGCAGCGGCTCCAGATCGTCCCATAATTCGGCCCAGTTCTCCCGCGCCGGACGGCCCAATGCCCCCGGATGCTTGTCGCCGATCGTCGGCGCATAGGCTTCATTATAGAGTGCGCAGAGTTCCGGGCCCCAGAACAGAACGATTTCTGCCTTGGAAGACAGCATCAGCCGCACCGTTGATATCAGTGCAGGCGACCATCGGCTGACCGGCCCCAGAGGGGACGCGTGGCCGATGCGCGCCGTCAGGTCTCCGATCGGACCCTGTGCAGCGATCATCCCGGCAATGTGGGTCGCCGGGGCGCTCATCGATTATCCTCTGTTAAGAAGTGCATAGACGGGATACGCCTGTCCGTTGATTTGTATCCGCTCGTTACGGAGCGTTGCGACCTTTTGTCCTATGGTCGCCCTCTTGCAACAATCCGGGCATCGGCGCATGGATCGGCGCCATGACTGAACTTGCCCTTCGCCCGGCCATGGATGTTTCCCGTCCCGTCGCGATCGCCCGCTGGCTGCTCACGGTGGCAGCGCTCGTTTTCTGCATGGTGGTGGTGGGCGGCATTACCCGGCTTACCGAATCGGGCCTGTCGATAACGCAGTGGAAACCGATCACCGGCGCCATTCCGCCGCTGACCCATGATCAGTGGATGGACGCCTTCCGCCTCTATCAGAAAATCCCCGAATATCAGCAATTGCGGCAGGGCATGACCCTGTCCGATTTCCAGTTCATCTTCTTCTGGGAATGGGTGCATCGGCTGCTTGGACGACTGATAGGCCTCGCCTTCGCCCTGCCGCTCCTGTGGTTCGCCTTTCGCCGCGCTATCCCATACGGCTACGGCTGGCGTCTGGTCGCTTTGCTGGCGCTCGGCGGCCTTCAGGGCGCAATCGGCTGGTGGATGGTGACTTCTGGCCTGTCCGTGCGCACCGATGTCAGCCATTACCGGCTCGCGGTTCATCTGCTGACGGCACTTTTCATCATCGGCGGCCTCATCTGGACCGCGCTTGATCTGTTTGCCTTGGCGCGGAACCCTGCCGCCCGTCCTGCTGCGCTGAAGCCCTTTGCGCTGGTCGCCCTGCTGGTGCTGTTGGTCCAGCTGATGTTCGGCGCGTTCACCGCTGGGCTCGACGCCGGTTATGTCTCGAACACATGGCCGCTCATGAACGACCATCTCGTGCCGGAGGGGATTTCGTGGCTGGGATCGCTTTGGGCGACCTTGTCCAGCGACCCTTATCTCGTCCATTTCATCCATCGCTGGTGGGCATGGGTTGCCGCCGCGATGTTGGTCCTGCTTGCGCGTAAGGCAAAGCGGGCGGGGCGGCGCGGTCCCTCGATCGCCATCAACGCTGCCGTCGGCACGCAGATCGCGCTGGGCATCGCCACTGTCGTCAGCGGCATCGCCTTGCCGCTCGCGGTGCTGCATCAGGCGGTCGGCGCCCTCGTCGTCGCTTCCGCCGCCTGGGGCGCGCATGCGGTCGGGTCGCGCCGGGGGTGAGCGGCGTCGCGCTCGTCTACACGCTCTTCGGCTCCGCGGAGGCCGCCGACCGCGTCGCGCGCCAGCTTATCGGGGAAGGGCTTGCTGCTTGCGCCAACATGCTCGGGGCTGCGACGTCCCTTTATGAATGGAACGGCGTGCTGGAAAGCGCGGCGGAGGTGCCGGTGTTGTTCAAGACCACGCCCTCGCGCCGCGACGCGCTGATGGCGCGCATCGCGGAGCTTCACGACTATGAAGTGCCCGCGATCCTCGCATTACCGGTGGAAAGCGCCGATCTAAGCTACGCAAAATGGGTTGCCGAACAGATCGCAAAGTGACGGGTATTATTTTACCCGTCAGGAAACCCGCCGAATCTCTTGACTTCTTGAACCTCGCCGGTCATTAGCGCCCATCTTTGAACGCCCTCAAAACGCGTTCAATTCACTATTTCATTCTGGAGATTGGCACCATGAAGGCGCTGATGAAGACCACTAAGCCGGCAACCCCGGCAACGGTCGAAAAGAAGTGGATCCTGATCGACGCGGAAGGTCTCGTCGTCGGCCGCCTCGCCTCGACCGTCGCGAACATCCTTCGCGGCAAGCACAAGACCAGCTTCACGCCCCACGTCGATTGCGGTGACAATGTCATCATCATCAACGCTGGCAAGGTGAAGTTCACCGGCCGCAAGCTGACAGACAAGGTGTACTACAAGCACACTGGCTATGCCGGCGGCATCAAGGAAACCACGCCTGCCAAGATCCTGGAAGGCCGTTTCCCTGAGCGCGTCCTGGAAAAGGCCGTTGAGCGCATGATCCCCCGTGGTCCGCTCGGCCGTCAGCAGATGCGCAACCTGCGCATCTTCGCCGGTGCTGAACATCCGCACGAAGCGCAGAACCCCGAAGTGCTCGATTTCGCATCGCGCAACCGCAAGAACAAGGTGGGTGCATAATGTCCGATAACCGCCAGTCCCTGTCCGACCTCGCGTCGCTGACCGCCAACGCTCCCGCGCCCGCCGCTGGTGAGACCGTCGCTGCCGACGCGCCGATCGCTCCTGTTCAGCCTTCGGCTCCTCTGCGCGCCCAGGAAATCGACAGCCTCGGCCGTGCCTACGCTACTGGCCGGCGTAAGGATGCCGTCGCCCGCGTCTGGGTGAAGCCCGGCACCGGCAAGATCACGGTCAACGGCCGCGATCAGGAAATCTATTTCGCTCGCCCGACCCTGCGTTTGGTGATCAACCAGCCCTTCGGCATCACTGAGCGTGAAGGTCAGTATGACGTGATCGCCACCGTCAAGGGCGGCGGTTTGTCTGGCCAGGCCGGCGCGGTCAAGCACGGCATCGCCCAGGCTCTTACGAAGTATGAGCCGGCGCTGCGCAGCGCAGTCAAGGCCGAAGGCTTCCTGACCCGCGATAGCCGTACCGTCGAGCGTAAGAAGTATGGCCGCGCCAAGGCTCGCCGCAGCTTCCAGTTCTCGAAGCGCTAAGCGTCAGCTACCATTATTTTGGAAGGGGCCGGTTTTCCGGCCCTTTTTCTTTGTCTGCAACCGTTGCGCAATCGTACCGGTGGCAACCTTCGGTTACTCCAAGTTGTTGACCCATCGTAGCTTTCGATAGGAGGACGTTATGGGTGAAATGACTGACAAGGTTAAAGCGGCAGGCAATAAGATTGCTGGAGCGGTCAAGGAAGCTGCGGGCCGGAACCAGAATGATGCCGATCTGGTCGCAGAGGGAAAGGCGCAGCAGGCTAAGGGCACCGCTCAGGACATCAAAGGGTCTGTGAAGGGTGCGCTTGGCGACAAGATCTGAACCAACCTAACCTGATATAATTTAAGAGAGGCCTCGCCAACTGGTGGGGCCTTTCGCTTATCGGTTAGTCCTTAAATCCGCTTGGTGAGGCATGTTCTTCCGCTTCGCTTAGATAGGCACGCACGTCTCGCCGTAATTCCCCCGCACAGAGATAGAGGGCAATGACGTTGGGAATCGCCATCAGGAAGAAGCTGCTATCGACGATGTCCACGACCCGACCAAGGTCGATCGCGGCCGCAGGAGGCAGCGCGACGATATAGAGGATCTTGTAACTCCACTGCGCCTTTGGACCATGACCGAACAGGTATCCCCACGCCTGAAGACCATAAAAGCCCCACGCCACAAGCGTCGAATAGGCAAACAGCACAACGACGGCCGCTAGTAGCCATGGAAACCATGGTGATACCTGCGCGAAGGCGGCAGATGTGATTGCGATGCCCTCCAATCCAGATGTCCAAGTGCCCGCGACCACCAGCGCCAGACCACCCACCGAGCAGACGATCATTGTGCCGAGCAGCGGTTCAAGCAGGGCAACCAGTCCTTCTGAAACCGGATGGCGCACTCGTGCCAGGCTGTGTGCCATCACTGCGGAGCCGACACCCGCCTCGCTCGCAAAGACCGCTCGCCTCATTCCCGAGACAAAGGCGCCGACAGCGCCCCCTGTGGCCGCGCTTCCATTCCAGGCGCTGTGCCATATCTGGGCCAATGCGTCGGGTATAGCTGGCGCGTGGATGATGAGGACGGCAGCGACACCAATGAGATAGACGGCCACCTTGAGCGGGGTGAGCCGTTTCGCGACCTCGCCAAGCCACGCCGCGCCGCCCAGTGTCACCAACGCCACGGCGGCAGCCAGAAGCACGCCATAGGCCCAACCATTAGAGAGACCGGTCACAACCTTCACCTGCGCGAAGCTCTGGTTAACCTGCACCATCGGGATCGCGCCAAACAGGGCGAAGAAGGCGTAAAGGCCGCCGAGCGTAAGTCCTAGACGGGGCCAGCCTCGGGCCGTGCCTATGGCTTTGAGCACATACATGGGGCCACCATGCACATGGCCGCGTTGATCGAACGTCCGGTATTTAAGGCCGAGCGTTACTTCGGCCATCTTCACGGTCATTGCGAACCAGCCGATCACGAACATCCACAAGATCGCGCCCGGCCCACCCATGGTCAACGCAACCGCGACCCCGGCGATGTTGCCGAGGCCGATCGTCCCGGCGAGCGCCGTGGTCAAAGCGCCCCACTGACTGACGTCGCCCTTGGCCTCGCCTGTGCCTGGCTGGGTCCGCAATATCCGTAGCGCCCGTCCCACAGTGCGGACATTGGGAAAGCCTAGCCAGATGGTGAAAAACAACATCGGGACCGCAAGATAGAGAATGACCAGCTCGATCCGGGCACCCATGACGGGCACCTTGAAGAAGACCGCACTTGAAAGCGCGTCCACCGCTGCATTGAAACCGTCCATCTGCTATGGGATGACTGTCGGCCAGTGGAAAGTCGAACAAAGATTGCTATGGACGACGGCAACTTAGGTCGCGTTGCAGGACAGAATCATGAGCAGGCGTTATTTCGGCACCGACGGGATCAGGGGCCGTACGAACCAATGGCCGATGACCGCAGAACTGGCGATGAAGGTCGGCATGGCCGCCGGAAAGCATTTTCAGCGGGGGAGCCATAGGCACCGGGTTGTGATCGGAAAGGATACGCGCCTGTCTGGCTATATGGTCGAAAATGCGCTGGTCGCGGGCTTCACTGCGGTGGGGATGGACGTTGTTCAGTTCGGGCCGATTCCAACGCCTGCCGTGGCGCTGCTTGCTCATTCTATGCGTGCCGATCTGGGTGTCATGATTTCGGCCAGTCACAATCCCTATGCCGACAACGGCATCAAGTTGTTCGGACCTGACGGCTATAAGCTGTCCGATGAAGATGAGTTGAAGATTGAAGCGATGCTGGATCAGGACATCCCGCTCGCGGCTTCATCGGAAATCGGACGCGCGCGCCGGGTCGAGGACGCTCGGGGCCGCTACATCCATGCGGTAAAGTCCAGCTTTCCCGCTGACCTTCGCCTCGATGGGCTGAAGATCGTCGTCGATTGCGCGAACGGCGCCGCTTACCAGGTCGCGCCCTCGGCTCTTTGGGAATTGGGCGCTGAGGTGATCGCGATTGGGGTGACGCCGAATGGCATCAATATCAATGATGGTTGTGGATCGACCTCCCCGCTTCTGTGCCAGGAAACGGTCGTGTCGTCCGGTGCGGACATCGGGATCGCTCTTGACGGCGATGCCGACCGGCTGATCGTCGTGGATGAGAAGGGCCAGATCGTTGATGGCGATCAGATCATGGCGCTGATCGCCAGCAATTTCGCACGCGACGGATTGCTGCGGGGGGACGGATTGGTTGCGACGGTTATGTCCAACCTCGGCCTGGAGCGCTATCTGGCTGCGCAAGGCATTAATCTCGAGCGTACCAAGGTTGGGGATCGTTATGTGCTGGAGCGAATGCGTGAGGGTGGCTTCAATGTCGGCGGTGAACAGTCGGGACATATGATCCTGTCCGATTATGCGACGACCGGCGACGGGACTGTTGCAGCGCTACAGGTGCTCGCGGCGCTTGTTCGCGCGGGCAAGCCCGCCAGCGAAGTGCTGCATCAGTTTGATCCCGTGCCTCAACTACTCAAAAATGTCCGCTTTTCCGGGGGCAAGCCGCTGGAGCATGAGGAGGTCAAGCGGGTGATCGCGCAGGCGGAGGGTGAATTGAATGGTTGCGGCAGATTGGTCATTCGTCCGTCCGGCACAGAGCCTGTGATCCGTGTCATGGCCGAGGGCGATCGGGAAGATCAGGTGAAGGACGTCGTCGAACGGATATGCGACGCGGTGGCGAGGGTGGCAGCCTGATGCTGGATATGCGTCCTGATTGCGAACGATGCGGCGAGGATCTGCCAGCTGCGGAGCCGGGTGCGTTCATTTGCTCATTCGAATGCACCTTTTGCGCTGCTTGTGCCGAGGCGCTTGATGACCGTTGCCCTAATTGCGGCGGGGAACTGATGGACCGGCCGACACGCATAGGCGATGCGCTTGCGCGCCATCCCGCCTCTACCGAGCGTCACTACAAGGGATGAAGCCCGCGCGCATTTTGATCATCGCTGGTTCGGACAGTGGCGGGGGGGCTGGCATTCAGGCGGATATCCGTACAGTCACGCTGCTGGGTGGGCATGCGATGACGGCGATCACTGCGATCACTGCTCAGAATACGCTGGGGGTGCAGGGCGTGCATGCGGTGCCCACTGATATGGTGCTGCGGCAGATGGATAGCGTCATCAGCGATATCGGTGTTGATGCGGTGAAGATCGGGATGATCGGTTCGGCTGAGACTGCTCAGGCCGTTGCTGATCGGCTTGCGCAGTTGTCTGATGTGCCGATTATATTCGATCCGGTGATGGTCGCTACTAGTGGATCGGTGCTGGCGGACGAGGCGACGATTGCGGCGTTTGAGCGGTTGATGGCGCTGGCGACTTTGGTGACGCCGAACATTCCTGAGATGGAGGCGTTGGGGGGCGAGGAGATTGCGATCCGTTTCGGCACGCATGTGCTGGCGAAGGGTGGGCATGGCGAGGGGGCGATGCTGACGGATCGGCTGATTGGGCCGCGGGGGTTAGTAAAGTCATGGAGCAATGCGCGAATTGAAACGATTCATACGCATGGGACGGGGTGTACCTTGGCCAGTGCTATTGCTGCTCGGCTGGGGCAGGGATCGGGACTGGTAGAAGCTATTGAATTTGCTCGTAAATATGTTCGAGAAGCGTTGATGCTGGCGCCGGGGCTGGGGCAGGGTCATGGGCCTATGGGGGCGCCGTTCGGGTTTCACCAGCATGCCTGATTTTGCGCATGAGCGGTTGCATCATCCGGGCCTGGTCGCGGGTGTGGACGAAGCGGGCAGGGGGCCGCTTGCGGGGCCAGTGGTGGCAGCTGCCGTCATCCTGCGGCAGGAGGATTGCCCGGACGGCCTTAACGACAGCAAGCAACTGACCGCCGCGCGGCGCGCCGTGCTGGAGGTCGAGATCAAGGCGCGGGCGCTGTGTTGGGGGATTGGGGTGGCGTCGGTCGAGGAGATTGACGAGATCAACATCCTGTGGGCGACAATGCTTGCGATGACGCGGGCGGTGGAGGCCCTGGCGCATGATTGCGCGCATGTGCTGGTGGACGGCAATCGCTGCCCGAAATGGCGGTGGGCGTCGACGGCTGTGGTGGAGGGCGACGCCAAATGCCTGTCGATCGCGGCTGCGTCGATATTGGCCAAGGAAGCGCGCGACCGCATGATGATAGAGGCGGCGGCGGTGCATCCCCATTATGGCTGGGAAAGCAACAAGGGCTATGGTAGCCCGATGCATCTGGCGGCGTTGCGGGAACATGGTCCGACGCCGCTGCACCGCCGCAGCTTTGCCCCGGTCGCTCAGCTGGTCCTGTTGTAGGGCTTCGGCCGAATTGACCGCCGGGTAGCCGCCGTTGCTTGATTCAGGTGATATCGAGCGGGTGATAGACCGAAGAGTGGCTAGTTTCTGCCCTGACGGGATGGATCCGTGGGAGCTTGGCCCTCAAATTTGAATCTGGCTTTCACACCCCCCTCGTTGGCGTGATACGTCGATGCTGAACGGATTAGAGCGTCGTGCCTTTATCTGAATTCCTCAACCCCGTTCGGGCTGTCCGAACGAGTCACTTGCCTCGTTTGGATGTCGAAGCCCTCTACTTTCTAAAAGAAGTGGAGCCCTTTGACAGGCTCAGGGCGAACGGCAAAAGGAGGTGGTGCCGATTTAAAGCTCGAAGCTCTAGAAGGATCACGCGGCCTAGCGCGGACAGGATCAAGACTTCTTAACCTGTGCCACGACGGGATTAAGAATAGTGAGTCGATAGTCCCGTACTGGCTGGCGCGGCCGCGCATTATGGCTAAGAAAGTCTTTATGCGCGTGATGCCGTTCCTGCTGGCGCTGGTCGCCATAACCTCTCTTTCGCCGACGCGTGACGCTGCTGCTGAGTCCGCGATTCCGGATGGTGAGGTGGTGCAGCCGGGCGGCTATCGTTGGCTAGAGGAGGGGCCGTTTGATGGGCCGCTTTACCTGATCATCAGCCTTCAGCGGCAGATGGTGCATGTCTATAGCGGGGACCGGCTGGTGGGCGTGGCGAGCGTGTCGACGGGCACGGCGGGACATCGGACGCCGACGGGCGAGTTCACGATCCTGCAAAAGCGGGAATGGCATCGGTCCAACCTCTACAGCAACGCTCCCATGCCGTTCATGCAAAGGCTGACATGGGATGGGGTGGCGCTGCATGCGGGGCATAATCCCGGCTATCCGGCGAGCCATGGTTGCATAAGATTGCCTACCGCCTTTGCGCGGACATTGTTCGGGATGACGGAGCTTGGGACGCTGGTTCGGGTGAATGCGGATGAGTTGGGGCCTGCGTTGATGCTGGATCGGCTGGTGCTGGATGATCCGGGGACGGCGGTGGTCACTTTCACGCCGGGTGCCAAGCTGCCGGTGGTGGAGCAGGCGAAGGTTGAATTGGCGGCTGGGGATGTTCCTGTGCTCGCGATTGATCCGAGTGTGTTTCGGCCGAGGTTGCGGCGGTGGTAGGTTACGTGCCTGTTTTCCGGAGGTCTGACGCCTTCGTTTTGAATAGGTGAGGGCTTCGATCCGCTCAGTCTGAACGGGACGGAGGCGGGCGGCTTAGCGCTGATAGCGGGTCATTGCAGCTTTCCGGGTTGATTGCTGAAGAGAAGGAAGGGGCTTCGACAAGCTCAGCCCGAACGGGCTTGGGTTGTTGGCCTGAGGCTCAGGGCGGCCGGGTTAAGAGTGTTTGCGATCCTTAGAGGCTGATCGTTTTACACGGAAGCATCGCATTAAGGCTGATTTTCCGTCACCCCGGGTTCCACCCGGGGTCCCGCTGCATCGGCAGCGTCAGAAAAGAAGCGGGACCCCGGATCAAGTCCGGGGTGACGATCACTCAAGCATGATCATGCTTCAGACCGCGCTCAGCCCTGCGTCGGCGAGGCCGCGCCATAGGTGCAGGGCCTGCACGCTTTCCTTTACGTCATGGACGCGCACCATCTGCGCGCCGGATTGCGCGGCGCGGAAGGCGAGGGCGATGGAGCCGCCGAGGCGGTCGGGGGCGGGGGCTTCGTTGGAGAGTGCGCCGATCAGACGCTTGCGGCTTCCGGCGAAGAGCAGGGGCACGCCGAGGCCCTGAAACACCGACAGGCCGTTGACCAGCGCGAGATTGTCGGCGAGCGATTTGCCGAAGCCCAGGCCCGGATCGACCATGATTCGGTCACGCGTGATACCTGCGGCGACGCAGGCTTCGATGCGGCTTTCGAGCATGTCGAACACGTCGGCGACGACATCGCCATAGCCGCCGGGATTGTCGTGCGGATCATCTCCGGAGGAGGGCGCATGCATCAGGATGACGGGGCAGGTTGACCGCGCGGCGACTTCCATCGCGCGGGGGTCGTGGGCGAGGGCGCTGACATCGTTGATGACCTTTGCGCCCGCTGCGAGCGCCGCTTCCATGACGGATGCCTTGCGGGTGTCGATGGAGACCGGGACCCCTGCGGTGGCCAGCTTTTCGATGACGGGGACGACGCGGGCGATTTCGTCGCCCTCCCAGACCTTTGGCGCTTTGGGGCGGGTGGATTCTCCGCCTATGTCAATGAGCGCTGCGCCTGCGGCCGCCATGGCGAAGCCTGCGTCCGCTGCGGCTTGCGGGTCGTCCATATGCTTTCCGCCATCGGAGAAGCTGTCGGGCGTGACGTTGAGGATCGCCATGACTTGCGGCGCGTCGAAGCGGATGGTGCGATCGCCTAGTGCGAGCGGCTGGCGTTGGGCGGAGATGTTTGTTGCGAGACGTTGCGCTCGTTCGGCGAGCGCGTCGGGGAGGGTGGCGATGGTTTGGGCGAACTGGGCGACCGGGATTGTGGTTCGGGCGAGGCGTTGGGAGCCTTGAAGTGCGGTTAGCTCATAGGCCTGGAACCAGATGAGGCCGTTGGCCATGCGTGCCGCTGACCCATCGGGCAGGCCGATGGGGGAGGGGACGAACCATGTGGGCTTCAGGTAGAGCCGGGCGCCCTGGGGGAGAGTGGAGAGGGTCATGCTGGTCTCGTTCACGCTGCGCCTGTCGAGGGCTTTTCCTTGTTAAAGGAAAGGAAGGGGCTTCGACAGGCTCAGCCCGAACGGAGGTTGGTTTGGAGTTTTGGTATGGGCGCTATCAGGGTTCGTTTGCCAGCAGGTAAGTCTGGCGCAGCGTGTCGATGGGTTTGAGTGTGCCTTCAACCTCATGATGCCAGAACGTCCAGCCATTGCAGCTGGGGGCATTTTGCAGGGTTGCGCCGATCTTGTGGATCGAACCCGTGTCGGTGCCGACGCTGAGCGAGCCGTCCGCGCGCACGGTGGCCTGCCAGCGGCGCTTGGCGTCGGTCAGGATCGCGCCGGGCTGGAGATAGCCGGTTTCGACAAGCGTGCCGAAGGCAACCTTGGGCTGGCTCTTGGCGCTTTGCATGATGGTGAGGGCGGATTCGTCCAGCGGCAGGGCGGCTTCGATCCGCTCCATGGCGACTTCGATATAGCTGTCTTCGCGTTCGATGCCGATCCATTTGCGGCCGAGGCGCTTGGCGACCGCGCCGGTAGTGCCGGTGCCGAAGAAGGGATCGAGCACGACGTCGCCCGGCTTTGTGCAGGCCAGAAGCACGCGATAGAGCAAGGCTTCGGGCTTTTGCGTCGGGTGCGCCTTTGTCCCGTTACGCTTCAGCCGTTCTTGGCCGCCGCAGATCGGCAACACCCAGTCGGAGCGCATTTGCAACTCGTCATTGAGCGTCTTCATTGCCTTATAGTTAAACGTATATTTGGCGTCCTCGCCCTGGCTGGCCCAGATCAGCGTTTCATGCGCGTTGGTGAAGCGCGTGCCCTTGAAATTGGGCATGGGGTTCGACTTGCGCCAGATGATGTCGTTGAGGATCCAGAAGCCTTCGTCCTGAAGGGCGGTGCCGACGCGGAAGATGTTGTGATAGCTGCCGATGACCCAGATGCTGCCATTGGGTTTCAGGATACGGCGGGCCTGCGCCAGCCATGCCTTGGTAAAGCGGTCATAGCTGCTGAGCGTATCGAATTTGTCCCAGTCATTGTCGACGGCATCCACCCGGCCGCCTTCGGGGCGGAACAGGTCGCCGCCCAGCTGAAGATTATAGGGCGGATCGGCGAAGATCATGTCGATGCAGGCGTCGGGCAGCTTTGCCATTTCGGCGATGCAGTCGCCGCGCAGCAGGCAGTTTGCCGGGACGTTGACCGCCTCTTTTTCGATCGGCGCAACCGCTCTTTTACGCCGCGGTGCGACGCGTTCCATGACACCCATTATGTGACCCCCATGTGTTTCGAGGACCAGCGTTGAGTCGTCGAGAGTCCGGCGTCAAGATCAACGGCTTAGCGATTGAGCCTCAGACAAAAGTTAACAGCGTGAGAACGAAAGAGGTAGACACGACATGTTGAGTCCGGATTTAGCCAAGGGACTCAATATCAGGTGGTGTGACTCAAAAGACTCAGCTGCTGGACCCCGCCAACTTTTTTTGGTTAACGTCGCTTCGACCCGTCAAAAACGGTCTTCGCTTGATCTTCTCATAATCATTTGGTTATGAGTTCGCAATGAATGATCCTGTTTCAAGTGGCGACCGCTCGGCGGCATGTGACGAACTTTTCAAGGCGCTTTCCGATGGGACGCGGCGGGCCTTGCTGGAATATCTGGTGAAGGAGGGCGAGCAGAGCGTGCATGCCCTAACGGCCGTCTCCGATGTATCGCAACCGATGGTGTCGCGGCATTTGGGGAAGCTGAAGCGCGCGCGTTTGGTGACGGCTCGCCGGGCGGGGCGGGAGACCTATTATGCGGCGCGGGTGAAGGGCTTGGCTCCGGTCGTGCAATGGATGGCGATTTACGGGGCGCTGTGGTCGCAACGCTTTACCGCTTTGGAAGAGTTGAGCGAGCCTGCCTGACGGGGCTGCGCGCCATAATTCCCCTTGCATTGCTGGCCTAAATGGTGATCGAAGGCGCGGTGATCCATGTTGCGGGAAGGGGGCGGGATGTGCCGCCCTAAGGGCATGCGGCATGGTGACGGGAAACGAGACGTGGATAAGATTGCAGGCCGCCTTGGTAGGATAGAGGGGCGCGCGCGCTTTGTCAGGGAAACACCCGATGTCAGGCGTCAGGCGCTGATCGAAGCGACGGCGCAGTGCCTTGCGGAGAAGGGCGTGGCCGCGACTTCCGTCCGGGCGATCTGCGCGCGGGCGGGCGTGTCGGCGGGGTTGCTGACGCATTATTTCGATGGTGTCGATGCCCTGATCCTCGCCACCTATCGCGAGGTTGGAAATAAGGTGGCGGCGGCGCTGGAGCAGGCCGTGGCGGAGGCGGGGCCTGATCCGCTTAACCGGCTGTGGGCTTATATAAGGGCGAATTTGCAGCCGCCGGTGCTGGACCCCAATTTGCTGGCGACCTGGATTTCCTTCTGGAGTCTGGTGAAGACCAGTCCCGAGATCGCTGCGACGCATGCGGAAACCTATGGCGGATCGCGCGAGCGATTGGAGGTGTTGCTGCGCGAGGCGGCGCCGCAGATTCCGCGTCCGGCTGCGCGGATCGCGGCGATTGGTTTGACGGCCATGCTGGATGGGTTGTGGCTGGAGCTTTGTCTGGATTCCTCGACTTTCACGATCGATGAGGCGCTGGAGATGGCCAAGGAGGCTATGACCTATGTCCTTCAGAAGCCAAGGGATGAGCCGGTCGATCAACGAGGGGTGGGTTGATCGCTTTTCTCAATCAGTGGTGTGAAGAAAAGCAATTTCCCCTTACCCTGCTACCTCCCTACATAGGCCGGGCAACAGCAACCCCTCAGAAGGAACTGGAAAGCCCATGGCTCTCATCAACACCAGCATCAAGCCGTTCAAAGCCACCGCGTTCAAGGAAGGCAAGTTCGTCGACGTCACCGACGAGGACGTGAAGGGCAAGTGGGCGATCTTCTTCTTCTACCCCGCCGACTTCACCTTCGTGTGTCCGACGGAGCTGGAAGACCTGGCCGGCATCTACCCGACGCTGCAGTCGCTGAACGTGGAAGTCTATTCGGTTTCGACCGACACGCATTTCAGCCACAAGGCATGGCACGACACTTCGCCCGCGATCAGCAAGATCAACTATTATATGCTGGGCGACCAGTCGGGCCAGATCACCAATAATTTCGACGTGATGCGTCCGGGCGTCGGCCTGGCTGATCGCGCGACGTTCCTGGTCGATCCCGAAGGCGTGATCCAGTTCATGGAAATCACGTCGGAAGGCGTCGGCCGCAACGCGACCGAGCTGCTCCGCAAGGTCAAGGCTGCGCAATATGTCGCCGCTCACCCCGGCGAAGTGTGCCCGGCCAAGTGGGAAGAGGGTGAAGAAACGCTCGCTCCCTCGCTCGACCTCGTCGGCAAGATCTAAGCAAACCTGACCTTTCGCCGGGCCGGGTTGAGCAACTCCCCGGCCCGGCGGGGGTTTTACCTGACAATTTGACTGCTAATCTCATGCCGGGCCTTTGGGCCGTGCCGGCGAAGGGAAAGCTGCGCGCCCCAGGCAGCGCGCCAATTCAATGGAGCTACGATAGATGTTGGACGCAAATCTGAAGGGTCAGCTGAAGACCTACATGGCGAACATCACGCAGCCGATCGAGCTGGTGGCGTCGCTGGGCGAAGGCGCGAAGTCGCGCGAGCTGGAAGGCTTGCTGAACGAGATTGCCGAGCTGTCGGACAAGGTGACGGTGACCTCCGGTAATGACAGGCGCAAGCCCAGCTTCATGATCCGGCGGGCGGGGACCGATATCGGCGTGACCTTCGCGGGCATTCCGATGGGACATGAGTTCACGTCGCTGGTGCTGGCGCTGCTGCAGGTGGGCGGCCATCCGTCCAAGGCGGCGCAGGAGCTGATCGAGCAGATCAAGGATCTGGACGGCGACTTCAGCTTCGAAACCTATTTCTCGCTGTCATGCCAGAACTGCCCCGACGTGGTGCAGGCGCTGAACCTGATGAGCGTGCTCAATCCCCGGATCAAGCATGTCGCCATCGACGGCGCGCTGTTCAAGGAAGAGGTTGATGCGCGTCAGGTGATGGCGGTGCCGACCGTATTCCTGAATGGCGAGCCCTTCGCTTCGGGTCGCATGGAGCTGGAGCAGATCGTCGCGAAGATCGACAGCGGCGCGGCGGAACGCGCGGCGGAGAAGATCAAGGCCCAGGAACCTTTCGAGGTGCTGGTGGTCGGCGGTGGCCCCGCTGGTGCGGCGGCGGCGATCTATGCGGCGCGCAAGGGCATCCGTACCGGTGTTGCGGCGGAACGATTCGGTGGGCAGGTGCTCGACACGATGGCGATCGAGAATTTCATTTCGGTGAGCCACACCGAGGGACCGAAGCTGGCCGCGCAGCTGGAAGCGCATGTGAAGGATTATGATGTCGAGATCATGAACCTGCAAAAGGCGGCCAAGCTGATCCCGGCAAAGACTGAAGGCGGCTATCATGAGGTCGTGCTGGAAAATGGCGCGTCGCTCAAAGGACGCACCCTGATCCTGTCCACCGGCGCGCGCTGGCGGCAGATGGGCGTGCCGGGCGAGGATGAATATCGCAACAAGGGCGTGGCCTATTGCCCGCACTGCGATGGCCCCTTGTTCAAGGGCAAACGTGTGGCAGTGATCGGCGGCGGCAATAGTGGTGTCGAAGCGGCGATCGATCTTGCGGGCATTGTCGCCCATGTGACGCTGATCGAGTTCGATAGCCAGTTGCGCGCCGACGCGGTGTTGCAGCGCAAGCTCGCCAGCCTGCCCAATGTGCGGATCATCACTTCGGCGCTCACCACCAAGGTGGACGGCGATGGAGCCAAGGTTACGGGCCTGTCCTACAAGGACCGCAACAATGGCACCGAGCATGATGTCGAGCTGGAGGGCATTTTCGTGCAGATCGGGCTGGTCCCGAACACGGAATGGCTGAAGGACGCGATCGCGCTGTCGCCACGCGGAGAGATCGAGATTGACGCCAGGGGCGAAACGAGTCAGCCAGGGATATTCGCTGCGGGCGACTGCACGACCGTGCCCTACAAGCAGATCGTGATCGCCATGGGAGCAGGATCGACAGCGGCGCTTTCCGCCTTCGATTATCTTATCCGCCTGCCCGCTTCGGAAGAGGCAGCGCAAGCAGCCTGACGAGACAACCCTCCGAGCGGGGGATTGGGAAGCGGTCGCCCCCAGGCCCGGTGGCGGCCGCTTCTTAAGGTGTGTGGGGGTTCAGCCCATGACGGGCTGCAAATGGCGACTTTCTGCGCTTCCGGTGCTCACGTACTGAAGTACGCTGCGCGCCGGTTCTCGAAATTCACCATTTTCGCCTCGCCCTGAACTGAATCCCCACACACCCTAAAGCACGAAGCTCTAACTTCCCCCCTCGGCAATCCCGGCGGTTTCAACCTGCGGGATGACGGGCAGTCAGCAGATAGTTGATCGCCTTGTTCGATGAGAGCGTGAAGCCCTTGCGCGGGTCGAAGGAGAGGCCGGTGACATCCGTCACCTCCAGCCCGGCCTTGACGAGCATCTCGGTCAGTTCATCGGGTGTGAGGAACTTGTCCCAGTCGTGCGTTCCTTTTGGGATCCCGCCGATACCTTCGCCGATGCGGATCATGGCGAGGCGTGAGAGTGGTGTGCGATTTGGCGTGGACATGATGAGCAGGCCGTTGGGATTGAGCTTGTCCGCCAGCGCACGGACGAAGGCGGCGGGGTCGGTGACATGCTCCACGACTTCCATGGAGGTGACGAGATCGAAGCTTCCGGCGTTGAGCTGTTCGACCGGCGTCGCGCGATAGTCGATCAGGAGGCCCTGACGGTCCGCATGGGCGCGGGCGATGGCGATATTTTCTTCCGCCGCGTCGAGCGCGGTGACCGCAGCGCCCAACCGCGCCAGAGGTTCGGACAACAGGCCCGCGCCGCACCCCACATCCAGCGCAGATTTGCCTTCAAGCGGGTGGAAGCTGCTTTCCTCGCCAAGCCAGTGTCTGTCGATGGCGCTACGAATATAGCGCAGCCTTACCGGATTGAGTTTGTGCAGCATGGCGCTGCTGCCCTTGGGGTCCCACCAGTCGGCCGCCATTGCGCCGAAGTGCGCGGCTTCGCGGGGATCGATCGTGCTTGTCGCTGAATTGGCCATGCGCCCTGACTATCAAGCTGCGCGACTGCGCGCCACGGGCATTTATGTCTTGCGCGGTGGCGGGCCTTCGCCGTCAAGATATTTATCCTCGGCGTCCAGCTGGCGGCGCAGCTCGCGCGTAGCCGCTTCCGTCCTCGCCAATTCTTCGGGGCTTCTATGCCGACGGTTGCTCATCATCACGTAGATCAGCACCGCCGCCAGCAGGATCGGGCCTCCGATCGTGATGAGCCCGTACAAGATTCCGTCCATGGCTTCTTCCTTCCATTCTTCGAGTGAAAGGAATGAGGGGTGAGCCGTGGTGTTCCGCCCCGGCCGATGGCTTGCTTGCCATATCCGCCGCTGCTGCTATAGCGGCGCCGTTTTTCCCCGGAGGGGGACGGACGCTTTCCAGATCAGCAGACAGGTTTGACAGGCAAATGGCGCGCATCGTGATGAAATTCGGCGGCACCTCCATGGCGGGGATGGAGCGAATTCGCAACGTGGCCGCGCGCGTGAAACATGTTGTCGAACAGGGGCATGAAGTCGCTGTTGTCGTATCCGCGATGGCGGGCGAGACCGACCGTCTGGTGGGGTTCTGCAAGGAAGCTTCCGCGCTTTACGATCCGGCGGAATATGACGTCGTGGTTGCAAGCGGCGAGCAGGTGACTAGCGGTCTGCTGGCCATGACGTTGAAGGCCATGGGTGTGGACGCGCGCAGCTGGCTCGGTTGGCAGCTGCCGATCCGTACCAATGAAGCCCATGCCAAGGCACGCATTGGTGAGATCGACACGATCGATCTGCTTTCGTCCATGCGCGGCGGCACCGTGGCGGTTATCCCCGGTTTTCAGGGCATGATGGAGGATGGCCGCATCTCGACCCTGGGTCGTGGTGGTTCGGACACTTCGGCGGTCGCGGTTGCGGCGGCCCTGAAGGCTGATCGCTGCGACATTTATACCGACGTCGATGGCGTCTACACCACCGACCCGCGCATTGTGGCGAGGGCGCGCAAGCTCGACCTCGTTACCTATGAGGAAATGCTGGAACTGGCATCGGTCGGGGCCAAGGTGCTCCAGACCCGCTCGGTCGGCCTCGCCATGAAGGAAGGCGTGGTCGTGCAGGTGCTTTCCTCCTTCGATGATCCCACCCAGACCGACCTCCCCGGTACGCTGATCGTCAGCGAAGAGGAACTGGAAGCCAAGCTCAAGGAAGACAAGATGGAACGTCAGCTCATCACCGGCATCGCCCATGACAAGAATGAGGCGAAGATCACCCTGACCCGCGTGCCGGATCGTCCGGGCGCGGTGGCGCACATCTTTGGCCCGCTGGCCGATGCGGCGATCAACGTCGATATGATTATCCAGAATGTCGGCCGCGACAAGGGCGAGACGGACGTTACCTTCACCGTGCCGGGCGCTGATCTGGCCCGCGCGCTCGACGTGCTGGAAAGCCAGAAGGAAGAGATCGGCTTCAATCGCGTGATCCCCGATACGAAGGTCGCGAAGATTAGCGTCGTGGGCGTCGGCATGAAGAGCCATGCGGGTGTCGCGTCGACGATGTTCAAGTCGCTGGCCGAGCGTGGGATCAATATCCTCGCCATCTCGACCAGCGAGATCAAGGTTTCGGTGCTGATCGACGAGGATGAGACGGAGCTGGCGGTGCGTGTGTTGCACACGGCTTATGGGCTCGACGCGCCGGTCGCTTGACCTTTTCTCCCCTCCCCTTCAGGGGAGGGGTCGGGGGTGGGGCCGCCCCATAGAACAATGCGTGGGGAAGCCCCCCCACCCCAACCCCTCCCCTGAAGGGGAGGGGCTTTGTGATTCTAGGAATATGCAATGACCAACGCCAAACTCACTTCCCTGATGGCTCGCGGCACCGAATTTCTCGGGTGCGAGGTCGCGATCATGTGTGGGGCGATGAGTTGGGTGTCGGAGCGGAATTTGGTTGCGGCCATTTCCAACGCTGGCGGGTTCGGCGTGATCGCCTGTGGGGCGATGACGCCTGAATTGCTGGACAAGGAAATCGCGGCGACGAAGGCGCTGACGAGCAAGCCTTTTGGCGTGAACCTTATCACCATGCACCCGCAACTGTTCGACCTGATCGAAGTGTGCGCGCGCCATGAAGTTGGCCATGTCGTGCTGGCTGGCGGCTTGCCGCCCAAGGGCAGCATCGAGGCGATCAAGGCGAAGGGTGCGAAGCTCATCTGCTTTGCCCCGGCGCTGAGCCTGGCGAAGAAGCTGGTTCGGTCGGGCGTGGATGCGCTGGTGATCGAGGGGATGGAAGCGGGCGGTCATATCGGCCCGGTATCGACCAGCGTGCTGGCGCAGGAGATTTTGCCGGAAATGGCGGCGCAGCTTCCGGTGTTTGTCGCTGGCGGGATCGGCCGGGGTGAGTTGATCGCCGCCTATCTGGAAATGGGTGCGGCGGGCGTGCAGCTGGGCACCCGCTTTGCCTGCGCCAGCGAGAGCATCGCGCATCCGAATTTCAAGAAATCCTTCTTCCGCGCATCCGCTCGCGACGCGATCGCGAGTGTGCAGATCGACCCGCGCCTGCCGGTCATCCCCGTGCGCGCGCTCAAGAATAACGGCACGGAGGCATTCACCGCCAAGCAGCGTGAAGTCGCCAACCTGCTCGACAGCGGATCGGTCGACATGGGCGAGGCGCAGTTGCAGATCGAACATTATTGGGCAGGTGCCCTGCGTCGCGCTGTGATTGACGGTGATGTCGAAGGCGGGTCGCTGATGGCGGGTCAGTCGGTCGGCATGGTCACCAAGGAAGAGCCGGTCGCGGAGATCATCGCGCAATTGATGGCCGAGGCGGCGGTTGCGCTGGAGCGGCGTAGCGCCTGAAGCGTGCCCGATCCCGATATCGGGACGAGCCGAATCTCCTGAGGGATGAAGTGATCCGGGCGGTCATCGCCAGGAACGCGCGGCTTTGGCATGAGTTTGGGCCATGAGTTTTTGCGCAGAGAATTATTCATAGGGGATATCGGGTTGCCGCTGCGTGCCGTTTCATGTCGCGTCTGGACAATCGCTTCGGTGGCCGCCTTGGCGCTGGTTGCAGGCTGCTCCACGCCCAAGGCACCGCCCACGCCTCCGCCGCCGGTCGTTCGGACGATCAAGCCATTACCGCCTATGGGCGCGGTGGACGATATGAGCATTCCCGAGGTTGATCCGGAGGGAAAATATCTGACGCCCAATCGCGGGGTGACGGCCAATACGGCGCTTTGGCATGTCCGGATGGCGTTGAATGTGGCGGCGCTGTCCTGCCATGGCGTGAACGAACCGGCGCGGGTGCAATATAATCAGATATTGCGGGTTCATAAGGACGTGCTGCGGGAGGCCAATGCCGCAGTCGATCGCAACTACACCGCCGCTTATGGGAGCGGGGGTCTTCAGTCGCGCGAACTGCTGAATACGGTCGTCTATAATTTCTTCTCGCTCCCGCCGGTTCAGCCGACCTTCTGCAAAGCCGCGATCGAGGTCGGGGCGAAGGTGCTTGCGCTGCCGTCGAGCCAGCTGCTGGGCTATGCTCCGGAGGCGTTGACCGCGCTCGAACAGCCGTTCCAGGAATTTTACGAGGCTTATGCCGACTATCTGCGGCGGTTGGCGGAGTGGCAGTCGCGCTTTGGCGGGACGGTGACGGTGATCGTGTCGCCCACACCTCTGCCGCCGCCGCCCAAGCCGCCAGCGGAGATTGGGGCGGGGTTCGTCCCGCCGCCCGCGCTCCCACGATTGCGTGAGGAAAGCGGGCAGGCTCTGGTGCCGGGCGCGACGTCTGCGCCGCGTGTGGTTGTGCCGACTTTCCCGATTACGCGCTAAGCGGAGGGGTAGGTCGCGGGGGCCTTGGCGGGCAGGGGGAACAGGCGCACGAAGCGTTCCGCCAATGCGTGGTCGCCCTCGACTTGCAGCGCGTCGGCGACATCCTTGAAGCTGGCTCCGCCATAGACGACGGCGGCCAAGGCGTTTTGATCGCCGCTGAACAGCACGTCTGCGTCATGGGCTGAGCCGCGATCGATGGTGAAGTCGCCATCCTTCAATAGCGCGCGAAATTCTTCCTCGCCGAAGCGGAAGCCGATCGTTGCGTTGAGATCGCCAATGCGGCTGCGGTCGATCATGGTGCGCATGGAGAGGACCACCGACACGTTGCTCATTGGCTGGCCGGGTTGCATCGTAGGTGAGCGGCAGGCCCAGCGGCCGAGGACCTGGAAAAGGATTTCCGACTCGCGGCCCCATTGCGTCAGTTCGTAAATCTGGCTGGCGGCGGGTGGGGGCAGGCGGCGGCGGATGAGGACGCTGGCCGCCTCAAGCTCTTCCAGTCGCTGCGTCAGCACGTTGGCGCTGATTCCGGGCAGGCTGGCGCGCAGATCGGTGAAGCGCTTTGGCCCCAGCATCAATTCCCGCATGATGGGCATGGCCCAGCGGTCCCCGATAAGGTCCAGCGCATGGGCGACTGCACAGCCATCCTGATAGGCGCGCTTTTTCAATTGCGAGTCCTTAGTTATTTTTTATAACTTATATGTTGCAGAAGATAATCTATGGGTCCACAAAGTTCAAGGCGGTGAGTCGACAGCGACAGTTCCCTGCCGCGAAGCTCAAGGAGATGCGTGATGCCCAATGCCCCCGCGCCCAAGATGATTTTCGTTAACCTGCCGGTGAAGGACTTATCCGCTTCCATCGCCTTTTACGAAGCGGTCGGTGCCGTGCGGAACAATGACTTTGCCGATGACAGCGCGCAGATGGTCAGCTTTTCCGACACAATCCACGTCATGCTGCTGACGCATGAACGTTTTTCCAGCTTCACGGCGCGGCGCATTCCCAATGCGCATGAAACGGCGCAGGTGCTGCTTGCGCTCAGCGAGGAAAGCCGGGCTGCGGTCGATGCGACGATGGCCAAGGCGCTGGCGGCGGGAGGGACGGAACCCAATCCGTTGCAGGATCATGGCTTCATGTACGGCCGCGATTTCGCCGATCTGGACGGCCATATCTGGGAACTCGCGTGGATGGATATGGAGGCGGCCCTGGCTGTGAATCAGCCGGAAACGACGGCCTGACTTCGTCCTGACAGATATAAGGAGAGAGATGATGAGCTATATCGATGGCTTCGTGGTTCCCGTGCCCAAGGGGCAGAAGGAGCGGTATCAGCAGTTTGCCGCCCGTTCCGCGCCCGTTTTTCTGGAACATGGCGCGCTGCGTATGGTTGAATGCTGGGGCAATGATGTCCCGGTGGGGAAGGTCAATGACTTCCGGACATCCGTGATCGCCGAAGAGGACGAGGATGTCGTCTTTTCCTGGATCGAATGGCCCGACAAGGCGACCCGTGATGCGGGGCAGGAAAAAGCGATGAAGGACCCCCGCATGCAGGAAGATGGGGAGATACCCT
Source organism: Sphingobium sp. TomTYG75 (assembly GCF_054771635.1). Classification (NCBI taxonomy): domain Bacteria; kingdom Pseudomonadati; phylum Pseudomonadota; class Alphaproteobacteria; order Sphingomonadales; family Sphingobiaceae; genus Sphingobium; species Sphingobium sp. TomTYG75. The sequence goes on along the minus strand of NZ_BSRE01000001.1, from coordinate 591,957 downwards.
TTTCCGGCAAGCGGATGATCTATGGCGGGTTCGACGTGATGCTCGACCAAAAGGCCTGAAACTTCCTTTTAGAGGAGACGGATGATGACCGATCTCACCGGCAAATTCTTCTGGTACGAACTGATGACCAGCGACCCTGACGCAGCGATCGCCTTCTACGGCGACGTGGTAGGCTGGACGGCGCAGCCCTTTGGTGGCGAGCGGACGGACGATCCCTATAATGTCGTGTCCGGCAGCGCGGGTCCGGTGGGTGGCATCATGCGGATTCCGGCCGAAGCGAAGGAATGCGGCATGTCGCCCTGGTGGGGCGGCTATGTCGGATCGGCCGATGTCGATGCGGATGCCGGGCGGTTGAGCGGCTCAGGAGCAAGCGTGAAGCGGCCGCCGGAAGATATTCCGGGGGTTGGCCGCTTTGCCGTGATGAGCGATCCGGGCGGGGCGATCTTCATGCTGCTCAAGGGGTCAAGCCCCGATGGCATGGACGCTGCGCCGCCGATGGCGAACGGCCATGTCGGCTGGCACGAGCTTTACAGCGGCAATTTCGATGCGGACCTGGCTTTTTACACGTCGCAGTTCGGCTGGGGGAAGGGTGAGGCGATGGATATGGGGCCGATGGGAAGCTATCAGCTTTTCTCCATGTCCGGCGCCACCGAATTCAACGCGATGGAGGGCGGCATGATGCGCAAGCCCGAGCAAATGCCGGTGCCGCAATGGCTTTTCTACTTCGTCGTGCCCGACATTGATGTGGGCGTTGAGAAGGTGAGGGCAGGCGGCGGCACGGTGCTTAATGGCCCTGCCGAAGTGCCGGGCGGCGCCTGGATCATCCAGGCTACCGACCCGCAAGGCGCGATGTTCGCGCTGGTCGGCATGCGCTCGACCGCAGCGTAAGGAGAGGAACGATGTCCAAGATTTCACCCTGTCTGTGGTTCGACGGACAGGCCGAGGAAGCTGCGCGCTTCTATGTCTCGGTCTTTGGCGGATCGGTGGATTCGATCAGCCGCTATCCGGATGATGTCCCCAGTCCTGCGCCTTTCAAGGGAGGGGATGTGCTGATGGTGGAATTTAGCCTGTTCGGGCAAAGTTATCAGGGCCTGAACGGTGGGCCGAAATTTCCGTTTACCGAAGCGGTGTCCTTGTCGGTGTCCTGCGAGGATCAGGCGGAACTGGACCGCTATTTCGATGTGCTGACGGCCGATGGCGGCTCGCCCGGTCCCTGTGGTTGGGTGAAGGACAAATATGGCCTGTCCTGGCAGTTGGTGCCCGAAGAGGTGATGGAGATGCATCGAAAGGGCGGTCCCGGCATTCAGCCGATGATGGCGGTGATGATGACCATGCAAAAGCTGGACCTTGCCCGGATGAAGGCGGCTTATGAGGGAGCGATGGCATGAGCAGCGCGCAACATGAGCTGTCGGTCAGCTGTCACATCGCCGCCCCGCGCGAGATTGTGTGGAAGGTGTGGACGGACCTGAAGGACCAATGGTTTTGCCCCAAGCCGTGGCGGGCCGAGGTGATTGAGGAAGATTTGCGCCCCGGTGGCCGCAGTGCCGTGCGCATGTTCGGCCCCGATGGCGAGGATACCGGGCCGATGGAGGGCATTTTCCTTGAGGTCGTTCCGGGAGAGCGGGTTGTGTCGACCGATGCTTATGCGTCCGGCTGGATACCGCAGGAGCCGTTCCTGACGTCGATCTGGAGCTTTGCGCAAGAGGGTGAGGGCACGCGCTTTACCGCGACGGCGCGGCATTGGAGCGAGGAAGCGCTGAAGCGACATGAGGAAATGGGGTTTCATCCGGGATGGGATCAGATGGCGCAGCAGTTCAAGGAATTGTGTGAGACTTCGGCGGCGACGGCTTGATGGGGTACTCCTGCCTATCGGGAGATGGGGAGGTGGGCTGACGTTGCGCATTTTCCCCTCCACCGCCTTTGGCGGTCCCCCTCCCCATCTGGCGATGGGGAGGATTTGGGGGGGAAGGCGCTCGTCTTTTGACGATTTGATGGGGTTCTCTCCAGATTAACCCTGACTTCCTCTTGGAAAGGGGGGCTGCGATCTGTTAGCGCTTGATCATGCCCACGACGCCCGCCGCAGCCGCCCGCCACATCCTCACCAGTTTGCAGGAGGTGATGGCTGCGCGAACGAGCGCGCAGGCCAAGCTGAACAAGGTCGTGGACATTATCGGCCAGGCGCTGTCGAGCGAGGTTTGCTCCATCTATCTGGTGCGCGAGGGGCTGCTGGAACTGTTCGCGACGCGCGGTTTGAAGCAGGAGGCCGTCCACGTCACCCGCATGGCGATGGGCGAGGGTCTGGTCGGTCTGATCGCCACCAATGTGGAAACGCTGAACCTGGACGAAGCCGCGGCGCATCCGGACTATAGCTATCGGCCGGAAACGGGCGAAGAGCTGTTCCATAGCTTTGCCGGCGTGCCGATTGTGCGGCGCGAGCGCGCGATTGGCGTCTTGTGCGTGCAGCATGTGGAACCGCGCCGTTATGAAGAGGTCGAGATCGAGGCGTTACAGACCGTGGCCATGGTGCTGTCGGAATTGATCGCCAATGCCGAACTGGCCGACGACGGCCCGGCGGATTCGCGCGTGCAGGATACGGGCACGATCATGTTGCAGGGTTTGCAGCTAGTCATGGGGATGGCGCGGGGCCACGCGGTGTTCCACCAGCCGCGTGTTCATGTCGAACATACGGTCGCGGAGGATACCGAGGCCGAGCGGCAGCGCGTCATTTCGGCCTTCACCAAAATGCGCGAACAGATCGACCGCATGACGGGCGCTGTCGAGTTCGGGATGGAGGGCGAGCATCAGGAGGTGCTCGAGACCTACAAGATGTTCGCCTATGATGAAGGCTGGATACGGCGCATCAATGAGGCGATCGACAGCGGATTGACCGCCGAGGCGGCGATCGAGCGCGTGCAGCAGCGCACCCGCATGCGCATGCGGCAGATCGATGACGCTCTGTTGCAGGATCGCATGCATGATCTGGAGGACATGGCCAATCGCCTGTTGCGGATCGTGTCGGGGCAGCTGGGGACGGCCGCGACCATGGGCCTGCGGCAGGACGCCATCCTGATCGCGCGCAATCTGGGTCCGGCGGAACTGCTGGAATATGACCGGCGGCGGTTGAAAGGCGTGATCCTGGAGGAAGGGTCTCTGACCGCGCATGTCACCATCGTTGCGCGCGCCATGGGCGTGCCGGTGTTGGGGCGCGTCCGCGAAATCCGGCACAAGGTGAATGAGGGCGACCTCATCCTGATGGACGTCGTGTCGAACAACCTGTTGATCCGCCCGACGGCGGACATGGACGAGGCGTTCGAGAACAAGCTGCATGTCACGCAGAAGCGCCGGGCCGAATTTGCCGCGATGCGTGACCTGCCGTCGGTGACGGCGGACGGGCAGCGTATCGAGTTGATGGTGAATGCGGGCCTGCGTGAGGATGCGCAGGCGCTGGACCTGGTCGGCGCTGACGGCATTGGGCTGTTTCGGACGGAGTTCCAGTTCCTCGTGTCCGCGACTTTGCCGCAGCGGGAAAAGCAGCAGCGCCTCTACAAGGATGTGCTGGACGCGGCGGGCGACCGGCCGGTCATCTTCCGCACCGTCGATATCGGGGGTGACAAGGCGCTGCCCTATATGCAGCGCGATGAGGATGAGGAGCTGGAGGACAATCCGGCGATGGGCTGGCGCGCGCTTCGGCTGGCGCTGGACCGCGATGGGCTGATGAAGGCGCAGGCGCGGGCCTTGCTGGAAGCGTCGGCGGGGAAGGTGCTCAACATCATGTTCCCGATGGTGTCGGAGCCGTGGGAATATGAGAAGGCGCGCGCTCTGGTGGAGCATCAGCGCGAATGGTTGGTGGCCCAGCGCAAGAAGGTGCCGACGGCGGTACGCTATGGCGCGATGCTGGAGGTGCCTGCGCTGGCGGAGGTGCTGGACCTGCTGCTGCCGAAGCTCGACTTCCTGTCGATCGGCACCAATGATTTGACGCAATTTCTCTTTGCAGCCGACCGGGCGCATCCGAAGTTGGCGGAGCGCTATGATTGGCTGAGTATCGCCATCTTGCGCTTCCTCAGCCGGGTGGTGCGGACTTGCGAGGAATATCAGGTGCCGGTTGGCGTCTGTGGGGAAATGGGCGGGCGGACGCTGGAAGCGATGGCGCTGGTTGGCCTGGGCGTTCGGCGCCTGTCGATTACGCCTGCGTCGGTTGGTCCGGTCAAGGCCATGATCCGGGCTATCGATGCCGCCGAATTGCAGGCGTTGATGCGCAAGCTGCTGGACGACGGGATCGTGGATATTCGTGGCGCGCTGACGCAATGGGCGGATGAGCGGGGCATCGAACTGAATTGAACCGGAAAATGGGTCAGGCACGACCCCGGCGGCGTTGACAATCCCTGTGCCGGAATGAGACAAGACCGGCTTATAAGATCGCGGAGCAGCATGGCAGAACAACCCGAAGTGGAAAGCGGCGCGACGGCGCCGGACGTGCAATTGGGCACTCCGGGCGCAAAGCTGCGCGCGGCGCGTGAGGCGCATGGCCTGTCGATCCAGGACGTGGCGACGCGCACGCGCATCGCGCAACGTCAGTTGGAAGCGATAGAGCGGGACGACTATTCTGCGCTTCCGGGAATTCCCTATGCGGTCGGCTTTGCCCGCGCCTATGCCCGCGCGGTCGATCTGGACGAGGTGGCCATTGCCGCCGATGTGCGCCATGCCGTCCATAATTCCGACCTAGGCGCCAATCGCTACGAGGCGTTCGAACCGGCCGATCCGGCCCGTGTGCCGTCGCGCCTGCTTGCCTGGACGGCCGCGGCGATCGTGATTGTGCTGGTGGCTGGCTTCACCATCTGGCGTACGCAGATGCTGACTCCGCCGACAGGGCAGGAGATCGCCGCCGAACAGGCCAAGCCCGCCGTTGCCGCGAAACCGGCGCCGGGCGCGCGTCCCGCCGCGCCGGTGGCGCAGACGGTGGTCTTCACCGCCAATGACGATGTGTGGCTGCGCATTTATGACGAGGCTGGCGACCGGCTGAAGGATGGACTCATGAAGAAGGGTGAGAGCTTCACCCTGCCTGCCACTGCTCGCAACCCCATGATCCTGACCGGCCGTCCGCAAGCGTTGACGGTTACTGTCGGTGGCAAGCCTATTGCACCGCTTGGCGCGCCCGATCGCACGATTTCCGATGTGCCCGTTTCGGCGGCTGCGTTGCTGGCTCGGGCTGCTCCGGCGCCGGTCGCTCCGGCCGCTTCGCCTGCCCCTGCGGCTGCCCCCTCGGCGGCGCAAACGCCTGCCGCGAGGCCCGTGACCGGGAACGTGGCGCCTGCGATCCCTGTGGAGCCCGCACCAGCAGCCCCGTCCACGGCGGATTAACGCGTCTCCAATCCCTGTTTGCGCCACACGTCCCGCTTTACCGCGGCGAATATGGCCTTATGGTTAAGAGCGGGGAGCGCGGCCTTTGTGGGCCGTATCGTCGGTGAGTTTAAGTTTTAGTCGGGGATCATCATGCGTTACGCCTTGTTTGCGACAACCGCCCTGCTGCTGGGGGCACCCGCTATGGTTGCGCTCGCGCCCGCAGCGGCCGCCCAGAATGTGGCGCTGGATGTGCGCGTTGACCGGCTGGAAAAGGAAATGCGCGCGGTCCAGCGCAAGGTCTTTCCCGCAGGCGCTCCTCTGGAGGCGGAAATCAATCGCCCGGCGACGCCCACCGTCCCGCCCGGCACGCCGTCATCATCGCCCGTCGCCGATCTGACGGCGCGCGTGGGTGCGCTGGAATCGCAGCTTGCTTCGATGACCGGACAGGTTGAGGAAAACAGCTTCAAGATCCGTCAGCTGGAAGAGGCGTTCAACAAATATAAGGCTGAGGCGCAGAGCCGCGCGGAAGTCGTTGCTCCGCCGCCCCTGCGCCCCGTGGTTCCCGCAGATAATGCAGCCCCGGCCACGCCAAAGCCGGGCACCAATGGTGGCGCGACCGAGGCGCGCAAGGCGGCCGTGGCAGCGATCGAACGGCCATCGACCGGCGACGCAGCGGCTGACGCCTATAGCTATGGCTATCGTCTGTGGGACGCCAAATTCTATCCCGAGGCGCAGGCGCAACTGAAGGCGACGGTGGATAAATATGGTACTGCGCCGGTCGCGAGCCGCGCTTCCAACCTGCTGGGTCGTGCCTATCTGGACGATGGCAAGCCCGCGTTGGCCTCCGTCGCTTTTTACGACAATTATCAGAAGCGCCCCAAGGGGGATCGCGCCGCCGACAGCCTTGCCTATCTGGGTGAGGCGCTGATCCAGCTCAAGAAGCCTGCCGACGCGTGCAAGGTCTATGCGGAGCTGGAACAGGTCTATGGCGCCACCATGTCGGCCAGCCAGCGCGGCATGATGGACAAGGGCCGCGCCAAGGCGAAGTGCAGCTAAGGCACCCGCATGGCCGCGCCGCATTCGGCTCAGCCTGACCTGGAAGCGTTGCTGACGCGGTCGGTTGGTGCGCTGGTGGGCGATGATGCCTCACTGCGTTTTGGCGTGGCGGTGTCGGGCGGTCCCGACAGCATGGCCTTGCTCGCCATGGCTGCGCATGCCTTCGCGGGCAGGGTGGAAGCGGCCACCGTTGACCATGGATTGAGGCCAGAGTCTGCGGAAGAGGCCGCAATGGTGGGGCATTGGTGCCATGGCAGCGGCGTCACGCATGCCGTTCTGCATCCGCCCCAGCCTCTTACGGGCAATGTCCAGCAATGGGCGAGGACCCAACGCTATGCGGCGCTGGAACAATGGAGGACCGATCGCGGGATCGATTGGATCTTCACCGCGCACCATGCCGATGATCAGCTGGAAACCGTGCTGATGCGGCTTAACCGGGGTGCCGGGGTCAATGGTCTGGCCGGAATCCGCGCGCGGCAAGGGCGGGTATTGCGGCCCGTGCTTGGCGTGCGACGCGCGCAACTGTTGGACTATGCGGGTGAGCGCGCGCTTCCCTTTGTCAACGATCCTTCCAACGTCGATCCGCGATTTGATCGGGCGGTGATTCGACGGCATCTGAAGGAAGCCGAATGGCTCGACCCGCAAAGTGCCGTCCGCAGTGCGGCGGCGCTGGCGGAGTGCGAGGAAGCGTTGGACTGGATGGTAAATAATATCGCGGCGGCGCATGTTCGCAGGGAAGGGGAGGCGTGGCTGCTGACCCGCACGGATTTGCCCCGTGAACTGCTTCGGCGCTTGTTGCTGCGCATCATTACGGAGGCGGAGCCCGGCGCGGAACGGCGAGGCGACACGCTCGACCGAGCGATTACGGTGGCAATGCGGGGCGGGAAGACGAGCCTTGGCGGATTACTGCTGAAAGGGGGCGCCGCCTGGAGAGTCAGCGTGGCGCCGCCCCGACGTTGAGTCAGAATCGATCTTGGACGCGAAAGCCCGCCGATACCGCGATGATGAGTCTCGTCCGAAACGACTTCGGGCATTGAATTGATCGTTACGGAAAGGTTCCACGGATCAACGCGCCGACGCCTCGCTCCGTCGAATTGTTGCAGCGCAATGACCTTTCCTTAATAGCCTTCAGGCGTATTGGGGTCGGCACTCAGGCATGGAAAGTCATTTATGTTCGAATTTGCGGCGTTGACCTATGGCGTGCTCGCCAGTGTGATCCTTTCGGCGGCGCAACGTAACCGGAAGCTGGCTCGCCCGCATCCGCCTTTGCTGCTGTATGTTGGATATCTGCTGTGCGGCGTGTCGGCGGGCCTGGCGATGATCCTAGCCTATATCGCCCTGTCGCAGTTCGTGGGCGGATAACGTCAGCAGACCGTTGCACCCAACTTGCGATTTTGCCGGAGCATCCTATCTTGCCCGGTGAAAGAGAGTGATGATGAACGACGAGAAGGACCCGCAGGGTAACCCCTGGATCAAGAGCGCGATGATTTGGGCGGGGGTGATTGTCGCTCTGCTGCTATTCGTCTCGATGTTCGACAGCCGCTCCGCTTCGCAGGCGGGTAGCGGCCTCGCCTATTCCGAATTCCGGTCAAAGGTTCAGGAGGGGCAGGTCAAGGACGTTGCGATCGCGACCGACAAGATTACCGGCACACTGACCAGCGGGCAGCGGTTCAACACCGTTCCCGTGAATGATCCGGGGCTGACCGGGCTGCTTGACGATTATAACGTCAAATATTCCGGACAGACTGAGGAGCAGCCGAGCTTCTGGCAGATCATGCTCTACCAGTCGCTGCCATTCCTGCTGATCCTGGGTATCGCCTTCTTCGTGTTGCGGCAGATGCAAAAGGGCGGCGGCGCTGGCGGTGCGATGGGCTTTGGCAAGTCCAAGGCAAAGCTGCTGACCGAGAAGCACGGCAAAGTTACGTTTGATGACGTTGCGGGCATCGATGAAGCGCGCGAGGAATTGCAGGAAATCGTCGAGTTTCTGAAGGACCCGACCAAATTTGCGCGGCTGGGCGGCAAGATTCCCAAGGGCGCGCTGCTGGTGGGTTCGCCGGGTACGGGTAAGACGCTGCTCGCGCGCGCGATTGCGGGTGAGGCGGGGGTTCCCTTCTTCACCATTTCGGGTTCGGATTTCGTCGAGATGTTCGTCGGCGTGGGTGCTTCCCGTGTACGCGACATGTTCGAGCAGGCGAAGAAGAACGCGCCTTGCATCGTCTTCATTGACGAAATCGACGCGGTCGGCCGTCATCGCGGCGCGGGCCTCGGTAACGGCAATGACGAGCGCGAGCAGACGCTGAACCAGTTGCTGGTCGAGATGGACGGTTTTGAGGCGAATGAGGGTATCATCATCGTTGCGGCGACCAACCGCCCCGACGTGCTGGACCCTGCGCTGCTGCGTCCGGGTCGCTTCGATCGTCAGGTCGTGGTGCCGCGTCCCGACATTGAGGGTCGCGAGAAAATCCTGGCCGTGCACATGAAGAAGGTGCCGCTGGCGCCGGACGTCAATCCGCGTACCATTGCGCGCGGTACGCCGGGCTTCTCGGGCGCTGACCTTGCGAACCTTGTCAACGAAGCGGCGCTGATGGCGGCGCGGCGGGGCAAGCGTCTGGTCGCGATGGATGAGTTTGAGGCGGCCAAGGACAAGGTCATGATGGGCAGCGAGCGCCGCTCCATGGTCATGACCGAGGACGAGAAGAAGATGACCGCCTATCATGAGGCGGGCCATGCCATCGTCGCAGTCCATGAACCGGCGTCCGATCCGATCCACAAGGCGACGATCATCCCGCGCGGCCGTGCGCTGGGCATGGTGATGCGTCTGCCGGAGCGGGACAGCTACAGCTATCACCGCGACAAGATGCACGCGAACATGGCCGTCGCCATGGGCGGGCGCGTCGCCGAGGAGATCATCTTCGGTTATGACAAGGTGTCGTCGGGTGCGTCGGGTGACATTCAATATGCCACCAAGCTGGCCCGTGACATGGTCACGCAATGGGGCATGTCCGACAAGCTCGGCCCGCTGCAATATGAAGAGCAGCAGGGCGAAACCTTCCTCGGCTATTCGCAGAGCCAGCGCGTTCATATGTCGGACGAGACGGCAAAGCTGATCGACAAGGAAATCCGCGGACTGGTGGAGCAGGGCTATACCCGGGCGCAGGAAGTGCTGAAGGGTCACGAGGACCAGCTGCACCTGCTGGCCAACGCCATGCTGGAATATGAGACGCTGTCCGGTGAGGAGATCAAGACGCTGCTCGACAAAGGTGAGATTACCCGTGACGACGGCACCACGATCAAGCCATCCGTCGTTCCGGCGGCGGGTTCTTCCATCCCCAAGACGCGCAAGCGCAAGGGGCCGTTTGGCGATCCTTCGCCTGCCGGGATCTAATCTGCGGTCAAGGGTTTGAAGAGGGCGCTGCCGTCGGGCGGCGCCCTTTTTGTTTGCGGCTATCTCATCGTGGTGAGATAGGGATTGTCATGGCAAAAGCTGACCGACTGGAACGCCTGGACACCCGCCGCCTGGAACTGGAGGCGGAATATACCGAGAAGCTCATCGACGCATTGCGCGTGACTGCTTCGGGGAAATGGGGTCTGTTCGGGCATAAGGAGGACCGGGCAAGTCGCGCCGCGATCGCTCCGGTCATCGAACAGTTGGCAGAAATCGGGGAAGCCATCGACAAGGCGCGGGAGCAACTCTTGATGCCTCCGTTTGAGTTGCAACAGGAGTTTCTTGCATCGCGCGGCCCGGTCAGTTCGCAGGCGGTCGGGGAGCCGAAGCAGGCGCAGGCATGGCTGGATCGGCTTGTGGGTGCTACCGCCAAATCCTGAAAAGCGCCCGTCCTCCTGTGCCGTGAGGCGGCCAGCAACAAAATACGCCTAAGGTCTGGCCGTTTCGCTGGTTAATGGTTACATGGGCCGCCACGAATCCCCAGCGATCGCGCTATGCCCCTTGGCAGGTCGCACAGAAGAAAGTGGCTTTCACATGGATATCCGCCTCGGCCTCACCTTTGACGACGTGCTGTTGCAGCCCGGCGAGTCCGATGTGCTGCCCAGCCAGGCGGACACCAGCACTTATGTGACCAAGCAGATCAAGCTGAACATCCCGGTCCTGTCCTCTGCGATGGACACGGTGACGGAGGCCGACATGGCGATCGTCATGGCGCAGCTGGGCGGTATCGGCGTCCTGCATCGCAATTTGTCGATCGAAGAGCAGGCGGATGCGGTGCGTGCGGTCAAGCGCTTCGAGAGCGGTATGGTGGTGAACCCTATCACGATCACGCCGCGCGCTACCCTGGCAGACGCGCAGATGTTGATGGAGCGGCACCGGATCAGCGGCATTCCGGTGGTCGAGAACAGCGGCAAGCTGGTCGGCATCCTCACCCATCGTGACACGCGCTTCGCGGAAAACCCCAATCAGCCCGTCAGCGAACTGATGACGAAAGATAATCTTGCCACGGTCAAGGTGGGCGTGGGGCAGGATGAAGCGCAGCGGCTGCTGCATCAGCGGCGGATCGAGAAGCTGCTGGTGGTCGATGATGACTATCATTGCGTTGGCCTCATCACCGTCAAGGACATCGAGAAGGCGGTCACCTATCCGCAGGCGACCAAGGACGGTTCGGGCCGCCTGCGTGTGGCGGCGGCGACGACAGTGGGCGACAAGGGGCTGGAGCGCAGCGAGGCGTTGATCGACGCCGAATGCGACCTGATCGTCATCGATACCGCGCATGGCCATAGCAAGCAGGTCGCGGTTGCGGTCGAGGCGGTGAAGCGCCTTTCCAACCATGTTCAGGTTGTGGCAGGCAATGTCGCGACCGCTGAAGCGACCAAGGCTTTAATCGACGCCGGGGCCGACTGCGTGAAGGTCGGGATCGGGCCTGGCTCCATCTGCACCACGCGCGTGGTGGCGGGCGTGGGCGTGCCGCAGCTGACCGCCGTCATGGATTCGGCCAATGAAGCGGCAAAGCAGGGCATTCCGGTGATCGCGGACGGCGGGCTTCGCACCTCGGGCGATGTGGCAAAGGCGCTGGCGGCTGGCGCGGGCTGCGTCATGGTAGGATCGCTACTGGCGGGTACGGCCGAAGCACCGGGTGAAACCTTCCTGTATCAGGGCCGCGCCTACAAGAGCTATCGCGGCATGGGCAGCGTCGGCGCGATGGCGCGCGGTTCTGCCGACCGCTATTTCCAGGCGGACATCAAGGACCAGATGAAGCTGGTGCCCGAAGGGATCGAGGGGCAGGTGCCGTTCAAGGGGCCTGCGAAGGACGTCATCCACCAGCTGGTCGGTGGCGTGAAGGCGGCGATGGGCTACACCGGCAGCCGCACGATCAAGGACCTTCAGGAGCGCGCGCGCTTCGTTCAGATCACCAATGCGGGCCTGTCCGAAAGCCATGTCCATGACGTGACCATCACGCGGGAAGCGCCCAACTATCCCACCCGCTGAGGGTAAGGCGGGGTGACCCCCTCCGCGCGTGTTCAGGCCGCGATCGAGCTGCTCGATGCCATCATAGCGTCGGCGCGCGATGGTGGACCGGCTGCCGACACGCTGATCGCACGCTATTTCAAGGAACGGCGCTATGCCGGTTCCCGCGACCGGCGAGCAGTGCGCGATCATGTTTATGATGCGGTGCGGCGGGCTGCGGAACGGCCGGAAAATGGCCGCGCGGCGATGATCGGACTGGCGCGGGAAAGGCCGGATATCGCGGCTCTGTTCGATGGATCGCCGCATGGGCCTGCGCCCATCCTTGCCGAGGAGGCGGGGGCTATTGCCGGAGCGGTGCCCGTCTGGCTCAAGCCGTTGTTTGCGGCGCCTGTGGAGCAGGAGGAGTTGCTGGGCCGGGCGCCTGTGGATTTGCGGGTGAACCGGTTGAAAGCGACGCCGGAAGATGCCGCGCCGATCTTTCCCGAAGCGGTGCCGATCGACGGCTTGCCTGACGCGCTGCGCCTGCCGGAGGGTTGGCCGGTTGAGCAGAGCGATGCGTGGAAGCAGGGGCTGGTCGAGGTGCAGGATGCGGGCAGCCAGCTCATCTCTGCGGCATGCGGCGCTGCGCCCGGCATGACTGTCATCGACCTTTGCGCGGGAGCGGGCGGCAAGACGCTGGCGCTTGCGGCGGCGATGGCCGGACAGGGGACGCTGATTGCGGCGGACACGATCCGCTCGCGCCTCTCACGCCTTGACCCGCGCGCCGAGCGGGCGGGGGCGACCTTCATCCAGACATTGCTGCTCGATCAGGGGCATGAGGCGCGGGGGCTGGAGAGCTTGCAGGGGCAAGCGGACGTCGTGCTTGTCGATGCGCCATGTTCCGGGACCGGGACCTGGCGGCGCAATCCCGAGGCTCGCTGGCGCCTGACACCCGCGCGGCTGGAACGGCTGGTGGGCGAACAGGCGCGCATATTGGACTTCGCGGCGCCGCTGGTGGCGCCCGGTGGGGCGCTTGTGTACGCCACCTGCGCCCTGACCGATCAGGAAGGTGCGGGGCAGGTGCAGGCGTTTCTCGATCGCCACGAGGGATGGACGGCTGAGGCGATCCCGATCGCGGCCGGGCGGGTGCATGGGCATGGCCGTTTGCTGACGCCGGGGCATGACGCGACGGACGGTTTCTATTTCGCCCGGCTTCGGCGCGGTGCATGAAAGAGGCGATGGACAAGCCCCGCCAAAATGACGACACTCGGGTAGAATCAACGCCTGAAACATGGCTGGAGTTGTGCATGCGTTTTACCCCTGCTTCGATCGCCCTTGCCGTCCTGCTGACCACCGTGTCGAGCGCCGGTCTGACGCAGCGGCCGGATGCCCAGATTTCGCCTTTGTCGATCGAATGGCAGCAGGCGGGCGTCACCGCGCGTCGAGCGGGGCATTTCAATGCGGCGAACGATGCGCTGGAAACGGCGCTGGCGGTCGATCCGCGCAATCGCTCGGCCTATATCGAACTGGCCGAAGTAGCCCGTGCGCAGGGCCTTCAGGGCAAGGCCATTCGCCTCTATCGCGAGGCGCTGCTGCTCGACCCGAACGATGTGCATGCATTGGTCGGACAGGGCGAGGCGATGGTCGAGAAGGGTGCGATCGCCAAGGCAAAGGAAAATCTCGCCCAGGCGCAGAGCGCGTGCAAGTCCGACTGCGCGGCTGTCGGCAAGCTCGCCGCCGCGATCCAGAAGGGGCCGCCTGCGACGGTGTTGAGTGCGAAGGATGCTGTCGTGGTGCCGAAGGCGGTGGAGACGGAGACGCCCTGAGGCTGTCTTGAAAGGGTCGCCTAAGACATTCCCTCCCGTAGGTGGGAGGGGTTAATAGGGTTGGACGCGAGCGAAACGAGCCGCTGGCGTGCCGTTGAAGAATAAGGTCGGGCGTTGCGCTGGCCCACCCCCTAGCCCCCTCCCGCTTGCGGGAGGGGGGATGACTGAAATCCACTCTGGCCAGCCATTGACGGCGCTGATCGTTAGGCTGCGCTCCATAGGTGGCTTCCGGATAGAGACGGGTAAGTGCCCAGCGGCAAGCGACCATTGGCCATTGGCGGACAGAACGCGTTGTCCTAAGATCGTCGAGACTCAATGATGTTCTGTGAGATGACGCATGCTTGATTCACCCGGTGCTGCGATAAATAAAGTCCCCGCAGTGACGTTGGTTTTTTGGGTGATCAAGGTGCTCGCCACCACACTCGGCGAAACGGGCGGAGACGCGGTTAGCATGAGTTGGCTCGGCGAAACGACGCCGAACGCTGGCAGCAGCGGCATAAACGGCTATCTTATCGGCACCGCCATTTTCGGCCTTCTACTCATAGTGTTGGTGTCGCTGCAAATTCGGGCTCGGCGTTTCAACCCATGGCTTTATTGGGCCACGATTATTGCCTCAACCACCGCAGGGACGACACTCGCCGACTATGCGACACGTTCCATAGGCCTCGGATATCCGGGCGGCTCAGTTCTTCTGTTTTCGCTAGTGCTGCTATCGCTGCTCTGGTGGTATCGCACCTTGGGGTCAGTGGACGTCAATCGCATTGAAACGGCTAAAGCCGAAACTTTCTATTGGGTTACTATCACTTTTTCGCAGACGCTTGGCACCGCGCTTGGCGATTGGGTTGCCGACGGTTCCCTTGGCTATAGCGGCGCAGCAATGATCTTCGGCGGGCTGCTCGCCCTCCTTGCCGCGCTATATTTCTGGACTTCTGTTTCGCATGTGCTCCTCTTTTGGGCTGCATTTATCTTAACCCGCCCCTTGGGAGCGACCGTGGGCGACTTTTTGGACAAACCCATCGCGAAAGGTGGTTTGGAGTTCAGTCGTCCTTTGGCTACGGCAGCTTTGGCAGGCGCGATCCTTTGTCTCATTTTAGTGTTTCCGCAACGCGCCGACGGACGTGCCCGCAACGTCCGCTGACCACTCACAGCAGACCTAGGGTCTGCGCGATCCCATCACCCGGGCCACTTCAACAAATTCCTCCACGCTGACCGTTTCGGCGCGGCGTTGGGGATCTATGCCGATTTGCTCCAGCGCATCGAGTGCGCCCGGTAGGCCTTTGAGGCTTTGGCGCAGCATCTTGCGGCGTTGGCCGAAGGCGGCGGCGGTGAGGCGTTCGAGATGTTTGAGCTGCACGCCCTCTGGCGCTGCTTTGGGCGTGATGTGGACCACGGCCGACATGACCTTCGGGGGCGGGGTGAAGGCGCTGCGGTGGACCTTCATGGCGATGCGGGCGTCGCTGCGCCATTGGGACAGGACGGCGAGACGGCCATAATGGTCGCCGCCCGGTTTTGCGACGATGCGCTCGGCGACTTCCATCTGGAACATGAGCGTCAGGGAAGACCACCAGGGCAGCGGGTTCCATTCCGCAGACAGCCAGCCGATCAGTAGCGCTGTGCCGACATTATAGGGCAGGTTGGCTATGATGTGGGCATGTTCGCCAGCTTCGGCATGCGCGTCCACCTGCATGGCGTCGCCGGATATGACGCGTAACTGGCCGGGGAAGGCGTCTGACAATTCCGCAAGAGCGGGCAGGCAGCGGCGATCCCGTTCGACAGCGACCAGCCGTGCTCCGGCCCGCAGGATCGCGCGGGTCAGGCCGCCGGGGCCGGGTCCAACCTCGAACGCGGGCTGATCTTTTAGTGATCCGGGGATCGCGGCAATGCGATCGAGCAACTGTTCGTCGAGCAGGAAATTCTGGCCGAGCGCCTTGCTCGCTTGCAGGCCGTGCGCAGCGATGACTTCACGCAACGGCGGCAGGACCGGCCGCGTATCAGCCCCCATGGCTTAACCGCGATCGCGCAGCTTCGGCCGCCATCTTGAGCGCCGCCATCATCGCGCCGGGGTTTGCGCTGTCCGTTCCGGCAATGCCGAAGGCGGTGCCATGGTCGGGCGAGGTGCGCACGATCGGCAGGCCGAGCGTGATGTTGACGCCCTCATCGAAATGCAGCGTCTTGAGCGGGATCAGCGCCTGGTCATGATACATGCACAGCACCGCGTCGTAGGTTTCGCGGGCACGGGCGTGGAACAGGCCATCGGCGGAAAGGGGGCCGACAATGTCCATGCCTTCCGCCCGTAGCGATTCGATCGCGGGGCTGATGATGTCGATTTCTTCCCGGCCCAGCGCGCCGCCCTCACCCGCATGGGGGTTGAGTCCGGCGACGACGATGCGCGGGCGGGGGATACCGAAATTGCGCTGCAATCCCTTGACCGTGGTCGTGGCGCGGGCGCGGATCAGGTCGATGGTCAGGGCCGAGGCGACCTCTGCCAGCGGGATATGGATGGTGATGGGCACCACCTTCAATGAAGGACCGGCGAGCATCATCACCGCATTGTGGGGGGCTACGCCGCAACGTTCGGCGATGAACTCGGTCTGGCCGGGATGGGTGAAGCCGACGCCGTAAAGCTGTTCCTTGCCGACAGGGGCGGTGACGATCCCGGCGGCCGATTCGGTGCGGGCGAGGCCTACCGCCGCTTCCAGTGCCTGAAAAGCAGTGCGCGCGCCGTCGATGCTGGGGGAGCCCGGTACGTTGTCACCGGCGTCGGCAACCTGGAGGCAGGGAAGCGCGGTGTCGAACAGCGCCGCTGCCTCTTGCGGTGTGGCGATGGGGGCGACAGGGCCGGACCAGACCCGGCGCAAGGATGCCGCATCACCCACGGCGAAAAAGGTGGGCAATCCGCGTGCTTCGCGCATCACCCAGCTTTTCGCTACGATTTCCGGCCCGATCCCCGCCGGGTCGCCCAGCGGGACGGCAAAAGGTGCCAGCTCCGGTCGAGCCGAGGCTGGATCAGTTATAGTCGATGATGGCATCGCGGCGAAGGTCACGCAGATAGATGCGGGCGCGCTTGTTGACCCGTTCTTCCTCAAGCTGAGCCATGATCTGTTCGGCGTTCGGCGCGGCGGCGCTGTTGGCTTCATCGCGGCCGCAAACGACGAGAACGCGCACGCCGTCATTGACCGAGCCAAAGGGAGGGGTCGCTTCGCCAACTTGCAGGCCGAGGAGGATTTCCTGCAACTGCGGGGGCAGATCGCGCACCTTCACATTGTCATTGTCCACGACATCGGCGCCGATCTTGCCACCCAGTTCGTTCGCCTGGCCGCATCCCTTGATCGTCTTGATCTGCGCGGCGAAGCTGGCTGCCTTGGCACTCGCCTGCTCCTTGGTCGTGCCGGGCGGGAAGCTGATCGACAATTGCTTGAGGCTGAGCAGAGAGTCGCGCGGGTCAGCGGTCAGCACCTTGCGCTTGTCCATGACATAGATGACGGAGATGCCGCCCGGAACGGGGATGGGACCAGCGAGCTGCCCGACCTGCATCTCATTGGCGGCCTTGGCCAGTTCATCGGGCAACTGCGCCGGGCGTACCCAGCCGAGGTCGCCGCCAACCGCAGCAGTCGATGCTTCGGAAAACTGCCGGGCGTAGGCGGCGAAGCTGCCGCCCTGCTTGATCTGTTCGATGATGTTGCGGGCGTTCGAGACGATCTGCGCCTCATTTTCGGGCGTTGCCGACAGGTAGATCTCACCGATGCGATATTCATCGCTGCCCTTGGCCGCGTTCATGCGATCGACGACCGACTTCACCTCGTCTGCGGAGACGTTGACGAAGGGCTGGATGTTGCGGCGGAGCAGGCGGCTCCACGCCAGTTCGCCTTCGATCTGGCGCCTGATGCTGGCGGGCGCGCTGCCCTGCGTGCGCAGATATTGGTCGAACTGGGCGGGCGACTGCTTGAAGTTCGCCGCGACACGTTCATAGCTCTGGTCGATTTCCGACTTGTCGATCTTGATGTCGTGGGCGGCGGCTTCCTGAATCTGAAGCGTTTCGTCGATGAGGTTGCGCAGCACCTGCACGCGCAGCCGCTCCCGTTCCTCTGGCGACACCTTACCGCCATTTGCCGCGAGGATGAGCGCCAGGCGCTGGTCAACGTCCGTGCCGGTGATGATGCGGCCGTTGACGATGGCCGTAGCCTTACGGACATTGGGATCGCTTTTGCCAAAGACGGTCACGTCCTTGGGCAGGTTCAACTGCTGCGCGGCAACCCCTTCATCGTCATTGACGGTCTGGGCGGCGACAGGGCTGCCGATCGATCCCAGCAGGATGGAGGACAGGAGCAAGGCGCGCGCGCTGGTCCGAAGCGATAGTCCAAGGCGGGAAGGCGGGGAAACGACAGGCTGCATCGTCGACAAAACTCTCCATTACGGTCCAGCGCGTGATGCGCCGGTCCGCCTTAACCGGTCCTGAGCGGCCAGAACCGGTCCTGAACGGGAAGGCTGATCCTTATATGCCGATATTCCGAAAAGCCAGCCGTAGTTGGAAGCTATTGCCTTTTCGCGCGTCACCGGCGGCCAGATAATCGCGACGCCACGTCAGGCCCAGCGTCAGACAGTCATCCTGGTAGGCGATGCCGAGCCGATGACGGACGGGTTCGTAGCCGTCAGAGACGCTGAGCGGATCTTCTTTCCGGTCGGTCAGATCGACGACGGTGGACCCAAAGACGGACCAGAAACGGGCGAATTGCACGCGGCCGCCGAAACGCAGCTCCTCGCGGTCCTGCAAATCCTCAAGCCCCGGCGCGGCGTTCCGGTTGAGCCGGAGATAGCCGACCATGGCATAGGTCTTGTGGCTGCCGACCGTCGCGTCGATTTCGTTGCGGCGCACCGACAGCCCATCCTTGTCCAGGCGGAAACGGTGGATGAGGCTGACGAAATCGCGGAAACGGACGGTCGTGCGGCCGACGATGTCGGACATGCGATCGGAAAGGCCGGTGCCGTCGGGCAGGATGCTTTCGCGACTGTTAAGGCGGTAGCTCTGGCCGACCACGCTTTCCAGCGAAAAGCCGGGCAGGGAAAGGCTATATTCCAGACCGTAGGTGATGCGGGTCGAATCTTCGAACCGGTCATAGC
Organism: Sphingobium sp. TomTYG75; assembly: GCF_054771635.1. NCBI lineage: Bacteria > Pseudomonadati > Pseudomonadota > Alphaproteobacteria > Sphingomonadales > Sphingobiaceae > Sphingobium > Sphingobium sp. TomTYG75. The sequence continues at coordinate 573,222 of NZ_BSRE01000001.1, read as the reverse complement.
CTGCGAAGCGATTGAGCGCGAAGAGGTTGCTGTCCTCCAGATCGATGGCGCGCGCGTCTTCATTGGGGATCGACAGATTTGCCAGCCGGGGCGCTGCTACGATCTGCACGCGGGGCGCGATCCGCTGCACACCGCCGAACGCCTCACCCATGAAGGGCCAGCGGACATCGATCGCGGCCGCCGCGATGCCGCGCGCCTGCCAGCCGGGATCGCCGGCATAGCGGGCGATGTTGTTCTGAAGATTGTCACTGCTGTGGTACACGTCGCCGCGAAGATAGGTGGTGAAATTCACCTCCTGACCCATGCCCGTCAGCTTGCGCAGGTTCCATTCAAAGGCAGCGAAGGCGCGCTGCGTATCCTGGCCGTGGGTGCGGGTGATCGCGAGGCTGTTCGCTTGAAACTGAATCCGGCCGCCGAGAAGCGGGTCGATCAGGCGCAGGCGATAGTCGATCACGGGCAGCGCGATCGGCGTTTGCCCCTGCGGATCGCCAAGGCGCAGTGTCTGGACGGCCCAGCCAGCGATGGAGAAATAGCTGTTCTCGCCGATGCGCTGGGCGCCCAGGGTCGAACGCAGCCGGTCGTCGCGGCTGATGTCATAGCGACGCAGGAAGGTGCGGTCGCTCGCTACGCGAAGCGATCCGTTGACGCTCCATTCCGGCGTTAGTTGCATGGCGCCGCTGGCGTCGAGATAGCCGCGGAAATCCTTTTCCGATCCCGCTGGGCTGGTGGAGCTGGGCAGGGAACTGCTGGCGTCGATCCGCCGCGCATGGGTCACATATCCGGTGATCTGATAGGCGCCACGGTCCCAGCGATGGCGGAAATTCGTCTCCAGCATCGGCAGCGTCTTGGAATAGACATGCGGCGTGATCGTCAGGTCGCGGTTGGGCGCCAGCTTGATATAATAAGGCAGGGCGACTTCGAGGCCGTTATTCCGGTCGTAGCGGAGGTTCGGCACCAGAAGGCCCGTGCCCCCCGTGTCGCCCACCGGGTGCGAAAAGCCGGGCAGCGGAATAAGCGGCAGGCCGAATATTTCCACGCTGGCATTGCGGTATCGCACGCGAGCGGCGACGGGGTCGTAGACGACCTTGACCGCCTTGATCTGCCAGGTGGGTTCCTTGGGGCAGCCGTCGCTGTCCACTACGCTGCAGCCGGTGTAGGCAGCCTTGTGCAGCGTATAGACGCCGTTCACCCGAACGCCCTGCACCGCCGCCAATCGGCCGCCCGACTGGAGCACCAGCAGCATGTTTTCGACCGTGCCGTCCTTCAGCGTGTCGGTCACCTGGAAGCGGTCGCCATACGCGATATTGCCTTCAGGATCAGTCGCCGAGACATTGCCGCGCGCTTCCACCTCGCCGGTCGTCCGGTTCCACACCACCTTGTCCGCGCGCAGACGGTTGCCCTGCCGGAGCAGCTGGACATTGCCGGTGGCTGTCACGATTTCGGTATTATTGTCATATTCCAGGGCGTCGGCCGAAAAGCCGATTTGCTCGTCGGTCGCGGGCACGGGAGCGTCGGGCGCGCTGACGGGCGTCGGCGGTGATTGCAGTTCCTGCGCGAAGGCATGCGGCATCCCGCCCATGCAGGCGAGCGCCGCGCTTGCGGCCAGCATATGTTTCAGACGCGAGAAACGGGAAAAATTCTGCAAGGGGATCGTGCCTCTTCAGGGGCGCTTCGTTGCCCGCCTATCGCATTGCTTTGCGCGCGCCGCAATCTTTCGTCACGCTTCTTTTGCGGGAAATCGGTCGAACGGCTTTGCCAGATGGGGCAAGCGACATTATCTGGCATGGAGCGTTCCTAGCGCCACACGATCAGAAAAGCAGAAGAAGGACCCTTGATGGAAATCGCATTCACCCCGGTGCGTCCCGACGCCGACACGCTGGTCTTTGCCGTTCCCAAGGGCGGTTTCGATGCCTTGCCGATCGCGGCGGCGCCTACTCTGGCGGCGGGAGCAGCGGCGGCGCGCTTCACGGGTGAGGCGGGGGCAAGCTTTGAAAGCTTCGCCGAAGAGGGTGGCAAGGTGCTGCGCATCGTTCTTGTCGGCACGGGCAGCGGGAGCGAGGCCGATTATGAACGGGCGGGCGCGGCGCTGACGGCACGCCTGCTGACGAGCGGGGCGAGCCATGCCGCAGTGGAGTTTTTCGGCGGCGCGGCTGGCGATAAGGCGGCTCATTTTACCTTTGGAGCATCTCTGCGTGCTTGGCGGATCGATACCTATCGCACCCGACAGCCGGAAAAGACAAAGCCGACATTGATGAAGCTGTCGGTCGTTGCGAATGACGCGGATGCGCATTGGCAAAGGCTGTCGGCGGTGGCCGATGGCGTCACCTTCACGCGCGAGCTGGTCTCTGAACCGGCGAACATCCTGTACCCGGAAAGCTTCGTCGAACGCTGCCGTCATCTGGAGCAGCTGGGCGTCAAGGTCACCGTTCTCGATAAGGCGGCGATGGCGGAACTGGGCATGGGCGCGTTGCTCGGCGTGGCGCAGGGGTCGGTACGCGAACCCCGCCTGTTGGCGATGGAGTGGGATGGCACGGGCGGCGCGGGCGACAAGCCCATCGTCTTTGTCGGCAAGGGTGTCACCTTTGATACCGGCGGCATTTCGTTGAAGCCCGGCGCGGGCATGGAAGACATGAAGTGGGACATGGGCGGCGCAGGCGCGGTCGCGGGCGCGATGAAGGCGCTCGCGGGGCGCAAGGCGAAAGCGCGCGTCATCGGCGTTTGCGGCCTTGTGGAAAACATGCCGGACGGTAACGCGCAGCGTCCCGGTGACATCGTGACCTCCATGTCGGGCCAAACGATCGAGGTGATCAACACCGATGCCGAAGGGCGGCTGGTGCTGTGCGACGTGATCACCTGGGCGCAGAAAACCTATTCTCCCGAGGTTGTCATTGATCTTGCCACCCTGACCGGCGCGATGATCGTGGCGTTGGGCGATCAATATGCCGGACTGTTCGCCAATGACGAAGGGCTTGCCGAGGATCTGCTCGCTGCTGGCAAGGCGGCGGGGGACCAGCTTTGGCGCTTTCCGCTGGGCGACGCCTATAACAAGCTGATCGACAGCCCGATCGCGGACATGAAGAATATGGGCGCGCGCTATGCCGGATCGATCACCGCCGCGCAGTTTATCAAGCGATTCGTCGATGATGGGGTCAAATGGGCGCACCTCGACATCGCAGGTATGGTCTGGGCGGACAAGCCCGGCGCAACCTGGGACAAGGGTGCGACCGGCTATGGTGTGCGCCTGATCGATCGTCTGGTGGCGGACAAGTTTGAGCGCTGATGCAGGTCGATTTCTACCAGCTTAGCCGTGATCCTGTGGACCGGGTGCTGCCCGCCATTGCGGCGCGTATACTCGGCCTGGGTCAACGGTTGCTGGTGGTCGCGCAGGACGAGGCACAACTTGAACGCATTTCGGCTGGGCTGTGGAACGGGCCGCCGGAAAGCTTCCTTGCCCACGGCCGGGCGGGGGAGGGCGGCGAGGCGATGCAGCCGGTACTTTTGGCGCAGGATTGCAGCCCTGCGAACGGTGCCCGGCACGTCGCGATTGCCGATGGCCTATGGCGTGAAGAGGCGCTCGATTTCGAGCGCGCTTTCTACTTTTTCGACACGCTGACCGTCGATGGCGCGCGCGAAAGCTGGCGTGCCCTGTCGAAGCGGGAGGGGGTGACGCCCCGCTTCTGGCGGCAGGAGCAGGGGAAATGGGTGCAGGGTCCGTGAGCAAGCGGGGCGGCCACGCCCCCTTGCGGTGCGAAGCGGCGCGGTTTAAAGGGCGCGCCAATTCCAACAATCCGGAGCTTTTGAGCCTTATGGCCGTGACCCGCACCTTTTCGATCATCAAGCCTGACGCCACGCGCCGCAACCTGACCGGCGCTGTGACCAAGAAGCTGGAAGAAGCAGGCCTGCGCGTTGTCGCGTCCAAGCGCATCCGCATGAGCCGCGAGCAGGCCGAAGGCTTCTATGCCGTTCACAAGGAACGCCCTTTCTTCGCTGATCTGGTGGCCTTCATGATTTCCGGCCCGGTCGTCGTCCAGGTTCTGGAAGGCGAAGACGCCGTGAAGCGCAACCGCGACATCATGGGCGCCACCAACCCGGCCAACGCCGACGAAGGCACCATCCGCAAGGATTATGCCGAGTCGATCGAAGCCAACTCGGTCCATGGTTCGGACAGCGAAGAAAATGCCGCGATCGAGATCGCCTATTTCTTCAAGCCCGAAGAAATCGTCGGCTGATCTAATCGATCAGGATGAAAGAAGGGCCGGGGACGTAAGTCCGCCGGCCCTTTTTTGTGATCGGATTTGGTTGGATTGCGGACATTGAAGTCCTCCCCATCGGTAGATGGGCAGGGGGACCGTCGGCGTAGCCGATGGTGGAGGGGAAATGGACTGACGCCGCGCATTTTCCCCTCCACCAGCCTTCGGCTGGTCCCCTCCCCACGCTTCGCGCAGGGAGGATTTAGGAAGGGTCCGCCGCAACCTCAATTCGAAACCGGCGGCGCCTCGAATCGGTCGATCACCCATTCCTCGGCTTGTGCGCCGCCGATCCATTCCTGCATCCAGGGATGATTGACGACCGCCTGCATATAGGCTTCGGCAAAGCGTGCGACGGGCAGCTGATAGGTTATGAAGCGCGTCACGACCGGGGCGAACATCACGTCCACCGCGCCAAATTCGCCGAACAGGAAATCGCCCACGCCGCCATAACGAGCCCGGGCCTGTGCCCATAGCTGCATGATACGGGCGATGTCCTGCGCGACAGCCTCAGAGGGCGGCACGGCGTCGTAAATCTGGCGGATGTTCATGCTGTGCTCGCGGCGCAGCGCCGCGAAGCTGGAATGCATCTCCGCCGCCATGGACCGGGCCATCGCCCGCGCCGCCGTGTCGGTGGGCCAGAATTTGTCGCCGCCAGCCTTCTCGTTCAGATATTCGATGATCGCCAGGCTGTCCCAGACAACGGTGTCGTCGCCGTCCCACAATATGGGCACCTTACCTGAAGAAGGGGCGAATTCATCGCCTTCGCGCCGTCTTTCCCATGCTTCATCATAGAGGGGGACCACGACTTCCTCAAACGGCAACCCGCTGAGCTTGCAGGCGAGCCAGCCGCGCAGAGACCAGCTGGAATATGCCTTGTTGCCTATGAATAGCTTCATCATCGCCCTTCTTTAGACGGGCGAAGGAAGGGGTGTCGAGAGCAACCGGATGGCGCATTCGAATCACTTTCTATATTATTTTGGTAGAAAATCCTTGGTACAGGGCTTGGCTGCATCATGGGGGCCGTCGTATGGCCCAACGGCGAACTGAACGCCGAGTGGGGGGAATTATGGACTGGCTGCATGGAATAGCGGGCCTGTTCGTCGGAATCATGGTCGGAATGACGGGTGTTGGCGGCGGGTCGCTGATGGCGCCAATCCTCATCCTGCTTTTCGGCGTAGCACCGGCGACGGCGGTCGGCACCGACCTATGGTTTGCGGCCATCACCAAGTCAGTGGGCGGTGCGATCCATCACCGTCACGGCGGGCCAGATGGCGGCCCGGATTATCAGGTGGTGAAGCGCCTGTGTTTGGGGAGCCTTCCGGCCGCGCTGATCACGCTGTTGATCCTTTCCCAGACGCATATGCAGCAGATCAAGAGCGGCATTGTCACTAGCGCGCTGGGTGGCGTCTTGGTCGTCACGGCGATCGCAACCCTCCTACGCGGGCGATTCCATCGCTGGGCCTTGGCTCGTCGCGTTGGCACCGCCGATCGCTTTACGCGTTGGCAGCCTCCGCTGACGGTTGCCGCGGGTGCGCTGCTAGGGACGATGGTAACATTGACGTCCGTGGGTGCGGGGGCGATCGGCGCGACCTTGCTCCTTGCGCTCTATCCCCTCCGCATGCGGCTGCAACGGTTGGTGGCGACTGATATTGTCCACGCCGTGCCGCTTACCCTGATCGCCGGGCTTGGCCATTTGTGGATCGGCAATGTGAACGGCATGCTGCTCGCCAACCTGCTGATCGGATCAATCCCGGGCATCATCATCGGATCGCTGCTGGCGACGCGCGCATCGGATCGCGTGCTTCAGCCGTTGCTGGCGATCATCCTGGTTCTGGTGGGCTGGCGCCTTATCGCAGGATGAGGCAGCTTTGGAGGCCCGAGCCGGGCTTCTACAATCGAGGTATCCGGCGGGTTTCAAATGTCTAACCCGTCGATTCCGCTCAACGGGAAATCAAGCGGTTGCGGGGACAATGTCTAACCGTGGCAGGCCGCCCGGGAGGCAAAATAAAGCCCCCGCGAAGGCTGGCACCAACGCGAGGGCAAACCAAACCACAGCTCGGGATTGGAGTGTTCAGTGTACCGGTGATGCGGGAGCGGTGCAATGAGCATCGCCCTCACTCATGACGGCCTGCCAGAAGGACAAGGCCGCTTCGATTTGCTGTCTGTCTTCGAGCAGGTCGCCAAATCCCATTATCGCTTGTCCAAGACCGCCATTGCGCTGGTTCGGCACTATGTCCTCAGAACATCGGATGAGGATTACCGCAAAGGCCGCGTCTGCGCTGTCTGGTCCCAGGTGGCGACCACAGCACGAGCGATCGGCCTCACCCCCCGTTCCGTCAATGGCGCGGAACGGGAACTGGAAGATGCGGGCTTCCTGATCCGGTCCACGGGCGGCAACGGCGCGCGTTATGGCAAGCGGCGTGACGGACGGGTCATCTGGGCGTCCGGCATCAATCTGGCCCCGCTGATCCTTCGCTTTCACGAATTGCAGGACAAGCTGCAAGCGATCCGGCTGCGGGATCGCGCGGTCGATCAGTGCAAGGCCGAAATCCGCCAGATCAATCATGCGATCCGTTCGAGCGAACAGATGAACCTGCGCTCGATGGCCGATGAGATTTTGCCGCATGGGCGAACGGCGCGCATCGCTGATTTGGACCGGCTGACGACGATCAGGGATGCCTTGGCTAACGTCCTGACCATGCTCTGCGATGGTGCCGGTGCGCAGAAAATTTCCGATGGATCGGAAGAAAATTGCGCACCCAATATACCACCAGAACAATCTTCAAAAACCTGTAGCGCCGGGGAGCCGTCGCGAGCGCCCGACCTGCGCATGTCACCCCAGCAGGCTGCCATGATCGCTACCGACGAGTATCGTGAGGCTCTTTCGATGTTTGGCGGAACCACTTGGTCCGGCATTGTGGAAACGTCGTTCAATGTGGCTATCCAGATGGGGATTGGTCAGCGGTCCTGGCAGTCCGCCTGCGCTCGCCTTGGACGTGAACATGCAGCCCTTTGCGTCATCATCATCCAGCGCAACGCCACCCTGTCCTCCGGTCATCGCTACCATGTCCGCAAACCTGCGGGGTGTTTGGCAGGGATGGTGAAATCCACCTCGGCGGGAACGATGAACCTTGCCGGGATGGTCGCTGCGATCCGCGATCGTAAGGACGAAAGGAAGAAGGCGGGGAAGAGTGAGATTGGAAATGCGCAGGATAGCATAACTGACAGCATTTTCGGACAAATGGCTGCACGTTATGCTCGCTGCACGAGGCTGTCATGACGGCGGTTGGCCTCAGGATCGAGGACGATCTTGCCCAGACGATCGACCTTCTTGCCAAGGCTGCCGGGATGACGCGCAGCGCATGGATCAAGCGCGCGTTGATCGACGCTCTGCAAAAACGGCCCAATGAAATCCGCGATGTTCCGGCATTCACCTGCCCGTCAAAACTGGTGTCCATGCGCTTCCCTTCTGAGGAAGTCGCGGCGATGGAAACCGTCGCCGGGCAGGCGGGCCTGACCCGCGGGCAGTGGATCAAGCGGACGATCCGCTGGCAATTATGGGACCGGGCGGGTGAATTGCGCTTGGCACCGGCGAGCGCCCAATCCATCCTCAAGCTGGCCGTACAGGTTCGCGCGATCGGGCGCTCGCTCAATCAGGCGGTAAAGGCGGTGAATGCCGCCAACAGGCCCGATGCTTCTGTCCCGATCGAACTTGCCGCGCAGGCGGTGATCGGGATGGAGGATCGGCTATCGACCATCATCGCTACAGCCACTTTCGACCTGTCCAGCATCACGGCGGCGGAGGTCAGCTATTGGACCGGGAGCGGCAATAGTGCATCCAGAACCAGGAAGCGTAGCGCATGACGGGGTTTCAGTTTTCCGACGAAACGCTGGACGGGCTGGAGCGGATACAGGGTGCCCGTAGCGCGCGGCGCGGCAAGATCGATCGCAAAGGTAACGGCCAACTCGCCCGTGCGATGCTATCTGGCAACTGGGGGAATTTCCGGCCACCCGCTAACAGAAGCCAGCGAGCAATGGAGACGCTGGAGCGGACGACGCGTCGTGCCCCGCAGACCGTGGTGAAGATCACCGGGCGCATCCACGGGGCGGGTAGCGTGCTTGGCGCCTTCACCTATGTTGCCCGTCTGGGCGTGGGCGATCAGGAGCCTCTGCCGCTGGAAACTAGCGAAGGCAAATTGCTGGAGCGGGCTGACGAGATGCAGCAACTGGCACGCGAATGGCAACTCCACGAAATGTCCGACGAGACGCGGAGGAAGGGAGCAACGGCGCTGGCGATGGTATTCTCCATGCCTCCCGGCACGGACCCCGCCAAGGTGCACGAGGCCGTCAGGGACTTTGCCGAGCAGGACATGACAAATCGTCGATGGGTTATGGCGCTACACACCGACGAGCCGCATCCGCATGTTCACCTGATCGTCGCCAACCGGGACGAGGACGGTCGCCGCTTCAATCCCGACCGCGAGTTCTTGGCCCATTGCCGCGAGCGGTTTGCCGAGAACCTCCGCGCACGCGGTGTGGAAGCAGACGCGACGCGGCGCGCGGCGCGTGGCTTTCCGCCGAGGCGGGAAGACATTGTGGCTCAGAAGGCCCGCGATCGCCAGCAAAGGCCATTGGCGGAGCCTGGGGGCGCCGCAGATCGGCACCGCGCCGAGAATATGGACCGGGTAACGTCGATCTACATGCGCGCCATCGACGAACTTGAACGCCACGGTGGGGATTCCGAGCTGTCTTGTGCGAAAGCCCTGCGCGGGCTGGTTGCATCCATGGCGATCACGTCACCGGATCGCGAGGCTGCCGCGCCGCTCATGTCCGAGAAATCGCAGGCGATGATGGTCCGAATCGCCGAGGTCGCGGAAAAGGTCAGGGCCTCTACGGCAAAGCTGAATGAGCAGAGGAAAGATGCACATCGCATAGGTAGCGATGTGCAATTGCCGCGTGCTGCCGATAGGCTTTCCCAGCAGGCGCAAAAGTTGGAAGAGATGATACTCGATCGCCAGCGAGCTATGCATCATGACCGAGAGCGTGATGTAGATCCGCCGTCACGTTGAACGAATCAGATGTCCGCCTTGCGCCCGCCAGCCCAGCGGGCGCAAGGCGCTCACTGCCACATGGGCCGGGTTTTCCAATCGGCGGGAAAACCCATTGCGGCCAAATCGCCTTCAGGATGCGTGTCGATGTGGGCCGCGAAATCTGTGCGCCACGTTGAATTAGGCGCCACTGTCCTGATAACGTGTGCGATTAGGCAGGCGCCATTGTACAGCTTGGCAGGCGCCTGCGTGGCCGCCTGATCCAGCGTGTCTCGGAGGTCGGCGGGCTTTTGCGCAAGCCGAGGTGGAATCAGGAAGCCACGGTTCCATAGACGGCCATGGTGAGCGCAGATATTCCGCAGATCGGTAACGTGACGCACAAGCGGCACAAGGACGGTTTCTGGCAGCCCAAGCGGCTTCGCAATCTGGTTTCGCAATGCACGGTTGCGGAGATTGGAATACCAGCGGGAAAGCTGGCCGAAAGACATCATTTCCGCCACCACCCAGACTGGTGGGATGGCTGGCACGTCATAAGATTCTCGATAATGCTTCACATAAGTTTCGCGAGAAAATCCCGTCTCGCTGGCCAGCTTCGATAAGTTCGTGTGAAATTCGCGCCGATCATCATAAAGGCTGGCGTCAAGGTAGCTATGACCATCGTTGATCTGGCTGAGGTGATACGCCCAGCTCCCTCGCAGAGCGACTTCGACATGCTCCGTGCCACGCATGATGAGGCGTCGTAAAATTCGATCGAAATCATATAGCGCGGTTACCCGATCGAAAGTCGTGTCTTCCCGAAACCGTGGCCCGGCATGATCCTTCGGGTGCTCAAAATAGAGCCAATAGGCACTCAGTCGATAATAGCTGACGTGGCGCAACCAGTAAACGGCGCGGTCTTCGTCGTCGATACGCATGCCATTGGCACGAAGATGATCGATTTGCTGCTGCCAAGTGAGAGCAGGTTTTGCGAAGGTTCGGGTCATATTGCCCGCTTTCTGCTACGCTTTGCCCAAAAATAAAAGACCCGCCCAGTGTGCATATCCTTTCGGACAGAGGCCGGGCGGGTGCGATCGACACCGACATATGCGTCGAAATCCAACAAATCAATAACCGAAACTTCGGCTCGGCGCATTTTGCCAACCGCAATCTGAACCGACCACGCATATTTTCGTCCAACGGGCAGTGGGCCTGATGAACGAAAATCTGAACTTGCTTTTGCTCGATGTTCAGACTCTAAGGTGACGGTCCGCCGCAAGTTGGTTACCTACGCCGCGTCAACGAGTAGGGTATGAACGACAGTGTGAGCAAACATGCTCCCACTGCCCAAGCCGGAAACGCCAGTAGTCGGTAACCGACACTGACCTCGGCCAGTTGCATGCGATCCGCATATCAACCTCCTTGGGTCCGGGTGAAAGCCCGGGCTCCGGGTCACTCCATTGTGCCCAAGATTGCGGGCCGTGGAGCAATGCAGGAAGAAGACGGCAGACCGTCGCGCTCAATATGCTGTAGCTGCCTGGATTTTTCCACTCCGGCCTATAAAAATTTTTAGGTAGTTTTTGGACGCAATCTTCAGCTCGCTGGGCCATTTGGCGCAAGAAGATACCCCCCATTGCAACCTTAGCCTCAGCGACACCGATGATTCATAGGTCGCTATCCTGTATGCGTGAATCGGCTCAAGGTATCAGCGCCCAAGACCTCTGTTCAGGGCCGCCCATATGATTGCCCTGTAAAATCGGGCGGCTGAGCCGAAGCCCGCTCGTCCTGTCGTTGGAGACTTGCATGAGCCGTGCCGATGGCGCTACCGCGCAATCATGGGGCAGATTCTTCGCGACATCGATGTGCGCCGGGCGGCTTATGGGCGACTTTTGAGTCATGCCCGCCGTTGTCCCGACACGCGCGTTATCGACGAACTCGGCGTCGGACACGGTGCCAATCGTATCGACATAGCGGTGATCAATGGACATTTTAGGGGCATGGAAATCAAGTCCGATGCCGACAACATTAAGCGGCTGCCCGGTCAGATCAGCGCATATGGAGAGGTGGTCGACCGGGCATCGCTGATCGTCGCACCGAGACATCTTGCCAGCGCGCTAGAGGTTTTGCCGAACTGGTGGGGCGTTGTCCTTGCCGATCGAGGTGTCACGGGGGGCGTCATCTTCAAGCGTCTGCGAGACGAACGGGCAAACCCAATGGTGAACCCAATGTCGCTGGCACGGCTTCTCTGGCATGACGAGGTTGCCGCCATTCTACGTGAACGCGGCCACCCGGAACGACTGCTGCGCTCGCCCAGGGCCATCCTCTACGCAACTCTCGTTTCAGAACTTCAGCCAAGGGCTGTAGCCACACTTGTGCGCGAAACGCTCAAAGCCAGGAAAGGCTGGCGAGGTCACTGACGGCCTTTGTGATGTGTTGGTTGGTGCCGACCCATCGCCAAGTGGTTAGGTTGCCTGTCTTCTCTGTGCCAAGGCGGCAGCCGTCGATATAGGCGCTTCCGCGTGAGAAATGTGCCCCGAGAAAGAGCGGAGACGTTGTAATCGTCCCGCTGCAGGTCTGGTACTGCGCGAAGCCATTGTCCCGCACGTTACTGCCCTTGGCGATGATCCAGCCATCATTGCAGGCGTAACGGATGGTGGCTGAGGGCTTTAAAAGCCGCATATCACCTTGCGCAAATCCTGGACCGGCAATCGTATAATCGCCGAACCCTGGGCGGCGGGCGCCAAGGGGCAAGGCAGCCAAGAGCGCACGATAGACGGCCCATTCGCGCCTAGGCCAGAACTGGATCGGGCCTGTCACCATCCCCATCGAATCGGGGAAGGAAGATCCGACGATCGTCACGCTACGCGCCTGTGCGAAAGTGTTCGCCCCAGAAAGTGCCATCATGATGAGCGCGACCAAGCCGCTTTCCGGCTCCCATGTCGGCGCGGCGAGGTCCAGAACGAGGTCGAGGCCGGCCAGATCAATCCCAAGCTCCTGGACGAGGTCATCGACCTGTGTGTCGAAGTCGGGATCGACGGCCTCGTCGAGGTTACAGCGCAGGGCCACGCCGCCAAGCGTTTGAGCATCGACCCAATAGACTGCCTGCCGATAGTCTGGATCGCTCGTCAGACGAACGACCGGGATGATCGACCTGCCGGTCGCGACGATCTCCTGCCCTAGATATAGCATGGGATGCCTGCCGTCGCTCATCCGCATGGCTGGCGGCAACAGGCTGCAATCGAGAAGCGCTCTGCGTTTACCCCACTTTTTGTCCAGGCGACTGGCGAAAGTGCCAATATGCTCGTCTATCGTTTTGGTCGGTTTCTGAAGCTCGAAATCGAAGTCCGGCGGCGTCACTTCGATCAAAGGGACCGTACGATCCTTTACCGGATCATGGAGGCGCATCAGCCCCTGATACTCGCCCTGGCGCCATTTGAGCACCGGCATATAGTCGTTCGACGAAATGGACATAATGTGCCTCTTACATATTGAACTGACGGCGAACCTCGCCACTTCCGACAAGTCCTTTCAGAAGCGCGTAGTCTTTCGCTTCCCGGCGGATGCGACCGGCAATGACGGCAGGGCCGACGCCGAACCGCTTTGCGTCGACCATCACCGCCTTTTCGGTTCTCAGATATCGTGAGGCCGCGACTTCCCATTGTTCGCTGGTCAGAAGCGCTTCCTGCGCGAAATAATCCGCTTCATTCTCGATCGCGTCCGTGGATGGGGCCTCGGTATCGTCGAAGATGGCGGTGAACTCGCCATCGCCAATGTGCAGCTTGAGATGTCCAATTTCGTGGAACAGCGTGAACCAGAAATTGTCGAGGCGATCATGACGCAATGTAAGGGCAACGATGGCATGGCTGTCCAGCGAACGAAGAGCGGCACCGTCGAGAAGAGTTCCGGGAAGTTGGCGCTCAACGATCAAAGAGACTCCGATCTCATACAAATGGTCCACCGCGCGGGCCGGTCCATCGGTTAGGAGTGTGAGGGCGAGTAGGTCCTTCAACCACGCTGCATCGATGCGGCCTGGTTCGAACTCGACCTCTGGCGGGCAGCGCTGGGCAACCTGCCTGACCCGCGCCTCCCATGCGACGATCGCGGCTTCATGCACCTGCCCGTTGGCACGAACAGATTTGCGATGAAGTCCGGCAAAGGCACGAGGCGCCTGGGCATGCTTCAGGAAGACTGGCACCAACTGGGCGGCAGCCTTTTTCGCTTGGGCTAACGATCCGTCAAAATCGTCGAACCATCCGCGCTTGAACATTTCCGCGATCGGAAAAGCCTGCCACATTGATGGATCGACAGAACCCAGACTGGTGTCCCCGACAAGTTCGGCCCGCTTGTGGATTTGCACCCCAAGAGCGTCCGCGACCTCGATCAGCCGATCGAGACTGGCAGAACGATAGCGCTCCGCTTCATAGCGCTGGATCTGCTGCTCTTTCAGCCCGAGATAGTCGCCAAGATCGCGTTGGCTCATGCCCCGCGCAATCCGCGCCTGAATTAATATATCGGGAAGGTCGCTGAGATTGTTAGCCGAGAATGAGGTGATCTGACCGGAGCGCAGAGCATCATAAGCACCTGCTTCATTCTCCAGATCGAGGATCTGGCTCTGAATGGCATCGCGCTGGAGCGCCAGCATGTCAGGGGACATATCCGGGTGATTGCTCGGCACCAACGACGACAGGCCGATGCGGAATTGCTCGATCAAGGCTCTGGTAGAGCGGTACTGCTTTTCGTTTGTGATCATGGCGTCGCTCCTTTCGCGGCGAGCGAGACACGCAAGATGCCTTTGGGACGTTGAGAGTATTTTTCGATCTGAAAGAACTGAAGAAAGCTGAGCCCAGGTGCAGCCATCGAAATCGCCGGAAACATTTCACCGAAATATTTCCGCTTCTGTTTCAATCTTTTGGACTCAAAGCTTTTGAGCACCGGATCAAGGAGTGACAAATCCACCCCGCTATGATCCCAGCATCCGTCATAGTCGTCGGGATGCGGCTTGCCGGTGACGAAGCTTCCATCGAGATAGGCGATTTTACAACCGGCAGCAGCAAGCGCATCTGCCGCCCGGACGAAGCCGTCAAACAGCCATTGCCTATGCGGCGTGCTGGCGAAGACTGCCTCGATCTCTTGAAAATCAGTATCGTGGATGCCCGGAGGAAGAACCGGCCATGGCGTCGGCGCGCCAATATTGATCAAGGGCGGTATCATGGACACAACATTATCGTTGTGTCTTATGTTTGTCTAGAGGTGGGAGAAGTGTTTCTCGCGCTGTGAGCTTTCGGGCAGAACGCGGCGATGGTCGGCCATTGAGGGTGAGATCGCTTTCGTCGTTGCCTCTCCGATGTCATTTTGCCATTGTCCTGCCGCCCTCCAGAGACGGTGGGTGAGGCGTGGAAACCTCGGAACTCTCAGCCGGTCAGGACATCGTTCTGGCCGGGTGGCTGTCGTACATGTCCAAGGCTCTGCCCAAAAACGGCAGCGCCTGTGCGAGAGTCCAGGTTTCCAACACCCGGCTGATCCGGGTCAGCGCCTCTCTGGTCAACAAGGAGGCAGCATGTCGTCGTCAATCGAATTTGACCCATTTGAACCTGAAGCTAAGCTCGATCGTATTCTCGAGATGCTTCGCCATTTGGAAAGCGACTACCGTACTACCCTGCCGGACTTGCTGTTCGATGTATTCCTCGTGGTCTGGGACGAGGACCCTGATATGCTCCCTAAATTCCTTGAACGTATCAACTTTCTTCGAACCATCCCCGAGACTGACGCTGAGGGGTGCCAACACGCCGCCAAGGGAACGATGCCGTGAAGCGGTACATCCGTATGGCACCGATAGCCGCGCTATCGCTGATCGGATGTGGGGAGGACAAATCAGTCGGGTACTACAAGGCTCATGTTGAAGAAGCCCGCCGCCAGTCTGCCCAATGCCTGCACCATGCGGACGCCGGAGCGAATTGCGGACACGCTGCCATCGCAATCCAAGAAATCGCGGGGGACGAATTCCGACGGGCGCAGAAACGAACGCGGCAAGTCTGGGAGAAGGGAGCATGGCAGCCGAAATGGAAAGACCAATAAGGATTGTGAGCGGGTATCATTCCCACGACTGGAGGAGGCAGAAGCATGACCGAAGCAGCAGGGCACTTTCCGAAATGGTCACAAGATCAGGCGATCGCCTATGAGGTGGCGCTGGAGGCCATCAATGACGTTATCGCCGGCTATAGCGAGCAGATCGACGCCGAGTATCAGCGGGAGGCGCCCGATCGGGCGCGGATTACTTGGCTGGAAATGCGAACCACGCAAGCTCGGAGGGTGGCAGAATCGTTCAACGTGACTGATGATGCTACGGTCGATCAGGTGCTACGCGAATATAGTGCCATAGTCGTTGCAAGGGACCGCGCAGAAATGGTCACCCCGGGCATGAGCAGCGCCTAAACTCCCCTCTCAATAGCTTCGGCGATCTGCTGCTTCACGTTCATGCCATCACGTTCCTTCTCCGCGAAGACATAGACGCCCTGGCCCTTACTGGCCTCTTGCCACAATTGACCGATGGCTCGCTTTTCCGTGGACTCCGTCACCAGATGATCGCCCTTATATTCGACCACCAGCGTCCGACCGTCTTTTAGCTTCCCGACGAAATCAGGATATGTGCGATTGTTTGCAAGAGGAAACGAGAAGGCATCTGGATGTTTGGACACGTTCCGTACCCAAAAATCCACCTGTCCCATGCTGTCGAGTTGCTGTGCGGCCTTAAACTCTTCACCGTCTGCACCATCATCGCCTTTACCGTCGAAGCGGGGGACACGATCCCAGCCAAGATAATGCTTGGCGAAGCGATATTTCGTTCCTCGATAGAAGGGTACGCCGGCAAACATGCCTTCATGAAAACGGAAGCCGTTTTCAAATGACAGTTCGGGCTTGGCTTCTGGCGCGAACAGGCACCGCTGATAGACGGCCTTGCGCACTTCGGCCCGTATCGCGGCGATCTTTTCGCGCAGCTTGCGCGCCAGGATGAAGCGGCAGCGCATTAGCGTGGCGAGCGGGATGCCGCGCGGCCCAGTCAGATGGCGCACCGCGTCAGACAGCCAGCCAATCATCTCGCCGTGGCCGATCGCGCTATCCGCCTGCCGCACCTGCCGAGCAAGCAGATTGACCAGCCCACCCTCAGTCCAGCCATCGACCGGCACGTCCAGCATGAGCTGATCCGTCTGATCGCTATGCCGCACCATCAGGTTGTCGCCGTCGAGATCAATCTCGAACGCTTCAGAGGTGTCCCGCACGGAAAACTCGGCGGGGGAGAGCTGGGCGCTATGATCAGCCAGTGACCAGTCGAAATACTCGCCCAATATGTCGGCATCGGCGAAAACCAGTTCGCCTTGCACCGACGCCATCAGACGCGGGATGATGAAATCCCCGGTCAGTTCGGCAGGGGATGCCTGATGGGCATTTTCCGCCTCGTATCGCGCGACTTCCTCGCGAACGATCTGCGCCGCCTTTTCCGGCAGGGCGGCGAAGATCGCCGCCTTTTCCTCCTCCCGCAGAAAGCCCGTCACCGTGATGGTCGGCGCGGCGTCCGGGGCGGTATCGATCCTGACTTTCTCCGGCGCGGCGGCCTTCACGGCGGCCAGCGCGTCCGGCGGGGCATCGACGGTGATGCGCGTCGATGGCGGGGAACGGCGCTTCTCACCCCACAGGCCATCGTCGAGCGTGCCCTGTTCTGCTTCGATATTGGCTTCGGCTTCGCTTTCCTCAAAGCCCATGTCCACGAGCCGGTCGCGCAGGGTGTTCGCGGCTTCGGCGAAGGACTTCGACACAAGGTTAGCGTAGGCCTTGTTGAGCATCGGGGCCTTGCGCCTCGTGGCGTAAGGCATGCGCAGCACGCGGCCCAGCAACTGTTCCGCATCCGTCGCGCTCTTGATGTTGGCTACAGAGCAGAAGACATAGGCGAAGGAGCAGTCCCAGCCTTCCTTCAGCGCTTCTACAGTAATGACATATTCGATGGGGCAGGAAGGATCGAACAGGTTGATGCCGTCCAGCCCGCGCTGATCGCCGGTCGCCACAGCGATGGCGGCAGGATCGACATGGTGCGTGTTGACGAGGTGATCGCGCAGCACCTCCACCGTGACCTCGCGGTTCTTGTCCTCCGCCTGGAACAGCACGATCGGACGGATATAGCCCGCGCGATCCTTCGCCGCCTCCTCCGCCAATTCGGCGCGTTTCAGGATCGCGCCCGTCACCGCGCTTTCCCAGTCGGCATGTTCCTCAAGCCGCACGGGCAGCTTGATCATCTGCTCGTCCTTCAGTTCCATCGCGCTGACGCTGTGGAGGATGTTGCTCTTCTTGTGCGGCGTGGCGGTGAATTCGATGATCGCGCTTGGGTTCACGCGCGCCTGCATTTCGCGGCTGAGGCCCGTGACGGCCTTGTGCGCCTCGTCCACGATCATCAGGGGGCGGCGCAGATAACATAGGTTGGCGAAGCTGTAGCGAATGTCGTCGGGATGTCCGCCGACCTTGGCCGCCATGTCCGGCCCCAGCGTTTCCAGCCCTGCCATGCGGCGCGGCACCGCGCTGAACAGCGGCTCCAGTTCTTCATGATGCGCATAGACCTTACGCCCATCGGTGCTTTCCACGCGCAGCGTCTGGAGCGTGCCGACCACGACGCAGCAATTGCCTGCCAGATCATGCGCCCTGATCCGTCCGAAATCGCCTATGTCATAAATCCGGACTCGCCCGCCGAACTTGTCATCCAGCGCCGCGCGGTAGGGATGGCGCGGATTGTTCAGGGCATCGACCGTCTGTGTGCGGATCATGTTGGTCGGCACCAACCACAGGACGAGCGGGAATTCGGCGTCGATCCACGCATCCCGCGCCACGCCGACCGCATGGGCGGCCAGCAGAGTCTTGCCGCCGCCGGTGGGCAGGCGCAGGCAGACGTAGGGCATGTCCTCCTGACCCAGCAGCGGCTCATACTTCCCGCCATAGCCGCGCAGGCGCTTGGCCTGATCAGGTTCCTGCGTGATCGCCTCATAGGCCGCCTTGGGGCCATGCAGCCGCGCTTCTTCCAGAAAGCGGCGCAGGAGGGAAAGCGTATCGGTCTGGTAGGCCTTGAGCAGCATCAGCGCGCTTTCACATCATAGGGTGTCTGCTTAAAGGTGATGCCTTCGGCGCGCAGACTTTCCGGCGACAGGCGCGATGCCTCGCCATAAACGGTGATCGGGCCAGAGAACCCACTTGCCGCAGCGCGGACCGTGGCCAGCGTCTTGCGGGTCAGCACATTGCCGCCAGACACGCGCTTGTCGCCAAGGATGCCGTTGTAGAGCAAGGCAAGGCCCCCGCCGTCATGTTCCCCGATGAACGGCGTATCCGCCTTGCCTGCAAAGGGCAGACCGGTTTCGGAGAACCAGATATGCGCGGCCAGCGGGGCGAAGGCAATGCCGGGATTGATCGCGCCATTGCCGTCGAACACGGCCTCTCCAAGGCGATAATAGGCAAAGCCGCCGCCGCCCTGCCAGTCCACGGATTTGCTGATGCCACCCTGTTCGCCGTCGATCACCTTGCGCAGGCGCGGGGCGCAATGGGATTGCGCATGGTCGCCCATTTCGATGCCGATCCAGCGCCGCCCCATCTTGTGTGCGACGGCCGCCGTGGTGCCGGAGCCGAGAAAAGAGTCTAAAACGAGATCACCGGGATTGGTCGCGATGTGAAGGACGCGCTGCAGCAGGCGTTCTGGTTTGGGTGTGCCGAAGCTCACGCTTGCACCGAAAAGCTCGTTACATTCTTTTTTGCTCTCGTCGGTGTGGCCGACCTCAGTGTGTGGCCACCAAGTCCATGGGACAAGGCCTTCGACCTCCGATAAATACCGGATGACGCTTGGCTGAGCGTTACCGTCCTTACCCCAGTAGATGCGATTTCGAGCCTTGAACTTCTCGAACTCAGGTTCGACCATCGACCAGCACCGGCCCTCTGGCGGTCGATGCTGGGTGCCGTTGGGCGCGGTGATAATGTACATCTGGTTAGGTCGGAAACCTTGAGCGGTCATTGGAAGGCCGCGCCAGCGCTTAGTTGGGTCTGTTTCCTTCGAATTCCCTGGATTCTTATAAATCTTCGCCTGCTGCTCATCGAGCGGGATGCGGTTGCGTGCGGCTTTGAAGGCTTCGGGTGATTTCGCGTAGACTGTCAGGTATTCATGTACGTCGCCAATCGCTTCGCGGTTTTCACGCGAATAGCGTTTCTGCCAGACATTAGACGCGATGAAATTCCGCCGCCCGAACACCTCATCCATGATGACCTTGAGGTAATGTCCTTCATTGTCGTCGATCGACACCCAGATGCTGCCGTCTTCCGCCAGCAGTTCGCGTAGCAGCACCAAGCGCGGCCAAATCATCGCCAGCCACTGGCTATGCTCCAGATTGTCGTCATAATGTTCGAAGGCGGACCGCGTGTTGTAGGGCGGGTCGATATAGATGCACTTCACCTGTCCCCGATAATAGGGCAGCAGGCTTTTCAGGGCTTGAAGATTATCGCCTTGGATCAGCATGTTGCCGAAATCAGGCGAGCCGACGCTTAGCTCATCGTCCCGCTCCAGCAATCGATAAGCCACGCCGTCCGCGCACTTCACATCCTTTTCGCGCGTCAACCACGACAGCGTTGGCATTACTATTCACTTCCTTCGGTAATAAGTATCAAGGAGATCGCTGATTTCAGGCGGCAGCGCGCTCAAAATGCCAGTGGGAGGTTGGACGACCTTGCTCGATACACAGGCGCCCTTTCCAACGGCCCAACAGGCGCTCCAGGGACAGGATCATTACCAATGGCGTGCTGGCGCCGATGATTGCCAACAGGGCGGGCAATCCATGCCACCCGCTGAGCAGTGCGGCCCCAAAGACGACAGCCGCGCAAATGATAGCGCACAGCTTACCATGCCAAAGCCATTTCTCGGTCGCGTATCGAAGCTTGAGCAAGGCAGCCGATTCTGGACGGACAGACTGGATGAAGCTAATCAGGCGCTGCTCGGAATCGCTCAGCGGGCTGTTGTCATTATCGGGCATTGGCGACGGCCTTTCCGAGCATGAAGTTCAGAAATTCATCTGACGAGTTGGCGTGTTCAGTCAGATAGCGGAATGAGAGCAGGAAGAATTCGCTCTCCATTTCGTCAGTCCATTCGACCGGCGTATCCCTCACGAAATTGCGTGTGACCCTGTAGGCGCGCGCAGCGAGGTCTGACGCATCGGCATTGCGCTTGGCGCCTTCGCCAAACAGCAGCCAGGTTGGATTGACATCAAACTCTTTGCAGGCGGCGGAGACCACACTGAGCGGGGTTTCACGCGCCCCCTTTTCATAGGTCGCGAACGCACTTTGGGATGTGCCGACGCGGACAGCAAACTCTGCCTGGGAGAGGTCAGCTTCGCTTCTCAATTCTGCCAATCGCGCACCAACAGACAACAGACTTGCCCCTCAACCTCATTTGAGGTAAAAAACCTCAAAAGAGGATAAATATGTCATTCTCTGCACTAACGTAGCTAGAATGCGCAATTGCGGCAAGGATTCACCATGAGCGTCAATTTCGAGAGTGCGAAATCATTGGCTGCCAAAACGGGCTGGCCGGAAAGCCGGATCAGAAAGCTGATCGCCTCAAACCAGCTCCGGCATGTCCGTATCGGTCGAACGGTTTATCTGCCTGCAGGGGCGATCGAGGAATTTCTCGAAACGAACATGGTGGAACCTCGCGCGGCTGAGGCGAAGTGATATGACGCGCCTTCGCACCACCAGCGGGCAGGGTATCTCGGTCGGGCAGCTTTTCCAGGTGGCATCATGACCGCGCGGCCCGCCCGTTTCCGGAAAGCTGATGTAACCCGCGCTGTTCGGGCAGTATTGGCGGCAGGCGTGATGCCGGGAGGCTGCAAGATCGAACCCAACGGCACCATCCTCGTGTTGATAGAGAATGGTGGCTCTAGCAGGCCCACGACTGACAACCCTTGGGATGCTGAGCTATCGCCATGAACAAACGCAGTTCCCGATCCAATCGCTTCCTACCGGAATATGTGTCTCGTTTCAAAGATCGGCACGGCAAGGAGCGGCTGCGTTTTCGGCGGAAGGGATACCCATCACGCTATTTCACCGCGCCGTTGGGAACGGAGGCGTTCAGGGAGGAATATCGGCGCTTCAACAGTCCCGAAGCGATAGCGGAGGCACGGGAGCAGGCCCACGCCGAACGCACGATGCCCGGCAGCATCGGCGATCTTCTGCGGCGATACTTGGCTGTGCCGGAGCGGCTTGGCCCCAGCGACGTAACGCAAACGAAAGTGCGTCAGATTCTGGAGCGATTCGCGGAGGATAGGGAAGACAGGCCTGTCAAAGGCATCCGCTTCGATCATATCGACGCGATTATCGCCAAGGCGCGGGTCAAGACGGTCGATGAGAAGGGGCGGAAATTCGGCGGGATCGAAGCCGCGCGCAAGCTGCGCAAGGAACTGCGCCGCTTTTTCGCGTTCGCTCGGAAGCTGGGCTGGATCACGAGCAATCCCGTTGACGATTCGCAGACAGTGAAGGTGGCGCCTGGCGAACGGTCGCTGGGCTTCTACACTTGGACGGAGGCCGACATTGCCACCTACCGCGCGCATTGGCCGTGCGGAACGAAGCAGCGTCTCGCGATGGAACTGATGCTCTGGACCGATCAGCGCAAGGTGGATGCTATCCATCTTGGCCGACAGCATATACGTGCAGGCAAATTCGCGATCCGGCAGACAAAGACCGGCAAGCTGCTGCATTTGCCTATTGCCCCGCAGCTCGCGGTAGCAATCGACGCCATGCCAGCGACTGATGCCATGTGCTTTCTGGTGACGGAGTGGGGCAAACCATTCTCGGTTAAGGGTTTCGGAGGCTGGTTCCGCGAGCAATGCGATGCCGCTGGCCTGCCACGGTGTACCGCCCACGGCCTGCGAAAGGCGACAATGCGCCGCATGGCCGAGCTGGAAATGCCGAATAAGACCATGAAATCGGTCAGCGGCCATTCGAAGGATGACGAGGTCGCGCGCTATACCGAAGCGGCCAATCAGGAACGCCTCGCGGAGGGTGCGATCAAGCGCCTCTCTGAGTGGGAAATGTCTAACCCTGATCCAAGGTTAGACGCCAAATCAGCACAAAGGACTGAAAATGGCTGACTCTTTGAAAGAGTTGGAGGCCCGAGCCGGAATCGAACCGGCGTGCAAGGATTTGCAGTCCTCTGCGTAACCACTCCGCCATCGGGCCTCGGCGTGGGTGGCCGCAAATGTGCGGCTTTTGATGCAAAGTCAAGCGCGGCCATGTTGACCGATCCCAAGATTATCGCTCACGGGCGTGGAAAGCCGCTTGGCGTTGCTTGTCGCGTGATCTAGACGTTCCGGTAATGTCAGCGCTGTATTGCCATGCCAATACAGTTATGCCAATCGAGGTAGTATCGTGACCGAGCAGAATTTTTCATCGATGCGGGCCGCCATGGTCGAAAGCCAGCTTCGCACCAGCGATGTCGATGACCCACGGGTGATCGCCGTGATGGCGCGCGTGCCGCGGGAAGATTTCGTACCTGCTGAACGGCGCGCGATGGCCTATGTCGATCGTTCGATTCCGCTTTCCTCCGGCCGTGCGCTCAATCCGCCGCTGGCCACCGGACGGCTGCTCAAGGAAGCGCAGGTGGAGGAGGGCGATCGCGTTCTGCTCATCGGCGCGGCCACGGGATATAGCGCGGCACTTCTGGCCGCTCTTGGCGCCCAGGTGACGGCAGTCGAGACTGAGGATGGTCCGCAATTGTCAGGCAATGGCGCCACGGTCATGCGCGGCCCGTTGGAAGCGGGCTATCCGCAGGGCGCGCCTTATGACATACTTTTCATTGATGGGGCGGTGCAGGAAGTGCCCGCGACGCTTGTCGGGCAGCTTGCCGATGGTGCGCGTGTGGTGACCGGTCTTGTCGAGCGCGGCGTTACACGCCTGTGCAGCGGGCGGGTGGTTTCCGGTATTCTGGGTCTTGTCAGCCTGACCGACCTTGAGATGGTCATCCTGCCCGGTTTTGCGGCGCCGGAGCGTTTCGTCTTTTAACCGGCTGGGGGGGTCATGACGGCAAAGCAGGTGTTTCTTCGGCACTCGGCCGCCACGGCTCTGCTGCTCCTCAACGCTGGGATCGCGCAGGCCGAAACCCTGCAGGGCGCCCTGGCAAAGGCTTACCGTTCCAACCCCACGCTCACCGGCACCCGGGCGCAGCAACGGGCGACGGATGAGACTGTGCCGATCCGCAAGGCGGATGGGCGGCCCAATATTGGCACCACCACCGAATATCAGGAGTTGCTGGTAAAGCCCGCGCGGTCCTTCCTCGCGCCTGATCGTTCGCTCGTCGGCACCGCTACGGTGAACGTCCCAATTTATCAGGGCGGCGCAGTGCGTAACGGGGTGAAGGCTGCCCAGGTGCGCGTGCAGGCGGGGCAGGCCAATCTGCGCGGGACCGAGGCATCGATCTTCTCCCAGGTTGTCGCCGCCTATATGGACGTTATCCGCGACAGCGCGGTCGTGTCGCTCAATCTGGCTAATGTCAGCGCGCTCGGCGTCAATTTGCAGGCAACGAACGACCGATTCGAAGTGGGCGATCTGACGCGCACGGACGTCGCCCAGTCCGAATCGCGGCTCGCGCTGGCCCGATCCAACTTGCAGACGGCGCAGGCGAACCTGATCGCCAGCCGCGAAAATTACATCGCCCTGGTTGGCGCCACGCCGGATGATTTGCAGCCGCCGCCGCCGCTTCCCGGCCTTCCCGCCACCCCGGAAACGGCGGTGCAGGTGGCGCTTGCCGACAATCCTGACCTTGTCGCCGCGAAAAAAGCGCGTGAAGCTGCTCGTTATGACGTGCGGGTGGCGAAGGCAGGCGTCCTCCCGACGCTGTCCGGTTTCGCGCAGGGCAGTTATACCCATTATCTGGGATCACTTGATGACCCGACCGATCCGTCGCAGCTGAACAAGCAGGTGGTTGCGGGAGCGACGTTGCGCCTTCCGCTTTATCAGGGCGGCCGGCCCGGCGCGCAGGTGCGCCAGAACCAGGCGCTCGAATCGCGGGCGATGGAGCAGGAGATTGAGGTTGAGCGTGGCGTCATCGCTCAAACGCGATCAGCCTATGCGAGCTGGCAGGCATCGCTGCAAAGCATCGAATCCAACCAGAAGGCGGTCGAGGCGGCCAATCTGTCGCTTGAAGGGGTGCGCGCGGAAAATTCTGTCGGTAGCCGCACCATCCTGGACATATTGAATGCGGAACAGGAAGCGCTCAACGCCAAGGTGCAGTTGGTGTCTGCTCGCCGTAACGCCTATGTCGCGGGCTTCAGTCTGCTGGCCGCGATGGGCCATGCGGAAGCGGACGACCTCAGCCTGGAAGCAGGCACGCTCTATGATCCCATGGTTAATTATGATCGGGTCAAGGGCAAGTGGTTCGATTGGGATTTCGGTCCCGCACCCAAGCCGGAAGCGACCAGAACCGTTGACACGCCTGCACAAAATGCCAATGTGCCTGCTGGTTTGGCGCAACAACCTTAAGGTTAACAGGGGTTATTCATGGGCGACATGAGCAAGGAACCCTCGATGGAGGACATTCTTTCGTCCATCAAGCGCATCATTGCCGAGGAAGGCGAGGAGGCTGCGCAGGCGGTGTCGCGCCGGGGTAAATCCGACGCCGCACCCAAGCAGGCTGCCGAACCCGCCGACCCTGCGGTCGAGGAAGTGCTGGAACTGACTGACGAGGTTGGAGCGGAGGAGCCGATGCCTGCCCACAAGACTGGCCGTGCAACGCAGGTCGAAGCGCCGGTTGAGGAAAGTTCAATCCTCTCGGTTGAAAGCGAAGTGGCCGCGCGGCATTCGCTTTCGGCGCTTTCGTCCATGTTGGTAACGCCCAAGGATGGCGAGGATAACACGCTGGACGGTCTGGTACGGTCCATGTTGAAGCCGATGTTGAAGGAATGGCTGGATGCACGCCTTCCCGCACTGGTGGAAGACATGGTGGCAAAGGAAATCGCTCGCATCACTGGCCGCTGATCTCGCAGGCTCTCCGCGTTCCAACTTATGGCGCATTGGCTCGGTTGACGGCTGCAAGGCGGTAAAAGCGCTGGAATGGTCAGGGAAGGGGCTTTAAGGCGCCTTTCCATGACCGAACTGCCCAAGACCTTTGACCCCGCCGAAATCGAATCCCGCTGGTACGCCCATTGGGAGCAGAAGGGGCTGTTCCGCCCGGAACGCCCCGACGCCGAACCCTTCACCATCGTCAATCCGCCGCCAAATGTGACCGGCAGCCTGCATATCGGCCATGCGCTCGATAATACGTTGCAGGACATCGTGATCCGCTACGAACGGCTGCGCGGCAAGGACGCGCTGTGGGTCGTGGGCACCGACCATGCTGGCATCGCGACGCAGATGGTCGTCGAGCGGCAGATGGAGGCGCGGCAGGACAAGCGCACCAACTATACGCGCGAGCAGTTCATCGAGAAGGTTTGGGAGTGGAAGGCCGAGAGCGGCGGCGCGATTACGCGCCAGCTGCGGCGGCTTGGCTGCTCGATGGACTGGGCCAATGAGCGCTTCACCATGGATGAGGGCTTTTCGAAGGCCGTCATCAAGGTGTTCGTGGAACTTCACGAGCGCGGTCTGCTCTATCGTGACAAGCGGCTGGTGAATTGGGATCCGCGTTTCCGCTCTGCGATTTCTGACCTTGAGGTCGAGACGCAGGAAGTGAAGGGCGGCTTCTGGCATTTCCGCTATCCGCTGGCGGACGGCGTGAAGCTGGCCAATGGTGCGGATCATATCGTCGTTGCGACAACCCGGCCCGAGACGATGCTGGCCGACATGGCTGTGGCGGTGCATCCTGACGATCCACGCTACAAGGACGTGATCGGCAAGGATATTCTCCAGCCGATCACGGGGCGGCGCTTTAAGGTGGTGGGTGACGAGCATGCTGACCCGGAACTGGGGTCGGGCGCGGTCAAGATCACGCCGGGGCATGACTTCAACGATTTCGAAGTGGGCAAGCGGGCGGGCTTCCGCGCGGCCGAGATGCTCAACATGTTCGATGCCGATGCCAATGTCGTGCAGACGGCAGATGGATTGATACCGGAGCGCTTCCTGGGGCTACACCGATTCAAGCGCGATGGCGTCGATGGCGCCCGCGAACTGGTCGTTGCGGAGATGAAGGCGCTGGGGATGCTGGTGCCGCATGTCTCGAAGAATAAGGACGGCGAGGAGGTCGAAGCCGATTTCGAGCCGCGCACCATCCAGACGCCCTTTGGTGATCGTTCGGGCGTGGTGATCGAACCTTGGCTGACCGACCAATGGTATGTCGATGCCGAGAAGTTGGCTGTCGCGCCAATGCAGGCGGTGCGCGACGGGCGGATCGAGATCGTCCCCAAGACGTGGGAAAAGACCTTCTTCAACTGGATGGAGAATATCCAGCCCTGGTGCGTGTCGCGCCAGCTCTGGTGGGGGCATCAGATTCCCGCCTGGTATGATGAGGATGGCAATCCCTATGTTGCGGAAAGCGAGGAGGAAGCGCAGGCGCTTGCTGGCAACAAAAAGCTGGTTCGCGATCCCGATGTGCTCGACACATGGTTTTCCTCGGCGCTCTGGCCTTTCGGCACGCTGGGTTGGCCGGACAACCTCACGCACCCCTCCGCTTCAGGGGAGGGGCCGGGGGTGGGGGCTCTCGATCATACGCAGCGCTTGGGGCAATCCCCCACCCCAACCCCTCCCCTGAAGGGGAGGGGCTTGATTCCTCGTCCCGGCTCGTTGCTCCAGCGCCATTATCCCAACGACCTGTTGATTTCCGGCTTCGACATCCTGTTTTTCTGGGATGCGCGCATGGCGATGCAGGGGATGGAGTTCATGGGCGATGTGCCGTGGCGCAAGCTCTACCTCCATGGGTTGGTGCGTGCGGCGGACGGGCAGAAAATGTCCAAGTCCAAGGGCAATGTCGTCGATCCGCTGGGCCTGATCGACAAGTTCGGCGCGGACGCGCTGCGTTTCTTCATGTCCGCCATGGAAAGCCAGGGCCGCGACGTGAAGATGGATGAGAAGCGGGTTGAGGGGTATCGCAACTTCGCGACCAAGCTTTGGAACGCGGCGCGCTTCCTGCAATCCAACGGGGTCACCGCATCGACCAGCCATGAGGCACCTGCCGCCACCGCGCCGGTCAACCGCTGGATCATTGCCGAGACGGTGGCGACCGTGCAGGCGATCGACACCGCCATGACCGAGCTGCGCTTCGACGCAGCCGCGAACGCCATCTATCATTTCGTCTGGGACCAGTTTTGCGACTGGTATATCGAACTCACCAAGGGTTCGATGGATGAGGAGACGAAGGCTGTCGCGGGCTGGGCGTTCGACCAGATCCTCGTCATGCTCCACCCCTTCATGCCCTTTATCACCGAAGAGCTGTGGAACCTGACCGGCACGCGCGAGACGGAACTGATCGTCGCTCGCTGGCCGCAGGCGCTCTATGCCGTCGATAGCGAGGCGCAGGCAGAGATTGACTGGCTGATCCGCTTGATCAGCGCGATGCGCACGGCGCGAACGGAACTGAACGTGCCGCCGGGCGCCAAGCTGAAGGTCGTGGTCAGCGAAGCGTCGGAAGAAACACGACGCCGCATCGATCGGCAGGGCGCGGCCCTGGCGCGTTTGGGGCGGGTGGAGAGCCTGTCCTTTGGCGATAGCGTAGCTGGTGGCGCGGCGCAGATCGTTGTCGATGAGGCGACCTTCATCCTCCCGCTGGAGGGCGTGATCGACATCGCTGCGGAAAAGGCGAGGCTGGCAAAGGCTCTCGCCGCTGCGGAAAAGGAACGGGATTCGCTTTCCGGGCGTCTTTCCAATCCGAGTTTCGTGGAAAAGGCCAAGCCCGAGGCGGTGGCCAAGGCGCGTGAAGATCATGCCGAGAAAACCGCGGAGGCGGACAGGTTGGCGGCGGCGCTGGATCGTCTGGCCTGATCGGTTAATGATGAAGCGCTTAGGGGAGGGCAAGAATGGCGGCAGGGAAGCGTGAAACAAGGGACCTGGTAAACGGGCCTATCGCGTCGTCCTTGCTGGTCTTTGCCGTGCCGACGCTGGCGTCCAATGTGCTTCAGTCGTTGAATGGATCGATCAACGCGATCTGGGTCGGCCGCTTTCTGGGCGCGCAGGCTCTTGCCGCCACGGCCAACGCGAACATCACCATGTTCCTGATGTTTTCCATCGTGTTCGGATTCGGCATGGCATCGACCGTGGTGATCGCCCAGGCGGCGGGTCGGGGCGATATGGATGCCGCCCGCCGGTCCTTCGGGTCAGCGACGGGCTTTTGCACCATATTGGGCACCGTTGTCGCTGCGGCCGGATGGGCTGCATCGCCCGCAATGTTGCACCTGCTGGGAACGCCTGCCGAAGCATTTGACATGGCGCTGATCTATCTGCGCGTGATTTTCATTGCGATGCCCGCAACGTTGATCAGCGTCATGATGATGATGGGATTGCGGGGAGCTGGGGACGCGCGCACGCCGTTGATCTTCATGTTCGTCAGCGTCGGGATCGATCTGGTGCTGAACCCGGTATTCATCCTTGGGCTGGGGCCGATTCCGGCGATGGGCATCGGCGGATCAGCGGCGGCCACGGCGGCGGCCGGCATCGCCAGCCTGCTTGGCCTGATCTTCTATGTATATGCCAAGGACCTGCCGCTGCGCTTGCGGGGGCCGGAACTGCGCTATCTGATCCCGGCGCCGGACCAATTGCGTATCCTGCTGGGCAAAGGGTTGCCGATGGGGCTTCAGATGATCGTCATGTCGGCTGTTGGCCTGATGATCATCGGTCTGGTTAACCGCGAAGGGCTTATCGTTACGGCGGCTTATGGCGCGGCGCAGCAGATCTGGACCTATTTGCAGATGCCTGCGATGGCCATGGGTGCGGCTGTCAGCGCCATGGCGGCGCAAAATATCGGTGCGGGCCGGTGGGACAGGATTGGCCGGATTACCGCTTATGGATTGGGCTATCTGCTGCTGATTACGGGCGCGATGATTGGCGTGATCCTGTTGTTTCACGCGCCGTTGCTCTCGCTCTT
The DNA here is from genome assembly GCF_054771635.1 of Sphingobium sp. TomTYG75. Lineage (NCBI taxonomy): Bacteria > Pseudomonadati > Pseudomonadota > Alphaproteobacteria > Sphingomonadales > Sphingobiaceae > Sphingobium > Sphingobium sp. TomTYG75. Next base: position 543,880 of record NZ_BSRE01000001.1, on the reverse strand, counting down.
CCTTGGCGACAACAGGGCCGCGATCGATGCCGCCTGGAAAATGCAGTTGCTTGCGACCTGGAGCTATATGCTGTTCGGCGCGACGATGATCCTGTTCGGGGTGATGCGGGCGAATGGCGTCGTGGTGAGGCCGCTATTGATCCTTACCGTCACGTTGTTCGGCGTTCGCCTTGGCTTTTATCACTTCAGCTATCCGTATCTGGGCGCCAATGCCTTGTGGTTGAGCTTCCCTGTGAGTTCGGGATCAGCCCTTCTGATTGCAGGTCTCGCCTATCTGCAGGGCGGCTGGCGCAAGGCGACGCTGCTCGTCCCCGTGCATGAGGAAGAGTGCCGGGAAAGCATCAGCGCGGAGAGCGAACCCGCAGGGCGGTTCGCACCTGCGGGCTGACGCTTATCGTCCCTGGCTGCGCCAGCGGGTGATAGTGCGGTCGAGAATGTCTGCCTCTCCACCGGACTGACGCCAAAGATCCGTGAAGCTCGGATCGCCCGATGCGGGCCGCCGGTGCTCCTCCAGATTGTCCAGCGCGACGCGGATGGGCACCGCGACACCCTCACCGCAGATGATCGCCTCTCGATTGCGGAGCGCGGGAATGGAGTCGAGGAAACCGCGCGCGCCTTCGGGCATGGCGGCCTTCACGAATGCCTGGTCGCGATCATTGTTGAGGCGCATGGAAATGATGGTGCCGCATTGCGACAGCACGCCTTCGGCAAGGTCCGACGGTCGCTGTGTGATGAGGCCAAGCGATACGCCATATTTGCGGCCCTCCTTGGCTATACGCTCCAGGATGCGGCGGACGGCCTGGCCGGTGCCGGTGGTCGTGCTGGGAATATAGCGGTGCGCCTCTTCGCAGACGAGCAGGATCGGCCGCTGAGCCTCGTCCCGCGCCCAGATGGCATAGTCGAAGACCAGACGGGACAGTACCGATACCACCACGGAGGTGATGTCCGACGGCATGGCCGACACGTCGATGATCGAAATCGGCTTCCCGCCCGATGGCAGGCGGAAGATCTTTGCCAGAAATTCCTGCATCGTGTCCGCGACGAGCATGCCTGAGAACATGAAGCTGTAACGCGGGTCCGCCTTGATCTCGTCGATCTTGGTCTTGAGCCGCATATAGGGGAGGGCGCCCGTGCCCTTGTCGAGTTTCCCCATCTCATTTTGCAGGATGTTGGTGAGGTCCGACAGCAGGTAGGGGATAGGCGAATCGACGGTCAGCCTGCCGATGCTTTCCGCGAGCCGGTTCTTCTGCCGCGCGGCGAGCAGGCATTTTGCCAGAATGTCGCAGTCGACCGTGCGATCGGAGCCTTCGGAGGTGACGAAAACCTCGCAATGCTCCTCGAAATTCATCAGCCAGTAGGGCAGAGCGAGGTTGCCTACGTCGAAGACCGCGCCATTCTGGGCAAAGGCCGCCCCATATTCGCCATGCGGATCGACCATCACGATATGGCCTTCGGGCGACAGGTCGCAAATGCGGTGAAGAATGAGAGCGGCGCTGGTGGATTTGCCCGTACCGGTCGAACCCAGCAGGGCGAAATGTTTGCCCAGCATCGAGTCGACATAGAGCGCGGCACGCGTGTCCGTCGTGGGATAGACGGTGCCGATCTGCACATGGGGCCGGTCATCGGCGGCGTAGATCTGCTGCATGTCGGCGCTGGATACGGGGAAAATTTCTGTGCCCGGTGCAGGATAGCGGGTGACGCCGCGACGGAAGTGATGAATGCGACCGGTAAGCGGTTCCTCGTCACCTTCGCCCAGAAAATCGACGTCAGCGATGATCAGGCCGCTGTCCTGCCGATCCATCGCCATGGAGCGCACGCTGGCGATGAGCCATGCACTGCCTACACGCATTTTTACTTGGCTGCCGACTTGCCCCGCCATTGCCGTGCAGGGGTCGCTATCATGTGCGAGAGTTGCAATGGAGGCGGCGTCGATCAGCACCTTGGAACTGGAACCGGCTATCTGAAAAACCGCGCCCATGGCGTTGGCTGCGGCAGGCTTCGTTTGGCCGTGCGTGAATTCGGCAGCTCCCGGCATGTGGCTCATACACCCCCCTTGAATCTGATTTCCGACGCGCGCTGCCGGAATTCGGCCTGCCTGTGTAGCCGTACATAGGTAAAGAAATGGCTTATCTCGGACGTTTTGCGCCTGCTGCCGAACCAGGCTGTTAACCTCGCTATCGCCACCTCCCGCCGCGCGCTCAGGCGTCTACTCTGGCGCGAATCGTTTGTCATGCGTATCGGCCGCTGACTGCCGCAAGATCAGGATATGCCTTTGACCCAGTTGATGACGGCTGACGCGGTGCGCCGATCCGATGCGATTTCCATAGCTCGGGTGATCTGCATATTGGGTGTGGTCTATGTGCACGCCTGGACCGGGTTGAACGGTCATGACCTGGAAATCGCGCGCGGCACACCGCAGGAAAATCTGCGCTGGCTGCTCATGGAAATATTCGGGCGCAGCGCAGTGCCGCTGCTGGGCGTCATTTCCGGCTGGCTGGTAGCGGGATCGTCCCGCGCACAGAACTGGTTCCGTCATGTGCTGCAAAAGGCGCGGACGATCCTGTTGCCGATGATCCTGTGGAATGGCCTTGGCATCTTGCTGGTATCCGGCGCGGCCTGGTCGCTGGGATTGTCAGCGCCCGTGCCGGTCTCGTTCGATTGGTTGTTTCAGGAACTGTTCGTCGTGACCCGGAACCCGGACATCAACGTGCAGATGCCGTTCTTGCGCGACTTGTTCCTGTGCATGGTCATTGCTCCATTGCTGCTTCGCCTTCCTAGTCGCGTGCTGATTGGCGTTGCTGCTGTCGCAGCTGTCGCGCAACTTGCGGGTTGGGGGCCGCCGGTGCTGATGCGCCCAGCAATCCTGTTCTTCTTTGTCGTGGGAATGATGGCCCGGCGAACCGGGCTGGCGGAGCGGGTTGCCGGGCTCGGTTTGGCCGCAGCGGCCATGCCTTTCCTGTTGCTCATGGCCGTGCAGCTTCATTTTTCCCTGCAAGCGGCGCAGGGATCGGCCATAGGCGTCGGCTTGCTTGACCTTGCCGTGCGTGTTGCTGCGGCCACCTGTTTCTGGCGGCTGTCCTGGGGGCTGGCGGGAAGCCCCGTGCGGGGAATGCTGTTGAGGATCGAGCCTTTCGCCTTTCTGCTATTCTGTTCGCATCTGATCCTGATCTGGCTGGGCGGGCCGTTGCTGGGTGTTTTGTTCGGGAAGCTCGGTTCGCCTTTCTATCCTGCTTATCTGTTGATTCAGCCGTTGCTGGTCCTGATCGCGGTCCTGCTGTTGGGATCGCTTCTCAGCCGTGCCTGGCCGGGTCTGGCCAAGGTGCTGAGTGGAGGACGCTTGCAGGGAGCCTCGGCGGTCAGCTAATTGCCTTGGCGGCGGCCATGGCGATTTCCAGGCTACGCTTGCGGGCACTGAAATCATGGATTTGCCCGCCGATGATCAATTCATCGACACCCGTCCGCTCTACGAAAGCGGCAAGATCCTCTTGGACCTTGTCCTGCGGGCCGATCGACGTGGCGCTCAGGACATCCGAAAGCATCGCCTGCGCGCCGGGTGGCAGGCTTTCGAAATAGCCGGGCACGGGTGGTTGTAACTTGCCCGGCTGCCCCGTGCGGAGACGAACGAAGGCCTGTTGCATGGAGGTGGCGAGCAGTCGCGCTTCTTCCATGCTGTCCGCCGCGAATATATTATAGCCTGCCATCACATAGGGGCGATCAAGCTGGGCCGAGGGTCTGAAGTCGCGACGGTAAACCGCGATCGCATCCTCAAGCGCGCCAGGAGCGAAATGGGAGGCGAAGGCATAGGGCAGGCCCAGCGCGGCGGCGAGTTGGGCGCCGTAGAGGCTGGACCCGAGGATCCAAAGTGGCACATCTTCGCCCGCGCCGGGCGTCGCCTGAAAGCCGAGCCTTCCGTCACCCGCGAAATAGGCCTGCAATTCCAGCACGTCGCGCGGAAATTCATCCGGCCCACCGGAAAGCGTGCGGCGCATGGCTTGAGCCACCCGCTGGTCCGATCCGGGCGCGCGGCCTAGCCCAAGGTCTACTCGACCGGGGAAAAGCGCTGCGAGCGTACCGAACTGTTCGGCTATCAGCAGGGGGGCATGGTTGGGGAGCATGATGCCGCCCGAACCTATGCGGATGGTCGATGTCGCCTGTCCGATATGCGCCAGCACTACCGAAGTTGCGGCCGATGCGATGCCCGGCATGCCGTGATGTTCGGCAACCCAATAGCGATGGAAGCCGAGTTGTTCAGCATGAACGGCGAAGGCCGCGGCGTTGACGAGGGCTTCGCCAACGGTGCTTCCTTCAATGACGGGGACGAGGTCCAGAACGGAAAAACAGATCATTGCCCGGATATGGGGCGATGATCCGTTTTATTTCAATACCTAGATGTTAGCTAAGATCAGCCTACGCGGCCGAACCCCTGCGACGGTGGTTCGGATCGGCGGCCAAATGTGGCGGGGCGACGTGCGACCAACGGATTGGAGTCGTGATCGAGGAGGGACATTGTCTCGGTAAAGCAGGGCCGCAAACTGACGACAACCTCGATCAATTCGTCAGGACCCTCGCGTGTTTCGACGCAGCGGCGCGCGACCATTTCAATGCGTTCGGCCATGCTGCTCAAGCGATGGGCGCCAAATTGAGCCGATTCGCCCTTCAATGTGTGAGCGGGCGTGACGAGCGCGATGGCATTGCGTTCGCGGATCGCCTGCTCGATCGCGCCAATGGCCTTGTCGCCATCCTCGCGAAAATAGCTGAGAATCCGGAGAAATGCGCTGCCCAGTTCCGACCGGGACTTTGCCAGATCGGCCTGATTGACCAGTTCTGCCTCTTGATACGACACCCTGTCACACTCCCTGTTTCGACTTCAGCATAGAAGCCGCGCGTAAACAGCAGGTTAAGCGGAGGCGTCAGAACAAGGTTGGCGTCAGGATTTACGCGACAATTCAAAGCGATCGCCAGCAGCGGCGGAGAAATTCCAGCCATGCTGCCGGGTAAGCGCCTCCAATTCGCGGGCGGCGTTGGGGTCGTCCGCTTCGACCGTCACTGCATGGGCCGACCGCATAGCGCGGGCGGCGCGCAATGCGGGCCAGGGGCATTTCATTCCCCTGGCATTCACATAGGCGGTATCATTTGGTGGCATAGGGATTGCGCGCGCTGCGCAACGTAAGGCGCACAGGCACGGCGCCGAAGCCCAGTTCCTTGCGGATGCCGTTGACGAGATAGCGCCGGTAGCTTTCCGGTAGTTCGTCCAGACGGGTGCCGAATAGCACGAAGGTGGGCGGGCGGGTCTTGTTCTGCGTGATGTAGCGCAGCTTGATCCGCTTGCCGCCGGGGGCGGGGGGCGGGTTGGCCTCCAGTGCGCGTTCGAACCAGCGGTTGAGGATGCCGGTGGAGACGCGCTGAGACCAGGCGGTGCGTGTTTCGAAGGCTACGCGGATGAGGTCGTCCAGACCTTTTCCTGTCGCGCCTGACACGGTCATGATCGGCACGCCGCGTATCTGCGCCAGGCCGTCGGACAGCGCCTGCTTGATGCCCTGATACAGGGCCGAGCCATGCTCGACCGTGTCCCATTTGTTGAGCGCGACGACGAGGGCGCGGCCTTCCTCCAGCACCTTGTCGGCAATGCGCAGGTCCTGCGCTTCCAGCCCGCGCGTGGAATCGAGCAGAAGCACAACGACTTCGGCGAAGTTCACAGCGTTCAGACCGTCCGAAACTGCGAGCTTTTCGAGCTTGTCCTGCACCTTCGCACGCTTGCGCATGCCAGCGGTGTCGATCAGGCGGACGGGGCGGGGTTCAGCCTCCTCATTGCGGGGGTCTGTCCATGTCCAGTCCACCGCGATGCTATCACGGGTGATGCCTGCTTCGGGGCCGGTGAGCAGACGGTTTTCGCCGAGCAGCCGGTTGATGAGGGTCGATTTGCCCGCATTGGGACGGCCGACGATGGCGAGCTTGAGCGGAGCGGCCTCCAGATCGGCCTCGCTCGGTTCGGCTTCCTCTTCTTCCTCATCCTCCCGGTCGATATAGGGGAGGAGCGCCTGGAACAGGTCGGCAAGTCCTTGACCATGTTCGGCGGAAAAGGGGATGGGGTCGCCCATGCCTAGGCTGAATGCCTCCATCACGCCGTCGTCACCGGCCTTGCCCTCGGCCTTGTTGGCCATCAGCACGACGGGCGCGTCGCCTTCGCGTAGCCAGCGGGCGATTTCCTCGTCCAACGGGGTGATGCCAGCGCGTGCATCGACGACGAACAGGGCGACATCGGCATTTTCGACCGCCGCCTGCGTCTGCATGCGCATCCGGCCGGGGAGGGTCTGAGGATCCTCGTCCTCATAACCGGCGGTGTCGATGATGGTGAAATCGACGCCGAGCAGGTTCGCTTGCCCTTCCCGCCGATCGCGCGTGACGCCGGGCTGGTCATCGACCAGCGCCAGCTTCTTGCCGACGAGCCGGTTGAAGAGGGTGGACTTGCCCACATTGGGCCGCCCTACAATGGCAACTGTGGGCAGCATGATAGCCCGTTTCCTTTAAAATGACGGTGCTCCTGCGCAGGCGGGAGCCCAGTCCAAACGGCGGATCTGGGCTCCCGCCTGCGCAGGAGCACGCTTATCTAACATCATCTAAGGCGTTAACGAAACGCCGTCAGCTTGCCGTTGTCAGCAAGAATATAGAGCATGTTGTTGGCGACAACGGGCGACAGCGACATGGACTTGTCCATATCAACAGCCGATTGAACGGCGCCCGTTGCCGGATCGACATAGTTGAGGTCGCCATGGGTGGATACCAGGATCAGGCGACCGCCTGCCAGAACGGGACCCGTCCAACGGATGGCGTTCGCCTTCTTCTTTTCCTTTTCCCAGCGGCGAAGCTGGCTGATCCAGCGAATCTTGCCGGTCGCGCGGGCGACGCAGAGCAGCTTTGCATCGCTGGTCACGACGAATACCCATTCGCCCGCAACCCACGGCGTCGAGATGCCCGCAATATTGATTTCCCACAGGCGTTGGCCGCTCACCAGTTCATAGGAGGCCATGCGGCCACCCTGACCGATGGCGAAGACCCGGCCACGGTCGATAACCGGATTGGCATCGATGTCGGTGAGGGAGGCGACGGCCGTTGAAATGCTGGTGCGCGAAAGGGCATCGCCCCACAGCGTGCGGCCATTTTCATAGCGGTAGGCGGTGAGCTCGCCCGAGCTATAGCCCGCGATCACCGTGCCCTGCGCAGCGGCGGGAGCGGCGACGCCGAACACGCCGGTCACCTGCAACGTGCCACTGTCGGTCCACTGCACTTCGCCATCGCTCTGGTTGAGCGCGAAGATCTGGTTGTCCTGCCCCATGACATAGACATGGCCGTTGGCGAGCGTCGGTGCGCCGCGTAGCGGGCCGCCGGGGCGCTTCTTCCACAGGATGGAGCCGTTTGCGGCGCTGAGCGCGGCTACGTCGCCCACGCCGGTGCTCGCATACACCTTGTCATCGACGATGCTGACGCCACCGCCGAACAAGGCGCGGCCGCTGCCTTCGGCGGGCAGGGCAGTCTGCCAGAGCTTCGCGCCGGTCGCGGCGTCGAACGCGATGACATGAGCGCCCGCGTCGATGACGTAGAGCTTGCCATTGGCGATCACGGGTGAAGAGGCGAGGCGCGCGCGAGGCGTGCTGCCTTCGATCGAACTGGTCCAGGCCGTCGCGGGCGAGGTGCTCAGCGCAAGGTTGCCCATCGCCTTGGCAGGGCTGCCGCCCGGCTGCGACCATTGGTCGTTGGCATAGGCTTCGGGCAGTGACACGGGCACATCGGCCAGGGTCGGATCGACCTCGACGCCTTGCTCGTTGGTCAGGATGGATACGCGGTTGCCGACCACGGGGGTCTTGGGTCCACCCTTCTTGCCCCCGATGACGCCGCAGCCCGCCAGTAGCGCGACCATCGCGGCGACGGTCAGGACCCGGCGCGTGCCCGCAAATTTCGTCATGCTGTGCATCCCCATGCGCTTATCTTCATCCCTGTCCCGGTACGGTCGGCGTTTCGACTGCATCTATGCCCAATAAGCCCGCCATCTGTCGCGCGCGTGAACGGATCGACTGAGGCACGGTGGCATCCTTTGCCATCGCTGCGAACAGCGGGCCAGCAAGATCGGGCTTGCGCATCTTCATATAGGATATGGCGACCAGTTCGCCCGCGCTGCCGAACCATGGCGCGCCTTCGACGGCGAGGGGCTTGAGGCGATCGACCACCTGTTGCGGCTGAAGCGTCTCGAACTCGAGCGTGGTCTGGCGGATCAGGGCGAGGTCGCGATAGGGCTGATCAAGCGAGCTGTCGGCTGCCATAGCCTTGTAAGCGGCGATCGCGGCCTTGTTGTCGCCCTTGCGAGCGGCGACACCAGCCTTCACGAGCAGGGCTGACGCGCGGAAGCCGGGCTGGCTGGCGTCGGTCAGCGTGTCGAGTTGCTTGGCATCGGGCGTCCCGCCGCCCGCGGCGGCCGAGATGACCTTGTCCATTTCCTCGGACACGGCTTGCGATTGAGTGGCGCTGTAATGCTGCCAATAAAGCCATGCCGCAAAGGCAACGAGGCCGATGACCACGGCCGCGACGATCCAGCGGCCAAAGCGCTGCCAGAAGGTCAGCAATTGGTCCTGACGCACGGCCTCATCGACCTCGCGCATGAATGCTTCGCTATTTTGCGGCGTCAGGGCCACGTGGGTCTCCAGATATGCGTCAGAAAAAGCTCGCGGAAGGCGCGATCAATAGCGGCGGCGGCGCTTAGCGCAAATCACTTTTTGGGGCGATAGACCTGATCTGCGGTGGGAAAGCTGCGATTGCGTACTTCGACGGCATAGCGTTCGGCTGCATTGCTGATGGTTTCGGCAATGTTTTCGTATCGTTTCACGAAGCGCGGCACGCGTTCGAACATGCCCAGCATGTCCTCGGCGACCAGCACTTGGCCGTCGCAATGGGCCGATGCGCCGATGCCGATGACGGGGATGTCGAGGCTGTCGGTGATGGCGACGGCGAGGTCTTCCATCACGCCTTCAAGGACCACGGCGAAGGCGCCAGCCTGCGCGACGGCGCGGGCGTCGTCCATGATCTTGGCATGTTCTTCCTGGCTTTTGCCGCGCGCGCCATAGCCGCCCAGTGCGTTGACGGCCTGAGGCGTGAGGCCGACATGGGCCATGACGGGGATGCCACGCTGGGTAAGGAAGGCTATGGTTTCCGCCATGGCCTGCCCGCCTTCCAGTTTGACGGCGGCGCAGCCGGTTTCGGCCATGACGCGGCTGGCGCTGGCGAAGGCATGGGCGGGGGAGGCTTCGTAGCTGCCGAAGGGCATGTCGACGAGGACGAGGCTATGATAGCTGCCCCGGACGACGGCGGCGCCATGGGCAATCATCATGTCGAGCGTGACGGCAAGGGTCGAGGGCAGGCCGTAGATCACCTGGCCGAGCGAATCGCCGACGAGCAGCATGTCGCAATGGGGATCAAGGAGCTGTGCCTGCCGGGCGGTGTAGGCGGTCAGCATCACCAGCGGCTCGTCCGTCTTGCCTTCGACCTTGCGGCGCTGGATCGCGGGGACGGTCAGGCGCTTCATTGGCGCGGGCGTGGGATTGGCGCGGCTGGTGGAGGTGTCGAGCGTGAAGGTGGTGGACATGGGAGCGATGTACCCCAGTGGGGTTGCAGGCGCAAATCGGGTGGCGGGCCGGTTTTGGCGAAGTGGAATTAGAGAAGGAAATGGCGAATTGAAAAAGATGCGGGAGCGGCGGGCCTGTGCCGCTCCCCCAGGGGGTGAACATCGTTACGGGATCAGAACGAGAATTTGATCGTCCCGCCCCAAGTCCGGGGATCGCCAGGCTGGCCAGCGATCAGGCCGGTGTTGCCGGGAGCAACCTGAAGATTTTCGATATAGTTGACGTCGAACGCGTTGCGGACCCAGCCGAAGACATCGAAGCCTTCGCCGCGGAAGCCTGCGCGGAAGTTGGTGAGCGCGTAGCCCTTTACTTCGGTGTAGCGCGAGGGTGAGGCGTTGGAGTTCCAGTGCGAGCGGTAATTGCCGTCCACGCCCAGATAGACCTGGCCTTCCTTCGCCAGCAGCGTGACCGGGATGTTATATTCCGCGCCGTAGGAGAAGGCCCATTTCGACACGCCGGGTAGATCCTGACCGGAAATGTCGCACTGGCGGGGGCTGGGAGCGCCCGGAACGCCCGGCTGCGAATAATCGGGCGTGGCGCCAGAAGGTTGCGAGGGTCCACCGGACAGTTCCGGCGGGCAGGGTGCGTTGGTGAACTTCTTATATTTGGCGTGGGTATAGGCCGCGTTGGCATAGGCGGTGAAGCGATCGCTGGCGACCACCTTGAAGTCCGCCTCGATGCCCTGCGACCGGACCTTTTCGGCATTGGCAAGGTAGCCGCGCACGGTGCCGAACTGGCCGCCGTTCACGGTCGCCTGGAAGTCCTTGATCGTGGTGCGGAAGGCCGAGATGTTGAAGGTCGCGCGCCGATCCCACAGCTGGGTTTTCAGCCCGACTTCGAAATGCTGGACCGATTCCGGCTTCACCGTTGCGGCATCATAGTTGACCGTATTGTCCAGGTTGAGCGGCAAGCCGTTCTGGTTGATGCCCAGCGTCTTGAAGCTCTTGGCATAGGTCGCATAGGCGAGGACGTCCCGCGCGAACTTGTAGTTGACGTTGAAGTCGTAGGTGAAGTTCCACGCGCTGTCGGAAGGGGCGCTTACCTGCGGCTGATAGACGCCGCACTGCTGCGAGGTGCCCGCGATCGTGCCGGGCGCCGGTGGCGTGGTGCAGCTGATCGCCTGACCCAGCGCGTTCGTCACGACACGTTGGTAGAAGCCCGACTTTTTATCATAGTTGAGCCGGAGACCGGGCTGGATCGTCAGCGCGTCGGTGACTTTCCAGCTGAGCTGACCGAACAGTGCGGCGCTCTCGCTCTTGAGCCACTGCGTGTTGCTGGCGGTGAGGCCCGCAAGCGTTGCAGGGTTGTTGGCCGGGTTCAACGGGTCCGACGAGGGTGCAAGGCTCCACTTGGCGGCTGCTGCCCCCTGCTGCTCCGTGCCCTGCGTGTCGATCCGCTGTTTGAAGCCGAAGAGGCCGACGACAAAGTCGATCTTCTGGCTTTCGTAATTGTAGCGGAATTCCTGGCTATACTGGTTCTGTTGCGAGGGGTTCTGCGATTTGGACACAATCGGCAGGCCCGTAAAGTCGCGGTCATTTTCCGGCTTCCAGTCCCAGAAGCGCCAAGCGGTGACCGAGGTCAGCGTGCCGGGGCCGACGTCCCACTTCACCCGCGCCGAAACGCCGCCAATCTTGTTGCCAGCGTTCAGATTGCTGTCGAGGTCGGACAGGCGGTCATAGGGATTGCGGCTGGGCACGACATAGCCCTGCGCTGCGGCGAGAGCGTCATATTGACGGTTCAGCGGGCGCTGCGTGCGGCCGACGCGGACGAAGGTGGTGCCGCAGCATTCGGGGTCCTGCTTGCTATAGTCGCCTGACAGGGTGATGCTGAAATCGTCGTTGGGCTGGAACAGCAACTGGCCACGCAATCCCAGATTGTCCTGCTCGTTGATCCAGCGCTGCGAGGTGACGTTGTAGAGCGTGCCCCTGCGGCTGGTCGCGGCGACCGCGAGGCGGGCGGCGACCGTGTCGGAAAGCGGGCCGGAAATGGCGGCCTTTGCCTGCCGGTAATTGAGGTTGCCGACGCTGAGTTCCGCACGGCCTTCGAAATCGAAGGTCGGCTGGTTGGTCGTGATGTTGATCGCGCCCGCCGTCGTGTTCTTGCCGTAGAGCGTACCCTGCGGGCCGCGCAGCACTTCGACCTGGTTCACATCGAGAAAGTCGAAGGTCGCGGCGGCGACGCGGGAATTATAGACGTCATCGACATAGATGCCGACGCCCTGCTCGAACCCGTCGCTCGTCAGGCCGAACGGCACGCCCAGACCACGGATGTTGACCGAGGTGTTGCGGGGATTGGTGGTGTAGACCTGCAAGGTTGGCGCGAGCTGCTGGAGCTTCACGACGTTGAAGTTGCCGGTCGCTTCGATGCTGTCGCCGCGAATGACGGAGATTGCCAGCGGCACTTCCTGCGCCGTTTCGGCGCGGCGGCGGGCGGTGACAATGATCACGTCGCCGCGAGGGTTGGTAGGCTGTTCGGCCCCGTCGGCGGCCGGGACAGCTGCGTCTGCGGCTGGAACAGGCACTTCCTCAGCATGGACGCTGGACGCAAAGATGGATGCGCTTGCCACACCGGCGAGCAACAGAGAACGCGCAATCATAAAAATTCCCCTTCCGGAGGTCCGGTGAATGTTGATCGCGGCGTTTCCGGTTGGCCGGTCAACACCGATGGTCTGGGAATGGTACTGGACAGTTGGCGGCCCACCCCTGCCGCCTATCATTAACCGCCTGTCCGGCGGCTCGGTTTTGCAACCCTTAAAGGCCCCCGCCTTTTTCAGGCGGTGAGACGAGTCTTTTCCGTCACGTCGATCTGGACGACGCGGGCATCATGCACGGTCAATGTGATCGACCCGAAACGCAGTGCTTCAAGAACGCCGCGAACCTTTTCGATGCTGACGGAAATGTCCGCCCGCTGGCCATCTGCGCGGCCGTTGCGGGCAAATTCTGTTGATGGGTTGTCACTCATAAGCACCTCATGGCCCGCTTTTATCTCAACTAATTCAATAGACAAAAAAGCAAATATATAGGGCGCCCAAGTTTGCCTTGTCGCGCCCCTTTGGAATTCAGCCGATCAACCGCATCGCCGCCAGTTTGCGGTCATGTTGATGATGGGCCAGGGGAATGGCTGGCCGCATCTGCCGCATGAGCGAAGCCTGTTCATGTGCGTTGTCGACCAGCCGTTCCAGCAGTGATTGGCCGAAGTCCCATGTGCCAAGATTGGCTTCAGCATTGATATGTCCGCTAAAGCCCGCATCGACAAAGCTGCTGCCCCAGTTTTTGGCGATACTGTGGGCGCGTTCAAAGAAGATATAAGGGTCGTTGCGGCTGGCGACGACGATCGACGGGAATGGTAGCTGTGCTCGTGGCGTCGGTCCAAAGCCGCCGATAGTCTCAGGCGTTTCCATCCGGTCGCAATCAGGCGGGGCGACCAGCAATGCGCCCGTCACCGGCCAGCCATAAGCCTGGCTCTGCAACGCGCCCCACCAGGCGACAGCGAGGCAACCCAGGCTGTGCGCGGCCAGGATGATCGGTCCTTCAACTTCGCGGATCGCCGCATCGAGGCGGGTGACCCATGCATTGCGGTTGGGGCTGGCCCAACTGCCCAGATCGACACGCTCACAATCGCCGCGCATGCCCTCCCAAAGGGTTTGCCAATGACCGGGGCCGCTGTTGTTGAGACCCGGTATGGTCAGCACGACAGGGTTGCGCGCGTCGCCCAGATGTCCGAATCGGTCCATGGTGTGATCCTCGTCCAATTGCACGATGGATGTATATTCTATTCTTTAGGTAGACAATGCTTCAGCGACCAAATGTGTCCAAATTTGGGCGATTGGATTCATCTGGGGTTCAGCATTGGAAGAGCGCCGTCAGGGCAACAACTTCGCCTGTTACCAAGGATATATAAGGCCGTAATAGGAGTAGACGTTGCGGCCATAGGTCTCGTCATATTCCGGCCGAGTGTCCGCAAGATAACGGGGGGCGCTGTCCAGCACCTCCTTGCTAAGATCGACGATATAGCCGCCCTTGTCGGTGTCATAGTTCAGCATCGACCATGGGATGGGGTAATGGTCATGGCCGATGCCGAGAAATCCGCCAAAGGACAGCACAGCGTAGCGGACCTGGCCGCTGCGTTTTTCCACCATGAAGTTCGAGATATGGCCCAACCGTTCGCCTTCGCGGTTGTAGACGGCTGTTCCTTCGACCCGGTCGGATGCGATCAGGTCGCCGGGATTTTCCACTGCCGGGTCAGTCATTGTCACCCTCCTGAACAGGAATCAGGCTATGATGATGAAACCGAGCAGGATCAGCGGGGTTCCCACTCTTCACGCAGGAGGATGACATGAAGATCAATCGCAGTGGTTCGGCGGTATGGAGCGGCGGCCTGAAAGAAGGCAAAGGCGCGATCTCCACGCAAAGTGGCGCCTTGGACGCGCATCCTTATGGCTATGCCATGCGGTTCGAAGGGGTGCCGGGGTCCAATCCGGAAGAATTGATCGCCGCCGCCCATGCGTCCTGCTTCACCATGGCGCTATCTCTCATTTTGGGGGAGGCAGGGCTGACGGCGGAGAAAATGGAAACGAACGCGGTCGTGACGCTGGAGCAGCATGAGGGCGGCTTTGCGATAACGGCGAGCAAGCTGACGCTGAAGGCGACCATTCCCGGTGCTGACGACGCCAAATTCCAGGAGCTGGCCGCCAAAGCCAAGGAAAATTGCCCCGTGTCGAAGCTGCTGAACGCGCAGATCAGCCTGGACGCGGAATTGCTAGGCTGAAGCGAAACGGCGGGTGCGGACATGCTCCCGCCACGCAATGTAGAGGCCGCTGGCGATGATGAGCGCTGCGCCTACCCAGGTAGTGTGCATCGGCCATTCGCCCCAGATCAACAGGCCCAGCAGCGTGGACCAGATGATGGTGCTGTAGTCCATCGGCAGCACCACGGATACAGGCGCATGGCGAAGCGCGCCGGTCATGCAGAGCTGCGCAATACCGCCTGTCAGCCCGACGCCGACGAGCATGGCCCAGGTCATGGGATCGTGCGCCTTCCCGACGAACAGCATCAGGATACCCAGCGGCGGCACGGACAGGATGGTGAACCAGAATACGATGACGCCGGTCTTTTCGGTGCGGCCAAGGTCGCGCAACAGCAAGCCGATGCAGGCCGTGATGATGGCGGCGGACAACGCGACGGCAAGGCCGAACGGCGGGAAATGCGCGCCATCAGGGCGGACCATGACGATGATCCCGACAAAGCCCAGCATGATGGCAGCCCAGCGGTGGGGGCCGGTCGCTTCGCGCAAAAGGATGGCCGACAGCAGCGTGGCGAAGATGGGCATGGTGAAGCCGATCGCGGTGGCTTCGGTTAGGGGAAGAAGCAGATAGGAGCCGAAATTGAGGACCATGCCGGTAAGGCCAAGCACGGTCCGGCTGACATGCGCGCCCAGCCTGTTCGTGCGGACCGAGGGGAGGCCATCGGTCATCGCGACCCACGTGACGATAAGGGGCAGGGCGAGCGCCTGACGGTAGAAGATCAGCTCGACCAAGCTGACGCCCCGCGTGCCCACAAGCTTGCCGAGGGCAAACATGACGGCCATGAACAACATCGCCAGCAAACGCAGGCCGATGCCTGTCAGCGCATGTTCGTCACGCGCCGATGGTGGCGGCGGAAGCTCCTCTGGCGGGCTAATGGGGGCAGGGGGTTGCACGCAGGTCGCTTTAACCGGCGGACAGGATGACGCAACCACCCCATGATAATTATCGACTCGTCTTTGGAAAATGTAGCGGCGGTCGTTCCCCTGCTATCCTGCCGACAAGATCAGAGGCAGGCTTCCAGGAAAGGCTGGTCGAACCCGAACTGGCGCGCCTTGTCGAGCGTGTAGGGGCGCAGGCCCATAGAGCGGTATTCGCCGACGATCTTGCCGCTGTCATCTTCGTCATGATATTCGAACTTGAACAGTTCCTGCGTGACGATGACGTCGCCTTCCATGCCGATGACTTCGGTGATGTTGGTGACGCGGCGCGAACCGTCGCGCAGGCGCTTTACCTGCACGATGAGGTCGACGGAGTCGGCGATCTGCTTGGAGATGGCCTCCTTCGGGATCTTGATGTCGCCCATCAGGATCATGTTTTCCATACGGCCCAGGCACTCGCGCGGGCTGTTGCTGTGAAGCGTACACATGGAGCCGTCATGGCCCGTGTTCATCGCGGCGAGCAGGTCGAAGCACTCCGCGCCACGAATTTCGCCCAGGATGATGCGGTCAGGACGCATACGCAGGGCATTCTTGACGAGGTCGCCGATGGTGATTGCGCCTTGGCCCTCAAGGTTCGGAGGGCGGGTTTCGAGCGGTAGCCAGTGCGGTTGTTGCAGGCGAAGTTCGGCTGCGTCTTCGATCGTGAGGACGCGCTCACCCGGGTCGATCATCTTCGACAGGGCGTTGAGCATGGTCGTCTTGCCCGAGCCGGTGCCGCCCGAAATCACGATGTTCATGCGCGATGCGCCAGCGATCTTGAGCGCGGTGGCCATCTTCGGGCTCATCGCGCCCCATTGGGCGAGCATGTCGATGGTGATCGGCTTGGCCGAAAATTTACGGATCGAGATGGCGGTGCCCCGCAGCGAGAGCGGCGGCACGATGACGTTGACGCGGCTGCCGTCGGGCAGGCGGGCGTCGGCCAGCGGCGTGGTCTGGTCGACGCGGCGGCCGACCTTGTTCACGATGCGCTGGGCGATCTGGAACAGATGCTCCTCATCACGAAACTTGATGGGCGCGATGATCAGCTTGCCCTTCTTTTCGATATAGGTCTGCTCCGGCCCGTTGACCATGATGTCGGTGACCTCGGGGTCGGCCAGCAGCTCCTCTAGCGGGCCGAGGCCGAGCAGTTCATCGACCAGCACCTTTTCCAGCGCGAATTGTTCGCGGCGGTTGAGGGTGAGCTTGAGCTCTGCCAGCACCTCCATGATGATCGGGCGGAATTCCTCGGCCAGTTCATCCTTGCTGAGCGTCGCGGCGGCTTCGGGGTCGACGCGCTCTAGCAGGCGGGGGAGGACCTGTTCCTTGATTTTGTGGACGGAGGCTTCGAAGCCTTGCGGCCCCGCATCGGCGACATGCTCGGCGTTGGCGCGATCGGACAAGCGCTGCAATGCGTCCGCGTTGCGCTGCATCTGGCTGGTGGGCGCGGACAGCGGATCGATTGGGGTGTCGGCGGCGGGCAGGGGAGCCATGTCTAGCGGGGGGAACTGGTCTCCGCCTCGCGCTTCCTCACGCGGGGCGCTGCCCTGCATTGGCCGGGCTACACCGAATCCCGGCTTGATGCCGGCAGGTCCATTTTTCCGTCCAAACGCGCTCATAATTCTCCGCCGCGATATTCCGTAGGATTCGCCTGCCGGAACAGGCTGATCCGAATTGGTTGCAATGGTGAATAAGGCGGAAACTTTGACAAATGGCTAATGGCGCTGAGCAAGGTGGCCTGGTGACCTATGTGGGGGTCAGCCTGCCCCCTGATAGGAAAAGGCCGCGCTCCTGTTGGAAGGCGGCCTTTTAATTTATTGGCGGGATCGCCTTAGCTGCTTCAGCCCGCATGCTCCGCGAGGACGGTCAGGCCCTTTTCATTGACTTCAGCGAAGCCGCCCTGGACGGGGATGATTTCGGGCGCGGCGCCCGCGCTGGCGAAGATCTGGATCGCGCCGTCGCGGACGGTGGACATGAACGGCGCGTGGCCTTCCAGCACGCCGAAGTCGCCATCGGTGCCGGGGACGACGACCTGATAGACCTCTTCCGAGCGGACGAGCTTTTCGGGGGTCACGAGTTCGAAATGCAGTGCCATCTGTATCTCTCCCCCCTCCCTTTCAAGGGAGGGGCAGGGGTGGGTGCGATTGCGTTAGCAATCGCCTGCAACGCTTCGGGATAGGTCAGGAGCTCGCTGCGCTCGCGGCCCACCCCTTAATCCCCTCCCGCCTGCGGGAGGGGAAACATTTGGAAGCTTACGCCGCTTCCGCAGCCAGCTTCTTTGCCTTTTCGATGGCCTCGTCGATGCCGCCGACCATGTAGAAGGCGTTTTCGGGCAGGTGGTCATATTCGCCTTCGACCACAGCCTTGAACGACTTCACCGTGTCTTCGATCTGGACGAACTTGCCCGAGATGCCGGTGAAGACTTCGGCGACGTGGAAGGGCTGCGACAGGAACTTCTGGATCTTGCGGGCGCGGGCGACGGTGAGCTTATCTTCTTCCGACAGCTCGTCCATGCCCAGGATCGCGATGATGTCCTGAAGCGACTTGTACTTCTGCAGGATCGACTGGACAGCGCGAGCGGTGTCGTAATGCTCCTGGCCCACGGTGCGGGGTTCCAGAACGCGGCTGGTCGAGTCCAGCGGATCGACCGCCGGATAGATGCCGAGTTCCGAAATGGCGCGGTTGAGAACGGTGGTGGCGTCCAAGTGCGCGAAGGAGGTTGCAGGCGCCGGGTCGGTCAAATCGTCCGCGGGGACGTAAACGGCCTGAACCGAGGTGATGGAACCCTTGTTGGTCGAGGTGATGCGCTCCTGGAGAGCGCCCATGTCGGTCGACAGGGTCGGCTGATAGCCCACGGCCGAAGGAATACGGCCGAGCAGAGCCGACACTTCCGCGCCCGCCTGGGTGAAGCGGAAGATGTTGTCGACGAAGAACAGCACGTCCTGGCCTTCCTGATCGCGGAAATATTCCGCGATGGTGAGGCCCGACAGGGCGACGCGTGCACGGGCGCCCGGGGGCTCGTTCATCTGGCCGTAAACCAGCGCCACCTTCGACCCTTCGCTGATGGCATTGCCATCGGCGTCCTTGGCGATAACGCCAGCGTCGAGGAATTCATGATAAAGGTCGTTGCCCTCACGAGTACGCTCGCCGACGCCCGCGAATACCGAGGTGCCGCCATGGCCCTTCGCGATGTTGTTGATCAGTTCCTGGATGAGCACGGTCTTGCCGACGCCCGCGCCGCCGAACAGGCCGATCTTGCCGCCCTTCGCGTAAGGGGCAAGAAGGTCGATGACCTTGATGCCGGTGACAAGGATCGAGCTTTCAGTCGACTGATCGACGAACTCGGGAGCCTTGGCGTGGATCGGTGCGGTCAGCGTGGTGGCGACCGGGCCGCGTTCGTCGATCGGCTCGCCAACGACGTTCAGGATGCGGCCGAGCGTGGCCGGGCCGACGGGAACGCTGATCTGCGCGCCGGTGTCGGTCACTTCCTGACCGCGGGTCAGACCTTCGGTCGAGTCCATCGCGATGGTGCGGACGGTATTTTCACCCAGATGCTGGGCGACTTCCAGAACAAGGCGGTTGCCGTTGTTGCTGGTTTCCAGCGCCGAGAGAATCGCGGGGAGCGCATCGGGGAAGGTCACGTCGACGACAGCGCCGATGACCTGCGAAATGCGGCCTACATTGTTGGTGGTTGCCATGACTGCTTCCTTGCGTGCGTGATCTTAGAGGGCTTCTGCGCCCGAGATGATTTCGACCAGTTCGGTGGTGATCGCGGCCTGGCGACTGCGGTTATACTGAATGGTCAGCTTGTTGATGAGGTCGCCGGCGTTGCGGGTCGCATTGTCCATGGCGGTCATCGATGCGCCCTGTTCGGACGCGTTGTTTTCCAGCAGCGCCTTGAAAATCTGCACCGTGATGTTGCGCGGCAGCAGGTCGTCGAGGATCGCTTCTTCGCTCGGTTCATATTCGACCGTCGCGGGGATAGCGTTGCGATCCGCGTCTTCGGGGATCTTGACCGGGATGATCTGCTGCTCCGTCGGAATCTGGGCGAGAGCCGACTTGAAGCGCGAGAAGAAGAGATGCGCTACGTCGAACTTGCCGTTCAGATACATGTCGGTCAGCTCATGCGCGATAGCTTCGGCCTGAGCATAGCCCGGCTCCTTCGCGCCGGTCGTCTCGAACTGTGCGACGATCATGCCGGGGAAGGTGCGGTTGATGACCGGACGACCCTTGCGGCCGATCAGGTAGAAGCGCACGGTCTTGCCCTGCTGGATCAGCTCGTCCGCCTTGGCGCGAGCCGCCTTGACGATGTTCGCGTTGAACGCACCCGCAAGGCCACGGTCGGAGTTGGCGACGACCAGCAGATGGACGTCATCCTTGCCGGTGCCAGCGAGCAGCGGCGAAGCGCCTTCGCCCGAGCCGCCCGCGATCTTCGACGCGAGGCTGGCGACGACAGCTTCCAGACGGCTGGAATAGGGGCGCGCGGCTTCGGCGGCGGCCTGCGCCTTGCGCAACTTCGCGGCGGCGACCATCTGCTTCGCCTTGGTGATCTTCTGGGTCGATTTAACCGACCCGATGCGGATCTTCAGTTCCTTGAGGCTGGCCATGACGAACCTTCTGTTCGTCATCCTGACGAAAGTCAGGATCTCGTGCCTCCGGGCTGAACCCTTGGGCCTGAGATCCCAGCTTTCGCTGGGATGACGGATTATCCTTTACGCAAACGTCTTGCCGAACGAGTCCAGCGCGGCCTTCAGCTTGGCCTTGGGCTCGTCGCCCAGATCCTTGCTGTCGCGGATCGCGGCGAGCACGTCGGCATGGTCGTGACGCAGATAGGCGAGCATCAGCTCTTCATAACGGGTCACGTCCTTGACGGCGACGCTGTCGAGATAGCCGTTTGTACCAGCGAAGATCGACGCAGTCTGCTCTTCGAAGGGCAGCGGCGAGAACTGGGCCTGCTTCAGCAGCTCGGTCAGACGCGCACCGCGGTTCAGCAGCTTCTGGGTCGAAGCGTCGAGATCCGAACCGAACTGGGCGAAGGCCGCCATTTCGCGATACTGCGCCAGCTCCAGCTTGATCGAGCCGGACACCTTCTTCATCGCCTTGGTCTGCGCGGCGGAACCGACGCGCGACACCGACAGGCCTACGTTAATGGCCGGACGGATGCCCTGGTAGAAGAGGTTGGTTTCGAGGAAGATCTGGCCGTCGGTGATCGAGATCACGTTGGTCGGAATATAGGCCGACACGTCGCCCGCCTGCGTTTCGATGATCGGCAGCGCGGTCAGCGAGCCATTGCCATTGGCGTCGTTCATCTTCGCAGCGCGTTCCAGCAGGCGGCTGTGGAGATAGAAAACGTCGCCGGGATAGGCTTCGCGGCCCGGAGGACGACGCAGCAGCAGCGACATCTGACGATAGGCGACGGCCTGCTTGGACAGATCGTCATAGACGATCACGGCGTGCATGCCGTTGTCGCGGAAGAATTCGCCCATGGTGACGCCGGTGTAGGGCGCCAGATACTGGAGCGGAGCGGGTTCCGAAGCGGTCGCGGCGACGACGATCGAATATTCCATCGCGCCATTTTCTTCGAGCTGCTTGACGATCTGCGCGACGGTCGAGCGCTTCTGGCCGATCGCGACGTAGATGCAGTAGAGCTTCTTGCCCTCATCGTCGCCCGCGTTGATGCCCTTCTGGTTGATGAAGGTATCGATCGCGACGGCGGTCTTGCCGGTCTGACGGTCGCCGATGATGAGTTCGCGCTGGCCACGGCCGACGGGGACGAGGGCGTCGATCGCCTTCAGGCCGGTCTGCACGGGCTCGTGCACCGACTTGCGGGGGATGATGCCCGGCGCCTTGACTTCAACGCGCTTGCGCTCGGTATACTGGATCGGGCCCTTGCCATCGATGGGGTTGCCGAGGCCGTCGACCACGCGACCCAGCAGACCCTTGCCGACCGGAACGTCGACGATGGTGCCGGTACGCTTGACGGTGTCGCCTTCCTTGATTTCGGCGTCCGAGCCGAAGATCACGACGCCAACATTGTCGGCTTCGAGGTTGAGCGCCATGCCCTGCACGCCATTGGCGAACTCGACCATTTCGCCCGCCTGGACGTTGTCGAGGCCATGGACGCGGGCGATGCCGTCACCCACGGTCAGCACGGAACCGACTTCGCTCACCTGCGCTTCGGTGCCGAAATTGGCGATCTGGTCCTTGATGACCTTCGAAATTTCTGCGGCGTTGATATCCATGTTCAGCCTTTCATCGCCTGGGCGAGACTATTCAAACGGGTGCGGATGGAGGAATCGATCATCTGGCTGCCGATCTTTACGACCAGCCCGCCCAGGATCGCGGGATCGACCTTGGCTTCGAGCGCGACGTCGCGGCCGACGCGGGTGCGGAGGTTTTGCGCAAGCGCGGTGATCTGGTTCGAATCGAGCGGATGCGCGCTGGTCACTTCCGCGCGGACTTCGCCCTTGTGATTCGACAGCAGCGTTTCATAGGCGCGGATGACGGCGGGCAGCTGTGACAGGCGGCGGTTCGCGGCGAGGACGCCCAGGAACTTCGTCGTCAGCGCGTCGATGCCGATGGATGCTGCGACCGCTGCGATCGTCTTTCCAGACGCGTCGCGGCTCAGCACGGGATTGTTGATGAGGCTTTTGAAATCAGCCGATTCGGCGATCGCCGCCTTGATCGCACCGAGGCTGGCCGCCACGGTGTCGAGGGCGTTGCCGTCGCGGGCCAGATCGAACAGCGCAAGCGCGTAGCGTCCGCTGAGGCTAGCCTGAATGCCGCCGGTAGTCTCCACGCGCTTACCGTCCTCCAATTTCTGTCACTGGCACTTGATTTGCCGGTCATGCGAAAAGAGGGGCGCGGTCTTATCCGTCCCGATCCCCTGTTGCCCGGCCGGTTAGCAGCGGCTTTATGACTATGCAAGTCATGGAACGCGATTCCGTCGCAAGGATGGAATGGAGACGATTAGACGGCGCTTTCCGCCGCGCGATTTTGATCAGTTTGCGGGGTCGGGGGGAGCGAGGCGGCCCTTGCGGCAATGATAGACCAGGCGTTCGTTGGGTTGCGCGGGCAGCAGGGAGGCAAGATCGCTTCGCAGGGCGGCGATCCGGGCGAGCAGATCGGGATCGGTCCCGCACGCCTTGATCGGGCCGTCCTTCAACAAGGCGCGAGCCTTGTCCATCGCATCGCCATCCGGCAGCCAGCGCTGGACGCGTAAGGTGCCCGTTGCCGGGTCGAAGCGGCTGACGGTGATGAAGTTGCCCGAATCCGGGACAGCGGCGCGCTCCCATTCATTGCCCGCGCTGACATATTGGCTGTTGCCGTTGGCGCAGCCGGTGCCGGTCCAGTTGAAAGGAAGGTCATTGGCCTCCGACACGGTGAGGCGACTGCGGTTGAGGTCGATCGCGCAGACATTGTCGCCTTCCCATGCATAGGCATGGTTGCCCGCCACCCTGCCGTCGTCGGGCAGTTTCACGCGCTCATCCACGCTGGAGAAGCTCGGCCGCAGCAGGAACAGCGCGACCGCGCCCAACAGCAGCAGGCCGCCGCCCGCGAGCGACCATGTTGCGCGGCGTTCGCGGCCCTGGCTGTAGAAGAGGCCGCCCGCGCCGAGCCCAAGCACCGCCAGCGCCAGAAGCACGGCCGCGCCCGCCATCGCATTTTCGCGGCCGGAGATGACGTCGCGTTCCGCCGCGTCGCGCGCCTTGCCAAGCGCGGCTTCGCGCGCGTCGGCGCGGGCGCGCTCCGACTGCTCGCTTTGCTGCGCCGCGCGCTGGGTGAGCGCGGCGTCTGCGGCGTCGGCTTCGGCCATGGAGCGGCAGGGAACGACGGTGCGCAGGGATGAAACGCCCGCCTGCCGGAGGAAAGAGGCTACCTCGCGCCAGGACACGGCGAAACCGAATTCGGCGTCATTGCCGTCCGAGATGGACCCGAAGCTGTTGACGCCCAGCACCCGGCCGCAATCGTCGACGAGCGGGCCGCCGCTGTTGCCTGCGGCGAGGGGGGCGGTGTGGAGGATGGTGTCGAAGCTATGGCTTGATCGGCCCGACGACACGTTGCCGCTGGTCTTTACCGTGCCGAGCGGCTCCACCATTTCCTTGAGGCCAAGGCCCTGCGCCCGATCGACCGTGCCGGGATAGCCGATCGCGGTCACATGCTGCCCATCGCTGATGGCGCCCGCGTAGAAGGTGCTGACGGGCAGGTGGCCTTCCTCCAGCTGGATGAGCGCGAGGTCGTTGCCTGGGGAATAGGCGATGACGCGGCCGCCGTAGCTTTTGCGGCCTTCGGAAGGGACGACGCCGATGACGAGGTTTTTTTCCTCGCGGGTCAGTTCGACGACATGGGCGTTGGTCAGTACCTTGTCTGGCGCAACCGCAAAGCCGCTGCCATGGCCGACGAAATAGGCTTCGCTGCCGTCCGTCGCCACGATGGCGATGCGGACAACGCCGCGCGCGGCGGCGGCGATGTCCTGCTGTTCGGCGCGCGCTGTCGCGGGCAGGGCGAGGGCGAGCAAAAGGCAGAGGCGGCGGAGGAGTTCGACCATGATGCGGCGCATTCATATGGTAAAGTCTGGCTGAGGCAATCGGGAAATGCTTTGAGCGCAAGAGGCGGGAAGGCTGGCCCGATCGCGCCTGTTATCCCATATGCATGAACCAGATGACCGAAGTTTCCGCCTCGACTCCGCTACCGATGGATGACGATGCCTGCTGGAACGCGTTCCAGCGGCGCGATCGGGACGTGGATGGGCAGTTTGTGGGCGCGGTGCTGACGACCGGCATTTATTGCAAGCCAAGCTGCGCGGCGCGGCATCCCCGGCGGGAGAATATGATCTTCTTGCCCGATCCTGCTTCGGCGAGGGCGGCGGGCTTTCGCGCCTGCTTGCGTTGTCGGCCGGATGAGGTCGGGCGGGATCGGTTGGCGGTTGAGGCGGCCAAGGCCTTCATTGCTGGGTGCGAGGCGGTGCCCTCGTTGGAGGAGGTCGCAGCGCATGCGGGCTATGCGCCGCATCATTTCCATCGGCTGTTCAAGCGGGATACGGGCCTGACGCCTGCTGCTTATGCTCGATCGCTGCGTGCCGAGCGGCTGAAGGAGGCCTTGGAGGGAGGAGGGAGCGTGACCAGCGCGATCTATGACGCGGGCTATAATGCGCCGAGCCGGGCCTATGCCGATGCGGATCGGCATTTGGGCATGACGCCGAGTGCGTGGAAGGATGGCGGGCGCGGCGTTGCGATCCGATACGTTGTGGTGGGGTCGAGTCTTGGGCCTGTGCTGGTGGCGGCGACGGCCAAGGGGCTCTGCCGGATCAGCTTTGATGAGGATGAGGGTGATCTGCGGCGGCGCTTTCCCAAGGCGGAAATCGTGCCGGGAGATGCGGCGCTGGAAGCGTTGGCGGGGCAGGTGGTGCGGTTGATCGAGAATCCGGCTGAGCCTTTGGATTTGCCGATGGATGTGAATGGCACGGCTTTCCAGCAGGCGGTCTGGGCGGCGTTGAGGGCGATTCCGGCGGGAGAGACGCGGAGCTATGGCGAGATCGCGGCGGCGATTGGGCGGCCGGGGGCAGTGCGGGCTGCGGGGACGGCTTGTGGGGATAATGGGTTGGCTGTGATTATTCCCTGCCACCGGGTGTTGCGGAGTGATGGTAGCCTTGGCGGCTATGCCTATGGGTTGGAGCGGAAAAAGGCTTTGCTGGAGCGGGAGAGTGGGGGAGAGTGAAGATATTCTCCCCTCCCGCGAGCGTTCAAACGAGGCACGTGACTCGTTTGAAGGGCCGGGGGTGGGCCTTGCAACATCGGCGGTGTTCTTCAATGGCGAACCTTGAAGCTCGCTTTGCTCGCGCCCACCCCTAACCCCTCCCGCTTGCGGGAGGGGAATGTGTTCTTAGCTTCTTGACCTTTTCAGCCGTTCCATGATCGCGCGGCGCTCCGCTTCGCTCATGCCGCGCCAGCGGGCGATTTCCTGAACCGTCCGGCCGCAGCCGGTGCAGATGCGGCCTGCCTTGTCCAGCTTGCAGATGTTTATGCAGGGGCTTTCCATGGGCGTTCAGGCCATCACATGAAGCTGTAGGGATCGACGTCCACCGCGACCCGCGTCCCTGATTTCCAGGTGACATTGTCCAGCCATTCGCGGATCGCCGCCTGTACATCAATCTGGCGGTTGGCGTGGATCAGCAGGCGATGGCGGTGGCGGCCGCGCAGGACGGAGAGCGGCGCGGGCGCAGGGCCGTAAACGCGCATGCCGTCGATCAGCGGGGCGGACTTGCCGATCAGACGGGCGACCTGCGCGGCTTCATCGGCATCCTCGCTGGAGACGATGATCGCGGCGAAGCGGCCGAAGGGCGGGGCATTGGCGCGGCGGCGGTTCTCTGTCTCCACCTCATAGAAGCGTTCCGAATCGCCTGCGATGAGGGCCTTGATGACTTCTGATTCGGGCATGCGGGTCTGGATGAAGACTCGGCCCGGTTTCTGCCCCCGGCCTGCCCGGCCCGCGACCTGGACGATTTGCTGGAAGGTGCGTTCGGACGCGCGGAGGTCGCCGCCTTCGAGGCCGAGGTCGGCGTCGATCACCCCCACCAGCGTCAGGTTGGGGAAGTGATAGCCCTTCGTCACCAACTGGGTGCCGATGATGATGTCGACCGCGCCTGCTTCGACCGACTTCACGAACTCGGCAGCTTTGGCTGGCGACCAGAGCGTGTCGGAAGTGACGATGGCAATGCGCGCCTGCGGCCAGAGCGCCTTTACCTCGTCCGCAATGCGCTCCACGCCGGGGCCACAGGCGACGAGGCTGTCCTCCTCCTTGCAGTCCGGGCAGAAGCGGGGGGAGGGGATGACATGGCCGCAATGATGGCAGGCGAGGCGCTTGGTCAGTCGATGTTCGACCATCCAGGCGGTGCAGTTGGGGCATTGGAAGCGATAGCCGCAATGGCGGCAGAGGGTGAGCGGCGCATAGCCCCTGCGGTTGAGGAAGAGGAGGCTTTGTTCGCCCTTCTCCATCGTTTCATCGATCGCGCGGATGAGGGGCGGCGCGATCCAGCGGCCGCGCTCCGGCGGGTCGGTGAGCAGGTTGATGCCCTCTATGCCTGGCATTTCCGCGCCGCCGAAACGGGAGGGCAGCTTGATTTCGCGATAGCGGCCAAGTTCGACCTGATGCCGGGTCTCGATCGCGGGGGTGGCCGATGCGAGGATGACGGGGAATTTTTCCATAAGGCCGCGCATCACCGCGACGTCGCGGGCGTGGTAATGGACGCCGTCTTCCTGCTTGAAACTTGCCTCATGCGCTTCATCGACGACGATGAGGCCGAGATTGGGATAGGGGAGGAAGAGAGCCGAGCGAGCGCCAACGACGACCGCTGCTTCGCCTGATGCGATGGCACGCCAGGCGCGGCGGCGTTCGGATTGGCGCAGGCCGCTGTGCCAACTGATGGGGACGGTGCCGAAGCGCTTTTCGAAGCGTTCGAGGAAGGGTTCAGTCAGCGCGATTTCGGGCAGGAGGACCAGCACTTGCCGTCCTTCGCGGATGGCTGCGGCGATGGCTTCGAAATAGACTTCGGTCTTGCCGGAGCCAGTGACGCCGTCGAGCAGGAAAGGGGCGAAGTCGCGCTGGCGCACCGCGTCCACGAACTCGGCGGCGGCGTTGGCTTGGCCGTCGGATAGTTGGGGCGGGGCATGGTCGGGGTCGGGCCGGGGGAAGGGCGTGTCGATGCTCACTTCCACCGCCTCGAAGGCGCCTGCCTTTACCAGACCACGGATGACGGCGTCGCTGACACCGCCGATCAGCGCCAGTTCGCGGATCAGCCCTTGCCGATCGCCTATGCGCTCCATGGCCTGGGCGCGCTGTTCGGTCATGCGGTCCGGCAGGTCGCCGGTGGCGCGATATTCGATGATGGTGCGCGCGCCTTCCAGCGCCGACATGGATGCCAGCGTCATGCGCAGGACCGAGGCGATGGGGGCGAGATAATAGTCCGCCGTCCATTCGATCAGGCGGCGGAGGGTTTCGGGGATCGGCGGCGCGTCCACGGGTCCCACGATGTTGCGCAGGCGGTTGTCGCCAACGCTTTCGACTTCGGGGAAGCTGTCCTCATCCCACACCACGCCGATGATTTGCCGTGGGCCGAGTGGCGCTACGATGATGCTGCCCGGCTGCGCGTTCATGCCATGGGGCACGCGATAGTCGAGCGGCCCAAGGGCGGCGTTCAGCAGGATGACACGGGCGCGCGAACTCATCCGCCCCTCCCTATCGTCTGGGGGGCGGGAGGCAAGGCGGCGCGTTCAGATTTTCCAGTTGAGCGTCAGCCAGGGGACATGGGCGACCGCGTCGGGCCGGTCGTCGCGGAAGGTCTGCTGGCGCATGTAGAGTGCCTGGATATCGATGGACTTGCCGAGCGCGTGGCGCAGCCCGGCTTGCTGGCGCATGACGGCAAGGCCGGTCTTGTCGCTCGGCTTGGCCCGGTTCAGGTGGAAGAAGAGCTCGCCTGCTGCGACCAGCGTCCATTTTTTCGCGGCGTCCAGTGGAATGGAGGCCTGCACTCGCTGCCGTAGCCGCCAGCTTGCTTCGTCAGTCGTGTCGAAGAAGCGCTGCTCCAGCCGGGTGCGGCTTTGCCAGATGCCGTGGGTGAGGGTCAACTGCTGGAACGTGCGCAATTCCTGTTCAGGACCGGAATGGAAGAAGGCCAAGCCGCCGCCGATCTGGACATCTTTAGCAAGCGCATGATCTAGCGCGATGCGGGCGAGTTGCTGTTCGCCGCCCGATTCATCGCGACGGAAGCGGTGGCCGATGTCGATCAGGACGATGTTGTGAGGGCTGGCCTTCATCGTTGCCGATGCGCCGAGCCATAGCTGCGTTTCCTCTTCGGCCGCCTGCGCAGCGGGGCTGAAGGCGAGTAAAATGAGCGCGAGCGCTGCCAGAGCGCTGCGGCCGGGCGTGGGGACGGGCATGCGGTATCCTTGGAACGGTGTAGCGCTCATAATGTTACGGACCTGTTTCCGTAAAGCCCGCCGCTGGCAATAATGGCTAAACCGGCGATCGGCCGCTAAAGGGGAGCCGATTCGCACATCCCGCCCCGGAGCAGACCCATGAAGTTCTTCGTCGATACCGCCGACACCAACGAAATCCGCGACCTTGCCGCGACTGGCCTGCTGGACGGCGTGACGACCAATCCGTCGCTGATCCACAAATCAGGCCGCAAGTTCATGGAAGTGGTCGAGGAAATCTGCGGCATCGTCGATGGCCCCGTTTCCGCCGAAGTCGTCGCACTCGACCATGAGACGATGATGAAGGAAGCCGCCGTGCTGCGGAAGATCGCGGACAATGTCTGCATCAAGGTGCCGCTGACCATCGATGGCCTCAAGACCTGCAAGGCGCTGACCAGCGATGGCGTGATGGTGAACGTCACGCTGTGCTTTTCGGCCAATCAGGCGCTGCTGGCGGCCAAGGCGGGCGCGAGCTTCATCTCGCCCTTCGTCGGACGGCATGACGATAACGGCTTTGATGGCATGAGGCTGATCGAGGATATCCGCCTGATCTACGACAATTATGCGTTCGATACCGAGATTCTGGTGGCAAGCGTTCGGCATCCTATCCATGTGCTGGAAAGCGCGAAGATCGGCGCCGACGTGATGACCGCGCCGCCTTCGGTGATCAAGGCGCTGTTCAACCACGTGTTGACCGACAAGGGAATTGCGGGCTTCCTGGCGGACTGGGAGAAGACCGGGCAGTCGGTTCTCTGATCTGGGAGCGAGGTGTTCCTGCGTATGCAGGAACCTAGTCCCGCCGCTTGAACTGGGCTCCTGCCTGCGCAGGAGCACGGTGGATTTAAGTCGCAACCTCTTGTCCGCTGCATCATTCTCTCCTGTAAAGGAGAGGTGCGATGTTCGTCGCGGTCTATTGGTGGCGGGTGCATCCGGGAAAAGAAGATCAGTTCCGCGCGGCATGGCGGCGCGGAACTGACCTGATCCGCGAAAAATATGGCAGCTTCGGTTCACGGCTCCACCGGGATGCCGATGGGCGCTTTGTCGGCTATGCGGAGTGGCCGGACGAGGAGACCTGGCGCGCGGCGTTCGACCAGAAGATGGTCTATGATGAGCCGGAAACCCGAGCCGCCTTTGTCGATGCGATCGCGGAAGTGCCGCCTGATGCGGATCCAATCTTCACCATGACGGTGACCGACGACCTGCTGATGCGGGCGCGGCCACAAGACAGTCCGCTCGATGGCGAATAGGAACGGCTTGGATTTTGGCTGGGGATTTCTGGCGGCGGCGATCCTGATCGCCGGGTTATTGATGCTGCTGTTCGGCTGGCGCTTGTAGGGAAGATGGCGACCCCGACAGGATTCGAACCTGTGACCATTCGCTTAGAAGGCGAATGCTCTATCCAGCTGAGCTACGGGGCCGCATCGGCGCTTCGATAGCGGGGCTTGTGCCTGCGCGCAATCATGCCTGCCATTGCATTTGTGCGGCGGGCCGATATGCAAGGGCGCATGACCGATTTGGGGGTTCGGAAAATCGATGCACAGGCGCTCTCTGGGCGGCCGATGCGCTATTTCGATTTCTTCATCGCGGCGTTCGTCGCCATATTGCTGCTGTCGAACCTGATCGGGGCGGCGAAGCTATCGACGGTTGGCGGCTTCACTTTTGGCGCTGGCATTCTTTTCTTTCCGCTTGGCTATGTGCTGGGGGACGTGCTGACCGAGGTCTATGGCTACGCCCGCGCCCGCCGATGCGTTTGGGCTGGCTTCGGCGCGATGCTGTTCATGGCGCTGATGAGTTGGGTGGTGGTGAAGCTGCCTCCGGCGGAGGGCTGGCCGGACCAGAAGGCCTATGAGGCGGTGTTCGGCAATACATGGCGCATCGTCTTTGCTTCGCTAGCGGCGTTTTGGGCGGGGGAGTTTGCCAACAGTTTCGTGCTGGCCAAGATGAAGCTGCTGACGCAGGGCAAGCATCTGTGGATGCGGACGATCGGATCGACGATCGTGGGGCAGGGAGTGGACAGCCTGCTTTTCTATCCGCTGGCCTTTGTTGGCGTGTGGAGCAACGCGCAGGTGCTGACGGTGATGGTCACCAATTGGATGTTGAAGGTGACCTGGGAAGCGGTTTTGACGCCCTTGACCTATCTGGTGGTCAACAGCCTGAAGCGCGCCGAGGGGCTGGACGTCTATGATGAGGGGACGGATTTCACGCCGTTCCGGACGCGGATTTAGGGGGCCTTAGATCCCAGCTTTCGCTGGGATGACGAGGGGTTCAGTAGCGCGCTTGCACGAAATACAGGCCGTCGGGCGGAGCGTTGAGGCCGAGGGCGGCTCGATCCTTCGCGTCTCGGGCAGCGCGCATGTTGGCTATCGACCAGCGACCCATGCCGACCAACGCCAGGCAACCGACCATCGAGCGCACCTGATGGTGGAGGAAGGAACGCGCCTCGGCGTGGATGGCGATGCGGTCGCCTTCGCGTTCCACGTCGAGGCGGTCGAGGGATTTCAGCGGGCTTTCCGCCTGGCAATGGGCCGATCGGAAGGTGGTGAAATCGTGGCGGCCGACGAGGAGTTGGGCGGCTTCCTGCATTGCATCGGTGTCGAGCGGCTGGATGACGCGCCAGACCAGACCGCTCTCGAAGGTGAGCGGCGCGCGGCGGTTGGCGATGCGGTAAACATAAGCGCGGCCGATGCAAGAGAAGCGGGCGTGCCAGTCATCGGCTACGGTTTCGCAGGCGAGAATGGCGACGGGGTCGGGACGCAAGAGCGCGTTCATCGCTTCCATCAGGCGGAAGGGCGCGATCGGCTTCTCAATGTCTGCATGGGCGCGCATGGCAAGGCCGTGGACCCCGGCATCGGTTCGGCCCGCTGCGTGAATCACGGAGCGCTCGCCGGTGACGGCGTGGATGGCGTCTTCCAGCGCCTGCTGGACGCTGGGACCGTGCGCCTGCCGTTGCCAGCCCATGAACGGGCGGCCGTCAAATTCTACGGTGAAGGCGAAGCGGGTCATGGGGGGCTATATCAGCGGAAATATTGACGCCGTCATCCCAGGGGAAACTGGGATGTTGGACCATGTGGCATGCTGTTCCCTGAGATCCCAGCTTTCGCTGGGATGACGGTTGTGGGGTGAAGTGGGATTAGGCATCGACGCGCGACCCGGCGGGCATGTCGTAGCCGCGTAGGAGTTCGCCCGGAGACATCGCACCCTTGCCGGCGCGCTGGAGCAGGGTGGGGCGGATCGCGCCGTGGCCGCAGCCGATGAGCAGGCTGTTGTCGAGCAACTCGCCTGGCTGGCCTTCATGCTCCTCGACATGGGCGGCGAGGATGCGGAAGCGTTCGCCGCGATATTCCAAGAATGCGCCGGGGAAGGGGTTGAAGGCGCGTATCTGCCGTTCGACCTGATGCGCGTCGCGGGTGAAGTCGAGACGGGCTTCGCTCTTGTCGATCTTGGCGGCGTAGGTGACGCCTTCTTCTGGTTGGGGCACAGCCGGGTGTGCAGGGAGGTCGTCCAAGACCTCGATCATCAATTCGGCGCCTGCCTGCGCCAGCTCGGCGGTGAGCGTGCCAGCCGTTTTGTCCTCGATTGGGGTCACATGCTTGGCGCGCATTGGGCCGGTGTCGAGACCCGTTTCCATGTTCATGATCGTGACGCCGGTCACATTGTCGCCCGAGAGGATGGCGCGCTGGATCGGCGCTGCGCCGCGCCAGCGAGGTAAGAGCGATGCGTGGATGTTGAGGCATCCGGAACGGGGGGCGTCCAGTATGGCGCGCGGCAGGATGAGGCCATAGGCGGCCACCACCGCGACATCGGCATTGAGAGCGGCAAAGGCGGATTGTACCTCCGCGTCCTTGAGCGAAATCGGCGTGCGAACTTCGAGGCCCATCTGCTCAGCCTGAGCCTGAACGGGGGAGGGGCGTAGCGCCTTCCCACGCCCGGCGGGGCGGGGTGGTTGGCTATACACCGCCACGATTTCGTGCCCGGCCTTGGCCAGCGTCACGAGGGCGGGGACGGCGAAATCGGGGGTTCCCATATAGATGATGCGCATAGTCGCCTCTCAACTCTTTTGACCCCGGACTTGCAAGCCCCTATCTCGGTTCCATGGCTTCTCTCGAGATTGATGCGCTCACGCAGGCGCTGTCCCGTCTGCCGGGCCTTGGCCCGCGATCGGCGCGGCGTGCTGTGTTGCACCTGCTGAAGAAGCGGGAAAGCGCGCTGGAACCGCTGCTGCGTGCGCTTGATGCGGTGAATGATCGGCTGGTTACGTGCGGTTTATGCGGGAATGTCGATACGGTGGATCCCTGCGGCATCTGTGCCGACCCGCGCCGCGACGCTCGCGCGCTGTGCGTGGTGGAGGATGTGGCGGACCTGTGGGCGCTCGACAAATCGCGGCTTTTTCCGGGGCGTTTTCATGTATTAGGTGGGCGATTGTCGGCGCTGGAAGGGGTGCGGCCGGAAGACCTTTCCATCGATGCGCTGGTGACGCGAGTCGAAGCGGGCGGCATTGATGAAGTGGTGCTGGCGATGAACGCGACGCTGGAGGGGCAGACCACCGCGCATTATCTGGCGGAACGGCTGGAGCGCTTTCCGGTGCGGCTGACGCAGTTGGCCCATGGCGTGCCTGTGGGCGGTGAACTCGACTATCTGGATGAGGGCACATTGGCGCAGGCTTTGCGGGCGCGGCGGCCTCTTGGGTGAATTTGGCGGTCGCTTGAAAAAGCCCGTCGTTGCGGCTATTTTAACCACATGGCCATTCTTCCAATCCTTGAGGCGCCTGACCCGCGCCTGCGTACCATTTCGTCTCCGGTGGAGGCGATCGATGACGATCTGCAACGCCTGATCGATGATATGTTCGAAACCATGTACGACGCTCCGGGCATAGGCCTTGCGGCGATACAGGTTGGCGTGCCGAAGCGCGTGCTGGTTATGGATTTGCAGGAGCCCGAATCGGATGAAGAGGGTGCGCCTTCGGTGAAAAAGCCGATGGTGTTCATCAATCCCGAGATTTTGGAGGGTTCGGCGGACCTGTCAGTCTATAATGAGGGCTGCCTGTCGGTGCCGGACCAATATGCCGAGGTGGAGCGGCCCGCGACGATCCGGGCGAGCTGGATGGATCGCGAAGGGCGTATTCATGAGGAGCAGCTTGAGGGCCTTCTGGCCACTTGCTTACAGCACGAGATGGATCATTTGCAGGGCGTGCTGTTCATCGATCATCTGTCGCGGTTGAAGCGGGACATGTTGATGAAGAAGCTGGTGAAGGCGCGCAAGGCGGCTTGAGACGCCTGTAGAGGTCAGGGAAGCGCTCTGGCTTGAAATATGATTCGCTCTCTCCTTCAGGGGTCAGCCAGAGGCACGTGACTCTGGCTGAGGTGCCGAGCGTAGCGAAGGCGGGAGACGGGGCTATGAAGGCGATGTTCCCTCATTCCCCTCTCCCCGGCCCTCTCCCCTGAAGGGGAGAGGGAGCAGGTACGCTAACCCACCCCATCCGTGTCTAGCGCGTAACCCGCTGAACGTACTGTGCGGATGATGTCGCGATATTGGCCGTCGGCGTTGATTGCCTTGCGCAGGCGGCGGATGTGGACGTCGACGGTGCGCAGTTCGATGTCGCTGTCCTGACCCCAGACGCTGTCCAGCAGCCGCTCGCGCGAGAAGACCCAGCCGGGATGCTCCAGGAAATGCTTGAGCAGGCGGAATTCTGTGGGGCCGAGGGGGATCACCTGGCCGCCGCGACGCACCTTGTGACCGACGGTGTCCATTTCCACGTCTGCAAAAGTGAGCGTTTCGCCAGCGAGGGCGGGGCGCACGCGGCGGAGGACTGCTCCGACGCGCGCCACCAGTTCGCGGGGGGAAAAAGGCTTGGTGACATAATCGTCGGCGCCGGTTTCCAGGCCGCGAACCCGATCTTCCTCCTCACCGCGCGCTGTCAGCATGATGATCGGAACATTGGCCGTGCCGTTCATGCGGCGCAGACGGCGGCAGACTTCGATGCCGGACAGGCTTTCCACCATCCAGTCGAGCAGGACGATGTCGGGCACATTTTCCTGCGCCAGCAGCAATGCCTCCTCGCCATCGACGGTGTGGGCGACCTCGAAATCCTCGCGCTTGAAATGCCAGATGAGAAGTTCTGCGAGGGCCGCGTCATCTTCAACCAGAAGCATCTTGGCTCTCGCCATATTCAGTCCTCCAGGGCCTGGGTGCCGCCGCGTTCGCGTTCCGGGGCCATCTGGCCGGTCGCGGCGTAATAGACCATCTCCGCGACGTTCGTGGCGTGGTCGCCGATCCGCTCGATATTCTTCGCGATGAAGAGCAGATGCGCGCACTCGCTGATGGTCTTGGGATTTTCGACCATGTAGGTAACGAGGCTGCGGAAGACGCTGTTGTAGAAATCGTCCACCACCGTGTCGCGCTCGATCACGGCTGTGGCGAGATCAGCGTCGCGGGCCGCGAAGGCGTTGAGCGCGTCATGCACCATTTCGGCCGCGACCTGACCCATGGAGGGGAGGAGGGAAACCGGCTCCAACGTGCGCTGGTTGGTGGCGATCAGGGGAACGCGCTTGGCGATATTCTTGGCATAGTCGCCGATGCGCTCCACCACGCCGACGATCTTCAGCGCGGCGATGACGTCGCGCAGGTCGTTGGCCATGGGCGCGCGCAGGGCGATGACCTGGATCACCAGCTTTTCAACTTCCGCCTCGATAGCGTCGATGCGCTTGTCGTCGGTGACCACCTGCGCGGCGAGCGTCTTGTCCTGCCGCTGGAGCGCAACCATTGCATTCTCGATGGCGGCTTCGGCACGACCGCCCATTTCGGCGATAAGGCCGCGCAGCTTGTCGATTTCCTCGTCGAACGCCTTGATCGTATGTTCAGCCATATGTCGTCTCTCCGCAGGCATCCATCGTTGATCGATGCTGGATCTTGTTGCGCGATTTCCGAGCCGCCAGATGTTCCATCTGGCTCGAAATCGCTCGGGTCAGCCGTAGCGACCGGTGATATAGTCCTTCGTCCGCTCCTGGCGGGGATTAGTGAAGATGTCCGAGGTCACGCCATATTCGACCAGTTCGCCCAGGTGGAAGAAGGCGGTGCGCTGCGACACGCGGGCGGCCTGCTGCATATTGTGGGTGACGATGACGATCGCGTAACGACCGCGCAGTTCGTGGATCAGCTCCTCGATCTTCGCAGTCGCGATCGGGTCGAGTGCCGAGCAGGGCTCGTCCATCAGGATGACTTCCGGTTCCACCGCGATGGCGCGGCCGATGCAGAGGCGCTGCTGCTGGCCGCCCGAAAGCGCGGTTCCGCTGTCGTGCAGGCGATCCTTCACCTCTTCCCACAGGCCCGCGCGGCGGAGCGATTTTTCGACGATGACGTCAAGATCCGCTTTGGCATGGGCCAGGCCGTGGATGCGCGGGCCGTAGGCGATGTTCTCATAGATCGACTTGGGGAAGGGGTTGGGCTTCTGGAACACCATGCCGACGCGGGCACGCAGTTGCACCACGTCCATCGAGGGGGCGTAGATATCCTCGCCATCGAGCGTGATCGCGCCTTCGACCCGGGCGGAAGCGACGGTGTCGTTCATGCGGTTGAGGGTCCGCAGGAAGGTCGACTTGCCGCAGCCCGACGGGCCGATGAAGGCAGTGACATTATCCATGTCGACGTCGATGGAGACGCCCTTTATCGCCTGCTTTTCGCCATAGAAGACCTTCACGTCGCGCGCGGTCATCTTGACTTGGGTGGCGGGCACCAGTGTTTGCGGTTCGTGCATCATTGTTACCACCGTTTTTCGAACTTGTTGCGCAGGTAGATGGCGAGGCCGTTCATCGCGAGCAGGAAGACCAGCAGGACGATGATGGCGGCGGAGGTCTTTTCGACAAAGCCCTTTGAGACTTCGTCGGACCACAGGAAGATCTGCACCGGCAGGACGGTCGCCGGATCGGTGATCCCGCCCGGTGGCGTGGCGATGAAGGCGCGCATGCCGATCATCAGCAGCGGCGCGGTTTCGCCGAGCGCGCGGGCCATGCCGATGATCGTGCCGGTGAGAATGCCGGGCAGGGCGAGCGGCAGGACGTGGTGGAAGACCACTTGGACAGGCGAAGCGCCGATGCCGAGCGCTGCGTCGCGGATGCTGGGCGGGACCGACTTGATGGCGTTGCGGCCTGCGATGACGATGACTGGCATGGTCATGAGCGCCAGCGTCATGCCGCCGACCAGCGCGGCGGAGCGCGGCAGGTGCAGGAAGTTCAAGAAGATCGACAGACCGAGCAGGCCGAAGATGATCGAAGGAACAGCCGCCAGATTGTTGATCGACACTTCGATAATGTCGGTCAGCCAGTTCTTGCGCGCATATTCTTCCAGATAGACGGCAGTCGCGACGCCGATCGGGAAGCTGAGCACCAGCGTCACCAGCATCGTCAGCAGCGATCCCTTGAATGCGCCCCAGATGCCGACCTGTGTCGGGTCGGTGCCGTCACTGGCGGACAGGAAGCTCATGTTGAAGCCGGTGGTGAGCAAGCCTGCCTTGTTCAGGCGCTCCACAGCCGCTTCGGCCTCGGGCGAACCCTCGCTCTTTGCCGCCAGATCGATGGTGGTCGATGCGGGGAGTTTGATGGTCTCGGTGCGGCTCAGGATGCCGGGATCAGCCTTGATAGCGTCACGCAGAACGACCCAGGCCGTGGGCGACACCCATTCCTCGGCATCCGCGCCCAGCGCCTTTTTCACGACGTCGCCCGTCATCATCGGCAGGTTCGCGTTGGCGAGCGACTGATCGGTGATCGCATTCGGATCGAGCAGCAGCGGTGACGCGGGGAAGTCGATCTTCACCGCTATTTCCGTCCGCGTGAAACCGCGCAGGCCATTGCCCATCATGTTGAAGAGCAGGAAGGCAAGAAAGGCGGCCGACAGTGCCACGGCGAGAAGGCCAGCCGCCTTGAAGCGGCGTTCGGAAGCATAGCGCCGGGCGATCCGCTTGCGCATCGCGTCCGACTTCCAGTCGGTGGGGAGGCGTTCGGGTGCCATTATTCGTAAGCCTCGCGATATTTCTTCACGACCCGCAGGGCCACGATGTTGAGCAGCAGCGTCACCACGAAGAGGACGAGACCGAGGGCGAAGGCCGCCAGCGTCTTTGCGCTGTCAAATTCCTGGTCGCCAGTGAGCAGTTGCACGATCTGCGTCGTCACGGTCGTGACGCTGGCGAAGGGGTTCAGGGTGAGGTTTGCCGCCAGACCGGCTGCCATCACCACGATCATCGTCTCACCGATCGCGCGGCTGACAGCCAGTAGCACGCCGCCGACGACGCCGGGAAGGGCGGCGGGGATCAGCACGCGGCGGATTGTTTCGCTGGTGGTTGCGCCCATGGCGAGGCTGCCGTCGCGCATGGATTGCGGCACGGCTGCGATGCTATCGTCCGCCATGGAGGATACGAAGGGTATGATCATCACGCCCATGACCAGACCAGCGGCCAAGGCGCTTTCCGAAGAGGCGCCCTGGATGCCGATCGCCACGGCGAGGTCGCGCAATGCGGGGGCCACTGTCAACGCGGCGAAATAGCCGTAGACGACGGTCGGGACGCCCGCGAGCACTTCAAGGATGGGCTTCATCCACTTGCGTACCGTGGGGCTGGCATATTGGGTCAGATAAATGGCGCTCATCAGGCCAAGCGGGATGGCGACGACCATCGCGATGATCGCGCCGATGAAGATCGTGCCCCAGAATAGAGGGACAGCGCCGAAGGCATCGTCATTGCCGTAGCCCAGCGCCGCCGATTGCGGGCTCCATTTGGTGCCAAAGAGAAAATCGAACGGGTTCACCATCGAGAAGAAGCGAAGGCTCTGCCACAGCAGCGACACGACGATGCCCAATGTGGTGACGATCGCGAGGAGTGATGCCACAAGCAACACCGCCATCACGAGCCGTTCGACCCGCGTACGCGCCCGGAAATCAGGCCGCACGCGAGTGAAGGCATAGGCGCCCCCGGCAAAGGCCAGCACCAGTGCGAGCGCTGCGCCCGCGATGCCATATTTGCCGATGGCGTCCTTATAGGGTTGGACAAGGCCCTGCGAGAGTGGGTTGAACGCTCCCGATTGCGAACCGCTGGCGATCGCTCGCGCTTCGCCCAATATGGCCGAGCGCGAGAAATCATCTGCTGGCAGGCTGTGCGCGGCCGGGCTGCTCAACACTTGCTGAGTGACGAGCCCGGGGGAGATATTCGCCCAGACGGCGAGAAAGATCGCCGCCGGGATGAGCGTCCAGAGCGCGACATACCAGCCATGATAGCCAGGAAGGCTATGCACGGCGTCGCGGCGGCCCGAAGCGCGTGCGGCGGTTTGCAGCCGCAGCGCGCGCGTCCGGGCACTGACCCAGGCGATGGCGCCCAGGCCTGCCAGCAGCAGGAAGATTGCAGGACCTGTCATATTTTCCGCTTACTTGAGCTGCGAACCGTCGAGAACAGTCAGCGACTTGATCGTCTCGGCACTCGCCTTGCGCACGTCTTCCGGTGCGGCAACCATGCCGCGCTTTGTCAGCGCGCCGTCGGGCGCCCAGTTGGCGGCGAAGGTGTTGAGATAGGCCTGAAGACCCGGGATCGCGGTCATGTGCGCCTTCTTCACATAGATGAAGAGGGGGCGAGCGCCCGGATATTTGCCGGTCGACACTGTTTCATAGGTCGCTTCGACGCCGTTGATCGACACGTCCTTCAGCTTGTCTTTGTTTTCCTCAAGATAGCTGAAGCCGAACACGCCGAGAGCATTGGGGTTCGCGGCGAGCTTTTGAACGATCAGATTGTCGTTTTCGCCCGAATCCACATATTTGCCGTCTTCGCGGATGCGGGTGCAGGTTGCCTTGAACTCGTCCTCGCTCTTTTCCTTGAGCGCCTTCATGGCCGGATCGGTTTCGCAGCCCTTGGTCAGGATCAGTTCGGCAAGCGAATCGCGGGTGCCGCTGGTCGAAGGCGGCCCGAATACGCTGATCGCGGTTGCGGGCAGGCTCGGGTCAACGTCCTTCCAGGTTTCCGCCTTGTTCGGACCCTTGCCATAAGGATTGGCGGCGAGCGCTTCATAGACGATTTTCGGGGTCAGCTTGAAACCCGGGCCGTCCTTTGACTCGGCGAAGGCGAGGCCATCGACGCCCACCTGGACTTCGATGATGTCCTTAACGCCGTTCTTCTGGCAATCCTCAAACTCGGCTTTCTTCATGCGGCGCGAGGCGTTTGCGATGTCGGGATGCTGTGCGCCGACGCCCGCGCAGAACAGCTTCATGCCGCCGCCGGTGCCGGTCGATTCGATGATCGGCGACTTCATACCGGGATTGCCCTGGACGAACATTTCGGCGACCGCCGTCGCGAAGGGATAAACGGTCGAGGAACCGACCGCGCGGATTTGGTCACGCGTCCCACCGGCGCTGCCGCCCGATTGGTCGCCGCAACCGGCAAGAGTAAGAGCGGCCGCTGCGGTAGCAGCCATCAGAGCGAAATGCTTCACGGATAGTCTCCTTTATCAAAGGCCGCGATTCGCAATCGCTGCCCCCCTTGGCGCGCAGTAGCCGCGGTAGGTCGCGCCTTTGTGACAGTCCAGTTGCACTTTTATGACATCGCGGCCGGAAGCTCAAAAGATGAGCAGAATTTATTCAGTGTTTGGACAGCGACAGCCTCTCTTCAGCGGGCATCGGCGGCAGCAGGACCGTGATCGTGGTCCCTTTTCCCGGCGCGCTTACAATGTCGAGCCGACCACGGTGCCGCTCCACGATATGCTTCACGATGGCGAGGCCAAGGCCGGTGCCGCCCACAGCCCGGCTGCGCCCGGAATCGACGCGGTAGAAACGTTCGGTCAGGCGGGGCAGGTGATCCGGGCCGATCCCTTCGCCTTCGTCAGCGACGGTGAGGCGGGTCATTCCGCCCGGACCTTCGGTCAGGCTCACGCGAATCGGTGTTCCGGCCTTTCCATATTTCACCGAGTTGCCGATCAGGTTGTGAAGCAGCTGTGACAATTGCGGCCTGTCTCCCGCGACTTCCGACAGGCCGGGCGTAACGTCCAATTCCACTTCCCGGCCCCGGTCGCCATGGCTCGTCCGGAAAACGCCCACCACCTCGGCAGCCAAGGCGCCAAGATCGACGGGGCTGTCAGGGACGCGATATTTTTCCGCCTCGATGCGGGACAGGGAAATGAGATCGTCGATCAGCCGCTGCATTCGGCGCGCCTCACCGTCCATGATCTTGAGGAAGCGTTGCCGCGTATCATTGTCGCGGCCAAGGTCCGGATCGCCCAGCGTTTCGATGAAGCCCAAAATGCCCGCAAGCGGCGTGCGAAGCTCGTGACTGGCGTTGGCCACGAAATCGACGCGCATCTTTTCGGCGGCATAGGCGCCGCTATGGTCGGCAAGATGCACCAGCCGACGCACTGCGTCATCATCGCCGACCGGTGCAATGCGCATCTGCCAGCGTTGATCGCGTGTGCCGAGACCCACCAGCTCCAGCATCACCGCCTCGCTCATCGGCGCAAGGCTGGCGAGCCGTTCGGCGGCGGCGGGATGGCGGATGGCGATGCGGGCATCCTCGCCCTCGATATGGGCGCCGAGCAAGCGTTGCGCCGCCCGGTTGGCCCGGATGATGCGTCCGCGCTCGATGAGCATCAGAGGGTCCGCAATCGCCTCCATCATGTCCGCGAAGTCGGGGTGTTCGACTATGTCGGTGATAGGTTCGATTGAGGCAGGCTCGGCAGGGCGGGACGTGGGCGCTTGCGCGGCGATGATCAGGACGGCGATGCCCGCGAGCACAGGAAGAGCGATGGCTGAGAGCGCCGCGCCCATCAGCAATGCGGTTCCGGTAGCCAAAAACAGCATGGCGAGCGACGCCGTGATCTGGGAAATGCTCAGTCGATTCATGGTTACCGCGCTGGATTATTGGCTGCTTTGCTGCAATGGCTGGCGCAATAGCGTGGATTCTTTACGCTTTGGCAAGCGCGATAGCGGATCAGGACGGTATGAAAGACCAATCGCCCGGACAGCATGCTTCCGATTCCGTGTCTTCAGAGGGTGCGGAGCAGGACGCCGACTCGATCGCGTCTTCGCGCCGCCAGCTGCTGATGGGTGGCGCCGTTGCCGCATCAGCGATTGTGTCAATCCGTCCGGCTCTGGCCAATACCGCTGCGTCCGTGCTGAACTGCACCATTCCGGTTCCCGATCAGGCGCGCGCGGGAAAATATATCGCGCCCAATGGCCAGCTTGTACCGGCAGGGACAGCGGGCGCCGTGCCCGCGCAAGGACGCAGCTATAGCGGTGAGCAGGTCCGGCAGGCTCTGCGCGGCGGCAGGCTGCCGGGCACAAGCTATGAGCAGAATCAGGCGTATCTGAACTATATCCGGCGCCTTCAGTCCGGAACCAGCGGCTTCACCTGCTACGCATCATTGCAAATGCCGCGTTAGGCACCTGCTTACTCCTGTGCGCTACAGCTGAGCGCCGCCAGTGAGTTTGAGAGCAGTTTGTGACCGCAGAACGTCGTTACCGTAGAGACAGGGACACTGCCGCGTGCGTGTTGGAGGACATCATCGTCCTTTACCATCGCGCGTCGGGCCAGACGCATATGATGGTCAGCCCTGCTCCAGAGATATTGGAGGCGCTGGATGACGAAGCTGACTCCACAGCCGCGCAACTGCATGCGCGGCTGGAACGTCACTATGATCTGGGCGAGCGGACGCAGGCGATTGCGGAAATCGAGACGCATCTGGAAGGGCTGACGGCGCTGGGTCTGGTGCGCTGTTCATGAGGCACCAGCTTTCCCTGTCGATCGGCCTCGCGTCATTTCGGATCGGTTCAGCATGGCGGGAGCCGCTGGAATTGCTGGCGAAGCTGTACGACAGCTATCCTCAGCCAAAGGAAGATGTGGCCGACTTTACCGTGCGGCTGGAGCCGACGAGCATGGTCCGGCGATGGGTCAGGCCGTCGATCTTCATCACCGGCGATCATGGCCTGGCCGACGCGGCGCCGATGAGTTTGACGCATGGGCTGTTGGCGGCGGAAATGGGCATGAATCTGCAAATGGCGCTGGGTTGGCGGCGGCACCTGCTGCTCCATGCGTCGAGCGTGGAGAAGGATGGTCGCGCGCTTGTGATGACCGGCGAATCCGGGTCCGGCAAGTCGACGCTCGCGGCCCAGCTTGGCGAACGTGGCTGGCGGCTCATGGGTGATGAATTTGCTCTGCTGGATTTTGCTACCGGCGAATTACTGCCTTTCCCTCGACTCGTTTCGCTCAAGAACGGCGCCATCGATGTGATCACGGGGGAGGTTTCGGCCGAGCGGATGGGGCCGTTGATGGCTGGCACGGCGAAGGGGGATATTCGACACCTCATGCCTCGCCCCGATGCGGTCGCGCGGATGACGGAAGCGGCAAAGCCCGCCCTGCTGCTGTTTCCGCGTTTCGGGCATGCCGCCGACGTTCGCCCGGTGGGGCAGGGCGAGGTTTTCATGCGCCTGACT
The DNA here is from genome assembly GCF_054771635.1 of Sphingobium sp. TomTYG75. NCBI lineage: Bacteria > Pseudomonadati > Pseudomonadota > Alphaproteobacteria > Sphingomonadales > Sphingobiaceae > Sphingobium > Sphingobium sp. TomTYG75. The sequence continues at coordinate 501,075 of NZ_BSRE01000001.1, read as the reverse complement.
CAGGCGTCCACCAATTATGTCGCATTGGGAGAGGCGGGGTTCGGTGCGCTGACCCGGTTCGTGCAGCATGTGCCCGCGCGGGCGATCGACTTTCCCTCAGGGGACGAGGCCATCGCGATGGTCGAGCGGTTGTGGGAAGAACTCACATGAGCGCCGCGCTTTTGATCAGGTCGCTCCGCGATCCGGCGTCGGTCAGGCGTCTGGACAGTGCCGGGTGGAATGCGTTGATCGCGGCGGCACGGGTTGAGCGGCTGATCGGAACGCTGGCCATGCTCGTCGATGATGGATTGGCGCCTGAGAGGGTGCGGCCGATTCTGGCTGATGCTCGGCTGGATGCGGCGCGGGAAGCCCGGCAGGCTTTATGGGAAGCGGATCGGGCTGCTGAAGCGCTGGGGGAGCCGGTGCTGATGTTGAAGGGGACCGCCTATGCGGCAGCTCGCCTCAAGGCAGGCGAGGGAAGATTTATCGGCGATCTCGACATTCTGGTTCCGCACGGCCGTTTGAAGCAGGTCGAGGAAAGGTTGATCGCGGCGGGGTGGGAGTGGGTCAAGGAAGATGCCTATGACGACGCCTATTACCGGCAATGGATGCATGAACTGCCGCCGATGATCCATCGCGAGCGGGACAGGATGATCGATGTGCATCATACGATCCTGCCGCTGACCGCGCGTCCGAGGCCGAACGCGGAGGCGATGCTGGCGGATGCGGTGCCGGTGACTGATCGGTTATCGGTCTTGTCGCCGGAGGATATGATCTGCCATTCTGCGGCGCACTTGTTTGCGGATGGCGATCTGGCGGGTGGTTTGCGCAACCTGTGGGATATTCACTGCCTGTGCCGCGAATTTGGGGAGAGCCAGCAGGATTTTGATCTTGGCTTGCTTGAAAGGGCGGCGGAGCATCAGTTGTATGCGGTGGTGTTGCGCGCCCTGAGACTGGCGCACTTCCTGTTTGGCACCCCTGTCCGGCCCCTTCGCTCACCCATTCAAGTGGACTATCGCGCGAGATGGAGCGACCGCCTTTTCATTGCTCGGCTGCTGGCTCGGGACGGTTGGGGGCGTGAAACGCGCAAGCTGCTCCGCTTTGCATTTTATGTCCGGTCACACTGGCTGCGCATGCCCCCGATGATGCTGGTCCGGCATTTGCTGACGAAGTGGCGCAAAGGGCACCGGCCCGCCTAGCGCCTGGCCGTAACCTGTAGGCCGGGAACAATGTTCTGAAGATCGCCGAGTAAGGGAAAAGGCGTCGGCTTTTCGGAAGGTTCGGTAGAGGCGGAAATCGCCATCCCCATCCACATCACGTCATGCCATTGACCGAATTTGAAGCCGACTTCTCGGTAGATGCCCACCTCTTTCATGCCCAACGCCGTGTGAATCGCCACGCTGGCGCTGTTCGGAAGGGTGATGCCCGCGAAGAGGCTGTGATAGCCCTGATGCCGCAATATGTGGATCAATATGTCATAGAGACGCCTCCCGATCCCGCGACGATGATGATCAGCCGTCAGATAGACGGAGATATTCGCCGACCAATCATAAGCCGCCCGGCCGCTATGGGGTCCGGCATAGGCATATCCCACTATCCGACCATCCACCTCCGCGATCAGCCATGGGTAATATTTTAAGCAATCAGCCATCCGAACGCTGAATTCCTGAGCGTCTGGTGGCACGCTTTCGAACGAGATTACGGTGTCCAAAACATAAGGGGCGTAGATCGCCGCGAGGTGAGGCGCATCGTCCTCAAGAGCCGTCCTGATGATTGCCGTCATGCCATGAATCCTGTTGGGACAGGGGGAACAGTGGGATTGCTGCGGCTCACCGCTCCAATATGTTCAACGCGAGCACCGTCATGGCCTCGCTTGCCGTGGCGATGACCTTGTCGGCCTCCGGCGCCCAGAAGGGGCTGTGAAGAGATGGAAGGGTGAGCCGGCCAGCGGCAGCTTTTGTCATTTGATCGGCGGGAACCCCTCCGACCCAGAAGATGAAGCTGTTGATGCTTTTGTCAGCCCGGTAATAGCGGCCGAAATCCTCGCCTCCCATAGATGGTTTCGTCTCGATGACGCGTCCTTCGGGGAAATGCGTTTTGAGCAGTCCGGCCATTTCGTTGGCGAAGGCTGGCGGATTGTAGGCGGCGGGCGTGAATTCATCCTTTACCGAGACAATCGGCATCCGATCGTCGGGAATGCCCGCCGCGATTGCCTCGCCGCGCGCGACGCGTTCGATGCCGTGGATCAGCCGTTCGCGATTCTCGTCGGAATAGCTGCGGACGGTGAGAAGCAGCTTTGCCTCGTCAGGGATGATATTATGCTTCGCGCCGCCGATGAAGCTGCCGACCGTGACGACTGCGGGGTCCAGAGGGTCCTGTTCACGGCTGATGAGGGTCTGAAGAGCTCCGACGATGCGGGCGCCCAGCACTATGGGGTCTTTTGTCGTTTGAGGATAGGCGCCATGACCGCCGGTGCCTCGAACGACTATGTCCACGCTGTCTACATTGGCGAGCGCATAGCCGGGGGTATAACCGATCGTGCCCGCCGGAAGATTGGCGGCGTCATGGAAGGCGATGGCATGCGTGGGACGGGGGAAGTGGGTGTAGAGACCATCGTCCAGCATCATGCGCGCGCCCCGGCCGACTTCCTCGGCTGGCTGGAGGATCATGACCAGCGTGCCGCGCCAGCGGTCCTTCCTCGATGACAGCAACTGGGCTGTTTCGATGAAGGCGGTCATGTGTGTGTCGTGGCCGCAGGCGTGCATGACGCCGGTTTCAATGCCTTCAGCCGTCTTGGTGCGAACTTTCGAGGCGAAGGGGAGGCCAGTCTGCTCCGTGACTGGTAGGCCATCCATGTCTGCGCGGATGAGGAGAACCGGTCCCTCGCCATTTTTCATGACCGCGACGACGCCTGTGCCGCCCACCTTTTCGGTGACTTCGAACTTCATCGCCTTAAGGCGGCGGGCGAGCTTTGCGGCGGTCGCTGTTTCCTGCTCCGACAGTTCGGGATGGGCATGGAGATCGCGGTAAAGCGTCATGAGGTCGCTCATGTCGCGATCGATCTGGGCGGCTATCTCCTGTGCCTGTGGAACTGGAGATGCAGGAGCGGCACCAGTCTGTGCCGTGGCGGCAGACGAAAGAGTGGCGGCGGCCATGATGAGCTTGAACGCGTGACGCATCGGCTATTCTCCCTGTTGGACGGGAGCATAGGAAGATTTGGCGGCGCAAGGAAAGTGGCAGATATGAAAAGGCACCCGTCCATTGAAGGACGAGCGCCTGTCACGATCCGTCGCGACAGGATCAGAAGTGGAAGATCACACCCGCGGTCGGACGGAAGCTGTCGAAATCATAGGTTTCAGTCTGGAAGCGGAGGCGAATGCCGCTCTTGCCGGTGATGCCGCCAAGGCCAATGTCCTTCGGGCCGACTTCGACGCCGACGCCGTACATCCTGTCCTTGCGTGGTAAAATTGCAACGCGCTCTTATTGGGCAGTCCAGCCGCCGTCGATACTCATGTTGGCGCCCGTGATATTGGCCGCCGCATCACTGCACAGGAAGAGCGCCATGGCGGCAACCTGATCCACGGTCACGAATTGCTTGGTCGGCTGTCCAGCGAGCAGCACATCATTCATCACCTGCTCGCGCGTCATGTTCCGCGCTTTCATAGTGTCGGGAATCTGGTTCTCGACCAGCGGCGTCCAGACATAGCCCGGTGAGATGCAGTTGGCGGTGATACCGAACGTGGCGAGTTCGAGGCCCAGCGTCTTGGTGAACCCGGCAAGGCCGTGCTTGGCGGTCACATAGGCGCTCTTGAAGGGAGAAGCTGTAAGCGAATGGGCGCTGGCCGTCTGGATGATGCGTCCCCACTTTTTCGACTTCATATAGGGGATGGCAAGGCGGGACGTGTGGAAGGCGCTGGTCAGATTGAGCGCGATGATGAGGTCCCATTTGTCGACCGGGAAATCCTCGACCGGGGCGACATGCTGCATGCCCGCATTGTTGATGAGGATATCGACGCCGCCAAAAGCACTGGCCGCTTCCTGCATCATCGCTTCGATCTCGGTGGCCTTGGTGAGATCGTGCCCGCTGTAGAGGGCCTTGGCGCCACTCGCCTGCTCCAACGCCTGCCGTTCCTGTTCGATCGCAGCGCTGTCGCCGAAGCCGTTGATGACGATGTTCGCGCCCTCGGCCGCGAGGGTCTTCGCATAAGCAAGGCCGATGCCGGAGGTGGAGCCCGTGATCAGCGCTGTCTTTCCGGCGAGGGACTTGGTCATGCGTTCTTCTCCTTGAGAGTATCGGGGGCCTGGAGGTCGAAGGTGGCGCTTTTACCGTTCGTGATGTTGCGGGCGATAAGGTCGCCCTTGTGCATCACTTCTTCGACGGCGTCGCGGCCCTGGCTCCAATGATCCAGCATGGTGGAACGGGAAAATTCAAAGTCGCGGGCGCCACTTTCCCAGGCGCGACTGCGGTAGATGAGGTGGACGATGTTGACCGAGCCACGGTCGAGATATTCGCGCAGGCGCTGGGCGTCGGCGTCGTCTTTGAGGTCCGGCGGCAATTTGTCGAGCAGCGCCTTGATCGCCTTATGCTCGCGGCGCAGGCGTAGATATTGATCGGTGACCTGACGCGTCCGGCTGGAATATTGAATGTCCTTGGCGCGGGAATAGACGTCCGTCATCTGGCGCGGCATCGGACCTTCGGCGGGGAAAAGGTCGACCTGAAAGACGAGCATGTCGTCATTTTGATGTTCCAGCACGTGAGCTAAGGGCGTGTTGGAAACGAGACCGCCGTCCCAATAATGCCGCCCATCTATTTCGACCGGGGGCAAACCGGGGGGGAGCGCACCCGAAGCCATGATGTGGCGCGCGTCGATGCGGGTCCGTCCGTCAGGGCCTCGCGTGTCCCAATAAGCGAAGTTGCCGCTCTCTACATCCACCGCTCCGACCGAAAGGCGAACAGGGCCGTCGTTCAGAAGGTCCCAATCCACACAGGCGTCGAGCGTTTCCTTGAGGGGCGCGCTGTCATAGAAGCTGATCGCCCCCGGCGTGCCTTCGGGCATCATCACGGATGGCCAGAGGCGAGGGCGGAACATGCCGGGCACGCCGAATGTCGCAACGGCTCCCGCCGCCATCAAATGCGCCGCTTCACGAATATGATCGATTTCGGGCAGGACGATATTGGGAAGGCCGCCGGAAACCGTCAGCCAGAATTTCTTCATCCTGCTGATGCGGCGGTGCGGTGGATTGCCCGCTATGATCGCGGCGTTAACCGCGCCGATCGAAATGCCCGCGACCCAGCTGACGTCGATGCCAAGTTCATCGAGGCGCTGATAAACCCCAGCCTGGAAAGACCCAAGGGCGCCACCACCCTGAAGCAGCAGCGCAACATCGTGGGGCAAGGGGAGCGGCGTGCTCGCCCGGCGCGGAATGGAAGGATCGATATCGGCCATGTCGCAGTGCAATATAACGACTAGCGCGCGGGTGCCAACTTAATGTGCTGCAACAATCCGATAAGCTGAAAGCAACCAACTCCATATCGCAGCCGTTCCAACCTTCACGCTGATCGGATAGGCATGGGATGAAAGAGAGGGCGTCATGCGGCTGGACGACGAACGAGAAAGCTCCAATTTCGAGGTGCAAAGCGGCCGTGGCGGCTTTGGTGGCGGGCTGGGCGGTGGCCTTGGCATGCTGTTGCCATTTATCGGCAGCCGTTTTGGTTGCGGTGGGATCGTCGTCGCGCTCATCATCCTGATGGTGATGGGGGTCAATCCGCTGAGCCTGGTCGGTGGCGGAGGCGGCGTGCAGCAGGATGTGTCCGTCAGTCGCGATCCGCAGAAATTGTCGGAAATTCAGCATTGGTCGTTGAAGGTCCTGGGATCGACGGAGAAGGTGTGGGGCCAGATTTTCCAGCAATCGGGGCAGCAATATCAGCCGACAGTCCTGTCTTTTTACTCGCAGGCTGGCGCGTCGGGTTGCGGCGCCGCGCAAAGCGCGATGGGTCCATTTTACTGCCCCAATGACAAGAAGGTGTATCTGGACACCGATTTTTTCAATGAACTACGCCAGCGCTTTGGCGCGCCGGGTGACTTTGCCCAGGCCTATGTGATCGCCCATGAGGTCGGGCATCATGTGCAGGATCTGGAAGGCACTTTGGGACAGGTGCAACAGCGCCAGCGCAGTGTGGGTGAAGAGCAAGGCAATGCCCTGCAAGTGCGCGTCGAGTTACAGGCGGACTGCTATGCAGGCGTGTGGGCGAAACGCACGGGCCTGATGGAAGCGGGCGATCTGGAAGAAGGCATGACCGCCGCGCAATCCATTGGCGATGATACATTGCAAAAGGCGGCGGGACGGCGTCCCGTGCCGGAAAGCTTCACCCATGGTTCAAGCGAGCAGCGGGTGACCTGGCTGCGGAGGGGGCTGGACAGTGGTGACCCTGCGCAATGCGATACCTTTGCCGGGGCGGCGGGCTAAAAAGCGCCTTAGGCTGTCAGAGGGGGCGGGCTTCCGAACTTGTTGCCGTATTGCTGTTGCCGGCCTCGCCCGTGCCGGTCGGCGCTTCACCGGGAAGGCCGTTGCCCGGTGCGAGGAATGGCTTGCCCGCTTCCGGCATGGGCTGGCCAAAGGGTACGGCAGGAGGGGCCTGCTCCATCGGCACTGGCGCTACGACAGATTGTTGGGTGGGCAAAGGCTGTTGAACGGGGAACTGCGGAACCATGGGTTGAACCACCGGAACTGAGGGTGTCGCCGAAGGGTGCGGCGTGATGCCCTGAACCAGCAGAACGATTATTGGGGCGCTGACCAACGTGATGGCGGCGAAAGCCTTGTAGAGCATGCAGGCACATCCTGAACCAAAGACGCGCTGCTTCTAGTGGCTTTCGGTAAATAAAATCCTGCGCAGCCGTTCTAATTTCGGTCGAGTTTTTTCAGCAGGTCCATCATGTCCGATGGCAAGCTATCACGCTTGGCGCGGAAGGTAGACTGCAGCGCGTTGCCGATGCCTTCATAGGGCTGAGGGACGCCAACTGTCAGGAATTTGCGATCAGTCGTCTTCCGCCCGTTGCCAGATCGGCTCACTGATTTACGCTGCATTTCCATGTTTCTACAACGGGCGGCAACGGGAAAAGTTTCTGGCATTCATTTGAGGCTCGGGCGATAGCGGCGGTATGACAGGAGAGATTGCGGTGGTGGACTGGACGGCGGCAATGGCGCGGATGCGTGCGCATTCGCCTTTCCTCGCCAGACAGATGGACAGGTTTCCCGAAGTGATTGACCTGCTCGAAGGTGGAGACGTCGAAGCGGCGCTGAAGGCGGCCCAAAACGTATCGGACGCGGATGAGGGAATCGCCAGGTCCCTGCGGCGGCGGAAGGGCGCATTATCGCTGGTCACGGCGGCGGCGGATCTGTCGGGCGCCTGGGACCTGGACCGGGTGACGCGCACCTTGTCGGATTTTGCTGATCAGGCTTTGGAAGAAGCACTGCGCGCTACCTTTGCCGAGCGGTATCCGGGTGTGGAGCCGAAGGGATTTGTCGTGCTGGCATTGGGCAAGCATGGCAGCCGCGAGTTGAATTACTCGTCCGATATAGACCCCATCCTGCTCTATGATCCGACGACCCTGCCGCATGGGGAGCGGGAAGACCCGGCTGATGCGGCAGTGCGGATCGGCAGGCGAGTGAGCGAGCTTTTGAATGCGCGGGACGGTGATGGCTACGTCTTTCGTGTGGATTTACGGCTGCGTCCCTCTCCCGAAGCCACGCCCATTGCGCTGCCGGTCGAGGCGGCGATCGGCTATTATGAATCGACGGCGATGGGATGGGAGCAGGCCGCTTTCGTCCGCGCGCGCCCTGCGGCCGGCGACCTTGGCCTGGGCGATTATTTCATGCAGCAGATTCGTCCTTTCGTCTGGCGGCGGAGCCTGGATTTCGGTGCGATCGACGCGATCACCGACATATCGCGACGAATCCGCGACCATTATGCGCAGGGTCAGGCTTTCGGGCCGGGCTATGATCTGAAACGGGGACGCGGCGGCATTCGGGAAGTCGAGTTTTTCGCGCAGACCCATCAATTGATACATGGTGGGCGCGATCCGGCGCTAAGATCGGGCAATACGCGCGAAGCGCTTCGAGCGCTGGCGGCGGCAGGGGTCTTCGATCCGGAAGTCTCGCGCAAGCTGGACGAAGCCTATGTGCTGTTCCGCACGATCGAGCATCGGTTGCAGATGGTCGAGGATCGGCAAACGCATGAGCTGCCCAAGACCGCAGACGCCATGGACAATGTCGCGCGGCTGCATGGACTGGAGAATGGCGCGGAACTGATCGAGCTGCTGCGCCCGAAGGTGGAATGGGTGGGGGCCAATTACGACCAGTTGACGCCTGCTGAAAAATCAGAGTCGCTTTCGCATGATGAAGACCGGCTGGCGGCGCAGCTGGCGGAAATGGGTTTTGTTGATCCGCAGGCTCCGGTTGCGCGGATCGCTCGCTGGCGCACGGGCAGCATCAGGGCGTTGCGCAGCACGGCTTCGCGGGAAGCGCTGGAAGATTTGCTGCCGGGGTTGATGCGCACATTGGCGGCGGCGCCCGATCCGGTGCGGGCGCTGAACCGCCTTGATGACCTGATCGGCAGGCTGCCGAGCGCCATCAACTTCTTCAAGCTGCTTGCCGCGCGGCCGGGGCTTGCAGAGCTGATGGCGGAGTTGCTCAGTCATGCGCCGACGCTGGCGGATGCGCTGGGACGGCGGGCCGAACTGCTCGATGGGCTGATCGATACGTCCGCTTTTGATCCGCCGCCTGCCGTGGAGCAACTTGCGGAACAGTTCGCGCAATTGGAAGCGGGGGAGGATTATCAGGCGCTGCTGGACCGGGTGCGGCAGCGGGTTAATGATCGGCGCTTTGCGCTGGGTGCGCAGATCATTCGCGGTGGCGATCCGCTGGAAGCAGGGCGTGGTTATTCGCGGGTGGCTGAGGCGGCGATCGAGGCGTTGGCGAGTGCGACCGTTCGGGAATTCGAAACGGTGCATGGGCGGGTGCAGGGTGGCGAGATGCTTATCCTTGCGCTTGGCCGGTTGGGCGGCGGCGTTTTGACGCATGCTTCGGATCTGGATCTGGTTTTTCTTTTTTCCGGCGATTTCATGAAGGAATCCGATGGAAGAAAGCCGTTGGGGGCTACGCAATATTTCAACCGGCTGGGGCAACGCATAACCAATGCGTTATCGGTGCAGACGGCCGCGGGGCCGCTTTATGAAGTGGATACGCGGTTGCGGCCGTCGGGCGCGCAGGGGTTGCTGGCGGTCAGTCTGGACAGCTTTGCCAAATATCAGCGCGAGGAGGCGTGGACTTGGGAACATCTGGCGCTGACGCGCGCGCGGCCGGTTTTCGGGTCGGATAGCGGCCGGGCGGCGTTGAGCGCGATATTGGCCGAGACTTTGGAACGGCCGCGCGATTTCCCGGAGCTGGCGCGTCAGGCGGTGAAGATGCGCCGGGATATCGCCGCGCACAAGCCGCCTGCCAGTGAGTTGGACGTCAAGCTGGTGCCGGGGGGGCTGGTCGATCTGGAGTTCCTGATCCACGTGTCGCAGTTCAAGCATAATATGGCCTTCAGCCCGGATTTGCGCGCCGCTTTGGATGAGCTGGTCGAGGCGGGTCATCTTCCAGCAGACCTGATCGATGCGCATGACCTGATCACGCGTTTCCTGATCGTGTCGCGGCTGGTTTCGCCCAAATCGACCGAGCCGCCGGAGGCCACCCGGCCGGTCGTTGCACGGGCATGTGGTGTCGAAAGCTGGGACGCGCTGCTTGAAAGCTATGCGCAGGCCCGGCAAAGGGTGAGCGATGCCTGGGCAGCGCTGTCCGCGCCCTATTCGGAGGAAGAAGATGCTGGAAGCCGGTGATGCCCTGCCGAGCGTGACGTTGAAGGATGCCGATGGCGTCGACTTCACATTGGATCGGTTCAAGGGGAAGCCGGTCGTCGTCTATTTCTACCCCAAGGCCGATACGCCCGGCTGCACCAATGAGGCCAAGGACTTCACCGAGTTGGCGGGTGACTATGCGGCATTGGGTGTGCCGGTGGTCGGCATTTCCAAGGACAAGCCTGCGAAGCTCAAGAAATTCGCGGAAAAATACGGCCTGAACGTGACGCTCGCATCCGACGAGCCGGGTGAGGCGTGCGAGGCGTTCGGCACTTGGGTCGAAAAGTCGCTTTATGGCCGGAAATATATGGGGATCGAGCGGGCGACCTTCCTTGCCGATGGAACGGGCAAGATTTTGCGCGTCTGGCCCAAGGTGAAGGTGAAGGGCCATGCTGCCGAAGTTCTGGAGGCCGTGAAGGCGCTTTGAATTTGCCGGTCGAGATTGAGAGCGTGGGGCAGGCCTGCGCTCATGTGTTAATGATGCCGGAGCCACGGGACAAGCTGATGGCTGCGCGCGCGGTGGCCCGTGCCTGGAGGCAGGGCCGGTTGGCGCATCAGTTTGATGCCGCGATGCCCGACACGCCTGCGCGGCCCGACGCTCCCGCCCTGCTTCCCGCCAATCAGATGCCCAAGCGCGGCAAGATCGGTTCTGACCGGGCGCGGATCGCCATGCTGCATGCCTTGGCGCATATCGAGTTCGTCGCGATCGACCTTGCCTTCGACCTGATCGGCCGGTTCGGGAGCGAGTTTCCGCAAGCCTTCGTCGATGACTGGATGCAGGTAGGCGCCGAAGAGGCGATGCATTTCGCGCTGCTGGACCGGCGTCTGCGGCAAATGGGAAGCTCTTATGGCCAACTGCCTGCCCATGACGGGCTGTGGCAGGCCGCTACCGAAACCGCAGGGGATGCCATGGCGCGGCTAGCCATCGTTCCCATGGTGCTGGAAGCGCGGGCGCTGGACATCACGCCCGCCACGATCGTGCGGTTCGAAGGGGTGGGGGACAAAGCATCCGCGCGCATGTTGCGCCGCATTATGACAGATGAGATTTGCCACGTTAGAGCCGGGACAAGTTGGTTTGGTCATGCGGCGAACCGAGAGGGGCTGACCCCCGCAAATCATTACCAAATCCTTGTAAAACGCCATTTTCGCGGGGCGCTGAAACCGCCGTTCAACGACTCGGCGCGTCGACAAGCCGGTTTAACGCTGGATTTTTACGGCGCGCTTGCACAATGAAGCGGGAAATGTCCTTTTGATGACGCGGGTGGCGATTTAGGTCGCATTTGGTCAACACGGGGAGCGCCGAGAGGCTCAAAAAGCCTCCGGAGGATAAGTCGGGGTCGGCATGTTGTTTCTTCGTTCGAATAATGCGCGTAGCGCGCGATGGTTCCTGTCTGCGTGTAAATCCATTGGGGCTATAGGCGTAGTGAGCGCATTGTGCGCAGCGATGCCTGCGCAGGCCAAGCCTGTCGCCGACGATCCTTATGGCGATGCGACTGAAATCAATACCAGCGCGCTTGGCCCGGCAGATATCGGCTTTTCCAATCTTTTCTCCAGCCTTCAGCGGCTGGATGGCGGCGTAAAGGCGGCCAGCAACAATATTCCGACCGGTCGGCCTGTCGAAAGACTGTCGCTGACCTCCAACTTTGGCGTTCGTTCCGACCCGTTCAACGGCGGCGCGCGGATGCACAAGGGTATCGATATTCCCGGACCCGTCGGCACCCCGGTTTACGCCACGGCAGACGGCATCGTCAGCCGCGCCGGTTGGGCAAGCGGTTACGGCAATCTGGTGCAGATTTCCCATGGCGGCGGTCTTGAGACCCGTTACGGCCATATGTCGAAGCTGATCGCGGCCCCCAACAGCTATGTGCATCGCGGCCAGTTGATCGGCCTGATGGGATCGACCGGGCGTTCGACCGGCAGCCACCTTCATTATGAAGTCCGCGTGGACGGCCAGGCGATCAACCCGATGCCGTTCGTCGTCGGTCCCGATGTTCTCGTAGCGATGAACACGAAGCCGCCCATTGCCATGGGTGGCCCGACGAAAGCGCAGGAGCATGACGCGGAATAATCCGCGCTACGCCGCTTATCCTTTGCAAAGGCTCGGCTCCGATGGGTTGCCGGGCCTTTTGCTTGATCTTATCTAGGCGCCATGGCTGACATTGACCTTACCCCTTCCGCCGCTGCCCGCGTGGCTGCGATTGCCGCCAAGCAAGGCAAGCCCGCGATCCTGCGACTGGCCGTGGAGGGTGGCGGATGTTCGGGCTTTCAGTACCGCTTTGGCCTCGCCGATGCGGTGGAGGCGGAGGATCTGGCCGTGGAGCGGGATGGCGTGACGCTGGTCGTCGATGACGTCAGCCTGGACCTGGTGCGGGGTGCTGCCGTTGATTTTGTTTCCGACCTCGGCGGATCGGCGTTCAAGGTGACGAACCCGAATGCCACCGCTGGTTGCGGTTGCGGGTCGAGCTTTTCGATTTAAGCACGGGCTGGGCTTTTGTTCGCTTTTGACGCTTTCACCCGTTCGGGCTGAGCTTGTCGAAGCCCGCTTCTTCTTGAAGAGAAGTAGAGCCCTTCGACAGGCTTAGGGCGAACGGTGCTGAAGAATTGCACCACCAAGCGCTAATCACCGGCTGTCTGTCCCTTGTATAAGGGGGGCTATTCTCTTTAGGGATGCGCGGGAGGAGAAAAGCCCCATGCGCATCGCGACCTTCAACATCAACGGCATCAAGGCGCGCCTGCCCCGCCTGCTGGAATGGCTGAGCGAGACGCAGCCGGATGTCGCCTGCCTTCAGGAAATCAAGACTTCGGACGAGACATTCCCGCTGAAGGACATTGAGGATGTCGGCTATGGGGCGATCTGGCACGGGCAGAAGGGCTTTAACGGCGTTGCCATTCTGGCGCGCGGCGAGACGCCGGTCGAGGTACGCCGGGGGTTGGAGGGCGAGCCCGAGGACGAGCATAGCCGCTATATCGAAGCCGATGTGAAGGGCGTTCGGGTCGCCAGCATCTACCTGCCCAATGGCAATCCGCAGCCGGGGCCGAAATTCGATTACAAGCTGCGCTGGATGAAGCGTCTGCGCGACCGGGCGGCGGAGATTTGGGCAGAGGAAGTGCCCGCCATTCTTGCTGGCGATTATAATGTCATTCCGCGCGATCGGGACGTCTATTCGGTCAAGGCCATGGCCGACGACGCGCTGATGCAGCCGGAAAGCCGCGCCGCTTATCGCCGTTTGCTGGGCGACGGATGGACCGACGCGATTGCCAGCCGCCATCCGGCGGGCGGGGTATGGACCTATTGGGACTATCAGATGAACGCCTGGCCGCGTGACGCCGGTTTCCGGATCGATCATCTGCTGCTGAGCCCGGCGGCGGCCGATCGCCTGATCGACGCACAGGTGGACAAGGATTTTCGCGGACGGGAGAAGGCGAGCGACCATGCGCCGACATGGGTTGAACTGAGCGCGTAATATTACCCGGGAATAATTGACTCTATATTATCCGGGTAATATTTGTCGCGTCGAAGGAGATTCGATGTGACACGGCGTTTTACGGCCTTTGCGGGTGAACATGTGGTCGCCGCTGGCGACGAAGGGGAAATGCGGCGGGCGCTGAAGGCCATGGCCGACGATGCGCAAGGCGTCCTGCTGTTCGATGACATGACCGGGCGCCAGGTCGATATCGACCTCCATGCTTCCGCCGATCAGGAGCAACGGGGGCGAGGGCGGCCGAAAATGGGCGTGCAGTCGAGGGAGATCACGCTGTTGCCGCGTCATTGGGAATGGCTGGCGGCTCAGCCCGGCGGAGCGTCGGCGACGTTGCGACAATTGGTGGAGCAGGCGCGAAAGGCTTCAGAAGGATTGATAACGCCGCGCGTCGCCATGGACGCCGCCTATCATTTCCTGACGGTGATGGCAGGGGACCGGCCCGGTTATGAAGCGGCCATTCGCGCGCTGTATGCGAGGGATCAGGCTGCGTTCGAGGAACTGTGTGCGGATTGGCCGGTCGCGATCCGCGATCATGCGTTGGGGCTGGCTGCCCCTGCATTCGCCTGATCAGCGTCGGGCGCTCAGGCGCGGGCGGCTTGCGCCACGCGGATGCCGGGGCGAGCGGTCGGGTCGTCCAGCTCATGTGCCTGCCATCCGGCGGCGTCCCGGCTATATTCGACATGATGGCCGCGTTGAAAGCTGGCGCCGTCCCAGACAATGACTTGCAACTCGATCCGGTCATTGCGGTGGACGTGGAGCCAGTTGAAGCTTTGCGGTTCGGCGTTGCGCAGGCGGGTCGATGTCGCGGTGCCTGCTTGAATGACCAGCGCTCCGCCTGCGTCGGCGACCATCTTCTGCGCTGCTTCGGCATAGGTGCGGTGGAAATGGCCTGCGAGGGCGATGTGGATTCCGGCTGCGGCTGCGGCTTCGACCGCGTCATCATGGCGGCCGACCGCTTCGCTCAGCTCTCCGCCCTTGCCGATGGGCATGGCGAACAGGGGGTGGTGAGTGACGAGGATGCGCGTCTTTTCCGGTGCGACCGGGGCGAAGCGCTCTTCGATCATCTTCATCTGGTCATGGTTGATGCGCCCGTCCTTGATCGTCAGCGAACGGGCCGTGTTGATGCCCAGGATCGCGACCTTTTCATCCTCATACCAGGGGCAAAGCTCATTGCTGATATAGCGTTTGTAGCGTTCCAGGGGGGCGGCGAAACGGCGGACCACGTCATAGAGCGGCACGTCATGATTGCCCGGAATGACGAGCAGGCGCATGCCCGCCGCGCGTAGCCGATTGAGCCAGGCGGAGGCGGCGCGGAACTGATCGACGCGGGCGCGCTGCGTGAAATCGCCGCTGATGATGACCAGGTCGGGCTGGCTGCGTTCCAGCCAGGCTTCGGTGGCGGATACTATTTTGGGATCGTTGGCGCCGAAATGGATGTCGGACAGGTGAGCGATGCGAGCCATGGCTTTCCAACGACTGTTCACGCGGATTTGTTGCGGTGAGGAGCCGATGGGGTTCTGGCGAGTTGTTGGGGCATGGAAACGAACTCCCTGCCGCGCGATGCGGCGCTGATCGTCAATGTTCACAGCCGGAAGGGAGAGGCGCTTTTTGAAGAGGCGCGCGAGAAGCTGGAGGCGGCGGGGGTGCGCTTGATTGCGGCCCATGCGGTGCGCGATCCCGAGCGATTGCAGGAGACGGTACGCGAGGCGGTGAGCAATGGTGCGCCGATGGTCATCGTGGGCGGCGGTGATGGGTCATTGTCCGGGACGGTGGATGAGCTGGTGGGGAAGGATTGCGTCTTTGGCGTGTTGCCGCTTGGCACGGCCAACAGCTTTGCGCGGACGCTTGGTATTCCGTTGGATCTGGATGGGGCCGTGCAGGTGATCGCGCAGGGCAGGCGGCGGCGCATTGACCTGGGGATGATCGATCACGATTATTTCGTCAACGCGGCGTCGCTGGGGCTGTCGCCGATGATCGGGAAAACGGTGCCGCACAAGCTGAAGCGCTATCTGGGGCGGATCGGTTATCTGATCTGGGCGGTAAAATGTTCGGTCGGGTTTCGGGCGTTCCGGTTGATGATCGATGACGGCCAGGCCGAGCGGCGGATGTGGTCGACCGAAGTGCGGATATTGAACGGACCTTATCATGGCGGGGTCGAACTGTCCGATCGTGCCGACGTGGATAGCGGCGAGATCGTGGTTCAGGCGGTGGTGGGGCGCAGCCATGCGCGGCTGGCGTGGGACTGGTACGCTAAATTCTTCAAGCTGCGCGACAGGGATGCGCAGACGGAGGAGTTTCGGGGCCAGTCTTTTCGGATCGAGACGCAGCCTAGGCAGCGCATTTCGATCGATGGCGAGGTGGTCGCGAGGACGCCCGCAACGGTCAAGGTTGCCGCGGGCGCTATTGATGTGGCGGTGCCGGGTTAGGCTTTCAGGCGAGGTTCTTTTCGTAGATCTGGTAGATCTTGTTCACCTTGCCATCGATGGCATCTGCGATGGCGTTCATCCCCTGATTGTCGTCGAGCACCCAGCCGAGCTCACCCCGCGTTGCGCCATAGCGGCTGACGGCGTTGCGGCGGATATATTCGATCATCATGAAGGCGAGCTGGCTGGCAAGGCGGGAGGATTGGAGCCTCTGGACCACGCCCATCAGCGGTACGCGCATGGTGCGGACTTGCGGTTTGCGCAGCCACCAGAGGAGCTTGGCCCAGCCGAAGGGGAGCAGGGAGCCGTTCAATGGCGCGGTCGCTTCGTTGAGGTCGGGCAGGGTCATCATGAAGGCGACCGGCTCGCCGTCGAGTTCGGCGATCATGATCAGGTCTTCGAACACAATGGGCTTCAGCTTCTTGCCGGTATGCGCGACTTCGGCGTCGGTGATCGGGACGAAACCCCAATTCCTGCCCCAGGCGTCGTTGAGGATGCCGAGCAGGATGGCCGCCTCGGCGTCGAATTTCGACTTGTCGACCTGGCGGATGCGGATGCGGTCGCTCTTTTCGCCGGACGAGACGATCCGCTGGATGAGGGGTGGGAAGGGGTTGGTGATGTCGAGTTCGTACGTCTTGAGCTGCTTGACGGGCTGGTAGCCCGCGCCCTCGATCATCGCCTGATAAGCGGGGCTGTTGTGGCCCATCATCACTGTGGGGGGATGGTCATGGCCTTCGATCAAAAGGCCCGGTTCTTCCCAGATCGAGAGGGAAATGGGGCCTAACACGCGGGTCATGCCCTTGGCGCGGAGCCAGCTTTCCGCCGCTTCGATCAGCGCCTTTCCGGTTTCGGGGTCCTCCGCTTCGAAAAAGCCGAAATTGCCGGTGCCCGGACCCATGCCCTGTTCAACCGGCTGGGCGAGCGCGAGATGATCGATATGGGCGGAGATGCGGCCGACGACCCGGCCATCGCGACGGGCCAGGAAATATTGCGCCTCGGCATGGCCGAAATAGGGGTTCTTGCTGGGCTCTATGACACCGTAAACTTCGCTCTTGAGCGGCGGCACCCAGTTGGGGTCATTGGCGTACAGGCGCCATGGCAAGTCCACGAACGCCTTTTTGTCGGCCTTGGAAGTGACGGGGGTTATTACCAGATTCGGAGTAGCCACGGCAGAGCTTTCGCTAAAGGACCGGAGCAGTTCGGCGCTTGTTACGACATTGTCAATCCGGTGCGCGCCTGATGACGTACCAAGGCGAAGCTGTCATGCCGCTGCCACGATTTCAGCGCATTTACCATTTAGGAGCGCCTGCATGACTGTGCATGATCCCATCATAGCGGGCGCGGCCGTCAAGCGCGCCTCGATTCCGGATGACGCGGCGATGCTGCGCGCCGCAGCGGAACTGTCGCGCGAATTTGCGGTGGCGAACCCGAGAATTTACTGGCCGGACCTGCTGGCGTCGGCGCTGATCGGCTATGCGGCGCTCGCTGGGGCGATCGTGGCGAACAGTGTCGCATTGGCGCTATTGTGCGGATTGGTGGCGATGCTGGCGCTTTATCGCGCGGCGAGCTTCATCCATGAGCTGACGCATATCCGCAGGGACGCGCTTCCCGGTTTCCGGCTGGGCTGGAACCTGCTGGTCGGCATTCCGCTGATGATCCCGTCCTTCATGTATGAGGATGTGCATACGCAGCATCATGCGCGCACCCGCTACGGCACGGCGAACGATCCGGAATATCTGCCGCTGGCGTTGATGAAGCCATGGTCGCTGCCTTTGTTCATCCTGATCGCGTCGCTGGCGCCCGTGGGTCTGATCCTGCGCTATGGCGTGTTGGCGCCGCTCAGCCTCTTCGTGCCCGCGCTACGGCGCAAGGTCGTCGCCGAATTTTCGGCGCTGTCGATCAACCCCGCCTATCGCCGCCGGGCGCCGGAAGGGGAGTTTCGCCGCCGCTGGCTTTGGCAGGAGGCGGGCGCTTTGCTGTTTGCGCTTGCCCTGGTCGCCAGCGTGTTCGTTTTTGGATGGAAGCCTTTGCTCGTCTATATGGCTGTGCATTCGGGCATGACCGTCATCAACCAGCTTCGCACGCTGGTCGCGCACCTTTGGGAGAATGAGGGCGATGCGATGACGGTGACGGCGCAATATCTGGATTCGGTGAATGTGCCGCCGCCTTCGCCGCTGGCCGCGATCTGGGCGCCGGTGGGGCTGCGCTATCATGCGCTGCATCACCTGTTACCGAGTGTGCCTTATCATGCGCTGGGCAAGGCGCATGCGCGGTTGATCGCGGCCTTGGGCGAGGAGTCGCCTTATCATCGCGGCAATTATGCGGGCATGTGGCCGCTGGTGGGGAAGATTGCGCGCAGTACTATGGTTCGGCGTTAAGCCGTCGCGTTGGGCCTGAGATCCCAGTTGAAATGAGTCACGCGCCTCATTTCAACGCTGGGATGACGGATGAGGGTGACGCCTATTCTTCCGTTCTGAAGAGGACTGTTTCGCCCACGAGCAGGAACAGGAAGAAGGGCGCCCATGCCGCGAGGATGGGTGGGTAGGCGCCGAGATTGCCCATGGCGAGCGAGAAATTGTCCGCGACGAAATAGGCGAAGCCAAGTGCCATCCCCAGCACTGCGCGCACGAACAATTGGCCCGAGCGAGCAAGGCCGAAGGCGGCGACGGACCCCAGGATCGGCATCAGCAGGGCCGAAAGCGGGCCGGACAGCTTGTGCCACAGGCTGCCTTCCAGTTCGGCGGTTGGACGTCCGGCGTCGCGCAGGTCGGCGATGGCGGCGCGTAGTTCCGAGAAAGTCAGGGCGTCAGGATCGACCTTTGCCAGGGTAAACTGGTCGGGCCGGATCGCATGGCCGAAGCGGACGGTGCCAACCTGCCGTTCCGTGCCGCGCGCAACGTCGAACTGGCGCGCATCCTCCAGCAACCAACTCTTGCTCGCCGCGTCATAATGGCCGCGCGGAGCTTGGACGATGGTCGTCAGGCTATTGTTAACACGGTTGAAAATCTCGACCTTGCGTAGCTGCACATTATTGCCTCGACCCGCGACGATCGCGGCGGTGACGAGGTTGTTGCCGTCACGGACCCAGGGATTTGACTTTACGCCGCTGTCTGCGGGAATGGGGCCGTAATCAACGGCCTGCCAAGCGCTGAGCGAAGCCGTTGCGCGGGCTACCACGCGTTCGTTGAAAGCATAGCTTATGATGGCGACGCCGAGTGCGGAGGCGATCAGTGGCGCCAATATCTGGTGCGCGGACAGGCCCGCCGCCTTCATCGATACGATCTCGCTATTCTGGTTCATGCCCGCAAGCATGATGAGCGTGCCCAGAAGAACGGAGAAGGGCAGGAAGCGCGCTATGATCTGCGGTATGCGAAGGCCGACATAATGCCACAGCTGCGCATCGCCGTTACCGGCATAGGCCAGGATATCGCCTGACTCGCCCAGCAGGTCGAGCGTTTGCAGCACGACGACCAGCAGCGCCAGCACGGCGAAGGTCCGCGTCAGGAACAGGCGCGCCATGTACCAGCTGATCTGGGGCGAGGGGAAGAAGTCGAACTGCATGGGTCAGGCTGCTCCCTGCGCGGTGGTCACCCGCTTTCGCCCGAAGCGAAGCAGTTTCGCGATCTGCTTGCCGAGCTTTGCAAAGGCATATTCGAGGGCGCCGATCGGCTGGCCGCCGGGGCGGTGCGCCACGACATGATACATCCACATGATCAGTACGGCCGTCAGCAGGAATGGCGTCCAGAGCGCTATGATCGGATCAACTTTGCCCAGTGAGCCGACGCCTTGGCCATATTCGTTGATCTTGTGATAGGTCACGATGAAGATGATCGAGAGGAAGACGCCGAGTGCGGATGTCGATCGCTTCGGCGGGATGGCGAAGGCGAGGGCCGCGAGCGGCAGAAGCATCATCATCGCCACCTCCACCAGGCGGAAGTGGAAGTTGGCGCGAATTTCATAGCGCAGCTTTTCGGGTGTCGTGGGGTCATGACCCATCACCGCAAGTTCAGGGATGGTCTTTTCCCGGTCCACGCTGCGGCCACGGAAACGCTCTATCTGCGGCAGGTCGATCGGCAGATCGTGGCTGGAGAAGGAAAGGATGCGCGGGGACTTATATTTGGGCGCGTCGTTGACCAGCACCCCATCGCGCAAGCGGAAGATGATGGTATCGGGATCGTCCGTCGCCAGGAAGCTGCCTTGCGCGGCGGTCACCGCGACGGTCTGGCCATCCTTGCCAGCGGCGCGCACGAAGATGCCCTGAAGATTGCGGCCTTCATCCAGGCTGCGTTCGATGCGCAGGGTCATGCGCTTGCCGAGGCTGGTGAACTCGCCGACCTTGATCGATGCGCCTAGAGCGCCCGAGCGCAGTTCGAAGCGCAGCGCTTCATAGGCGTGGCGGGAGAGTGGCTGAACGAAGCCGACGATGCCGAAATTGAGGAGGGCGAGCGCGATCGCGTACATATAGGGGACACGCAGCAGGCGGCCGTAGGACAGGCCGACGCCGCGCATGACGTCCAGTTCCGATGACAGGGCAAGTTTGCGGAACGCCAGCAATATGCCCAGCATCAGGCCGATGGGAATGCCAAGCGACAGATATTCCGGCATCATGTTGGCGAGCATGCGCCACACGACGCTGACGGGGCCGCCCTCCGCCGCCACGAAGTCGAACAGGCTGAGCATCTTGTCGAGCACCAGCAGCATCGCGGAAATGACCAGCGTGCCGAGCATCGGCAGCGCAATCAGACGGGCGAGATATCGGTCGGTGGCGGTCAGCATTCTCTATGTGGTCGTCCCATCACCATGATTTGGCCGCAAACCCCGCCCATAGCAGAGTCACGGAAATGAAGTTCGCGGGGGCGAACAGGGGCTCGCCGTCCGGTTTCATCGGGCGGCTATAGCTTCACGGAGTTGGATGGTCATGTTCAAAGTTGCGATGGGCCTTTTGTCGGCTGGGGCAGTGTTTGCCTCTATCCCGGCCTTGGCTCACGGGCAGGAAATCGGAAACGAGCTGGATCGTTGTGGTCCGTCCGCGAAGGGTCCGGCGCTGCTGATCGACGTTCGGGGTTTTGCCGCCGCGACGGGCAAGGTCCGCGTGCAATCCTATCCCGCGACCAAAAGTGCCTGGCTGGCGAAGGGTGCGTGGTTGAACCGGATAGACACGGCGGTTCGCTCCGGCAGCGACGGGATGCGATTCTGCATGCCGGTGCCCGAACCGGGTAGATATGCGATTGCAGTCCGGCACGACCGGGACGGCAATGGCAAGACGAGTATTTCGCGCGACGGCGGCGGTTTTTCCAACAATCCGTCGATCAGCATCTTCAACCTGGGCAAGCCGTCGGTCGAAAAGGCTGCGGTGAAGGTGGGTCCGGGTGTGACGCGGATCACCATTAAACTTCAATATATGTGAGTTCTGATGGTCCGGGTCGCGCTCCTGTCCAATCCTAAATCGACGGGCAACCGGCAGACGCTGCCGCGCGTGCGCAGCTATTGCGCGAGCAATCCCGACATCTTCCATTATGAGGTGGAGCATGTCGATCAGATCGGCCGCGCGTTGCAAACCATCGCGCGCGTCGATCCGGTGGTCATCGTCATCAATGGTGGCGACGGGACGGTGCAGGCGGCGCTGACGGAACTGTATCAGGGCGAACATTTCAAGGGCCGCGTGCCGCCGATCGCGGTGCTGCCCAATGGCAAGACCAATTTGATCGCGCTCGACCTTGGCATCCATGGCGATCCGATCAAGGCGCTGGAGCGGATCGTTCAGATCGCCAAGGCGGGCGTGGACGATCATGTCGTGGCGCGTGAGCTGATCGCGCTGTCCGACGGAGGTGCGGAATCGCGGCCGGTGCTGGGCATGTTCCTGGGCGGCGCGGGGCTTGCCGATTACATGCTTTACTGCCGCAACCAGATTTATCCGCTTGGCCTGTCCAATGGGCTTAGCCATTTCCTGACGGTGATAGCGGTGCTGGTGTCGTTGGTTTTCGGCATTCGAGCGCGGTTCCTGCCGCAATCCAGCCACCCGGTGCGCATCTCGCTGATCCGGGAAGGGCAGTTGGCGGGGCGCTTTGCCGTGCTTATCGTGACGACGCTCGACCGGCTGCTGCTGGGCGTGCAGGCAGGGGACAGCCGTCGCGGGAACATGAAGCTGATGGCGGTGGACCAGAGTCTGGCCGCGCTTTTGCGGCTGGCCTGGGCGAGCATCACCCGGCGGGTCGGCAAGTCGCAGGTGCAGGGCGTGCATCTGGAGCAGGGCGATATCATCCGGATCGAGGGCGACCGAAGCAGCGTCATTCTTGACGGTGAGCTGTTTGAGGCTTCGGAGGGCAAGCCGATCGTGTTGCGATCGACGGAGCCGGTGCCTTTCCTGCGGCTGGCGGCTTAGAGCGAACGGAGTTGAGTGACCCTGTAAAGGGACGAGCGGCTATTCCTTCCGCTTGAGCGCTTCTGCCAGCGACACGGTCGCGCTGCCTCGCCGGGCTGGCTTGGCCTGGCTGGGGTCGGGCTTCCAACCACTTAGATACAGGATAGCCATTTCTTCGGCAGTGCGGCCGTCGGGATGGGCGGCGGCAGCGAAGTGCTGGCTTGCTTCGATCAATGCGTTGCGGCGCAGGGCTGGGGGATGGGACGCAAGCACATTGCCCGCGCCCATGCCGCGCAGGTCATGCATCAGGCGCAATATGTCGCCATAGCGCACGGTCAGCGTCTCGCTGTCCGCCACAGGCATGGCAAAGCCTGCGCGGCTCAGCAGGTCGCCCGCCGCGCGCACGTCGATTTGCGGATGGATGTGCTGGGCGGGGCGATCGCCTTCTCCGGCCATCAGCGCTGTACGCAGGCGGGGCAGGGTGCCCGCGCCGGTAAAGGCCGCGAGCAGCAGGCCGTCGGGCCGCAGGATGCGCCGCATGAGGATGAGCGCGCCGGGGAGGTCATTGACGCTGTCGAGCGTGCCGCAGGCGATGATCAGGTCGAAACTGTCGTCGGCGAAGGGGAGCGCGTCTTCTTCCGCCTGCACGCCGCCCTGCGCGCTCGCGGCTGCGAAGCCGGGGTCGGTGCATATTACCGTCTTCTCCATGGTTTCAAGCGCGGCGCGAGCGCTGCCGTCGGGGCAGCCGATGACGAGAACTTCGGACAAGTCACGCTGAACATCCGCCAACCGGTCGAGCAATTCGTCCAGCATCGCGCGATAGAGAAAGTCATGCTCGGCGAAATGCGGCATCATCCGGTCCCGCCGCCTGGCGCGCAATGTGCGGTCGAAGATGTCGGGCTGGCTCATGGCGGCCCTTGTGCATCGGTGCCGGAGCGGGAACAAGGGCGATCATGCATCTCGCTTCTCTTCTCAAGAGCGCTGTTCGCCCGGCGCTCGACTATGCGCTGCCGCCGCGTTGCCCCGGATGCGGCGTCATCGTCAATGCCGACGATGCCTTTTGCCTGACATGCTGGAGCGGGATGCGCTTTCTGGGCGAGCCCTGCTGCGCGCGATGTGGCGTGCCGTTCGAACATGATAGGGGCGGGGACGCGGCATGCGGCGCCTGCCTTGCCGATCCGCCGCCATTCGACAGCGCGCGGGCGGTGCTGGCCTATGGCGATGTCGCGCGGACGGTGGCGTTGCGGCTGAAATATGGGCGGCGCATCGGTCTGGCGCGGCTGATCGCGCGGCATATGGCTCGGCGCTTGCCCGCCTTCGATGCACCGCCGTTAGTCGTGCCGGTGCCGTTGCATCGGTGGCGGCTGTGGTGGCGGGGCTTCAATCAGGCGGCGCTGATCGCGGATCATCTTGGTAGGGCTTCAGGGCTGCCGGTGGACAAGCATGCGCTGCTTCGAGTCCGTGCGACGCAGCCGCTGCGGAGCATGCATGCGCGGCAGCGGGCCAAGGCTGTCGCGGGTGCTTTTGCACTGGCTAAGGATCATGGCGTCAAAGGCAGGGCGGTGCTGCTGATCGACGATGTCCATACCAGTGGCGCGACTGGGGCTGCTTGCGCGCGGGTGCTGAAACGTGGCGGGGCGTCGAGCGTTCATCTGTTGTGCTGGGCGCGGGCTTTGCCGGAAGGCGCGGAAGGCACTGATTGACAAAGGCTCGCCCAGCCACAATTTCAGCGCGCAAGGAGTATCGAATGGCGAAGGTCGAAATCTACACGAAGGCATGGTGCGGATATTGCGCGCGGGCAAAGGCGCTGCTGGAGGGCAAGGGCGTGGCCTTTGATGAATATGACATCACGATGGGCGGCCCGAAGCGCGGCGAAATGTTGGATCGCGCCAATGGCGGGACCACGGTGCCGCAGATTTTCATCGACGGCAGGCATATTGGCGGCAGCGACGACATGGCGGCGCTGGATCGTCAGGGCAAGCTGAACCCACTGCTAGGGCTGTAAGCGCCATGCGGGCCGCGATCTTCCAGATGACCAGCGGGATTGATCCCGCCGCGAATGCGGCCGCCATCGTCGAGATGGCGGGACGCGCGGCCGAACAGGGCGCGGACATGCTGTTCACGCCGGAAATGGCGGGTTATCTGGATCAGAACCGTGCGCGGGCTGCGGTTACCCTGCGCGGCGAAGCTGACGCTCCGGTGCTGGATGCGGTTCGCGAGGCGGCGGCTCGGCACGGGTTGTGGGTGCATCTTGGTTCGGTGCCGCTCAAGGACGAAGGTGGCGATGGTCGTTGGGTCAACCGCAGTTTCATGATCGATGACAAGGGCGGCATTCGGGCGCGCTACGACAAAATCCATCTGTTCGATGTTGATTTGGCGACCGGGGAAAGCTGGCGGGAATCGTCGGTATATCGGCCGGGAGAAGAGGTGGTGGCGGTCGATACGCCTTGGGCAAGGATGGGATTGTCGGTGTGTTACGACATGCGTTTCCCCGACCTTTATCGCGCTCTCACCAATGCGGGCGCCACAATGTTGCTGATGCCTGCCGCCTTTACCGTGCCGACCGGGCAGGCGCACTGGCATGTCCTGCTGCGCGCCCGTGCGATCGAAGCTGGGTGTTTCGTGGTCGCGGCGGCGCAGACCGGCCGCCATGAAGACGGGCGGGAGACCTATGGCCATAGTCTGGTCATCGATCCTTGGGGCGAGGTGTTGCTCGACATGGGAGAGGGGACGGGACTAGCCCTTGCCGAGATCGACCTGTCGCGCGTAGAGGAAGTGCGCGGGCGCGTGCCTGCAATTGCCAACCGGCGTAACCTTCCAGTGGACGTGACCATTTCGTGATTGTTTTTGACCTCAAATGCGGCGCCCATGGCCATGTGTTCGAAGCCTGGTTCGGATCGAGCGCGGACTATGAGGATCAGGTGGCTCGCGGCCTGCTGGCCTGCCCCATGTGCGGCGATGCGGAGGTGTCGAAGGCATTGATGGCGCCCGCAGTCGCCGCCAAAGGAAACAGCCGCAGGTCGGAAGCGCCGGTTGCTACCTCGACCGCGCCGGTGGCCATGGCGGGCGACGAAGTCCGGATGCGCGAGATGATGCAGGCGCTGGCGCAGGCGCAGTCAAAGGTTCTGGAAGATTCGACCTGGGTCGGCAGAGGCTTTGCCGAACATGCCCGCGCCATGCATTATGGCGAGAAGGACCGGGCGAGCATCCACGGCGAAGTGGCGCCCGAGGAAGCCCGCGCGCTGATATCGGAAGGCGTGGAGGTTGCTCCGTTGCTGTTTCCGGTCGTGCCGCCCGAAGCGAAGAATTGACCCCGCCTGCGACGCAGCATAGAGCCGTCACCGGGCACCCGTAGCTCAGCAGGATAGAGCATCAGATTCCTAATCTGAGGGCCATGGGTTCGAATCCCGTCGGGTGCACCACTCCTTTCCAAGAATCGCCAGTGTCCGGGAGACCGGCCGACGGTCAGAATTACTCACGCGTTATCCGTGGGTTGTGAGGGTGTGTTTGGCTCTGGCGCAATTGGAGACCAGATTGCCCTAATGGCGCCGCCTGCCAAAGCCCGACATCTCCAGGCGCCGATGTTGGTGCCTCAAGAATTTTGGACGTTTGAGGGAGGGTTGTCTTCAGGCGAACCCGAACAACCGCTCTTGAGCTGACCAGCTCAGTGGGATGCGATCGGTGCGCACCAGTTGCCTGCGAGTGAGGCTGGCCGGCTGCGTACCATGGATGATGGCGCTGATGATTGGACATGTAACGGTTTTGTGCCGGTCACTTGAGAGTTTAAAGCTTGTTCAAGGAGACCGACGAGATGATCAAACATAGCGAGGAGTTCAAGCAGGAGGCGGTGCGGATTGCGCTGACCAGTGGGTTGCCGCGGGAGCGGGTCGCGTTGGATTTGGGGGTTGGCAAATCGACGCTGAACAAGTGGGTGTCGCAGTATCGGCCCAGTGATCTGGTTTCAGCGCCGCAAGCAGATCTGGCGCGCGAGAATGAACGGCTTCGCCTTGAGAACCGCGTGCTGCGGGAGGAGAGGGAAATCCTAAAAAAGGCCACGCAGTTCTTCGCGAGCCAAAGGCCGTGAAGTTCGCTTTCGTGCATAGCTGGCGGCATCGCTGGCCCGTTGCACTGCTCTGCCGTGTCATGCTTGTCAGTGAACGCGGCTATCGTTCCTGGCGCTCGCGCCCGATCAGTTGCCGGGGCCGGACGGACATGAAGGTGTTGGCTCATATCCGCGAACAATACAGGCTGAGCCTTGGCAGCTACGGCCGTCCTCGCATGACGATGGAGTTAAAAGAGGTGGGGCTCGATGTGGGTGAGCGCCTTATGACCCGAAGGGCGGCGTAGCCAACATCAACGGGATCAGGCCGGTCCGCACGCGCAAACACAAGGTTACGACAGACAGCCACCATCGCCTGGGTGTCGCGGCAAACTGGCTGGACGGCGATTTCGCCGCCGATGCGCCCAACCGTAAATGGGCCGGCGACATCACCTATATCTGGACGTCGGAGGGATGGCTCTACCTCGCTGTCATCCTCGATCTGCATAGCCGCCGCGTCGTGGGCTGGGCTGTCAGCGACAGGATGAAGAAGGATTTGGCGATCAGGGCACTGGATATGGCGGTACGCCTGCGCCAGCCACCAGAGGGCTGCCTTTTCCATTCGGATCGCGGCAGCCAATATTGTTCTTACGATTATCAGAAAAAGCTGCAGGCCTATGGCCTGCGTCCATCAATGAGCGGCAAGGGTAATTGTTACGACAATGCCTCCGTCGAGACGTTCTTCAAATCCCTGAAGGCGGAACTCATCTGGCGGCAGCGCTGGCCAACGCGACGGCAGGCAGAAGCTGCCATCTTCCAATACATCAACGGCTTCTACAACGCCCGTCGTCGCCATTCATATCTGGGCGGCATTAGCCCGCTCGCCTTCGAAGCCAAGGTGGCATAATGAGATAAGTGACCGGCACAAAACCGTTACATGTCCAGTTCAGGCCGCGGGGCGAGCGTCGGCACTGGAGACTGCCACCGACACCAATCGTGCCTTGCTGGATGCGGGCGTTGAAGGGGCCGTAAAGAAATTGGTGAGCGGAGGTATGCTCAGTTTTGAACGGCTCGCATTCAAATCCTATGGCCGAGCGCAATCCCGGGTTGAATCCTTTATTGATTCTAATGGAGACGGCATCTGCAACAACAATGAGGGCTTCGACGACGCCAACCGCAACGGTGTCATGGATGCAGATTCCGGGGTACAGGGTCAAGGCGGCGCCAAGGATGTCACCATCTATTCGGTAACCCTGCAATATGATCGCGTTTTCCCGATGGCCACACTTTTGGGATGGAACCCCAGAGTCAGTATGACCTCTCGCACCATATTGCACAACCAGCCCTTTGATAAGCAGGCAGAGCCGCTGATCGGAAAATGTTGAGGATCTTGTTGATGAATATTCTTCTCTCGCGGGCACAAAGCGTGATTGATGGGATCGCTCATCGACTAGGTGGTCTTGCGCTTTGGGCTATGGGTTCGCGTCAAGGTCGACATTTAGTTCACGTGGCCAGTAGCGAAGCGGGCGGCACGCCGCGATGAACGTGCGGGCGTCGTCGGTCTTGCCGAGCGGTAGACAGGCCTCGTCCAGATCGCTGGCGATGCCAGCCTTGGCGAAGATCGCCTCTGCCTCGGCGCTGATCCCTATGAATTTGCAATGGGCAAAAGCGTCGGTGACGAAATCCTTGGCTGCCGCGTCGAGCGACAGCAGCGCTGCCCCCTCGGCGGACACGATGATGGCGACTGCATCGAACAGCACCGACGGCCCACCGTCAATCTTGTGCTTGGCAGCTGCCCGCGTCCCATCGGACAGGGTTACCCCGCCGATCTTCGGGGCGATGATCTCGAACATGGCGCCTTCTGCATCCACTGCATCGATCAGCGCCTTGAGCAATTTTGCGTCCGCTCCGTCGCTCAGCAGGATGCCCAGCTTTCGACCGCGAAAACTACCCGGACCGTTTTTGACGATGCTGAGCTTGTCGGAAGGCGGCAGGTCCGTGATAGGCTTGCGTGCGGCCACGGCCGGATCGGGCAGAGGCAGGCCAAGGCCATCGGACACCTTCACCGCCAGTGTCTCGTCGACATTGAGCAGGTGGGACACCGTCCTCGACCGAATGTCGGGACGTTCGACCTTGGACAGTTCGAAGACGAGCGCATCGGCAATATGTTTCTGTTCGACAGGGGTCTGGCTGATAAAGAATTGCCGCGCCTGGCTGTAATGGTCGGCGAAACTTTCCGATCGCGCGCGCTGCTTGGGGCCGTCCGCAGTTTCAGCAAAGCTGCTGAATCCACGAACTGGGTTTTCGCGCGGCCCGCCTTGTGTGGGCCCCCAGCTGTTGGGCTCATAGTTCACGCGTCCCTTCGGATTACGCATGGCCATGTGGCCATCCTGCTGGAAATGGGCCATCGGGCATTTGGGCGCGTTGATCGGAATATGCGTGAAGTTTGGTCCGCCCAGACGCTTGATCTGGGTGTCGAGATAGGAAAAGTTGCGTCCTTGCAGCAGCGGGTCGTTGGAAAAATCGATGCCGGGCGGGACGTTTTGAGTGCAAAAAGCGACTTGCTCCGTCTCGGCAAAGAAATTGTCGACGACCCGGTCGAGCACCAGTCGACCGATCACCCGGATGGGCACCAGTTCTTCCGGTATGATTTTCGTAGCGTCGAGAATATCGAAGTCGAAGCTGTCGGCGAAGGCATCGTCGAACAGTTGAACGCCCAATTCCCATTCGGGAAAATCGCCGGCGTTGATCGCGTCCCAGAGGTCGCGGCGATGAAAGTCGGGGTCAGCGCCATTGATCTTGACCGCCTCGTTCCAGACCACCGACTGCAGGCCCTGCTTGGGCTTCCAATGGAATTTAACGAAGGTGGACCGGCCCTCCGCATCGAGCAGCCGGAAAGTATGAACGCCAAAGCCCTCCATCGTGCGGAAGGACCGCGGAATTGCCCGATCCGACATGGCCCACATAATCATGTGGAAACTTTCGGGCGTCAGGCTGATAAAGTCCCAGAAATTGTCATGAGCGGTTTGCGCTTGAGGGAAGTTGCGATCCGGCTCGGGCTTGGCCGCATGAACCAGGTCGGGGAATTTCATCGCATCCTGAATGAAAAAGACAGGGATGTTGTTGCCCACCAGGTCCCAATTGCCCTCCTGCGTGTAGATCTTGACCGCGAAGCCGCGCACGTCGCGTGCGAGATCGAATGATCCCTTCGAACCGGCCACCGTCGAAAAGCGGACGAAGGCAGGCGTACGCTCCCCAACGCGCTGAAAAATGTCG
Organism: Sphingobium sp. TomTYG75; assembly: GCF_054771635.1. NCBI lineage: Bacteria > Pseudomonadati > Pseudomonadota > Alphaproteobacteria > Sphingomonadales > Sphingobiaceae > Sphingobium > Sphingobium sp. TomTYG75. The sequence continues at coordinate 471,616 of NZ_BSRE01000001.1, read as the reverse complement.
GCCCGGCTGACATCGGCCAGGCTGTCGGTCAGTTCGAAGAAGCCGTGCGCACCGTAGCCCCGCGCATGAACGACCCGTTCGGGGATGCGCTCATGGTCGAAATGGAAGATCTTCTCCCGAAAATGGAAGTCTTCCAGCAGCGTTGGCCCGCGTGTTCCTTGCTTCAAACTGTTCTGGTCATCTGCGACCGGGATACCCTGCTGCGTGGTGAGCGTCGCTACGTCGCTCCCTGCAGTCTGATGCGTTTCGCCACCTTCGGACTGTTTCTCGGCATAGGAGAGGGAGATGGCGGCGTCAGCGGGGACGGGTGCCGCTTTTTGTGGCGACTCTCCACCCAGATCGGCGCCCGCGAGACCCGAGGGTGTCAGCTTCCCAGCCGATTTGGGAGATGCTTTCGAGGAGGCTTTGGACGGTGCAGACTTCTTCGCCATGACGGCTCCTTGTCAATCGTGGAGATGGTGAGCCGACGAGACACAGCAGCCGGCCGCACATATCCCGACATGAACCCGGAAGACTGGTCGGAGTTGCCGACCGTGAAAAATTAAGAGAGACGTCCTGGTCACTCGCGTCCGAAGCGTCGGAGCATAACGCCGGGAGGAAAGCCAAAGCCGCTGAAGAGTTCTCCGCTGACAAACTCATGGCCTTGTGTCAGGTCGCTGACAGCCCAAGACTGTTCGGACAGCCATGTTTCCCCCAGCCCGACATCGGCGACGAACGGATAGGAAATGGCAACAGCGGCTCCGATCGGAGCTTCGCGATGCGGCCCAACGGCCGTTGAGGATGCGAAGCCGGGCAGGAGCGGGATTTCCGGTACGCGCAGAGGCATAGCGCGCGGTTGTGTGGAAAGCCGACATGGAGGATCGGCGCAACCGGCGGACCAATCGGCAAACTTGGGTATACAAAAATTGGGGAAGTGGACGGTCGACAGCTGGAATGGAGAAGTTGGCGGTTGAACGACCATAAAGGGTCGAAGCTGATCGCGCCATGCCACCTTTCCCGCGGGGTCGAAGACTGCCGCCGCATAGCAGTGGTGGACATAGCCCAGCTCCGCGATGCCGAAAGCCTGTAGCCCCGTTGCGGACGGTTAAGTTGTCGGTGGCGTCACCCTTTCGCCCGCACCACGCAGCGGAAGCCGACATGGCTGGTCGATGAATCGATTGCCTGCGCATGTCTCGCCGCCGGGCGGTAGCGCTGGCAGTAATTGGATGCGCAAAGGTGCGAACCGCCTTTCACGACCTTTCGCGGGATCGCATTCACTGCGTCCATGCTCTCGCGCCGCGTCGGACCGCGTGGATTTGCGGGTATGCAGCAGCTACCGCGCGCCTTGCTTTCAATCTTTGGCTGGGCATACCAGTCGATGGTCCATTCCCAGACATTGCCGATCATGTCGTAAAGGCCAAAACCGTTCGCCGGATAGCTGCGGACGGGGGAAGTCCTTTCCCATCCATCGTCCAGAGTATTCGCGAATGGAAAAGCGCCCTGCCAATAATTGGCCAGCATCGCTCCGTCGGGCGCCAGTTGATGGCCCCAGGCATAATCCTGCCCGTCCAGCCCACCGCGCGCCGCATATTCCCATTCGGCCTCGGTCGGCAGCGATTTGCCCGCCCATTTCGCATAGGCACGCACATCCTCTAATGCGACATGCACAACGGGGTGATCCTCCAGCCCGTCCAGATTGCTGTCAGGCCCATGCGGATGCCGCCAGTCCACGCCGAACGCGAAGTCCCACCACTGGCTGGGATCGTGCAGGTCAGCCGGCCCGGACGTACGGTGGAACAGCAAAGATCCCGGCCGCGCCATGTCGATTGGCATGCCCGGATAGTCTTTGGGATCAGGCGCGATTTCAGCCAGCGTCTTGTGGTTCGTGGCGTCGACGAAACGGGCGAATTCGCGATTGGTGACAGGAGTCTCGTCGATCCAGAAGCCATCGACGCGCACGGGCCGCACCGGCGCTTCTTCGGGGTAGAAATTCTCAGACCCCATCGCGAACACGCCCCCTTCCACCCAGCGCATGCCGCTGGTGTCAGTTCGACCGGTCCGCGATGATTGGCTCGCCTTTCTTGTAAACTGACGCATCGATGCTCCGGATTCAATCTGCTTGCGCGATCGCCTTTTGCTTATTGCCTGCGCGCAGCCCATTCAGGAACAGCCTGGCGCACTCTCTGGCGTAAATGTCCCGATCTGCTTCCGACGACGGCGCCATGGCGGTGAAGAAGCGCACGGCGAAGGTCGCAAGCGTGTAAAAGATGCGCGTGGCCGACTGGCTGGGGCGGGGCAGGCCCAGCGCTTCCAGTTGCTGCTCCAGCGCATCGCCCAGGCGGCGCACCCGCCCTTCATAGAATAGCTGGGCGAGGTCGGGGATGAAATCGGCTTCCACGATCAGCAGCCGGTGCATGCGGATATTTGCCGGTTCCAGATGACGGTCCAGCGCCTGACGCGCCAGAGCGACAAGCGCGATTTCCGGGTCCGTACCTTCGGGCAGCAGTTCGAACGGCTGCTGATTGGCTGCGAAAATTTCGCGCTGAACGATGTAGCGCAGCAGATTTTCCTTGTTGCCGAACTGCCGGTAGATGGTCGCCTTGCTGACCCTTACCGCCGCCGAGATGCGGTCGATGCTGGCGCGGCGATAGCCATATTCCAGAAATTCCCTGGTGGCTGCATCCAGCAGCGCCAACAGCTTTTCCGCAGGCAGCCGCAGCGCGGTGACGCCTTCGCGGACAGGCGGCTCGATCGGCGTGGAGGGGGCCTTGTCCCCGGCCGCGTCCTGCACGCTGCGATATCCGTCCAGGAACATCCGCACGGCCTGATCCACGATGCGCTTCTGCGCGGCCTTGCCCGGCAACGCCTTGCCCAGAAAATAGCGCGCGCCTTCCACCGCCACGCCGCCGAAGCGGATAGCCATGGCGAGTGGATCGCACGGCACGATCACCGCGCCCTCGATCAACGCTTCAAGGTAAAAGGCGAGAGGTTGAGACGCTGCCAGTCGCCTTTCGTGCAATTCCGCCGCCAATTCCGGCACATGGTTCGCCGCTTCGATATTGGCGCGGAACAGTCCGAAATTCACCGGTTCGGCGAAACCTTCGAACAGGCGCATGGCGTACCGGGTCAGCGTGTCCTCGGCATCCATGCCGTTGTCGATATTGGTCATGCTGAGCCACGCGCCGTTCAACTTGTTGCGGACGGCGGCCTCGAACAGGGCGAGCTTGTTGGGATAAAGCTCATAAATGCTTTGCTTGCTCATGTGCGCGACGGCGGCAATCCTGTCGACGCTCGCGCGTTCGAAGCCCTCGGACAGAAAGACTTCGCCGGCTGCGTCAAGGATTTGCGTCCTGCCGTCGCGCTCGGCGCTATCGGGATGAAGAGTGATTTCGACCATGCGGGATCATCTTAACGGCGGGAAAGGGCGCGACGTCAACGGGCAAAGCCGAAAAGCGGCTCCTGACGCCTGCGGTCGCGCGGGACTGCAGGCGTCAGGGGCTCGCCGTTCAGGGCGCTTCACCGCCAGCGCCCGGCTTGCCCACGGCGATGTCCACCTTCCTGATCCGGCCGGCGAAATGCTCGCCGACCGCATAGTCGGAAGTGACCGGCGTGTCGGCGTCAAAGCCGATGTCCAGCGTGTCGCTCATCTCCGGCAGTTTGGAAATGGTGCGCGCGATGCGGCCCCGTCCGATAATGTCGCCATTGGCGCTGATCGTCATCTCGCCCCCGGCATTCGCGCCGCCATCATAGCGGAAGTCGAAGACAACCCGCTTTTGCCCCGCCGCAAGCGGTTGCGCCGCCGCCACCTGCGACTGGTCGCCAGCCAGCTGCGATGCCGCCATCAGGGCAATGGGGCGACCGTCCTTCAGATAGAAGCTCCAACCGCCGAATTTGCTGCCCAGCGCCACGAGCGCGCCGGTTGCAGGTTCATTCGGCACGTCGATATCGGCCGTGATGCGGAAGCTGCGCGCCAACAACGGCGCGGCGCTGACCGAGGGGATGCTGATGCCCGCCCCCCAATAGCTGTAGGTCGATCGATGCGGCCGCTGGCTCTCCGCTGCCTGGAACCGCGCGAGCGTCAGCCGGTCGTCAAGCGGGAGAACCTGGTTCCGTTCCGCCTCCTTCTGGAAAAGCGCCTGCATTTCCTTCAGCTTCGCGCCCTGGCTCGCCGCGAGATCATGCGCCTGAGAGAAGTCCTTGCGCAGATCATACAGCTCCCACTTATATTGGTTCGGCAGGACCGAGCCGTCGCCGCGCTGCCACGGCAGATTGATGGGCGTGCTGCTCGCCAGCCAACCTTGATGGTAGATGGCGTGATTGCCCATCATCTCGAAATATTGAGTGTCGTGCCGCTCGGGCGCTTTGGGCGCGGCGAAGCTATAGGCGAAACTGACGCCGTCGATCCGCTGCTGATCCACGCCATTGACGACATCAGGCGTCTTCAGACCGGCGACTTCCAATATCGTCGGCATCACATCGGTCACATGCGTGAATTGCGACCGGATTCCGCGCGCCTTGATATGATCGGGCCAGGACACGACCAGCCCGTTGCGGGTGCCGCCAAGATGAGAGGCATATTGCTTGAACCAGCGGAACGGCGCGTCCGTCGCCCAGGCCCAGCCATAACCCCAGTTGGCGACGGCATCTGGACTGCCGATCTTGTCGAGATTGGCGAGCAGCAGCCTATCATCCTCCTGCATGGCGTTGGCGAAGGCGGACATGGGGTTTGAACTGCCATTTTCTCCCCCTTCGGCGGCAGCGCCATTGTCGCCTTCGATGAACATCACCAGCGTGTTGTTGCTTTCCCCCATGCGATCGAGTTCATCAAGGACACGGCCGATCTGCGCATCCTGATAAGCGAGCATCGCCGCATAGACCTCCATGAAGCGCGCGTTGATCCGACGCTGGTCGGGGGTCAGTTCGCTCCACGCCTTCAGGCCGTCGGGCCGCGCGGTGTCCTGCGTGGCGGAGGGTATGATGCCGAGCCGCTTCTGGCGGCGGACTGTTTCCGCCCGCACGGCGTCCCATCCCTTGTCGAACTGGCCCTTGAACTTCGCGATCCAGTCCGCCGGGGCCTGAAGCGGCGCGTGCGCTGAGCCCGTCGCATAATAGAGGAAGAAGGGCTTGTCTGGCGCGGACGCCTTCTGATTGTGGATCCATTGGATCGCTTCGTCGGCGAGCGCCTTGTCCAGCACCCCTTCCTTCAGCGTGGGTATGGGCGTGATGCCGCGATACAGGGCCGGGGTGAACTGGTTGGTCTCCGCCGACATGAAGCCGTAGAAATGTTCAAAGCCAAGCCCTGTTGGCCACATGTCGAACGGCCCTGCTGGCGACACATCAGCTTCCGGCGCATTATGATGCTTGCCTACCATGGCGGTATTATAGCCATTCTGCCGCAGCACCTCGGCCACCGTCGCCGCGCTTTTGGGCAATATGTTGGTATAGCCGGGGAAGCCCGTGGACAGATTGGCGACGATGCCATTGCCCACCGCATGATGGTTACGCCCCGTCAATAGAGAGGCGCGCGTTGGTGAACACATCGCAGTGGTATGAAAGCGGTTATAGACAAGACCGCGCGCCGCCAGTCGATCCAGATTGGGCGTCGGGATCGGCCCGCCAAAGGTGGATGCCGCGCCGAAGCCCACATCGTCCGTCAGGATCAGCAGTACGTTGGGCGCTCCGGCGGGCGCGGTAACGGGCTTGGGAAAGGCGGGAGTGGAATCGGCATAGGTCTGCCCGATCTTCCCCGCGAACGGAGCAGCCGGGGCCGGCAATACCGTTTGCGCGGCAAGCGGCGACGCGCTTGCAAGCAAAGCTGCGGCAAGCATTTTTCTCATTTCAGAAATACCTCGATCTTGCGGACTTCGCCGTTGAATGAATGGCCGTTCGGGTAGTCGATCACCGTCGCCCCCGTGTCGTCGCCAATGTCGAAGGTCTCGCCGAGCCCGGCGGGGATCAGGAAGGTCCGCTCGATCCGCCCGCGCGCGACTTCGCTGCCGTTGACGCTGATGCGCATCAGCCCGCCGCGCCCGAAGCCGCCGCCGTCATAGTCGAACGCATAGCTGATTTTGGCCGGACCCGCCGGGATCGGTGTGGCCGCCGCGACGTCCCATTGATGGCTGGGCTGCTGCGTCAACGCCACGTGCGCTGCTGGTTTCCCATCCTTCAGGTAAAAGCTCCAGCCGCCGAACTTGCTGCCCTGCGCGACCAGCGGCCCGTTGCCGCCGCCCGAGGGCATGTCGATATCGGCGACGATCTCGAAGGAACGCCCCCGGATCATGGGGGCCGCGCCTTCTGCTACGCTGATCCCCTTCCCCCAATAGGTGAAGCTCTTGCGGCGCGTCGCGAAGGTGATCTCCGACGCGGAGGAGCGGTCGAGCGATTGCCCCCCATCGAGCGGGAATACGTTGTTCTTTTGCGCTTCGGCCGTCCAGAGCGCCTGCAACTCCTTCAGCTTCTCCGGATAGCGCGCCGCCAGATCGCGGGACTGCGCATAGTCCTTGTTCAGGTCATAAAGTTCCCATCTATAATCGAGGGGAGAAATGAGAACTTCGCCCATCTTCCATGGCATGCGGGCGGGCGTGGTGCTGGCCATCCAGCCCTTGTGATAGATGGCCCGCGTGCCGATCATCTCGAAATATTGGGTGTCGTGCCGCTCCGCAGCCTTGGGCGCGTCGAAACTATAGGCAAAGCTGACGCCGTCGATCCGCTGCTGGGCGGTGCCATTGACGCGCTCGGGCGCCTTGATCCCCGCCACTTCCAAAATCGTCGGCATCACATCATTCACATGGGTGAATTGCGAACGGATGCCCCGCGCCTTGATGTGATCGGGCCAGGACACAACCATACCGTTGCGTGTCCCGCCGAGGTGAGAGGCGATCTGCTTCATCCATGGGAAGGGTCCATTGGTCGCCCAGGCCCAGCCGACCGGAAAATGACCGTAACTGTCCTTGCCGCCTAGCTTGTCGATCATGCTGTTGAGCCAGGCCATGTCCTCCGTCGCGCCGTTGGCGAAGGTGCCCAGCTCATTGGTGCTGCCCGCCATTCCGCCTTCGGATGACGCGCCATTGTCGCCTTCGATGAACATGACGAGCGTGTTGCCGCTCTCGCCCATGCGGTCCAACTCGTCCAGCAGGCGGCCGATCTGCGCGTCCTGGTAGGCGAGCATGCCTGCATAGACTTCCATCATCCGCGCATAGACGCGCTTTTGGTCGGCGTTCAGCCTGTCCCAGGCGGGAATATCACCGATGCGCGGCGTGGCCTTGGTGCCTGGCGGAGCGATCTTCATCGCGATCTGCCGCTTCAGGGTTTCGGCGCGAACCGCGTCCCATCCCTGGTCGAATTGGCCCTTGAACTTCGCGATCCAGTCGGCTGGCGCCTGATGCGGGGCGTGCGCCGTGCCGGGAGCATAATAGAGGAAGAAGGGCTTGTCGGGCGCCGCCGCCTTCTGCGCGTGGACATAGCCGATCGCCTCGTCCGCCAGATCACGGTCCAGGATGTAGGTCGGGTCCTTGTCATATTTCTGCTCGGCGGGCGCATTGCCGCGATAGAGCTTGGGCGTCCATTGTTCCGTGTCGCCGCCCAGGAAGCCGTAAAACTGCTCGAAGCCTAGCCCCGTCGGCCATTGATCGAAGGGGCCTGCGATGGAGCCCTCCTGCGCCGGGATATTATGATGCTTGCCGAACATCGCCGTGTTGTAGCCATTCTGGCGCAGCACCTCGGCGACCGTGGCTGCGCTGCGGGGGATCATCGACCAATAGCCGGGATATCCGGTGGCGATATCGCTGACCACCGCATTGCCCACCGCATGGTGATTACGCCCGGTCAGCAGCGAAGCGCGCGTGGGCGAACACATCGAGGTGGTATGAAAGCGGTTATAGACCAGGCCCCTCGCCGCCAACCGATCCAGATTGGGCGTAGGTATCGGCCCGCCAAAGGTGGATGCCGCGCCAAAGCCCAGATCGTCTGTCAGGATCAGCAGAACATTGGGTGCTCCCGCAGGCGCGGTCACCGGCTTGGGGAAGGCCGCGACCGAATCGGCATAGGTCTGCCCGATCTTGCCCGCAAATGGTTCGGGTGCGCGTGGTAGCACGGTTTGCGCCGCGATAGGCGCTGCACTAGCCAGCAGAACCGCCAGAAATCCCGCGCCAACTCTCATTTCCGAACGTCTTGGCATCGCTCATCCACTCCATCCTGTTTTGTGTCTTGTACGGAATAGTTTCGTACAGTACAAGCAAGCAAACGACAAAATGAACGATAGGAGAGTATATGACCCGCGGGGTTTCGACCTGCTGCGCCGATCGACGGCGCATTCGACAATTGCCGCATGCGCCGGGAGCGTCGATCTGATGCGCATCCTGACAGCCCTGCTGCTGGCCGGCGCAGCTACCCCTGCGCTCGCTCATGCGCCAGACCTGAACGTGCCCTTTTCCGCGCCGTCCAATTACACCGCGCATGCCCGCCTGTTTCAGGAGCGCGTTACGCATGTAGGAAAGACGCCGGTCTGGCAGATCGAATTTCAGGGCATGAACATCGTCGTCGTCGAAGGCAGCGACGGGCTGATCCTCCTTGACACCGGCATGAACCGCGATGTCGCGACCGCCGCCCTTGCAAAGATAAGGGCGCAGATCTCGACCAAGCCGATCAAGGCGATCATCTACACGCACCATCATCCCGATCATGTGAATGGAGCAGGGGTCTTCGCAACCCCGGCCGACGTCGCCAGCGGCAAGGTGCCGATCTACGCCGCCTCCAATTTCCTGAAGGAATTGTCGGATGAAGGCGTTGCGACGCTGCCGATCGTCGCCACCCGCGCCGCTTATATGTTCGGCTTCAGCCTGACCGGGAAGGAGGCTGAGGATTTTCATGTCGGCTGCTGTGGCGGCTTGGGCGCGGCTGGAAAGAATGAGTCCGCCTATATCCCACCCACGCAGTTCGTCGATGTGGACGGCGCGCGCGACATCGAAATCGCTGGGGTTAAGCTGCACCTGTTCCATACCGGCGGGGAGGCAGCTTCGCATATCGCGGCATGGCTTCCCGACTATCAGGTGCTGATCTCGGGCGACGAGGTGCAGGGGCCGACTTTCCCCAACCTCCATTCGATGCGCGGCACCAAGATGCGCGACGCCAATCGCTGGATCGAGGCGCTGCGCCGGATGGAGCGCTATGACGCGGCCTGGATGGTGCCGATGCATGGGCCGGTCGTGGAGGGCGCGCCGCAGATCAAGGCTCTGCTGACCCGCTATGAGGATGCAATCCAATATACGCATGACCAGACGATCCGCCTGATCAACAAGGGCGTTACGGAGGATGAACTACCCGATGCATTGGGACCGTTGCCGCAATGGCTGCGTTCGGAACCCTATACGACCGAATATTATGGCACCGTCGCCGATGCCGCGCGCAGCTATTATGTCGGCTATATCAGCTGGTTCTCCGGCGATGCGACCGATCTTGCGCCCACGCCGCGTGTGGAGCGCGCGCGGCGAGAGGTGGCGCTGATGGGCGGGCGAGCGCCGGTCCTTGCCACTGCTAACCGCGCCTTTGCACAGGGCGACGCGCAATGGGCTGCGGAGCTGACGACGCTGCTCATCGCCATCGACCATCAGGATATGGACGCGCGTCGCCTGAAGGCCGCTGCTTTCCGCAAGCTGGGCTACGCCACCTATAACAGCAACCGGCGCGGCTTCTACCTGATGGGCGCGCTGGAGCTGGAAGGAAAGCTGCAGCAGGCGGGCCTCACCGCGCGCTACATGAACCCGGACAATATCCGCAAGATGCCGGTGGCGCTGATGCTCGAGCAGATCCGCTACAAGGTCGATCCGAAGCGGGCCGGGGCTGGCGACCATGCCGTCGCCTTGGCCATCGCTGGAGAAAGCGACCCATGGCTTCTCGAACTGCGTAACAGCACCTTGAAGTTTCGGCGGGGCCAGGCGGGGACCATGCCCGTCGTGAATCTGGAGCGCACTGCGCTGGGAGATCTAGTCTCCGGCAGCCAGTCCGTCGACGCGTTGGTGAAAACAGGCGCAATCTCCGGCGCAGGGTCGTCCGCGCTCGGGCAGATATTCGCCGCGCTCGACCTCACCGTCACCCCCATCAATCTCGTCATACGCTAACCAGTACGAAACAACATCGTACAACAGGGAGGAACTATCATGAACAACGCTATTTCACGCCACGCCCTGGCGCTGTGCCTTTTCGCCTGCGCCTCACCCGCGCTCGCCCAGGAAGAGGATGGCGGGGGCATCCAGGAGATCGTCGTCACCGCCCAAAAGCGATCTGAATCCCTTCAGAAAACGCCCATCTCGATGATGGCCATGACCGGCGCCGACATTGAAAAGAAGGGCATTGCCGACATCACCGACCTGCGCACGCTGGTCCCCAGCCTTGCCGTGACTCCCCATCCGAACAGCGCGACAACGGCTCGCGTTTTCATTCGCGGGATCGGCAATAATGACGACCAGATCACCGTGGACCCCAGCGTCGCAGTCTATCTGGATGGCATCTACATCGCCCGCAACCAGGGCCTCTCTGCCGAAGTTGCGGAGGTCGAGCGGATTGAAGTGCTGCGCGGGCCGCAGGGTTCGCTCTATGGCCGCAATGCGACGGGCGGCGCGATCAACTACATCACCCGCGCGCCTGAACTGGACGAGTTTTCCGCGAAGCAAACCCTCGCCGTCGGCAACTACAACCAGTTTCGGTCGCGCACCCGCGTAAACATCCCGGTGGGTGACAAGCTGGCGGTCGAACTGGGCTATCTGCACAGCCAGAAGGATGGCTTTGTCGATAATCCGGGCACCGGCGTCGACCGCTGGGGCGATCAGCGCCGCGACGCCTATCGCGCGGCCATTCTGTTCCAGCCGACCGATGCTCTGCAGCTGCGCTACACCTATGACCGTTCCGACATCAACGACACACCCGTCTTCATGGCCGCGGCGCCTTTCTACCCGCGTAAGGCCGGCCGGCCAACGGCGGGGTCGCCCTTTGTGCGCAACCTCATGCCGAACGATGCCACGTCTCAAGGTCATAACCTCACCATCAGCTGGGAAGTGGCTGACGACGTCACCTTGAAATCGCTCACCGGCTATCGGAAGCTCTCCAGCGTCACCAATCAAAATTATCTGACCGGCGTCGTCGGCGCATTCCCATTGATCCTGACCGGCTTTGACCAGCAGCAGGATCAATGGAGCGAGGAAGTGCAACTTGTCGGCTCCGCTCTCGATCGCCGGCTGGATTATGTCCTTGGCGCTTATTATTTCGACGAAAATGGCGAAAGCACCGATTATTCGGCGATAACGGGCCGTCCCCGCGTGGATCGCGTCGCGACGATCCACAACCGCGCCTATGCCCTCTACGGCCAGGCGACCTTGCGCCCTGCCTTCGTTGAGGGGCTCTACCTGACCGGTGGCCTGCGCTGGTCGCGTGACGAGCGTGAAGCAACGCTGGATCAGACGATCGTTCCCGCGTCAGGCGCGCCGACCGTGCTACCCCATGGCGAGGGCAAAAATCATTTCTCCAACCTCAGCCCCAGCTTCGTCATCGGCTACAACGCCACCCCCAACCTCAATATCTACGCCAAATATGCGCGTGGCTATAAGACGGGCGGCTACAATATCCGCGCCAGCAGCATCACGCGCTTCAATGAAGGCTTCGGTCCCGAAACGCTGGACTCCTTCGAACTCGGCGTAAAAGCGAGCTGGCTCGACAATCATCTCCAGACAAACTTCGCCCTGTTCCGGTCGAACTACAAGGATATCCAGACCAATCTTCAGTCCGACCCGACCAATGTCGCGATCACCGATGTGTTCAATGCAGGCAAGGCCCGGATACAGGGTTTCGAACTGGACCTGATCGCCAAGCCGGCCGATGCGCTGACGCTTTCAGTCAACTATGCCTATCTGGACGCCAAGTTCGAGCAGATCCTCGATCAAACAGGCAACGACATCACGTCTCGCTATACTTTTGTCGAAGCGCCAAAACATACGCTGACGACTTCGCTGGAATATCGCTTCCCCGATACGCCCATCGGCGTCCTCACGGCGAATGTCGACTATTTCCTCAAAAGCAAGGTTTCGACGTCCACAGCCGATCCGCGTTATGTGATCGGAGACTATGGACTGCTCAACGCCCGCCTCACCCTTTCCGATATTCCGGTGGGCTTCGGCAACTGGCGTCTGTCGGCCTTTGGCAAGAATTTGACCGACAAGGAATATTATATCGCCCATTTCAACGGCGGCCTGCCAAGCGCGATCTTCGGCGATCCGCGCACTTATGGGCTTGAACTTACGTTTGAGTATTGAACGATGCCGCGGTGTCGAGACTGATTTTTTGGCTCGGCACCCGCAATCGTCGGATTATCGCTTCCGTCGATACTGCCACAAGCACTCAGATGATCAGGTGTCCGGCACCCAGCACCAGGTGTGACCTGATAACATTTGACGCAAGTTGTTTCTCTTTTACGCCGAACTCGCCTAGATCGCCGCCGAACGCAGCCGCGATGGTTGGCGATGGTCGCCACTGGAACTGCAGTCTTCACGAGGGGAGGGTGAGAGCCTATTTGCTCGTAAGCCAGTGCGATCGTGCCACGAGTGACTTGCACTGAAACCGTCTAAGCATCGAACGCGTGTAAGAGGTCCCTTGATGGGCCATCATCATGAAGGGACGGCGCAAGGTTGCTGCCGGTAGCAGCTCGTAAACATGCAGGCTGCAAGTTTTAACAGCCTACGAGGCGGTTTCTGCTTCCGCTAACCGCGGAACTTCCGACCTTTTGCCACGATTTTCCAAGGAGGATCTGTGCTTCATCTTCGTTCCTTTGTCGCTGCGGCGAAGCCCAAGCCCTTGATCACGGTGTCAAATTTCTGTTGTCAGGGCAGGCGGCGCGCACCGCCTCAAGCGACGAGCGCGGCGTGTGGAGCGATCGTTCGCCCGACCTTCGCCGATCCACGCAATGTCGTCCGGTGCACGACCCGGATGACGTCCAGCGGATGTCCTTCGGCGCGATGCATCATCCGGTAATTGTCCCATAGGATGATGTCACCCTCGGCCCAATCATGTTCGTAGATGAACCGCGGTTGGCATAGCTGGCCGATCAGAGTCTGGAGCAGTTCATCACTTTCCGCCTGATCCATGCCAACAATGGCTTGCAGGTTCAGCGGGCAGATATTCATGATCGTGCGGTCGGTTTGCGGATGCTTCCAGACGAGCGGCCTTGCCTGTGGCGGATAATCGGGAAAGTTCATCTTCATTTCGCCGACGCGCGTGCCATTTTCATTGCCGAAGCGAACGCGGCTGAGGTCGGTGCAAAATTCGAAGCGTACTTCGAGGCCCTCGATACGGCGCTTGAGCGACTCATCGAGCGAGTCATAGGCCGCTGCGGTGTCGAGCCAGGCGGTGCGTCCGCCGATCGTCGCCTTCTCCACCATGTTGAGCAGCGCCCCGGCATTGGGCACTTCCTGAAAGGCAAGATCGGTATGCCAGGGTATCCGGCCATAGGTCGGCACGCCGTCAAACGCATAGACCGGCCCGCGCGGCCCACCCTTGTTGGTGAGGAGGATCAATTCGGTATGTTCGGGCAGGCGCAGGTCGGGAACGGGATGCGGTTCCAGTTCGCCAAAGCACTGGCTGAGGTTGAGCAGAAGTTCAGGCGCGACGCCGACGCCCCGGAACAGCAGAACGCCTTCTTCCCGCCACAGCGCAACAAGTTGCCGGGCTATATCCTCATTGATCGCTCCGGAAGCATCTACACCGATGACTTCCAACCCGATCGCGCCGAGCTTCCTAGTTTCGATCATTGCAAACACCTCTTCTGATTCAGCCTGATCCCGTTTTTGCGACTGCCTGATGCAGGCCGGTGACCGCCGAACTGTTGTGATGGCGCTATTCTCAATCGGCGCTTCACGACTGTCATCATGCAAATGAATGATCGGCACGACGGCGCGAAAAACGGCGTGAAGACTGGCGATCATCCGTTTGGATGAAGGCGGGTACGCCCTCTGTTGTTAACATCAGTGGATAGGACAAGCAGCATGATCGCGCCGCAAAGACGGCGACGGCGAGGAGCAATGAAATGAGCGGCTTCGATATATTGATACGCAATGGCCTGGTGGTCGATGGCACGGGCAACGAAGCCCGGCGGGCCGATGTCGGGATCATCGGCGACCGCATCGCTGCGGTGGGCATGGATCTGGGCGATGCGGTCGAAGAGATTGACGCTACGGACATGATCGTGACGCCCGGCTTCGTCGATATTCATACCCATTATGATGGCCAGGTAACCTGGGATTCCCGGCTGCGCCCATCGACCGAGCATGGGGTGACCACGGTGCTGATGGGCAATTGCGGCGTTGGCTTTGCCCCGTGCCGCGCGGAGCAGCGCGAGGGGCTCGTCCGGCTGATGGAAGGCGTGGAGGATATTCCGAACCCCGTGCTGACCGAGGGCCTGCCCTGGAATTGGGAGACATTCCCCGAATATCTCGACAGCATTGGCGACAAGGCATTCGACGCGGATGTCGCCGCGCTTATCCCGCACGCAGCGCTGCGCGTCTATGTGATGGGCAAGCGGGGCGAAGCGCGCGAGCCTGCGACGGCGGAGGACCGCTCCCGCATGGCCGCGCTTGTGAAGGAGGGTATCGCGGCGGGCGCGATGGGCATCGGCACATCCCGCACGATGTTCCACCGTTCGATCGACGGCAATCTGATCCCCACCCTGACCGCCGGGGAAGCCGAGCTCCAGGCGCTGGCGGACGCCATGACGGCGGCGGGTGGCGGCACCTTCCAGTTCGTCAGCGATTTCGCCGATGAAGAGGCGGAATTCGACATGCTGACTCGCATTGCCGAAAAGTCGGGTCGGCCGATCACTTTCCCCGTCAGCGGCACGGCGGAAGACCCGGAACGCAGCAAGCTGATGTCACGCATCAGCGCCGCCAACGCAGCCGGTTGTCGCATCGGCGTACAGGTTCTGGGCCGGGCGACGGGCGCGGTGATGGGGCACCAACTCACCCTGCATCCCTTCTGCACCAGCCCCACCTACCGATCGCTCGCCAAGCTGCCCTTCGAAGCGAAGATCGCGGAGCTGCGACGGCCGGAGGTGAGGGCCGCGATCCTTTCAGAGCCGCTGACGCCGGATCCCGGCAATGCCTTGACCAACTTCGTCCATGACTTTGGCCGCATATTCGCGCTTGCCGACACGCCGAATTACGAACCATCGCTGGATGAAAGCATGGCGGGGCGGGCAGAGGCGATGGGCGTGACGCCCGCCGAGCTTGCTTACGACATGCTGTTGGAGCGGGATGGCAAGCGGCAGCTGTACCTCACCATCTCCAACTATGCCGAAGGCAATCTGGACGGGATGGGAAAGATATTGATGCACCCCGATGCGGTGATGGGGTTAGGCGACGGGGGCGCGCATTACGGCGCGATCTGCGACGCGAGCTACTCGACGCACCTGCTGACCCATTGGGTGCGGGACCGCGCCTATGGGAGGGTGCCGCTGGAGCGCGCGGTCGTTGCGCTGACGCGCGGCCCGGCCTCGCTCATCGGCCTCAACGATCGCGGCGTGCTTGCGCCCGGATACCGCGCGGACATCAACGTCATCGATTTGAAATCGCTTCGCCTGCACGCGCCAGAGGTGACGTTCGATCTTCCGGCGGGGGGACGGCGGCTGACGCAGCGGGCCGATGGTTATCATGTCACCATGCTGGCGGGCGAGATCGTGCTGCGCGATGGACAGCCCACCGGCGTGCTGCCGGGCCGCCTCATGCGCGGGGGCCGTGCTAAGCCTGACTTAGGCTGAGGTCGCGGCCGAGTTCAGCAGTGCCCGGATCAGGTCACTTTGGCGATTGATGCCGGTCTTGAGGAAGATGCTTTGCAGCTGCGACCGCACGGTGTTGCGGCTGATGCCGAGTTCCATCGCCGCTTCCTCAAGGCTCGCGCCCTTGGCCAGTTTGCTTGCGAGCAGCGCCTCGGCAGCGCTGAGGCCAAAGAGGCGGGCGAGTGTTTCTGCTGGCCAGGCAGCCTGCGCTGCCGGATCACGCAGCACCAGGATGGCCGTCCGCCGGTTGGGCTGGCGTAGCGGGAAATAGCCGGGACCTGGCCGGACGATGATCGTCAGCGGCAAGTCATGGTCGCGGCGGGAAAAGGCCATGGGCACATAATTCTGCAAATCGGGTTCGGGCGCCTGGGCCAGCGCGCAACGCCTGATTTCGGCAAGCAGCGCGCGGGTTTCCTCTCCGCTTTCAGCTTGCAACCGGCCGCCTACGACACGCAAGCCGCCGCCGGACGCAAGCAGATGGTCCGCCACATCATTGGCCAGCATCAACTCCGCATCACTGCTTACGAGTGCAGCGCCGATGCGGCTGGTGTTGAGCGCAAGATCACTCAACATGCCGCGCCGCGCCAGATCCATGATGCGGTAATAAATCTGCAAGCTGCGGCGCAAAGGTTCCGACAGGGACGCAAGCAGCTGTTCCTGCGGCGCGGAAAGGGGCGCGCTTTCACTCTGCCGCCACAATATGATCGTTGCACTTCGCTTCTGACTATCGGCGACGGGCAGGAGCGTGACATGTGCACCGCCCAGGGCCGCGAGCCGGTGCACGCCGCTGTTCGGTTCCAGCGTTGTGGCGGCAAAGAACGCCTCAATCTCCGCTGCCACCGCGTCATCTGAATAGGCGCCGACAGCAATCTCAGCGCCGGATGCGCCCACCATCACCGCTGCATGTTCACAGCCGAAAACTTCGCGCGCAGCATGCGTGAAGCTGACCCAGGCGGGGACCTCCGACGCACTAGCGTATAGCGCGTTCAGCAGCGTTTCGCGGGACTGCAATGTGCCAGCATCGGCAACTGGGAGGCGGCTGTTCGAGATAGCTTTGATCCTGGGACCGCGATACGCCTATGGGATCGGAGACGGGCTGGTCCAAGGTTTAGCATCCTCATCATCCGGTGCAAGGGTAGGCGCGCGACAGGCTAGCCTGATTGTTCGAGAGCAGCTTTGGCGAGTCCCTCGTCGCTAATGGTCCATCCTGTGATCGACCAGTCACAGCTAATCACGGCCCAGGCGACGTTGGCAATGTGGACTTCCACACTTTGCAAAGCACATCAGATTAATGACCAGCGGCACTGTTGCCTGCGGTGCGAGCGGCGGAACGAGCCTGACCGCCAGCGAGTGGCCAGTTTCGGGGTGCTCAGCATGGACAAGCGGACAGTCCGCACCGGAGCAGCGAAATTTTTCTCCTAAACGGCAAAGAAGGGTCGAGTTTCCCATCACCATCACGACCGCGCTCGGCAAGACTTGCCCTCATATTCGAAATGATGTCGGCTGTATGCTCGACCATTCCACCGCAACACAGGGAAGCAAAAGCCAGGCCCGCCGACCAGCAGATCTGGATAGCCGGAAGCCCCCTTGGTGCGCAGGAACTTGGGTATGCCCAGAGACTCGATCAGGGTCTTCCCGCGTCTTCCAGGACCTCCACGATCAGCATGCGAACGGTCAGTTCGTCATCAATCACAAGCACTGTTTCGCCAGCACCGACCTCAGGAATTTCTTCCTGCATCTCGGCGACATCATCGACGAACTCACCCAAGAAGCGCGGAAGGTACAGGCACATTGTGGTGCCATCCCCGGGTTCGCTGTACACCCGAACCTGCCCGCCAGACTGCGGCACGAAGCCGTGGGTCATGGAAAGACCCTAGCCTGTGCCCTGGCCGATTGCCTTGGTCGTAAAGAAGGGATCGAAGATGCGAGCGGCGATGTCTTTTGGAATTCCAGTACCAGTATCCGTGACGCAGACCGAGATACGTGGCTTACCTGGCGTTGGTAACAAGAGGTTTGGGATTGTCGGCGGATCGCGGAAGCATGTTTGGGGTTAGGCCTCGAGCGAACCAGAAGGACCAGAGGGTCAGACTTCCCAACAGCGTGAGAGCCAGACCGGCGAAGGTCATCACCAGCCGATAGGCCAAACCACCCACTTTAGCCGCGTGTAGTGGATAGAGCATATTATAGATTTTCACGACTACAGGCAGACGCGATGCGTCTCGCGCCGCGATCAGCCGGCCGCTGTCCGCCGCGAACCACAGGGTCGTGCGGCCGTTGGGTAGCCATTCTTCCGGCTTCTTCATGCGCAGGGTGATAAGGCCGCTCTTTTTGCGAGGCAGCGACAGGCTGCGCAGCTCCGCGTCGGGGAATCGCGTATGCGCCGTGGCGATCATTGCGCGCCAGTCGAGGTTTGAGCCTAGCGGTACAGCAGTGGCCTTGGGTGGCTTCAGGCTGGCATCGATCTGCGCGGGCGCGGAGGAGCCAAGGATCAGCGCCGCCATGGGACGGAAAACCAATATGGAGCCCGTCAGAAACGCCAATACCAGCAAGGGCGCAGCAATCACGCCCAGATCGCGATGCTGGCGCACGATTGCGGGGCGGCTGAGCCGCCTGGGGAAAAGGCGAAATTCGAAGGTCTTGCGCGTCCGGATCCACAGGATGACGCCCGATACCACGAAGAACATCCCCAGCAGCGCGGCGATGCCGATGACCGTCTCGCCCACGTCGCCAGCGAAGAAATGGTGATGGAGGTCGAACAGCCAAAGTTCCGGCCGCTCCCACTGGCTGTCCCAGCGCGTCACCAAATCCCCTGTCTGAGTGACATATGCGCCCGAATCGTCCGCGAAACGTAGTCGGTCGAGGCCGAAATTCGGCCCGGCAAAGCTTATCATCTCCGTTCGGTGGACGGGATCGGCCATGACCCGCTCGACCGTCCGGGCGATGACCGCGCCGTCCTGCACCAGTACATCGGATGCATGGGGGAGCATCACCCAGGCATCCTTGTGCACCAGCAGCGCGCCCGACAGTCCCAGCACCGCCAGTACCACGCCGATCAACCCGCCGATCCAGCGGTGCAGGATGTCGAGGATCTTCAAAAATTATAATCCCAGCTCAGTGTTAAGCTGCGCCCTCGTCCCGCGAAATAAGCGAGATTGTCGGACGGCAGCCGCGTGTCGCTGCTGTAATCGATGTAGAATTTATCGAACAGGTTCTGCACACTCAACCGGACGCCGCCGAAACCGGTCTGGTAACGAATGCTGGCATCGGTAACGGCGTAGCCGCCGAAGTTGTTGCGCGGATCGGGCTGCGTCACACCTGCGTCGGCATGGAAGCTGCGCGAGAGATAATATTGCGTCTGGAGGATCGCTGAAACTGGACCACGATTATAGGTCGCGGACAGGTTTACGCGATCAGGTGAGATATTGACGCCGTCCAGATCGGTATCGACCGCACCATCGGCATTGCTGTCATAGCGGCCCTCGATATGGGCATAGCCGATGCCGAGCTTCAGGCCCGAGATCGGTGTTTGGCTGCGCAGATTGACCTCAATCCCTTCGATCTCGATGCGCTGCCGCTGGACGTCGAAATTGCGGCCGGTGCCAGGCACGAGCAATTGGCCCTTATCGCTGGATGACCAGAAATAGGTGGCGGACCCGTCGAACGGTCCGCGCTTCACTTCAACACCGATCTCGCGATTGTTGGAGACGATTGGCTCGATCGCAAGATAGCTGTCGATGTCGATGCCGGTCAGATTGATCGAGCGCGTGATCCGCCCGACATCAGGTGCTGTGTAGCCCTCGGCATAGCTGGCGTGGGCGCGGATTCCGTCCCACGGTTCGAGGATGACACCCCCGTTCAGCAGCAGGTCGTCGAACTTGGGATTGCCGCCTGCGACATCGACGCCGCCCCAATAGCGCTGCCCGGCGGGGAGCGTCTGGGTGGTCTGGGCGAGGGTGTGGAAATCATCGATCTTGATCTGCACATTTTCCCAGCGCGCCCCGCCCGCGACGCGGACCAGTCCGTCGAACAGCTTGAGGTTGGTCTGCAGGAAGGGGGCGAGACTGCGGAACTCGGCGGGCGGCACCCAGACGCGGTTGGTGGCGATCAGTCGCTGCTGGGTCTTGTCCCACAGCGCATCGAAGCCGAGGGTGGCGGTGAGAGCTTCGAAGCCCGGGACGGCCCGCTCATAGCTGAACTTGGCTCCCATTTTGCGGGAGCGGTTCTGCGACTGATCGAACAGATCGCCGACCGGCGCGATGCTCGGGTCCTGGAAGGAGGCGATATATTTGCCGGTGGCATCGCGGTTTTCACCGCCAAAGGTGTCGCGTGAACGGTTGAAGAAAAGCTGGCTGATGAAATTGCCGCCCCAAAGCGCGCTGTCGGTGTAAGACAGGACCACGCTTTCGGTGCGGTTGGCGGCAGGATCTCCGGGAGAAGCGCCCCGTGTGGCGCTGGTCGGCAAGCCCGCTGGACGGTTGCCGAGAACCGCAATGTAATCGCCGTCGCTCTTCAGCTCGAAGCGACTGGCGATGAGGTCGATGCGGCCGGTCGCCGAGACGGCATAGCCCAACCGCGCGAAGAAATTCGTCGCCTGCGAATCCTGCGTTTCGCCCTGCGTCAGGTTTAGGCCGACGCGGCGGTCCTGCCCGTCATAGAAGACGCCACGCTTTTCGTAGGTCGCGCCGACTGTCGCGTCGAAATCGCCCGCCTTATACTGGAACAGGCCGCCCGCCTTGCCGCCCATGCCGTTGGAGTGGAACTTGTTGTCCGCCGTCCCTTGCAGCAGCACCCGGCCGCTGAGGCCTTCCTGTTTGGGCGCGCCGACCGTAACCTGATTGACGATACCGCCGGTGCCGCCAATCCCCTGCAGCGCGTTGGAGCCGTAGATCAGTTCGACGCGATCCACGAAGAAGCCGTCGATGGTGAAGCCATCGCGCCCGCCGTCGCGTAGCGGCGTCGATTGCGGGATGCCGTTGATCGCGTAAAGCGGCGATCGACCGCGCAATGTCTCGCCCGCGCCAGACAGCTTCTGGCGCGTGGGGGAGAAGGAAGGAGTGAGCGTCGCCACAGCATCGGTGACCGAACCGGAAATGGCGATCTGCTGGTCGAGCATTTCTTTATCGATCACGTCGATCGTCAGCGGCAGGGCGTTGACAGGCAGGATGCTGCGCGCGGCGGTGACGATAATCGGGGCAGCCGCCTCGCCGTCCGACCCGGCTGGCGATTGCGCGAATGCCGAGCCCGTGACCACAAGCGCACAGGTTGTCAGAAGAGCGTGAATGGTCTTTTGCATCGAGTTCCCCGTTTTCCTGGGGCTCGCTACTGAATGTTTGATACTAATGCAAGTCAGTCGCATTTATTGAGGTATGTTGGGCGCGATGCGCCGATCCGTGCGCGATGCTTGATATGCGTCGGCGAACTCTGAATATTTATGCCGACTCAAATCATATTTGTGTGTCATTGTTTGTCGCGATGACGGCGGCATCCCGCTAAAGCCCGGCGGCCGAGCGGCGGATTCCGAGAGAGGACGATATGGCGGTTACCATCACTGCGTTCGACTGGGTGCCCGATTTCGCGAAAGGGCAAGTCCGCGACCTGCGTGTACGGTGGGCGCTGGAGGAAGTCGGCGAGGAATATCATGTCCGCTATCTGCGCCAGGGCGAACAGAAGGAAGCCGGGCACCGCAGACGTCAACCTTATGGACAGGTTCCGACCCTGGAGGAGGGTGACCTCACGCTGTTCGAGAGCGGCGCGATCGTCCACCACATTGCGAGCACACGTGATGGCCTTTTTCCCGCCGACGCCGCCGGCCGAGCCCGGGCAACGGAATGGATGTTTGCTGCGGTCAATACGGTCGAGCCGTTGATCATGGACCTGTCCATCATCGACCTGTTCGAAGCCGACAAACCCTGGTCCAGGCCGCGCCGCCCGGCCGTCGAGACCCGCATCCGGGAGCGGTTGCAGGAAACCGCTGACCGACTGGGCGATGAAGAATGGTTTGACTGGGCTTTCACGGCAGGCGACCTGATGATGATCTCGGTGCTTCGTATTATCGAGCATGATCCGCTGCTGACCGAACAGGCAAGGCTGGTGGATTATGTGAAGCGCGGCACGGCGCGCCCGGCGTTTCAGCGAGCGCTCGCGAGCCAGTTGGAGGGCTTCACCGGCTCTCCCCCTGCGGCCTATGACGAATGGAAGGAAAATATGAAAAACATGCCGGACCAATCGGCATGACCCGACCTGTACTCACCGCCTACAATTGGGCGCCCGACGAAGGGCGCGGCCTTGTACGCGACATGCGGGTCCGCTGGGCTTTGGAGGAAGTCGGCCAGCCCTATGACGTGCGCTATCTGAACTGGGGTGAGCAAAAGGATCCGGAGCATCGTGCCCGCAACCCGTTCGGACAGGTGCCCGCCTATGAAGAGGGCGACGTCGTTCAATTCGAATCTGGTGCAATCGTTCTGCACATCGCGCAGCGCTGGCCGGGCCTGCTGCCCGACGATCCGGCCGATCGGGCAGGCGCGATTGACTGGATTTTCGCAGCGCTCAATACCGTCGAGCCAGTAGTATGGGATCAGGTGATCGCTCGCATTATAGACGCGAAGCACAGCTGGGCTGAAGATCGCTGGCCAAGCGTGCTGCAACGGTTGAAGGTGCGTCTTGGCGAACTCGCTGCCGCGCTGGGTGATTGGGACTGGCTGGATGGCGATTTTAGCGCGGGCGATCTGCTCATGGTTCAGGTCCTGCGTCATGTCGATGGCGCGATCCTCGCAGATTATCCTACGCTCGGCGCCTATGTCGCGCGGGGCATGGCACGCCCGGCATTCAAGCGGGCGCTGGATGCTTTGCAGGGGGGCCAGACCGGCAAGAAACCAGCCGATTGGCCGCATTGATCGTCTACAAGGTGCCAGTGACAGGCGGTCCTGACGAAACTTGCCTGTTTAACTTATCATCGCGGAATGAGGGGCGACTTTCCTGTGAGGGAAGCCGAGATTTTATCACGGTGGGCGTTCAACATCGGAAGCCTCCTGCTACCTAAACGGGATAGCTGGGCGTCTGCATCCGGGATGTAAAATTTGGCTTCCGAACGGCCGCAAAGCGTCGCCACCCGAACTAATCGTTTTTACGAGACGCGGCTCGTTAGAGGGCGGCTTTTGGCACCAGCGCGAAATCGACCTGAACTGAAACGGTGCTCGCTGTCTGCCCCGGCATGAGCAGAACTGTCGAGGCGTTGGTGGCGGATTGCTCGACAGCGACAGGCGGCGGCGCGACGGGTACGGCGCCGGGCAGGTAGCGATTGCCTTGCGTCCCGCCCGCATCGCGGATGGTCAGGACACGGGCGATCGTCATGCCCGCTGCATCGGTGTAGGCCTGCGCCCGCGCATGGGCTGCGTCGTACGCCGCTGTGTAGGCTGAGTTGGCTGCCTTTTCCGGGTCCGCGAGGCGCAGGTCGGGACCGCTCAGGATGTTGGCTCCAGCAGCCGTAGCCGCCGTGATGGCAGCGGAGGCGCGATCCACATCCCGAACCGTGACATTGATGACGTTACTCGCCTGATACTGACCCTTGCGATCGCCCCAATCAATTCGCTGCACGTTCAGAGATCGGGTTTGAATGTCCTTCTCCACGATGCCCGCCTGGGCGAGAGCATCCACGATCGTCGCGATCATCTGCCGGTTCGCAGCGCTGCAAGCAGGAGCGACCCGGCGATCATCGCGGGCCAGGCCGTCAGCTTCACGCCTAGGGTCGAAGCGCGAACTGGATGGAGACGGTTGCGCCGAGCATCAACTCGCCCGGTGCCACTGGACTTGGCGGCGGCGGCGCGGGGGGCGCTCCTGCCATGCGGCCCGTGACAATGATCGGCTGGGGATAATAGCCTCCGCCCTCGCTGATCGACAGGATGCGGGAAATGCGCAACCCCGCCGCCCGCGCGTAAAGCTCGGCGCGAGACCGGGCCTCGCGCACCGCCGCCGTCCGCGCTTCGTCGAGCGCGGCCTTGGGCTCGTCCAGCGTGAAGGACGGGCCGTCTACCTGATTGGCGCCAGCCTGGACCAGAGTGTCGATGATCCGCCCCATTTCACCCAGCTTGCGGACGCGCACCTGCACATTGTTGCGCGCTTCATAGCCGATGATCCGGGGCGCCTGGGGCTGTGCCGGCGCGACATAGGGCTCGCGCGTCATTCTTGCCCGGATTTGGGCCTCCTGATCCGGATTGGAATATTGCGGCTGCAGGGAAAGCGCCGATGTCTGGATGTCGCGATCCGCAATGCTGGCACGTTTCAAGGCTTTGACCACCTCATCCATCCGCATTGCGTTGACACTGAGCGCGTCGCCGCCCGTCTTGCCCTGGGTAACAACGCCAGCTGAGAAGACGGCCACATCAGGCACTCGGCGGCTCTGTCCTTCTCCGCTCACCACCAGCAAGGTTTCCTCAGGGGCGAGCACCGGGTTTGCAGCAGGCAACTGCGCCTGCCCGGCGGATGTGGCGCTCGCTGCGATCGCCAGAAAGACGCACCATTTCATCAGCCTCTCTCCTTGTTGTGTCAGCGTAACGTTGCCACGCTGCTCTGGTTTCATCGCAGCAGGAACGATCTTGCTGGCGCCTTTGGATGATCGGCATACATTGCCTGGCCGACCTGCTGCCGTGCGCCGACGGTGTCGCAATCAGCCTCGGCAACTTCGTCGGCTCCCCGGCGTTCCATGACCAGGAGGCGCGATGAGAATAAAGTACGACGGTTCCGGGAGTTGGTTCACCTTGTTTGCCCGGCTGGGTTTTGCGGCGCGCGGGCTCGTTTACGTTTTGATTGGTGTATTCGCGATCGACGTCGCATTCGATGGGGGGCAGCCAAGTGACAATCAGGGCGTCCTGGGCACGCTCGCCGATGCGCCGCTGGGTCGCTTGCTCTTGGTCCTTTGCGCTCTTGGCTTTGCTGGCTATGCCTTCTGGCGTCTGACCGAGGCCATTCTCGATCCCGAAATGCGATCGCGCGATTTCAAGGGGAAGTTCGAAAGACTTGGCTATGCCTTGAGCGGCATTGTCCACGCTGGTCTTGCGGTGACGGCAGCACGCCTGGCGTTGCGAAAAGCCCCCGCATCCTTGGGCAGCCCGGGTGACGAAGCCGCTCAAAGCTGGTCCGGCTGGCTGTTGGAGCAGCCCGCAGGTCCGCTGCTGGTGGCCTTCGTGGCACTTTCCCTCCTTGCCGTCGCGGTGGCTCAGGGCGTCAAGGCGTATCAGGCGAATTTCGACGAACTGGACGGCGATGTGCCCGCCCCCCGTCAGGTTCGTTGGATCGGACAAGCAGGTTATGCCGCGCGGGCGCTGGTCTTTGCCATGATCGCATGGTTCCTGATTAACGTACTGCTCAACCGCGATCCACAAGAGGCAGGCGGTCTTGGCGCGGCGCTCCGGGAACTGCGTGAGCAGGATCATGGGCCATCACTCTTGCTGATAGTCGCGACCGGCCTGGCGCTGTTCGGCATCTTCAGCTTCGTGGAGGCGAGATATCGCCGTCTCAAGGTCGTTACGCCGAATTTGTAAGGATTGTCCACGCCTCCCGATCTGCCTCTGGGATCCGACATTGGGTTAAGGGGTTATGGCCTGGATGGAAAATGAGAGAGACGACATGCATCGCACAATTATCTTCGCCTGCGCCGCGAGCCTCAGCCTGGCTTTGGCAGCCTGTGGCGGCAAAGGAGACGACAAGTTGGGCGAACAGGCGCAGGAGGCGATGGAAAACAGGGCGGACAGGATGGACGCCATGGCCGACAATATGAGCGGAACGGCCGAGGACATGATGCAGGCCAAGGCTGACGCCACGCGGGAACAAGGCGAAGCCAAGGAAGAAGCGATCGACGAGTCCGACATCAATGCGGACGCGCTCTCCGCTGACCAGCGCGACAAGATTGTGAACGGAAATTGAGCTGAACTACCGGGCAGCTTCTCGATCGCGTCTGCCAAGCGCTGATCGTCGGCGGTCGAGCAGGAAAACCCGACCGTCCGCAGCTGGGTGCCAGAAATTAGCTGCTGAGCGGCTACAAAGCGGCGTGCTCTGCCGAGATTTGCCGCTCATGCCGCTGCCTTCAGGTCGGAAACATTCGCACGTTGCTCATAGAAGCGTACGGCCTCATAAGGCCGTATGACAATCCCATTACAGACCGCGCCTTCCCTATCGAGAATACAGAAAAATTGGTTAGCCGCCAGGGAACGTCGATTGCTGAATTGGCTGTGCAGCCAGATGCCGCCGTGGGTCACGCCTGATCGGCTGACTTTGCTGGGTATGGTTGGTGCCTTCATGATCTTCGTGGGTTATGTCGCCAGTGGTCTGGCAGCTTCTTGGCTGCTACTCGCCATCGTCGGCTATGTAGTCCAATGGTTCGGGGATTCGATGGATGGCAGCATTGCGCGCTATCGCCATATTGAGCGTCCCTCCTACGGTTACTTCATCGACCATAGCTGCGATGGGTTGGCAACACTGCTGATCCTTGCAGGCATTGGCCTTAGTCCCTTCGTAACCATGAACGTCGCGCTGGTGGCCCTGGCCGGTTATCTGTTGCTGTCGATCCATGCCTATCTTTCCGCCCGTGTTCTGGGGGAGTTCAAGCTGTCCTATCTCGCCGCTGGACCCACAGAATTGCGACTGATGCTGATCGCACTGACGGTGATGATGATGGTGCTCGGGTCAGGTCCCGGTATCTTTGGAGCGCTGTCCGGCTTTGATGTTTTTGTGGGAGCAGCTGGCCTGATCCTGATCCTGCTGTTCATCATTCAGACGATCACCACCGGACGGCGCCTCGCCCGGGCCGAGCGTGGTGGAAGATGATGCGCCATGCAGCATGAGTGTGGTGTCCGATGATTCAAATTTTAATTGATGCCGACGCCTGCCCGGTAAAGGATGAAATCTACAAGGTTGCCCTTCGCCATGCCGTGCCTGTCACGGTCGTGAGCAACAGTCCCTTGCGGATACCCCGTCATCCCCTGATCAGCCGCACAGTGGTCAGCGACGGGTTCGACGCGGCGGACGACTGGATCGCCGAGCGGGTGACGGCCGGAACGGTAGTCATCACGGCTGATATTCTGCTGGCTGACCGCTGCCTGAAAATGGGTGGGGCGGTAATTTCTCCCACCGGCAAGCCCTTTACGAACGCGTCCATCGGCAATGCCATAGCGGTTCGCGCGATCATGGCTGATTTGAGAGCTGGCAGCGATCATGTTGGTGGGCCCGCCGCTTTCAGCAAAGTTGACCGGTCGCGGTTCCTCTCCGCACTGGATGAAACGCTGGTTCGCTTGTTCGCTATACAGCGCCGTGCGGTGGCCCGCCCGCTCTAATGTCCGCGATATCGTAAAGGTTGCGTCGGGCGCTTGTGCCTGCGATAGGCCCCGCCCCACCGGTCGGGCCGGTGTTGCCCTTTCCCCAATTGCATTGGCGATAACATGATTTCGTCTCCTCGTTCGATTGGCATCGACTTTGGAACCACCAATTCGGTTGTCGCGCTAGGCTGCGCGGATGGCGAGGCGATGTTGGTGAATTATCCAGCCTCTGGTAATGCCGGTCCCATCTTTCGCTCCGCGCTTTGTTTTTGGGAGGATAGCGGCGTGCCGGGCGGCATCGCGCGGGAAGCTGGGCCATGGGCCATCTCCGAGTTTCTGGATTTTCCTCAGGGCAGCCGCTTTCTGCAATCCTTCAAATCCGTCGCTGCCAGCAAGGCGTTCGAACACGCAACCATCTTCGAAAAGCGATTGCGCTTCGAGGAACTCGGCCATATTTTTCTGGAGCGGCTGCGGGCACATGCGGCTGATGAACTCAAACTGTTGCCACCGCGGGTCGTCGTTGGCCGCCCGGTCCGTTATGCAGGGCAACGGCCAGACGATATGCTGGCTCGCCAGCGCTACGACCTCATGTTCGCCGCTTTGGAGCGCGAAGTGCATTATGTCTACGAACCGCTGGGCGCTGCCTTCAGCTTCGCCGCGCGGCTGACCAAACCCGCCACCTTGCTGGTCGCCGACTTCGGAGGCGGCACGAGCGACTTTTCCGTGGTGCGGATCGAGGCGCCGGGTGCGGCGAAACGCTGTATACCGCTTGGCTCTGCGGGCATTGGTATAGCGGGTGATCGCTTCGACTATCGTATCATGGACAAGCTGGTGCTGCCCATGCTGGGCAAAGGCGGTACCTATGCATCGATGGGCAAGTCGCTGGAGATCCCTGCGGGCCATTTCGCCGATTTTGGCGACTGGGCTCGCCTTGCGCTGATGCATAATCGCCGCACACTGGCCGAATTGCAGAAGCTGAAGCGGGCCGCTGCCGATCCCGCAGCGATAGGCCGTATGATCGCTGTCGTGGAAAATGAGCTGGGTTACCCACTGTATGACGCGGTCGCCCGATTGAAGCGCACGCTCTCCAGCGAAGAGCATGCGCATTTTCATTTCGATCGTGCTGGCGTGCGTGTAGAGGCAGATGTCAGCCGTGCGGATTTCGCACAGTGGATCGCACCGGACCTCGACCGCATCGGCGCGACAGTAGACGCGGCGCTTGCCGAAGCGGGGATCGGGCCCCAGGCGATAGATCAGGTCTTTCTTACCGGAGGCTCCTCTCTGATCCCTGCCGTCCGGCGCCTTTTTGAAGAGCGTTTCGCGGCCGACCGCATCGCGGGTGGCGATGAACTGACGTCGATCGCTCATGGCTTGGCGCTGATCGGTCAGGAAACAAACATTGCCGAATGGGCCGCGGTCAGCGCGCATTAAAACGTGGCATGGGTGCCTGTATGGCCGATCAGGATCATGGATGCAGCCGTCGCTGATGAAAATCGTCAACTCAGCAGTGGTCCTGGCAAGGCAGAAGGTCCGCTGACTGCTCAGTTTCCTTATCAGACCGTCATTGGCTGAGCCTACAGGATCAAAAAAAGCAGACCGACCGCCCCGAAGGTCGGGAAGTTAGTGGCTGAATGACCGCAAAGGGTCGGTCTCGCGTTGACGCGTTTTGCCTGTGGCCATCGTGGCCACAGAAGAAGTGTCATTGGATTATCAGAATTTGATCCCGCCGCTCGCGAGCGAGTGTCATGAAACGCGGGACGACGTCGATGCGGTCGGAGAGGGGCAGCCGCTATAATGGTGGCGCAAGGGGCCTTCACGCGCCCCTTGTCTCACTTTCGACTGCTCTGGCACAGCATCATAGCGGCTCGCCCCCATCAATGCTCCCGGTGAACCTGTGGCCGCCTGAACTTGTGCACCATGTCGCGAATGGTAAGGCCTGCGTCGATCGAGGTGTAAACACGCATCGGTCGGCCGGTCGGCCTGGCGATGTAGGTGCCATCGGAAGTCAAACGAGGGGTCGGCTGGAGAATGTACCGGCTCGACGATGGATCGGGCTGGATGGGCGGCAACAGCGCTGTGAGCGTCACCAGCGCACTGTCGCCAAGCCCAATAACTTCTGACGAGGGCATGCTGGAAAATGCAGGGATCGCCGCGAGTTTAGAGTCCATTTCGTCCACTTGCAGCTTCAGAAAGCGGCCAAGCGGCCCTGAGGCGGCGAGATCCTGCATTTCCGCCGAACTGAACAGCAGCTGCCGATAGGCGTCGCGAGGGACTTGCCAGATCTCGATATCGGATTCGTTGAAGATCAGCTGCGCTGCAAGGGGATCGATCGAGAAATTGAATTCGGCCTCATCCGGACCCGGAGGCGGGTAGGCGATACCGCTATGTTCGCGTCCGCCGATCCAGACAAGCTTCAGCCGGCGGCCGATGCGTGGCTCTGCAAGCCAAGCGAGGGCGAGTTCGGTCAGCCCCGCGCCCGCGGCGTATACGAGGGGTTCATTCGTGTCCTCGCGCATGGCTTCCCGAACGATCGCGGCGGTGGCGGGACTGGGCTTCCAGGCGTCACGCGAGGCGATCGAGCTTTCCGATCCGGTCAGCAGATGTGGCGTCCTGGGCGCTTTCAGGACAGCGAGTAGCTGTTTTGCTTTTGCCAGGCCGTCCGCTGCAGACGAGGCACCGCCGAACGCCGGGGGCAGGTGGGAGCTGACGATGATCGGGATATTCACGGAGGGGGAAAGAAGATGATGGGCGAGCTGAAACAAGCCATCGGGATCTCCGGCAAAGTCATTGTCGATGATGACCCGCGCCAGCGAAGACCGGCGCGATGGAGCGGCCCGCAGCATAGAGGGAAGCGCCGCCAATAGGGCGGCCGCCGACCCTAGAAATCCCCTACGGTCCACGCGATGAGCAGGGGCTTTCACTGGGTCCACAGCGTCACCGGGCCGATCAGGCCGCTGGGACGTAGGGGCGCGTTCGGTTTATAGGTGGGAGCGGCGGTAAAGGTTATCGGTTTTGCGCCGGGCTGCTTGTCGCCGATCAGGCGGTTGACCCACAGGTTGGCGACTTTCACCTCCAGCTGATTGCTGCCGGATTTGACGAAGCGGCCGATGTCCAGGCGGTAAGGCGCGACCCAGCAGGTGCCCGCGAGTTGGCCGTTGACGCGGACTTCGGCGAGGTCACCTACCTTGCCAAGGTCGAGCCAGAGCGGCTGGCCGCGCTTGGCGCCTTTGGGCAGAGTAAAGCGGCTGGTGTAGGTGGCGATGCCGGAGAAGTAGCGGATGCCTTCTTGCGTCGCTTCGTTGAGCGGTGTGAGTTGTGGCATCGGCAGGGTGGCGGGCGCACCCCGGCCCGGCTGGAAGCTGATCTGCCATGGCTGGTCGAGGGTTGCGATCTGGCGCGGGTTGGGCGCGGTGATCGTCGCGGCGGGGGCGCTGGCGGGCTTGCGGAAGAGGATGAAGAAGGCATCCTCTGCGCCGACGTCCAGCGGAATGACGGTTTCCTGACCTTCGGTGCGGTAGGAGACAGGTGCTGCCGTACCGTCGATGGCGCGCCAGATTTCGGGCTGGCGGCCGGTCACGCGGAAGCGGGCTTCGATCCTTTCCGCGCGGTTCTGGCGATTGTTGACGAAATAGAGTTCACCGTCCGGTAGCGTGCGGTGGACGAAGCGATACGCACTGTCGGGCGCGCCGCCTGTGACGCGGAAGTCAGGGGCGATGCCGATGCGGGCGAGGGCGGCGTCCGGGTCTTGAGCGGGGATGATGCGCGGCTTGGCGGTGGTGGTGCCTTTCCACAGGCGATCGACCAGCGCGGCGAATTCGGCGGGATCATCCTTCATCGCGGGGTCACGCTGGGGCGCTTCGCCGATGACGGGGATGCCCGCGTCGGCGAGCGCTGCGATGCGGCGCAGGGTGGGGAGGGTCATGACGCGGCTCGATCCGCCGAGATAGAGGGCGCGGTAGCGGGCGCCGCCGGGGGCGACCAGCTGGCCATCCTCGACCTTCAGGATGTTGGCGAGGATGTCGGCGTTGACGAAGTCATAGCCATAGCCCTTGGGCAATCCCGCCGGTTCTGCGGTCGCGAACAGGGCGGTGATCGGCGCGTCCTCTCCATGGAACCAGGCGATGTCGGCATGGTCGCGGCCCTGTTGCAGCAGGTAGCTGGTGCGGGCCATGTAATCGACCCAGGGGCGCGCCATTTCCGCCCAGCTTTCATGCCGGTTGAAATATTGGCCGAAGATCATGAGGCTGAGGCCCGGCACCTTGTCATCGACCGGCTGATGGACGGAGGTGTGGACGATCGGCCGGTTGATGCCGGACGCGAATTCCAGGTCGACGATGCGCTTCAGGTCCGAAGGCGCGAAGGCCCAGGGCGACATGGCGGATGTCATGGATTCGGCGGCGACGATATTCTGGCCGTAGATATGGGCGACGGATGCCGCGCCCTTCATGTCGCCGAGCAGGGTTGGACGGGGCTTTGCATCGCGGTTCCAGGTCCAGAGCGCGGCCATCGGCACATCGGCATGGCTGCGCATGGTGAGGTCGTCGCCCAAGACCGGGCGCACATCCTCCAGCGCTTCGCCATAAAGGATGAGGCCATTTTCATGCGCGACCTTCGCGATGGTGCCATAATGGGCGTCGGCGAGAAGATCGGCCAGCGTCTGGCGATAGTCGTGGAGGAAGGCGTCGCTGCGCGCGGGCGAGCCGATGATCGCGCCGGTGAGGACGGGCAGATAGGGCAGGGGATCATAGCCGCGCCGGGCCGTGAATTCCTCGACCATGCGCGGCGTCCAGTTGGACGGGCCAACCTCTATGCTGTCGGTCAGGAGCGCGCGGATGCCCTTTGCCCCCATCCAGCTGGGGCCGACCGCGTCGCGATACATGGAGAGATAGGTTTCCATGTAGCGGCGCACGGCGGCAGGATCATATTTATCGACTTCAAGGCCGGTCGCTTCGGCGGTGGCGGGATGGTTGGTCTTGCCGAGCAGCGAATAGCCGAGGCGGAGGATGCGCCAGTCGCTGCCCGAAGGCGGGGTCCAGTCGAGCGTGCCGTCGCGGCGCAGATGGCTGCTGATGTCGATGACCTTCGACGGGTCTACGGCGCCAGCGGTGGAGGATGATCCGGCGGGGAGGGCGGTGTAGTCGCGCAGGACGGTGAAGCCCGCCTTGGCCTCGAAGCGGTCGAGGCGCGGTTCGGCGGATAGCTGGAGCGCGCCGATGGCCAGCTTTGGCTTGGACGGCGCAGCGAAGAAGTCGATGGTGACGGCTCCCGGCACGCCGTCGCCAAGGCCGGGCGCGCGGGGCGCGTCGTTGCGCCGCAGGACGATGCGGAAGCGGCTGGCGGTGACGGCGGGGAAGGCTATCGTGGTGGCGGCTTCGGAAAGGGGGAAGTCGCCGACCTGGCGCCAGTCGCTGCCTTGCTGCGCCTCCAGCACCGGGCGGTAGGCGGGGTCGCGGAAGGGCGGCTTGGCATTGGGGATGAAGAGGCTGGCGGAGCGGACCGTGACGGGCTTGCCATAGTCGAGGATCAGCGTGCCGGGCTGATCGGGGGTGCCGGTAGTGATTTGGGCGGCGGTGTTGAGGTCGGCATCGTCGAGCGCGGCGGCATCGATCGCGGTGCCGTCGCCTTGACGCATTTGGGGGCGGGGCAAGCTGGTGGGCTTTACCGGATAGGCGAGCAGGCGGACGTCGCGATAGAGGGGGGCGAGCGTTTTCGAGCCGCCCATGCCTTCGAAGGCGGGGGGGAGGGACGCGCTCTGGAAGGGGCCGACCGTGGCGGGTGGTTGGGGCAGTGCGCCGGTCACGCGGCGGCCGCCCCGTACGGTGGTTTCCGCCCAGACGAGCTTTTTCATCGCGTCTTCGGGTTTGACCCAGGGGCCGCCCGTCTCGCTCCAGCCGGGGGAGGAGGCGATGGCGAATTCCAGGCCCTTGGCATCAGCGGTGCGGACGGCGTGGGCGAAGGCGTCTTTCCAGTCCGGCGTCATGTAAACAAGCCGCTTGGGCACGATCTGCGGCGTTTCCAGGCTGGCGTCGAAATTCTGGACGCCGCCAATGCCCATGCGGGCCATCCAGTCGAGATCCTTGTCGATCCCTTCCTTTGTGATGTTGCCGTTCATCCAGTGCCACCAGACGCGCGGCCGGGCGCTTTGCGGTGGGTTATGGAAGCCGTCCGCGAGGTCATCCGCCAACAGCGGACTGGCGAAGGCGGTGCAGGCGAGCAGCAGCGCTAGACGAAGGGCGCGGGTCTTCATGCCGGTATCCTTTGGATCAACGGGCGGTAGCGGGGGCGTCGGCCAGCCAGCCGTGCATCCGCAGCCAGTCGGCGAATTGCGGCAGAACGCCGGTCGAGGTGGTGCCGGGGCGGCCAGCGCCGAAACCGTGGTCGCCGCGTTCATAGGCGTGCAGCTCGACCGGGCGGCGGGCCTGGCGCCAGGCGTCGGCGATGGCGAAGCCCTGCTTCTTGAACAGCCCGTCGTCCATGGCGATGGCGGCGAACATCGGTGGGGCGTCGGCAGGGACCGTGACGGCGGTCATGGGGCCGTAGATATAGCCGATGAAGGCGGGGCGGGCGTCGCCCTGGCCCTCCAGCGCGGCGCTGAGCGCGGTCATGGCTCCGGCGGAAAAGCCGATCATACCGACGCGGGCGGGATCGACGCGGAACTCCTTGGCGCGGCTGCGGATCATCGCGAGGGCGGTCAGCGCGTCCTGCGTCGCGCGGGGTTCCTTGATTTGGTCCACCGCGCCGGGCTTGGTTGCCTGCGCCATGCGCTGGCCCATGAATGTGCCGTAGGCCTTCGCGTCGCGGGGGGATTCGTTTAGGCGGTATTTGAGGACGAACGCGGCGATGCCTTGGGCAGCGAGCCAGCGGGCGATTTCCTCGCCTTCGCTGACCATGGAAAGTTGAAGGAAAGCGCCGCCGGGCGCGACCACGACGCCTGCGCCAGTGGCCTTTGCAGGGTTGGGGAGATAGGGCGTTATCGTCGGGCGCGTGACATTGCGGACAATGTCATTTTCCATGTGCAGCTGACCATAACGGACGCTGTAATGCTCCCATTGTTCGTTGTCGGCATCCTTGGCGGAGGGATAGAGCGGGATTTCGGCGAGCTTTGGCTTGGCGATCGGCGTGAGCTGCATTTGCGCGGCTGCGGGGGCGGCGACCGCCAAGGTGAGCGTGGTCAGGACGAGGGTGGTCAGGGCCGGGCGCTTCATCGAACGGGTCTCCTCTCTATCTGTTCTGTGCATCAAATCGCATTGGAGCGTGCGATTGCACCATATACGGTCGCGCTGGGCTTGGGAACGCGGACAAAGGTGGTGGGATCGAAGCTGTGGAGGCCGAATTTCGGACGGTAGCCGAAGATCCATTCGAAATTGTCGATGAGCGACCAATGGCTGTAGCCGATGACGGGCACGCCCGACGCGATGGTCTTTTGCAGCTCCGCGAGGGCGGCGGGGATGAAGCGGGCGCGGATGCTGTCGTCATCGGTGCCCACGCCATGTTCGGTGACGAAGATGGGGACGCCGGTCGCTTCATGGGCGTAGCGGACGGCCCCGGCGAGGGAGGGGGCATAGACTTCCGCACCGGAATAGTTGAGTTGCGCGCCCTTGGGCGGGGGAAGCTTGCCCTTGTCGCTCCACATATTGCGTTCGTAATTCTGGACGCCGAGGAAGTCGTCGGCCCGCGCGGTTTCCAGCCATGCGCCGTAGAGCTCCCGCCGCTTGGCATCGCGGAGGCTGTTGCGGCCAATGGCTTGGTCATCGAACATGGAGAGGGAGAGGCCGACGGGTAGGTCGCCGCGCACGGCCTTGATCGCAGCCTTTGCAACCTTGTGTGCGGGGACGAGGTTTGCCTGCATGGCGTCGAGATCGTCCATGTTGGCGGCGTTGAGCGCGGTGAATTTGGGCGTGCCCATGCGGCGGGCTGCTTCGGCGAGCATCGCCTTTTGCGCCTCCATGACCTGAGGCGGCAGGACCACGGCGCGCAGGACGAGGAGGATGTTCGGTTCGTTGAAGGTGATGGCGTGGCTGATGCCGCCTGCCAGATGCCGGGCGGAGCGGTCGCAGAAGCGGCCGAAGAGCTGGATGCCTTCGCTGTTGGTCCAGCCGGCCATGGCGCTGAACCAGCGCGGCGCGGTGAAATGGTTGAAGGTGACGACCGGGTTCAGGCCGCGTTCCCGTGCCCCTTCGATCATGCGCTTGTAATGATCGAGCATGGCGATGGAGAAGAGGCCGGGTTCGGGCTCTATCCGCGCCCATTCGAGGGAGAAGCGATAGCTGTTGAGGCCCATGCCCTTGGCGAGGTCCATGTCTTGGGGCCACAGGGCGAAGCTGTTGGCGGCGTCGCCCGAGGGCGTGGAATAGATGGTGGGCTTGATATTTTCGAGCAACCACTGGTCGCTGGCGACATTATTGCCCTCCACCTGATGCCCGGCGGTGGAGGCGCCCCAGAGGAAGCCCTGCGGGAAACGGCGGCCGCTCAGCCGGTTTGCGGCTGCGAGCGCGGGACTGGCGGCGAGAGCCGCGCCGGTGGCGATTAGGGTCCGGCGGTCGATCATGTCTCTCTCCCTTTTTCGGGTTAGTTTGTTGTGTCTTTGATGAAGGCGCAAATTTCGTCGGCGAGGCGGCGGTCGCTGGTGCCGAGGTGCATGGGCAGGCTGTAATGATTGTGGCCGCTGACGATCATCGCTCGCGGCATGGCGCCGTGGCGGTTGAGCCGGTCCTGCATCAGCCCGAGAAATTCCTGTTGGAAGCGGGCGGGGTCATGCTGGGCGCAGGCGATGAAGAGCGGGAGGGTGGTCGAGGCCACGGCTTCGAGCGGCATGCGGTCGGGGTAGAGTGCTGGGTCGCCATAATAGAGCGTGTCCCGATCATCGAGCGGGGTATAGCCGTAGAGGCCCGAGAGCAGGATGGCGGCGCGGATATCGGCCGTGCCGTGGCGCTTGATATAGCCTGCGACATGGACGGCGCCTGCCGAGGTACCCATGAGGACGATGCGATTGGGGTCGCCGCCATGCTGGGCTGCGTTGGCTTTCGTCCAGGCGATGACTGAGGCGACGTCTTCGGGACCGGCGGGCCATTGGTGGTCGGGGGCGAGGCGGTAGTTGGGGACGATGCCTATGAAACCCGCCTGCGCTGCCATGCGGCCGACATTGGCGTTGGGCCAATTCTGCTCTCCGCCCTTGTCGCCCTTCAGGAAGCCGCCGCCGTGGAGGAAGATGAGGATGGGCGCGGAAGAGGAGGATTGCGGGCGGTAGAGGTCGAGGCGGTGGCGCTCGTGGGGGCCATAGGGGATGTCCGTCGCGGTGGCGGGGATGCGAGCGGCGAGGGTGCTCTGTTCCGCATCGAATAACGCGGTGCAGCGGGCTAGAATGTCAGGGCCGAGGGCTTGGCCCATGGCGGCGATATCGTGCCTCATCCGTTTCGTCCTTAGCTGGCAACAGAGGCGGGCGATCTCATTTGGACCGCCCGCCAGCTTTTGATCAGAAACGCGCTTCGAACGACACGCCGAAGGTGCGCTCGGCTTCACGAGTGCGCCAGTTCACGTAGCCGCCGTCCGAGAAGGGGAGGCCAAGGATTGCCGAGTTGAAATCGACGTCGAACAGGTTGCGCACGAAACCGCCCACGCGCCATGCGCCGTCCGCATCGCCTATGCCAAGGTTGAGGTTCACCACTTCATAGGCGGGCTGAATTGTATTCTTGTCACCCACCGCATTTTGCGTCTTGGACCGGAAGGACAGGTTGCCGGATGCGTCGAAGGTCAAGCGGTCGGTGACCGGATATTCCCAGTTCGCGCCCAGCACGACACTATATTTGGGTGAGCCGGGCAGGACTTCCCCGCTGGCGTCAAACAACTGACCCGGCGTTGCCGAGGCGTTGCAGACCGTCGCTGCGGTGCCCGAAACGACGAACACGGTCGGGCAGGCCGTCACATAATCGGTGAACTTCGCGTCCGAATAGGTGAGGGACGCGTTGACCGAGAAGGTCTTGGAAGGACGGGCGACCAGCTCGACTTCGAACCCCTTCACCTCCGCGCCGCCGGCATTTTCGGTAAGGAATTCCTGACCATCGAAGACCGACGTCTGAAGATCCTTATATTTGTCCCAGAAGGCGTTGAGGTTGACGGTCAGCGTGCGGTCGAGGAACTGCATCTTCGCGCCCGCCGTGATGTCGTCCACCGTCTGGGGCGCGACTGTGCTGCGGGTTCCGGTGAGGCCGGAGAAGGTCACCGTCGGCCCCAGATAACCACGTGCGTAGGTGGCGTAGAAGAGGAGGTCGCGGTTGGGCTTATATTCCAGGCCCGCGCGGCCCGAAATGTCGGTCTTCTTTGCCCGGCCGGTCTGCGGCGCGCGCACGTCGTAAGGCACGGTGCCCGATGGCGTGAAATTGTTCGCGGGAGATGGCGGATCGAACGGCGCCAGTTCCGGATCGGCATAGGAGTAGTTCAGCGCCTTCACCTTGTCCCGCGTGAGGCGCGCACCGCCGATCAGGCTGAGCGTGTCAGTGATATGATATTTGCCGTCGAAGAACAACGCGGCGCTGTCCGATGTGGTGCGCGTGACGTTATAGCCTGCGGTGATCGAGACGGTCGGGAAGGTCGAATAGGGCAGCGCCGGACGCAAGATCGCGCTCTGGCCGCCGCCAAGGCCGGTCTTTTGCCGGGAGAAGAACAGGCCCGCAATATATTCGAGCGGTTGGCCCTGCGGTGAAGTCAGGCGCAGTTCCTGCGAAAAGAAGCGCTTGGTTTCGCCCTTCGACTTGGCGAAGAACTTCTCATAAGGCAGGCCATCGATCGCATAGGTGAAGGGCGCTTCATTGAATTCGCGCCAAGCCGATACAGAGGTCAGGGTATGATCGCCCAGTTCAAGATCGACCTGAAGCGAGGCGCCGTAATTTTCGACGTCGTAGAAGCCCGCGCCATCTTCGATGGACTCTTCATTGTGCAGGCCGGGCGTGACGCCCAGCGCCGCGAGATTGACGAAGGGCACGCCAGCGATGCCGCCCGGAGCGGTCTGAGCGGCTGAGAGCTTGTTGAGGGTCCAGGTCTGGCCGGGTCCCTTCTGCTTCTGGCGCGAATAGTCGCCGATCAGGGTGACCGAGAGACCATCGGTGGGCTCGACCAGCAGCTTGGCGCGTGTGCCATAATAATGCTGGCCGCCCCATGTTTCATCGCGGACGACATTTTTGATGAAGCCGTCATAGGCGCGGTCGAAGGCGTAGATGTTGACCGCGGCTTTGCTGCCGATCGGAATGTTGACCGCGCCATGAATGTCGCGCTCGTCGAACGAGCCATAGGAGGCGAAAACATTGCCGCTGAATTCGCCGAGTTCGGGCTTTTTGGTCGTGATGTTGATGACGCCCGAAGAGGCGTTCTTGCCAAACTGGGTGCCCTGCGGTCCCTTCAGCACTTCGATCCGTTCCAGATCGCCAAGGCTGTTGACCGGGCTACCGAAGCCGATGACGACATTATCGACCACCAGGCCGACCGGCGCTTCGGACGCGCTGGTGAAGCCGCCGAGCGTGCCGACGCCGCGAACGCGGAAGCCAGCGTCGTTGGGGGTGGTGCCGAACTGCACGCCCGAAAAGGTGTAGGCGATGTTGGTGAGGTCCTTGAAGCCGGTCGCGGCAAGCTGGTCACCGCTAAGAGCCGACACGGCGAGTGGGACGTCCTGCAGGCGTTCGGCGCGCCGGGTGGCGGTGACGATGATGTCCGTCGAGGCGACGGGCTCGGCCGCTTGCGGCGCGGTTGTTTCCTGCGCCCATGCAGGCGTCGCGATGGCGAGCAGGCTGGCGCTGCCCAAGGCTATGTGCATGGTGAACTTTCTCATGACGTTGATCTTCTCCCCTTGTTGATTACTGTTCGTCGATGATGCGGTTGGTGAGCGTGCCGATGACGCCGATGCTGATTTCGACCTTGTCGCCGGCCTTCATGTAGAGCGGCGGGGTGCGTTTATCGCCGACGCCGCCGGGGGTGCCGGTGGCGATGACGTCGCCGGGGGCAAGGGGCGTGAAGGCGGAGATATATTCGATGACGGTGGCGATATCCCAGATCATGTCGCTGATCGGCTGATCCTGGAGAAGTTCGCCGTTGAGGCGGGTCTGGACGCGCTGGGCGGCAAGGTCGCCCGCCTCGTCCGGCGTCACCAGCGCGGGGCCGAAGCCGCCGGTGCCGGGGAAGGTCTTGCCGGGCGTGAACTGGATATTGTGGCGCTGCCAGTCACGGGCTGAGCCGTCGTTGAAGCAGGCATAACCGGCGATGTAGCCCGTCGCGTCGGCGCGGGCGACTTTGTGCGCGGGCTTGCCGATGATGACGGCCAGTTCGCCTTCATAGTCGAAGCGGGTCGTGACGGACGGCTTCACCATGGGCTGGCCGTCGGCGACTAGGCTGTCGGCATAGCGGACGAAGATTGCGGGGTGCTCCTTCTGCTCGCGGCCGGTTTCCTTGACATGTTCGGCATAGTTAAGGCCGACGCAAAGGATCTTGGCCGGGTCGGGGATGACCGGGAGCAGGACGATGTCGTTGCGGTTGTAGCTGGCGCCCTCGGTTAGCGAGGCGAGGTTGCCCGCGGCGAGTGCGGCTTTCAGGCTGGGGGCGCCGGTCAGTTCGACGATGGCGTCGCCGTCCAGGCGGCCGAAGCTGGGGGTGCCGTCGGGGCGGCGGAAACTCACGTAGCGCATCAGACTTGTTCCTCGTTCAGGGGCTGCGGAGCCCAGTCGCGGCGGTGGCGGAATTTCTCCTCGGCGGCGCGGAGGCCGGTGAGATCCTTGTCGGACATGCCCCACTGATCGATGCGGCCTTCGGGCCAGGTCCAGTCTTCGGGGGCTCCGGCTTTGTAGTCGTCGGGGACCTTCTCGACGGCGGTGGAAAATTCGATGACGGGACCAAAGGGGGCGATGAAATAGGCGAAGACATTCGCGCCAGGGCCGTGGCGGCCGGGACCCCAGGCGGGGACCATGCCATGGTCACGCAGGCGGCCGATACCGCGCATCACCGCGTCCATGTCGGCCATCTCGAACGCGATATGGTTGAGCGACGAGAATCCCGCGCGGGCGAAGGCTGTGCTGTGGTGGGACTCGTTGCAGCGGACGAAGACCATGCCCTTCGTCCGGTCGGAGACGCGGAAGCGTAGTGCTTCCTCGATCAAGTGGCCGGTGGCTTCGGCGTCGGTGGCGTTGAACACCACATGAGTGAGCTTGACGGGGAGATCCTTGCCTTCGATCGGCGCTACTTCCCTCGTATCGGTGAGGAAGCGGAGCAGCTCGCCCTCGGCCAGTTCGACGATGATGCCGTGGCCATTGCCGGGATCGTTCGAAGTGACAGGGCTGGCGGGGAGGTTCGCCTTCGTGACGCTGGCCTTCAGTTCTTCGAGCCGTTCGGGCGAGCAGGTGAAGGTGGTGGAGCGGACATGGGGTTCCGCCGACTCTTCAAGCGCGACGAGATAGGGGAAGCTGCCCGATCCGCGCAGATAATGGGTGCCGCCTCGCACTTCGGCGGGGGCCATGCCCCAGATGTCGGTGAGGAAGGCGGCGGCCTCTGCGGCGTGGGGCAGCGCCAGTTCGATGCTGCGCAGTTTCATTTTGCGTCTCCGTGAGTGAGGCCAGCGGCGGCGATGCCAGCGATGGCGCAGGCTTCGTCCATGTCGCCGGTGTCGCCGCTGGTCCCGACGGCGCCGATCATCCGCCCTTCCAAGTCACGGATGATGACGCCGCCGGGTGACAAAGCGAGTTGGCCGCCAGTGACGGCCACCACGCTCTGAAAGAAGGTGGGGTTGGAAGCGGCGCGGGTCGCAATGATTCGTGTGTCCGCCCCCAACCCCAATGCGCCCGAGGCTTTTGCCCTGGCTATGTCGAAACGGAACAGGCTCGCGCCATCCTCTCGCGCGAAGGCGATGGGGTGCGCGCCTGCGTCGAGGATGATGATGGCGAGCGGCTGCGCCTGCTGCGCGCGGGCGTGGGCGAGCGCGGCGTCGAGGATAGTGCGGGCTTGGGCGAGGGTGAGGGTCATGGCCGGAGCTTTGCTTCGAGTAGGGTGATAAGGTCGGCGGGTGTGCCGGTGCCAAAGACATAATGGTCTGGGCGAACGAGGACGGCTTGCGCCTTGTGAACGGTGAGCCAGTCGGCGATGGCGCCATTGGCAGGGACGAGGGCGATTTCGGCGGGGGCGTCGATGCGCGCGGTGGTGAAGAGGCGCCAGCCGCTGCCGGTAATGTCGTCGAGAAGCTGGCCGTCCACGCTCGGCTGGATGAAGCGTTCGCCTGCGCCGGGGGTGCCGGTGGCGACGACGCCTTGTGCGATGGCGGGGATGAGGTCGGCGGCGGTGCCGTGCTTCGCGCCCGTGGCGGCTTCGCGCATCTGGGCGTCGCGGGTGGCG
Source organism: Sphingobium sp. TomTYG75 (assembly GCF_054771635.1). Classification (NCBI taxonomy): domain Bacteria; kingdom Pseudomonadati; phylum Pseudomonadota; class Alphaproteobacteria; order Sphingomonadales; family Sphingobiaceae; genus Sphingobium; species Sphingobium sp. TomTYG75. The sequence goes on along the minus strand of NZ_BSRE01000001.1, from coordinate 430,162 downwards.
GCTTGGGCGGGGTCAAGCATGCAGATGTAACGGCCTGCGGCTACGGCGGCGGAGATGACGGCGCGGACATGGGGGTCGCGCTCGGTCTGGTAGCTGTCGAGCAGGGTTTCAGGGGCGCGATCCGCCAGCACCAATTCGAGCTTCCAGGCGACGTTCGCTATGTCGCGCAGGCCGTGGCACATGCCTTGGCCGAAAAAGGGCGGTGTCTGGTGCGCGGCGTCCCCGGCGAGGAAGACGCGGCCCTGACGCCATTGCTCCGCGATCAGCCCGTGGAAGCGGTAGGTGGCGGCGCGGACGATCTTGTGCGGCACGCCGGTGAGGTAGGGGGCGACGAGGGCGGCGACATTGCCCGGCTGCATCATGACGGCGTCATCCTCGCCGGGGAGGAGCATGAACTCCCAGCGGCGGTGATTGCCACGGCCCGGCACAATGGTCGCGGGGCGTTTGGGGTCGCACATCATGACAGAGAGCTTTTGCAGGTCGGCGGCTTCCGGTACGCCCCACAGGTCGGGGAAGCGGACCGGGCCGTCGACTTCGGCATCGACGACGAGCCAGGGTTCCTCGAAATCCAGATCATCAAGGGCTATGCCGAGCGCCTTGCGAACGGCGCTGCGTGAACCGTCGCAGGCGATGACATAGCGGGCCCTTTCGGTGCGGTTGCCGGACAGGTGGAGGCTGACGGCTTGAGCGTCCTGCTCCAGCCCTTCGAACGCCGTCCCGAGCAGGAGGGTGACATTGGGATAGGCGGCGAGGGCTTCGCGCAGATGCTCTTCCAGTTCGGGCTGGTAGAAGAAATAGTCGTTGGACCAGCTGAAGGGGCGGGGGCGGCCGACCGTGCCCATGTAGCGGATGACGCCATGATCCGCGCCGACATGAAGATGGCCCTCCGTTTCGCGCATATCGCCCGCTACGCGATCAATGACGCCTGCGGACTGGAACAGGCGCATCATCTCATGGTCGAGATGGACGGCGCGGGGCAGGGGATAGGGGTGCGCCTCCTGCTCCACGACAAGGACGGACAGGCCGGCCTTGCCAAGGAGATTGGCTGCGAAAGCTCCTACCGGGCCACAACCGATGATCGCTACGTCGAACATCTTACGGGGTCAGTTCTTTCAGGCGGAAACGGGCTGGACGGACTTGTGGAGACGGCCACCCTGCATGATCATCAGCAGACGGGCGGGGTCCTGAAGGATGGCGACATCCTGCGTGGGATCACCTTCGACCAGAAGAAGGTCGGCGAGATAGCCTTGCTTGATGAGGCCGGTCTGCTCGCCCATCAGCTGGCCGCCGAGCATGGTTGCTGCGCTCAGGACCTCGGCGGGCGTGAAGCCGAAATAATCGACGAAATGCTGGAGGTCGCGGGCGTTGCGGCCATGGGGATTGAAGGGGAAACCATAGTCGCCGCCGATCAGGATGCGCACGCCGCGTCGCTTGAGTTCGGGGACGAGGCTTGCTTCCAGTTGCATGCGCTGGGTGGCGCTGGCCTTCATCGCGCTCATGTCGATATGGGGTGGGGGCGTTGCTTCCAGCGCTGCGACTGAGACGCCGGGGCCGGGGGCGTAGAAAATCTCGTCCTTGTGCGCGGCGAGCGCATCGATCGCGGCTTCGTCGGCGAAGGAGCAATGGTAGAGGATGCGCGCGCCTGCTTCGAGCGCGAGGTCGATGGCGCGCGGGGTGTAGGCGTGGGTGGCGATCCAGAGGCCGTTCGCCTTGGCCGCTTCGCCAGCCGCCTGCATTTCCTCGTCAGTGTAGAGGATGTCCTGCGCCGAGCCGGGCTTCAGCGCATCTTCGCCGGAAATGACGAGCTTTACCGATTTGACGCCCGTGTGGCGGCAATGGTCCATGAAGGCGCGCATCGCTTCAGGGCCACGGCCGTTGAAGACGTCGCCCGTCTCCACGCCTTCTTCGCCTTCGGGGCTGCGTTCCAGCGTAGAGGGGATCAAGCGGGGACCGGGAGTCTCGCCTGCTGCGATGGCGCGGGCGAGTTCGGGCTCTATGCCTTCGCCCAGCGCGCCTGCGGAATAGACGCTGGTGAAGCCATGATCGAGGAGGACACGGGAGTTGCGCCACGCGGCGGTCTTGAGCTCTTCGGGCGGCAGGATGAACTGGTGGTAGATATGTTCGACCGAGCTGCCCCAGGTTAGGTGGCAATGCGCATCGATCAGGCCGGGCATGAGCGTGTTGCCATGGCCATCGATGCGGATGTCGGCGGCGATGGACTGCAGGTCAGCGTCGGCGGGGAAGATGGCGGCGATGCGATCCTGATCGATCAGGACGGCGCCCGGTGCGCTGGCAGCGCCGCTGCCATCGAAAATGCGCACGTTGTGGATCAGCTGCCGCATCTTGTCCTCTCCCGGCATATTTTGTTTGCCGGGGCTTACATGCGCCTTATTCGTCCGTAGGAAAAATAATCATTTTTACTAATAACATAGTCAGAGCCTATGGATGAAATAGTCGAGCAGGCGTTGTCCCAGACCGGACAGGCGGGCGCCCTTCAACTTGCGGATGCCAATGCTGCGGGGGAAAGCAGCCTCACGAATGGCGATGGCGCGGAGTACGCCGATGGACAGTTCCGCAGCGGCGACCTGCATGGGCAGGATGGTGACACGGCTGCTGCTGCGCACGATAGCCTTCGTCGTCAGCAGGGAGTCGCAGCGGATGCTGCTGTTGGGCACCGGCGCGTCGGCGGCGAGGAACAGGGCATCGACCTGCCTGCGGAATGCGCCGCGTGCTTCGGGCAACACCCAGCGCAGATCGGCTAGGTCCTTCAACGACACTTCGCTCGGCAGATGTTCGTTGGCCCGCCCGACGATCAGGGAAAAGGGATCCTGGGAAAAGGTGAGTTCGTCCAGATCGTCTGGCGGCGTATCCATGCCGGTGGTGACGAAGGCGAGTTCGATGTCGCCCTGGCGGAGGAGCGTGGCGAGGTCGGGATCGGGCCGTTCGATGACATGAAGCGCGAAGCTGCCAACATCCTCCTCAAGAAAGCGGACGGCCCCGGGCAGAAGGCTGACCAACGCGCCCGGCGTGCCGCCGACGCGCAGCGGCCCGGCGATACCCTGCCGCGAGAGGCGTAACTCTTCCTCGGCGTCCTTGAGCAACCCCTCCATCGCCTGCGCGCGGCGAAGAAGCACGCGGCCTTCCGCCGTCAGCGCTATGCCTGCGCGCGATCGTTCCAGCAGGGTGGCGCCGATCGATTGTTCCAGCTGGGCGATGGTGATCGATACGGATGGTTGTGAAATGTTGAGCAGCCGGGCGCCTCCGCTGATCGAATTGGCCCGGCATACGGCCAGGAAGGTGCGAAGGGCGCGAGGATCAATCATGCTTAGCGTCTAGCCCTCCAATACAGCAACAACTTGGATTAACTCGGCCTCCGAAAAGAGTACGGATCACGGATCGAGCGTATTCGATCTATCTAGATGAAGTGAAGGCAAATATTGGACGGCAGATATCACGCGGTACCTAAAAATCATACACCAGAGGCATCTGCGAACGCCTGGTGGCGTTTGGCGGGCTATTTGCTACCTACAATTTCGATGAAGCGCCGATCGAGCCCCCCGGACCGGTGTGATCGATTACCGACGACTGCGAGATCCACCCTTTGGACACGACTCCACTTGTGGTCGACGCTCGTCATTAAAATAAATCATTTCTTTCAATCCACTAGTCCATCAAAGCCAACGCTTCGGTACGTATCAAACCATCATACGGCTTCTCGGGCAGCACCCCAGTCTCTCTCTCTCTCTCTCGCAATATTCCCATCAGATCTTGGTGGGACGACCCGTGCATTCGCATCGCGGGCAGAAATTAAGTTAAGGGCCTGAAAGCCGATTTCGTCAGCGGTCACCCCGTGGCAAATCGGCGAGGTTCGGGCGGTTCCTCCTGTGAGGCTAATACCAAGGCGCATTGATCAGAACCCATGCGCCCACTGACGCAGGCCGATCGACATGATGCGCCATGGCTGGTCAGCAAGCTTGTTCCAGGCGTGGCAGCAGTGCTCGACGATGTCGTCGTAGGATTTATAGATGCGGTTCGACAGCCAGTTATCGCGCATGAACTGCCACAGGTTCTCGACGGGGTTCAGCTCGGGGCAGCGGGGTGGTAGCGGCAGCAGCGTGATGTTGGAGGGGATGATCAGATCATTCGAGCCGTGCCATCCGGCCTGGTGGAGCAGGATTACGGCGTGCGCGCCAGGCGCGACATGGAAGGCGATCTCTTCCAGGTGCAAGCCCATCGCCTCGCTGTTGCAGTGGGGCATGACAATGCGGGCCGCCTTTCCTTCAGCCGGGCAGATGGCGCCAAAGATCCAGGCCGAGGCCCGGCGTTCCGAGGCTCTTTGCCGCCTCGACGCGGCCGTGCCCGGCGATGATCCGATCCTCCTCGTCGATCAGTATCGGGTTGGTGAATCCGAACTTCCTGATACTCCTGGCGATCTGGCCGATCTGCTTCTTGGAGTGGGTACGCGCGTTGCGCGCTGCATCATAATCGTTCTCCTTTGGTGGAGAGCGTCAGAACCACGTCCTGACCTTTCGCGCCTACCAACGTTTGACACCGGCACGATTTTTTTTCAGATCATGCCGGGCGATATGAGCTTCCCTGCTGACTTGCCGCTTTTCCCTGCAATCGAAGGAGAGAATCCCTGCTGGCGAGACTAGGAAAATCTCTCTTTAGAACGGCAGATTTCCGCCATTTTCTTCGCATGAATGGCGACAATTTCCAGACGAAAATGCAGTTCACGGCAATATCAGGGAAATGCAGGGAAGAGACGGGTTCGCTCTGGAATGCGTCCTGCACCATTTTTAGTAGCCTGTGATGACGCGGAGCCGTCAGGCATAAGCCTCAAGCGATCGTCACCACCCGCGCCGAGCCTGTTCGGTCGAGCGGCTTTACCACGACCTTGTCACCCATCCGGTCAAAGGCGATGTCGATCGATGCTTCGCCAATGCGCAGGCCATAGAGCCGCAGTTCGTCGAGGAATCGCGGCAGGGCTGGTTCTCGCAGGGAGATTTCAGGACCTGCCACATCGAAGCCGATACCTAGGCTTGACTGGATCAGTGACAGAGGCGCTGCGGCGGACCATGCCTGGGGGCTACAGGCCACGGGATAGAAGGTCGGCCCTTGCGCGCGGCGGCGGGGAAATCCGCAGAAAAGTTCCGGCAGGCGCATGAGGTCCACATAAGTGGCGGCCGCGAAGAGCCCTTCGAATATTTGTGCTGCCTCCCGCTTATAGCCATAACGGGAGAAGCCTGCCGCGATGAGGGCATTATCATGCGGCCAGATGGAGCCGTTATGATAGCTCATCGGATTATAGCGCGCTTCCGTCGATGCGATGGTGCGGACGCCCCAGCCGGAAAAAGAGGCTGGCGCCATCAGCGTGCGCACCACCGATTCCACGCGCTCTTCCAGCGCGAGGCCGGTAAACAGCACATGCCCGGCATTGGAAGAACGAACGCGGCAGGGCTTTTTTTCTCCATCCAGCGCCAGCACATAGGTGCCAAGTTGCGGGTCGAAAAATGCCGCATCGAAATGGTCGCGCAAATGGTCGGCGCGTAGTCCGTAGTCTGACTCGCGTTGAGCATCGCCGATCGCCCGATGGATGGCCTCGGCGGCTCTCCAGGCGCCGTAGACATAGGCCTGGACCTCCGCGAGCGCGATGGGGCCGCGCGCGATCGAGCCATCCTCGTGGAAGATCGAGTCATGGCTGTCCTTCCAGCCCTGATTGGTCAGGCCCTGATCGGTGAGCCGCCCATATTCCACGAAGCCGTCCCCATCGCGGTCGCCATACTGATCGACCCATTCGAGGGCTGCATCCAGATGCGGCAGCAGGCTGGTGATGAAGGGCTGGTCGCCTGTTCGTTCCAGATAAGCGCCAGCCAGCATGATGAACAACGGCGTTGAATCGATGCTGCCATAATAATGGCGAAACGGCACTTCGCCCAGTTCCGCCATTTCACCATGGCGGACTTCGTGCAGGATTTTCCCCGGCTCCGCGTCCGCTGCCGGGTCGAACGCAGTGGCCTGATGCTTCGCCAGATAGCCGAGCACGCCGCGGCTGATCGCGGGATCATACCAAAGCGTCTCCAGCGCGGTGATGATGGCATCGCGGCCGAACACGGTGCTGAACCAGGGAATGCCCGCATAGGGATAGGGGCCAAATTCTGTGTCCGTGGATAGCATGGTGATATCCGCAACGGACCTGCGCGTAACCTCATCGAAAAGAGCGTTCGAGGAGCGGACGGTCGCGCCGCGCGCCCTTGCCTGTTTCAACGACTTCATGGATTCGCGAAGGGTTTTGAGGAACTGGCGTGAGAAGGGTTCTTGCGTCAATTCGACCCGCTCGCATGCAATGCGCATGTACAAGGTGCGCCGTTCGCCGGGCGGGACCATGACCTCGAACATGGCATGGCTTTCGGTGAGCTCTTGAGGCGCCGGATCAAAGCAGAGGTGGGTTTCGCGGGTCTTGGCGTCGCGGCCTTCATAGACGAGGAGAACATCGGCGCTTCCCACGACAGGGGGCTTCATCGTCCCCTTACGTAGGCGCGTCATGCCGCGGATCTCGAACAGATCGGCAAAATCGGCAGCGAAGCTCATCTCCACCTTCACCGTTCGGGCGTCGGTGTCGAAGTTGCGGATCGTGATCCGCTCATGGACGGCGGAGTCCCACAGGAACCTCGTGCGGCGCAGGTGGATAAGGTCATGTTCCACCGCGACCCGGCCATCGTCGCCTGAAAAATCGGGATTTGTGAGGTCGCAGGTCAGCATTGCGTTGTCGTCACGCAATGCGGAACTCAGCAATATGGGCCGGAGTCCGTTGATCGTCATATAGAGGTGCGACAGGTGCCGGGTGTCGCGGTGGTAAAGCCCTTCGGGACTCCCCGGTCCGGCAATCGCATCGCCGCTATGGTCGAAGACCGCGAAGCTGTCGCCATGCTTCAGCGTTCGCGGACGCCGTTCGTGTAGAGAAGCGGTGGCCGGGATGAAGAACTGGGTCTGCTGCTGGGGCAGGGACTTTGCCGGTTCCGTGGCCAAGGCTTCTGGCTGCAACTGGCTCGCCGTCATGCGACTCTCCTTATCCGACGACCTGAAGGTGAAGCTCCGCTTCATCGCCGCGCTCGCGACGAAGCCGGGCGGCATCGGTGCGCGCGCCAGGCAGGCCGTGATAAAGCGAGACATAGTCGGCCGCCATCCGGTCTGCCGTGAAACGTGCGTCAAAGGCGGCGCGTACCCCGCGACGGTCAAGTTCGCCGAGCCGGGAAACGGCTTCGACGGCCTGATCCTCTGTATCGACGATGAAGCCCGACACGCCATGGTCGATAATTTCGGGAACCGATCCGCAGCGGAAGGCGATGACCGGGGTCGCGCAGGCCATTGCCTCGATCATCACCAAACCAAATGGTTCGGGCCAGTCTATCGGGAACAGAAGGGCACTGGCGCCGCCGAGGAAGTCAGCCTTCTGCGCTTCATTGATTTCGCCGACGAAATGAATGTTGGGATGAAGGTTGATAAGCGGCGCTATTTCCGCCTCCCAATATGCTTTGTCCACATTGTCGATCTTGGCGGCGATCTTGAGCGGCCTCCCGGAACGGGCGGCTATGCGAATGGCGCGGTCGGGCCGCTTTTCCGGTGATATCCGGCCGAGGAAGGCGAGATAGCCGTCATCGCTGTCGATTTTCGGCGGCAGCAGACCGGCGGGAAGGCCGTGATAGACGGTGCCTGCCCAGTTCACGGGCGGCATAGGTAACCGTTGGTGGTCGGAAATGGAAACCAGGCTGTGATCGCGGAAAGTCTGGTAGAAAGGGCGCAGGTCCGGCAGGTCCAGACGGCCGTGCAGCGTCGTGACGCATCGGCCGACGATGTCCTGCACCAGTGGCATGTGAACAAGATCGATGTGGAAATGTAGCGCATCGAACTCATGGGCGCGCTGGCGCACCGCTTCCAGCAGCATCATGTGATAGGGAATGGCGTCCCGAACATGGGGGTTGAGGCGGAGCGCCATGTCGGTAACCGGCACCAGTTCCGCGCGAGTGACGGAATCGCCGCTGGCGAACAATGTCACGTCATGTCCTTGGTCGACCAACGCTTCGGTCAGGTAGGAAACGATGCGCTCGGTTCCGCCGTACAGCTTTGGCGGCACGCTTTCGGCCAAGGGAGCGATTTGAGCGATTTTCATTCAGCAATCCTCATCATTGGCCATGAAGGCGCCAAAGGCGCGGGCGGCCGTTGACGAGGGTTAAAAGCCTGAGCGCCGGGCGAGTTGCATGCGCTGTTCAAAGCATGAGGGATTTTGGCGCGTAAAAATGCCTTGCCGCGCCGAAGCGTTTCCGCGTGTGCAGCAACAATTTGTCACATTTGGAAAATTTCAGAGACATTTGCCCCGCCTATGCCTTGGCAAGCGCTTCCTATGCCAAGGAGTTTCTTCGCATGCTTTCCATTTTCGCTTCCGCTGCCGTCATGGCCGTCGTCGCTCCGGTCCACAGTGCGGACATCAACCATGCGTCCACAGCCTATCGGACGAGCTACGAAACGGTATCGACGGTTCATGTCCGACAGGTCGAATCGCGTTTCGCCAACCGTCCGACCACGCCCGTCTGCCGCTGGCAGGCCGAACTGGGCGTCAACCGCTCGGTGACGGCAGAAGGCAATGCGATTGCCGCGATGGGTAAGGCCATCCATCGCTTCACCCCGCTATCGGGTAGCTACGCCGGGAACTGTGCAAGCGCGCGGGGCCAGATCGACGCGGCAATCGGGCGCTACGCACGGGCGCGCGCTGGCGAGGCGCTGGCGGCGGCGCAGGGTGACAGCGCGGTTATCCAGGGTGAGCTTGATGGCCTTCGCAGCCTGTCAGTGAAGGGCGGATGAGTTCACCGCTGATCCTGATTGCCGAGGAAAAGCCCGAACAGCGCCAGCAGGTGCGCGAATATCTGGAGCAGAGCGGTTTTCGCGCGCTGCCTGCGGCGTCGGCATCCGACATCTGGAACGCGATCAAGACCGCGCCTGTGGGCGTGCTGGTGCTGGATGCGGCGCTGCGCGGTCCCGATGGCATGGACCTATGCCGTGACGTCCGGGAACGGAGCGACGTGCCGATCATATTGGTCGGCGCGGGCGGCAGCGAGGTCGACCGGGTGGTGGGGTTGGAACTGGGCGCCGACGATTATATGTCCAAGCCCTATTCGACCCGTGAACTGGCCGCCCGGCTTCGCGCGGTGCTGCGTCGCAGCAAAAAGGAGCGGCTGATCGGCCTGCGCGCCAGTACGCTCGCCCGGTTCGACGGGTGGCAGGTCGATTTCGCGCGGCGTGAAGTGAAGGACGAGGCCGACCAGCCGATTGAGCTTACCGCCGCCGAATTCGCACTGCTCCAGGTCATGCTGGAAAATCCGCAGACGGTGATCCCGCGCGCCAGGCTCATGGAATTGGCCGGTGTGCGCGATGCGCCATCGTCCGATCGCAGCATCGATGTGCTGGTCAGCCGGGTCCGGCGGAAGCTGAGCGTTGGTGGCAGGGCCGCGCCGATCGTCACCGTTCGGGGGGCGGGATATATGCTGAGCGCTGCTGTCGAGCGGCAGTGACGACAGAAAATCCAGTCAGACACACTATTTAACAAAGCCGCTGCGACGCAGCAAAGGCAAGTACCTATCCTTCAAATAGCGCCGATCCGCCCCCCCCCCTGATCGGCAACCAAAAAGAAGGATAGAAGCCATGAACGAGCTTATCGGTCGCGTCTTCAGTTTCGAAAGCAAAGTCTTTCCGGACAAGAGCACGCTTTATAACCAGCTTGCCAATCACGGACAAAGCCCCAAGGCGCTGATGATTTCCTGCGCCGACTCCCGCATCGTGCCGGAACATATCATGCAGGCCGATCCCGGCGATCTGTTCGTATGCCGCAATGCGGGCAATATCGTGCCCCCGCACGCCAGCCAGTTGGGCGGCGTCACCGCGACGGTCGAATATGCCGTCATGGTTCTGGGCGTGCGCGACATCATCGTGTGCGGGCACAGCGATTGCGGCGCGATGAAGGCGCTGGCAACGGATGCCGACCTGACGTCTATGCCCAATGTTGCCGCATGGCTGCGTCACTCACATGCCGCGCAAAAGGTGTGCCGCGAGAATTATCCGTCCGATCTGAGCGACGCGGAAAAACTGCGCAACATGGCGCTGGAAAATGTCGTGGTGCAGTTGAACCACCTGCGCACCCATCCGTCGGTGGCGGCGGGCGTGGCGCGTGGGGAAATCGCGCTGCACGGCTGGTATGTCGATATTCATGCGGGCCAGGTTCTTGGGCTCGACGGGGAAACCGGCCGGTTCATGCCCATGCGCGAAGGCGATCCGCTTCCTGTCGCACAGGCGCAGGCGCGGCGCCTTGCTGGTGAAACCAGCATCGCCATGGCCGCGGAGTAAGCCTCATGCTGAAGGCTCTTTCCGGCGGCACGTTCAGCCGCGACTTCACCGCATCCATCGTCGTGTTCCTCGTCGCGATGCCCCTCTGCATGGGCATCGCGGTCGCCTCCGGCGTGCCGCCGGAGAAGGGGCTGATCACAGGCATCATTGGCGGCATCGTCGTCGGCCTGCTGGCCGGTTCTCCCTTGCAGGTCAGTGGCCCGGCGGCGGGCCTTGCCGTCATCGTCTTTGAAATCGTGCGCGAGCAGGGCCTGTCCGCGCTGGGACCGATCCTGATCCTTGCCGGTGCGATTCAGGTCATCGCCGGATTGATGAGGGTCGGGGGCTGGTTTCGCGCCATTTCGCCCGCCGTCGTCCACGGCATGCTTGCGGGTATCGGCGTGCTGATCGTCGTAGGGCAGTTCCATGTCCTGTTCGATGACAAGCCGCTGTCCAGCGGCCTTGCGAACCTGATCGCGATGCCGGGCCAGCTTTTCGGCCTAAGCAATCAGGACGCAGCAACGGCCTTTGCCGTGGGTCTGGTCACCATCGGCGGCATGCTGGGTTGGGAAAAGATCCGCCCGGCCTCGATGAAGCTGCTGCCCGGCGCCCTTGTCGGCGTGGTTTTGGCCACGCTGGTGGCGTTTCTGTTCAGTCTGCCGGTGGCGCGCGTCGTAGTGCCGGAATCGATCGTCGCAGCGGTGACATTGCCGGGCGAAGGGCTGTTTCAGCAGTTGATGAACCCGACGGTCATCACGACCGCCATCGCGATCGCGTTCATCGCCAGCGCTGAAACATTGCTGTCGGCCGCTGCGGTGGACCGGATGCATGATGGCGTACGGACCAACTATAATCGCGAATTGAGCGCGCAGGGCGTAGGCAATCTGCTGTGCGGCGTTGCGGGCGCTTTGCCGATGACCGGCGTTATCGTCCGCAGTTCCGCCAACGTCCAGGCGGGTGCCAAGACCCGCATGTCCGCTGTCCTGCACGGCATCTGGATACTCGGCTTTGTGGCGTTGCTGCCCTGGTTGCTGCGTGAGATTCCGATGGCGGCGCTGGCAGGCATCCTGGTCGTGACCGGCGTTCGATTGGTCAGCCTGGACCATGTGAAGCACTTGCTTCACCGTTATGGCCCGCTGCCCGCCGTGGTGTGGGCGGTGACGCTGATCATGGTGGTCACGATGGACCTGCTGACGGGCGTGCTGGTGGGTATTGGTCTGTCGCTGCTTGAGCTGCTGCCCCATGCGCGCCGTTTGCGGCTGGGCATGGATGAGGACCGGCGGGATGACGCGCATGAATTGGCCCTGCATGGCACGGCCACTTTCCTGACACTTCCCAAATTGTCCGCAAAGCTGGAGTCGGTTCCCGCCGAACGTCCAGTCATCCTGAACGTCGAGCGGCTGCTCCATATCGATCATACCTGCGCCGAAATGGTGCGGGAATGGATGGACCGCCGCCGTGGCACCGGAGCCAGCGTCGAACTGGCGGGCGCAACCGGACGCCTACGTAACCTCGCCGCCTGAACCTACCCCCTCCATCAGGCGTCGTTAGCCGCCGCACCCCTTCCAGGTGCGGCGGCTTTTTCATGTCTGGATGTGATCAGGAAATCAAATAGACATTTTTGGAACGCCATCAGCAAATAACCGTGCCTTTGATGGCACGACCTGAATGTCACCTTCGCACTTGCGGTAAAAGTCCATTCCCCTTCATCCGGGCGCGCCCTAGCCTGCTGTCAATCCGCCGGGATCCGGGGCATTCAGACCTTTGGGCCAGCGCGGACGCAGGACGGAACATTCTTACCGAAAAAGGGGAATGTTCATGAAAATCGCTAAGTTGCAGATGGCCTGTGCGGCTCTTGCCCTGTTGTCGAGCGCTCCGGCCTTCGCTCAGGAAGAGGCCGAAGGTCCCGTCACCGTTTCGGGCAGCGTTGCGCTGGTTTCCGATTATCGCTTCCGTGGCGTGTCGCAGAGCGACAAGGGCATGGCCATTCAGGGCGGCATCACAGCCACCCATGAAAGCGGCGCCTATGTCGGCACCTGGGCTTCGAACCTTTCTGGCTGGGGCCAGTTCGGCGGTTCCAACATGGAACTCGATCTGTTCGCTGGCTATGCCATCCCGCTGGGCAGCGCGACGCTGGACGTCGGCCTGACTTGGTACATGTACCCGTCGGGCGCGGACAAGACCGACTTCGCTGAGCCTTATGTGAAGCTTTCGAGCCAGCTCGGCCCGGTCAAGGGTCTGCTCGGTGTCGCCTATGCACCCAAGCAGCAGGCTCTGGGCAACTGGTGCAGCGACGCGGCATGCACTGTCGCTGATCCGGGCGACAAGGAAGACAATCTGTACATCTGGGGTGACGTAAGCGGCGCAGTGCCGGGCACGCCGGTTACGCTGAAGGCGCATCTGGGCTATTCAGACGGTAACCCCGGCCTTGGCCCCAACGGCACGTCGATCGCGCCCACGGGCAAGTATCTCGACTGGCTGGTCGGCGCGGACGTCGCGATCCCCGGCACGCCGCTGACCCTGGGCGTCGCCTATGTCGATACCGACATCAAGCGTTCGGACGAAACCTACATCCGCCCCAACTTCATGGTTCAGGACGGTGACAATTTCGGCAAGTCGATCGCTCGCAGTCAGGTGGTATTCTCGGTTTCGGCTGCTTTCTGACGAAATCATGCCGGGCCTTTCACGAGGCCCGGCATGGCATTCTTGCTCGTCATGGCGGCGAAATTGTCCCTGTCATGACAAATTGTTGCTGGACCTGTTTCCGAGGGTTTCTGCGGTAACGTCCGGTTGACCCTGTCGGTGGTCGCCCCTACTTCAGGCGCTATGAGCCGTTTTAGTTGCGCAACATTTCCGGCATGACCGCCCCCACGATCATACTTGTCGAGGACGATCCGCCGCTGCGCACGCTGACCGCGCGCGCTCTTCAGGAACATGGGTATCAGGTGCGTCCGGCCTCTTCGGGGCCGGAAATGTGGGTGGCCTTTGACGCAGGACCGGTCGATCTGGTCGTGCTGGATGTCATGCTCCCGGGCACCAACGGCATCGACCTGTGCCGCCAGATCCGGCGCAAGAGCGACGTCCCGATCATCTTCATCAGCGCGAAGGGCAGCGAGACCGATCGGATCGTGGGCCTGGAGCTGGGCGCGGACGATTATCTGCCCAAGCCGTTCGGCACACGCGAACTGATCGCGCGGATCCGGGCGATCCTGCGCCGCGTGGGCGTGGAGCGTGGACCCGACGAACATCGGGAGAATGAGGCGCGGTTCGACGGCTGGGTCGTCAACTTCCCGCGCCGGGAACTGCGCTCCCCAACTGGTGCGATCGTTGACCTGACGGGCGCGGAGTTCGACCTGCTCGGTTCCTTCCTCAGTCATCCGCAGCGCGTCATCGCGCGTGAGCGGCTGATCGAATTGTCGCGCACGCGCATGGGTGACAGCTCCGACCGCAGCATCGATGTGCTGGTCAGCCGGTTGCGGCGCAAGCTATCGACCGAAGGCGCGGCGGCGCCGATCACCACGGTGCGCGGCGTGGGTTACATGTTCAACGCGGAAGTCAGCCGGGCTTGAGCTTGCATATGAGCCGGTCGCTGGGTCTGGTGGGGCGGCTGCTGGCGATCCTGCTGCTGGCTCTTACGCTGGAATTTGCGGTCGGTACGCTGATCTACGAGCGGGCTGGCCATCTATCCTTACAGGATGACGAGGCGCGGCGGTTGGCCGAGCATCTGGTGATCGCGCGCAAGCTGGTGACGGAGCAGCCGCCGAACGACCGGCATGCGATGGCGATCCAGCTTACCACCGACCGCTATGATATTCACTGGACCCCAGCGTCGCCGCCGCCGCCTTCATTGGCGCCGGAGTTGGAGCGGATGCGCCGGCAGATCATTGCCTGGGAGCCGAGCCTGGAACAGTCGGGTCTCTGGCTGCGCCTTGCGTCGCCCGGCGGGCGAGTGTCGCAGATCAATGGCGGCTTGCAGTTGCCCGATCGCAGCTGGCTCTATTTCGGCATGCGGCATAGCGGGGGGCAGTGGACCTTTACCATCGGGCGGATGGGGCTGGCGCTCATCCCGCTTGCGGCGCTGATGGTGGCGGGCGGCATGCTGATCCGGCGGACGCTGGCGCCGCTCAAGGACCTGACCAAGGCGACCGAGCATATTGGCCTCAGCGATGAGGTCGTCGTCGCGGAAAGCGGGACCAGCGATGTGCGGGACCTGATCCGGGCGTTCAATGCGATGCAGACGCGTATACATCGCCTGATCACCGAGCGTACCGAAACGTTGGCCGCCGTTGGGCACGACTTGCGCACGCCACTGGCCCGCTTGCAGCTTCGGCTGGAGGGAATCCGCGACGCGGAAGCGCGCGATGCGATGGCCGGGGACCTTGGGGAAATGGGGGCGATGATCGAATCGCTGCTCGCCTTCCTCGGCGGCGAAAAGAATGGCGAGCCACCTGTGCGGGCGGACATTGCGGTCACGGTGGCGACGGTGGTCGATAGCTTTCAGGATCAGGGGGCCGATGTAAGCTATGAGGGGCCGGATCATCTGGAAATGGATGTGCGGCCGATGCTGTTGCGCCGCGCGGTCATCAATCTGGTCGAAAACGCGCTCCATTATGGCCAGCGGGCCTATGTCAGCGTCGAGCGCCGTGACGGGGAGGCGCTGATCCGGGTGGAGGATGATGGTCCGGGCATCCCGGAGGACAAGCTGGAGGAGGTGTTGAAGCCCTTTTTCAGACTCGATGAGGCGCGGGGGCGTTATACTCGGGGCTTGGGACTTGGCCTCGCGATCGTGGCGAAGGCGGTCGATCAGGAAGGCGGTAGGCTAGTTCTGGAAAACCGGCTCGAAGGCGGGTTGAGTGTGGAAATCCGCCTGCATATAGCTGGTGCAGGCCCTATCCGCTGAAACCGGGCCGAGGCTTCCGGTTAAAAAGAAACATCGCGAGGCCAAGCAAAACTCGTTTACCGGATCGGCTGGTGGCGGTCTATGCCAGCTGCTGTTGAACAAGAGGCGCATATGACCGCAGAAGGCGAAAGCGAAGATCAGCTTCTGGAAGGCTATTGGGACCTGGATCGGCTGGTGAGCGATCTTGGGAAGGTTCGCACAGGCTGGCGCGCGGCGCAGCAGCATCATGCCGAATATGGCGCGGAGGGTTTTCCGTCACGGGCCAATCTCACCAAGATCATGACGTCGCTATGCGGCGCGCTGTTTCCGTTGCGCCTTGGTCCGAGCTTCATTCGCACCCATAATGAAGACGCCTTTGTAGCGCAGACGTTGCAGACGGCGCTCAGCCGCCTCTACGGCCAGATACGCCTTGAGCTTCTCTATAACATGCATGGCAGGCCGCCAGCCGAAATCGATGGCGAAGCCGCGCGCATCATCGGCAACTTTGCCCAAAGCCTGCCTGGCTTGCGCGACATGCTCGATTCCGATGTCGAAGCGGCATTTCTGGGCGATCCTGCCGCGCGCAGCGTTGATGAGGTGCTGATCTGCTATCCATCGATGCTGGCGATCATCCACCATCGGCTTGCCCATCGCCTCTATGATCTGGGCGCGCCGCTGGTCGCCCGTATCATCTCCGAGATTGCCCATTCGCGCACGGGTATCGACATTCATCCGGGGGCAACGATCGGTCGCAGCTTCTTCGTCGATCATGGCACCGGCGTCGTCATCGGCGAAACGGCCATAGTGGGTGACAGGGTGCGGCTGTATCAGGGCGTAACGCTGGGCGCGCGCAGCTTTCCTGCCGATGAGAGGGGCGCGTTGGCCAAGGCTATCCCCCGGCACCCGATCATCGAGGATGATGTGGTGATTTATGCGGGCGCCACCATTTTGGGCCGCATCATCATAGGCAGCCGGTCAGTGATCGGCGGCAATGTCTGGCTGACCGACAGTGTTCCCGCGAACAGCAATGTGCGTCAGGCAAAGGCGCAATATGAGGTGACCAGCCGGATCGAAGTGTCCGCGCCGCACCGCGTTCACTCCCTGATGGATGCGGAACGCGACGGCTTCGCGGAGAATATCTGACCTCAGTTTGCAGCGCAGCTGTCGCCTTGGCCTGCTTGCAGGTCGATGCACCTGCCATCGATTTCATTACGGGGCACGGACAGATGGATGAGGGCCGCCAACGTCGGCATGATGTCGACCGTTTCGACGCCGAGCGGCTGTTCGAAATGCCGTATGCCCTTGCGCCAGAAGAGGAGCGGAACGCGCCGATCCGTGTCCCACGGTGAGCCATGCGTGGCCACATAGCCGTGCGAAGGATCAGCGATGGGCGTTATGCGCGGTTTCAGCAGCAGGATGAGGTCGCCCGAGCGTTCGGAATCGAAGCTGGCTCGCACTTCCTGAAGCAGGCTCCAGCTTTCCGGCGGACCTGAAGGAGACGGCGCTGCGGCGATCTGCGCCTTGGTAAGGACGGTTTCGACCTGCGGATGGGCGCGCAGCAGTGTGAGTGTGGCGGCTTCCACCTTGGCGCGTTGGGCGCGGGTGAGATTGCGGTCGAAATAAAGGTCGCCCGACGGGCCATCGCCCTGGATCAAGCCCTTGCCGTTTACGCCGGTGCGGGAGGCCACGGCTTCTGAAAGCGCGCGGGGCATGAGCGCCGGATCGACGCGCTGCTCCATTGGCATCGCATTTTGCTGATGGCGTTCCGGTAGGTCGTGGCCGCCATGATCCGCGGTGAGCATCACGACATAATCGATGCCCTGCTTGTCGAGCCGGTCGAAGAAAGCGCCCAGTTCGCGGTCCAGCCGATCGATCTGGATGCAGCTTTCGGTGCCTTCCGTGCCATAGGCGTGGCCGATGACGTCGGTCGCCGAAAGGCCGATGGAAATGAGGTCGGTTTGAGCCTGTTTGCCAAGGCTCATGCTTTCGATGGCGGCAGCGGCGAAGGCCAGGGTCATGGCATCCTGCTCGGGCGAGGCACGGAATGCGCCGAATTGACCGGCGGGCCTTGCGAAGCGGCCGGTGCCGACAACCCGCGTGCCAGCACTTACGGGAAAATCCTTGGCGGCGCATTGCGGGGGCAGGTCAAAACCGGCATTGGGCTGGGCGAGCCGCTGTTCGAACACTGCGTTCACCCGTGCGACCAGCGGAGGCGTTGGCGTGCCGGGATAGCTGACATAGCCCTTCGGCCCCAGCCACCAGACTTGATCCGCCTTTGCGCCGCCCATCATGATGGCCGCGCGATCCTTTCCGGCGATGGCCACATTGCGGACGGCGGGATTGGTTGCCTTCATGCGTTCGCCGAGCGTGGGGACGCGCAGATGGACGGGGGAGGGGATATATTTGGAACTGCTGCTATCCGGCTGCTTCTCATCCTCCGCGCAGTAGATCGTCTTATCGGGCCGGGCAGCGTTCTGGTCGATCCAGCTATTGGCGATGATGCCGGTGCGTGACGGGCGGCTGCCGGTCAGGATGGTGCTGTGGCCGGGGCAAGTTTCGGTTGCGGCATGGCTTTGATATCCGCGCGGAAACACGGCGCCCTCGCTCAGGCGCTTGAGGCCGCCGCTATAATAGGGGCGATATTCGTTGAACAGATCAGCCGAAAACTGATCGACCGAGATTGCGATGATGAGCCGTGGCGGAGCATCGGAAGGGGCAGGGTTCGCGGCAGGCTGGGCCAGCGCAGGCAAGGGCGCTAGCAGCAGGAGGATATGAAGCGTCTTCCTGAACATCTTTTACGATCCCTTCTGTGCCTTGACGGCGCAACCATGCCGACCTAGCCCGCTCTGATCCACGCGAACAGAGGCCCGATGCGGATTTTCCATGTCCTCCTGATGACGCTGGCGCTGTTTATCGCGCCTGTTGCCAGCGCCCAGGGCGCATTCGGATCGGGTGCGCCGCATATCGCCGCGCAGTTGGTCGCCGAAAGCGATACGCCTGCTCCGGGTCGGACCAGCAGCATTGCTTTTGCGATGACGCCAGAGGCTGGTTGGCACGGCTATTGGCAGAATCCGGGTGATGCGGGTCTGGGCATGACCGTGAAATGGGTGCTGCCCAAAGGGGTGAGCATTGGGGCTTTGCGCTATCCGGTGCCCGAGACGCTGCTCATTTCCGGGCTGATGAACCATGTTTATGAGGGGCCTTACACGCTCCTCGCGCCTGTGAATATTTCGCCGGAGGTGGCGAAGGGCACGCGTCTGCCGATCCGTGGGAAGGCGGAGTGGCTCGCCTGCACAGACAAGATTTGCGTGCCTGAAAGTGCCGATATCGCACTGGATCTGGTCGCGGGCGATGGTGTGGTGTCGCCCGCCATTCAGGCTCGGTTCGACCGCTGGCGGGCGCATTTGCCGCGCCCGCTTGGGAGTGAGGCGAGTTACGCAATTGCTGATGGCAAGCTGCGGATGTCGATCCCTTTTCCCGGTGAAGCTGCGGCGTCTGACGTGCATCTCTTTCCACTGGAAGAAGGGGTTGTCCGTTATGCCGCGCCTCAATCGGTCCATCGTCAGGGGGACCGGCTACTGATCGAAACCGATGCCGGGCAGGGATTTAAAGGGAATGCCGTTCAGGCGGTCCTGCGCACCGGCAACCATGTCGGCTTTCTGCTGACTGCTCGTCCCGGCGCGGTTGTTGGGGCGAGTTCAAGCCTGCTGCGCACGGCGTTGATCGCGCTTGGCGGGGCGATATTGGGCGGGCTGTTGCTCAACATCATGCCGTGCGTCTTTCCGATATTGGGGCTGAAGGCGCTCAAGCTGGCGCGCGCGGGCGGTGATGAGGCTACGGTGCGGCGGGAGGCGCTGGCCTATGGCGCTGGCGTTATTCTCACCTGTTTGGTGCTGGGCGGGGTGCTGCTGGCGATCCGGTCGGCGGGCGTGGCTGTGGGCTGGGCGTTTCAGTTGCAGGACCCGCGCGTCATTTTGCTGCTGCTGCTGCTGGTAACGGCGGTCGCCTTCAACCTTGCGGGGTTGTTTGAACTGAGCGCATTTGGCGGTGGTGAGAAGCTGGCGGGGAAGAAGGGCGTTGCGGGGTCATTCTGGACTGGTGCTTTGGTCGCTTTCGTCGCCACGCCTTGCACCGGGCCGTTCATGGGGGTGGCGATGGGGGCGGCGCTGGTGCTGCCTGTTGGGGCGGCGCTTGCGGTTTTTGCGGGGTTGGGCCTGGGTCTTGCGCTGCCTTTCCTGTTGCTCGCCTATATGCCGGCGCTTCGGGGGCGTTTGCCACGGCCGGGGGCGTGGATGGGGACTTTCCAGCGAATATTGTCGATCCCGATGTTCCTGACCGCGCTGGGGCTGGGTTGGCTGCTGGGGCAACAGCGCGGCGTGCCGGGGATGACGATCGGTCTGGGCGCGGCGTTGCTGCTGGCGCTGCTGCTATGGTGGCTGGGGGAGCGTCAGCATCGCGGCAAGCGGGGCGGGCTGATCGTCATGCTGAGTGCTGCGCTGCTGCTCGGCGTAGGGATGGTGATGCTGCCTGCGCGGACGGCTGGTGCTGCGCAGGTTCAGGATGGCGCTATGGCTTTTGACGAGGGGCGGCTGGCCGAGCTGCGTGCCGCTGGAAAGCCGGTATTCCTTTACTTCACCGCCGACTGGTGCCTGACTTGCAAGGCCAATGAGGCTGCCGCCATCGACCGGGCCGACACGCGGGAGGCCTTTGCCAAGGCTGGCGTGACGGTGATGGTCGGTGACTGGACGAGTGCGGACCCGGCCATCACACGCTTTCTGGAAGCGCAGGGACGATCGGGCGTGCCGCTCTACCTTTGGTATGCTCCGGGAAAATCCGCCGAGGTGCTGCCGCAGTTGCTGACGGTGTCCACGCTGACCGGGCTGGTGCGCTGATGGCGAAGCTGCGGGCAGATCAGCTGCTGGTCGATCGCGGGCTGGCCGAGAGCCGGGCGCGCGCGCAGGCGCTTATTCTCGCGGGCCTTGTCTTTCTGGGCGACAGGAAGATCGAGAAGGCGGGGCAGCAGGTCGCGGAGGATGCCGCGCTGGAGGTGAAGGGTCGCGATCATCCGTGGGTGTCGCGTGGAGGCATAAAGCTGGCCCACGGCATTGATCATTTCGCGCTGGACGTGACTGGCATGACCGCGATCGATGTCGGGAGTTCGACCGGCGGCTTTACCGATGTGCTGCTGACCAACGGCGCGGCGCGGGTCTACGCCGTGGACAGCGGGACGAACCAGCTTGCCTGGAAGCTGCGATCCGACCCGCGCGTGATCGTGCATGAGCAAACGAGCGCGCGCATATTGACCGCCGAACATGTGCCGGAGCCGGTCGATATCATCGTGTGCGATGCCAGCTTCATATCGCTGGCGAAGGTGCTCGACCGTCCGTTGGATTTCGCCCGGGCCGGAGCGCATCTCGTTGCCCTCATCAAGCCGCAGTTCGAGGCTGGTCGGGAAGAGGTCGGGAAGGGCGGCGTCGTGCGCGATCCCGCCATCCATGCCCGCGTCTGCGAGGAAGTCAGCCAGTGGCTGACGGTGAAGGGCTGGACAGTACTGGGCGTGACGCCAAGCCCCATCACCGGCCCCCAAGGCAATGTCGAGTTTCTGATCGGCGCGCGGCTGGACGGCTAGGCGTGGGCTTGCTCATTCTCAGGCAGGCGTTTGATTTTGTGACAGATGCCGTTCTTCCACCTCTATTCGCGGTTGCGGGATGAAGTGTTTCACCGCAAACCGGTCACTGGCGGCTTGACAAGGCCCGGAAGGATTCGCCCGAGGCCGCCGAGTGAGGATTAGTGGAGCTGCGCCGACGATGAATGAAATCGCGTCCCCCGGTCAGTTGCGTTTGGCCTATCTGCGCTGGGCGCTGGTCACGGTTCCGGCGATCGTGTTCCTGGGCTTCCTGTCGGGCAAGCTGGCCAATAGCGGATATGGCAATCGCTGGTTCGACGCGCTGGTGAAGCCCGACTTCATGCCGCCCGGCTGGGCTTTTGGTGTCGCCTGGACGATCCTTTACATCCTGATGGGGCTTGCCCTGGCCATCGTCATTCATGCGCGGGGAGCGCGGGGCAGGGGGGTGGCCATCATCCTGTTCCTGATCCAGCTGGCGCTAAACCTCGTCTGGTCGCCGCTTTTCTTCCGCGCGCATCAGGTCGATAATGCGCTTGCGCTGATCATCGTCCTTTTCGTCGCCGTGGCTGTGACCGCATGGCTGTTCTGGCGCATCAGGCGGGTCGCGGGGCTGCTGCTGCTGCCTTATCTGGCATGGCTGGGCTTTGCATCGGCGCTGAATTATGAGATCGGGCGCCTCAACCCGGATGCTGAGACCCTTGTCGCGCCCGCGCTCAAGACCCAAATATGACATCATCGTGGCGCACATTCGCGCGCCAGCAAAACAAGGACATTCAGACCATGCAGAGCGAAAACCGCTTTTTCGACGACCTCGCCAAGCTGGTGAACGGCGCTGCGGGAACAGTCGCTGGCATGAGCCGGGAATTTGAAACCAACGCCCGGGAAAAGGCCAAGCAGTGGATCGGCGGCGTGGATTTCGTCAGCCGCGACGAATTTGATGCGCTGAAGGCGCTGGCGGCGGCGGCCCGTGAAGAGGTCGAATTGCTGAAGGCCCGGATCGACGCGCTGGAAGGCCGGTCGGGTGAACCAGTGACAAAGACCGTCCGCTCGCCCAAGCCAAAGGCAGGCGACGCGGAATAAGCAGGCTTTGCCGCCTGTCCGTTGGTTTTCTGCAACGATCGCCTATTTTGATGCGTTTCCCTCAGTCGGTGGTTTCCTTGCCGCCGGGAAATGCTCTATGGCCAGCCAATGATGGACAGCGACGAATTTGAAAATGGCGGCCAAGAGGCCGCGCCGATCGATATGCTGGCCGCCTATTTCGAAGCAAATGGGTGGAGTTTCGATCAGGTCGGCGAAGATGAAATCGTCGCCAGCACGCAGGGTAGCTGGGCGCAATATGAGCTGCGCGGCATCTGGCGCGACGAAGATCAGGTGCTGCAACTGCTCGCCCTGCCCGACATCCGCGTGACGGAGGAGAAGCGGGCGACGATTTACGAAACGCTGGGCCTGATCAATGAGCAGCTTTGGCTCGGACATTTCGAGCTTTGGTCTTCCAGTGGCATCGTGCTGTTCCGGCACGGCGCTCTGCTGGGCGCGGGAGGCGTGTTGACGCTGGATCAGGCGCAGATACTGGTCGAAACCGCGATCGACGAATGCGAGCGTTTCTACCCGGTGTTCCAGTTCGTCCTGTGGGGCGGCAAGAGCCCGACGGAGGCGATTTCCGCCAGCCTGATCGAGACGCGCGGCGAAGCCTGAGGATTGTCCATGACGCAAGCTTGGCCCGCGCACCTGTTCATGGTTGGCTGCGGCAATATGGCCGGGCAAATGCTTGCCCGTTGGTTGGCATGCGGTCTTGATCCGGCCAGCGTTACCGTGTTGCGCCCGAGCGGCCGAGCCGTCGCGGACGGGGTGCGGGTGGTGACAGACTATCCGGCCTCGCTGCCCGCGCATGCGACAATACTGTTGGGAATGAAGCCCTATCAGCTTGACGATGTAGCAGCCTCGCTTGCGCCGCTTTGCGCGGCCGATACGCGCATTGTCTCGATATTGGCCGGAACGCCGGTTGCGGATCTGCGTAAGCGTTTCCCGGTGGCCCAGGACATCGTCCGGGCGATGCCTAACCTGCCTGTCGCCTTGGGGCAGGGCGTCATTGGACTGTACGCCGACGGCAAGGTGTCCCACTCAATCCGCAGCGAAGTGGATGCGCTCATTACGCCATTAGGTACGGCCGAGTGGATCGAAGACGAAGGCCAGTTCAACGCGTTGACCGCCCTGTCAGGCTGTGGACCCGCCTTCTTGTTCCGCTTCATCGATGCGTTCGCGCGCGCGGGAGAAGCGATCGGACTTTCAGCAGACCAGGCCGCACGGATGGCGCTTGCCACCGTCCAAGGTTCTGCCAGTCTTGCCGCGCAGGCAAGCGAACGCCCCGCGATATTGGCCGACCGCGTCGCAAGCCCCGGCGGCATGACGCGCGAAGGATTGAATGTTCTCGACGCGAACGACCGGCTGTTGAATCTCCTTACCGATACCTTGGCTGCCGCTCGCGACCGTGGCGAGGAAATCGCCCGCGCGCGCTGATCCGCGGTTCCGATCCGATGGCGGCGCGTTTAGACTGAATGCACCTGCCTGAGTTGGGAGTTCGCCATGCTGGCTGTGAATACGCCGATCCTGGTTCTCACCACAGGCGGGACGATCGACAAAATCTATTTCGATGCTTTGTCGGATTATAAGGTTGGTGAAAGCGTCGTCGCGAAACTGTTGCAGATAGGCGGGGTGAAGCGTCCCTTTCGCATAGAAGAGGTGACGCGCAAGGATAGTCTGGAACTGGATGATGCCGACCGGGCGCTGATCCGCGAGCGTGTTCTTTCAGCGGCGGAAAGCCATATTGTCATCACTCATGGCACGGATACCATGACGGACACAGCCAAGGCGCTTGAGGGCATGAAGGGCAAGACGATCGTGCTTGTCGGCGCTCTCGCCCCTGCGCGCTTTGGTCAAAGCGACGCGAGCTTCAATCTCGGCATGGCGTTCGCGACGGCTCAGATTGCCGATCCTGGTGTCTACATCAGCATGAGCGGATCGGTGTTTCGGGCGGATCAGGTCGTCAAGGATCGAGCAAAAGGCGCGTTTGTCCCGCGATAAGCATCGACATCGGCATCAGCTTTGCGGTGCCTTCCGCTAGTGCTGCGGG
Source organism: Sphingobium sp. TomTYG75 (assembly GCF_054771635.1). Taxonomy (NCBI): domain Bacteria; kingdom Pseudomonadati; phylum Pseudomonadota; class Alphaproteobacteria; order Sphingomonadales; family Sphingobiaceae; genus Sphingobium; species Sphingobium sp. TomTYG75. The sequence continues at coordinate 406,153 of NZ_BSRE01000001.1, read as the reverse complement.
CGCTTACCGTATCAGGAGGGATGGGCGCTGGAGTAAAGCCGTTGTTTTAATTTCATCTTCGCGTCTCCGCGCCTCCGCGTGAATATCGTTCGCGCAGAGCGCGCGCGGGAATGCAGATTTTTCTCTGCGCCTTCTGCGGGCTCTGCGCGAGAATAGACTGTCGTCGTGCCGGCTGAGGATGATGCAGGAACCGCCTCCGCCATTGCGCATTATTCGTGCGGGTGGCGTAACGATGAGGAGGATATCCATGGCTGATTATCAGGAGCGTCCAGCGACGACGACGATAGTTGAACGGCGCAGCGGTGGCGGCACGGCGATTGCGGTGCTGTTGCTGGTAGTGGTGGTGGCGATTGCCGCCTTTTTCCTGATCAGTAGCCAGACGCGCAAGGATAGCGCGGTTGAGAGCGCTGCCACGCAGGTCGGCCAAGCGGCGAGCGATGTTGGAAGCGCTGCAAAGGACGCAGCCGACAGCGCGAAGGGTGAATAAGCAGGAACGGCTTTCGCAAAAGCTGTCGCCCGGACGTGGCATGCATAAAAAAGGGCGCTCCCAATCGGAGCGCCCTTTCTAAATCCATTTACCTGCCGTTGTCGGCTCGGTTGAATTCAGATCAGCCTTCCACCTTGGCATATTTCGGTGCGGCTTCATTCAGGATGCGCAGGATCTTCTTGAGTGCGCTGGGCTCATCCGTTTCTTCCATTGCGGCGAGTTCGCGAGCGAGACGGCTGGATGCGGCCTCGAAGATCTGCCGTTCGGAATAGCTCTGCTCGGGCTGATCGTCAGCGCGGAACAGGTCGCGAGTCACCTCGGCGATCGACACCAGGTCGCCCGAATTGATCTTCGCTTCATATTCCTGCGCGCGGCGCGACCACATGGTGCGCTTGACCTTCGGCTTGCCCTTCAGCGTTTCGATGGCCTCTTCCAGGGTTTTGTTCGACGACAGCTTGCGCATGCCGACGCCTTCGGCCTTGTTGGTCGGCACGCGGAGCGTCATGCGCTCCTTTTCGAACCGGAGCACGTAAAGCTCCAATTCCATGCCCGCGATCTGCTCCTTTTGCAGCTCGACCACCCGGCCAACACCGTGTTTGGGGTAAACAACATAATCACCAACGTCAAAGGACAGCGCCTTGGCAGCCATTTGAAACCTTTCTAATTCTACCGGGGACGGATATCGCCGCGTCACAGATGCGCAGAGTAGCACAAGCCGAGGATTCCACGGCGCCACCGTCAGGACATGAGCAAATACTCCAGGACGGAATGCGACCGTTTCCGCCTCTTGACCCTTATTTAGCAGATTCGTAACAAAATTGCCACCCCCAGACGCAAAATCCGGGAGTGAGCCTCATGCCGAAACGCTAGGGGTAGTTCGTCAAGGACGATCTGGTATCAATATGATGATCGGAAACGATGGACTTTCAGCGTCTGGACACGCCGTCCCGCTCGTCGCCGAAGCGTCCGATCAGCTGCCAGAGCCGGGTTCGGGCGAGAAGAACTTCTCCAGCTTGTTCTCGATGCCCTTCATCTCATCAGCGTCGGCAGGGGCGTCGCCCTTGACGGTGATGTTGGGCCATTCAGCCGAGAATTTGGTGTTGAGCTCCAGCCACTTCTCCAAACCATTCTCCGTATCGGGCAGAATGGCTTCGGCAGGGCATTCAGGTTCGCACACGCCGCAATCGATGCATTCGTTGGGATTGATGACCAACATGTTCTCGCCCTCGTAGAAACAGTCGACGGGGCAGACCTCGACGCAATCCATATATTTGCAGCGGATGCAGTTGTCGGTCACGACATAGGTCATGGATCAGCACTCTATAGGGGTTCGACAGCGGCGGCCCTGCTATGCCCGGCGCGCGCGAAGGTCAATGAGGATATTTTTGCGTCCCTAATCGCCCAGCTTCAGTTCCTCATAACAGGTCTGAGCTTCTGGCGCTGGTCCCCTGCGTCCCGGAAGCTCCACGACGCGGACCACGCGTACCCCGCTGGGGTGGGGAAATGTGATGAGATCGCCCGCGCGCACGGGCGAATGGGCGCGCTCGATGCGGCGACCGTTCAGGCGGATATGACCCTCTTCGGCCAATTTCTGCGCCACCGACCGGCTTTTGGCGAGCCGGGCGAACCACAGGAATTTGTCGATGCGCAGGCTCGGTCCATGATTACCGAGGGGCGCGCCTTCAGCCATTGCGGCCAAGAAGCTCCGCCAGGCCTGCAAAGGCATTGTTGCCCACTGGCGCCGCCGCGCCAGTCGAAGCGGGGCGGGAAGGTGCGCCACGGGAAGGCGCGCTGCGCCGGTTAGGCCCACGGGCCTGCTGTTGATCCGGCCGCGCTTTCTGCCGACCACGGAAAGTCCAGTTGGCGCCGCCCTCCGTTGCTGCTTCGACGGGGCGGAAGCCAGCAAGGCGCATCAATTGCAGGAAAGCGACTTCGTTGAGGCCGAGTGAGACGATCTGGGGGCTTTGCGCGGTGAAGGCCTCGCCCTTCGCGATTGCTTCATGGGCGGCGCGGGCCATGCGTTCCGCCATGTCGATTCGCAGCATCTGATCGTCGAAGCCGCGGAAGCCAGCTATGCGGGCACCCATCTGTTCCGCCTTTTCACCCGTCGGGATTAGCGTCAGGCCGGGCAGGGGCAGGGGAAGGCATGGTTTGGCGATGCGTGCCGCCAGCAGCGCCGCGCGCCATCGTGCCGCTCCGGGCTTCAGAAGTCCCGGATGATAGATGTCGAGCACCCCGATATCGATGCCCGCACGACGCAGAAGGTGGCGTTGGTCCTTGTCCAGATGGTTGAGCGCCGAATCGAGATCGATCCTTGCCATCACTCCGCCAGCATCGGCCAGTTGGGCGAACACCGCCCGTACCACCGCAGGAACCGCCGGATCGGCCGCGCTGGCCGCCATCTTCACGAGGGGCAGAAGATGCTTTTCCTTTTGCGCCTCCACCCAGCTTGTGAGGCGCGTGAGCACCTGCTTCTGCACATCCTGACCAAGCGCTAGAAGGCCCCGATCAAGCCGGATTTCCGGCGCCAGCAGCGACGGGCCAACGAGCAGCGCCGCCACGGCATTGCCCTGCCAACCGATACCCGGCGCCTGTCCCGGCTCGTCCATCAGCACGAAATCAGTGTCGGGCGCGCCCAGCAATTCGTCAGCCTTCACTCGTAATATCCTTCCAAGACGGCGTTCCGCCGCCGCCAGCAGCATCTTTCTATCCTGATGCCGCGTAGCCGGATCGACCGAGAAACGAAATCCGTCAAGTCGCCCGATCGTCTCACCATCGACGCAGACCGTCCCGTCCTGCTCCACATCGACAGGCAAATTGCTGGCGTCCTGCCCCATGTCGCGTAACAATATAGCGGTGCGGCGGTCGACAAAACGCTGTGTCAGCGCTGTATGCAAGGCGTCGGAAAGCCTTTCCTCCAGAGCGCGCGTCCGCTCTGCCATCTCCGCCGGATGCGCCAGCCAGTCGGGGCGGTGCGCGATATAGGACCATGTGCGGGCGGCGGCGATCCGCCCCGATAGCGTATCGATGTCGCCCTGCACCGAATCGAGCCGCGCCAGTTGCTGAGCAAACCAGTCGCGCGCGATGTGGCCCTGACCCTCGGACAGGAACCGCCAGATACGGCCCACGGTGCGCGCATGATGTTCCGCGCCCAGCTTCTGAAAATCGGGCAGACCGCATGCGGCCCACAGCCTTTCGACGGCCTGCTTCCCCTTAACCCGGTCGATGACCAGCGGATCGTCGGACAGCCGCCGGAGCACCGCCAGGTCCACCGCTTCGGGTGCCGCTCGCAACTCGTCGCGATCAGGCCGCGTCTCCAACTCCATGATGAGCCGGGCGATGCTGTCCATGCGGGGCTGGCCTTCGCGCCAGAAGAGTTGCTCGACTGGCGGGAAGCGATGCGCTTCGATCGCCTCTATCTCTTCGGGCGTGAAGGCAGCGTCGCCATCTTCATGGCCAAGGCTACCGAAGGTGCCGTCCTTATGATGACGCCCAGCCCGACCGGCGATCTGGGCCATTTCCGATACGGTCAGCCGCCGCGTCCGCCGCCCGTCGAACTTGCGCAGCGAAGCGAAGGCGACATGCGCCACATCCAGATTGAGCCCCATGCCGATCGCGTCGGTCGCGACCAGATAATCGACTTCGCCGTTCAGGAACATCTGCACCTGAGCATTTCGGGTGCGGGGCGACAGCGCCCCCATCACGACGGCAGCGCCGCCACGAAAACGCCGCAGCATCTCCGCCACGGCATAGACTTCCTCCGCCGAGAAGGCGACGACGGCCGATCGCTTCGGCAGGCGCGACAGCTTCTTCGCCCCACCATAGGACAGCGTGGAAAAGCGCGGGCGGCTGACGATTTCCACGCCCGGCACCAGTGCTTTCACCACCCGGCCGATGCTGGCCGACCCCAGGATCATGGTCTCCTCCCGACCACGCGCCCGCAGCAATCGGTCGGTAAAGATGTGCCCACGCTCCGGATCGGAGCCAAGTTGCGCTTCGTCGAGCGCGACAAAGGCATAGTCGCCGTCCAGCGGCATCGATTCGGCCGTGCAGAGATAATAGAGCGCGCCCGGAGGGACGATCTTCTCTTCCCCCGTGATCAGCGCAACCTGACCCGGACCTTTGATGGCGACAACCCGGTCATAAACTTCGCGCGCCAGCAAACGCAGCGGGAAACCCATCATCCCGCTGGAATGACCGCACATGCGCTCGACGGCCAAATGCGTCTTGCCGGTATTGGTGGGACCCAGCACGGCTGTGACGGGCGATCGGGCAAATTGAGCCATGGTCCTCTCTATGTCGGGGATGAGTGCAGCGAGAGCAAGGGGAAGGGCGCGATTCTCCTTTGGGCTATGCAGCTCCAGTTGTTCAACGGCTGAAGGGCACGTTTCGTCGCGTGAATATGGTTAAAAAATCCGTCTTTATTTGACTTTAACCCTATGCGTTCACAACAATGCCCATGAACGCACGGCGGGGGTCGGGCGAAATTTCAGCCCGTGGGGGGCTTTTTCAAGTGTTTCACGGTAGCCAGTTCAGTCCTCAGCAGGGGGGCGCATCCGCTTCCCTTTGGGTGACTGACGCCATCGGCAAGGGTCCGTTCGCGACCGCCGACGCGCGTGACTGGCGCACCCGCCTGCGCGACTGGGCGGATGAGGTCGAACTGGTCCCCGACCTTGGCCAGCGAGTGGGCAGCCGTACATGGTTCCGCGGCCTTGCTACATGCTTTGGACTTTGCGCATCGGCGCTCTATCTCTCCCCCGGCTTTCAACCTCTGCCCGGCGCGCCGGAGCCGCTGCTGGCTCAGCCGCAGTTCGAGGAAGTGCGCAGCCAGATGATCACGCCGCTCGCCATGGGCGCGGACAGCGGACGGCGCATGGGGCCGACCGACGCCGTCCAGCCTCTGCGCGAAACACCCGAACGTCCGCAGATCGAATTGCGCGCGCAGATTGGTGGAAGTGATTCGCTTGGTCGCGCTCTGGCGCGTGCGGGGGTCAGCAATGCGGACGCCGCTCAGGTCATGGCGCTTGCCAGCGGCGATATAGCCAAGGGCCTGAAACCGGGCACGCCGCTCGACATCGTGCTTGGCCGCCGCGCCAGCCGCGACATGCCCCGGCCGCTGGATCATCTCGCCTTCCGCGCCCGGCTCGACCTGGCGCTGGAGATCAATCGCGTGGGCGGGCTGCTGCAAGTGAAGCGCACGGCCATCCATGTCGATGACACGCCGCTGCGCATTCAGGGCGTAATCGGCGACAGCATCTATCAATCCGCGCGCGCGGCTGGCGCGCCGCCCAAGGCGATCCAGAGCTTCCTGCGCGTCATTGCGCAGCAAGTCGATCTGGGGTCGATCCATAGCGGAGACCGCTACGACATCATCACCGAATATCGCCGGGCGGCAACCGGGGATGTCGAAGTAGGCGACCTGTTGTTCGCTGGCCTGCACCGGGCCAGCGGCCGGGGCATCGACATGCTCAAATGGACCACCGACGGCCGCAGCCAATGGTTCGAGGCGTCCGGCGTCGGGGAACGGCGCGGCGTGCTGTCCGCGCCGGTGCAGGGCCGCATGTCCTCTGGCTTTGGCATGCGCCGCCACCCCATCCTTGGCTATACGCGCATGCATGCGGGCATCGACTTTGCCGCCGCCTATGGCTCGCCCATCTATGCCGCGACCGATGGCGTCGTGTCCTATTCAGGACGCCATGGTGGCCATGGCAATTATGTCCGGCTGGAACATGGCAACGGCCTTGCCACCGGATACGCCCATATGAGCCGCATCGCCGCCCGTTATGGACAGCGCGTCCGTCAGGGGCAGGTCATCGGCTATGTCGGTTCAAGCGGCCTTTCGACTGGCCCGCATCTCCATTACGAACTGTATCGCAACGGCCAAACGGTGAACCCGCTTTCGGTCAAATTCACCACCACTGCTCAGCTTGCCGGGGGAGAACTGGCGGCTTTCCGGAACCGGCTGAGGCAGTTGAAGAGCCTACGCGTCGGCGTGCCGGTCACTATCGCGCAAAACAAGCCGCAGGCTGCTGCGCCCACCCTGTAAGAATTTAGCTGCTTCCCGTAATTGGGCCGCTTCGCTAACCCGCCTCCATGATCAAGATCACCGCCCTGCTGCTCGCCGGATCGCGCCCCGGTTCCGATCCTCTGGCGCAGGCAGCCGGGGTCGCGGTAAAGCCTCTCGCGCCTGTGGCGGGCGAGCCGATGATCAATTACCCCGCGCGGGCGCTGCTCGCGCATCCATCGGTCGGACAGGTCGTCATTCTCACGCAGACGCCGGAGCTATATCGCGCCGATCCCGCCACAGCCTGGCTTGGCGAAGACCCGCGCGTCCGCTTCGAACAAAGCGGCAGCGGTATAGCGTCCACATTGCTGGGCCTCCTGCAACGGCCAGACCTCCCTTTTCCGCTGCTCGTCACCACGGCGGATCATGTTCTGCTCGACGCCGACATGCTCGACCAATTTGTAGCCGAGGCAGAAGGGGCCGACATCGCGGTGGCGATGGTCGAACGAGCGACCTTGCTTGCCCGCTATCCCTCGTCGCGTCGGACCTGGCTCAAATTCAGGGACGGCTGGTGGTCCGGCGCCAACCTCTTCTGGTTCGGCAGCGCCAAGGCGCGCGCCGTCATCGCCCTTTGGCAAGAGGTGGAGCAGGACCGCAAAAAGGGTTGGAAGATCCTTTCGGCATTCGGGCCGATCGTCTTGCTCGGTGCGGGGCTGCGCCTCTCAACGCTGCGCGGGGGCATTGCACGCATCGGCCGCCGCTTTGGCCTCGTCGCCCGACTGGTGCCCATGCGCAAGGCGGAAGCCTGCATCGACGCGGATAAGGTTGAGGATGTGGTGCTGATCGAACAGATATTGAGCGACCGTGCGTAAAGCTTCGCTCTGCAATCTGCACTACTCCCAATACCGTTCGCCCTGAGCCTGTCGAAGGGCTCTACTTTTTCAGATAGCAAGAAAGAGGCTTCGACAGGCTCAGCCCGAACGGATCGAGAGATTCAGATTGAACGCTCTCTAATCTAACTACCAAAAATCGCTTCATGCTTTTGCTGCTTTGATGGGTAGCAAATGGCGGAACGAGGCGCTAAGGGCCTCTGGCGCGCGCCCCCATATAATTATCGGCGCGGACGGAGGACATCTTAAACCATGGCCGAATTCACCCTGCCCAAGAACAGCAAGATTTCCGGTAAGGGCGTGACCCACAAGGCGCCTGACGGTGCGAGCAACGTCAAGAGCTTCAAGGTCTATCGCTACGATCCCGACTCGGGTCAGAATCCGCGCTATGACACGTTCGAGATTGACCTCGACAATTGCGGTCCGATGGTCCTCGACGCGCTGCTGAAGATCAAGAATGAATATGATCCGACGCTGACCTTCCGCCGTTCGTGCCGCGAAGGCATTTGCGGTTCCTGTTCGATGAACATGAACGGCAAGAACGGCCTTGCCTGCACCACCTCGATCGAGGAGTGCGCGGGCAAGGAAGTGCGCGTCACGCCGCTGCCGCACATGGATGTGATCAAGGACCTCGTCCCCGATTTCACGCATTTCTATGCGCAGTACAATTCGATCAAGCCTTGGCTGCAAACCGTCAGCCCCGCGCCCAGCGGCAAGGAACGTCTCCAGTCGCCCGCAGACCGCGAAAAGCTCGACGGCCTGTATGAGTGCATTCTGTGCGCCTGCTGCTCGACCAGCTGCCCCAGCTACTGGTGGAACTCCGACAAGTTTCTCGGCCCCGCCATCCTGCTTCAGGCCTATCGCTGGCTGGCTGACAGCCGTGACGAATTTACCGGCGAGCGCCTCGATGAGCTGGAAGATCCCTTCCGCCTCTATCGCTGCCACACCATCATGAACTGCGCGAATGTCTGCCCCAAGGGTCTCAGCCCTGCCAAGGCGATCGCGGAGACCAAGAAGATGATGGTCGAACGGCAGCTTTAATCCAGTGGGCGATAATGCTGGTCCTGTAAGCCTGGTGCTGGAAGGTCCGTGGGCTGACTGGCTGCGCTGGAGCGATCCGGTTCCGGAGACGTTCCTCAGCACATCCGTCGGCCCCAGCTATTCGCAAGGTGCCGGTGATCGCCGCGCCACGGTGATGCTGGAAACCCGTCCATCGCACGCCAATCGCAACGGCGCGCTGCATGGCGGCTTTCTCGCGGCCTTTGCTGACCATGCTTATTTCGCGGCGCTGGCGGCCATGGGGCGTCCCGAGCAGGCTGCTGCCGTCACTGTCGATCTTTCCATGCAATATTGCGGCTCCGGTAAAGTCGGCCAGCCGTTGCGCGCCGATGTCGAGGTTTTGCAGGAAACCGGGCGATTATTCTTCATGCGGCTGACCCTGCATCAGGATGACGGGCTGGTCGCTTCCTCGACCGCCACGGTGCGAAAGGTGCCGGTCCCCAAATGAGCAGCGTGATCGAGCGTTATCGCGCGCTCGTCGCGGCTGGGGAATTGCGCCCCGATCCGGATCAGCAGGCCGCAGCAGCACGGCTGAACGCGCTTCAGCAGGAATTGGAAGCGGCACCGCCACGCGGGTCGACCTTGTGGAAATTGCTGCGAAAGGCGCCTGAGCCGCCACGCGGTCTCTACATGTGGGGTGGCGTCGGCCGGGGCAAGTCGATGCTGATGGACCTGTTCTTCGACACCGTGCAGGTCAAGCGCAAGAAGCGCGCCCATTTTCATGAATTCATGCTCGACGTGCATGCGCGGCTTGCCGAGGTTCGCAAGGCGGAGAAGGGGGATCCCATCCCTCCGGTCGTGGACTCGCTCGCCGAAGAGGCGCGGCTGCTCTGCTTTGACGAGATGGTCGTGAACAACATGGCCGACGCCGCCATCATGTCACGTCTGTTCACCGGGCTGCTGGACAAGCGGGTGACGGTCGTCACGACTTCCAACCGCGCGCCGGATGAACTTTATAAGGACGGCCTCAATCGTCAGCTTTTCCTGCCGTTCATCGACCTGATCAAGGAACGTCTGGACGTCCTGACCCTGGATGGGCCGACCGACTACCGGCTGGATCGTTTGGGAGACGCGCAGCTTTGGCATTCGCCCAATGGTCCAGCGGCGACCAAGGCGCTTTCCGAAGCGTTCTTCCGCCTTACCGATTATCCGGTGGAGGATCGGGCAAAGGTTCCTGTGGAGGACATAAAGGTGCAGGGTGGGCGCACCTTGCATGTGCCAAAGAGCCTGAAGGGTGTGGCAGTCTTTTCCTTCAAGCGCCTATGTGCTGAGGCGCGCGGCGCGCCGGATTATCTGGCGATCGCGCGGCGCTTTCATACCGTCATCCTCGTCGGCATCCGGGTGCTGGGGCCTGAGAACCGCAACGAAGCCGCCCGCTTCGTCACGCTGATCGACGCCTTGTACGAATATAAGGTCAAGCTGCTCGCATCGGCCGATGCGGAGCCCCCGCAGCTTTATCCTCGCGGCGACGGAGCGTTCGAATTCGAACGCACGGTTTCGCGCCTGATGGAAATGCAGTCGGACGACTATCTTGCCCTGGGGCACGGCCCGAAATAGCGCCAGTCGGTGCTGCGGGGCACTCATTCATCACATAGAAAATGGCCCGGACGCTTCCTTCTGAGAGGAAGCGTCCGGCAGGTGGCCGCTGCGGGACAAGTCAGCGCCAGGGTAGAAGCGCGTAACGAACAGGGGCGAAAAGGGCATTAATGCAACTGCGAATGAATTGCAAAGATAAATCTCCCAAACCCCGTTTAGTTGGTTGAATCATTAATGAGATCGGCTTAAGCGGGCGGGCAATCCCAATTTCCGTGCTTGGAGGATGATTGCATATGGCCCGTAAGAAGATCGCGCTGATCGGCGCTGGCAATATCGGTGGTACGCTCGCGCATCTCGCCGCTCTCAAGGGCCTGGGCGACGTCGTCCTCTTCGACGTGGTCGAAGGCGTGCCCCAAGGCAAGGCGCTTGACCTGTCGCAGTGCGGCCCCGTCGAAGGCTTCGATGCCAAGATCGCCGGCACCAACGACTATGCCGACATCAAGGACGCCGACGTCATCATCGTGACCGCCGGTGTCGCCCGCAAGCCGGGCATGAGCCGCGACGATCTTCTGGGCATCAACCTAAAGGTCATGAAGTCCGTGGGCGAGGGGATCAAGAACAACGCCCCCAACGCATTCGTCATCTGCATCACCAACCCGCTCGACGCGATGGTGTGGGCGCTGCGCGAATTTTCCGGTCTGCCGCACAACAAGGTCGTCGGCATGGCAGGCGTTCTCGACTCCGCACGCTTCAGCCACTTCCTGGCCGAAGAATTCCAGGTGTCGGTGAAGGAAGTGACCAGCTTCGTTCTCGGCGGCCATGGCGACACCATGGTTCCGGTCGTCGAATATTCGACCGTCGCCGGTATCCCGATCCCCGACCTCATCAAGCAGGGCCGCTCCACCAAGGAGCGCATCGACGCCATCGTTCAGCGCACCCGTTCGGGCGGCGGCGAGATCGTCGGCCTGCTCAAGACTGGTTCCGCTTTCTACGCGCCCGCCACCAGCGGCATCGCGATGGCTGAAGCCTATCTGTTCGACCAGAAGCGCCTGCTGCCCTGCGCGGCGAACCTGACTGGTCAGTATGGCGTCGACAACCTCTATGTCGGCGTGCCCGTGATCATCGGCAAGGATGGTGTCGAGCAAGTCATCGAGATCGAACTGGACGACGAGGCCAAGGCGAACCTTCAGGTGTCGGTGGACGCGGTCAAGGAACTGCTGGAAGCCTGCAAGGGCATCGACCCTTCGCTCGCCTGATCTGACAAGCTGCACCGACATGCCCCAGGTGAGTGAGCAGCCTGGGGTATGACGCCTTCACTTGAAGTGCCACCTCCACAGAATGCAAAGGGACTGACATGTCCATTCTGGTGAACAAGAACACCAAGGTCATTACGCAGGGTATGACCGGCGCGACCGGCACCTTCCACACCGAACAGGCGCTGGCCTATGGCACGCAAATGGTCGGCGGCGTTACGCCGGGCAAGGGTGGCACGACCCATATCGGCCTGCCCATGTTCGACACGGTTGCCGAAGCCAAGACGAAGACCGGCGCCGATGCATCCGTCATCTATGTGCCGCCGCCGTTCGCAGCCGATTCGATCCTGGAAGCGATCGATGCGGAAATCCCGCTGATCGTCTGCATCACGGAAGGTATTCCGGTGCTGGACATGGTTCGCGTGAAGCGTGCCCTGTCGGGTTCGAAGTCGCGTCTGATCGGTCCGAACTGCCCCGGCGTCCTGACCCCCAATGAATGCAAGATCGGCATCATGCCCGGTTCGATCTTCTCGAAGGGTTCGGTCGGCGTCGTATCGCGTTCCGGCACGCTGACCTATGAAGCGGTGTTCCAGACCACCAATGCGGGCTTGGGCCAGACCACGGCCGTCGGCATCGGCGGCGATCCGGTCAACGGCACCAACTTCATCGACGTGCTGGAGCTCTTCCTGGCCGACGACGCGACCGAATCGATCATCATGATCGGTGAAATCGGCGGCGACGCGGAAGAACAGGCTGCCCAGTTCCTGATCGACGAAGCCAAGCGTGGCCGCAAGAAGCCGATGGCTGGCTTCATCGCTGGCCGTACGGCGCCTCCGGGCCGCCGCATGGGCCATGCCGGTGCGATCGTATCGGGTGGCAAGGGCGACGCGGAAAGCAAGATCGCGGCGATGGAAGCGGCCGGGATCAAGGTTGCGGCCAGCCCGTCCGAACTGGGCTCGACGCTTGTCGAAGTCCTGAAGGGCTAAGCAAAGGCAGACAAGGTGGCCGGGCTGCACCCCGGCCGTCTTGATACCCGCTTCGCGACTGCACGCGGTCGGTATGGGACTTAAGGCATGGGTTACGAGAACCAGGACTTTGAAACGGAACGCGGGCCGAGCTGGGCACGCCCCAATTGGCCGCTGTCGGACACCGATGATCTGACCGGTGCGCTCGATCCGACGCAGATGCAGGTGGCGGTGAAGGCTGCCGCCAAGGCTGCGGGCAAGTCAGTCTCTGACGCCGACGCAGTCAGCGCTGCTGACGATGCGATCCGTGCGCAGTTGCTGATCCGGACCTATCGCGTGCGCGGCCATCTCGCGGCCAATCTCGATCCCCTGGGGCTTACCCAGCGTGAACTGCCCGCAGACCTGACTCCGGAATATCATGGTCTCACCGACCTTGAGCGGAAGATCTATCTGGGCGGCACACTGGGCCTGCAATATGCCACAGTGCGCGAGATCGTCGCCATCCTGCGTGCCAATTATTGCGGCAATGTCGGCCTGGAATATATGCACATCGCCGATGTTGAGGAACGCGTGTTCCTCCAGGACCGGCTGGAAGGCAAGGACAAGGAGATTCACTTCACGCCTGAGGGCAAGAAGGCGATCTTGTCCAAGGTGATCCAGGGCGAGCAGTACGAGAAGTTCCTGGGCCGCAAATATGTCGGCACCAAGCGCTTTGGTCTGGATGGCGGTGAGTCCATGATCCCCGCGCTCGAAGCCATCATCAAACATGGCGGTGCGCTGGGCGTGCGCGAAATCGTTTACGGCATGGCCCATCGCGGCCGCCTGAACGTACTCGCCAACGTGATGGCCAAGGGCTTCCGCGTCATCTTCCACGAATTTTCGGGCGGCACTGCGAACCCCGAGGATGTCGGCGGATCGGGGGACGTGAAATATCATCTCGGCACCTCCACCGACCGCGAATTTGACGGCATCAAGGTGCACATGTCGCTGGTGCCCAACCCGTCGCACCTCGAAACCGTCGATCCGGTGGTTCTGGGCAAGGTCCGCGCGCAGCAGACTTTCCGCGATGATCTGGAGAAGCATGAGCAGGTCCTGCCTGTGCTGATCCACGGCGACGCGGCCTTTGCTGGTCAGGGCATCGTCTGGGAATGCCTCGGCTTCTCCGGCGTTTCCGGTTACAATACTGGCGGCTGCATCCACTTCATCGTCAACAACCAGATCGGCTTCACGACGAGCCCGCAATTCTCGCGCGGTTCGCCCTATCCGAGCGATGTGGCGAAGGGTGTTCAGGCGCCGATCCTGCACGTCAATGGCGACGATCCGGAAGCTGTGACCTTCGCGTGCAAGCTGGCGATCGAATATCGCCAGACCTTCCATCGCGACATCGTGATCGACATGTGGTGCTATCGCCGCTTCGGTCACAACGAAGGTGATGAACCGAGCTTCACGCAACCGCAGATGTACGCGAAGATTCGCCAGCATCCCCCCGTCAGCGACGTCTATTCGGCGCGCCTGAAGGCGGAAGGCGTGGTTGACGATGATTTCGTCAACAAGGTGACGGGCGACTTCGTCAATCATCTGGAAGAAGAGTTTGAGGCGGCCAAGAGCTACAAAGCCAATAAGGCCGACTGGTTCGCTGGCCGCTGGTCGGGTTTGCACAAGCCGGCCGACGCCGAAACATCGCGCCAGAATGTCGAAAGCGCGATCAGCCAGAAGCTGTTCGATAGCCTGGGCAAAACGCTCAGCACCGTTCCGGAAGGTTTGAACGTCCACAAGACGCTCAAGCGCGTGATCGACTCCAAGGCGGAGATGTTCAAGTCGGGCCAGAATTTCGATTGGGCGACTGGTGAGGCGCTCGCTTTCGGTTCGCTTCTGTCCGAAGGCTATGGCGTCCGCTTGTCGGGTCAGGATTCGGGACGCGGTACGTTCAGCCAGCGTCACGCGGTCTGGGTCGATCAGGATAGCGAGAGGAAATATGTCCCGCTTTCGACCGTGCCGCATGGCCGGTTTGAGGTGCTGGATTCGCCGCTGTCTGAATATGGCGTGCTCGGCTTTGAATATGGTTTTGCGCTGGCTGACCCCAAGAGTCTGGTGTTGTGGGAAGCGCAATTTGGCGACTTCGCTAACGGCGCGCAGATCGTGTTCGACCAATATATCGCCTCGTCCGAGACGAAGTGGCTGCGTTCGAACGGTCTCGTCTGCCTGCTGCCCCACGGCTATGAGGGGCAGGGGCCAGAGCATAGCTCGGCGCGTCTGGAACGCTTCCTTCAGCTGTGTGCGGAAGGAAATATTCAGGTCGCCAACATCACGACGCCGGCCAATTATTTCCACGTCCTGCGCCGTCAGATGCTGCGCCCATTCCGCAAGCCGCTCATCATCATGGCGCCGAAGTCGCTGCTGCGGCACAAGCTGGCGGTGAGCAAGGCCGAGGATTTTGTGGGGGAGACGCATTTCAAGCGCATCCTGTCCGATCCGCATGCAGCGGCGGACGCTGACACGAAGCGGCTGGTCCTGTGCTCCGGCAAGGTCTTCTATGATCTGCTCGAAGCGCGCGACGCGGCGGGTGACAAGGATGTTCAGATCGTTCGTATCGAGCAGATCTATCCTTTCGCCACCGAAGCGTTGGCCACGCGCATCAAGCGCATGACCAACCTGGAAGAGGTGGTCTGGTGCCAGGAAGAGCCGCGTAACAATGGCGCATGGTTCTTCGTCGAACCTTATGTCGAGGAAGCGCTGGGCCTTGCCGGCAAGGCGCCGATGCGTGCGCGATACGCGGGCCGCAAGGCTGCTGCTTCGCCTGCGACGGGCCTCGCCAAGCGCCATGTCGCCGAACAGGGCGCCCTTGTAGCCGATGCGCTGGGTCACAGCGTTCGTGAAGAAATCCGCCGCCAGAAGAAAGGCTGACACAGCTCATGGCAACTGAAGTCAAAGTCCCCACGCTGGGCGAATCCGTTACCGAAGCGACCGTTGGTCAGTGGCTGAAGAAGCCCGGCGAGGCGGTGAAGGCCGATGAGCCGATCGTCAGCCTGGAAACCGACAAGGTGGCGGTGGATGTGCCCGCACCGGTCGCGGGAACCTTGGGCGACATCATCGCCAAGGAAGGCGACACGGTGAACGTCGGCGCGCTGTTGGCGATGATCAACGAAGGCGGGGCTGCTGCTGCGACGCCCGCAGCTGCCCCGGCTTCCGCTCCGGCTGCCAAGGCGGAGGTTGCGATGCCTGCTCCTGCGGCTTCGGCGCCTGCTGATGAGGATGAGGGCGGCAATCTGACGCTGTCTCCAGCGGTTCGCCGCTTAGTGCTGGAGCATGGACTCGACCCGAGCAAGATCAAGGGCACCGGCAAGGACGGCCGCCTGACGAAGGATGACGTGATGGCCGCCGTGGCTGCGGGCACGGCCAAGGCGACGGCGTCAGCACCGGCTGCCGCGCCTGCTGCCGAGGCGCCTGCTGCTGGCCCGAGCCGTCGTCAGGAGCGCGTCAAGATGACGCGCCTGCGCCAGACGGTCGCCAAACGCCTGAAGGAAGCGCAGAATAACGCGGCGCTGCTGACCACCTATAATGACGTCGATATGACAAATGTCATCGAAGCGCGGGCGAAGTATAAGGACCTGTTCGAAAAGAAGCATGGTGTCCGTTTGGGCTTCATGGGCTTCTTCACCAAAGCCGTCTGCATGGCGCTGCGCGACATTCCGGGCGTCAACGCGCAGATCGAAGGCGATGAGATCGTCTATAACGACTTCGCCGATATTTCGGTGGCCGTGTCGGCCCCGAACGGCCTGGTCGTGCCGGTGATCCGCAACGCTGAAAGCCTTAGCGTCGCTGACATCGAAAAGACGATTGGCGGCTTTGGCAAGAAGGCCAAGGAAGGCACGCTGACCATGGAAGATATGAAGGGCGGAACCTTCACCATCTCCAATGGCGGCGTCTTTGGTTCTCTCCTGTCGAGCCCCATCATCAACCCGCCGCAGTCGGCTGTTCTGGGCCTTCACCGGATCGAAGATCGTCCTGTCGTCCGCGACGGTCAGATCGTCATCCGTCCGATGATGTATCTGGCGCTCAGCTACGACCATCGCCTGATCGATGGTCGTGAAGCGGTGACCTTCCTGGTCGCGGTCAAGAACGCGATCGAGGATCCGACCCGTCTGCTGATCGACCTGTAAGATCAACCTTTAATTCCGTTCGGGCTGAGCCTGTCGAAGCCCTGTCCTTTCTAGGGGACGAAAGAAAAAGTAATGCCCTTTGACAGGTTGGGACGAGACAAGCGGCTCGGAACAAGGGCGAACGGAGATTGAGATGGCTGACTTCGATTATGACGTCCTGGTGATCGGCGCGGGTCCGGGGGGCTATGTCGCTGCCATCCGCGCGGCTCAACTGGGTCTCAAGACCGCGTGCGCCGAGAGCCGTGAAACGCTGGGCGGCACCTGCTTGAATGTCGGCTGCATTCCGTCGAAGGCGCTGCTGCACGCATCGGAGCTTTACGAGGAGGCCGCAGGCGGCGCGCTCGCAAAGCTTGGCGTCAAGATCGACAAGATGAGCCTTGATCTGGATACCATGCAGGGCCAGCGCAAGGATGCCGTGAAGGGCCTGACGGGCGGCATCGAATTCCTGTTCAAAAAGAACAAGGTCGACTGGTTGAAGGGGCGTGCGAGCTTTACCGGCGCGAACACGGTCGATGTCGCGGGCAAGGCCGTGACCGCGAAAAATATCATTATCGCGACGGGTTCCTCCGTGACGCCGCTGCCGGGCGTCGAAGTGGAAAATGACAAGGGCCTGATCGTCGATTCAACCGGCGCTCTGGAACTGGACAAGGTTCCGGATCACCTCGTCGTCATCGGCGGGGGCGTCATCGGGCTGGAACTGGGGTCGGTCTGGCGCCGTCTGGGCTCGAAGGTGACGGTCGTCGAATTTCTCGACCAGATCCTGCCGGGCATGGATGGCGAGGTTCGCAAGGAAGCGAACAAGATCTTCAAGAAGCAGGGCTTCGAATATAAGCTCGGCACCAAGGTCACGGGCGCTAAGGCACATAAGAAGGGCGTCAGCCTGACGGTTGAGCCTGCCGCAGGCGGGGCTTCGGAGACGATCGAGGCTGATGTCGTGCTGGTGTCGATCGGCCGCCGTCCCAATACAGATGGACTGGGTCTCGACAAGATCGGCCTTGAGCTGAATGCGCGCGGGCAGATCGAAACCGATCATGACTTTGCAACCAAGGTCCCCGGTGTTTGGGCCGTCGGCGATGTGATCCCCGGCCCGATGCTCGCGCATAAGGCTGAGGACGAGGGCATTGCCGTCGCCGAGAATATCGCCGGGCTGACGGGGATCGTGAACCATGCGGTGATCCCGTCGGTGGTCTATACCAAGCCTGAGATTGCAGGCGTCGGCCTTACCGAGGAAGCCGCCAAGGAGCGCGGTGCGGTCAAGGTCGGCAAGTTCCCGATGATGGCGAATAGCCGCGCCAAGACCAATCATGAGCCTGATGGCTTTGTGAAGGTGATCGCCGATGCGGAAACCGACAGGGTCCTGGGCGTGTGGATCATCGCGACCGTGGCTGGCACGATGATCGCGCAAGCGGCACAGGCGATGGAATTCGGCGCATCGAGCGAGGATATCGCCTATACCTGCCACGCGCATCCGACGCATAGCGAAGCGATCAAGGAAGCGGCAATGGCAGTCATGGGCAAGCCGATCCACATGTGATCGGCGCCTTTGGCGAAGTTGGAAAGGGCCGCCGCTGTGCGGCCCTTCTGCTTTTCAGGCGCTGGCGATGCGGGGCGTGGACGCCGCCGCTATGGTTGGTGAGGATAGCGCGCGCCGGATGCAGACCCGGTTCCGGCCACGAGCCTTTGCGTCATAGAGTGCCTCATCCGCGCGAGCGATGGTGTCGTGGATTGACGTGTCGCTGCGTTGAGTGGTCGATAGGCCAAAGCTGGCAGTCAATGGACGGCTGAGCCGTAGTTGCTTTGCAATCGTCGCGGTGAAGCCTTCGCGCAGCTTGTTCGCGATCTCCGCCGCATGTGCTGCATTGATGCCCGGTAGGAATAGGACAAATTCCTCTCCACCGAAGCGGGCCACGACCGCGCCCTCCGGAGCCAATGTGGTTAGAAGACGAGAAAGCGCCCTGATCACCTGGTCGCCGGATGCGTGACCATATTCGTCGTTGATGGTCTTGAAATGGTCGATGTCACAGACAATGAGACTTCCTGCGGGCAGCCCATCCGATTGCCTACGCTGGATGGCGTCATCGAATCCCCGACGATTGAAGAGGCCGGATAACGGATCGACCATGGCTTCCCGCTGATAGCGACCCAGTATGTCGATCACCTGCGTCGCAAGAGCAGCGAACGCGAGAAACAAGCCAAATATGCATGCAAGCGCCTGCATCAAAAAAGCATATTCGCTGGTGAGGAAGTCGCCATTCTCCGACAGCGTGAGCGGGACAGTGGTGCCGCGAACGAAATTATCCAATGCGACGAGCGATGCAGCGGCGAACAACGTCCGATCGGCCCCTGTACGCAAGTGATCCTTCGCCGCGACAAGGGGAAGTCCGATCAGGAGAAAGCAGCCAAAGTCCGAGGCGACCAGCTCGAGCGGTAGATTGTCCATCGCATAGGCGAGGATGCACAGCAGGATCGAGCCGCCCCAGATCATCAGCCGCGCCGTCAGAAGCCAGGACGGTCGCCAGCGTTGCAACAGGGCCTGACCGAAAAGCAGAAACCCGGTGGCAAACAGCAGATCAGCAATAATGCTCCAGACAGGGTCAGGCATCGCGGCAAAACCGACGGGTGCCGCAAATCCTGCGGCGACGCAGAAGAAGGCCGCGCTCCACCAGGCAGCGGCCCGCACATGCCAGTTACAGATGATCAGGAACGCGATACCAAAGCTGGCCATCATGATCGGCAGGAAGAAAGCGAAATTTTCTCCCATGCTGACTGCCTTTACCTGATGTTACCCGGAGGATCGGCAGGCACGAAGCCGCCGTTGGGGCGGCGGTATAAGCCTTTGTTTAAAAAATACTTCCAAAATCGACGAGATGTTCATCCGCTATGGATCAAACGGCCAACGATCAGCCTGGCCAACCTTCAAGAAGCGGCATCAGTTCATCGAAATGATCTATGACCGCGTCTGCTTCCAGTTGTTCGACGGGGCCGTCGAGGAAGCCGAAGCTGACCGCTATGCTTGGTACTCCCGCGTTACGAGCGCCCGCGATGTCGTTGATCGTGTCGCCGAGGAATATCGTGCGGCCGCCGCCAGCGCGCGCGATCATCTCGTGGATCGGCGCCGGGTCCGGCTTTGCTACGCCAAGTGTGTCGCCGCCGATGACGCTGACGAAACGTTCGGAAAGGCCGATCTGATGGAGCAGGGGAATAGTGAAGCGTTCAGCCTTGTTCGTGCAGATCGCAAGCTTCGCGCCCGCTTTGTCCAAAGCCTCCATCGCGTCCATGAGGCCGGGATAGGGGACCGAATGGATGGCGAGATTCTGCTCATAATAATCGAGCAATGTCGGCAGCATCCGAGCCAGCAGGGCGTCATCATAGCCGCCCGATGCGGTTAGCGCTCGTTCCAGCATGACTTTCGCGCCCTTGCCCACGAACGGGCGGATGGCATCGACGGGAAAGGGCGGGCGGCCATCGGTCGCGATCGCGTAATTGACTGCCGCGGCGAGGTCGCCGCTCGTGTCGAGCAAGGTGCCGTCGAGGTCGAAGCCCACTATATCGAAGGGAATGCTGGTCATGCGCGGCTCATGCTGCCTCTCCGGTGGCAAAGGCAAGGCAAACGTGGCAGAGAGCGATCAGATTCATAACCTTCCTGCTAAGAGGACGCGTTCCGCCGTGACCGCCACCCGCCCACTCGCCGTCATCATCCTTGCCGCCGGGCAGGGTACGCGCATGAAGTCAGCCAAGCACAAGGTGCTCCATCCGGTCGCGGGTCGGCCAATGTTGCTGCATCTGTTGGCCAGTGTCGCGGAGCTTCAGCCCGAGCGGCAGGTCGTCGTGGTTGGCGCGGGCCGTGAGCAAGTGGAAGCCGCCGTCGCCGGAACTGGCGCGGTGATCGCCGTGCAGGAGCAGCAGTTGGGTACTGGCCACGCGGTTGCCCAGGCGCATGACGCGCTTGCCGGTTTTGCGGGTGACATTTTGATCCTGTATGGCGATGTGCCGCTTGTGCGGGCGGAAACCATGCGGGCCATGCTGGACCGGCTGAACCTGGGAGATGACCTGCGCGCGGTGGTGCTGGGCTTCAGACCCGAGGACGCGGGCGCCTATGGGCGGATCATTACCAACGGCCAAGGCATCATCGGCAAGATGGTCGAATATAAGGATGCCGACGCGGCGGAACGGGCGGTGACGCTGTGCAACTCCGGCCTGATGGCTGTACGATCCACGGATCTTTTTGTCCTGCTCGACAAGATCGGCAACGACAATGCGGCGGGCGAATATTATCTGCCCGACATCATCATGTTGCCCGGCGCTCAAAGTGCCGTCATCGAAACCGAGGCGTGGGAAGTGGCTGGCGTGAACAGCCGCGCGGAACAGGCGGTGATCGAGGCTGCTTGGCAGGACCGGCGGCGTAGCGAGGCGATGCGTGATGGCGTGACGCTGGTAGCGCCGGAAACCGTATTCTTCGCGCATGACACCGAACTTGGCCGCGATGTCATGGTCGAGCCGAATGTCGTATTTGGGCCGGGCGTGACGGTGGCCGACGATGTGGTCATCCACGCCTTCTCGCACATTGAGGGCGCAACCATCTCTAAGGGTGCCGAGATCGGCCCCTATGCGCGACTGCGTCCCGGTGCCCAAATTGGCGCGAAGGCTAAGGTCGGCAATTTCGTCGAAGTCAAAAAGGCGGAGCTGGGCGAAGGCGCGAAGGTCAATCACCTGTCCTATATTGGCGATGCCACCATCGGGGCAGGCGCCAATGTCGGCGCGGGTACGATCACCTGCAACTATGATGGCTTTTTCAAATATAAGACGGAAATCGGCGCGGGGGCGTTCATCGGCTCCAACAGCGCGCTAGTCGCTCCGGTCAAGATCGGGGCAGGCGCGATCGTCGGCGCAGGGAGTGTGGTGACTAAGGAGGTGGAGGCGGACGCTCTTTGCCTCGTCCGGCCCGCGCAGGAGGGCAAGCCCGGATGGGCGGCGCGGTTCCGCGCTGGAATGCAGGCGCGCAAAGCGGCCAAGTGAAATCCCCATCTGGTCGTAGAGGGTGCCTTTGGGCGCTGCTGATGCTGGGCCTGATTGCGGCAGGCTCTTGCATCTGGCTTATCGCTAATGCGCGGGCCACGCCGGTGGTGCGCCGGATGGAGATCGCGCTACCATTTCCGGAAGGCGCGCCGCGACGGTCGTTGACGGTCGCGCTGATGACCGATTCTCATTTGTCGGGACCGGATAACAGTCCCGATAGGATGGCGCGGATCGTGCGTCAGGTGAACGGTCTGAAGCCCGATCTTATCCTGCTGGGCGGGGACTATATCGGCGATCATAAGGGCGGTGCGGTTTATGATCCGGTCGCGAGTATCGCGCCCTTTTCAGCTCTTCGTGCGCCGATGGGTGTACTGGCGGTGCTCGGTAATCACGACGCGCGCCGTTACGCGAAGATCAGCCGCACCCAATGGCGCGCCCTCTTTCGGCGGATCGGGATCACCCTTTTGACCGATCAGGCCGTGCGCCGGGGGCCGCTGGTGATCGGCGGGTTGCGCGATATTTACACTGACCGCCCGGATGTCCCCGGCGTGTTGCAGGAGATGGAGGATATGGGCGGCGCTCAGATAGTCCTTTCCCACGGGCCAGACGTTTTTCCTTCCCTGCCCGACAGGCCGTTGCTGGCGATGGTGGGGCACACGCATTGTGGTCAGGTGGCGCTGCCCTTTGCTGGGATTGTCTATGTGCCGTCCCGCTTCGGCACCCGCTATGCTTGCGGGGTCTATCGTGACGATGCGAAATCCATGATCGTGTCGGCGGGGATCGGCACCAGTGGCCTGCCGATCAGGCTGCTTTCGCCGCCAGATGTCTGGCTGGTTACAATTCGTCCAGAATGACTGTCTACCCTGTCGCTGATCCGTCGATCATGGCATAGGTGGGCGCGAAACGGGTTGGTCGTTTGTTTGCATAGCTTTGAGGCTCAGGATTCATGTGCGGTATCATCGGGATCATCGGTAAGGACGATGTGGCGGAGCGTTTGGTCGATGGGCTGAGGCGCCTGGAATATCGCGGCTATGACAGCGCGGGGGTCGCGACCGTTTATGAGGGCGCGATCGAGCGGCGGCGGGCTGAGGGGAAGCTCGCCAATCTCGTGAAGGAATTGGCGAATAATCCGCTGCCGGGGACGACCGGGATCGCACATACCCGCTGGGCGACGCATGGGGCGCCGACGACGAGCAATGCGCATCCGCATGCCACGAAGGAAGTGGCGTTGGTGCACAATGGGATCATCGAGAATTTCAAGCCGCTGCGGGAGGAACTGACCAGCCGCGGACGTCGTTTCGATAGCGAAACGGATACGGAAGTTGTCGCGCATCTGGTGAGCGAGTTGGTGGAGCAGGGCGCTTCGCCGAAGGACGCGGTGGCGCAAGTGCTGCCCCGCCTGCATGGCGCCTTTGCGCTGGCCATCCTGTTCCGCAGTCATCCCGACATGCTGATCGGCGCGCGGCTCGGTTCGCCGTTGGTTGTGGGCTATGGCGAGGGTGAGACCTATCTGGGTTCCGACGCGCTGGCGCTGGCGCCGCTGACGCAGCGCATTGCCTATCTGGAGGAGGGCGACTGGGTCGTCATCACCGCAGAGGGCGCGGAGATTTTCGACAAGGACAACAATCCTGTCGAGCGGCCGATCACCATTTCCGGGGTGACGGGCGAGTTGATCTCCAAGGGCAATCACCGCCACTATATGCTCAAGGAGATCTACGAGCAGCCGGTGGTCGTCGCCCAGACGCTGAAATCCTATCTCCAGCGGATGGAAGACCGGGTGTCGCTGCCCATTCCGGATTTCGACCTGGGCGCGATCCGCCGCGTTACGATCGTTGCGTGCGGCACCAGCTATTATGCCGGGATGGTCGCCAAATATTGGGTGGAGCAATTTGCCCGCGTGCCCGTCGATATCGATGTGGCGAGCGAGTTCCGCTACCGCGCTCCGGTGATGGAAGATGGCGGGTTGATGATCGTCATCAGCCAATCGGGCGAGACGGCCGATACGCTGGCCGCTCTCCGCCATGCCCGTAGCGAGGGGCAGAAGATCGCGGCGGTCGTCAATGTGCCCACCAGCACCATGGCGCGGGAGGCTGACTTGCTGCTGCCGACCCATGCGGGTCCGGAAATCGGTGTCGCGTCGACCAAGGCCTTTACGTGCCAGCTGGCGGTGCTGGCGGCGTTCGCGGCGAATCTTGCGCGAGCCAAGGGGCGGCTAGATGCCAAGGCGGAGAAGGAACTCGTCCGTCACCTCGCCGAAGCCCCTGCGGCTCTCAACGGCGCGCTGGCTTATGATGAGTCGATCGAGGGCATGGCGCACCTGATCGCGGGCGCGCGGGACGTGCTCTATCTGGGCCGGGGGCCGGATTATCCGCTGGCGCTGGAAGGGGCGCTGAAGCTCAAGGAAATCAGCTATATCCATGCCGAAGGCTATGCGGCCGGCGAGATGAAGCATGGACCGATCGCGCTGATCGATGACAAGGTGCCGGTAATCGTTCTGGCGCCGAGTGGGCCGCTGTTCGAGAAGACCGTCAGCAACATGCAGGAAGTGCAGGCGCGCGGCGGCAAGGTGGTGCTAATTTCCGACTATGACGGCGTGAAGGCGGCGGGCGAGGGCTGCATCGCTACGATCACCATGCCCAAGGTTCACCCACTGATCGCACCGATGGTCTATGCCGTGCCGGTGCAGTTGCTGGCCTATCATGTGGCGGTGGCAAAGGGGACCGATGTCGATCAGCCGCGCAATCTGGCGAAGTCCGTCACTGTCGAATGAAGGGAAAGCGGTCGCGGATGTGGTGGTTGAAAAAGCCGCCCTTCGAGGTCGCTTTGGCCATCTCTCCAGCCAGATTTTCCGGCACATCGAAATAGCTGTAACGCTTTCCGCTGATGAACTGGACGTCCAGCCGGTGTTCGGCCGCGTTATAGTGAAATTCGCGAATGGCTGTGGATGGCACGGCTTATGTAATGATCGATGGCCTAAGATGTTTCATGTTCGAGCGGTGGCATGGTTTCGGTCCCGTACAGCTGTCCTTTCTCCGTCATCCCAGCGGCAAGCTGGGATCTCGTGAGCGAGGTCGAGCGCCATCGACCGAGATGCCAGCATGCGCTGGCATGACGAAATGAGGAGGGTAGGCTTTCGACCATTTGTTGCCGCTCCGTGGTCAATTTCCCGTTCCAATGAGCCTACGTTCCGTTAAGGGATAATCCATGTCGATGGATTGGAATCCTCTGGGCGTAAGATCCCAAGGCGTAGAATGGCCTTTGGACGATTCAAAAAGTAGCCGCATTTTTCCTCGTTGGCGCAGAATCGGCGAAGTTCACTTCCACGCCCCCCTTATTCCAAGCCAATTCATGGCTTTGACGTTTATGAGGTGGATGTTCACGGCCGAACTGCGCGCTTCGCAGCAGGGGAGGCGTCTCCGGGGGCATATGATTTCTACATTCCAGATAATTTCCAAACCATGCGCCAGCTTATTCGTATCCCACTGACCGGCAAACATATCGCTGCCGTCCATAGCCGGTTGGCTGCCGTTGCAGGCGCCATCATACTCGGTCTGGCGGCTATTGTTTTTGCTCGGATGGGTGAGGTTTCTCAGAATATTTTTCTGCAAGTGGTGACGATCTCGCGCTATGCGCCTCTCATCGTCACGCCCTTGGTCTTCGCGGCAGTCGCCTATGCCACGCTGCGCTTCTTTCCAGCTGCTCGCGGGTCTGGCATCCCGCAGGTGATGGCTGCCAGTCATAACCCAGACCTGCATGCAGGGGGGGACTTGTTGTCGCTGAAGACGGCTGGGGCCAAGTTATGCGGCACGATCAGCATGTTACTCGTCGGTGGATCGGCAGGACGCGAAGGTCCAACCGTACAAATCAGCGCGGCACTCATGGTCGCGGTTCATCGCTGGCTTCGGGTGCCCGTCTCGAGCGGTATCATTATCGCGGGGGGCGCGGCAGGCGTGGCGGCAGCTTTCAACACCCCGCTTGCCGGGGTTGCGTTTGCGATCGAGGAGCTGGCATCTGCGTTTGAGCAGAAAGTGGCCCTTATGGTGATGGCCGCAGTGATGATCTCGGGATTGGTGAGCCTCGGTCTGGCGGGAGACTATGTGTATTTCGGGGCGATGAACGGAAATCTGCCGCTCCGGGCTATGCTTCTCATTGCGCCGATAGCGGGAGTGCTTGGAGGCTTTTTCGGCGGTATTTTCTCCCGCATTCTTATCGCGGCTACATGGCCGCGCCACCCAGTGCTGATCCGTATTCGGTCTCGCCCCGTCATGTTCGCGGCGGGATGTGGGCTAGTCGTCGCCATCACGGGCTGCGTCACGAATGGCCTTACATGGGGCACCGGCTATGAAACCACCAAACTTCTCCTCGTTGGCCACGGTTCGACCATGAGCTTTGGCCCGGCGAAGTTTATCTCCACCCTTGCTACAGCGCTCAGTAGCGCTCCTGGCGGCATATTTGCCCCGTCGCTGTCGGTCGGAGCTGGTCTTGGTCAGTTGATTTCCTCCGTTTTCCCCAACAGCCCTTCAGGCGCCGTGGTACTGCTTGGTATGGTTGGATATTTTACGGGTGTTGTTCGGGCGCCGATGACTGCTGTGATCATCATGATGGAGATGACGGCCGACCGGACCATGATTTTACCCTTGTTCGCGACGGCGTTGATCGCGGATGCCGTCAGCACCATGATTTGTCGCCAAAAACTTTATCACGCTCTGTCCGGGCAGTTCCGCTCCACTTCACACGAGGCGAAGCGGGCTTAGATAATGTCCATCTTGCCCAGGCGCCTTCCGCAGGTGGATGAGGTGGATGGCTCCCGCTCACGGCATCTAGGTGCCAAGATGGGTTTGCTGTCATGCAACCCGAGCCACCCGCCATGGAGATTAGCATGATCGGCCTGGATTTGGCCAAGAACGTTTTTCAGGTTCACGGTATCAGCGCGACCGGTGAGGTCGTCATTCGCAAGGCGCTGCGGCGATCCCAGATGCTGCCGTCTTCCAGAAGTTGCCGTCTTGCTTGGTAGGCGTAGAGGCCTGCGGGACGTCGCATCACTGCGCGCGCGAACTGACTAGGCTGGGTCACGAGGTGCGGCTGATGCCGGCGGTGTACGTGAAGCCTTATGTAAAGCGCGGCAAGAACGATGCCGCCGACGCCGAGGCGATCTGCGAAGCGGTCACACGCCAGACAATGCGGTTTGTACCCATCAAGTCGCGCGAGCAGCAGGCGGCGTTGTCGCTGCACCGCGTGCGCCAGCTGTTGATCAAGCAGCGCACACAACTGGTCAACATGATGCGCAGCGTGCTCGCCGAGCTGGGTATCGCCATCCCGGTCGGGATCGTGAAGGCACTGCAGATGGCGCGACAGATCGTTGACGGCGAGTCCGAGTTCGACTTGCCAGCCGAAGCCGCGAACGTCGTCGGCATGCTGGCCGGGCAACTGCTCCAGATTCATGTCCAGTTGCGCAAGCTTGACCTGCGTCTCGCCGCTCTGGAACGGAGCGACGACAGGTCGCGGCGCCTAGCGACGATCCGTGGTATCGGACCGATCGGCGCGACCGCGATTGCCGCGTCGTTGACTGATCGAGGCCAGTTCTCGTCAGGGCGTCAGTTCGCCGCCTGGCTGGGGCTGACCCCGCAGCAGAGTTCGAGTGGCGGCAAGGAACGGTTGGGGCGCATTACCAAGATGGGCGACAGATATCTGCGGTAGCTCCTGGTCGTCGGCGCAACCGCGCTGATCCGATACGCCAAGGAGAAACCCGGCACGGTCGATCCGCGTTTCGTCGCTCTGCTCGCCAGAAAGCCCGCGCGCGTCGCCTCGGTCGCCATTGCCAACAAAATGGCGCGGATCGCATGGGCGGTCATGGCGCGCGGCGGCGTGTTCGAACGCTGGCATGCGCCTATGCTGGCGGCAGCATAGATCAAGAACTTAGCTGAGGAGATCAGCTTCACAAGGTTGTGAGAGCGAAGGATGTGATGGCAAAACCGATAGGACCTTGTTCGCGGACACCATCAGGGCCAGCAGTCTACACCGACTGCATCAACAGGCCGGACAGACGACTGCACCTGACGGAATGCCAGTCATCACTTTACGCTTGCAACGCGGGAGCCATCCACAGAAGACCGTCTGCCTTCGACAGGCTCACGGCGAACGGTGATGTAATTTACACGGAAAGAAGCTGAGCCCCTAACCGTCCTTCCGAAAAGACGTCGGCGAACGCCCAAATTCTTGTGCGAAACAGCGGGCGAGATAGCCCGGATCATTGAAGCCGCACGCATAAGCGATCTCGCTGACGGTCAGGCTGCGGCACGCCCTGTCCTCCAGCATCGCGCGGACGCGGCCCAAGCGGATCGTGCGCAGTTCGCGCCCGACGCTGCTGCCCGTCGCGGCGAAAAGGCTGTGGAGATAGCGGACTGAGATCCCGTGCTGCGCGGCGATGGTCGCGGGCGTCAGGTCCGGGTCCGCGAAGCCGCTGGTCAGCGTCCGTCGGATCTGGTGCATCAGGCGGCGGCGATGTGTGGTTTCCTCGCCCGCCATCCCATCGCACATCAGCGCCAGGCAGCCGCCAAGCTGGTCAGCGATCAAGTGAGCGGGCAAGGGCCGTCCTTCCTCCACGGCATGGGCGACGCTGTGCAACAGCCCGTCGATCGCGGCGCCCCAGGGCGATGATCCGATCAGCGGGCGGATGGTGCAGGCATAGGGATCGGCGAGCCAGCGTTCGATCCAGGCGCTGGGCAGGGCGACCAGATAGGCTTCCGAAAACGCCGATGTGACAAAGCTGAAATTATCGAGATGGCTGAACAACAGGGCCTCGCCCGCGCCCAGCGTGGCTTCGCGCCCGTTCTGGCGCAGGGTGATGCCGCCGCTGCGCATATAGACAAGGTCGAAGCGCGGCGAGGCGCCGTGGCGTCCGCTGGCGTCGTGCACGCCTTCCTGGCTGGTCGCGTTGATGACGGAGAATTGCACGTCGCCGATATGCTGCTGCCGCAACTCGCCGCGGAATGTAGTGCGATCCGGCACGCGAATGTCGATGGGCGTCACATGCGCCTGCACCTGCCCGTGCCAATGGTCAAAGGCGGGCGCGCCGTCCAACGCGGCGGTCGATACGTGATAGCCGGGGCCATTCACCCGCAGTCCGTCTCCTTCCCGCGCCGTCGATCGCGCGTTCGGTCGCGACGATAGCGGGAAAGGCGGGCGTGCGCCACAAGGACGTTAGTTCAAAGGTCGAGAAGCAACAGAGGCGATAGCGCCCGCGAGCAGCAGGGGGTGAAGAGCTTTCCTTCGTCCCGTTCCTCGTCGGTCAGATAGCTGTCCCGATGATCCGGCACCCCTTCCAGCACGCCGGTGACGCAGGTGCCGCACACGCCTTGTTCGCAACTGATCGGCACGTCGACCCCCGCATCGGCCAGAATGCTGGCAACCGACGTGCCGGGTGCGATCGTAAAGGTCGCGCCCGTGCTAGCAATGCGCACATCGAAGGGCTTGTCGCCTGCTTGTACCAGCGGTTCGGCGGCTTCGAACAGTTCGCGATGGATGCTGGCATCCGCCCAGCCAAGCCGCTGAGCCTCGTCCCGCACGGCGTTCATGAAGCTTGCCGGGCCGCACACATAAACATGGGTGTCTGCGCCGGGGGACCCAAGCGCCGCCGCCGGATCGAAGCGAGGCGATCCGTCATGCCGACTGAAATAGATGCGTCCGCCCGCCGCGTCCACGGCGCTGCCGAAGGCGGCGTTCTCCGGGTTCCGGCAGCAATAATGCAAGTCGAAAGACTTCCCTTCGCTCGCCAGTGCCGCTGCCATGGACATGATCGGCGTGATGCCGATGCCGCCGCCGATCAATATGTGGCGGCTACCTCCTTCGGCCAGCGCGAACAGGTTGCGCGGCGTGCCCACATTTACCTGCCGTCCCGGATGGAAGGCGTCATGCACCAGAGCCGATCCGCCGCGGGATTGCCGTTCGCGCAGCACCGCGATCTGGTAGCGGTGTCGCTCGACCGGGTTGTTGCACAGCGAATATTGCCGCACCAATCCTTCATCCACCACGACGTCAATATGTGCCCCTGCCGCGAAGGGCGGCATATCGCCGCCGTCAGCCCGCGCGAGGTCGATCTGCACGATATCCGGAGCCAGCAGCATGCGTCCGGTGATTTCGAGCGTCAGCCCGTCGGCCAGCTTTGCCATGACCTGCCTCAGACCACAGGTTCGACCGGCAGTCGCGTGCCAGCCTTTCGCCTCAGCAGGTCGAGCGGCGATTCCGCGCCTGGCTGCGGCAGGGCGCCTTGCGCCTCGTCGGCGATCAGCTTCTTCATGATCCGGCGGGCACGGGTTGCTGCGACGTCGGCTGACGCCATGACCGGTCCCATCTCATCGAGCGTCCGGGTCCCCATCATGCGCTGCTGTTCTTCCAGGATCGGCTTGTCCTGCCCGACGAAGGCGATCTCGATCGCGGCGCGCCACATCTCGTCGACCGACGGATCGTCCACCTTGTAGTTGCGGGCGAAGGACCAGAAATACCAGCTGGAGGTCGCATCCTTGGGCGTCAACAGGTCGCACCCATAGAGCCAGACGCCCTCATCTCGCGTCTTGCCCACCGGGGTTACGCCGACGTCGAGCAGCAGGTTGCCCGGCGGGTCCCAGCGCATATAGGCCCAGTGATCGACATTCTCGGCATAATGGTCGAAAGCGGCGGCCCAGGCGGGCGGTGCCGCGCCGTCATGCGCCCAGCGATTGGACCAGACCGTGGTGCCGCTTTGGAGTGTTTCCAACTTGCTGCGGGTCAGCGCCTCGCTGTTCAAAACGCCCTCATGCACAAATTCGGCATGGGTCAGGTCGAGCAGGTTGTCGCTGATCAGCTCATAGTTGGCCGCGACCTCCATCATGCCTTCGATCCGGCGGAAGGACGGGTGATTGTTGCAGGAAAAATCGGGGATCGTGCTTTCGTCGGCATGATCCGCATCGCCGAGCCACAGCCAGATCATGTCATAGCGTTCAACCACGGCATAGCGCTTCACCCGCATCTTCGCCGGGATGACGCCGTCGATCAGCGGCGTTCGCGTGCAGCCGCCCGACGTCCCGAAACGGAAGCCATGATAGCCGCACTGGACATCATCGCCGATCAGCTTTCCGGCGCTTAGCGGGGCAAAGCGGTGCGGGCAGACATTGCCGAGAGCGACCGGATCGCCATTTTCCGCGCGGTAGAAGACGATCGATTCATTGCAGATCTGACGTTCCAGCAGGGTGCGCCCGATCTCG
Source organism: Sphingobium sp. TomTYG75 (assembly GCF_054771635.1). Taxonomy (NCBI): domain Bacteria; kingdom Pseudomonadati; phylum Pseudomonadota; class Alphaproteobacteria; order Sphingomonadales; family Sphingobiaceae; genus Sphingobium; species Sphingobium sp. TomTYG75. The sequence continues at coordinate 375,544 of NZ_BSRE01000001.1, read as the reverse complement.
CTGCTCCAGGCGGCTACATACCAGCAATTCTTAAGGAACATCTGCCTCTCCGCATTATTTCAGCCCGTCGTCGGGCCGTTTTTCGCTGTCAGGATAGATCGGCGCGTCCGGGCTTGCGCGGACAGGAGAGCACAAAAGTTGGGACTAGGAAGCAGCGCCGTAAGGGGGGGGCGCATGGGGACTTTCATGGATGAAAACTGCGATTTCGAGAACCGGCTCCGATCGAGCATTTCGACTGTAAACTAATCGTCAGCCATTTTCTCGGGCCAGTAAAGCCGGGTGGGATTGGCGACGAGCAGACTATGCTGGAGGCTGGCGGTGGGCGCGATGCGCGGGATCATATCGACCAGCGCGCCGTCGTCGGGAATTGCCTTTTCCATGTTCGGGTGCGGCCAATCGGTGCCCCAAAGCACGCGGGTCGGATAATCCGTGACCAGAGGGGCGACGGTCCTTGCGAAATCGTCCCACGGGGGGCCTTGCGGGTCTAACCGATCGGGACATGTGACCTTGGTCCAGATGTCGTCCCTGCTGTCGAGCAGGGCGCGAAAAGCGCGCATGTCGATGCCGTCCGGTCCTTGGGTAACGTCCGGACGGCCCATATGATCGATGACGATGAGGGTGGGAATGGCGTCCAGGAAAGGGCGCAGTTCTTCCAGAAGGTCGGGTTCAAAATAGACGACGACATGCCACCCAAGCGGCTGGATGCGGCGAGCGACTTCGAGGAACTTGTCCTTCGGCGCGTCATCGACGAGGCGCTTGAGGAAGTTGAACCGTACTCCGCGAATGCCGCCTTCGTGCAGCGTTTCAAGTTCTGCGTCGCTGATTTCCGGGTCAACCACTGCGACGCCGCGCGCCTTGCCGTTTGACTGCGCTATGGCGTCCAAAGTCGCGGCATTATCCGTTCCGTGACAACTCGCCTGGACGATGACGTTGCGGGAGAATCCCAGCCGGTCCCGAAGCGCGAAGAGCATATCCGGCCCCGCGTCCTCTGGAAGATATTTCGCCTTGGGACTGAATGGAAACCGCGCCATTGGTCCAAAGACATGGCAATGCGCATCGACCGCGCCCGGGGGTGGCCTGAAACCGGGGGCTGACGGAGTGGAGTGCCAGCTAACAACACGATCCGTCATGCAAAAATCTCTCCGTCCATCAGCTTTCGGGCGGTGCGCAGCAAGGCGGCGCTAACGACTTTGCCCTGATCGTCCAGTTCCATGACGCAGGTGGTTTCGCCCGTGGGATGCTCTACCGAAAGGCTTTTGATCCTGCCATCGGGAATGGCGGCAAGCTCTGCCGCTGGCGTGCCTTCAATGAGGCAGGCGGTGGCGACGCTGACTGCGCCCAGCACGCCGATGGAGGCGTGGGCGCGATGGGGAATGAAGCTGCGCACGGTGATCGCGCCGCCGTGGCGCGGGGGTGCTACCAGCATCATCTTGGGCACCGACTTTTCCTTTACATTGCCAAGGTTCATGCGCTCTCCAACGGCGAGACGGATTTTCTCGATGCGATCCTTCAGGGCGGTGTCCTTGTCCAACGCGTCGCGATCTTCATAGCAGGTTATGCCCAAGTCCTGCGCCTTCATGACGACGCAAGGCATTCCGTTGTCGATCAGGGTGACGCGAACGCCTTCGATCTCGTCAAAGACATTGCCGGTTGGGAGCAAAGCGCCGCAGGAAGAACCGGCGGTGTCGCGGAATTCCAGCGGGATAGGGGCAGCGGTGCCGGGGACTCCGTCGATCTTCGCGTCGCCGTCATAGCGGACGATACGGCTCGGGGTTTGCACGGTCGCGATCGCGGTCTGGCCGGTATTTTCCATGTAGATGGCGACGCGGGTCTCCCCATCCCGTGCCTCGACGAGGCCGCGCTCGATAGCGAAGGGGCCAACGCCAGCGAGAATGTTGCCGCAATTCTGCGCGTCGGTGACGATGGCTTGATCAACGAAGACCTGGAGAAAGAGATAGTCGATATCCACGCCGGGCCGCGCCGACTTTTTGACCACGGCAACCTTGCTCGTCAGCGGGTCGGCGCCGCCCATGCCGTCGATCTGACGGGGATCGGGTGAACCCATGATGCGCAGAAGGAAGCTGTCGCGAATGGCGGGGTCGGCGGGCAAGTCTTTGGCGAGGAAATAGCCGCCCTTTGACGTGCCGCCGCGCATCCACATGACACGGGCGGAGTCAGACATATTTGAGGCCCATTTCTTCAAGGCGCGGCCGCATGTTGTAGATGTCGAGACCGAGTTCGCCAGCAGCCAGGCGAACACGCTTGGCTTCTTCGGCGGCTTCGCGGGCCTGGGCCTTTTCGAGGACAGCGGCGGCGTTGGCGCGTGGGACGATGCAGACGCCGTCATCGTCGGCGATGATGATGTCACCGGGATTGACGAGGGCGTTGGCGCAGACGACGGGGATGTTCACGCTGCCGAGCGTCGCCTTTATCGTGCCCTGGGCATGGACTGCCTTCGACCAGACGGGGAAGTTCATTTGCGTGAGGTCGCGGACGTCGCGCACGCCTGCGTCGATGACGAGGCCGCGACAGCCGCGCGCCTGGGCTGAGGTTGCCAGGAGATCGCCGAAATAGCCGTCGGTGCAGGGGCTGGTGGGCGCGAGGAGGAGGATGTCGCCTTCGCGGAGCTGTTCGATCGCGACGTGAATCATCCAGTTGTCGCCGGGAGGGGCGGAAATGGTGACGGCGCTGCCGGCAATGCGGGCGCCGGGATAGATCGGGCGCATGTACGGCGCGAGGAGTCCGGTGCGGCCCTGGGATTCGTGGACGGTGGCGACGCCGCAATGGGCGAGGGCGTCGATGATCGAAAGGTCCGCCCGGTCGATATTCTGGACGACGATGCCGGACATGCGATTTGCTCCTTTGGCGAAAGCATGAAGGAAGTGGCGAAAAGAAACGGGTTGCTCAAATTTAAACTGTGTCGTTGGCATTAGTTTTTGCTAAGTGTTCGTGATGGCACCTGATCAGTTCAATATCCGTCACCTGTCCGCCGTCGCCGCCGTGGTCGCGCAGGGGACGGTCAGCCTGGCGGCGCGTGCCGTCAATCTGACGCAGCCTGCGGTGACGCAGGGGATCGCCAAGCTGGAGGCGCAGCTGGGCCTACCTCTGTTCGAGCGGCATCCGGGCGGCATGACGCCGACGGAAGCCGCGACAAGGCTTGCCCCCCGGCTGGAGGCGGCGTTGCGGCTGATTGGTAGCAACCGGGCGACGGCGGCGCAGATCCGGGCCTTTGTCGCGCTGGCGCGGGCGGGGAGCTATGCGGCGGCGGCGGCCGAGGCAGGCGTGACGGAGCCGTCGCTGCACCGGGCGGTGGGCGACCTTGGCCTCGCGATGGGATACAGGCTGGCGGAGCGGCGCGGGCGGGGCGTGGCGCTGACAAATGCGGGGGCAGCGCTGGCGCGGCGGTTGCGGCTGGCGCTGGCGGAATTGCGGTCGGGGCTGGAAGAGATCGAGGCGCTGAAAGGGCAGGAGAGCGGGCGGGTCGTGGTGGGCGCAATGCCGCTGTCGCGCGCAAGGCTGCTGCCCCGCGTGATCAGCCGGTTCCGGCGCGAGTTCCCGCAGGTGCATATCAGCGTCCATGAAGGATCGCATGCCGAACTGGTCGGCCCGCTGCGCGACGGCGAGGTGGACATGATGATCGGCGCGCTGCGTGATGCGTCGGTCGGGCAGGACCTGGTGCAAAAGCCGCTGTTCGAGGATCGGCCGACGATCATGGCGCGGGCCGGGCATCCGCTGGCCGGAGGATGGGACGCGGATGCTCTGCGGCGTTTCCCATGGATATTGCCGCCGGAGGGGACGCCGTTGCGGCAGTTGTGGCGGGAGATGGTGGAGACGCTGGGCGGCGAATTGCCTGCCGTGCCGATCGAATGCGGATCGGTGATGACGATCCGCGAGCTGCTGGTGAACGGCGATTATCTGACGATGCTGTCGGTCGATCAACTGGCGCTGGAGCTGAACGCCGGGATGGTGATCGACATCGGTCCCGCGCCCGGCGCCATCAGCCGCATGATCGGGCTGACCACCAGAACGGACTGGCGGCCGACCCGTTTGCAACACTGTTTCATGGCAGCGATCGATCAGGAAGTTGAAGGCATAAGTTCGTAAAAACTTATGAGGATGCCGGGGATTCGATTGGCGACGCCGATAGGGATGGGCCATCCCTTGGCGCATGGAGCAGGAAGTCGGTCTGATCGGATTTGGCGAGGCGGGTTCGACCTTTGCATTGGCAGGGGGCTGGGCCGCGCGGGCGCATGTATTCGATAGCAAGACCGAAGATGCGGCGGCGCGCGACGCGATGATCGCCAGCTATGCGGACGCCCATGTGTTGGGCGCGCGCTTTCTGGAAGATGCGCTTTCCGGCGTGGGATTGGTGATTTCGCTGGTGACGGCGGATCAGGCATTGGCGGTTGCCGATGCGGCGGCGGAGTACATCGCGCCGGGCACCATCTATTGCGACATGAACAGCGTGGCGCCGCAGACGAAGCAGGAAGCGGCGGGGACGATCGAGGCGGCGGGTGGGCGATATGTCGACGTGGCCGTCATGGCGCCGGTTCGTCCGGCGGCGCTGTCCGTCCCGTTGCTGTTGAGCGGCGCTGCGGCGGAAGAGGCCGCAGCGAGGTTGCAGGCGCTGGGCTTTGCCAATGTTCGCGCGGTTGGTGACGCGGTGGGCCGTGCGTCTGCGATCAAGATGATCCGGTCGGTGATGGTCAAGGGACTGGAGGCGCTGACCGCTGAGTGCGTGCTGGCGGCGGAGGCGGCGGGCGTGCGTGATGAGGTGCTGGCATCGCTGGATGCGAGCGAGAAGGCGCGGCCTTGGGGCGAGCGGGCGGATTATAATCTGGAGCGGATGCTGGTTCACGGGCTGCGCCGCGCTGCCGAGATGGAAGAGGTGGTGAAGACGCTGGATGCGCTGGGCACCGGGGCTGCGATGACGCGTGGTGTGGTGGAGCGGCAGCGGACGATGGGTGCGCTTGGGGTGACGGATGTGCCGGATGGGTTGAGCGGGAAGCTGGAGGTGGTTTTGGCGCGGGGTGATGGTTTGGCCCGAGATGGGAGTGCAGTTGCGGCTTGAGGGAGTTTCGTCATCCCAGCGCAGGCTGGGATCTCAGGCGGGCGGGGTTCGGCCTGGAGGCACGAGATCCCAGCTTTCGCTGGGATGACGGAAGATGCTGGGATGACGGGAGTTAGGCGAGGGCGCTTCCCCCCTTCGTCACCCCGGACTTGATCCGGGGTCTCGCTGGCTGGGTGCGCGGGGATGGAGAAGCGGGACCCCGGGTCGAGTCCGGGGTGACGAGCTTGGTGGGGGCGGAATGAGGCATGAGATGCCAGCCTGCGCTGGGATGACGGAAACTGGCCGATGAGGGCGATGTGTGAATGCTGTGATTGAAGGACTGAGAGACGAATGAGCCTGATTATCGACTGCCATGGCCATTATACCGTGCTCCCCAAGGGGCATGATGGCTGGCGGGAAGAGCAGAAGGCGGCGTTCGAGGCGGGCGTTGCTGCGCCGCCTTATCCGGACATCAGCGATGATGAGATCCGCGACACGATCGAGTCCAACCAGTTGCGGCTGATCAAGGAGCGGGGAGCAGACCTTACCATTTTCAGTCCGCGTGCTTCGGCGATGGCGCCGCATGTTGGGGATGCGGCGGTCGCCCGGGAGTGGGCGATGCGGTGCAATGACCTGATCGCGCGGGTGGTGGGGTTGTATCCCGAGACTTTCTCTGGCGTTTGCATGCTGCCGCAGTCGCCAAAGGCCGACATGGGCAACAGCATCGCTGAACTGGAGCGGTGCGTCACGCAGTTGGGCTTTATCGGGTGCAACCTCAATCCCGATCCCGGCGGCGGGCATTTCCAGCATCCGCCGCTGACCGATCGTTACTGGTATCCCTTTTACGAGAAGATGGTCGAGCTGGACGTTCCGGCGATGATCCATGTGTCGGGCAGCTGTAACCCGGCGATGCATGCGACCGGGGGCTATTATATCGCGGCGGACACGATCGCCTTCATGCAGTTGCTGGAGGGGGATTTGTTCGCGGATTTCCCGACGCTGCGCTTCATCATTCCGCATGGCGGCGGGGCGGTGCCCTATCATTGGGGGCGGTATCGGGGGCTGGCGGACATGCTGAAGAAGCCCAGCCTCGACACGCATCTGATGAACAACATCTTTTTCGATACATGCGTCTATCATCAGCCGGGCGTCGATTTGCTGGCCGATGTGATCGACAACAAGAATATCCTGTTCGGTTCGGAAATGGTCGGTGCGGTGCGCGGGATCGATCCGACGACCGGCCATTATTTCGATGACACCAAGCGCTATGTCGACGCGCTGGATATCAGCGATGCGGAACGGCACGCGATATTCGAGGGCAATGCCCGCCGTGTCTTCCCCCGTCTGGACGCGCAGTTGAAGGCGCGCGGCCTGTGAGCTTCCACACCCCCCATTTATCCCTGTGGGGGGTGGTTCCATCTCCCGTCCTTGCTGTGGAAGGACGGGGCGGGAGATGGATTTTTCTTTGTCTGGAGAACCGCCGATGAGCGTTGATATCCATGAATATCTGGCCGAATTCGATGATATCCCCGGCACGCGCGTCTATACCGGAAAGCGCGCGCGGCAGGGTTATTGGATGAACCAGTTCGCGATGAGCCTGATGAAAGGCGATAATCGCGAACGGTGGAAGGCGGACGAGCGTGCCTATCTGAACGAATGGCCGATGACCGAAGATCAGCGGCAGGCGATTTTGGATCGCGACTATAATCGTTGCCTCGATTTGGGCGGCAATATCTATTTCCTCGCCAAGGTGTTTTCGACCGACGGCATGTCCTTTTTGCAGGCGGTGGGAACCATGACCGGCATGAGCACGGAAGAGTATCAGGCCATGATGATTGCCGGAGGGCGATCACCAGAAGGCCAGCGTTCGATAAGGGAGAAACGTTGATGGCCCGCATTACCGCTGGCGTAGGGACCAGCCATGTGCCGGCGATCGGCGCGGCGATGGACAATGGGAAGGTGGGAGAGCCCTATTGGGCGCCGCTGTTCGCCGGATATGACTGGTCGCGGCAATGGATCGCGCAGGAAAAGCCGGATGTCGTGATACTGGTTTATAATGACCATGCGTCGGCGTTCGACATGAAGATCATTCCGACCTTCGCGATTGGTTGTGCGGATCGCTATGGCATTTGCGACGAGGGATGGGGGCCGCGGCCGGTGCCGGACGTGGAGGGGCATGCGGACCTGGCCTGGCACATCGCGCAGAGCCTGATCCTGGATGAGTTCGACATGACCATCATCAATGAGATGGATGTCGATCACGGCCTGACCGTGCCGATGAGCCTGATGTTCGACCAGCCAGACAAGTGGCCGGTCAAGGTCGTTCCTCTGGCCGTCAACGTCGTCACCTATCCGCCGCCGTCGGGCAATCGCTGCTGGATGCTGGGCGAGGCGATCGCGCGGGCGGTGGAAAGTTTCCCCGAGGATCTGAACGTGCAGGTGTGGGGCACGGGCGGGATGAGCCATCAGTTGCAGGGGCCGCGCGCCGGGTTGATCAACGCCGAATGGGACAATCGCTTCCTGGACCTGTTGAGCGCGGAAGATGATGGGCGGTTGCGCGCCATCCCGCACATCGAATATCTCAGGGAAACCGGATCGGAGGGGATCGAGATGGTGATGTGGCTGATCATGCGCGGTGCGCTGGGCAAGAAGGTCACGCCGCTGCATCGCCATTATCATGTTCCCGCATCCAATACGGCGGTCGGGCATCTGGTGTTGAAACCCGACGATTCATAACGACAATCGAAGGGATGGATGATGGCGCGCGCCGACATCGAGGATGCATTGGTCAGGCTGGAGCAGGTGCATAAGCAGCTGGGGGAGCTATCCACCGGTGCGGAGCCGGGCTGGGAAAAGCAATATTTGCAGGCTCGGCGGGCGTTGCAGGAACAGATCAACCGATTGTGCCAGGCGGATGCGCAGTTGAACCTGTCCGATGAGGATAGCCGCCGGTTTCGCGATGCCTTTGGCAAGTTCCGCACGGCGACGGCGTTGCATCAGGCGGATTGGCCGGTCGTCGATATCGACCGGCAGAACCCGGCATACAGTCAGTCCGCCGCCAATGTGGGGCAGACCTATCAGCAATTCATGACTGTGATGCGCGCGCTCATGCAGCGATAGCCAGAGTGCGCGGCCAGTAAGATGAGGAGTTACAGTATGAGAATCGCGCTGGCCGGTGCGGGGGCTTTTGGTGAAAAGCATCTGGATGGCCTGAAGAATATCGATGGCGTGATCGTCACCTCGCTGGTCGGGCGCAATCTGGAGCCGACGCAGGCGATCGCGGCAAAATATGGGATCGGGCATGCGACGACTGAGCTGGCCGAGACTTTGGCGCGCGATGATGTCGATGCGGTGATCCTCTGCACGCCGACGCAGATGCATGCGGAACAGGCGATCGCTTGTATGAACGCGGGCAAGCATGTCCAGGTTGAGATACCGCTGGCCGATAGTTGGGCCGATGCGCAGGCGGTATTGCGCAAGCAGGAGGAAACGGGGCTGACCTGCATGGTCGGGCATACGCGGCGCTTCAACCCGAGCCATCAATGGGTGCATCAGCAGGTCAAGGCAGGCGCATTCAACGTCCAGCAGATGGATGTGCAGACCTATTTCTTCCGGCGCAAGAATATCAATGCGAAGGGTGAGGCGCGGTCATGGACCGACCATCTGCTGTGGCACCATGCGGCGCATACGGTGGACCTGTTCGCCTATCAGGCGGGGCGGATCGTGGACGCGCATGCGATGCAGGGGCCGATCCATCCCGAGCTTGGCATCGCCATGGACATGTCGATCCAGTTGAAGAGCGAGAGCGGGGCGATCTGTACGCTTTCGTTGAGCTTCAACAATGATGGGCCGCTGGGGACGTTCTTTCGCTATATCGGCGACACGGGCACCTATATTGCGCGCTATGATGACCTGGTGAACGGCAAGGAAGAGCCGATCGACGTGTCCAAGGTGGACGTGTCGATGAACGGGATCGAGTTGCAGGACCGCGAATTTGTGAGCGCCATCGGGGAGGGGCGGGAGCCTAATTCGAGCGTGGCGAAGGTGTTCGATTGCTATCGGGTGCTGGGGGAGCTGGAGAAGCAGCTGGGGTGAGCGCGCCAGTCGCGGGGTGAGCGGCCGGTGTGGCGGGCGAAGAAGCGGGAGAAATAGGCGGGGTCCTCAAAACCCACGGCATAGCCGACCTCCGCGACCGACAGGTTGGAATAAAGGAGCAGGCGGCGGGCTTCGAGCAGGGCGCGCTCGTCGAGCATGGCGGCAGGGGAGAGCCCTGCGGCGCGGGCGCAGGCTTGGCGGAGCGCGGTTTCGCTGACGCCCAGCGCGCGGGCGTGGGCAGCGACAGGCTCCCGCTTGCGAAAACGCTGTTCGATCCGATCGCGCAGACGGGCGACGAGACGGGCCTGGCGGCCGCCGCTGCTGGCGCTGGCGTCGGACAGGGCGGCGTGGCGCAGCGCCTGGACCATGAGCCAGAGGAGGAGCGCTTCGACCGCCGCGCGCTGGGCAGGGCCGGACCATGCAAGCTCGCGGGCGAGCGCGCCGATGCGGGTTTCCACTTCGGCGGCGCTGGGCACGGCGATGGCACGGGGTGCGCGGAAGAGCGGTTGGAGGTCGGCGTCACGCTCCAGCAGGTGGTGGAGGTAGCTGTTGGCGATGGTGATGACCCAGCCACGGGAGTCGCGGTGCCAGGAAAAGCCGTGGATGATCCCGGCCGGCACCAGCAGCAGGCAGGGCGCTTCAAATGTGACGCTTTCGCCATCCGCCCGCATCGATCCGCCGCCTTCGGCGATGAGGATGATATGGTTGAGATCGCGATGGAGATGCGGCTGGATCGTCCACTCGCTGGGGCGGGAGCGGTCGTCCAGGCTTTCGACATGTACGAAGCCTTCCGCAACGCTACGTTGCGGTTCTCCATAGAGGTAGAAGCTGGGGACGGGGGTGGTCATGGCTACGTCCGGAAAGCTGCTGGATCGTCCAAGTCATAGGCCAGTTCGCCCATGTCCCGCAAGCAGCATCGGGCGCATCATGCGCGGCGTCGGAAAGCTGCGAAGAGGATGTCATGAGGACGCAAGTCGCCATCATAGGCGCGGGGCCTGCGGGGTTGCTGCTCGGCCATTTGCTGCGGGCAGAGGGGCTGGAGGTCATCGTGGTGGAGCGAGCATCGCCCAGCTATGTCCTGGGGCGCATCCGCGCAGGCGTGCTGGAGCGGACCACGACGGATTTGATGGACCGGCTGGGCCTTGGCGAGCGGATGCATCGTGAAGGGTTGCCCCATGACGGCTTTCACCTGGCCAGCGGCGAGAGGTCGATCCGCATCGATATCGCGGGCCTGACCGGACGGCAGGTCATGGTATATGGCCAGACGGAGATGACCCGCGACCTGATGGAGGCGGCGGCCGGGCGCGGCCTGGAGATCATCTACGAAGCGGATGACGTGGCATTGCATGATGTTGACAGCGACGCGCCGTACCTGACCTATCGCAAGGATGGTCGGCAGGAGCGGATAGATGCTGAATTTATTTGCGGGTGCGACGGCTTTCACGGTCCTTCGCGGCGAGCCATACCGGCTGGCGTAGCGACCGCCTATGAGAAGCTATATCCCTTCGGTTGGCTTGGCATCCTGGCGGACGTGCCACCGTGCGATGACGAACTGATCTATGCCAATCATGAGCGCGGCTTTGCGCTGGCGTCCATGCGATCGGGGACGCGCAGCCGCTATTACATTCAGGTGTCACTGGATGAACGGATCGAGGATTGGCCGGACGATCGGCTGTGGGATGAGCTGGCAGTGCGGCTGGGGCCTGAAGCGGGTGCGCGGATGGTGCGCGGGCCAGCATTGGAAAAGTCGATCGCGCCGCTGCGATCCTTCGTATTCGAGCCGATGCAATATGGGCGGCTGATGCTGGCGGGGGACAGCGCGCATATCGTGCCGCCGACGGGAGCGAAGGGGCTGAACCTCGCGGCGTCGGATATATTCTATCTTTCGGCGGCCTTGACTGGATGGTTCCGGCGGGGGGACGGGGACGCGATAGCGGGCTATTCCCAGCAGGCGCTGGCGCGGATCTGGAAAGCGGAACGATTTTCCTGGCAGCTGACGCGGCTGATGCACCGTTTTCCGGAAATGGATGCGTTCGACCGGCGAATGCAGGTTGCCGAGCTGGACTATATTGCCTCTTCCAGGGCGGCGCAGGCGGCTATCGCGGAAAATTATGTGGGATTGCCGCTTTGAAAAGGACTTAGGGTAAAACAATGAAGACGATCCCGCGGTAATCACGCGGAACATTCAAAGGTCTGATCGATACATTTAGCATAAGATATTTCACAGATTGTCAGCTTGCCGGGGCGCGGCCTTTCAAAGCGTGACCGGATCCGATCTGCGCCACGTTCCCTGCCGTGCGGTCTCGTCTGCTGCTCGAATTCCGCTTTGACGGCGATGAACAATTGCGCGGCTCGGACGAAATCCTTGGTCCGCAGCGACTGCTTGTGCACCGCTCACATGCCGAAGGCAGGGCGCAGGTTCTCAGGCATCTGTCTGCGGAGGTAATAAGCGTCTGTCTTGGGGTGCCGCCCCGGCTGTGCCATCTGTGCCATTCTCGTCTCGCTGCACCAGCGAGAGGTCAAGAAAGGCTGCATCGCAGCATTCTGCGCCCAAATAGGCAAGTGGTGACCCCTACGGGAATCGAACCCGTGTTTCAGCCGTGAGAGGGCCGCGTCCTAACCGCTAGACGAAGGGGCCTTTGCCGCTCGGGCGGCTGGCAGGCGGTGGCGTTTAGGGGGAGAGGGGTTCGCCGTCAAGCGAAACCACTTATCCTGCCCGGCCCATAAAAAACCACCCCATGTATTACATGGGGTGGCCAAGGTTCAGGGAGGAGACGCCTCCAAAAGGGGGAGGCGCCCATACGACACACCCGAAAGGGGGGCAGGTGCGCCGTATGTTTGGAAGATAAAGAAGGTCCCGCTCACTTTCAAGTGGCGAGCAGAAACCTTTTCTATCGCATTATTGATGCAGGTTAATTTATAGCGTCATGCGTCGGCGGTCTGGGGCGCTGCCGGGACGGAAATGGGACCTTTGCCCTGCGTGATCTGCGACTCGAAAACTTCGCGGATCAGCTGCAGCGAGAAAAGATGCGCGTAGATAAGGGGCAGCATGCCGTTCTGGCTGATCTTCCGCAGTTGATCGCCACGCATGTCACGCAGCTTTTCCTCGTTCACCATGCGGAAGCCGCGATAGACGAAAGGCTGATCGTTGCCGGGGACCTGGATGGCGACTTCGCCGTCCATCAGCAGGTCCAGTTCCTTCAGGTCCTTCATGAACTGGCCAGTCCGCGCGGCGGCCTGTTCGAAATCCTCGCAGAATTTGAGAACGCCCTGGGTGAGTTCGGTCGGCTTGCCATCTTCGAAAAGGGGCTGGCCTTCCTCAAACTCGCCGACCGCTTCGCTGGTGGGATCAAAGCAGAGCGACAGTTCGTCGGTGTCGGGGCGCAGCTTCGCCAGCATCCAGGGATAGCGGCGGACATAGGCGGGGACATAGGCGGGACCGCGCAGCTTGCCTTCATCGTCGAGGAAGGTGTTGACGCCTTCATTAAGGCCCATCAGCGCCAGCGGCACCGCTTCGTCGCCAGCCGAGAAGATGATCGGCACGAACCGTTGGGCCGCGACGAATTCATCGACGGTCAGGGGAACGGCATGCTGCTTCGTGAGGAAAGGCGCGGACTCCACCGAGCGGCTGCGATAGCTCGCATGATCGACGCTGCTGAGCGGCAGCAGGTCGTTGTAAAACACGGGGAGATTATTGGCGGGCGCGCTAGCCATGATGCTGTTCTTCCATCCTATCGAAGCAGCGCATGTTGGCTGCACTGCCTTTCCTAAAAACTGGGTGTGGGCGATAAAGACCTTGTGGGTGGGAGGCAATTGCTTTGTCGAGCCGCTCCGCTGCCTCTAGCCCTCTTCGGGACGGGGGATCAGCTTGTCCGGGTTCATGAGGCCAAGGGGATCAAGCGCAGCCTTGATCGCGCGCAGGGCATGTAGCCGGGCAGGACTGGCAAGGCGGCCGAGTTCGGCCCGTTTCATCTGGCCGATGCCATGTTCCGCCGAAATGGAGCCGCCCGCCGCGACGACGGCATCATGGACGAAGGCGTTGATCGACTTCCCTTCTGCCGCGATCCAGGCGGGGCCGTCTGTCGTTCCCTTGGGCGCGCGAACATGGAAGTGGACATTGCCATCGCCAAGATGACCGAAGGAGGAGGCGGTGGTTCCCGCGAAGGTGCGTTCGGCCGCCGCGGCCATGTCGATCATGAAGGCGGGCATGCGGGCCACGGGCACGCTGATGTCAAATTGCAGCGCCGGTCCTTGCGCCCTCTCCGCTTCGGAAAGCGATTCGCGCAGGCGCCAGAACGCCGCTGCCTGAGCATCATTGGCGGCGATCGTGGCATCGACAGCGAGTCCTTGTTCGAGTGCTTGCGCCAGCGCTCCTTCAAGGCGCTCGGCCGGAGATGGACTGGACAGGTCGGCATGATCGACTTCGATCAGCACATGCCAGGGCGTGCGCGTCTCGATCGGGCAGCGGGTGCCGGGAATGTGGGACAGGACATGGCCGAGGCCATCGTCAGCAATAATCTCGAACCCCTCGACGCTGTCACCCAATTGCCTTTCGTTCAGGCGGAGGAGGGCGAGCGCATCGGCGGGCGAGCGGACGCCCACCCAGCCGACTGCGCGGATCGCGATGGCAGGGGCGAGGCGGAGCGAGGCGGCGGTGATGATGCCGAGCGTTCCTTCCGCGCCGATCAGCAATTGTTTGAGGTCATAGCCGCGATTGTCCTTCTTGAGCGCGTCGAGGCCGTACAGGATAGTGCCGTCGGGGAGGACTGCCTCCAGCCCCTCGACAAGTGCGCGCATCGTGCCATGGCGCAGCACCTGAGTGCCGCCGGCATTAGTCGATATCAGGCCGCCGATCGTCGCCGATCCCTTCGCGCCGAGGCTGAGCGGGAAGCGGCGCCCGGCTTGCTCCGCAGCATCGTGCAGGGTTTCGAGGATGACGCCTGCTTCGCATATTGCGAGATTGTCGTCGGAAGAAAGGGAGCGGATGCGGTTCATCCGGCGCAGCGACAGGATAAGTGCCGACCCGTCATCCGGAGGAGTCGCGCCGCCGACCATTGAGGTATTGCCGCCCTGAGGAACCAGGGGCACGTGAAGATCGGCTGCGAGTGCGACGGTCGCGGCAACTTCCTCCGTACTGGAAGGCTGGAGAATGGCGGCAGCGGCGCCGTGAAAACGTCCCCGCCAGTCTGTGAGCCAGGGAGCGATGTCGTCCGCATCGGTGACGACGCTCTTTGGCCCCAGCAAGGCTATGAACCTGTCGATGATGTCTTGCCCTATCATACGGCAATGCTATGCCCCGGAATTCATCGACGGTTCAACCACCGGCCCATAGCGTGCCGCCCCAAAAGGGGTTCGATTTGCTTCATTCCGTCCTGTTGCTCCTTGTCGCGCCCGTGAGTGAGCCCGTGCAATTGGCGCAGATGTCGATCGAGCAACGGATCATCATTCGCGTGCCAATGGCGAAAAAGGGACGAGCGCCCGCGCGCATTGCTCCGCAGGCGGGGCGTGCGTGGAAGGAAAAGAAGGGGCCGCGCTGCATCGCCTTGCGGTCGATCCGGTCAGCCAGCGTCATTGTGGATAATGGCGTCGATCTGCTGCTGGCCGATAATCACCGCTATAGGGCTCGGCTGGAGCGGGGGTGCAGTTCGACAGGCTTCTACTCGGGATTTTATGTCGAGCCGGATGAGGATGGGTCGCTTTGTTCCGGGCGCGATGAATTGCAGGCGCGCAGTGGGCTTAGTTGCGTGATCGACAGTTTCCGGCGATTGGAAGAGGCGGACGGGGACGATTAACCGTCTGTCGAAACGCGCTCCGATGCGCGATTTTCTTGACAAGATACCAATATTTCCGCAAGGCGCGCGCGATTTCCGTGATGCATGAGCGCGTTGCGGAAGAGCCTCTGTCCCGGACAATTGAATGACTTTTGCCGATCTCGGCCTTTCCGATGAACTGTTGAAGGCCGTTAACGAGGCCGGATACGATACGCCCACGCCGATTCAGGCGCAGGCGATCCCCCCCGTGCTGATGATGAAGGATATTATCGGCATTGCGCAGACGGGGACGGGCAAGACTGCCAGCTTCGTTTTGCCGATGATCGACATTCTGGCTCATGGCCGGGCCCGTGCGTTGATGCCGCGTTCGCTCATTTTGGAGCCGACGCGCGAATTGGCGGCGCAGGTTGCCGAGAATTTCGAGAAATACGGGAAATATCACAAGCTCAACATGGCGCTGCTGATCGGCGGCGTGCAGATGGGCGATCAGCTCAAGGCCCTGGAAAAGGGCGTCGATGTGCTGATCGCCACGCCGGGCCGACTGATGGACCTGTTCCAGCGCGGCAAGATATTGCTGAACGGCTGTTCGATGCTGGTCATTGATGAAGCTGACCGCATGCTGGACATGGGGTTCATCCCGGACATTGAGGAAATCTGCACCAAATTGCCCTCGCAGCGGCAGACACTGCTGTTTTCAGCGACCATGCCCGCGCCGATCAAGAAGCTGGCGGATCGGTTCCTCAGCAATCCCAAGTCGATTGAAGTGGCGCGGCCCGCCACTGCCTCCACCAACATCACCCAGAGGCTGGTGAAGGTTGATTCGCGCAAGAAGCGCGAAGCCCTGCGCGCGATGCTGGAGCAGGAGGAAGTGCTGAGCGCGGTGATCTTCTGCAACCGCAAGACCACGGTTCGTGAACTGAACAAGAGCCTACAGCGCTACGGTTTCAAGTCGGGCGAGATTCATGGAGACATCGACCAGTCTTCGCGAATTGCCGAACTGGAGCGGTTCCGGGCGGGATCGGTGAATATCCTGGTAGCGTCCGATGTCGCTGCGCGCGGGCTGGATATCAAGGGCGTCAGCCACGTCTTCAATTTCGATGCTCCCTGGCATCCCGATGACTATGTCCATCGCATTGGCCGTACCGGGCGTGCGGGGGCATCGGGTGTCGCCTATACCTTTGTGACCCCGGAAGATGCCGAGGCGATCGATAATATTCAGAAGCTGATCGGGCAGAAGATCGAGACGATCGACACCCCCGCTGCTGCCGCTGCAAAGGTGGATAAGGCCGAAGAGCCGCGCCGGAATAGCGAGCGGAAGGTGGAGCGCAAGCCCGCCAAGCGCAAGGATGACGAACCGCGGGAAGAGCCTCGTCCTGCCCGCCAGCAGGATAATGGCTCAAAGCCCCGTCGCGCCGATGTTCGGGACGAAGGTCCGGATGAGGGCTGGAACGGACCTGTGCCTGAATTTCTTTCGGTGGGGTTCGAGGGTTAGGACGTCTGTGGAACGTCCTTCCTGGCGGTGGGTAAGAAGGACGGCCCTACAATAGCCCCATCGCGCGCAGGCTGCTGTGTCCCTGCGATCCAATGATGATGTGATCATGCACCGCGATGTTGAGGCGCTTGCCCGCCTCTGCGATCTGGCGCGTGATTTCAATGTCCTGCCGACTGGGTTCGGGAGAACCGCTTGGGTGGTTGTGCACCAGGATCAGCGCTGATGAGCCAAGGTCGATGGCGCGGCGAATGACTTCGCGTGTGTAGATGGCGGCCTGGTCGATCGAGCCGTCGCCCATATGTTCGTCGCGGATCAGCATGTTGCGGCTGTTGAGGTGAAGCACGCGAACGCGCTCCACTGGGAGATAGGCCATGTCGGCACGCAGATAGTCGAGCAGGGCTTGCCAGCTTGCAAGGACCGGACGCTGTGACACCTCATTGCGGAGCATGCGCAGAAGGGTGGCATGCACGATCTTGACAGCGGCGATGCTGGTGTCGCCCATGCCGGGGACGCGCGCGATCGCCTGCCAATCGGCGGTCATCAAGCCGCCGATGCCGCCAAATTCACGCAGCAACGCCTTCGCGAGCGGCTTGGTATCGCGGCGGGGAATGGCAAGGGCCAGCAGATATTCGATAAGCTCATGATCGTGCAGCACATCGCCGCCGCTCTCCGCCAGCTTCTGCCGAAGCCGGGCGCGATGCCCCACGCCGTCATGGCTGACTACAACTTCCCTGTCCGCCAATGCCTTATAATCCCCCGTTCAGAGAAATGGGCCTATGCGTTGCGCAAAAATCGGGCAAGGATATTTAGGGAGCGTCAGACGTTATGCAGGCGTTACGGATCGAGTGTGAAAGCCGGGGTTGGCCATAAGCATGGAAGTTGAGGACGGCGAAGAGGGAGTTCGCCGCGGCTGGTTACGCTGGCTGGGCGTAGGGACGGGGTCTCTGGCGCTGATCCTTGTTGCGTTGTGGACCCAGCGAGCGCCGATCGCGGAAAATTTTATTGGGCGGGAGATGAACCGGCGCGGCGTCCAAGCAAGCTATGACCTGAAGGACATTGGCCTGCGCACCCAGCGTATCGAGAATATCGTCCTTGGCGATCCGGCGAATCCCGACCTGACTGCCCTGTGGGTGGAAGTGGATCTGGCCTTCACAGGCCTGTCCCCGCATGTCGCGGCCGTGAGGGCCGGGGGCGTGCGGCTGCACGGTTCTTATCGTGATGGGTTGCTCCGGCTCGGAGAATTGGACAAGTTCCGCGATCCTGCGTCTAAGGCGCCGTTAAGTCTACCGGACATCGTCCTCGCGCTGCGCGATGCGCGCATGCGGCTTGAGACCGACGCCGGAGTGGTCGGGATGCAGATCGACGGCAAGGGTAATCTAAGGTCGGGCTTCGACGGCCGCCTTGCCGCTGCCATGCCACGGGCGGCGTTCGCGGGGTGCAACGTGGCGGGCATGACCGCCTTGCTGGATGTCGCGATAAGGAATGAGCGGCCGCATTTGGTTGGACCGGCGCAGGCGACGGCTCTTGGATGCAGGAGCAGCGCGACCGGCGCGGCGAAGCCGAGAGCGGACATGGATGTCTGGATCGGCAAGGCCCTGGATCGGTGGAACGGCCATGTCGTGCTGGGAGCGGAGGCGTTGAAGTCCTCTGGCATGGTGCTGGCGAAGCCCGTCGGGCGGATCGACTTTGATGGCAATGCGTTGGCGATGGCTGGCCGTGCGCGGATCGGCGCGGCGGCACTGGGTATGGCGGGTCTCAAGGCAGGTCAGTCGGAGATTGTCGGCGCTTGGAGCGTCGCAAAAGGTAAGTCACAGGCCAGCGGGCGTTTGTCGGCGCATCAACTGAGCCTTCCCGGACGTGATCCTCTGGTGGGGTTGAAGCGGTCTGCGGCGGGCACGCCTTTGGCGCCGCTGGCCGAACGGCTGGCCGATGCGGTGCGCCGCGCGGGGGAGGATAATGTGCTGCGAACCAGCCTGGCCTTCGCGCAGAGCGGCCAGGGTGGGAGCGTGGTGCTGACGAACAGTGGATTCGAATCGCGCAGCGGCGCGCGTATGACGATTCCCGGTGATGGCAGGGTGACCATTGCCTGGCCGGGCAAGGCGGGAGCTGCTGTCGACTGGGCGCTGGATGGCGCGCTCACGACGGACGGGGGTGGGCTACCGAAGGCTGCACTGCGGCTGGCACCGCGGCCGCGTGGCGGATTGGGTGGGCAGCTTTTTATCGACCCATATGCCGCTCGCGACGCCAGGCTGGCGCTCGACCCTGTACGTTTTACCGCCGGACCTCGGGGAGATACGCTCTTTTCAACAGTGGCAAGGCTGGACGGCCCTTTGCCCGGCGGGCGGCTACGCGGCCTCATGATGCCAGTCGTGGGACAGCTGAATGCTGATGGCTCGATAGCGATCAACCGGCGCTGCGTGCCGTTGGCGTTGGAGGAGGCGCAGTACGGCAGCTTTTCTGTCGGGCGTACCCGGCAGACACTGTGCCCAATCGGCGGTGGCGCTCTGGTCGCGACGGGGCCGGGCGGGGTGAGCGCGGGGGCCGAGATTCGCAATCTCGACCTGCGAGGACGTAGCGGCCAGAGTCCGATGCGGCTGTCGGCGGAGCGGGCAAGGGTCGCCATCGGTCAGGAGGGCTTTTCGCTATCTCGGGCGGAACTGGCGATCGGGCCTGAAGCATCTCCGGTACGGCTGGTCGCGCAAACGCTGACCGGCCGGGCTACGGCACAGGGTCTGGCGGGAAGGCTGGCAGGGACCAACGCGCGAATCGGTTCCGTTCCGCTAATCGTGGAGGATGGCGCGGGCGAATGGAGCTTCGCCCAAGGAGTGTTGAAGCTCGCCGCGTCGGTGATGGTGCGCGATGCCCAGACGCCGGGACGGTTCGAGCCGTTGAAGGTGCCGGACTTCGCGCTCAGCTTGCGGGACGGCCGAATCCTGGCGACAGGAACGTTGCGGGCGCCGCGCAACGATGCCTTGGTGGCGCGTGCGGACATCGCGCATGATCTGGGCTCCGGCCGGGGCAACGCCGACCTGACCGTGCCGGGGTTGGTGTTCGGTCCCAATTTGCAGCCAGAGGACGTGACCCGCCTGGCGCTGGGAGTTGTCGCCAACGTCAATGCGACGGTAACGGGCGAGGGACATATCCGATGGAACGGCACGGATGTGACCAGCGATGGCGTGTTCCGCACCGATAACGCCAAGTTGGCGGCGGCGTTCGGTCCCGTCGAGGGAATGACCGGCGAATTGCGCTTTACCGATCTGCTGGGGCTGGTGAGTGCGCCGGGGCAGGAAATGCGGATCAGGATGGTCAATCCTGGCGTCGAAGTGCGCGATGGCCTTGTCCGCTACCGGCTGGAGCCTGGGCAGAAGGTCCGCATCGAGGGCGGCGGCTGGCCCTTTTCCGGAGGGCAACTGGTTCTGTTGCCCACGACGATGGATTTCAGCGCGGATGTGGACCGCTATCTGACGTTCCGCGTCATCGGCATAGATGCGGGTGCCTTCATCCAGACGATGGAGCTTGAGAATATATCGGCCACAGGCACGTTCGACGGGATCATGCCGCTGATCTTCAATGCCCAGGGCGGGCGCGTCGCGGGGGGCGTGCTGACCGCAAGGCAGCAGGGGATGCCGCCGCTCATCATGCCCGAAGGGGTGCTGCCCACGGTGCCGTGCGATCCCAACCGCCAGTCGGGGACGCTGTCCTATGTCGGGCCGGTTTCGAACGAGCAATTGGGCGTGATGGGCAAGCTGGCCTTCGACGCGCTCAAGAATATGCAATATAAATGCCTCACCATCCTGATGGACGGCGCGCTGGATGGAGAGATGGTGACCAATGTCGTGTTCAACGGCGTCAACCGGGGGAAGCTTGGCGATGTTCCGGCGGGTATGGCGCGCAACCTGACCGGATTGCCCTTCATCTTCAATGTGCGCATCTCAGCGCCATTTCGCGGCCTGCTGGGCACGGCAAAATCCTTCATCGATCCCACTATGCTTATCCAGAACAGCATAGGGGATCAGATGCAGGAGAAGATTCGCCAAGGGATTGCAGTTAACCCTGCGGAAAGCGACACTGTGAGAAACAGGGAACAGAAATGAAGACACAAGCTATCTTTGCGGCGGGTTTCGCCGGTTTGGCCCTGACGGGCTGCATCCAGGTGAAGGCACCGGACAAGCCGATCGAAATCAACCTGAATGTAAAGGTGCAGCAGGAGGTCGTCGTACGCCTTCAGCGTGATGCACAGGATCTTATCCAGAATAACCCGGAGTTGTTCCCGCAATGACACGCAAGCTTTTGATGATCGTCGCAGGTGCCGCCGTCGTGCTGGCCACGGGCCTTGTTGCGAGCGCGCCTGCTCGCGCGCAGTCGGGCGCGGTTGCCGCTGCAATGGCGGAGGGCGCGGTGGGCGAGCAGGCGGACGGCTATTTGGGCATCGCTGGATCGGTGAGCGCGGCGGTGCGATCGGAAGTCGAATCGATCAACATCAAGCGGCGCGCGGCCTACACCGACCTTGCCAGCAAGCGAGGCGTCACGGTTCAGGATATGGCGGCAGCCACGGGTTGCCAGACATTGAGCAACCGCGTGAAGCAGGGCCAGGTTTATCGCGTGGGCGCGGGACCCTGGCAAACCAAGGGTGCCGGGCCGATCGCCCTGCCGAGCTATTGCGCGACCGCCGGGTAATTACGCGACTGCGGGGAGTTTTGCCGCCGCCCCCGGCGGAAGCGCAATTCTCCTGTCCAACGATGGTTGACTATCCCGAAAGCCCTTTCTAAACGGGCCGCGCCTTGACGGGTGCAACCGCACGCGCCATGCCGCCTGACGTTGGCTTATCTGCCTGAACGAAAAGGAACGGCCATGACGCAGGATGTGCCCGGGCAAGACCCGGCAGATGAGGACGAGCGCATCACTTCCCTTGAGGAGCGGATCGCGAAGGCCGAACGAGCCGAAAAGGTCAGACAGGGGACCACTAAGCAACAGGGCGATGATGGATCGCGCCTGGGCAACAGGGTTCTCGCAGAACTGATCGGCGGTCTTGCCGGTGGTGCCGTGGTTGGTGGGACTTTGGACTACTTTCTGCGAACATCCCCTTGGCTCCTGCTGGCGTTCCTCGGTCTTGGGATCGTGGTTGCTTTCAGGAACATCATCAGATTGACGACGACGAAGCGTCCCGGCGAATAGGGGCGCTTTTATCTTAGTCCGAATACCAGACGTTACAGGGGTCAACGTGGCAGAATCCGGCAAAATCGATCCGATGCACCAGTTTGCGATCGAACCGTTGTTCGGTACGGATCACTTGTCGCTTGGCGGCTTCAACATCGCTTTCACCAACAGCGCGCTCTACATGGTGGCTGCTGCTGTGGTGCTGTGGATCTTCGTGATCGGTGGCATGAAGCGTGAACTGGTGCCCGGCCGCTGGCAGATGGCGGTCGAATATATGACCGGCTTCATCAAAAGCCTGCTGATCGCCAATGTGGGTGAGGGCGGCGAGAAGTATATTCCTTATGTCTTCTCGCTGTTCATGTTCATCCTGTTGGCAAATCTGCTTGGGCTGCTGCCGCTTGGTTTGATCGGTCTGCATCCCTTCACCTTCACCAGCCACTTCACGGCTACCGGCGTTCTCGCGATCCTTAGCTTCTCGATCGTGCTGATCGTTGGCTTCTGGAAGCATGGCCTGCACTTCTTCTCGCTGTT
This sequence comes from Sphingobium sp. TomTYG75, assembly GCF_054771635.1. NCBI lineage: Bacteria > Pseudomonadati > Pseudomonadota > Alphaproteobacteria > Sphingomonadales > Sphingobiaceae > Sphingobium > Sphingobium sp. TomTYG75. The sequence continues at coordinate 353,448 of NZ_BSRE01000001.1, read as the reverse complement.
CGTGCCCCATGGTACGCCGCTGCCGATGATCCCGGTGATCTTCCCGATCGAGCTGGTGTCCTTCATGGTGCGGCCGTTCAGCCTTGGCCTGCGACTGTTCGTCGCGATGACCGCCGGGCACGTTCTGCTCAAGGTGCTGGCCGGGTTCGTCATCAACAGCTCCAACGCGGGTGCCGGATATGGCCTGACGGTCGGTTCCGCCAGCTTCATCCTGATGATCGGCATCAGCGCTCTGGAAGTGCTGGTGGCGGTGATCCAGGCCTATGTGTTCGCGCTGCTGACTTCGGTTTATCTGAACGACGCCGAGAACCTCCACTAAGTTTCCACTATTTTTCCAACCATTTGTTCGAGTTTAGAAAAGGGAGTTTACGACATGGACGCAGAAGCCGCAAAGCTGCTCGGTGCTGGCCTGGCCGCGATTGGTGCGGGCCTCGCCTCGCTCGGTGTGGGCAACGTGTTCGCATCGTTCCTGGAAGGCGCGCTGCGCAATCCGGGTGCCGCTGACGGCCAGCAGGGCCGCCTGTTCATCGGTTTCGCCGCAGCCGAACTTCTGGGTCTGCTGGCGTTCGTTATCGCCATGATCCTGGTATTCGTGGCCTGACAACCGCTCGGCGGACGGGCAGGGCGGCTGTCGCTGTCCCGCCCGTCCGCATGAATTGACGGCGCCCTGATCGGACGGACCTATAATGCCTCAAATCGCGCAAATTGCCGAAACCTATGCATCTCAGATTTTCTGGATGCTGCTGACATTCGGCTTTGTCTTCTTCGTCATAGGCCAGGGTATGGTCCCCAAGGTTCAGGCGACGGCCGACGCGCGCGACGCGAAGATCACAGGTGATCTGGACGCGGCCAAGGCTGCCTTCGCCCGCGCCGATGAGGCAGAGGCTGATTATCGCACCCGCGATGCGGAAAGCAGGGCTGCGGCCCAGGCAACGCTGGCCCGTGCGAAAGCGGAAGCTGCGAAGGCTTCCGAAGTGCAGCTTGCTGCCGCCGATGCTGAAATCGCCACGCGGATCGGCGCTGCCGAAGCCCGCATCCAGGCGGCCAGCCAGGCAGCGATGGCAGAGATTGAAACCGTCGCCGCCGAAGCGGCGCGCGACATGGTCGCTCGTATTTCCGGCGTGAACGCGTCGGACGAAGCGGCCCGCAACGCAGTAAAGGCGGCACTGGCCCATGGCTGAGGCAGCAGCACAGCATAGCGAAGGTACGCCTCCGCATCTTGACGACGCAATTCACTCCGAAGGGATGGAGCCGGTAGGCACCGTCGCGCATGAAGGCGTGGCGCCGCATACTGATCCGAAGGCCGTTGGCATGGACGCGACCGCCTGGGTCAGCCTGGCGATGGCGGTCTTCATCCTCATTCTCCTGATCAAGAAGGTCCCCGCGCTGATCGGCAATGTGCTCGATGGCCGGATCGCCCAGATCAAGGAACAGTTGGCGGAAGCTGCAAAGCTGCGCGCCGAGGCTGATGCGCTGAAGGCTGAATATGAAGCGAAGCTGGCCAATGCGGCTGGTGAAGCCGAAGCGATGCGCAAGTCGGCCGAGAGCGAAGCGGCAACGCTGCTCGAAGATGCCAAGGCCAATGCGGTAGCGCTGGTTGCCCGTCGCCAAAAGATGGCCGAGGACAAGATCGGTGCAGCGGAACGCTCTGCCATTGCGGGCATCCGTACAAAGGCCGTCAACGCTGCCACCAGCGCGGCTGCGACGCTGATCGCGCAGGACCATGACGCGGGCGCGGATCGGCAGTTGGTTGATAGCGCAATCAAGGGTCTTGGCTCCAACGTCTGAAGCTGACGATTTCGTCTTGAAAAGGGTCGATGCGGTTTGTCGCACCGGCCCTTTTTTATGTCTGGATGTGGATCGGCCTTGTGTGTTCCCAGCTAATATCTCGCGCGATGTGCCGACCATAGAAGATTGACCGGCAAGCCCGCTGTTGTCGATGACCATGCGGAGCTTGGTGTCGCTCCCCTGCGTCCGGTTATGAGCAGTTTGAATATCGTGCACGCCGACGATCCGGATTTCGGAAACGATTCCCTGGCCATGCGGATGTCGAGCATCTCCGGGTTGCCGAGGATCAAAGTCTCTACGATTATTTCCGGTTATCCGCGCTCCGATGTTGGAAGGGGGGGCGGATATCGCGGGCACCTAATCACGCGTGAACAAGGCCAAAGATGGTCAAGGTGGTTCGCGCTGATTTAGGCTCCAAGGTTCAGGAAGCGGCGCCCCAGCCATTGCGCTTGTCTGTGTCACCGCTATCTCTGCACCCATGTCGCATCCCCAATCTCCCGACCGTTTTCATGAGGACAAGGCCAGCTTCACCGTACGCGGAGCAGGCACGCCCGATATCGAGGCGGGCGTTGAGGCGATCCGTACCACGCTAAAGACTCTGCCGACGCGGCCGGGTGTTTACCGGATGCAGGATGCTCGCGGTGACGTTCTCTATGTTGGCAAGGCACGGGCGCTGCGCAATCGGGTGGCGAATTATACGCAGGTGGATCGCCTGCCAAAGCGATTGCAGCGCATGGTGGCGCAAACGCGGTCGATGACGATCGTGACGACTAACAGCGAGGCCGAGGCGCTGCTGCTGGAAGCACAACTGATCAAGCGGTTCCGGCCTCCCTACAATGTGCTGCTGCGTGACGATAAAAGCTTCCCCTTCATTCTTTTGCGGGAAGATCATGACTTTCCAAGGGTCCAGAAACATCGTGGCGCACGCAAGTATAAGGGGCGCTATTATGGGCCGTTCGCCAGCGCGGGATCAGTGACGCGGACTATCAATGCGCTGCAGAAACTGTTTCTGCTGCGGAGTTGCACGGACAGCTTCTTTGCGAACCGGTCGCGCCCCTGCCTTTTGTTTCAGATCAAGCGTTGTTCGGCGCCCTGTGTCCAGCGGATCGACGAGGCGGGCTATGCAGAGTTGGTGAAGGATGCGCAGGATTTCCTGGGCGGCAAATCGACTGCCGTGCAGAAGAAGCTGGGCGAGGCGATGCAGGCCGCTTCGGAGGCCATGGATTTCGAACAGGCCGCGGTTCTGCGCGACCGGCTGAAGGCGTTGACCTTCATTCAGGGTAGTCAGGCGATCAACGCCGAAGGGCTGGGCGATGCGGACATCTTCGCGCTGGCGACGAAGGGTGGTTCGATGTGTATCCAGGCCTTCTTCATTCGGGGCGGACAGAACTGGGGACATCGTAGCTTCTTCCCTGTCCACACGGCTGAAGTGGCAGAAGATGAGGTGCTGGCGAGTTTCATGGCGCAATTTTACGAGGAAGTGCCGCCGCCTAAACTGATCCTGTCCGATCGCGCGCCGATGGAATGCGAACTGATGGCGCAGGCTCTGACGGAGCGCGTCGGGTCCAAGGTGCGGATCGAGGTCCCACAGCGCGGCGATCGGACGCGGCTGATCAAGCAGGCGCAGCGCAATGCGGTGGAGGCGCTCGACCGGCGGCTGGCGGAGACGACGACGCAGGCTAAGATTCTGGAAGAGATGGTCGAGACATTCGGGCTGGATGGTGTTCCTGACCGGATCGAGATTTATGACAACAGCCATATCCAGGGGAGCCATGCGCTGGGCGCGATGGTGGTCGCGGGGCCGGAAGGTTTCCGCAAGAATGCCTATCGCAAGTTCAACATGAAGAATCCCGAAACATCGAACGATGACTTCGCGATGATGCGGGAGATGTTCGAGCGGCGTTTCGGCCGGGCGGCGCGGGAAGATCCTGATCGCGATAGCGGGGAATGGCCCGACCTGGTGCTGATCGATGGCGGCAAGGGGCAGTTGTCGGCAGCGCGGGCGATCCTGGAAGATTTGGGGATAGAGGATATTTGCATGATCGGTATCGCGAAGGGGCCGCATCATGGGCGTGATGGACGGGAAGTGTTCCATATGCCGGATGGGCGGGAGATCAGTTTCCCGATCAATCATCCGGTGCTGTTCTATCTGCAACGGCTGCGGGATGAGGCGCATCGTTTTGCGATCGGGGCGCACCGGCAGAAGCGGAGCAAGGCGATTTCGACCAGTTCGCTGGATGAGGTGCCGGGAATTGGTCCGTCGCGGAAGAGGGCGCTGCTGATGCATTTTGGAACGGCGAAGGCGGTGAAAAGTGCGGCGCTGGAAGATTTGCTGAAAGCGCCGGGGGTTTCGAAAGCTGTGGCGCAGCAGATTTTTGATTATTTTCATGGATGAGATGGCGAGAAGAATGCGTTTTTGAAATCATCGTTTCGGGTTCGGAACGATGGGATTTGGGGCATGTGATTGACTTTGCCCCTGATTTTTCCTGTTGCCCTTGCGTAATGAAGGCGGGCCTGCGATGGTCGGGTCAGACGCTGACAATCATGGCGCGGGTTCGGGAGAAGGGGTCGTGAAGAAGATGAGCTTTCGTTCATCGTCGCGGAGTGGTTTCGCTAATTTACTACGTCCGTTGCAATCTATCATTGCTCTTGACCGGATATGTCATTTAGATTCACTTCATCCTTATTAAGTGAAGTCAACAAATACTTATCCGAAGACATATATCCAGTCCTATAAGATAGGCGGGCGGAGTTGTGAGAGCATGATCAGAAGACATGCCGAACTGCTGCGAACCTTGGGCAGGCGGCGTTCGTTCGCCCCGTCCGCGCTTCGGCCATGGCGCATGCTGGACGTCACGCGGCTTGTGCTCGCCAGCGTCTATGGCTTTGTTAGCTTTGTCTTCGCGACGCCCCGGTCCTGGGCGGAGGCCGTGGAGAACGGCATCATCGCCGCCATGCTGCTGCTGGCCGTGGGTGCGTTGATCCTGTCCGGGCGGTCCTGGGTCACGGAATTGCGCGTCCGCAAGCCGGTGGTGTGCCTGGACGCCATGCTGTTCCTGGCGCTGCTCGTCGTGACCAACGCATCGACCAGCCCCTATTTTCCTGGCAGCCTGTTCGTCGTGGTCGAGATTGCGCTGATCGTCCGGCGGCGCTTCCACCTGTTTGTGGGGGCATTTGCATCGATAACCGCGATGCTGATCATTTGGGTGAATGACGTGGTTGCGGTTCCATCCGAACCGGACGCCGAACGGGTTGCGTTGCGCGTCCTCTACCTTGCGGTGGTGATCACGGTGACGGGCATGTTGCTAGGCCCGCGGCGCGAAAAGCTGCTTCAGCAGGAGCGGGCAAGAAAGCTGACGGAAGGAAGCCTGCAACTGGCAAAGGGCAGCGCTGGTGCTTTCCTGTTGCAGGCGCTGAAGATCGCCACGGGCGGTGAAAATGGCGCGTTGCTGTTCCGTACCGCCAGCACGGAACCCTATCGTTTTGCATCAAGCCGCTCCGGCGACAGCATGCCGGAGGGCAGCGATGCATTGCTGGCGGTCGAGACGGGATGGCATGACCGCCGCCGTGGCGCGTCGATCAGCCTTTCGCAGGACGGCGTCAGCCAGATAGAGCCCCTGACGCGGAGTGGTCGGGCCTGGGCGGTTCTGCTGGATGCCGAAACGGTGATGACGCTGCACGTTTCGCTGGGCACGTTTGAGGCGGCGGGCGCGGTTCAACTGGACGATCCGACGCATGAGGATGTGGCGGCGATCGCCCAGCGGGTGTTCGAAAGCGCGTGCGAAGAGCTGATGGTCCGCAATAGCCTGGACCTGGCCCATGTCATCGCAGGCGCGCGGGAGCGTGAGCGGTTGCAGCGGGAGTTGCATGACAGCGTGTTGCAGGCGCTGGCCAGCATCCGTTATCAGGCTGCGCCGGTGCTGAATGGGACGGTAGAGGACGCCATTCCCGTGCTGCGCACTATCGATCAGATCGCGAAGGATCAGATCGGCACCATAAGATGGATCATCAATCCGGTTCGGGATGAGGATGATTTTGCCTACCTGCCTGAAACACTGTCGATGGTCGTTCGGTCGTTGGCGCAGCAATGGGGCATAGAGTGCGACCTGCGCGTGGAGGAGGGCAATTGCGCCACCAGTGCGATGATCGGCCGGGAACTGAGCTTTGCCGTGCGCGAGATCGTCGCCAATGCGGTGCGCCATGCCGGAGCGCGGACGATGGACTTTTCCCTGCGACCGGCGGGCAACCGGATCGCGTTGCATGTGACGGATGACGGGGTGCCAAATCTGGCGAGGCTGGGGTCGACCGGCGCGGTGCAGTCGCGATCGTTGATGCGGCGGATACAGGGATTGGGGGGCGAGGTGTATTTGCACAATCTGGGGGGGCGGACGATGATTCAGATTACTGTGCCTCGGAAGTGAGGGGTGGGGTTTTGGTGTTGGGGGAGTCGAGGTTGGGGCGGGCATTTTGGTGACGTTGCGCGTTTTCCCCTCCACCAGCTTCGCTGGTCCCCCTCCCCATGCAGGCATGGGGAGGATTAAAGGGGAGAACCATTTGGGGGGGCGGGGCGTTTTACCGTGAGTTAACCAGAATGATTGATAGTCGGCCATTCTAGTTGGCGGGGCGGAGGTCCGGGTTTCCATGGTGCGATTGGTTCAGGATCATCTTTACCGCAAGAGCGTGGCGCTGGTGCTGTCATTGCAGCTGAACCTGGAGCGCATAATTGCCGCCTGGGTGGTGATCGCGGCCTTTGCCTGCGGGCTGCGGTTGGCTTTTCCGGCTACACCCTATGCGGGAGTTCCCTGGGCGAGCGAAGCGGGGCTGTTGCCCTATCTGCTGGTCGTAGGCGCGCCGGTGGGCACGCTGCTGCTGGGCCTCAAGCTGTTTCCGGCCGGGCGCGTGCATGCGCAGCCGAGCTTTCGGCTGGCGAAGGTCGGCCGGTGGCGCAAGATCGACTGCCTGAAGGCGCGCGAGATGTCGCAGTTCGGGCTGTATGGCGTGATGGCGTCGCTGCTGCTGGGCATCGCGCTCAACGTGCCGGTGCGGACGCTGGAGTTTTTGAGCGCCGTGCCAGCGCTGGGCAGCTATGCGCCGACATGGTTCGTCAGCCTATATGCGGTGATGCTGGCGGATGTGGTGCTGCTTTCCTGCCTTTACATGTTCGCCTTTGCCATGGCGTTGCGCATGGTGCCACTATTCCCCCGCTTTCTGGTGATGGTGTGGGGAGCGGACCTGCTGGCGCAGTTGGGCATTGCGCAGTTGGTGGCGCGCATCGGGGATGTGCCCCATGCCGTTGAGCTGGCGCTGGTCGACCTGCTGACCGGCAATATCAAGAAGGTGCTGATCAGCGCGGCGCTATGGCTGCCCTATCTGCTGCTGTCGGAGCGGGTGAACGTGACTTTTCGCAACCGGGTGAGCGCTTGAAGAGCGTTGGGGTGATCCCGAACTGATTGCGTGCTTCGGCAGGGCAGGGAGCCGGGCCGAGTCGTTTTCCAAAAAATGCGGGTGATTCGCGGGCCGTAAGGCGCGGCGGGTTGTTGCTGATTCGCGATGGAGCGTGAGGGGCGCCGCCGAGCGGCGGTGCAAGGCTGTACCCTTAAAAGGTGACAGGGCGGAATGGTTGGTGGAGCTATTGGCGGCGAGGATGTGGTCCAACGGATCACCAAGAGCCATGGATATATATCGTTAATTAGGCCTTTATACTGCTAAGAAGCAAAACTATAGATTTGCGTTATTCGTGGTTTTATTGTTATTTGTCCAAGATATATTGGTAGAAACGGTAAAATGCCTAAAAGTAAATGGGCGAATTTCTGTAGATTTCAAGCGGTATATAACCAAGGATATATTAAGCAATTCGGCAGAGTTACTTGAAAAGTCTGATATGGAAATCAAAAATGGTTAACAGAAAATTGCCGTAAAACATTGTAAAATATGGTCTTTTTTTACCATGTTGACTTGCATCAGCTTTGAGCCAATTTGGGGGCAAGTTCTACGGGAACTGCCCAACTGCCTGGCGAGTGGAGAAACCGCCGCTGGGGTCGCCAGGTGGCAAAGGCCCCCCCCGCAGAACTGTGCAAGAGCAGCCGGAATGCCTTTCGGCGCAGTAGGGGTGAACAAACATGACATTTTTAAAGACACTCTGGTGCGACCAGAGCGGCGCTTCGGCGGCGGAATATGCATTGATCCTCGCAATCGTAGGAACGGGGATTGCGTTGGCTGCCTTTAATCTTGGTGGGGCAATCAAGAACTCGATGGGTACTGCAACCAATTGCATCGCGACCAATCCGCCGACTGGTACCTGTTAATTCGAGAAATAGGGGTAAAAGATATGACCTTTTTCAGCAAACTATGGACTGATCAGAGCGGGGCTTCCGCCGCTGAATACGCTCTCATTCTGGCAATTGTAGGGACTGGCATTGCGCTGGCCGCCTTTAACCTCGGCGGTGCGATCAAGAACTCCATGGGCCGGGCGACGAACTGCGTTGCTAATGCTCAATTGGCTTCTTGCTCATAAGTAATTGATCATAAACCGGCTGGTAAATTGCCAGCCGGTTTATCACTTGCAACTCCGGGGGGAGCCGTCGTGGGGCAGCGCAGATCACTCATAATACTTGGCTTCGCGATCTTGTTGGGCCTGGCGGCGGTATTCGTCGCCAATAGCTATTTGAGCAAGGCCGAGCAGGCGCAGGCCACTCCGCAAGGGGGCATGGTCAAGGTCGTCGTTGCGTCGATGCCTTTGGCCTTTGGCACGGCGGTCACTCCGGAAAAGATCAGGGTGGTCGATTGGCCCGCGGCTTCGGTGCCGCCGGGCGCTTTTCGCGATCCCGTACAGCTGACCTCCCTTGGCAAGCAGCGGGTTGTGCTGCGCCAGATCGAGCCGGGTGAGCCGATCCTGACATCCAAGCTGTCCGCAGAAGGAGGCCGTGCCACCATGTCCGGTGTGCTGCGGCCCGAAATGCGTGCAGTCGCGGTTCGCGTGAGCGACGTGGCGGCGGCTGGCGGCTTCGTGCTGCCGGGCGATACTGTCGATGTCTTCGTCACGCGCACGGCGCAGGACAGTATGGGTGGCGCGAGCCAGCAGATCACCGACGTGCTGTTGCAGAACACCCGTATCATCGCCATCGACCAGAATGCCAACGACAGTTCGAAAGACCCGGCGGTCGGCAAGACCGCGACGCTGGAGGTCAATCAGGTCGATGCGCAGAAGCTGGTCCTGGGCCAGCAGGTCGGCCAGTTGACGCTGGTGCTCCGCAATGTGACGGACCAGCCCAACCCGGCGGTGCAGACGGTGGGGATCGAGGATCTGCGTGACGGTGCCTATGTCGGGGGTTTCTCCGGCCCGCGCGCCCGGATTGCGGAGGCTGGCTTCGCGCCCGCCCCGATGCCCAGGATGCGTGCGCCGCGGCGCAGCGTTCCGAAAAATGTTTCCGCCCTGCCCGCGACCGCATCGGTCGAAATCGTGCGCGGCACGACTGGCACCAGCTATGAGGTGAAGCGCTATGGTTCGCGGTAAGTCCATGAGGGCGCTGGCGCTGGGGGCAGCGCTGGTCGCAGGGGGGGCGACATCTGCCCCGGCCCAGATCGCTTCGCTGACCGCCAGCAATGTGGATCATGCAGGGCAGCTGGACGTGCCGCTCAACAAGAGCCAGGTGCTGACGGTTGATCGCGCTTTTTCCAAGGCGCTGGTGGGCAATCAGGAGGTTGCGGACATATTGCCGCTGACCAACCGGTCGCTCTATGTGCTGGGCAAGAAGGTGGGGACGACGAGCCTGACCCTCTATGACAGCCGCAACATGTTGATCGCGGTGGTCGATGTGGCGGTGGGGCCGGATGTCGTGACGTTGAAGCGGCAGCTGGCGGAGCTGATCCCCGGCGAGCAGATCGGCGCGCGCATCTCCAACGATGCGGTGGTGTTGACGGGCACGGTGTCGAGCGCTTCGGCGGTGGACCGGGCGGTGCAGATCGCCAGGACCTATGCCGGCGGTGACGAGAAGGTCGTCAACATGCTGTCGGTGGGCGCTTCGCAGCAGGTGATGCTGGAGGTACGCTTTTCGGAAGTGAACCGTTCGGCGGCGAAGGAGTTGGGGCTTAACCACAGCTTCATTAATGGAAGCGGTAAGTTTGTTGGGGGAATGGGAGAAAACGGACTAGCTGGCGTTCCTGTGACGGGGAGTACTTCCTCCGTTGGATCCGGATCATCTAGCGGTTCTTCGCTCTCGAACACAGTTACCACTACTAACGGTGTAACTAACACGGTTGATCAAGCTATTACGTCTAGTTCGCGCTTTTCGAACGGCTCATCTTCTTCCATAACGGGAAGAGGTGGCAACGGCGCGTTGGATTTGCTGTTGCCTACGACGGCATTTGGGGCGCTCGGTTGGGTCACTAATCTCGGCGGCCTGAGAATTTCGTCGGCGCTTGATGCGCTTGAACGTAAAGGATTGGTTAAAACATTGGCGGAGCCGACGCTGGTTGCGCTGTCCGGGGAAACAGCCTCATTCTTGGCTGGAGGTGAGTTTCCGGTGCCGGTTGTGCAGTCGGCAACTGGTTCTGGAGCTAATGGCTTTGGCAGCGTAACGGTCGAATTTAAGCCGTTCGGTGTTAGTTTGGGTTTTACGCCAACTGTGCTCAGCGACGGTATAATCAATCTTGTGGTTGAGCCAGAAGTGAGTTCGATTGATCCGTCTGCATCGGTGACTATCAATGGGCTTGTCGTTCCCGGCCTCTCCACACGTCGCGCGAAGACCGTCATTGAACTACGTGACGGTGAGTCCTTCGCTATCGCGGGTCTTATTCGGAACGACTTCCAGGATACGGTTAGACAGATTCCTGTGCTTGGGTCATTGCCAATCATAGGAGCGCTGTTCCGGTCTTCAGGCTTTCAGAAGCAGCAGACCGAGTTGGTCATGATCGTGACGCCGCGGCTGGTAAAGCCGATGCGGGCGGAGGATGTGAGCCTGCCGACCGACCGGGTGGGCAATCCCAACGAGCTGGACCTGTTCCTGATGGGGCGGACGGACAAGGCGGTGGGGATCAATCCGCTTAACCCTGACGCGATGCCGCCGGAGAAGCGCCAAGCGGTGCCTGCTCCTGCTGCTCCGGCGGCGGCTGCTCCGGCACCGGCTCAGGCCCCGGCGGGGGCGAGCCAGAGCGGATATGAACTATGAGCGGGAGTGAGACCATGCGCAGACTGTCCCTGGCCGCCATGCTGGTCGTTCCGGCGCTGGCGGGATGCACGGCGAACGACCCGACCTTTGGCGGGGCGGTGCGGAATAACTATGCGCTGCAGGTGATCAACCCGGAGCCGCGCTATGAAGGCACACTCGTCGAAGGGGGCGAGGGCAAGCGCAGCGCGGCGGCGGTGGAACGCTATCGCACCGACAAGGTGAAGAAGCCCGCGACGATCAGCACGACCTCCGGCACTGGCGGCGGGTCTGGCGGCGGCGGTGGCGGCTCGGGCGGCCGGTAAGCGGGGAGGGCTTCGATCCATGTCTGCCCGTCGGAACAGCCTGCTAAGGTCAACCAGCGGTGCGGTGGCGCCGACTGTGGCCCTGTCGCTTTTCGGCCTGATCGCGGCGGGCGGCATCGCGTTTGATTATGCGCGAATGGCGAGTCTGGATTCGGAGCTGCAAACGGCGGCTGATCAGGCTGCGCTGGCGGCGGCGACGCAGTTGGATGGGAAGGGGAACGCTTGTAGTCGCGCAGCTAGCGCGGCCAGCGGGCTGATCCGCAATGACACTCGCTTCGCAAACGACAGCGCCGGGTTGGCGGTCACCATTGCGAATGAAGGCACTTGCGACCGTACGGGCTTCATCAAATTCTACACGAACAAGGATCGTAGCGATACAGGCACGCTGACCGACGCAAACGCAAACTTCGTCGAAGTCACCGTCAACTCGCGTACGGCTTTCTTTGCGCTGACGCCCATAGTTTCGGTGTTTTCATCGGGAGCGCTTTCGGCCACGGCCTATGCCGGGGTCGGTCAGGCAATCTGCAAGGTGCCGCCGGTGATGATCTGCAACCCTCAAGAAACGGGCGGGAACACATCATTTGATGTGTCGCAGTTTATTGGCAAGGGATTGAAGCTGGTTTCTGTCGGCAATGGCGGCGGAGCATGGGTGCCGGGCAACTTTGGTTATCTCGACACCGGGGGCGGCAGCAATGGAGCGCCGGGGCTGCGCGAGGCGTTGGGGTGGACGTCGCCGCCTGGGGATTGCGTTGAGGCGACCGGCGTCGATACAAAGCCAGGGGCGACGGTAAGCGTAACTGATGCCGTCAACACCCGTTTCGACATCTATGACAGTAATGTAGCCTGCCCCACGGGAGGGAGTTGTCCCGCCTCCATCAATTCAATCAAGGACGTCGTTCGCCCTGCAAATGCCAACGGCAACAATGCCTGCGGCTTTCACAATCAGGGATGGCAGGAGGTTGGCGCAGCCGGGCAATATCTGCCTTCTTCGGCTACCACGGCTCTGCCTACAACCACCACGCCACTGACCATGGGGCATCCGCGTGACATGTGCCACGCGGCCCCCTCTTCCGCGACCGGATACTGTTCCGGTCCGATAGGCGATGGCAACTGGGACCGGGACGCTTATTTCCGAACCAATTATAATTGGTCATCGACTGATTGGCGCACCAATACCGGCCTATCGACATCGGTCGCGGTCACAGCAGCTAATTATGCAAGCCGTTATAATGTCTATACTTGGGAAATAGCTCATCGTGGTCAGTCGATCGGCGGCGCAACCATTTTGGGGCCGCGCACGGCCTCGGGTAATGGAGCGAGCGCTTTGACTGCCTATGGCGCGCCGGTATGCAGTTCGGCGCAAGGTTATGGAACGGGCTCAGTTCCGGGAGGAACAGTAGTCGATCGGCGGCGCATATCGGTAGCAGTCGTCAATTGCACGGCCAATAATGTCCGGGGCAATTCGACCGGCGTTCCCGTCGAAGAATGGATGGATGCCTTCATTGTGGAGCCCTCCTACAACAGGGCGCGGACCAGCGCGGGTGACGTTTACGTAGAGCCGATTGCTGAAACCTCGGCTGGAGCCAACGGCCAGACGCAGGCGCAGGTTATCCAGCGCTCTGTGCCTTATCTGATCGAGTAATGGAGATGATGCGCGTTCTTTTCGCCCGTCTGATGACTTGCACCCGCGCTGCCGCTGCTGCCGAGATGGCGCTGGTGACGCCGATGCTTATTATCCTGATGTTCGGATCCTTTGAGCTCGGCAATTATTTCCTCAGCGAGCATGTGGTCGCCAAGGCGGTGCGGGATGGGGCGCGTTATGCCGCTCGGCGCCCGTTTACCTATTTTGCGTGTCCCAACACGGTAGACGCTGACGTTCAGACCAAGACCAAAAATCTTACCAGAACGGGCCAAATTTCAGGCGGAACAGCAAGGTTGGTGGATTGGACCAATCCCAACACAGTAACGGTGACATTGAGTTGCACCACTATCAGTGGTGGAAACTATTCAGGCATATACAAGGGCATGGCAGATCTACCCAAGGTAAAGGTGTCGGCAACTGTGCCCTACAGATCATTGTTCAACAATCTCGGCTTCACCAGTTCGACATTGAATCTGGTTTCGGAATCCGAGGCTACGGTGCAGGGATTGTGATGCGACATGTAGTTCGCCTGATCCGTGACAAAAAGGGCGCCTCGGCCGCTGAGTTTGCCTTGATATTGCCGCTGCTGCTGATCTTCCTGTTGGGCATCATTGACGTCGGGCGCCTGATGTGGACATGGAACGAGGCCGAGAAGGCCACTCAGATGGGCGCGCGCTACGCCGTCGCAACGGACATGATCCCAAATGGCCTTGCCTCGTATAGTTTCGTTGTCAGTGGAGGGCTTTCACAGGGTGATGCCATTCCAGAGTCGTCCTTTGGCGGAGCGAGTTGTGTCATTACGGGAGGCGCCGTGAGTTGTTCCTGCAAAACAGGCGCAACTTGTCCCGGAACACTCGTCAGCAATAGCGCGACGGCACTCACTGCTTTCAACAACATCGTTGATCGTATGCGGCGCTTCATGCCGCAGATCACGTCCAGCGCCGTCCAGATCGACTATGACTATTCGGGGCTCGGCTATGCAGGCGATCCAAATGGATCGGACGTTTCGCCCCTCGTAAGGGTAAGCATCAGACCCAACACATTGACCTTTCGTCCAATCCTTCTGTCTCTTTTCAACGGGACCATTTCCCTACCCAGCTTCAGCGCCGCCCTCACCATGGAAGATGGCCAGGGCACGGTATCAAATTGAGGAACAAGATCTTGGGCATCGTGACGAACACAGCGGAAGCGGCCGAGAGCTGGACACTCAATGTGGGGGATGAGGGGATCCATCTGATCCTTTCGGAGCAGGAGGTGGCGGCTTCCGATATTCTTGGGGATCAGTTGAGCGGGCAGTCTTTGACCTTGTCCATGTTGCCTGCCGGGGCGCCGTTGCCGCAGTCGTTGGTGGCGGAGGCGAGGGCCGTCATATTGGAGGTGCAGCCGGACGACGACGCGTCGACGCGGCGGCTGGCGGCTTTGCGGGCGGCTCATCCGGCGCTGCTGGTGGTGGCCGCCGTGCGCAATGCGGAGATTCCGTTGGTGCGCGCCTTGCTGCGCAGTGGGATCAACGATGTGGTGGCGCTGCCTTTGCAGGCGAGCGAGCTGTCATCGATCATCGACCAGCTGCGGGGTGAAATCGCGGCCAAGGGCGGGCGTGACGTCAAGACGGGCGCACTGGTGTCGATCATCAAGAGCGTCGGCGGCGTGGGGGCGACGACGATCGCTACACAGGCGGCCAGCCTGCATGCGCGCAACGCCAAACAGACGGGCGAGCGGGTTTGCCTGTTCGATTTCGATGTGCAGTTCGGTAATGCGGGGACGTTCCTGAGCATCTCCTCTCCGCTGACGCTGGCCGACCTGTTGCAGGGTGGTAACCGGGTGGACCGGGAACTGCTGGGCTCTGTCACGGTCGAGACGCCGACCGGGCTGCATGTCGTGACGGCGCCGACGGACATCATGCCGCTGGAGGCGGTGAATGCCGATCAGGTGTTTCGCGTGATTGAACTGGCGCAGCGCAATTATGATACCATCTATCTGGACCTGCCGGGCAACTGGACGAACTGGTCCATGTCGCTGGTGGCGCGGTCGGAAGTTATCTTTCTGGTGTGCGAGCTGACCATCGCCAGCCTGCGGCAGGCGCGGCGGCAGATCGCCTTGCTGCGGGATCAGGATATCGATCCGGCGCGCATTCATGTGATCGCCAATCGGGTCGAGAAGAAGCTGTTTCGCGCGATTGGGCTGGAGGATGCGGCGGCGGCGCTGGATCATCCGGTGAACCTTAGCATCGCGAACGACTTTCCGCTGGTCAGCTCTGCGCTGGATCAGGGGGTGCTGATCCAAGAATTGAAGGCGCGCAGCCGTATTTGCAAGGACATGCAGGATATCGTCGATTGCACCATGCAGGCGGTCGAAGCGCGGCGTCAGGCGGAGAAAGGGTGATGTGGCAGATCCGGAAAGGCGACAGCCGCTTTGGCGATTCCCGCGATGATGTGGGGCCGACCGATACCGAGCTGGTCCATTGGGAAGAGGACCGGCATACCGAGCTGAAGGTCGCGCTGCACCAGAAGCTGATCGACCTTATCAACCTGTCGGCGCTGGAGAATATGTCGCGCGCGCAGGTCGAGGCGGAAGTGGGCGAGATCGTCCATGAGCAGCTGGCGTTGCAGAAGCATGCGCTGAACCTGGAAGAGCGCAAACGGCTGGTTTCCGACATATTGGACGAGCTGTTGGGGCTGGGGCCGTTGGAGCCGCTGCTGAAGGATAATAGCGTCACCGATATTTTGGTGAATGGGCACAAGATCGTCTTTGTCGAGCGCGGCGGGCGGCTGGTGGAGACGGCGGCGCGCTTCAAGGATGAGAAGCATCTGCTGCGGATTATCCAGAAGATCGTGGCGGCCGTGGGGCGGCGCGTGGATGAGGCCTCGCCCTTTGTCGATGCGCGTCTGGCGGACGGTTCGCGCGTCAATGCGGTGGTGCCGCCATTGGCGGTCGATGGATCGCTGCTGTCCATTCGTAAGTTCGCCAAGGTGCCGATCAGCATGGCGCGGCTTTCGGAACTGGGCAGCGTGCCCGCGCCGATGGCGCAGGTGCTGTCGGCTGTGGTGGCTTCGCGGCGCAATGTGCTGATTTCCGGCGGTACGGGTTCGGGCAAGACGACGCTGCTCAATGCCATGTCTGCGAGCATTGATGAGGCCGAGCGGATCGTGACGATCGAGGACTCGGCGGAGCTTCAGTTGCAGCAGCGGCATGTTGTTCGGCTGGAGACGCGGCCGCCCAATATTGAGGGGCGGGGCGAGGTCACGCAGCGCGATCTCGTCAAGAATGCGCTGCGTATGCGGCCGGACCGGATCATCGTGGGCGAAGTGCGCGCCGGGGAGGCGTTTGACATGCTGCAGGCGATGAATACGGGGCATGATGGGTCGATGACCACAGTCCATGCGAATACGCCGCGCGATGCGCTGTCCCGTGTCGAGCAGATGATCGGCATGAGCGGGATCGACATTTCGCCACGATCGGCGCGGGCGCAGATTGCTTCGGCGCTGAACGTCATCGTGCAGGTCGGGCGTTTGTCCGACGGACGGCGGCGATTGCTCAGCATTTCGGAGATTACCGGCATGGAGGGTGAGGTCATCACCATGCAGGAAATCTTCCGCTTCAAGATGACGGGCCGTGACGAGAATGACATGGTGCGCGGTCATTTCGAGGCGACCGGCATCCGCCCGAAATTCATGAGCGATCTGGCCGACCGGGGCATTCACCTGCCCGCCGAACTTTTTCGTCCTGATGCGGTGGTGCAATGATCAATCCGATCTACATCCGTGCCTTTGTGCTGGTGCTGCTGTTCGCGGCGGTGATCCTGACGATCGAGGGCGTGCATAGCTGGTTCCGGGCGCGGGCGGGCACGGAGCGGGTGGTCAACAAGCGGCTGAAGATGATCGCGGCGGGGTTTGAGCGCAGCACGGTCCTGTCCCGGCTGCGGCGCAATGATGACAGCCTGAACTTCAACCATGACAGTGTCTTGGGGCGCATGGGGCTGAGCGTCGTGCGGTCGCTGCATGGCGCGGGACTGAGCGTGCCTGCGCGCATCGTGCTGACGTTCATGGCGGTTGCGACGGGGGTGCTGTTCCTGATCGTGGTGATCGGCGCGCTGGCGTCGGGCTATGGCATGACGGCGGGGATGATCGTGATGGCTGCGGCCTTTGCCGTGTCGCTGGGCGTGCTGCTGCCGATCATGGTGCTGAGCCGGTTGAGCCAGCGGCGGCGCAAGAAGATGGAAGAGCAATTTCCGGTGGCGCTCGATACATTCGTGCGTGGGCTGCGCGCCGGGCATCCGATCGCGGCGGCGCTGGACCTGCTGACCAAGGAGATGCGCGACCCGATCGGCAGCGAGTTCGGCATCGTCGTCGACGAGGTGACCTATGGCTCCGACCTGCGCGATGCTTTGCAGCGCATGGCCGAGCGGTGGGACATGAACGAGATGCACATGTTCGTGACGTCGCTGTCGGTGCAGGCGGAGACGGGCGGCAACCTGGCGGAGATATTGGAAAATCTGTCGCTGGTGATCCGGGAGCGGGCGAGCTTGTTCCTGAAGGTGCGGGCGCTGAGTTCCGAAGGGCGGATGACGGCGGTGATGCTGACGGCGTTGCCGATCCTGGCGTTCGTGGCGTTGTTCCTGCTCAACCCGGCCTTTTACCTGGACATTGCGCAGGACCCGATGTTCATCTTTGGCTTTTCCGGGCTGATCATCCTCTACATCATCGGCTTCGTCACGATACGCCGCATGGTTGATTTGAAAGTCTGACCTGATGCTGGACCTTGCCCTTATTTCGCAATTGCGGCCGGTGTTGCTGGTGCTGCTGTTCGTCGCGATCGTGGCCATCGTCTATGGCGTGACGGAGGCGGTCGCGCGTACGTCCAGGGTGCGGAGTCGGCTGGACGTTGTGAGCGACGTCGGTAGCGCGGTGCAGGGCGGTGGGCAGTCGCTGCGTAACGAGCGCAACAATAGCGAATGGAAGAAGCTGGTCGATCGGATCGAGAAGCTGGGCATTTCGCTGGCGGATACGAAGAATGACAGCTTGCGCAAGCGGTTGATCGCGGCGGGCTATCCTTCGCCAGAGGCGCCGAAGATCTTTACGTTCATCCGGTTGGTGCTGACGCTGGCGCTGCCTGCTGTGCTGGTGCTCATGTCGCTCAACAAGCCCGAGCCGCCGAGCCCGGTGAAGTTGTATTTCATGGCGACTGCCGTTGCGGTGCTGGGGCTGTATCTGCCGAACCTTTTCATTTCGGCCAAGGCTGCGCGGCGGCAGGAAGCAATCATCCACGGCTTTCCCGATGCGCTGGACCTGATGCTGGTGTGCGTCGAGGCGGGGCTGGGGCTGGAAGCGGCGATGGATCGGGTGGGGCGTGAGCTCGCCATCTCGCACCCGCTGGTGTCGCAGGCGCTGGGCAAAGTCGTGCTGGAACTGCGCGCAGGTATGAGCCGGGCGGATGCGCTGCGGAGGATGGCGGATGATGTGGACGTGGACGAAATTCGGTCCTTCGCGACGCTGTTGATCCAATCGGACCAACTGGGGTCTAGCGTCGGGCAGACGTTGCGCGTCTATGCAGCGGAGATGCGGGAGAAGCGGCGGATGCGGGCGGAGGAGAAGGCGCATCGCTTGCCGGTGCTGCTGTCAGTGCCGCTGGTCGCGTGCATGCTGCCGGTGATGATCGGGGTGCTGATGCTGCCCGCCGTGGTGCGGGTGGTGAGGGAAATCCTGCCGGTGTTGAGCCGGTAGCGGAAACCAAGAGGGGGGACGGGGCATGATGAGACAGGCAGTGGCGATCTCGCTGATGCTGGCGAGCGCGGCATGCAGTTCGCCCAACCGGGACGTGGCTATCCGACCCGTGAACGTTGAGGCGACGGCGACGGGGAAAGAAGCCATCGCGCGGGGGCAGCTGCTGTTTTCGCGGGGAGAATATGCGCTGGCGCTGGATGCT
The DNA here is from genome assembly GCF_054771635.1 of Sphingobium sp. TomTYG75. NCBI lineage: Bacteria > Pseudomonadati > Pseudomonadota > Alphaproteobacteria > Sphingomonadales > Sphingobiaceae > Sphingobium > Sphingobium sp. TomTYG75. The sequence goes on along the minus strand of NZ_BSRE01000001.1, from coordinate 334,627 downwards.
TACCGGCGGGCGATGCGGCAGGACCCGGCCGATGCGAACGCGCTGAACGGCGTTGCGATCAGCTATGCGGCGATGGGGCGGCATGATCTGGCGCGGGATTATTTCGAGCTGGCTCTGGCGCGTGCACCGATGGACGAGCGCATCCATCGCAACTTCGCGCGAAGCCTGAACGCGCAGGGTTTGCAGGGAGAAGCGAACGCTTTGCTGGCTGAGATCGGGCAGGGCATGCAAGCTGGTGGTGCGCGCCGCCCGACGCTGGCGCAGATCGCGATGGACGGTGGCAAGCGTCCGGCGGCACCTGCGCGGGCGGCCGGGCTGGAGCTGGAGCGGGTTTCGATGGGCGAGGTGCGGCTGCGCACCGTGTCGGCGGGCGTCGCACAGGCTACGCTGCCGGGGCGGGCCATTGCGCAACTGAATACCGCGATCGTGACCGTTGCGGACGGGACTGGCGCGGCGCCTGCCATCTCGCTTTCGCGGTCGTTGGCGGCGCCGATCACGACCCTGCCCACGCCCGTTCAAGTCACGGTGGCAGGGTGTGGCAAGTCCAAGGATGGGACCAGTGCGGGAGCGTCACGCCCCTGCGCGACGATGGCGGGCGGGGATGAGCCCGACAGCCTGTTCCAGAAGCTATGGGCGTGGAGCGGAGGCCGGGGATGAGCATCCTGCTGCTGCTCGCGGCTGCGGCCATCTCGCCCGGCGCGACAGCAGCCGAGACGGCGCCCGCAGCGGCTCTGGACTATGGCCGATTGATCGATGACGCGATCGAAGGCGGGCGTATCGTACAGGCCGAATTGATGCTGAGCCAATGGCGCGACGGGGCGCAGGCGCAGGACAAGCGGGGCATCGACATCGCAGTGGCGCAAATGGCGCTTGCCAAGGGACAGGATGCGGAGGCGGAGGCGCGCTTTTCCTCGATCGGCCAGATACCAGCGGCGGATTGCCGGGTCGATGAAGGGCTGGGCATCGCAAGGTTGCGGCTGGGCCGGGCGGATCAGGCGGCAGAGGCGCTGCGTCGTGCGGTCGATCAATGTGCGTCGCGCTGGCGGGCGTGGAACGCGCTGGGCGTCGCTTATGACAAGGCAAAGTCCTGGGCGCTGAGTGCCGCCGCCTATGAGCGGGCCTTTCAGTTGACCGACAGGCCGGTGCAGGTGCTGAACAATTATGGGCTTTCGCTGATGGCGCAGGGACAGGCCGACAAGGCGATCGCCATATTCGACAAGGCGCGGGACATGGCGCCCGATGATGCGCGCCTCATCGCCCATAGCGATGCCGCGCAGGTGATGGCCGGACGCGACATAGAAAGGCGCGCCGCCGATGACGCCAATAGCTGGGCCAAGCGGCTGAGTGATGCGGGGCAGGTGGCGTTGCGCATGGGGGACGCGGTGAAGGCGCGGGCTTATCTAAGCCGCGCGGTCACGGAATCGGAGAGTTTTCAGCCGGAGGCGACTGCGGCTTTAGCTGGCATGGGGGCAAGGCCATGACGAAGGACCTTGTCCTGATCGCGCTGTCGTTGATTTTATTGGGCGCGGCGATCGAGGATATTGCGCGGTTGCGGATATCCAACATCTTTCCGTTGCTGGTGATGGGCCTATTCGTGCCCTGGGTTGCCATGGCCGGATGGGAAAATGACATCTGGCAGAATGGCACGCTGTTTTTAGCCGTGTTCGGGCTCGGATGCCTGATGTTCGCGATGCGATGGATGGGCGGGGGCGACATCAAGCTGCTGGCGGCGTGCGCGCTGTGGTTCGATTGGGGCGCGGCGCTGCCCTGGTTTGTTTATGTGACGGTCGGTGGCGGCGTGCTGGCGTTGCTGATCATGGCCGGGCGAAGGATGGTGCCGAAAGCGGTGCGGGAAGGATCGTTACTGTCGATCTTCGCGCCGGGCGGGCCGATCCCTTATGGGGTGGCGATTGCGCTGGGGACGGTTATGGCGCTGTATATGGCGGGGCCTAATCCTAGCGGCGTCGCGCATCTGCCTGCGTTTGTGAGGGGCCTGAAGTAGCGCAACATTGGCGTTGTTGAGAGGGCTGACGCGGAAGCTCGCTGCGCTCGCGCCCACCCCTAGCCCCTCCCGCCTGCGGGAGGGGGATGTGTTGGATGGAGCGGATCGACTGTAACGGATTATGCTGTCGAATAGCCTTTCGCAAATGATGCGACAAAGTAAAAATATTCTGTTAAGAGGCGTAATCGAGCGAAATCAGCCCGCAAGCCTTCGTATTGACAGAGAGACCATCGCGCTCCCGCTTGCCTGCTGAAGTGTGCCCATGGAAGATCTGAATAATCTACTGGAAAATGAACAAATCGAGCTTTTAAAAGAGCAGGCGGCGACGTGTATTTTCGCGCGTTCCGCTCATCGATTTCGTGCCAGGAGCTATGCCCGGCGCATTCGTGCCCATGACTATCCTTACAGATCAGGCCCGGTGAATAGTGGAAAAGCTTTTGCCCCATATCCCTTTGGCGGCGAAGGACAACATTCATGAGTCGGGTTGTCAACACGACGGCGAGCGTGGCTGAGATCGAGAAGATTTGCGCCGCGCACAGTTTTCGCATTTCAACGATAGAAACCTTGGCGTCGGGTGGTTCGAGAGTGGTTTTGCTTGACGGAAGGGACGCCGAACAAGTTCGCCTGTTGTTAAAGAATAAAATTCTTACCGGCGAGATTAAGCGCTCGGCCGCGCACGTCTCGCGCCAACCTCCTGCATCCTACAGGTCGCGGTAATGCAGCAAATCATAAACTTACAACGCCGACAACAGCTGGCAGAATGTAGTGCGGCAGGTGCAATCTGCGAGATGGACCGGCAGCAACATGATGCCCTCGCTCGTGCTTACGAGAAGATCATCGCGGTCTTGAAACGTGACCGCTTTGAAGCAGGCGGTCGCCGCGTCAGAAGGGCGTGAACTGGTCGTAAGGCGACAGTCCCAATCTCGTCATGCCAGCGTAAGTTGATGGCGTTTTGCCCAGCCTCCTGAGATCCCAGCGTGCGCTGGGATGACGGGTGTTGGGTGGTTGGATCAGGGACCTGGGCGTGGGGGAGGGTAGCGCGTGCCGGAAATCAGGCGCGGGCCAACAGTCCCTCTACCAGACCTTCGAACAGTCGGCGGCCGTCGGTTTTGCCGTGGGCGGCCTCAATCACGCGTTCGGGGTGGGGCATCATGCCCAGCACATTGCCTGCTTCGTTGAGGATGCCGGCGATGTTGCGGGCGGAGCCGTTTACGGCTTCGCCATAGCGCAGGGCGACGCGGCCTTCGCCTTCTAAGCGGTCGAGCGTCGCGGCGTCGGCGAAGTAATTGCCGTCATGATGGGCGACGGGATAAGTCACTGTCTCGCCAGCGGCATAGCGGCTGGTGAAGGCGCTCTGGGCGTTTTCGACGGTCAGCGCGACATCGCGGCAGACGAAATGGCCGCCTGCGTTGCGGAGCAAGGCGCCGGGCAGCAGGCCGCTTTCGGTCAGCACCTGAAAGCCGTTGCAGATGCCCAGCACATAGGTGCCGCGTTCGGCCGCCTTGGCCACCGCCTGCATGACGGGCGAGCGCGCGGCCATGGCGCCGGAGCGCAGATAGTCACCGTAGGAGAAGCCGCCGGGCACGCCGATCAGGTCGATGCCTTCGGGCAATTCGGTGTCGCGATGCCAGACCATGACCGGCTTTTCTCCGCTCACCGCCTCGAAAGCCACGGCGAGGTCGCGGTCGCAATTGCTGCCGGGGAAGACGATGACGGCGCTCTTCATGGCTCAGGCCACCTTTTCGATGCGGTAGTTTTCGATCACCGTGTTGGCGAGCAGCTTGCGGCACATGGCGTCGATATCATCGTCGCTGGTGCCGTCGGCCAGGTCCAGCTCAATGAGCTTGCCCGCGCGCACGTCGTTGACGCCCGAGAAGCCCAGACCGTCGAGTGCGTGGTGGATCGCCTTGCCCTGCGGGTCGAGAACCCCGCCCTTTAGGGTGACGAAGATGCGGGCTTTCATGAGGCCAAAAACTCCGTGGATTGCTATGGCGCACCCCCTAGTCCCCTGCGCCGCGCCAAGCAAGGCATTATCCCTTTATTAGCGAGACGGCGCTATGGTTGCGGGACGGGATAGAGGGTTTTGAATATGGCTGGTCTTGCACTGGCGATGTTTGTGGGGCTTTTCGCCTTTGGGCAGCAGATCGTCGGCTATGACGATCCGCATGGCCGTGTGCAGCTGGCCCTGCTGGCTACCTTTGCCTTCGGTGTTTTGATCGGATACCGGGCTAGCGCCTGAGCTTAGCTGGAAAAGCTGTTCGCTTCAGCGCTCCTCTGCTTTAGGGCGGGGCGATGAGCGGCGATTACCTTTATTATACATGCGCGATCGTGGCGGTGATCCTTTCTGGCCTCGCCAAGGGTGGCTTTGCCGGGGCAGGGGCGCTGGCCATGCCGATCATGGCGCTGGGAATCGATCCGGTGCGGGCGGCGGCGATCATGCTGCCTATCCTCATATTGCAGGATGCGGTGAGCGTCTGGTCGTTCCGGCATAGCTGGGATCGGCATATATTGAAGGTGATGATGCCGGGCATGGTTGTCGGCGTGGGGCTGGGTTACCTGTTCGCTGCGCGGGTGCCGGAGACGGCTGTGTTGGGGGCGCTCGGTTTCATTTCTACGCTGTTTGGCGCGCAGAGGCTGTGGGTTGAGCGAGGCGGGAAGGTTGTTCTGCCGTCCAGTTCGCCGAATTGGGTCGGGACGTTGCTGGGCGTGGCGAGCGGATTTACCAGCCAGATCGCCCATGCGGGCGCGCCGCCATTCCAGATGTGGGTGCTGCCCAAGCGGCTGGCGCGCGACACGCTGATCGGCACCACGGCGATTGCCTTTGCCATCATGAACTGGATTAAGGTGCCTGCTTATGCGGCGCTGGGGCAGTTTACGCGGGCCAATTTGATGGCGACCGCGATGCTGGCGCCGGTGGCCATTGGGGCGACTTACGCGGGGGTGGTGCTGGCGCGGAAGGTTGATCCGGCGCGGTTCTACACGCTGATCTATGTGTTGATGGTGCTGTTGGGGGTGAAGCTGATGGTGGATGCGGTGGTGGGGTGAGCAGCGCGCTATTCCCCTCCACCGCCTTTGGCGGTCCCCCTCCCCATCTTTGATGGGGAGGATTTGACCGTCAGTCCTTGCTGCGCTTCTTGCGGTGGGTGTCGAGGTCTAGGACGGTCGTATCCGCGCCTTCGGGCAGGAGGCCCAAGCGGCGGGCGACTTCCTGATAGGCTTCGACTTCACCGCCGAGGTCGCGGCGGAAGCGGTCCTTGTCCAGCTTTTCGCCGGTGTTCATGTCCCACAGGCGGCAGCCGTCCGGGCTGATTTCGTCCGCCAGGATGACGCGGCTGAAATCGCCGTCCCACAGGCGACCGAACTCCAGCTTGAAGTCGACAAGGCGGATGCCGATGGCCGCGAATAGGCCGCACATGAAGTCGTTGATGCGGATCGCCATGTCGGCGATGTCGTGCATCTCTTCTTGCGTGGCCCAGCCGAAGCAGGCGATATGTTCTTCGGAAACGAGCGGGTCGCCCAGCGCATCGTCCTTGTAGCAATATTCGATGAGGGTGCGGGGCAGCTGCGTGCCTTCCTCAATCCCCAGTTTCTTGCTCAAAGAACCGGCGGCGACGTTGCGGACCACGACCTCGATCGGCACGATTTCAACCTGGCGGACGAGTTGTTCGCGCATGTTGAGGCGGCGGATGAAGTGGGTCGGCACGCCGATCTGACCGAGCAGGGTGAAGATATGCTCGGAGATGCGGTTGTTGAGTACGCCCTTGCCGGAAATCGTGCCCTTCTTCTGCGCGTTGAAGGCGGTGGCATCGTCCTTGAAATATTGGATGATCGTGCCGGGCTCAGGGCCTTCGTAAAGGATCTTTGCCTTGCCTTCGTAGATCTGGCGGCGACGGGCCATGCGCGTTCCTGTCTTCCCGAGAAAAGAATGTGCCCCGGCAACGCGAATCGAAGAGGATCAGCGGGTGCCGGGGCTGCTGGCTGGCCCATAGACCAAAGCAGACAGGGGTGCAATTAGCGCGCTGATCTGGCGGCGAACTGTCGTGGGTTCAGTGCGCGATTTCGACGTCTGCCGCCTGCTCATCGTCGCGACGTACGGCCATCAGGCGTTCGGTGAAGCAGCGGCGCCACCAGCTGATGTCCTGTTCCTCGACGCAATCCATCATCGAACGCCAGCGTCGCTTGCGTTCATCCAGTGGCATGGCGAGGGCGCGGGTGATGGCGTCCGACATCTCCTCCGGGCTGTAAGGGTTGATGAGGAGCGCGTCCTTTAGCTGGGTCGCGGCGCCAGCAAAGCGGGAGAGGATGAGGACGCCGGGATCGTTCGGGTCCTGCGCGGCGACATATTCCTTGGCGACAAGGTTCATGCCGTCGCGCAGCGGGGTGACGAGGCCGATCCGAGCGGCACGATAGATGCCCGCCAGCTTGTCGCGCGGATAGCCCTGGTTCACGTAACGGATCGGCGTCCAGTCCACGTCACTATATTCGCCGTTGATGCGTCCGGCGGTGGCGTCGAGCGTCGAGCGGATGTGCTGGTAGCTTTCCACTTCCCCTCGCGAGGGCGGCGCGATCTGCGTCAGGACCACCTTGCGATGATGTTCGGGATGGTCCTTGAGGAAGCGGGCATAGCCGCTGAATCTTTCCTCCAGCCCTTTGCTGTAGTCGAGCCGGTCCACGCCGACGATCATCGCGCGGTCCTGCAATGAGCGGCGGACTTGTTCGAACATGTCCCGCGCGGGTTCGCTGACGGCGGCGTTGGAAAATTCCTGCGCGTTGATGCCTATGGGGCAGGCGATCGCCTGAATCGTGCGGTCGCCCAGCGTGACGAAGTCGCCATTTACCGTCCCGTTCATCTCCCGCTCCACATAATGGCGGAAGGATTCGAGCCATTCCTCGGTATGGAAGCCGATGACGTCATAGGCAAACAGGGTCTGCACCAGCTTGGTATGATGGGGCAGGGACACGAGAAGGCGGGTGGGCGGCCATGGGATGTGGAGGAAGAATCCCATCCGGTTGTTATGCCCCTTGTCGCGCAACATCTGGCCGAGCGGAATCATGTGATAATCCTGCACCCAGATAATGTCTTCGGGCTCGATCAGCGGGCTGGTCGTGTCGGCGAAGCGGTGGTTGACGCGGTTATAGCCGCCCTCGAAATCGCGGGCATATTCGGCAAGGTCGATGCGGAAGTGGAAGAGCGGCCACAGCGTCTTGTTGGCATAGCCGTTATAATATTCGTCGACGTCCTGCTCTTCGAGGTCGATCGTTGCCGTCTTTACGCCTTCATCTTCGGAAAAGCCGATATGGCCAGTGAAATTTTCGGTGACTTCGCCTGACCAGCCGACCCAGATGCCCCGGCTTTCGCGCAGCGCCTGTGCCAGCGCCACGGCAAGGCCACCCTGATTGCCGGACTTGTTGGGCCTGCTGACCCTGTTGGATATGACTATCAGGCGGCTCATCGCATAACGCTCCACGGCTTGCTCAACAGAACGGCGCAGTTGATGATGCCGACCAATGAGTAGGTCTGGGGATAATTGCCCCACAATTCCCCTGTCGCGGGATCGATATCCTCTGACAATAGCCCGGCGGCGGTGCGGCGGGATAGCATTTCTTCAAACAGCAGCCGCGCTTCTTCCGTGCGGCCGGTGCGGTGGAGGGCCTCTATCAGCCAGAAGGTGCAGACGTTGAAGGCGGTGACGGGCTCCCCGAAATCATCCGGCGTGCTGTAGCGCAGCATGTCATTGCCCCGGCGCAGGTCCTTTTCCAGCGCCTTCAATGTGCCCACAAACATCGGATTGTCGGCCGTCAGGAAGCGCAGGTCCAGAAGCTGAAGCAGTGAGGCGTCGCGGGCGTCATCCTCGAAATTGGCGGAGATGGCGTTGCTGCCGCTGCGCCAGGCCGATTGCAGGATGCGCGCCTTCATGATCTCGGCCCGTTCGCGCCAATAAACCTCCCGCTCGGGCAGGTCGAGCGCGGCGGCGGCATGGGCGAGGCGATCGCAGGCGGCCCAGCACATGACGGCGCTGTAGCTGTGCACGTGAGCGCGGGTGCGCAGTTCCCACAGGCCAGCGTCGGGCTGGTCATAGACCGACCATGCGCGTTCGCCGACCGCTTCCAAGGATTCGAAGTCGGACATGCTCGCCATGCGAAGCAGTCGCTGGTCGATGAAACCCTGAACCGAGGACAGCACGATCTGGCCATAGGCATCGTGCTGAATCTGGGAATAGGCGGCGTTGCCGACGCGAACCGGCCCCATGCCGCGATAGCCCGGAAGGTTCTGCGCCTCCCGTTCCTCCAGCGTGGCGTTGCCGCGCACGTCATAGAGCGGCTGGATGTGACCGCCCTTTGCGCCGTCGACGATGTTGCGGAGGTAGACGAGGTAGCTTTCCAACACGTCGAGCGCGCCGAGCCGGTTCAGCGCCTCCACGGTATAATAGGCGTCGCGTATCCAGCAGTAGCGATAGTCCCAGTTGCGCCCCGAGTCGGCATGTTCGGGGATGCTGGTGGTCAGCGCCGCGACGATCGCGCCGGTTTCCTCATGCTGGCAAAGCTTGAGCGTGATGGCCGAGCGAATGACCGCTTCCTGCCATTCGGCGGGAATGGCGAGGCCGCGGACCCAGACCTGCCATTCGTGGATGGTGTCGTCCAGCATTCGCTCCACTTCGGGGCGAAGCGCATCCGAAAAGCTTTCGTCCGGCCCCAGGAAGAAGTGCATGTCATGTTCGAGCCGGAACCAGCTTTCCTGCGAAATGAGGCCGATGGGCGCGTTGGTCGACATGCGCATCGCCATATAGGACAGGACGAGCCGAATATGGTTTGAGCCATAGCTGATCGGCACGCTTTCCGAATTCCAGGACGTGGTCGGGCGAAGCCGCACGCGGATGCGGGGGCTGCCTGCCACGGGCCGGACGATCCGGGCGAACGCCACTGGCCGATACATGCGGCCCATGTGGCGATGGCGCGGGCAGAAGTCGTAAAGCTCTATGGCATTGCCGTGATCGTCGGTCAGGCGGGTTACGAGGATGGGCGTGTTGCGGATATAATGTTGTTCGACGCTGACGCAGTTTTCCAATTCAATTGCCCAGAAGCCGCGCGCGTCCGGCGCGTCCCAGCTCTTATCATCAAGAAGGGCGGAAAAGACTGGGTCCCCGTCCACGCGGGGCACGCACGCCCATATCATCCGCCCAGCGCGATCGATCAGCGCGGATGCCTGGCAATTGCCGATGGGCCAGAGATCGAGAGTGCGTTCGTTTCCGGCGGAATGCGTTTTACTGGTCCTGACTATCGGTCTGCCCCCCTGACTCATTCGAACGAGGGGGCGCCAGCCATGGCTCAGCCGGGCCTGACGACCCCCCGCGCGAGATAATGCCTGACAGCGGCAACCTGTTCCAAAGAGAATGCGGCGAGTGTCGTCCGGGGCGGGCCGACCAGAACGCCCGCGCCGCCCAGTTCGGTGGCGGCGGCAAAGCCTTCCTCATCCGTGACATCGTCGCCGATGAAGAGCGGGCGTCCCCCTGCCATGGGAGTGCGGGCCATCAGCGTGTGGACCGCGCTGCCCTTGTCCGCGCCGCCGGGGCGCAGTTCGAACAGCATCTTGCCCGGTTGCACGGCGAGGCCAAGTTTGGCGGCGAGGTCGCTGGCCAGTTCGCCCGCCTGCTCGCCCCATTGGGGCGCGCCACGGAAATGCAGGCCAACGCTGATCGATTTGCGTTCGACCAATATGCCGGGCTTACCCTCCGCAAAGCTGTGGAAGGCCGCTTCGGCATTATCGACCGCCGGGCGGCGAGGGGCGGCCTCGACCTGTTCGCCGGGCTGGGCAAATTCCAGCCCGTGCGTTCCGGCAAGCAGGAAGTTGGCGAAGCCGAGATCGCGCAAGGTGACGATCGACCGGCCGCTGACGATAGCCAGACGGCCTTGCAGCACATCGCGCAATTCGCCGAGCAGGGTGAGCAGATCGCCGTCCACGACCACGCCGTCAGGTGTGGCGGCGATCGGCGCGAGGGTGCCGTCAAAATCGAGAAACAGCGCCGCGCCGGTCAGCAGCGAGGCAGGCGGCGGCGGAAGGGCGATGACAGGAGGTGGGTTGGAATCGGACACGGGCGCAAATTGGCGCGTGGCGACGAATGTGCAAGCCCCGGAGGCGAAGAAGATGAATTTTTCGGGGCTGCAATCCCCGTTTCCGTTTTGTCGTTGCGCTGCTATTCCGATCGCGATGACCGATTTTCGCGACCCGTTCGACGCTATCAAGGATCACCCGTTCGACGAAGCGCTGTCCCAGCGCTACCTCGTCTATGCGCTTTCCACGATCACGGCGCGGTCGCTGCCGGACCTGCGCGATGGATTGAAGCCGGTGCACCGGCGTCTGTTGTGGGCGATGCGGCTGCTCAAGATGGAGCCGGGCGGCGCGTCGCCGGATGTGCTGGTCGCTAATCCGGCGCGTAACACGACATCCTACAAGAAATGCGCGCGTGTCGTGGGCGACGTGATCGGCAAATATCACCCGCATGGCGATACGTCGGTCTATGATGCCATGGTGCGGTTGGCGCAGGATTTCTCCCTGCGCACGCCCTTGGTCGATGGGCAGGGGAATTTCGGCAATATCGACGGCGATAATGCGGCGGCCATGCGCTACACCGAGGCGCGGTTGACGCAGGCGGCGGCCGACCTGATGGCCGGGCTGGACGAGGGGACCGTCGAGTTCAGGCCCACCTATAATGGCGAGGATGAAGAGCCGGAGGTTTTTCCCGGCCTCTTCCCCAATCTGCTGGCAAATGGCGCAAGCGGCATCGCTGTGGGCATGGCGACGAGCATTCCGCCGCATAATGTGTCCGAGCTGATCGACGCGGCGAGCCTGCTGATCGAAAATCCGGATGCCGAACATGCCGACCTGATGCAGGTCGTGCGCGGGCCGGATTTCCCGACTGGCGGCGTCCTGGTGGATAACGCTTCCATCATTTCGGAAGCCTATGCGACGGGGCGGGGATCGTTCCGCACGCGGGCGCGCTGGCACAAGGAAGATGGCGGGCGCGGAACCTGGGTGGCGGTGGTGACGCAAATCCCCTTCCAGGTGCAGAAGTCCAAGTTGATCGAGCATATCGCCGCGCTGATCAACGACAAGAAGCTGCCGATATTGGCGGATGTGCGGGATGAGAGCGACGCGGAAATCCGCATTGTCCTTGAACCACGTGCGCGGACGGTCGATTCCGATGTGCTGATGGACAGCCTGTTCCGGCTGACTGACCTGGAGAACCGCTTTCCGCTGAACCTCAACGTGCTGGATGCGAGCCGGACGCCGCGCGTTCTGGGGCTGAAGCCGGTGTTGATCGAGTGGCTGAAGCACCAGATCGACGTGCTGGTGCGACGGGCGCAGCATCGGCTCGACAAGATCGCCGCGCGGGTCGAACTGCTCGACGGCTATATCATTGCCTATCTGAACCTCGACCGGGTGATCGAGATCATCCGGACGGAGGATGAGCCCAAGGCGGTGATGATGGAGGAGTTTGGGCTGAACGATCGGCAGGCCGAAGCCATCCTCAACATGCGGCTGCGTTCCTTGCGCAAGCTGGAGGAGATGGAGCTGCGGCGCGAGCATGCGGGGCTGCTCAAGGAACGGGATGAGCTTACCAAGCTGGTCGAAAGTCCGACGCGCCAACGCAACCGGCTGAAGAAAGACCTGGCGGAACTGCGCAAGCGCTATTCGCCAGAGAGCGATATCGGCAGGCGGCGGACGTTGGTGGAGGAAGCGGCGCCCGCGCGCGAAATTCCGCTGGAGGCGATGATCGAGCGCGAGCCGATCACCGTGATTCTGTCGGAGCGCGGCTGGATACGGGCGATGAGCGGTCATCGCGACCTTTCTTCGGCGGACACGTTGAAGTTCAAGGAAGGCGATGGGCCGAAAATCGCCTTCCATGCGCAAACGACCGACAAGCTGCTGCTGGCGACGGCGAGCGGGCGCATATTCACGCTGGGGGCGGACAAGTTGCCGGGCGGGCGCGGGTTTGGCGATCCGGTGCGGTCGCTGGTCGATATGGATGATCAGGGCGACATCGTGGCGCTGTTCCCAGCGAAGACAGGAAGCGAGCTGTTGCTGGCGGCGTCGGACGGCAGGGGCTTTGTCGCGGCGGTCGCGGATGTCATTGCCGAGACGCGCAAGGGCAAGCAGGTGGTGAATGTGCGTCCGGGCTCGCGGTTGACGGTGGTCCACATCATTGGGGCAGAGGCGGATAGCGTCGCCGTGGTCGGTGAGAATCGCAAGCTGCTGGTGTTCCCGCTGGTCGAAATGCCGCGCATGTCGCGCGGGCAGGGCGTGCAGATGCAGCGTTATCGCGATGGCGGCCTGTCGGATGCCGTCACTTTCCGGATGAGCGATGGCCTCAGCTGGGCGATGGGCGGAGGGAGCGGGCGCACCCGAACCGAGGGCGACATGACGCCGTGGCGCGTGGCGCGCGGGGCGGCCGGGCGGATGCCGCCGGTTGGCTTCCCGCGAGACAACCGATTTTGATGAATGCGTAACGAGCCGCATATCTTCTTGAAATTACATCGGGTCATTTCCTGAAAATTTACCACTGGTATCTAATCCGGTGGCATGAAAACGGTGCCAGCGCGTATTCGGCCAGGTCAAAGGCTGGACGACAACCTCCTCGCGAGGTTCGAGCGCACGCATCTGCGCTGCCTGGCGGAGATGGAGCATTGGTTGGAGGCGATGCCGCACGCCGCAGCCATGTTATGTTTTAAAGACAATGACTTGTCGATCGTTGCTGTTAACAAGACTTTTTATCACAGCTTCCTGGACAGGGGCGATACCGGCGCCGAGTCGCCCTATTGCAAGGACTGGCGCGAACGGATCATCGAGGTTGCGCTTTCGGAAAGCGTCTCCGCCACGTTTGAATTGCGGCGTGATGGTCCTTTGGGGCCGGAATATTTCTCCTGCACCGCCGGGCTGCTGCCCTCGACTGACGAAGCGGCGCACCTCATTCTCTTCACCGCGCTGGACCGCACTAGCGATCGCGTGACCGAACGGAATTTACGCCGCGAATTGCTATCCGACGGGTTGACAGCGCTGCCGAACCGTACGGGATTTGGCGAGGAGATCGAAGACCGACTGCGCAATTCTCCATGGCCGAGCAATTCGCAGTTCGGGATCATCGCGATCGATCTCAGCCGATTTAGCCGGGTTAACGAATCGCTGGGGCCGATGGCGGGTGATGAACTGCTGATCACGGTTGCCAAGCGTTTGAAGTCGAGCCTGCGGCAGGGCGATGTGCTGGCGCGGATCGGCGGCAATGACTTTGCGATATTTGCACGATTGAACAATGGCTTGTCGGACTGTCTTCATATCGTGCAGAGGGTAAGGGATGCGCTGAATTCGCCGATCCGCCTGAGTGATCTGCAAATTCGGGTCGACTGCGCGATCGGATGTGCTCTGGCGACCAGCCTGGACGATGACCCCGACGATATAATCCGCAAGGCGCAGGCGGCGGTGAAAATCGCCAAGCGTAGCGGCAAGGTGGAGATCTACCGCAACGGCGTGCTGAAGGAAGCGCAGCGGCGCTTTTCCATTGAGAGCCGCCTGCGCACCGCGTTGACACAAGGTGAGCTTACCTTGGCATATCAGCCGCTCATTCAGTTGCAGACGGGGGAGATTACCGGATTTGAAGCGCTCGCCCGGTGGAATGACCCTGAACTGGGTCATGTTTCCCCGTGCGAGTTCATTGCGGTTGCCGAGGAAAGCGGCCTCATCACGCCTCTCGGCCGGTGGGCGGCTTATGAGGCGGCGCAGGCGCTGAGCCGGTGGGACGCGAAATTCGGACAGGCAATGCCGGTCGGGGTCAATGTGAACCTGTCGCCGATCCAGATGGCGCGCGATGATGTTGCGTCGATGTTCGAGGAAGCGCTGCGCTATTCAGGCGTGTCGGGCAGGCGGCTGACCGTCGAACTGACGGAAAGCGCGATCATCGCCGATCCGGACAAGGCGCGGAAGCTGCTGGTTGCATTGAAGGACCTGCAAATGCCGATCGCCATGGACGATTTCGGCACGGGCTATTCCAACCTTGCCAGCTTGCACAGCCTGCCGATCGACATTTTGAAGATCGACCGCAGCTTTGTGACCAACATGCTGGATGACAAGGACAAGCAGGCGATCGTTCGCACCATCCTGTCGCTGGCCGAATCGTTGAACCTGCATGTCACCGCCGAAGGGGTGGAGACGCAGGAACTGGCGCATGCGCTGCAATCTATGCGATGCAGCCACGGGCAGGGCTTTTATTTCGCGCGCCCGATGCTCGAAAATGACGCGTTCGATTACTGGCGCGCGCGCTGGAATTTCGAAACGGTCTGATCCGCGATCTGATCGACCCGGCCTGCCTCCGGGAAACCTTCTTCTACCCAGATACGCTGCACCTCGCCCAGCGCCTTGGCGACCTCGGGGCCGGGCGGCAGGCCGCGCGCGATCAGGGCACCTCCGCCTATCGGAAGTTGCGGCGGGGTCCAGCCTTCGAGCGAGGCGATGCTGTCGAGGGATGACATGGGGTCGAGCAGGATGCGGTCGATTGCACCTTCGACGCCGATGGTGAAGGCGAGCGCCTTGAGCGATGGGGCCGCCTTATAAGGCTCCAGCGCGAGGGCGAGGCGTTTTCGCGCCTTGTTGGACAGTTTGAGACGGGCGCCCACGGCATCGGCGGTGCGCGGGTCGGGGGGGAGCAAGGCAGACAGGCGGCGCAGCGCAGCGTACGGAATGCCAGCGTCGGCTTCGCGCGCCGTCAACTGCCCCAGTCGAGCAAGTCCGTCCCCGTCGATTTCCGGAAGAACAGGAAGGAGGATGCCGCCTTCGATCATCAATTGGAGCGAGGCGAAAGGATCGGGAAGGGCGAGGAGCTTCATCAGCTCATCGGCGATACGCTCACGCGACAGGGCCATCAGGCTGTTGGCGGCGGTGCGGCAGGCGGCATATGCCTGCTCATCCGGCGTGTCGCTGCCGAAGCGGGCGAGGAAGCGGAAATAGCGCAGGATGCGCAGATGATCCTCTGCGATCCGCTCGGCCGCGCTGCCGATGAAGCGGACACGGCCTGCCGCAAGGTCATCCACGCCGCCGAAAAAGTCGGTCACTTCATGGGTGTGGGGATCGGCGTACAGCGCATTGATGGTGAAATCGCGCCGTGCCGCATCCTCCCGCCAGTCGGTGGTGTAGGCGATGGTCGCACGGCGGCCGTCCGTGCTGACGTCGCGGCGCAAGGTGGTGATTTCGACCGGCCATCCCCCGATCACCGCCGTGATCGTGCCATGGTCTATGCCCGTGGGCACAGCCTTTATCCCGGCGGCCTTCAGGCGCTCCATCACCTCTTGCGGCTCCAGCGCCGTGGCGATGTCGAGATCATTGACGGGAAGTCCAAGCAGTCCGTCGCGCACCGCGCCGCCGACATAGCGGGCAAGGCCCTGTTCCGCCCCCAACGCGGCGAGCAGGCCGTCAAGGCCGGGCCGGTGGCGCCAGTCGGCGTCAGGCAAATAGGCGGTCAAGATCAAGCCTCCGCGACAGGTTGGCGAGTATGGCGGCGGTGATGCCCCAGATACGGCGCTCATTCCACATTATTTCATAATAGTGCCGTTCAACACCTTGATAATGGGCGGAATGGCTGACCCGGTTTGCGGGATCGAGCGCAAAGGAGAGGGGCAGTTCGAACCAATCAGCGACCTCGTTTGCCTGTGGCATGAGCGGTAGGTCGGGCGGGATGACGCCCAGCACGGGCACAATGTCGAAGCCGGTGAAGGTGTGATAGCGGTCGGTCGTGCCGATGACGTCCACGAAGCTAGGGAGCAGCCCGATTTCTTCGTGCGCCTCCCGCAGCGCTCCGGCGATCTCGCTGGCGTCTTCCTGATCGACGCGGCCGCCGGGGAAGGCGATCTGCCCCGCATGTTTGCGCAGGGAAGCCGCGCGCTCGGTGAGGATGAGGCCGGGCTCCGGTCGGTCAGTGATGGCGACGAGCACGGCGGCGGGCGCAAGAACGAGTTCGCCGTCGATGCGGGGATCTCGTGTGTCCGATAGCATGAGCCCGACTTCGCGCGCATGTCCTTCGGCAAGCGCGGCGCGGACGCGGTCGGCCAAGGTCATGCGGAGCCGTCCAATGGGTAGAAGGCGCCATTGCTCCAGAGGCCAACCGGATCGCTTGCTTCGTCCAGCGCGAGGTTCATCAGCTCATAATAGACGCTGCGGTTAACCAACGCCTCAAGCCCGCCACGTACGTGCAGATAGGGGTGCGGGCCATCGGCCGTTTCCCGGATGACGAGCGGGTTTTCGGGGCCTGCGGGGATCAGGTCGCCTGTGTTGAGGCGAAGGGCGAGGGCGCGGTCGCGGCCTTCGCCCTCGCTCTTTAGCTCGACGGCGAGGAAGGGGGCGTCGTCCACCTCTATCGACAGCTTTTCAACTGGCGTTACAAGGACATAGGAGCCATCCTTTTCACGCCGCAGGATCGTCGAGAAGAGGCGGACCATGGCTTCGCGGCCGATGGGCGAACCCTGATGAAACCATGTGCCGTCGCGGGCGATGCGCATTTCGCTGTCGCCGCAATGGTCGGGATTCCACTTTTCGACGGGCGGCAGCCGCTTTTCCTCGACCAGACGGGCTATGTCGGCCAGCGACAGGTTGGCAAGATCAGGTGGCGGGTCCATCGGCATGGCGTCGAGATAGGATCGCGTGGCGCCGAAGGCAAAAGGGAAATCACATTGGAGTGGTGATTCGCGGCCCAAGCATCCCTTCGCCGCCGATCGCGGCTCCATCGACCGAAAGAGCGAGTAGTCGGCGCGCTTCATAGGGGCCGGGGCAGGTCCAGCCGCCCGTGGATGCAGCGGAAAAGCCCCAGAAGCGGCCATAATATTCGGGATCGCCGATCATCATCAGCGGATCGCTATGGTGGGCGCGAGCGGCATTGACGACCGCATCCATCAGCGCGCGGCCGTGGCCGGTGCGTTGGAGGGTGGGGGAGACAGCGACCGGGCCGACCATGATGAGCGGTGTGTGCGTTCCGTCGGCATGGGTGAGGGCCACTGGCCAGCTTTGGAGCGAACCGGCCAGCTCGCCATGTTCATCCATCATGCCGAAGGACAGCTCAGGCACCCAAGGCATGCCGTCGCGGATCAGATAGGCGGTGCGGCCGTGCCTGTCGGGGCCAAAGGCGGCGTCGAGCAGTTGCTCAATCGCCTCTTCCGCCACGATGTTAAGGGGCACAATATGAGACACGTCTTGCCGATCCGCCGTCAATGGCGCATGGACCGCGCCGGAGCGGCGGGATTAACGCCTGTTCCGCAAAATTAAAGTCTATTCTGGCCATCGCCAGCAGCAGGAAAGCCATGGACCGCGGATTTGACGATTTTCTGACGCTGGAGGTCAATCATCTGGACGTCGATGTCCTGACGGGCATCTATTCGGAAGAAACCCATCTGCCGCAGCCGCTGCGCATTTCCATCCGCGCGCAGTTGAAGGTCGCTGACCATTATGAGCTGGATACGCCGTTATCCCGTTCGAAAAATTACATGGACCTGAAGCATGCCGCCACGAGCGCATTGCCGGAAGGACAGCATTTCACGCTGATCGAGGCCGTGGCGGACCATATCATCGACACCATCTTCCTTCAGGATGACAAGGTGCTGCATGTCGAGGTGAAGATCATCAAGCTGGCGCTGAGCGAGAAGGGTGAGGAAATCGGCATCACGCTTGGCCGGTGGCGTAAGTGAGCTGACGGGCGTTCAGCCCTTCACCAGTCCGATCTCGCGCAGGCGCTCGGTCAGATAGTCGTGCGCGGTGATCGGCGGGTCCCGGCGCGGGTGGTCCGCATCCACGCATTGCGGCAGCGGTTCGATCAGGAAATCTGGCCGCAGGTGCAGGAAGAAGGGCATGGAATAGCGCGCGACGCCGCGCCGCTCCGGCGGAGGATTGACGACCCGGTGGCTGGTTGATCGCAGGCGGTGGTTGGTCAGCCGCTGGAGCATGTCGCCGACATTGATTGCCAGCGCGCCGGGTGGAGGTATGACGGGGAGCCAGTGGCCCTGGCGGTCCTTGATCTCCAGCCCGCCTTCTTCCGCGCCGAGCAGTAGGGTGATGAGGTTGATATCCTCATGCGCGCCCGCACGGATGCCGGGGCCTTCGGGCGAAACTGGCGGGTAGTGCAACAGGCGCAGGATCGAATTGCCGTTTTCGATAGCGTTGTCGAACCAATGTTCGGGCAAGTCGAGATAGAGGGCGATCGCGGCGAGAAGCTGGGCGCCTATGCGGTCGAACTCTGCATAAAGACGGCCTAAAGTGGATTGAAATTCCGGTATTTCTTCGGGCCAGATGTTTGGCGGCATGGTGGTGCCAAGGGGGTGTCCTGCGGGTAGGTCGCGGCCGACATGCCAGAATTCCTTGAGGTCATTCTCGCTCGCGCCCTTGGCGATTTCCCTGCCGAACGCCGTGTAGCCTCGCTGGCCGCCATTGCTGCTGGCATCGTAGCGGCGCTTTACATCCTCCGGCAGGGCGAAGAAGGCGCGGGCGAGCCTCCAGCCATTGTTGATCAGGGCGGCATCCATGCCGTGGTCCTTCACCATGGCGAAGCCGAATTGCCGGAACGAATCGCCGAGCGCTGTTGCAAAATCCGGCTTAGCCATCGCGGTGAGGGACAGCAGTGGAACCTGTTCAAGCGGTGCGTGCGGCAAGTTTCGGCTTTCCTTCTGTCAATTGGCGCCGTCCGATCCTTGATCGGCCCGGGCGGCTGATGCAAGGAGGCGATCATGAACTATTGGCTCATGAAATCGGAACCCGACGTCTTTTCCTATGACGACCTGGTCGAGAAAGGAAAGGCGGAGTGGGATGGCGTTCGCAACCATGCCGCGCAGCTGAACATGAAGGCGATGCGCAAGGGCGACCTGTCCTTTTTTTACCACAGCAATATTGGTGTGGAAGCGGTCGGCATCATGGAGATTGTCGAGGAAGCCGCGCCCGACAGCACCGACGAAAGCGGCAAGTGGATCGCGGTGCATGTCGCACCCAAGGAAAAGCTGAAAAAGCCCGTCACGCTGAAGGCGATGAAGGCGGACCCGGCGCTGGCCGATATGGTGATGCTGCGGCAGTCGCGCCTGTCCGTGTCCCCCCTGACCGAAGCGCAGTTTAGTCACATCGTGGCGATGTCGGAGGTTTGATGCGTGGCCGGTTGCGCCCGGCGCAACTGGTGATCCGCCTTTTGCGATTGCGCGCATGTGTCTGGCCCATAGGTTCGACACCGACAGAACAGAAATGCAGAGGTGTTTGATCGGCATTCACAAGGAGAAAACCTATGCGAATGCTGTCGAAATTCATTCTTACCGGTGCAGTCGGCACCGTCGCCGCTGCCCTTGCCCCCGTCCATGCGGAAGAAGGCAAGCAGCGCTTCACCCATGAAGGCTACACCTATGTCTATCAGGTGAAGGATACAAAGACGGGTCGGCTCGTGTCAGGCCGCCGCTATCCGGATGCCGTTGCGTTTAACCTGGCGATCAAGAACGGCAAGGTGTCCGGCGTGTCTGGCGGCCGACCGGTTGCGTTTAAGGTCGAAGAGGCTCGCGGAGCCTCTTCGGAGTAAGCGGCGGTACTTTAGGGATGTGCAAAGGGCGGCTTCCAGTCGGGAGCCGCCCTTTTTGTGTGTTGGCGGATTAGCGACAGCGGCGCTTGCTATCGATTTCCTTGCCGAGCAGCGCGCCGCCAGCAGCGCCCAGGATCGTGCCGGTGGCCCGATCACCGCGCGTGTCGATGGCACGGCCTACAAGGGCACCGCCTACGCCGCCGACGATAAGGCCGGTCGTGCCGTTGGACTTGCGGCAATATGTCCGTCCGTCGCGGCCACGCCATTCGCGATAGTGGTGATGCTTCCGGGCGCTGGCCCCGTCGGTCGGGATCGCCATGGACACAGGGATGGCCATCGAAAGGGCCGACAGGGCGATAATGGCTTTGCGCATAATTCTCCTCCGAAACAATGATTTGCTGTTGAACCCGCTCATAGTGGAGGAGGTTGCATGAACCTGCGGCAACGATGTAATATATTGATTATCAACTATTATTTTTGACTTTTGTAATGTGGGGCAGGATCTCGAGGCGATCACCTTCAGTATTATCCTGCATATTTGTTCGGGAAGGCTTGCGGGCAGGTCCCGGTGGGATCGCGACGCGCGCCGCACAAGTGAAAAATTTGCCATCTATAGACATGTTAAAGCCAATCGACGGCGCGCTTCAGGCTCGCTAAGGGGAGTCGCGATGACATGTTTCCGGTCGCCTTTCGCTCATGCATGACAAGTCCAAACGTGGCCGGGCAGTCGCCATGCCCCGGAGCGAATTCCGGGCGCGGGCGACGGAATATCTGGATTTCCTGGCCGCCTGGGTGAAGAAGCCGCGCCAAACCGCCTCGGTGGTGCCGAGCAGCCGCTATCTTGCCCGGCTGATGGTAGCGCATATTGATCCGCTTGATGGCCGGGTGATGGAATTGGGCGGAGGGACTGGCGTGTTCACCCGCGCGATCCTGCAGACGGGCCTGCCGCCGGAAAAGCTGGAGGTGGTGGAGATCAATCCCGCCTTCGCGCGCGGGCTGCGGCGGCACTTTCCGCATGTGTCGGTGCTGGAAACGCCAGCGCAGATCGTATCGACGGCGGCGGCTGGTGAGCCGGGGCAATATCAGACGGTGATAAGCGGCCTTCCGCTGCTAGCGATGGACCGCCATGTGCATGCCGACATTCTGTCCGAAGCATTCCGCATGCTGCGGCCGGGCGGCAGCTTTATCCAGTTCACCTATTCGACGCGGCCGCCGGTCAGCCGTGACGTCCTGTATGCGCTGGACTTGGAAGTCGCGCGCGTGGGACAGACGGTGCGCAATTTTCCGCCAGCAACAGTGTTCCGCTTTCATCGCCAGGGCGAATAGGCCGGTTGCGCTTGAACCCGGCGCCCCTATCTTGGCGTGCAGATAAAAAGGGGCTTTTGCGCGCATGGCGTCCATCATTACCGTTTCCGGGCTGACGAAAAGCTACGCATCGGGTTTTCAGGCGCTTAAGGGCATCGATCTTGAGATTGAGGAGGGCGAGATTTTTGCCCTGCTAGGCCCCAATGGCGCGGGCAAGACGACGATGATCTCCATCATCTGCGGCAATGTGCGGCCGAGCGGTGGAACAGTGACCGTTGCGGGGCATGACATCGTGCGTGACTATCGCGGATCGCGCTCCGCGATCGGGTTGGTGCCGCAGGAATTGCACACCGACGCCTTTGAACGGGTGATCGACACGGTACGCTTTTCCCGTGGGCTGTTCGGCAAGCCGCGCAACGATGCCCATATCGAAAAGGTGCTGCGCGACCTGTCGCTTTGGAACAAGCGCAACAACAAGATGCTTGAACTGTCCGGCGGCATGAAGCGGCGGGTGATGATCGCCAAGGCGCTGAGCCATGAGCCGCGCGTGCTGTTTCTGGACGAGCCGACCGCTGGCGTGGACGTTGAGTTGCGCCGGGACATGTGGAAGCTGATCGGCGAACTGCGGCAGACGGGGGTGACCATCATCCTCACCACCCATTATATCGAAGAGGCCGAGGAAATGGCCGATCGGGTGGGCGTGATCAACAATGGGGAACTGATCCTGGTCGAGGAAAAGACGGCGCTGATGAAGAAGCTGGGCAAGAAGAGCCTGACCGTGGCGCTTAACCAGCCGCTGCATCAGCTTCCGGCAGAGCTGAGCCAATGGGATTTGTCGCTCAAGTCCGACGGCCATGAGATCGAATATATTTTCGATACGCGTGCCGAGCGTACGGGCGTGTCCTCATTGTTGCGGACGCTGGGCGACCTGGGCATCGGCTATAAGGACCTCAACACGCAGCAGAGCAGCCTGGAGGATATTTTCGTCAGCCTGGTCCATCAGGAGAAGGTGGCATGAGCGGCTTCAACTATCGGGCGATCTGGTCGATCTACAAATTCGAATTGCATCGGTTCAGCCGCACATTGCTGACCGGCTTGCTGGTGCCGGTGATCACGACATCGCTGTATTTCGTGGTGTTCGGCGGCGCGATCGGGTCGCGGATGACGCAGATTGACGGCATCGATTATGCGGCGTTCATCGTGCCCGGCCTCATCATGATGTCAATGTTCACTGAAAGCATCTTCAACGCGAGCTTCGGCATCTATATGCCCAAATTCGCGGGCACCATTTACGAGCTGCTTTCAGCGCCCGTATCGGCGACGGAAACGGTGATCGCCTATGTCGGCGCGGCGGCGACCAAGGCGTTGAGCGTGGGCACGATCATATTCGTGACGGCGCATCTGTTCGTCGACGTTCATGTCGAACATCCGATCGCCATGGTGGCGTTCATGGTGCTGATCGCGGTCAGTTTCTGCCTGTTCGGGTTCATCCTGGGCATCTGGGCACAGAGCTTTGAGCAGTTGCAGGTGATCCCGCTTCTGCTGATCATGCCCATGACCTTTCTGGGCGGCGCTTTCTATTCAGTGCATATGCTGCCCGAGCCGTGGCGCACGGTGACGCTGTTCAACCCGATCGTCTATCTGGTGTCGGGATTCCGCTGGACCTTTTTCGGCCGGGGCGACGTGGGGATCGAGTTCAGCCTGTTGTTCATCGCAGGGATGCTGGCGGTGTGCCTGGCAGTTATCGGATGGGTTTTCCGTACCGGCTATCGGCTGAAGAAATGAAAGGAGCGGCCTGCCGGGGCCGCTCCGTCGGTTCTCAGGCGACTGCGCTCTCGGGCGCGACTGCGAAGAGGGTCACGCCCTTATATTTGTCGTCGGTCTCATTATAGAGAC
Source organism: Sphingobium sp. TomTYG75 (assembly GCF_054771635.1). Classification (NCBI taxonomy): domain Bacteria; kingdom Pseudomonadati; phylum Pseudomonadota; class Alphaproteobacteria; order Sphingomonadales; family Sphingobiaceae; genus Sphingobium; species Sphingobium sp. TomTYG75. The sequence continues at coordinate 311,848 of NZ_BSRE01000001.1, read as the reverse complement.
CGTACATCGCCTCGAACGTCTCATCGAGCACGGTGACGTCGTTGAGCCCCGCCAGCTTGAATGTGCCGAGCTTCAGTTCGCGCGGCGGGCCGCCTTCGCGTTCCACCGTCACGGCGTCGATGAACATCTCATCATGGCGCGTGTAAAGGATGTGGGGCGCCAGCTTGACGACCAATTTATTGTAGGTCGCCTTCAGGCATTTCTGAAGCGCGATGGCTTCGAAAATGGTCGTCGGGGCAGTCATGATTTTCGTCATTACCGATTCGCAGGCTGTCTTCAATTGCTTTGTGCGCCGCAATATCGACGCAAAGTGCATCCGGGCGCTTTTCAGGACGAGCTGACGAGGCCCAGACGCTCTCGCATCGTCCAGCGTATGAGTAGCAGCAGCGCAACCGCACCAAGGCCGCTGGCGAGGCCCAGCCATATGCCGAGGCCCTTCATTCCGAGCGGGAATGCCAGGACCGTTCCCACGCCCACCCCGATGATCCAGTAGCCGATCAGCGCGAAGATCATCGGCACCTTCGTATCGTGCAGACCGCGCAGGACACCGGCGGCGACCGCCTGTGTGGCATCCACCAATTGAAACAACGCGGCCACGGCGAGGAAGCTGACGGCCAGCGCCGCCGTTTGAGTGTTTGCAGGATCATTCAGGTCTAGGAAGGCGCCGATCAGCAGACGGGGCACGGTGATAAGCAGGATGGCGGCGGCCAGCGCGAATCCGAAACCCAGCAGTAGGGCGAGCCAGCCCGCGCGCCCAATTTCGGCAGCATCGCCGCGTCCCTGAGCGAGGCCGACTCGTACCGTGGCGGCCTGACCTATGCCCATGGGCACCATGAAGAGAAGCGCGGCGATTTGAATCGCGACGGCATGCGCGGCGAGGGAATCGCGGCCGATGAGGCCCATGAGCAAGGCCGAGGCGTTGAACACCGTCGTCTCAAAACCCACAGTGATCGCGATCGGTAGGCCCAGCGCCCAGACGGCGCGATGCCGGTCCTGGTCGTTAGCCCAGAAGCGGCCCATCACCCGATAGCGGCGGAAGCGCCGGTCGATCAGGATCACCGCCAGAAGGCTCAAGAAAAGGAAACAGGAGGACAGGGTGCTGGCCAGTCCCGCGCCTAAAAGGCCAAGGGCTGGCATGCCCAGCTTGCCAAAGATCAGAACCCAGCCCGCGAAGAGGTTGAAGGGTATGGCAAGCAGCATGACGACCACGGCCCAGACGGGCCGCTCGAGCGCCGACATGAAATTGCGCAGTGTCGAGAAGGCGAGGAAAGGAAGCAGCGCCCATTGCAGCCCGCGCATCATAACTCCGGCCTGATGGGCAAGGTCGGGCTGCTGCCCCATGGCGAGGAGAATGGCTTCGCTCTGCCAGAGCAGCGCCCAGGCGGGGAGTACGAAGAGAAAGGCGGCACGCAGCGTCTGTTGGACCGTGCGGCGGACGTCGCGGACGGAATGGCGGCGGCGGCCACGCTCATTGGCGATCAGCGGCGCGGCTGCTGTGACTAGGCCCATGCCGAATATGAGCAGGGCCTGGAACAGGTTGATGGCGAGCGCGCCCGCCGCGACGCTTTGCGCGCCCAGACGGCCGATCAGCAAAAGGTCGGTCGCGGCTATCCCTGCCCAGGCGACATTCCCCGCGATCATCGGCAGCGCAAGGGCGAGCAGGGCGACGGCCTCGACGCGCCAGGGTGAACGGTGCTGCGGCGTTCCCATGTTATTCATTGATCGAATGTCCGGCGTGCCGCGTGCTTCAGTGCTTTTTGAATAGGTGCAGCGCCGCAACGATGATCCCGCCGATGACCAGCCCGACGATGGCTCCGCCGATTGCGTTCACGGTCCAATCGAGGAAGGGACCGATGGCGGGCGCGGTAGCCGCCACGCTTTGCGCAACATGGTGGATGGCGCCGGGGATCAGGTCCCAGTGGAACTCATGCAATCCGTGAACGATCAGGCCGCCGCCGACCCACAACATGGCGGCTGTACCAACCACGGACAGCATCTTCATCAGGATGGGCATGGCATGGACCAGCCCGCGTCCCACGCTGCGCGCTGTTGGTGACGGGCGTTCGGTCAGATGCAGGCCGATGTCGTCCATCTTCACGATGAAGCCGACGACGCCATAGACGCCCGCTGTGATGAGGATGGCGACGACGACCAGGATCAGCGCCTGTTCCCAAAGCGGTTCTGCTGCCACGGTGCCGAGCGCGATTGCCATGATCTCGCCGGAAAGGATGAAGTCGGTGCGGATGGCGCCCGAAACCTTCTGGTCCTCCAGCTCTTGCGAACTGTGGGTGGTGAGCGCTTCCTGCGCGACGTCATGCCCGCCTTGAACCGCCTCCAGCAGCTTTTCGACGGCCTCAAAGCAGAGGAATGCGCCGCCCAGCATCAGCAATGGCGGGAGAAGCCAGGGCGCGAAGGCGCTCAGCAGCAGGGCGGCGGGGAGGAGGAACAGCAGCTTGTTACGCAGCGATCCGCGCGCGATCTTCCAGATGATCGGAAGCTCGCGATCCGGCGTCAGCCCCATGACATAGCGGGGCGTCACCGCTGCGTCGTCGATGACGACCCCGGCCGCCTTCGACCCGGCCTTACCTGCGGCTGCGGCGACATCGTCCAGAGACGTGGCTGTGAGCTTGGCTATTCCCGCTACGTCGTCGAGCAGCGCGATGAGACCCGAAGGCATTTGCTGGATTTCCCCTTTTGTAGGTCGATGGCGATGTGCGGCCATTACCGCCCCGTCTCATAGAGGCCGGGTCGGTCAGGGGCAACAACCGCGCCAGTGGGAACAGGTCAGGCGATGCCGCGATAGTTGCCGGGCGGATCGCTTGCGGGGAAGGATTCGTCCGCCTGCTCGTCGACCATGTCCCAATCGCTTGCTGCGATATGCTGTTCCGCGGGACCGGCATCCCGAATGATTCCCGACGATCCCACCGGCGCGCGATCGTCAAGCTCAGCTGGGGCCTTCCGGTCTTTCCAGCTACGCCATGCCACAGCGCCCAGCCCGCCAAGAAATGCCAGCTTCAACAACCCCTTCATGATGATTTCTCCTGCCTGTCATGAACATGGACCCAGTCGGCACGGTCCTGGGTAACGCCATGGGGATGAAGGGAAAATTCGCCCTCTTCATCGGTGCCGGGTTCAGCATGGTCGCCTCCCGGGTGAGTAGTGACTGCCCACCGCTCCCGAAGCGCGGCGTTGATCATAGCGCGCCATTGAGCTTCGTCACCTGCCTCGCGCATGGCAGGGTCAGGGTCCTTGATGATGGCGAGGATGCTGGCCGCGTCGGCTACGTGCGCCTGCCACTGATCGGGTTCATGCGCGGCGAGATGGCGGGCCAGCCGTTCGATAAGGGTGCGCTGTTCCATAGCCGGGGAACGCCCGCCCATCAGCTTCCGTTCCGCCTGTTTCGTGACGCAAGCGCAGCGTTGTGAACGCGATGGCCGAATGATCGTTGGAAGGCGGTGAGGGAGCCGCTGACAGGAGATGGATCATGCCGCGTGGCGACAAGGGCAGTTATACCGACAAGCAAAAGCGTAAGGCCGAGCATATCGAGGAAGGATATGAAGATCGCGGCGTTTCCCGGAAGGAGGCGGAACGGCGGGCCTGGGCCACGGTGAACAAGGAATCCGGCGGCGGAAACAAGTCCGGGTCGGGGCGGGGGAAGCCTGACACTCATGTTTCCTCGCGCAAGGGCGGGCGAAAGGGCGGCACCGCTTCGGCTGGGCGGTCGGCGGCGGATCGATCTGCGGCGGCGAAGAAGGGATGGGAAACGCGGCGCAAGAAGGCTAGTTAGCGCGCGTCCTTGCTTTGCTTTTTCAGGCGTATCTCGAACAGCTTTGGCCAATATTTACCCGTGACGAAGATGCGGTCGCGCTTTTGGTCATAGGCGATGCCGTTGGGTACGCCTTCGCTATCAGCGACGCCGCTTTCCCGGATTAGGGGGGCAATGTCGATCCAGTCGATGACATTGCCGGTCGCGGGATCGATACGGGCGATGCGGGTGTCATACCAGATGTTCGCCCACAGCTCGCCCTTCACATATTCCAGTTCGTTCAGGCGCTCGACCGGACGGCCGTTGAAGGTCACGGAGATGCGGCGCGTCTCGCCAAGCGTTTCCGGGTCGAGGAAGCGAAGCTGCGAGGTGCCATCGCTCATGATCAGGCTGTGGCCGTCCTGGGTCAGGCCCCAGCCTTCGCCTTCATAGCGAAACTGGGAAAGTGGCGAGAAACCATTGATTTTCCAGACGAAGCCCTGACGATGGCGCCAGGTTAGGCTGATCAGCCGGTCTTTCCAGTTAACGATGCCCTCGCCGAAATATTGCGGAGCGAGGGTGCGGCTTTGGAGGACTTTGCCGTCCTCAAGCGAGACCTTGCGGATTTGCGATTGGCCCTCCAGGCCGGTGCTTTCGTAGAGGGCGCCGTCGTGGAAGAAGAGGCCCTCGGTAAAGGCCTTGGGATCGTGAGGATAGGCTTTGACCAGCGTCCAGGGCGTATCGGCCCATGCGGGCACGGCGATGCTGAAAGCCCCGAGCAGGGCGAGCAAGAAGCGCTTCATTCGGCGGCTTGCTCCGCAATGGCGGCGGCGAGCCATGGGGGCAGGGTTGCGGGATCGATGTCTTCGACGCGGCGCAGCTCGATAGATAGACCAAGGTCAGGCAGGGCGGCGCGTTGGCGCTTCTCGTCGGCGTTGGCCAAGGGCACGGCGACAAGGCGGCGGTTCACCTTGCTGCGATAATGCATGCGGGCGGTGTTTTCCTGACCGACGTAGCAGCCCTTGTCGAAGTCAACGCCACGCAATTCGCCCGCATTGGTCTCCAGCCAGAGTGTCTGGTCTTGGCCAAGCTCGCCCGTGCCTTCGAAAACGCCGAGCGACAGGCGGTGAGCGCGGAAGGGGGCGGAAGCGTCGTCCGATGCGAGGGGGGCGAGCCAGCGATGGCCGAGATCGGCGAGGCGCGGGTCGAGGGGCTTGTGAGTGGCTGCGAGCGACCAGTGGACCGCAAGTGCATCCTCCCGTGCGATCGTCACCTTGCGGCGGAGACGGTAGAGGGTGAGCCGCTTGGCCAGCGCGTCGGCCTGGGCCGCCTCGCAATCGATCAGCACATCGTCGCCATCGGCCCATAGAATGAAGTCGTACAGCGCCTTGCCCTGCGGCGTCAGGAGCCCGGTCCAGCGTGGTTCGTTCGCCTTGAGCGTCAGGACGTCGCGGGTCAGCAGGCCTTGCAGGAAGGACCGCGCCTCTTCGCCCGAAATTCTGAGTAGCGCGCGGTCGGTTAGGGTGGTGCCGGTCATCGGCTTTAGGTAGGACAGACGCCGACCATATCCAAGCGGCGAGCAATCATGTCCCAGAATTTCGACCTGATCCTGAAGAACGGCACCGTCCACACGCCCGGCGGGTCCGAGCAGACCGATGTCGGCGTGCGCGGCGGCAAGATCGTGGCGATCGGATCGTCCCTTGGCGACGCGGGCGAGGTGATCGACTGCACGGGGCTGGACGTGCTGCCCGGCTGCATCGACAGCCAGGTCCATTTCCGCGAGCCGGGCCTTGAGCATAAGGAAGACCTCGAATCAGGCAGCCGCTCCGCCGTGCTGGGCGGGATCACTTCTGTGTTCGAGATGCCGAACACCAACCCGAATACGGACAGCGCCGAGCGTGTGCATGACAAGCTGGCCCGTGCTCATCGCCGCATGTGGTGCGACCATGCCTTTTATGTCGGAGCGACGGCGGACAACGCCGAAGCGCTGAAGGAGCTGGAGCGTATTCCCGGCACGGCGGGCGTGAAGATCTTCATGGGCGCATCGACCGGCAGCCTGTTGGTGGACGACGACGCGGCGCTGTCGCGTGTGTTGGCGAGCGGCACGCGGCGCGTCGCCATCCATGCCGAGGATGAGGCGCGGATGAATGCGCGCAAGGATTTGCGGGTGGAGGGCGATCCTTCCTCTCATCCCGTCTGGCGCGATGATGAAAGCGCGATGATCGCGACGAAGCGTATCATCGGCCTTGCTCGCAAGGCGCGGCGGCGCATCCATATTCTGCATGTGACGACGCCTGCGGAGCTGGAATATATCGCCGGGCATAAGGATATCGCCACCTGCGAAGTGACGCCGCAGCATCTGACGCTGGCGGCGGAGGATGCCTATCCGCGTCTCGGCACCTATGCGCAGATGAACCCGCCGATCCGCTCGGCGGCGCATCGCGATGGCCTGTGGCATTGGCTCAATCAGGGCGTGCCCGATGTGCTGGGCAGCGACCATGCGCCGCATACGATCGAGGAAAAGGCGAAAACCTATCCCGCATCGCCCAGCGGCATGCCGGGCGTCCAGACGCTGGTGCCGTTGCTGCTCAACCATGTGGCGGAGGGGCGTTTGTCGCTGCGGCGGTTTATCGAACTGACCTCGTCCGGGCCGCAGCGCGTGTTCGGGCTTGTCGGCAAGGGGCGGATCGCGATTGGCTATGATGCCGACTTCACGGTGGTGGACCTCAAGAAACGGTGGACGGTGGGCAGTGATTGGCTTTCCTCGCGCTGCAACTGGTCGCCCTTTGAAGGCGTGGACCTGACCGGCAAGGCCGTGGGAACCATCGTGCGCGGAAACCGGGTCATGTGGGAAGATACGCTGGCCAATGAAGCGGTGGGCGAAGCCGTGCGCTTTGAGGCGACCGAGTTCGCCTGAACGCCCCGGCCTACGCCGCCGCCAGCCTGTTCTTGCGGGCGGCAGCGAGGCTGTCGGTTGCGAACAGGATGAGGCCCAGCCAGATCAGCGCGAAGCTGATCATCTGTCCCTGCGTCAGTTTCTCCCCATAGAGCAGCACGCCGCACAGGAATTGCAGCGTGGGCGCGAGATATTGGATGAGGCCGAGCGTCGTAAGCGGCAGGCGCTGCGCAGCCATGGCGAACAGGATCAGCGGCACCGTCGTCAAGGCGCCCGAGAAGATCAGAAGGCTGCTGGTATAGCTGTCCTGCCCAAGGCTGATGCCACCATGGCCCCACAGCCACAGCAGATATGCAAGAGCGAGCGGCGCAAGCAGCAGCGTTTCCGCCCCCAGGCCAACCATCGGCGCAACCGGGGTCAATTTGCGGACAAGGCCGTACAAGGCAAAGCTGACCGCCAGACCGACGCTGATCCACAGGGTGGTGAAGGCCGCCGCCGCCATGATGGCCACGCCCACGGCAGCAATCGTGATGGCTATGGCTTGCCCACGCCGCAGTCTTTCCTTCAGCACGAGGACGCCGAGCGCGACATTGACCAGTGGATTGAGGAAATAGCCAAGGCTGGCAGCGATGACGTGGCCGTTATTGACCGACCATACATAGACCAGCCAGTTGAACCCGATAAACAGCGCGGATGCGGTGAGGGGCAGGACGATCCGCCTGTCGCGCAATGCTGCGCCAAGCGCGCCCAAGTTCCGCCGTGCCGCCAGGACGCCGACGATCAGGACGAGCGACCATATGACCCGCTGCGCCACGACCTCTACCGGGGTCACGGAGTGGAGCAGCTTGAAAAAGATGGGCAGCAGGCCCCAGAGCCCATAGGCCGCCACCGCAGCGATCAGGCCCGTCCTTAGCTGCTGATCATGCGGGTTCAGAAAATGCCTCCGCCCAGAAACAGGCGGAACGCACCGATCGCCGCGACGATGAGGCACAGGTTGCGGCCGCTGTTACGGGTCGATAATATCCCGATCACGGCGCCAAACAGTGCGATCGGCACCAGCAGCCAGTTGGCGATCCCCAGAAGCGGCAGGAATGCCGGGATCATCAGCAGGAGGGCGAAAAGGCCGATCAGGACCGAGAGGACGTTTAGCATCGCGATGAAATGGGCCTTGTTCCGCCCGGAGACAAGATGGGCGCAGATGCCATTCGCATCTTAATGGCATGGGAAAATTTAGCGATTTACCAAAATCACTAACGAAAAATTAACTCCTGACATTCACCTCTTGTTTACAAAGGAGTTAAGCCATGCCGCCTTTCCGTTCTGTCTATGCCCTTGCCGTGCTGCTCGCGCTGCCGTTGGCGAGTTGCGGGAAGGGGGACAAGGAGGCTGATCTCAACGCCCTCGACGCCCAGCTGACCAACAATGCGGTGGACCCTGCCTTGCAGGAAGCATTGGGAGGGAAGATCACGGTCGATCCCAAATTGACGGGTCAATCCGGACGCCCTGCCATCGCGGGTTTGCCGAAGCTGAGGGGCGATGCGGCTAAGGCACTGGCCGAATCGGTGAAGCTCGCCGGTGGCAAGCTGCTCGCAACTCCTGCTCCAACGGCAGGTGAGGGGAAGGAACCGGCGGCTGCGCTGGCCTCCGCCGCTCAAGGTCAGGACAAGCCCGGCGGCAATGTCTTCTGCCGAAAGCAGCTGGCCTATGGCATGCAGTGGGCCAGCCGACTGCCTGATCCCTTCGGCGTGTATCCGGGCGCTAAACTGACGGAGGCGGCGGGCGCGGACAAAAATGGTTGCACGCTGCGCGCGGCCACTTTTGTGACGCCGGTGCCCCGCCAGAACGTCATGGATTATTATTATACGCAGGCGCGGCGTTCCGGATTTGACGCCGAACACACGGTTATGGGCGGCGATCATGTGCTTGGCGGCACGCGCAAGGACGATGGCGCCGCCTTCCTGCTGGTCTTCACCGATGCGTCGGGCGGGCGGACGAATGTCGATATAATCGCCGACAAGGGACGGTAAGCGCGCAGAAAGGCGCGCGCCGCCATTTTCTTTACTGCGATTTGCCTCTAGGGCGGGCGGGATGAACAATATCCTCCTTGTCATGGGCGGCGGCGCGGTTGGCGCGCTGGCGCGCTACCAGCTGGGCCGTTTTGCCGGTCATATGCTGCCGGGTGTGCAATGGCCCTGGGGCACCTTTGCCGCCAATGTGCTGGGCGGTTTTGCCATGGGTCTGCTTGCCGGATGGCTGGCACGGTTCGGCAGCGCGTCGGGTGAGGCCCTGCGCCTGTTGCTGGCGGTCGGGCTGCTTGGCGGGTTCACAACCTTTTCTTCCTTCAGTCTGGAGACCGTGCTGATGATTGAGCGCGGGCAGATGGGCATGGCGATGAGCTATGCCGCCCTGTCAGTCATCGCGGCGGTCGGTGCGCTCGTCCTTGGCCTTGGCATGATGCGGAGCGTCGCATGAAGGGGCGTCCTCCCGGCAAGCCTTCCGGCCCTTCGCGTGGGGGCAAGCCCGGCGCTGGCGCACCCGGCCGCGCCCGTGGTGGCGCAAAGGCGGCGCGCGCGCGCAAGCCTGATGCGCACAAGTCACCGGCGAAAACTGCCGCCAAGCCTGCTCTGGCCAAGGCCACAACGCCTAAGGTTGCTGCGCCCAAGGCTGCTGCTGCGGGTAAAGGCGTTTCGCTGGACGTGCGTCAGTTCCGCGTGGGCGCGGATGATGATGGCATCCGGCTGGATCGCTGGTTCCAGCGGCATTTGCCGGACATCGGCTTCAACAGCGTGTCGCGCTGGTCTCGTACGGGTCAGTTGCGGGTCGATGGCGCGCGCGCCGCGCCGGGCGATCGGGTGGCCGAGGGCCAGCTGATCCGCGTTCCTCCCGCCGAGCCCAAAGCCGCCGAGACCGCCAAGCCGCGCCGCGTTCGGCCGGAATTGAGCGAAGACCAGATCAGTTTCGCACAGAATATGGTGATCCATCGCGACGCGCAGGCGATCGTCATCAACAAGCCGCCGGGCCTGGCGACGCAGGGCGGCACCAAGACCGATGAGCATGTCGATGGCCTGCTCGACGCTTTGGAATATGAGCTGGATCAGCGGCCCAAGCTGGTCCATCGGCTGGACAAGGACACGTCCGGCGCGTTGCTGGTCGCCCGCACGGCGCGGTCGGCAGCCTATTTCGCTAAGGCTTTTTCCAGCCGCACCGCTCGCAAGGTCTATTGGGCGATCGTCATGGGCGTGCCCTCGATCAATGACGGCATGATCGAACTGCCGATCGCCAAGCAGCCCGGTACGGGCGGCGAGAAAATGCATGTCGATGAGGAAGAGGGCTTGCCCGCCCGCTCGCGCTACCGCGTGATCGAACGCGCGGGGAACCGGGCCGCCTGGGTCGAACTGCAACCGCATACGGGCCGCACGCACCAGTTGCGCGTGCATATGGCGGCCATCGGGCATCCGATTGTCGGCGACGGCAAATATGGCGGCAAGGAAGCGTTCCTATCCGGCTCGATCAGTCGGAAGATGCATTTGCATGCCCGCCGCATCCGTGTCGATCATCCCGATGGTGGCCGGGTCGATGTGCGCGCCGACCTGCCCGAGCATTTCGCGGCGAGCCTGATATCGCTGGGCTTTGACATCAACGCGGGCGACCTGCCGCTGGACGAGGAAATCGCCCGCGCGCCGACCCGCGAGGATGAGAAGAAGGCGGCGCGCGCCCATGCCAAGCAAGTGCGCAAGGAGCGTCGTGGGGAACGGCGGTCGCGCGGATCGGGTGGTAGCGCGAGCCCCCGCAAGAAATGAGCAACCGCCTCGCCGTTTTCGATTGCGACGGCACTCTGGTCGATAGCCAGCACAGCATTTGCGCCGCCATGACGCTGGCGTTTGAGGGCGAGAAGCTGACAGCGCCTGACCGGAATACGATCCTGTCCGTGGTCGGCCTCTCGCTGCCGTTGGCGATCGCGCGACTGCTGCCGGAAGCGGAAGCGGATTTCCATGACCATCTGTCGGAAAGCTACAAGCGCGCTTTCCAGCAGATGCGCCGCGATAATGCAGTGTCGGAGCCGCTATATCCGGGGATAGCCGAGTTGATCCGGGAAATGGATGCCGACGGATGGCTGCTGGGCGTGGCGACGGGCAAGTCGGATCGTGGGCTGACTCTCTGCTTGGCGCATCATGGCATCGACGCGCATTTCGTGACGCTTCAGACTGCCGACCGGCATCCGTCCAAGCCGCATCCGTCCATGCTGCTGACCGCCATGGCGGAAGCGGGCGCGAGTCCGGAAACGACGGTGATGATCGGCGACACCAGCTATGACATCGACATGGCGCTGAGCGCGGGAACGAGGGCGTTGGGGGTCGGCTGGGGCTATCATCTGCCCGCCGATCTCATTGCCGCTGGCGCGCATGCCGTGGCGATGGACAGCGATGAACTCAGGAACCATATCCGCGCAGCATGACCGATTTTCCTCCTCCCCCTCCCGTCGATCCTGAAAAGGTCGCGCGCCAGCGTCACTTCGCGCTTGGCATGTTCCGCCTTTCGGGTGCCCTGCTCGTGATGTTCGGCTTCCTCATCCTGATGGAGCGTTTTAGCTGGGTGCAGGGCAGCAAGGCCAAGGCGATGGGCATGATATTCGTGCTGGTCGGCCTGTTTCAGTTCATCATCGTGCCGCGTCTGCTGTTGGCCCTGTTCCGGAAGCCGCCACAATGAGGCGCTTCTACAAGGATGTCGCGGTGATTTCCGGCGAGGCTGGGCATGAGATCCAGCTGGACGGGCGTCCGGTGCGAACGCCCGCGCGCGCGGCGCTGGCGTTGCCGACCACGGGATTGGCGGAGGCTGTGGCCGAGGAATGGCGCGGCCAGGGTGATATGGTCGATCCGCGCTCTATGCCCTTCACGGGCCTTGCCAACGGGGCCATCGACCAGATTGCGCCCAATCGCGAGAGCTTCGCTTCGGGCATCGCCAATTATGGAACCAGCGACCTGCTCTGCTATCGCGCCGAAGGGCCTGCGGAACTGGTGTCGCGGGAGGCGGCGGCGTGGGACCCGCTGCTGGACTGGGCGCGGCGGCGTTATGACGTCACGTTTCGCGTGACCCAAGGCATCATTCCGGTCGATCAGCCGCCAGAGACTTTGGAGCGGCTGGATGCGGCGGTGAAAGTCTATGATCCTTTCACGCTAGCGGGATTGTCCACGCTCGTGACCCTGTCGGGTTCGCTGGTCTGCGGCCTGGCGATCGTCGAGGGCGGACATGATGCCGATGCGATCTGGACCGCGTCACAAATAGATGAGGCTTGGGAAGTCGAACAGTGGGGCGAGGACGCAGAAGCCGCGGCCCGATCAGCCAGACGGCGGGATGAGTTCGCCGTGGCCCGACGCTTTTGCGAGTTGGTTGCGCGATAGATCAGAGTTGGATTTAACCGGCACCACCTTTTAATCCCGTTCGGGCTGAGCTTGTCGAAGCCCTCCACTTTCTTAAAAGAAATAGAGCCCTTCGACAGGCTCAGGGCGAACGGGGTGAGGAAAAGCTGATTAACTAGAGCGGGGGTCTAAGATTCTTGCCAGCGGTGCGTGCGCCCCTCTTCAAGCGCCCATTGCCGTGAGCTTGTTCGCATAAACCATGCGGCCCGGGCCAAGCAGCCCGAGCAGTTGCGGCAACATGTGCTGGGCGACGGCGAAGCAGCCTTCGCTGCGGCCGATTTTGCCCCATGACGCGATATGATCTTCGCTCACATAGTCGGCGCCGTGGATCACGATGGCGCGCATCTCGGCATTGTTGTTCTGCGAATCGAGCCCTGCCAGCCGCATGGCGCGGCCGTGCTGTCCTTCGTAAATTTGTCCGGTCTTGTACGCGCCCGCCGAACTCGCCAGCGAATTGGGTTCGTTGGAGAATGTTTGCAGCCAACCGGAATGTCCCGGATCGGACCCCCGGCCATGAGCCACCAGATAGGAGCTGGAATGACCGCCGACGAGATCGACGATGTGGAAGCGCAACTCACGCGAAGGGGCGTTGAAATCGGCCAGCGCGATCCGGTCGCGCAGCTCGAACATATGGGCATGTTCGTCCAGCGCCGCCTTTGCCCGGTCCAGCAGCCGAGCATAGGGCTGCTGCGCCAAAGGCGTAACCGGATGCGGGGTAACAGGCGGCGGCACTGGTGCGGCAGGCTGTGGCATGGCCGTCACGGCCGCGCGTCCGGCGCTGTCTGCTAGGAATGAAAAGGCGAGTCCGCTTAAAGCGGCCTTCGTAAAACTGCGACGATCCATAAATCGCAATATAGCAAAGCTCTGCGCCCGCTTAAAGGGCAGGGTGCAAATGGGCGGCCGCCATTCGTCCGAAGGCAGCCAGCCTTCGGCTCAATTGGACGAGTTGCTTCCCTCGGCCGACTGGTCCAGCCGTGCGGTCATGCCGGTGGCTTCCGCATCGTCCTGGATCTGCTGTTTCTCGGTAATGCTTGGCGGCGGCGCGGGTTCCGGGGCTTGCACAGCGTTGTTGGCTGGCGGCAGCGGAGCTTCCGGTTCCTCGATGATTACATTTTCAACCGGAGGTTCGACCATATTGTTAGTCGCGGGCGTTTGCTCTTCCTTTTTCCCGCAGGCGGAGAGGGCGAGGGCGCCAGCGAGGACGGTGAGGGCAATCTTGCGCATGGGGTCTTAGTCCTTCGATGCGATGGTGGGCGCCGGGGCGGCGGTGGGATCTAGCCGGCGGCTGGATGCCTCGATCTTCTGGGCGAGCAGCTTGTCCCAGCCATAGGGGTCAGACCGGAAGTTCATGGTGCCGTTGCTGCTGGCGAAGGCGGTCCAGTAGAGCAGATACACCGCCACTTCCTTGGGCAATTGCACGCGCTGCGTCTTGCCGGTGTCGATCAGAGACTGCACCTTCCCAGCAAGGTTGGGGTCGCTTTGCAGCATCAATTCCGCGAGCGGAACGGGCTTTTCAAGCCGGATGCAGCCATGGCTGGCGAGCCGGTCATAGCTTGAGAATTTCGCGCGCGCAGGCGTGTCGTGCAGATAGACGGCGAAGGGATTGTTGAAGTCGAACTTCAACCGCCCGAGCGCGCTGCCGGGACCCGCTGGCTGAACGATCCGCTCCCCGGTCTCAGGCGTGCCGACGATCTTGTAGCCCTGGCGCAGCAGGGCGGCGCGGCCCTTGGGCCACAATTCCTTCTTCGCGATGGAGGAAGGCACGTTCCATGGCGGATTGACGACGATCGAATGGATGCTGGATGTCAGCATCGGCGTCGCATTGTCCGGCGATCCGGTGACCGCCCGCATAGAGGTGACGGGCTGATCGCCTTCGAACAGGGTGAGAACGGCGGCGGCGATGTTCACCTGCACGCGGTTGACCGGCAACTGGCGCGGCATCCAGCGCCAGCGTTCCATATTCGCCATGATGGCGGCGATGCGCTCCTCCACCGGAACATTGAGTTCCTTGAGCGTGCGGGCGTCCAGCAGGCCGGTGGGATTCAACCCATAGCGGCGCTGCGCCCGCTGAAGCGCGTCGGACAGCTTTTCGTCGGGCTGAACGCTCTTGTCCTCGATGGCGAGGCGTTTGCGCACCGCATCGGGCGCGGATTTCGCGCCGAGGACCGGCCAGCCCCCGGCGTCTCGGATTTGCTCATAATTGGCAAGGCCCCGGCGCAGCCCCTCATAGCCCGAATAGGGCGGCGTCAGGCTGGCCGCCCATTGCGGCAGGCGGTCTTCGGCAATGGCGCGGGCAAGGCCGGGGCGCGGATCGACGGCCGCAGGGCGCAAGGCCCAGATGTCCAGGAAGTCGGCGGTATCGACCCTGCCGGTGCTGAGCGCCTTGGCCCTGTCGAGAACGGCGGTGACCAACCCGTCCCCACTCAGGACGCCGGTCGCCTTGTTGCGCGCCATCAGGCCCTGTTCAGCGCCGCCCTTCAACCAATTGTTGAGCCAAGCCTGCTGCGCGGCCGATGGAGCCGGAATCGGCACCGGCGGCGGCGTCACCACGGCGGGCGGCGCGATGACCGGCGGAGCGGGCGCGGGCAGCGTCGGCACAACTGCAGGCGGCTGCGCGAGCACAGGTGTCGCGGCAAGGCCCATGAGGGAGCTGAGGCTGAGACGGATCAAATTGGGACGGTTCATGCTGGACCAGATAGCGCAAAGCCCTCATCGTTCAAACTTATGATCGCGGAAAAAAGATGATGCTCCATGTCGTTCACCATCCTGCCTATGTTTCCCCTGCCACAGGCGGCAGCCGCTTTCGTTTTGATAAATATGGGCTGGTTATGGAAGCACTTAGGGTAAGTGGCGCCGCCTTTACCGTCCATGAACCCGCGATCATGCCCCGCCACTGGATAGAAGCCGTCCATGACGAGGCCTATGTGGAGGAGGTTGCCAGTCTGAATGTGCCGCCCGAAAAGGAACGGCGGATCGGTTTTGCGGTGAATGATCGGGTGATGCTGCGGTCGATGCTGTCTCCCGGCGGAACCTGGGCGGCGGCAAAGCTGGCGATCGTTCATGGCTATGCCGCCAACGCGGCCGGGGGCAGCCATCATGCGCTTTACGAGAGCGGCGCGGGCTATTGCGTGTTCAATGACCTGGCCATCGCGGCGAATCGCCTGATCGGGGAAGGGGATGTGCGGCGGGTGTTGATTGTCGATCTCGACGTGCATCAGGGTGATGGCACCGCACAGCTGATGGAGGGGCGGGACGATGTTTTCACGCTGTCCGTCCATGCGGAGAAGAATTTCCCCGTGCGCAAGATGCGGTCGTCGCTGGACGTGGCGCTTCCCGATGGCGTGGGCGACGCGGATTATCTCGCGGCGTTGATGGAAGTGCTGCCCCAGACGCTGGATAGTTTTGGCCCTGACCTGATCCTGTACCAGGCCGGTGTCGATCCGCATGCTGACGACAGGCTGGGGCGATTGGCGCTGAGCGATGCGGGGTTGGAAGAGCGGGACCGCACCGTCATGCGGGAAGCGCGTCGCCGGGGCGTCCCGCTCGCCAGTACCATGGGTGGGGGTTATGGCGAGGACAGGATGGTGGTGGCAGAGCGTCACGCCGCCTGCATGATCCGGCTGGCGGAGGAGGCGGGTACGAGGCTTAGTGCATCGTCGTAGCGTTAACCGATGCGGCAGGAGCCGTCACGATCAGTCGAGCCGCGATAAGTCCTGCGGCAGCCAGCGCGATGAAGTCGCTGAATGCGAGGTAGAGACTATATCCCCAATGCGCGTGGTTGAAGACGGCTTGGCCTATGTCCAGCCAAAGCACGGCCGCGAGCGCGGAAAGCAGGGCAATGCGCGCCCGGTTGCCGAAGTCCACCGCCGCGAATCTCAGCGCCAGGGCGATGAGTACCCCGGTGATCAGGGCGAGGATGAGCCCGCCGATCAGCGCGGCACTATCCGTCACCGGAAAGCCGCTATTGTTGTAGAAGATCGTCGCAATTGGCCCCTTGCCATACAGGATGGTGCCCTGCGCAGTCGCCGGATCGGGGACGATATAGACGCCGGTTCCGGTCTGCGTCAGAGACTGCGCCAGTGCCGCCTGAAGGTTCGCGCCGGGGGCTTCACCCGTGCGGTGAAAGGCAAGAGCGCTTAGCGGCGTCTGCCAGAAGAGGAAGCGGATCACGAAAAGAGCGAAGCCGCCCAATATGCCGCCCGCGATCGTTCTTACCATGCCGTCGTTCTCCCTGTTTGCCTTGAGGCAGATCAGGAAACGCCGATGGGCGGATTTCTTTCCGGCTGTGTATCAATCTCGCGGGCGCGCAGCCTTCTCCGCGATCCCGGATACGCCTTCCCGGCGGTCCAGTTCATCGAGCACAGCGTCCAGCGGAATGTCGAGGTCTGCCAGGAGAACCATCAGGTGGAACAGCAAATCCGCGCTTTCGCCGATCACGCCTTCGCGATCGGATGCCATGGCGGCGATCACCGTCTCCACGGCTTCTTCGCCGACCTTCTGAGCGATCTTGCCCCGGCCTCGTGCGGTCAGCTTGGCCACATAGGATTGGGACGGGTCAGCCGTCCGCCGTTGCCGGATGGTCTTTTCAAGATCGAAGAGTGTCGAGCGCATGCCGTCCATCAAGCCTTCACCGCCAAATGCGTCAATGAAAAGTTGTTCATCGCGAACGGACGGGTACGCCCGCAGCGGCAAGCGCCTGATGCGCTTCGGCTACCGTGTGCTGGCCAAAGTGGAAGATGGAGGCGGCGAGCACTGCGCTGGCATGACCTTCGATCACGCCTTCGACCAGATGCTGGAGCGTGCCGACACCGCCGCTGGCGATAACGGGAACGGAAACCGCGTCGGCGATGGTGCGGGTGAGGGCGAGGTCATAGCCTTGTTTCGTGCCGTCCCCGTCCATGGAAGTGACGAGCAGTTCGCCCGCACCGAGTTGCGCCAGCCTTACCGCATGTTCGACCGCGTCGATGCCGGTCGGCTTGCGACCGCCATGGGTGAAGATTTCCCAGCGGTTGTTGCCGACGCGCCGGGCGTCGACCGATCCGACGATGCACTGGCTGCCGAAGCGGTCGGCGATGTCGGCCACGACTTCGGGGCGCGCCACTGCGGCGCTGTTGACGGCCACCTTGTCGGCGCCCGCGAGCAGCAGGGCTCGCGCATCTTCCGGGCTGCGCACGCCGCCGCCGACGGTGACGGGCATGAAGCAGACTTCAGCGGTGCGGCGCACCACGTCCAATATGGTGCCGCGCGCCTCATGGGTGGCGGTGATGTCGAGGAAGCACAGCTCGTCCGCGCCAGCCGCGTCATAGACCCGCGCCTGCTCGACTGGATCGCCAGCGTCGCGCAGGTCGACAAAGTTCACGCCCTTCACCACGCGGCCATTGGCGACGTCGAGGCAAGGGATGACGCGGGTGCAGACGGTCATGCTTCGAATTCCCAACATCCGTTCGGTTCGAGCGTAGTCGAGAACTGCTGAGTTAGAGCTTCTCGACTGCGCTCGGAGCGAACGCCGGGGAGGAACCGGTTCGTCACGCCGCAGCCTTCGCGATCGCCAGCGCCGCCTTCAGGTCCAGCCGCCCATCATAAAGCGCGCGCCCGGTGATGACGCCTTCGATGCCTTCGTCGGCATGCAGGCTGAGCACGCGAATGTCCGCGATCCCCGCCACGCCGCCGCTGGCGATGACCGGAATATCCGTGCCGCGCGCCAACTCGACGGTCGCGTCGATATTGCAGCCCTTGAGCAAGCCGTCCCGGCCTACGTCCGTGAAGAGGAGGCTGGCGACGCCCGCATCCTCGAACCGGCGGGCGAGGTCCGCGACGGGCATGTCGGACTTTTCGGCCCAGCCATCGGTCGCGACGAAGCCGTCACGTGCATCGACGGCAACCACGATCCCACCCGGAAAGTCGCGCGCTGCCGCTTTCACGAAAGCTGGGTCCTTTAATGCGGCCGTGCCGATAACGATGCGTGATACGCCAAGGTCGAACCAGCGCTCCACAGCCTCGCGATTGCGGATGCCGCCGCCTAGCTGGACATGGCCGGGGAAGGCTTCGACGATGCGCTCCACTGCTTCGGCATTGACCGCATGGCCCGCAAAGCTGCCATCGAGGTCCACGACATGCAGATGCTCGGCCCCTGCCTCCGCGAAGATCAGCGCCTGCGCGGCGGGGTCGTCGCCATAGACGGTGGCGCGGTTCATGTCGCCCTCGGCCAGACGGACGACCTGTCCGCCTTTGAGGTCGATTGCGGGAAAGACGATCAGGTTCATATCAATATCCGAACGGGCGGCGAAGTGGGGTCACGGACGCCACTTCAGGAAACGGGAGAGGAAGGAAAGGCCATAGGTCTGGCTCTTTTCCGGATGGAATTGGCAACCGATGATCGTGTCGCGGGCGACGGCAGCGACCAGCGGGCCGCCATGATCGGTGATGGCCGCGACATGGGCGGGGTCGGCCGCTTCGAAATGGTAGCTGTGCAGGAAATAGGCTTCGCCCGGCTCCAGCAGGGGCGGCGCGCCGTTCAGCACGACCTTGTTCCAGCCCATGTGCGGCACCTTGATCGCGGGGTCGGTCGGCTCGATCCGCCGAACCGTGCCGGGAATCCAGCCCAATCCTTCATGCCGTCCGAACTCTTCGCCTGCATCAGCGAGCAGTTGCATGCCGACGCACACGCCAAGGAAGGGCGTGCCGCGTTGGCCCACTGCCTCGTTCATCGCGCCGATCATGCCGGGAATGGCGGACAGCGCATCCATGCACGCGCGGAAGGCACCTACGCCCGGCAGGACGATGCGGTCAGCCTTCGCCACTACCTCAGGGTCGGCGGTGATGACGGCATCCTCCGCCCCCGCCTTGCGCAGGGCATTATGGACCGAATGGAGGTTGCCTGCGCCGTAGTCGATGAGGGCTAGCGCAGTCACAACATCCCCTTGGTGGACGGGATGGCGTCCGCCTTGCGCGGGTCAATCTCAACCGCCTGCCGCAGCGCGCGGGCGAGCCCCTTGAAGCAGCTTTCGACGATGTGGTGATTGTTGCTGCCATAGAGATTTTCGACGTGCAGCGTGATCCCGGCAGCCTGCGCGAAGCTGTGGAACCAGTGTTCGATCATCTCGGTGTCCCATTCGCCCAGGCGCTGCACGGTGAAGGGCGCGTTGAACACCAGCCAGGGACGGCCAGAAATGTCGAGCGACACGCGCGAAAGCGTCTCGTCCATCGGCGAATAGACGCTGCCGTAGCGGGTGATGCCGCGCTTGTCGCCCAGGGCCTTGGCAACAGCCTCGCCGATGGCGATTGCCGTATCCTCGGTCGTGTGATGCTGGTCGACATGCAGGTCGCCGACCGTGCTGACCGTCATGTCGATCAGCGAATGCCGCGACAGCTGCTCGATCATGTGATCGAGAAAGCCGATGCCGGTGGAGACGGTATAGATGCCCGTTCCGTCGAGATTGACGGTCACGTCGATCTGCGTTTCCGCAGTGTTGCGGTGAATTTCGGCCGTGCGCATGGCTGCGCCCTATACCGAAGTGGGGGTGGCATGCAATGTGGCGTTGCATGTGCGGGGCGCACTTGACCAGCCGCGCCGCGCCGTTAGGACAATGGGGGATGAGCGACGACTTGCCTGACAGCCTGATTCCCTACGACGAAATCGTGCAGGAGGCGCTGCGTGCCGTGGTCGGCCGCGTGCTTGGCGAAGTCGAGCATTCTGGCGGTCTGCCGGGTTCGCATCATTTCTACATCACCTTCAAGACGCAGGCTCCCGGAGTCGCGATCCCCAAGCAATTGGTGGAACGGTTCCCGGACGAGATGACGATCGTCCTTCAGAATAAATTCTGGGATCTGAAAGTCAGCAGCGACGGGTTCGAGGTCAGCCTGACATTCAATCAGGTTGCGTCGCATCTTGTAATACCCTTTGCCGCCATCACAGCCTTCGTGGACCCCGCAGTGAATTTCGCGCTCCAATTCCAGGTGCAGTCGGACGGACTGCCCGAGCCGCATGAGGAAGCGGAGAATGACGCGCCGCTGGTCACGACCGAAGACGGCTCCAACGTCGTGACTGTGGATTTCGGCAAGAAGAAATAAGGGCTGGCGGATAGCCGCCTTACCTCCCAGATTGGCTACCTGACTTTACGTTCCGGGAGCCTTTGCATGGAAAGCCGCACCGAAACCGACAGCATCGGCGCCATAGAAGTGCCCGCAAGCGCCTATTGGGGCGCGCAGACCCAACGCAGCATCGAAAATTTCCCCTTCGGAGCGATGGAGCGCATGCCCATCGGGATCGTCCACGCGCTCGCCATCGTCAAACAGGCTGCGGCGCGGGTCAATCGCGCGGAAGGATTGGCGCCGGAACTGGCCGAGGCGATAGAGGCGGCCTCCGCCCGAGTGATCGCGGGCGATCATGACGACCAATTCCCCCTCGTCATCTGGCAGACCGGCAGCGGGACCCAATCCAACATGAATGTGAATGAGGTGATCGCGGGCATCGCCAACGAAGCGCTGACTGGCAAGCGGGGTGGCAAATCCCCGGTTCACCCCAATGATCATGTGAATATGGGGCAGTCGTCCAACGACAGCTTTCCGACCGCGCTTCACATCGCCGCCGCCCGCGCCGCGACGGAGCAGCTCTTTCCCGCGCTCGACCGGCTCCATAAGGCTCTGGACGATAAAGCGGAGGCATGGGGTGGCATCGTGAAGATCGGCCGCACCCATCTTCAGGACGCGACGCCGCTGACGCTGGGGCAGGAATTTTCGGGCTATGCGCATCAGCTGTATCGCTGTCGCAATCGGATCGAGCCTGCCGTGATGCACGGGATGATGGCGCTGGCTCAGGGTGGAACGGCGGTGGGCACTGGGCTCAACGCCCCCGAGGGCTTCGACGTCGCCATGGCCAAGGAGATCGCGGCGATCACCGGCCTGCCGTTCCGCACGGCCGACAACAAGTTCGAAGCGCTCGCCTCCAACGACCCGCTGGTGCATCTCTCGTCGACCCTCGCCACGCTGGCCGTCGCGCTCACCAAAATCGCGAACGACATCCGCCTGCTTGGCAGCGGGCCGCGTTCCGGGCTCGGCGAACTGGACCTTCCCGCCAATGAACCGGGTAGTTCGATCATGCCGGGCAAGGTCAATCCGACCCAGTGCGAAATGCTAACCATGGTGGCCGCACAGGTGATCGGCAACCATCAGGCCGTCACGGTCGGCGGCCTTCAGGGACATCTGGAATTAAATGTCTTCAAACCGATGATCGGCGCTGCCGTTCTGCGTTCCATCCATCTGCTGAGCGTCGGCATGGACAGCTTTGCCGAACGCTGCGTCGAGGGGCTGGAGGCGAACGAGAAGCGCATTGCCGAGCTGGTCGACAGGTCGCTGATGCTGGTGACGGCCCTCGCGCCCGAGATCGGCTATGACAATGCCGCGAAGATCGCGAAACATGCGCATGCAGAAGGGCTCACGCTCAAAGAGGCGGGCCTCGCCCTTGGCCTGATCGATGAGGAAAGTTTTGATCGGCTGGTCCGGCCGGAAAATATGGTGTGAACTGGCGGAACCGCCCGTCCTGCGATACATTGATCGCCATATGAAGAAGATCACGTCCAAACAGCCGCTTGTCACCGTCCGCCCGCCGCGCAAGGCAGGGCTGCTGCGAAAGACGGCACGGCTGGGCGCGGCCGTCGTCGCGGCCCGCGTTGCTGCGGCGACCGGAAAGAAGGGCGTGGTCGGACTCGTCGCGGGCATGGGCGCCAAGCGGTTGATCATGCGCTATCCGATGGGCGCGCTGTTCGTCACCGGCGCTTATCTGGCGGGCAAAGCCTATGAGACCAAGCGCGAAGTCGATCGCAAACGTGCGGTGAAAGCGCTGCCTGATCTTAGCAACGAACCGGTGCCGATCACCGAAGCCCGCACGAAAAAGGCCTAAAGGGCTGACTGCCAGCTTTTTACGGCTTCAATCGGCCAGGCAAGCATCAGCACGTTAAGCGTCAGATTGTCGCGGATCGCCACTAGCGCGATGATTTCCAGTGCGATGCCAGCGCATATCGTCACCGCGACCGGCGCACGGGCCGCGAAGAGGAAGCCGAACGCCATCATGCCGATATCGCTCATCGAATTCAGGATGCTGTCGCCACTATAGCCCAAAGCGATCGTCGCCGCGCGGTAGCGGTCAATGATGATCGGCGAGTTCTCCAATATCTCCCAGACGGATTCGACCAGCACCGCCAGCGCAAAGCGTGGGCCAACCGGTTGCCGCCGCGTCAACGCCCACGCCCCTGCGTAAAAGACGAAGCCGTGGATCACATGGCTGAGGCTGTACCAATCCGCGATATGCTGGCTGTTGCCGCTGTCCAGCGCCCCATGCCAAAGCTCGACATGGCCGCAAGTGCAGATGGGCGGTCGCGCCATCAGGAACAGCAGCGTGCAGGTCAGCAGTACGATGATCCCGGCGGCAACGAAGCCCCGGCGGTTGCGTAGTGCCTTGCGTCTCAACAATCGTCCCCCTTCACGGCCTCTTGCCAAACGCGTTCCACGGCGTCACTAGCGGCCATGGCCGACAGCATCCCTATAGAGGCGCCCGATTTCAAGCGGCGTGGCGTGCTCTTCGTTCTTTCCTCGCCTTCTGGCGCGGGCAAATCCACCATCGCGCGCAAGCTCCTGGCTGCTGAGTCGGACCTTGCCATGTCCGTTTCCGCCACCACGCGGCCGATGCGTCCGGGCGAAGTGGACGGCAAGGACTATCATTTCGTCGATCTGGAGGAATTTCGCCGGATGACGGCGGAGCATGAATTTCTCGAATGGGCGCACGTCTTTGGCCAGCGCTACGGCACGCCGCGCGCGCCTGTCGAGGCCATGTTGAAGAGCGGCCGCGACGTTCTTTTCGACATCGACTGGCAGGGCGCTCAGCAGCTGCACCAGATCGCCGGGGGCGATGTCGTGCGCGTGTTCATCCTGCCTCCCTCCATGGAAGAGCTGGAACGCCGCCTGCGCGGCCGTGCGACCGACAGCGAGGAAGTGATCGAAGGTCGCATGTCCCGCGCCGCCAATGAAATCGCGCATTGGGATGGCTATGATTATGTTCTCTGCAATGTCGATGCGGAGGATTGCTTCAGGCGGGTTCAGACAATCCTTCATGCAGAGCGCATGAAGCGCAGCCGCCAGACCGGCCTTATCGGCTTCATTCGCCGGTTGAGCCGTTATCATCAGGAAGATTGAGGAAGCGTAGTTTTCCCGCCTCCGTTGGTTTCGAGCGACGGCGAGAGACTGATCTTACCTCTCAAATCCCGCCGGTTCCGCCCAATCCGGATGCACCCAGGCCATCGCCTTGAACAGCGTCCCCATGGCGTCCTCGGCAGTCAGCCGCAGCCGCGCAGCTTCCACCTCCGCCGCCCGCGCGGGAGATGTGCGCGCGAGCTGATCCGCCCGCGCATCAATGCCTAGCTTTCGCAGCAACTCACCCTGGTTCACCGGCCCCAGCACTCGCAGGCCCGCCTGCCGCGCCATATTGCCGATCATGGTGAAATCGACATGGGTGGTAAGATCGCTTTCGCCCGGTTCCAGGAAAGGGTCCGCAAACTGGTGTTTGCGCACGGCCTGCAACGTGTCGCCGATCGCTGGACCTTCATAGCCATAGTCGATGATGATCGCGGCGCCGCCTTGCCGTGCGATCCGCTGCGCCAGTTCCAGTGCGATGGCGGTCCCAGCCAGCGGTATTTCAATAATCGCTCCTTCAGGAGCGTCTGCCGCGATGGTGGGAATGCCCGATTCGACCCGCCGATAGCCCGGCCCGGCCTCGAAGCGGTTCGAGTCGGCCTCATCAGGGCAGATCACCACCCGCTCGCGCCATTCGTCACCCAAACGGATGATCTGGCGGACGGGCAGGGCGTCGAAAAACTCGTTCGCGACGACCAGCAGCGGCGCATTGTCCGGCAAGGCGGCGACGCTGTCATGATGAAAGACGTTCGGGACGAGCGCGCGTTGCCGCTCGCGCAGGGTCTGGCTGGTTTCCACGAAATGGGGTTGGGGCGTTAACCCCGCGCTGCCCATGGCGCGCAGCGCATCGGACGCGAGGGTGCCGCGCCCCGGACCAAGCTCAACATAAAGTGCATTCGGGCGGCTGCCCGATCGCATCCACAGGTCTGCCAGGCACAGGCCGACCAGTTCGCCGAACATCTGGCTGATCTCCGGCGCGGTGGTGAAATCGCCTGCCGCTCCCAGAGGATCGCGCGTGCCATAATAATGCTGGTTCGCCTCGGCCATATAGTGTGCGACCGAGATTGGCCCCCCGGCGTCAATCTGCCGAGCCAGACGCTGGGCGAGGGTCAGCGGTTCAGCTGACACTCGCGCTCCCCGCGATCGGCTCCACGCGAACGCGGCGGCCCTTTGCGGTTGCTATCAGGTATAGGCCGCCGAGGATCATCGGAACGCACAACCACTGGCCCATGTGAAGGCCGGTTCGCGCGGCAAATTCCATCAACTGCGCGTCAGCTTCGCGGAAATATTCCACGCCGAAACGGAATATGCCGTAGCCCAGCAGGAAAATCCCCACCAGCATTCCCGGCTTGTAGCGGGCGCGCGTCTTCCAGAAGGCGAAGGCGAGGATGAGGAACAGTATGATACCTTCGAAAAAGGCTTCGTAAAGTTGGCTCGGATGGCGGGCGAAGGGGCCACCGGTCGGGAAGATGATCGCCCACGGCACATCCGTTTCCTTGCCCCACAGCTCGCCATTCACGAAGTTGGCGAGGCGGCCGAAAAACAGCCCGAAGGGGACGCAGCATGCGACAAAATCATGGATGCGCAGCCATGACAGCTTTTCCTTCCGCGCCATGTAGAGGATGCCGAGCGATACGCCAGCCGCCCCGCCATGAAAGGACATGCCCCCGTTCCACAGTTTGAAGATGTCGAGCGGATTGCCCAGGATTTCGGGCTGGTAGAAGAAAACATAGGCCAGCCGCCCGCCGATAATGATGCCGAGCGTAGCATAGAAGATCATGTCATCGGCATGCCGCCGCGCCATGGGAGAACCCGGCTGGGCGATGAGTTTCAGCAGATACCAGTAGCCGATCAATATGCCCGCCAGATAGGCGAGGCTGTACCATTTGAGCGTGAAGAAGCCGAGGTCGAGCGCGACCGGGCTTAGCCCCAGTTGATCGAAACGAATGGCGCCCGAAGCCGCGGCGGCAAGGTCTAGGATCAAGTTGTCGGTCCCCTTCGGAAATATGGCCTTCGCCATAGAGCAGGATAGGGTAAAGAGGAAAGGGGGCTGTTATTTTCATCCGGGTACGGGATGACGGCTGAACAGAATGGGGCGGGGAAGAATGGCTCGGATCGGTCCAACCCGCTTCAGGCATTAACTTACTGTAAACCCGTTAAATGCGAGTATCATAGCATGGCTATCGATCCGATCATGGAGCAATCCCCCGAGTCCGGCGACAAGCGCGCCGATATTCGTTGGCCCATTCGCCTTGAGGTGGCCGAAGCACTGGGCGAGGGATCGGCCGACGTCGTGGTTCACGATATCTCCACGGCGGGGATGCTGATTGAAACCAGCTCAAAACTGCAGCTTGGCCAAGGCGTGCTTTTGTCCCTGCCCGAAGCGGGTTCCGTCTCCGCCCGCGTCGTGTGGCAGGATGAACCGTTATTTGGATGCCGTTTCGATGAGGCGCTCCCCCAAGCCGCTGTCAGCGCGACCCGGCTTCGCAGCACGGTGCGCAGCAATGGCAGGCCGATCGACCATGCCGCCGATGCGCAAAGCCCTGAAATGTTTCCTGCGCGTCTGCGCCGGTTGCGCCGCGAACGCGGCCTCAGCCGGGAAGCGCTTTCCAGGTTGACGGGTTTCAGCAAGCCCTCGCTCTGGGCGTGGGAAGTGGGCAAGACCATGCCCCGGCGCAGGAGCCTGATCGCCCTCGCCCAGGCATTCGGCCTGACCGAGCAGCAGTTGCTTGTGGGTGAGGCGGTCGCGCCGTCCCACGGTCCTGCAGGGGCGGGGAATGCCCGTCTGGGTCAGCAGCTTCATGATGTCATCGACTCAGCGAAGCGGGAAGTCGCGAAACACGCAGGCGTCGATGTCTCGCAGGTGCAGATCCGCATCGATTATTGAAGCGCTATCGGGTGGGCGCCTGGGCCGAATTTTACTCCGACCCGTCCGTTCGCTTAGGCTTGGCGAAGGGCTCTGTCTTTTGGACAGGAAACCGCTTCGACAATCTGGCTTCCTAGCGGCTTTCCTATGTAAATAATGACCCAGTTCCAGCAGGATCGCAACATTCAGCAATCCGCTAACCAACCAACAAAAAAGCCGCCCGGTTAGGGGCGGCTTTCTTTTTTGGTCCGTTGTGGAAACTCAGGCTTCTTCAGCCGGAGCTTCTTCCGCTTCCACGGCGATTTCGCCGGGTTCCGCGTTCGGATCATAATCTTCGGTGAAGCCAGCCTCGTCCTTTTCGAACAGGTCGGCCATCACGTCGACGCCCTGCGCCTGCAGATCAGCTTCTTCCGGCGAGCGAGCGACGTTCACCTGAATGGTGACGGCGACTTCGGGGTGCAGCGCAACCTTGACGTCGAACACGCCGAGCGTCTTGATCGGGCGTTCCAGCACGACCATCGCCTTGGTGACGTTGGTGACACCGTCAGCCTGCAGCGCTTCCACGACGTCGCGAACTGCGACCGAGCCGTAGAGGTGGCCGGCGTTCGACGACTGGCGGATCAGGACGATCTGCTTGCCGTTGACGCCCTCGGCAGCCTTTTCAGCGTCGCCACGGCGGGCGGCGTTGTCGGCTTCGATCTTCGCGCGGTTGGCTTCGAAGACCTTCTTGTTGGCGTTGTTGGAGCGCAGCGCCTTCTTGTTGGGCAGCAGGAAGTTACGAGCGTAACCGTCCTTCACGGTGACGACGTCACCGATGGCGCCCAGCTTCTCGATCCGTTCGAGGAGAATGATTTCCATGAGTCTTACTCCCTCACTTCACGATGTAGGGCAGCAGGCCCAGGTGACGGGCGCGCTTGATGGCCTGGGCCAGCTCACGCTGCTTCTTGGCGGACACCGCAGTGATGCGGCTGGGGACGATCTTGCCGCGCTCGGACACGAAGCCCTGCAGCAGACGGACGTCCTTGTAATCGATCTTCGGCGCATCCTTGGCGGCGAAGGGGCAGCTCTTGCGGCGGCGGAAAAACGGGCGTGCCATTGTTCAGATCTCCTTATTCGCCAGCCGGGGCTTCTTCGCGGTCGCGGCGCGGGCCACGATCTTCGCGGGGGCCACGATCGCCACGATCGCCGCGCGGGCCGCGATCACCACGTTCGGAACGCTCCTGCTTGCGCATCATGACCGACGGGCCAGCTTCCAGCTCATCGACCTTGACGGTCATGTAGCGGATGATGTCTTCGTTGATCTGCGTCTGGCGCTCCAGTTCCGCGACGACACCAGCGGGGGCGTCGATGTTCAGCATCACATAGTGAGCCTTGCGGTTCTTGGCGATCTTGTAGGCGAGGCTGCGCAGGCCCCAGGTTTCCACCTTGGTCACCTTGCCAGCATTATCCTCGACGATCTTGGTGGCGGTTTCCGCCAGTGCGTCCACCTGCGCCTGTGCCAGATCCTGGCGCGCAAGGAACACATGCTCGTAAAGAGCCATGGGTATTGCCTCATCTGTTGGCCGATCGCTGACGCCCACCCCATGTGGAACGCCCCTCCGGCTGTCGTCTCAAGCATTTTTCGCACAGGATCCGAGTCACCCCGGCCCACGCGAAGCGGCGCCTATGGCGGAAATGCGCCGGGTTGGCAAGGAAGACTTCTCAGTTGCGGTGCATCTCGGCCGTGCCGATGAAATGCGCCCGCGTGGAGGCTCCCGCGCCGTCGAGCAACGCGGCGACCTTGTGCTTCAAAGCCTCGGAAGGACGGAAGGGGTCGTCATAGGCCATGCCCCATTCACCGAACTCACGGGCATCGATCTCCTGCTTGCGCAACATCACGAGCCCCCGGTGGCGGTCATCGAGGCCGATCCGGCTGTAGATCCGCTCGACATTGTCCTTTGGCCCTTCGAGCACCTGGAGAAAGCGCTTGCCATTGTAGAGCAGCAATCCGGTCACGTCGTCGCCACTGTTCCTGCGCGAAGCAGCCTGCGCGATCGTCGCGCACTGGCTGGGTGAGACGGCGCCTGTCGCGCTGCTGATATACATGATCTGATACAAGGACATGTTGCTTCCCGGAAAATATCGAGCCCCTTGCCAAGCGTTTTAAATCCTCAACGGTTTAAACATTATGTTTGATATAGATCATGAAGCGCCCCGGAGGGAGAGAGGTCCCCGGGGCGCTTTCTGGCCGCTCGGTGGAGCGAAGCCTTAACGGATCGCGCTGCCGATCACCGCGCCGATGATGCCGCTGGTGATCGCGACCAGCACTGCGTCATTGCCGGAACGGACCCAGTGATAACCGCGCGGCGGGGCGTTCAGGCGATAGTCGCGATAATCGTTGATCACGCGATAATCGCGGGCATAGCGGCGGTCGAAGCGCTGACCCTTGCCCCAGCGGCGATAGTCGTTCTTGCGCACGACCGTCTTGTGCTTGACCACCCTATGCTTGACTACGGTGCGGCTATGCGGGCCTTGATGGACGACGCGGGTCATTTCGCGATGCGGCGCGGCCTGCGCCTGTGCGGCGACCATGGGGCTTACGACCATCGTCGTTGCGGCCAGCGTCATCAGCAGTTTCTTGATCATCTCACTTGCTCCTTTGCTCTTAATCTGTCGCGCCTTTGCTTCGGCGTTGAAGACAGATTTAGGCCGGACTTGTCGCAAGCTTGTGCCGATGAGACGGTTCAACTGTCTGAAATTGTAACAGCGCCTATTCGTGCCGCAGGGCATCGATAGGATTGAGCGCCGCTGCCCGCCGGGCCGGGAAATAGCCGAACACCATCCCGATCGCCGCCGAAAAGAGGAAGGCGATCATGTTCACCTTCACATCGAAGATGAAAGGCACCTGCATCAGCGGGGCGATGGCAATCGACGCGATTAGCGCGAGGATCAGGCCGATCAGCCCGCCCAGGCAGGATAGAACGATCGCTTCCACCAGGAACTGCATCAACACTTCCCGCGCGACAGCGCCGATGGCCAGGCGGATGCCGATCTCGCGGGTGCGCTCGGTCACCGAAACCAGCATGATGTTCATGATGCCGATCCCGCCCACCAGAAGAGAAATCGCCGCTACCGCCGCGACGATCTGCGTCAGGATGGTGGTCGTCCCCGTCAGCGTATCGCTGATCTGCTTGGTATCGAAGACGTTGAAATTATCGTCCGCCCCCGGCTTCACCTTGCGCCGTTCGCGCATCAATTCTTCCAGGCTCGACTGCACCGTGGAGGTGTCATAGGCATCGTCCACCGCGATCATGATCTGGCTGATGTCGCGGTCGCCGGTGAAGCGGCGCTGCACGAACTTGATCGGCATGACGACGACATCGTCCTGATCGCCAAAGCCCCCTTGGCCGCGTGTCGCCAGTGCGCCGATGACCTGACAGGATACGCCCTTGATGCGCAGGCGCTTGCCCGTGGGATCGCTTCCCTGGAACAGGTTGGTGCGTACTGTATTGCCGATGATGCAGACGGCTTTGCCCGCCTCTTCCTCCTCCGGCATGAAGAGACGGCCCGCGTCAGCCTTCCAGCTTTGCACCTCGAAATAGGAAGCGGTCGTGCCATAGACGGTGGTCGACCAGTTGCTGCCCTCATAGATGGCTGTGCCGCTTGACTGCACGAGCGGCGCGACGGCGCGGACGCCCGTCAGCTGATTCTCGATCGCCGTCAGGTCGGCGGGCTTGAAGTCTGGCGGCCGGGGGCCACCGCCGCCCCGGCCAAAGCCTTGGCCCGGCCGCAGTTGCAACACATTGGCGCCGAGCGAACTGATCTGCTCCCGCACCGCCGCCGTCGCGCCATTGCCCAGCGTCACCATGGTGACTACCGCCGCCACGCCGATGATGATCCCCAGCGTCGTCAGGAAGCTGCGCAGCTTGTGCCGGTTGATCGCCCGGAACGCCAGGGTGACAGTGGTCCCTAACATCCCTGATCTCCCTCGCCCCTCCGGGGAGAGGGTTGCGAAGGCTTGGCAGCGCGCTGCCTAGCCGAAGCTGGGTGAGGGGGATGCGCGCAGCCTCTCACCCTCATCCAACTGCGCCTAGGCGCCTTCGTCGCCAAGGCTCCGTATCCTTCTCCCCGGAGGGGCGAAGATTTGAAGAAGGTCACTCTCACGCCGTCACCCCCGTATCGATCCGCTCCACCAGCCCGTCCTTGAAATGCACGATCGTGCGGGCATAGGCGGCCATGTCGGGTTCATGCGTGACCATTATCACGGTAATGCCGCTATTCCGGTTGAGGTCGGCCAGCAGTTCCATGATCTCTATCGATCGCTCCGAATCGAGATTGCCCGTAGGCTCGTCGGCCAGCAGCACGGCAGGCTGCGTCACGATTGCCCGCGCAATGGCGACGCGCTGCTGTTGGCCGCCAGACAGTTCAGCGGGCGTGTGGTCCCACCATTCTTTTAATCCCACCTTGTCGAGCGCCGCCATCCCCGCGTCATAGCGGCTCTTCTTGTCCTCGCCTCGATACAGGAGCGGCAGTTCGACATTCTCAAGCGCGCTCGTCCGGGACAAGAGGTTGAAGCCCTGAAACACGAAGCCCAGATAGCGGCGGCGAAGCAACGCCCGCTGGTCGCGGTCCAGCGTTTCGACATGGCGTCCCTTAAACAGGAACTCGCCGCTGCTGGGTACATCGAGGCAGCCGATAATGTTCATCGCTGTGGACTTGCCCGAACCCGAAGGCCCCATGACCGCCACGAAATCCCCTTCCTCAACGTCCAGGTCGATACCCTTTAGCGCCTGAAAGGCGGTGGCGCCCGAACCATATATCTTGGTCACGCCGCGCAGGGAAATGATCGGATCAGCCACCGTGTCAGGTTCCGCTCTGCCGTCCGGTGCCGCGCTGTTCGCCGCCGCCAGAACGATCACGCCGCTGGCCGCCGCCGTTCGAGCTGTCCTCGGAAGGCGGTTCCTGCCCTGCCGCCAACTGGCCCGTGATGACCCGCATCCCCAGCTTTAACGCGCCGCCGCTGATCGCCGTACGCGCGCCGTCGCTGGCGCCGACGGTCACTTGCACGGCCTTGGGATTCCCGTCCTCTCCCACGACATAAACGGTCTGGCTACTGCCGATGCCGAAGCTGACCTGCCGGTTGGCGCCGCCACGGCGGAAGCGGCGAGAGCTAGGCACGATCTGGCTGGTGATGCCGCCACCCTGACCGGCACCCGTGCTCGGTTTGAACCGCAACGCCGCGTTCGGAACCAGCAGGACGTTGCTCAACTGCTGGGTTACGATGTCGGCGGTCGCCGTCATACCGGGGCGCAGCGTCTCATCCTTGTTATCGACACCTAGCACCGCCGTGTAAGCCACCACGGTTCCGCTAGTGCTGGCGGTAGTGCTGCTTCCTGTTGATGAGGAAGACGAACTGCTCGAAGCGTTGGAGCCGACATTGACCCGCGTTACCCGAGCAGGAAAGCTCCTACCGGGAAAAGCATCGACGGCAAAGGTGGCCGCCTGGCCTTCCTTCACCTGGCCGACATCGGCTTCGTCGACCGCGACTTCGACCTCCATCTTGGTCAGGTCCTCGGCGATGGTGAACAGCACAGGGGCATTGAAGGAAGCGGCCACCGTCTGACCGGGTTCAATGGCGCGGGACAGGACGACGCCGGTTACCGGCGACACGATCTGCGCAATGGAAAGATTGGTCTGCGCCGTGGCAAGCTGAGCCCGCGATACACTGACCTGCGCCTGCTGCGCGCGCAGATTGCCCAAGGCGGACTCATAATCAGCACGAGCCGCATCCAACTCCGTCTTGGCAGGCACGCGCCCGCCCGACAGGCGGAAGACGTTCAACTGCCGGTCGAGCGTCGCCTTGGCCAGCGCAACCTGCGCCTGCGCCTGACTGACACTGGCCTGCGAAGCAGCCACCTGCGCCTGGTTTTGGGTCACCGAATCCACCAGACGCCGGGTATCAAGCTCGGCTAGCCTCTGCCCTTTCGTGACGCGATCGTTCACATCGACATAGACGCGCGTGATCTTTCCCGATTGTTCAGAGCCCACATCCACCTGATTGATCGGCTTCAAATTGCCGGTGGCCGATACCGTCACCGTCAGGTCGCCGCGCCGCACCTCCCGGGTGGCGAAGTTCGGCTTGTCCTCGCCCGAAAAACAGCGGGCGAGTAGCAGGATAAGGATCAGCAGCGCCAGCGCCACCACGCCCCGAACCACCCATTTGCGCCAGGGTTTTTCGGGACGCGCGCCGAGAAATTCGTCCAGATCCTTGTCCGTGCTCACATCATTGCTCATTGGGGCGGTTGTCCATATTCTGCCAGCCGCCACCCAGCGCGTTGTAGAGCTGGGCGATGGCAAGGACCTCGTCGGCTTGCGCAGCCGCAAGGCTGTTGCGCGCGTTCAACAGCGTGGTTTCGGTGTTGGAGAGCGTCTGGAAATCGATCAGCCCAGACTGATACTGGCTTCGCGCCAGCAGGGCAGCGTTGTTCGATGCATCGAAGGCGGTGGCGAACTCGGCCTTGCGTTGGCGGGCGCTGTTCAGGGACGCCATGGCATTCTCGACATCCTCAAGCGCCGTCAGCACGCTCTTCTTGTAGGTCGCGAAAGCAGCATCCGTGGCGGCCTTTTGCGATCGCACCTGGGACGCGAGCCGTCCGCCATCGAAGATAACCTGTGCGACATTGGCAAAGACGCCGCCGGTGATGATATCGAACAGGCTTTTGATGCTGGTCGCGTTGGTGCCGATATTTCCGCTGATCCCCAATGACGGGTAAAGCTGCGCCTGCGCCACGCCGATCCGCGCTGTCGCCGCCGCCAAATTCCTCTCAGCCGCGCGGACGTCGGGCCGCTGGCGCAGCGTATCGGCGGGAATGCCGGTAGCGATCATGGTAGAAGCAACCGGGATCGGGGCAGGGGCTTCCAGCACGCGCGTCGCTTCACCAGGCGCTTGCCCGGTCAGCACGGCAATGCGATTCAGGCTGCCGCGCAGGCTCGCCTCCAGCTGCGGGATCGCCGTGTTCGTCTGGGCAAGCTGGGCGCGGGCCTGCTGCTCATCGAGTGATGAAACCAGCCCAGCCTGAAGCCGCCAGTTGGCGATGTTGTAGTTATCCTGCTGAATGGCTTGGGTTTCGCGGGCGATGCGCAACTGCTCCTGCGCCTGCCGTGCCTGAATATAGTTGGTCACCAGTTCGGCTATGATGGTCAGTCGCACATTGGCAAGGTCATAGCCGGACGCGGCCAGATCCGCGCGCGCAGCCTCAGCCGACCGGGCCAACTCCCCGAACAGGTCGATCTGCCAGCTCGCATTCGCACCCAGCGAATAGCTGCTGCTCCATTTATCCGATCCGGTGGATACGACATTGCCGTCGATGACGCGCGTGCTGCCGCTACGATTGGAATAATTCCGTCCGCCAGAACCCGACGCGTTGACCTGCGGCAGGAAAGCCGCCCGCGCCTGCGCCAGCGACTCCCGTGCCTGCCGCAACCGCGCCTGCGCCTGCACGATGTCCAGGTTGCTGGCCACCGCCTGATTTATCAGCCCTGTCAGCACCGGATCGTTCAGCCGGGTCCACCAGCTTGCCAGATCCGCCTCGCTCAGAGCGCCGCTCACAGGATCGGTGTAGTAGCTGCCCGGCACACCCAATGCAGCCGGTTGCGGCGCCCGATAGTCAGGCCCTGCCGCGCAAGCCGAGAGCGTCAAAGCCGTCCCGCTGATCCAGCCAATGCGATATCGCACCTTTTCCTTGCACTCCGTCGTCGTTAAAGGGACGCCACCTTGGGGGTTGAGGCGGTCCAGTCAGGGAAACTGCCGAAAGGGACCTGATGTCTCAACGGCATTTGTGTCTCAAAGTGTAACGATGTTGAAAAACGGCGCTTTTGCAGGCGTCCTTGCGTCAGAAGGTGAATGATGAGGGCATTTCTGTTTCCGGGGCAGGGTAGCCAGTCGGTTGGTATGGGTAAGGCTTTGGCCGAAGCGAGCCCGGCCGCGAAGGAACTGTTTCAGGAGGTCGATGACGCCCTGTCGCAACATTTGTTCCGCATCATGGTGGAAGGCCCCGAAAGTGACCTCACCCTCACCGAAAATGCGCAGCCCGCGATCATGGCCAATGCGCTTGCGACCTTGCGGGTGATGCAGCGCGAAGGCGGCTTCTCGCTGGCGGAAAAGGGCGATTTCGTCGCTGGGCACAGCCTTGGCGAATATAGCGCGCTCTGCGCCGTCGAAGCTTTCGACATCGGCACGACTTCGCGCCTCCTTAAACTGCGCGGCCAAGCGATGCAGGCGGCTGTCCCGGTTGGCGAAGGCGCAATGGCGGCCCTGCTGGGCGCCGACATCGAAAAGGCGCAGGCGCTGGCGGACGCGGCAGCGGAAGGTGAAGTCTGCACCGTCGCAAACGACAATGATCCGAGCCAGGTGGTGATTTCCGGCCATCGCGGCGCAATCGAGCGCGCAGTCGCCCTGGTGAAGGACCATGGCATCAAGCGCGGCGTGCTGCTGCCCGTCTCGGCGCCATTCCACTGTCCGTTGATGCAACCCGCTGCGGAAGCGATGGACGAGGCACTGGCTAAGGCCGCCATCAACACCCCGCTGCTCCCCGTCTATGCCAACGTCCTCGCCGCACCGATCGCAGACCCCGACGAGATCAAGCGCCGCCTGGTCGAACAGGTGACCGGCCGCGTCCGCTGGCGCGAATCCGTCGCCGCCATGTGGGACGCGGGCGTGACCGAGTTCGTCGAACTGGGCGGCAAGGTGCTCGGCCCCATGGTCAAGCGCATCGCCCCCGATGCCACTGTCCGCAGCGTCGTCACCATGGACGACATCGAAGCCACCCTCGCCGCTCTCTAAGATAAGGATAAAAAGCTATGTTCGATCTGACAGGCATGACCGCGCTGGTCACGGGCGCTTCCGGTGGTATCGGTTCAGCGATCGCCCGGTCGCTGGCGGCGCAGGGTGCGACGCTGGCGCTTTCGGGCAGCAATGAGGAAAAGCTCAAGGCTTTCGCTGCTGAGTTGGGCGGCGATCACAAGACGCTGGTCTGCAACCTGTCCGATCCCGCAGCAGTCGACGGCCTCGTGGCTCAGGCCGTGGAAGCGCTCGGCGGCAAGATCGACATTCTAGTCAACAATGCTGGCATCACCCGCGACAACCTCATCATGCGGATGAAGGATGAGGAATGGTCCGATGTCATCTCGGTCAATCTGGAAGCCGCCTTCCGCCTTGCCCGTGCCGCTGCCAAGCCGATGATGAAGGCGCGCTTCGGCCGCATCATCTCGATCACCTCGATCGTCGGCGTCACCGGCAATCCCGGTCAGGCCAATTATGCCGCGTCAAAGGCAGGCATCATCGGCATGTCCAAGTCGCTCGGCCAGGAACTGGCGAGCCGGGGGGTCACCGTCAACTGCGTCGCGCCCGGCTTCATCCGCTCGGCAATGACCGACGCGCTCAATGATGCGCAGAAGGGCGCCATCCTTCAGAAGATTCCCGCAGGCGACCTCGGCACAGGCGAGGATATCGGTGCTGCGGTTGTCTATCTCGCCAGCCGTGAGGCAGGCTACGTCACTGGCCAGACCCTGCATGTTAATGGCGGCATGGCGATGATCTGAACCTTGAAAGAGGCAGAAAGCGGCCACTCATCCATCGCAATTGGACGGCCTTGTGCCATTCAGGCGCATGGAAGGGCGGGAATCATGCGTTTCGATCTTTTCTTGCCTCTTGCCTCCGTCGGGGCTTGCCTCTAGGGCATGCCTTAACAAATATTCACAACCTCAACGATACCCAGTAAAAAGGACCACTCATGAGTGAGACCGCGGATCGCGTTAAGAAAATCGTCGTCGAACATCTGGGCGTCGAAGCCGAAAAGGTGACCGAGGATGCAAGCTTCATCGATGATCTGGGCGCAGACAGCCTCGACATCGTTGAGCTGGTGATGGCGTTCGAAGAAGAATTCGGCGTGGAAATCCCCGACGACGCAGCTGAGAAGATCGGCACCGTCAAGGACGCGATCGATTATATCGACAGCAAGCAGTAAGAATGTTGTGCGGCTGACCGGGGGTCGGCTGCCTGCGTTTTTTGAAGGAAATGGCTCCTCCTGTCCGGCGAATCCGGTCTTGGGGAGCCTTTTCGTATCTGGTGCACCGTTCACAAGCGCTCTCGAAGCAGCTAAGGAGCGGCCCAAACCTATGAAGATTTTCGGAGCAGATATATGCGTCGCGTTGTCGTAACCGGCCTCGGCATGGTGAGCCCGCTTGGCGGGAATGTCGAAACTACCTGGAAGAACATCCTTGCTTCGAAGTCCGGCGCCGCGACGATCGCGCGCTTTGACGCCAGCGAATATAAGTGCCGCATCGCCTGCGAAGTGAAGCCCGCGGACCATGAATATGGCTATGATCCGAGCCTGGATGTCGATCACAAGATCCAGCGGCAGGTCGATCCTTTCATCGTCTATGGCATTTCCGCCGCCAGCCAGGCGCTGCGCGATGCGGGCCTCGACAATATGAGCGAGGAAGAGCGTCTGCGCGCCGGTTGCTCGATCGGGTCGGGGATCGGTGGCCTGCCGGGCATCGAAAGCGAATCGCTGGTGCTGGCCAACAAGGGGCCGAGCCGGGTTTCCCCCCACTTCGTCCACGGCCGCCTCATCAACCTGATTTCCGGTCAGGTCTCGATCAAATATGGCCTCATGGGTCCCAACCATGCGGTGGTCACTGCCTGCTCGACCGGCGCGCATTCGATTGGCGACGCCGCGCGCATGATCGCGATGGACGACGCCGACGTCATGCTGGCGGGCGGCGCGGAAAGCGCGATCTGCCCGATCGGCATTGCCGGTTTCGCCCAGGCGCGCGCTCTTTCGACCGCGTTCAACGATACGCCGGAAAAGGCGAGCCGCCCTTATGACGTCAACCGCGACGGCTTCGTCATGGGCGAAGGCGCGGGCGTGGTTGTGCTCGAAGAATATGAGCATGCCAAGAAGCGCGGCGCTCACATCTATGCCGAGGTCATCGGTTATGGCCTGTCCGGCGACGCCTATCACGTCACGGCGCCGCATCCAGAGGGTAGCGGTGGCTACCGTTCGATGGAAATGGCGCTCAGGAAGTCGGGCCTCAGCCTCGCGGACATCGACTATGTGAACGCGCACGGCACTTCGACCCCGCTGGGCGACGAGCTGGAGCTGGGCGCGGTCAAGCGGCTGTTCGGTGACAATATCTCGACCATGTCGATGAGCAGCACCAAGTCGGCGATCGGTCACCTTCTGGGTGGTGCGGGCGCGGTGGAAAGCATCTTCTGTATCCTCGCCATGCGCGACCAGATCGTACCGCCCACGCTCAACCTTGATGAGCCGAGCGAAAGCTGCGCGGGCGTCGATCTTGTCCCGCACGTGGCCAAGGAGCGGAAGGTGCGCGCCGTCCTCAACAACAGCTTCGGCTTCGGCGGCACCAATGCGTCGCTCATCATGAAGGCGATCTGAGGATAGAGCCATGCGGCGGTTCGGGCTGGTTATCCTTGCGATCGGCCTGGCCGTCGCCGCCTTCGTGGCATTCCGCTTCGTTTATGGCTGGACTGAAGCGGGGCCTGCGCCGCGCGACGTCACTGTCATCGTGCCTGATGGGGCGACCGTAGCGGACGCCGCAGTCCTTCTGAAACAGGCGGGCGCGGTGCGCTCCGCCGACGCATTCCTCACCCGGACCAAGGTGTTCGGGCGTGGAAAGTCGATCAAGGCGGGCGAATTCCTGATCCCCAAGGGCGCCAGCAACGCCGACATTTTCTCGATCCTTCAAGGCGGCAAGACGTTGACCCGCCTCGTCACCATTCCGGAGGGCATGCCTTCCATCATGGTGCATGAACGGCTGATGGCGAATGACGAGTTGACCGGGGATGTCTCGGTCCCCGCCGAGGGCAGCGTGCTTCCCGACAGCTATGCGTTCGACAAGGGCGAAAGCCGCGTCGCCGTGCTCAAACGCATGCAGGACGCGATGACGCGCACTCTCGCCAAGCTATGGGCCGAACGCGCGCCCAACAGCGTGGCGAAATCGCCCAAGGAGGCGCTCATCCTTGCCAGCATCGTTGAAAAGGAGACGGCTATTCCGTCGGAACGGCCTACCGTCGCGGGCGTCTATGGCAACCGCCTGAAGGCCGGGATGATGCTTCAGGCCGACCCGACCATCATCTACCCGATCACCAAGGGCAAACCGCTCGGCCGCCGGATCAAGAAGTCGGAGATCGCTGCGGTTAACGACTATAACACCTACGCGATGACAGGCCTGCCCAAGGGGCCGATTGCCAATCCCGGCAAGCTGTCGATCCTGGCCGTGCTGCATCCCGCCGAAACAAAGGCGCTCTATTTCGTCGCTGACGGGAAGGGCGGCCATATCTTCGCTGACACGCTCCAGCAGCATAATGAGAATGTCCGCAAATGGTTCGAAATCCGCCGCGCGCGCGGGGAACTTTGACGAACGCCTGTAATTGCTCTCGTCATCCCAGCGAACGCTGGGATCTCCCCGGCTAGGGCGAGAGCAATCGAGAGAGATGCCAGCCTCCGCTGGCATGACGGAAGGATGAAGCGACTGAACGACCGCCGCGGAACGATGGTGGGGCCGAAATAGCGCCTACTCTGCCCAGTTCACCGCAGCACACCCGTCGCCCTCAACCGCATCGCATAAAGCCACTGCCCAACCGCAATGGCGAATATCACCGCCGGAAACACCGCCGCCGCCGCGCCCTTCACCGCCCACAAATCGGTGCCCAAAAAGCTGTAGCCAAACTGCACCACGACAGCGACCATCGACAGCGCGAACAACGCCACTGCCGCCGCCTTCCGCAGCAACAATAGCATGGCTCCAGCCGTCCCTGCGCCCACCGCAACAGCATAGGCCGCCCAAGCCCAATCCGGCATCTCTGCAAAGATGCGAGCGGTGTAGGGATCGCTTTCCGCCAGCGTCGCCAGATCAGCGCCATATTGCATGGCAAAGGCCGCCACGCCGATCAAATTCCAGATCAGCAGGCCGATTGCGATGAATTTGAAGGATCGTGACGTGCTCATATGAGTTTCCCCTCCCTGAAGCCTTTGCCCACGTAGCCGACCATCATATAGATGCGTTTCACCGCGTGAAAGCGATGCTGACCGGGAGATGATGAAATGCTCGGACGTTCCATACCTGATGTAACGCTGAAGACCCGCGTGCGCGACGAAAGCGTTGGCGGCCCCAATCCTTTCCGCTGGCAGGATGTCCAGACGGGCGACCTGTTCAAGGGTAAGCGGGTGGTCGTATTTTCGCTGCCGGGTGCCTTCACCCCGACCTGTTCGACCGAACAATGCCCTGCTTTCGAACGCTTCTACGACGATTTCAGGGCGCTGGGAGTGGACGATGTCTACTGCATTTCGGTCAATGACTCCTTTGTCATGTACCAGTGGGGCAAGCATCTCGGCATCAAGAATGTGAAGCTGCTGCCCGACGGATCGGGCGACTTCACACGCCGCATGGGCATGCTGGTGAAGAAGGATCATCTGGGCTTTGGTGACCGGAGCTGGCGCTACGCTATGGTGGTCGATGACGGTCAGGTGGTCGCATGGTTCGAGGAGCCCGGCATCAACGATATCGGAGAGGATGACGATCCCTACGGCCAGACGAGCCCGGAACCGGTGCTGCAATGGCTGAAGGAACATCCGGCTGACTGAAGGCCCGGGCACCGCGCCGATCCTATTGACGGCGCTTATGGGAGCGGAGGATTTCGCCTGGGCGGATGGCCTCCGCCGTGCCCATTTCCCGCCGGAACGCAACAAGGTGCCCGCGCATATTTCGCTGTTCCATCATCTGCCGCCGACGCTGCTGCCGGAATTGAGCGACAGGATGAAGCGGGTGTG
This sequence comes from Sphingobium sp. TomTYG75, assembly GCF_054771635.1. Lineage (NCBI taxonomy): Bacteria > Pseudomonadati > Pseudomonadota > Alphaproteobacteria > Sphingomonadales > Sphingobiaceae > Sphingobium > Sphingobium sp. TomTYG75. The sequence goes on along the minus strand of NZ_BSRE01000001.1, from coordinate 271,908 downwards.
CGCCGCGCCGCCGCCGCTCGCGATGATAACCGGCGTCATGTTACTCGGCCGGGGCGTCGCGTTCGGCCTTAATAGTGACGGCCTGCTCGCAATTCGGGACGAACTGGCCGAAGCTTTTCGCGGCCTGCTCACCCCGCAGGATCAAGCGCGTCCCCGCCTGCACATCACCGTCCAAAATAAGGTGGAGCCATCGCTCGCTCGCGCACTTGCCGATCAGTTGAAGGCAGAGTTTCGTCCCCGCCCGCTCCGCATCGCGGGTCTAGCGGCCTGGTATTATCGCAGCGATGGATCGTGGGATCTCGCCAAGAAGGTGAGCTTTCGTTCCGCGCGCATCCTTACATAGCTCCGACATGGCACAGCGGAACCTTGATCGGGTGGTCCGGGCGGCCTAAACCCCGCCGATGACCCACACTTCTTATCCGGCGCTCCGCCTGCGCCGCACCCGCGCCGCCGCCTGGACCCGCGCGCTGCACGCCGAAAATCGCCTGCACCCGAGCGACCTCATCTGGCCGCTCTTCGTCACGGAAGGGCAGGGGGTGGAGGAACCGATCGCGTCCCTTCCGGGCGTCTCGCGCTGGTCGGTCGATGGCATGGTGGCCCGCGCGCGGGAAGCCCGCGACGCTGGCATTCCCTGTCTCGCGCTGTTCCCCAACACGCAGGCCGATCGCCGCAGCGATGATGGGGAAGAAGCGCTTAACCCCGACAACCTGATGTGCCGCGCCATCCGCGCGATCAAGGACGCAGTGCCGGACATCGGAATCCTCACTGACGTCGCGCTCGATCCCTATACCGCCCATGGCCAGGACGGCCTGCTCGACGAGCAGGGCTATGTCATCAACGACGCCACGATTGACGTGCTGATCGGCCAATCCCTGAACCAGGCGGCGGCGGGCGCGGACATCATCGCGCCCAGCGACATGATGGACGGCCGCGTCGGTGCGATCCGCGAGGCGCTGGAGGAAGAAGGCCACGCCAATGTCCAGATCATGGCCTATGCCGCCAAATATGCGAGCGCCTTTTACGGCCCGTTCCGCGACGCGGTCGGCTCCAGCGGCCTTCTGAAGGGCGACAAGAAGAGCTACCAGATGGACCCGGCCAACAGCGAGGAAGCGCTGCGCGAAGTGGCACTCGACCTCGCGGAGGGCGCGGACAGCGTCATGGTGAAGCCGGGCCTGCCCTATCTCGACATTATCGCGCGGGTGAAGGACCGGTTCGAGGTGCCCGTATTCGCCTATCAGGTGTCGGGCGAATATGCGATGATCGAAGCCGCCGTCGCTGCGGGAGTGGGCAACCGTGACGCGCTGGTGCTGGAAACGCTGCTAGCGTTCAAACGCGCCGGTTGCTCGGGCGTTCTCACCTATCACGCGCTCCACGCCGCGCGGCTGCTGGGAGCCTGACGCCATGCCCGATCATCCGCACGCCGCCCATGCCGATCATCCCGGGGCGACCATCCTGACCTTTGGCGGCAAGACCCCGGTCATCCACCCCAGCGCCTTCATCGCGCCGGGCGCGCGCATCATCGGCGATGTGGAGATCGGGCCGGATAGCAGCATCTGGTATAATTGCGTCGTGCGCGGCGACGTCAACGCGATCCGCATCGGCGCGCGCACGAATATTCAGGACGGCAGCGTCATCCACTGCGACGGCCCCGATCCCGCCAAGCCGGATGGCTGGCCCACGATCATCGGCGATGATGTCCTGATCGGCCATATGGCGATGATCCACGGCTGCGAACTCAAGGACCGCGCCTTTGTTGGTCTTGGCGCAGTGGTGATGAACGGCTGTGTCATCGAAAGCGACGCGATGCTGGCCGCCGGAGCGCTGTTAGCGCCAGGCCGCAGAGTCCCGCACCGGCAGCTTTGGACCGGCCGCCCCGCCAAATATGTGCGCGATTTGAGCGACGAAGCGCTGATCAACATGCGCGAAGGCGTTGACCGCTATGTCCACAATGCGAAAGCGCACAAGGGCGCATTGAAGGCGGACGCCTGAACCACATACTTGCATCCGTTCGCCCTGAGCCTGTCGAAGGGCTTCACTTTCTTGAACAACAGAAAAGGGTTTCGACAAGCTCAGCCCGAACGGAAATCTAACGTTCGCGTAGCCCCAAAAATTCAAGGCTGAGCCAGCCGCCCCTTAACCGCATCGATCCGGTCATTCTGCGCATCCACGATCGCCAGCGCCACCTTCCGCGCCGCATCGATCTGCTCCACCCCACCCTTGGCTTTGTCCTCCGCCAGCGCATTGCTACGCTCGACATAAAGCGTGTCGAGACTGGCGAGCGCCGAAACGCTATCATTCCGCGCCGCCTCCAGCGCGCTGATAGCAAGCTGCGCCGCGACCCAGGATTCGCTGGACACCGCCGCGCCCGCAGCAGCTCGCGTTGCCCGATCCGCGCCGGGCCATGCCTTGTCGAACGCCGCACTGCCCGCCTGCGCCTGCGCCGCAAATCGGTCAACCTGCGCCCGCAAAGCCGGATCGGCCTCAACCGGCACCGGAGCAGCCGGAGCTTCTCCCACCGGCGCATTCTCCACCGCCCGCTTGGCGAGTGAAGGATAGCCCGTCAGCGTCCCGGCACAGCCAGAAAGGAAAAGGGCGATGGAAGGGAGCAGCCTACGCAGGATCATGGCGCTGATCTAGGGCGGGAAATCCCGCTGCGCAATGGCGGCAGCGCGAAACGTCAGCGCGGCAGCGCCGCAGCCTCACGCGCCAAAGCCTCGATCTTCGCGGCATCGACCGGCCCCTTGGGCACGACCCAGCTACCGCCGACGCACTTCACAAAGGGTTCGGCCAGCCATTTCGGCGCACTTTCCGCCGTAATCCCGCCCGTCGGGCAAAAGCGCGCGACATGAAGGGGCGCGGCCAGCGCCTTCAAAGCGGGCAGCCCGCCCGAAGTCTCCGCCGGGAAAAATTTGAAATGGGTAAGGCCCAGGTCCAGCCCGCGCATGATGTCGCCCGCCGTGGCCGTTCCGGGAAGGATCGGCACCCGCGCCGCGATCGCCGCCTTGCCCAGCGGTTCAGTGAGGCCAGGGCTGACGATGAACCGCGCGCCTGCCTCCATTGCCGCGTCCAGTTGCGACGGGTTCAGCACGGTGCCAGCGCCGACCACCGCGCCCTCGACCTTCGCCATCTCGCGGATCACGTCCAGCGCAGCGGGCGTGCGCAGCGTGACTTCCAGCGCAGGCAGGCCGCCCTTCACCAGAGCCTGCGCGATGGGCAGCGCGTCTTCCACCCGATCCACCACCAGCACCGGGATGACCGGCGCCAGCTCCATCACCTGTTCAACGCTGAGCGACATTATTTCTTCTCCCGAAAGGCGGCGGCCGCCCCGTAAAGTCCAATCTCTTCATGCACGGCAAGGCGGATGGGCACCGTCGCCATCAGGCTTTCAAACCGCCCCTTGGCGACGAAGCGCCGATGAAAGCCGCTCTGTGGCAGCAAGCCGCGCATCCGCTGCGTCAGTCCGCCCGCCAGCACGACCGCGTTCGGCCCCTGCGCCAGCGCCAGGTCGCCCACGACCGATCCATAGCAAAGGCACAAGCGATCGAACGCCGCCCGGGCGAACTCGTCCGTGCCGTCAATGGCTGCCTGCCACAATTCGGCATCCTCCATCAGGATGACGCGGTCATGACCGATGGTCGCCATTGCCTTGTAGATATTGTTGAGGCCCGGCCCCGACACGACCCGCTCGGTAGACACGCGCAGGAATTTGTCGCGCAGATAGGCGAGGATCTTTTCCTCCAGCGTATCAAGCGGCGCGAAGTCGATATGTCCGCCTTCGGTCGCGATCACATGCGGCTCGCCGTCGTCGAACGCGATCATCGCGACGCCAAGGCCCGTGCCCGGACCCACCACCGTAACGCCGCCGTCGCGGGGGAAAGGCCGGTCTTGCCCGAACAGCAGCGGCAGATTGTCGTCCGGCAGGCGCGCGACGGCATGCGCTACCGCTTCGAAATCATTGACCAGCCGCATCTGCTTCAGGCCCAGTTCCTCGTCCAGCGTGTCGGGCCTGATCATCCAGCTGCTGTTGGTCAGCTTGATAACATCGCGCCCGATCGCGGTGGCAAAGGCGATCGATGCCGCCTTGGGCAGATTGCCGCCTTCATCATGCGCGAAAGCTGCCCAGCAGGCTTGCAGGTTGGGAAAGTCCGCAACCTTGTATTTCCGCACCTTGCCCAATGTGGGCACGTTCCGCGCGCTCAGTTTGGCGCGAGCAAAGCGGGCATTTGTACCGCCAATGTCGGCAGCGATGATGTCGGTCATAGGACCACTCCAATCATGGCGTCATCCCAGCGCAAGCTGGGTTCTCGTAAGGCCGGGCCGTGCCCTCTCGCCGGAGATGCCAGCATGCGCTGGCATGACGGGTGGGGGATTATAATTCAGCTTCCATCGCAGCCAGAATCGGCGACGCGCCGCTTTCCGCCAGATCACTATGATGGCGGAAAAGCGCAAATAGTTCGCGGCCCGTGTCATAGGGCGGCGGCGGCGGCACGGGCAGCTCGCGCGCGTCCCACTCCGCCGCATCGACCAGCGCCTCGATCAATCCCTTGTCAGCACAGACCCGCACCATGTCGCCATCGCGCAGCTTGGCGATCGGCCCGCCACCCAATGCTTCGGGCGACAGGTGAATGGCAGCGGGCACCTTGCCCGAAGCCCCCGACATGCGCCCGTCCGTCACCAGCGCCACGCGGAACCCGCGATCCTGCAACACGCCCAGCGCCGGGGTCAGCTTGTGCAATTCCGGCATGCCGTTCGCGCGCGGCCCCTGAAAACGGACCACGACCACGACGTCGCGTTCCAACTCACCCGCCTTAAAGGCGCGCAGGACATCGTCCTGATCTTGGAACACGGCCGCCGGAGCCTCGATGGTCCAGCGTTCCTTCTCGACCGCGCTCACCTTCATGACGCAGCGGCCCAGATTGCCCGCCAGCAGGCGCATGCCGCCATCAGGGCTGAAGGCGCTCGTCACCGGCCGCAGGATGGCGTCATCGCGCGATACCGGAACGTCGCGCCATTGCAGCGCTTCATCCTCCAGCACCGGCTCCTTGCCATAATCGGTCAGGTCGGCTCGAGCCACCGTCATGATGTCCCGGTGCAGCAGTCCGTTGTCCAGCAGCTCGCGGATGACGAAGGACATGCCGCCAGCCATGTGGAAATTATTCACATCGCCCGCGCCGTTGGGATAGACCCGCGCCAGCAGCGGCACGACATCGGAAATTTCCGCAAAGTCGGTCCAATCGACGCTGATCCCCGCCGCCCGCGCTATCGCTGGCACATGGATCGCATGGTTGGTCGATCCGCCGGTAGCCATCAGGCCGATGATGGCGTTGACGATCGCCTTCTCATCGATGCAATGGCCGAGCGGCCGGTAATCATCGCCGTCCCATCCGATGCTGGCCAGCCGATGCACCGCCGCCCGCGTCAGTTCGCTGCGCAGCTTCGTACCCGGATTGACGAAGGACGCGCAGGGCATGTGCAGGCCCATCACTTCCATCATCATCTGGTTGCTGTTGGCGGTGCCGTAAAATGTGCAGGTGCCCGAGCCATGATAGCTGGCGCTTTCGGACTCCAGCAGCTCTTCTTTGCCGACTTTCCCCTCGGCATAAAGCTGACGGATGCGGACCTTTTCCTTATTCGCGAGGCCCGATGGCATCGGCCCGGCGGGGATCAGGATCGTCGGCAGATGCCCGAAACGCAGCGCGCCGATCAGCAGCCCCGGCACGATCTTGTCGCAGATGCCCAGCAGCGCCGCACCCTCGAACATCGCATGGCTGAGCGACACCGCCGTCGCTAGCGCGATCGTGTCGCGGGAAAAGAGCGACAGGTCCATGCCCGCCTGTCCCTGCGTCACGCCATCGCACATGGCCGGGACGCCGCCCGCCACCTGCGCCGTCGCGCCGACCTCACGCGCGGCGATCTTGATCGCTTCGGGGTAGCGGCCATAGGGCTGATGCGCCGAAAGCATGTCATTATAGGCGGTGACGATGCCGATATTCATCGCGCTGCCCGTGCGGATCACCGGCTTGTCCTCGCCGCTCGCCGCAAAGCCATGGGCAAGGTTGCCGCAGGACAGTTGCGCGCGGTTAGTCCCGGCGTCACGCCCCCGCTCGATCAGGTCCAGATACTGGCGGCGGCGCGGCGCGCTCCGCTTTACGATGCGTTCGGTGACCTTGGCGATCACCGGATGAAGATCAGTCATGCCAGCTGGCTCCGTCTCGTTCAATCAGGGCAATGGCCGAAGACGGCCCCCAGTTCCCCGAAGCATAGGGCGAGGGCTTCACCCCTGCTTCTTTCCAGCCGTCGATGATGGAATCGATCCATGTCCACTGCGCTTCGACCTCGTCCCGGCGCACGAACAAAGTCTGGTCGCCCGCCAGCAGATCCAGGATCAACCGCTCATAGGCAATCCGCCGCCGCTGCCCGGCAAAGGCGGCGGTCAACGACACGTCCAGCGTCACCTCTTCCAGATGAACGTCGCGCTCCAGCCCCGGCCTTTTGCTCATGATCAGCAGGCGGATATATTCGTCGGGCTGAAGCCGGATGATCAGCGTGTTGGGCTCCAGCCCCGAACCGCCGCCCGAATGTTGCCCGTCGCGGCCGAATATCGAATGCCGCACAGGCTTGAATTGAATCTGGATTTCCGACTGGCGCGTCGGCATTCGCTTGCCCGTGCGCAGGTAAAAGGGAACGCCCTGCCAGCGCCAATTGTCGATATGGGCTTTCAACGCGACGAAGGTTTCGGTGTCGGAAGCCTTGCCCAATTCGTCACTATAGCCGGTGACGATCTCACCGCCGACCGCGCCCGGCGTATATTGGCCGCGTACGCTGTTGGTCTTCACCGTCTCCGCCGTCATCGGGCGCAGTGATCGCAGCACCTTGACCTTCTCGTCACGGACGGCGGTCGGGTCCATGCGGGCAGGGGGTTCCATCGCGATGATCGACAGGATTTGCAGCACATGGTTCTGCACCATGTCGCGCAGCGCGCCGACGCCGTCATAATAGGAAACCCGGCCTTCCAGCCCGACCGTCTCGCCGACCGTGATCTGCACATGGTCGATCGCCGTGGCGTTCCACAGCGGCTCGAACATCACATTGCCAAAGCGCAAGGCGAGCAGATTCTGCACCGTCTCCTTGCCCAGATAATGGTCGACCCGGAAAATCTGGCTTTCGTCGAACAACGCGCCGATGCCGTTATTGACCTCCTTCGAAGAAGCGAGGTCCTTGCCGATCGGCTTTTCCATCGCGATCCGCGTCGTCGGTGTGATGAGGCCCGCGTCCGCCAGCCCCTGCGCCGTGGGCGCGAAGAGGGAAGGGGGCGTCGACAGATAGACCGACAGCCCGCGCTCCGCCCGTCCGTCGAGCCGCTTCGCCAGCTTCTTGAATTGCTCCGGCTTCCCCGCTTCGACCGGCTCATACCCGATCATCGCTTTCAGCCGCGCCGCGACTTCCGCATCATAGCGATCAGCGCCGACGAACTTTTGCAGCGCCTTGTCGATGTCGGCGCGAAACGCTTCGTCATCCATCTCCGTACGCCCCGACGCGACGATCATGAAGTCATCGGGCAGCAGACCGTCGCTAAGCAGATTGTAGAGCGACGGAAAGATCATGCGGTGCGCCAGATCGCCGGTGGCACCGAAAAGCAGGAATGTGGCAGACGGATCGGTCAAAGGATGCCCTTTTCCGTTGGGAGGAATTTTTCAGGTCTGCACGAAACGGTCCTATAGCGGTACGGTTTCGTTACGCAAGCAGGCTATCGGCGCACAGCCGCCCCTGCAACCGCCCGACAGCCTTATCATGCACGCGATCTGATTTTTGTCTGGACGCTGGCAGCTGATTTTGCCATTTGGCGCGGGCAGGCCATGCACGCGGGCGTGGTGAAACTGGTAGACGCGCCGGACTCAAAATCCGGTTCCGAAAGGAGTGTCGGTTCGATTCCGACCGCCCGCACCATCCTCCCACCGACAAAAGAATGACCCGGCAGCACGAAGCCGCCGGGCCAAGGGGGACTTTTACCAGGTAAAAGCCTCGGGTCGCGGGGCTTCCCTAGCGCAAAAAGATGACAATTCCAGTTAATCGGCAGCGGTCCATCCATAATGGATCAAACAGCGGGTCAACATTCACCCAGCCGTATTCTTGGAGCAGAGACCCCCACAGCTTCACGTCATAAACAACTTTACGTCATGCCAGCGAAAGCTGGCATCTCGGGCGATACGGCACGGCTTAGCCTCACGAGATCCCCACCTTCGTTGGGATGACATAGACCTTTCCGAACTTCCTCCGCGTCTCCGCGCCTCCGCGTGGAAAAAACTAAACCTGCTGCCGCTGCGCCCCAAACCATGGCACCAGCCGCCTGATCGCTTCCTCCACCCTGTCCGTCGACACGGCAAAGCTGATGCGGATATGCCGGTGCCCATCCACCGGATCAAAATCGATACCCGGCGCCGTCGCCACCCCGGTCTCCTCCAGCAACCGCTGGCAAAAGCCGAGGCTGTCATCCGTCAAATGCCCCACATCTGCATAGATGTAGAAGGCCCCATCCGGCGGCGCGATCTCCTTCAACCCCAGCGAAGGCAGCGCCGCCAGCAGCAACTCCCGGTTCCGCCGATAATTCGCGACATGCCCCTCCAGCTCATCGAGGCAGTCAAAAGCCTTCAACCCCGCATGCTGGGCGAGGGAAGGGGGCGTCAGGAACAAATTCCCCATTCGCGCTCGCGCCGCCTCGACCAGCGCCTGCGGAAACACCACCCAACCAAGCCGCCACCCGGCCATGGAAAAATATTTCGAAAAGCTGTTCACGACCACCGTGTCGGGCGCGAACTCCAGCATCGAATGCGCCGCCTCGCCATAGGAGAGGCCGTGATAAATCTCGTCCGACACGATCCTGATTCCGCGCCGCACACAGACCTCCGCGATTCGCGCCATCTCGTCAGCGGGAATGATCGTGCCCGTCGGATTGGCCGGACTCGCGATGATCACGCCGTCGGGCGCGGGCTCCATCGCCTCCAGCGCCGCCGCGCTGATCTGGTATCGCTCGGCAGGCCCGCAATCCACCTCGACCGGCTCCAGATAAAGCGCTTTCAACGTATTGCGATACGCGACATAGCCGGGCCGCGCCGTTGCCACGCGCGCACCCGGCGCGAACAGGCAAGATAGCGCCAGCACGAGCCCCGGCGAAGCGCCGCAGGTCAGCAAGACCTGCTCCGCCGCCACTGCCACGCCATAGCGTTCCCGATACAGCTGCGCGATCCGCTCCTTCAGCGCCGGGCTCTCCCAATATCCCATCGGATCGCTGTCCAGCACCCGATGCGCCTCGGCAATCGCAGCGGCAGGCGCGCCGGTCGAAGGCTGGCCGAACTCCATATGCAGGATCGACCGCCCCTCGGCCTCCAGCCGATGCGCCTCCACCCCAATGGCGATGGCATGAAAAGGATCAATCTGCGCAATCATGCGCGCCTTACTCCGAAATCCAGACCTCGACCGACACGCCATGCTGGCACAGCGCCACCCGGATCGGCAGCTCCTCAACTGGCCCGCCAGCCAGCGCGCGTTCATAAACCGCCTTCTTCGCCGCGCCACCGATTTGCAGGAAAATATGCCGACTCTTCAGGATCGCCTTGGCGCTCAGCGACATGCGCTGATGCGGCGCGGCAGGCGGCGTCACGGCCAGCGTCAGGGCGCTCGTAGCCAGCCCCTCGGTCAGCTCCTTCGCCTCCGGGAACAGCGAAGCCGTATGCCCATCCTCGCCCATGCCGAGCAGCACGATGTCGAGCGGCCAAGGCAGCTCCGCCAGTGCCGCTTCACACGCAGCCTGCCCCGCATAGGCATCCGCGGCGTCATTCTTCATGCCAACGAACCGCGCCTTAGCCGCCGCGCCCTGCAACAGCGTCTCGCGAACCAGACGCTCGTTGCTGTCCGCATGATCGGGCGCCACCCATCGCTCATCGACCAGCGTCACGACGACCTTGTCCCAATCCAATCCCGCCGCCGAAAGCGCCTCCAGCACCGGCCGAGGCGATCGCCCGCCTGACAGCGCGATCGTCGCCACCCCCCGCGCTGCGATCGCATCGCCCAGTACGAACTCGATCCGCCGCGCCATGTCGGCCGCCGCCAGACCGCCATCAACAAAAAGATGCTCAGTGGGCATCGCGATCGCCCCTTATGTCAGTCAGCTTGCGCTCCCACGCTAGCGCATGGGTGACGATCTGGTCCAGATCGGCATAGCGCGGCTGCCACGGAAATTCCGCCATGATCGCCCGATTGTCGGAGATCAGCGAGTCCGGATCGCCCGCGCGCCGTCCCTCCATCCGCCGGTCGATCTTGATGTTCGTCACCCGATCAACCGCATCCAGCACTTCCAGCACGGAAAAGCCGCGCCCATAGCCGCAATTGAGCAGATAATTCTGTTCCGGCCTGGCCATCAGCGCGTCCAGCGCCAGCACATGCGCCGCCGCCAGATCGGTGACATGAATATAGTCGCGCACGCCCGTCCCATCCAGCGTGTCGAAATCGGTCCCGAACACCGACACAAACTCCCGTTTCCCCAGCGCAGCCTCGACCGCCACTTTGATCAGGTGCGTCGCGCCAGCCGTCGACTGACCCGTCCGCCCCTGCGGATCAGCGCCCGCGACGTTGAAATATCGCAGCGCGCAGAAGTTCATCGGATGCGCCGCGCTGACATCGCGCAGCATATATTCGGTCATCAGCTTGGACATGCCATAGGGATTGATCGGCCGCTGCGGTGTCGTCTCCTTGACGGGGCTTTCCTCCGGAATGCCATAGGTCGCGGCGGTGGAGGAAAAGATGAAATGCGGCACGCCAACCGTCACCGCGCTCTCGATCAGGTCGCGGGTCTTGGCGCTATTGTTGTGATAATATTTGAGCGGGTTCTCGACCGATTCCGGCACCACGACGGACCCGGCAAAGTGCATGATCGCCTTCACGTCGTAATCGCGCAGAGCTTGTTGCACCAGTGGCTGGTCGGCAATATCGCCCTCAACGAAGGCCAAATTGTCCGGCACCGCCCAGCGAAAACCCGTCACCAGATTGTCGATCACGACGACGCCATAACCGGCATCGCGCAGCGCCAGCACCGCATGGCTTCCAATATAACCGGCACCGCCCGTGACCAGAACCGTGGGCTTTTCGCTCATAAAAAGGACGTCTCCCGAAAATGTCGGGCGAGACCTAACGCACTGTCCAAACGATTGACAGCCTTCCGTGTTGCGCTGCGAGATCAATCGGACGAACACCGCGACCGGGGTGGCATGGCATCACTCTCACCCAACCTCCGTTCGTCCTGAGCTTGTCGAAGGACTTTTCTTCTTAGAAAGAGAAGGCTTCGACAGGCTCAGCCCGAACGGGGGTGAGGGACCTAAATCGCGAGCTTCAGCCTTCAAGCCGCAGCCTTCACCCCATCGTCATAAAAAGCCACCCCGCTCGCCGCCATATCCTGCAACTGCAAGGTCGGCGCAAAGCGATCCCCATGCCGCGCCGCCAGCCGCTCCAGCACGGCTACCACATGGCCGATCCCGACCGTATCCATGTGGGAAAACGGCCCACCCGTCCAAGGCGCAAAGCCCCAACCAAAGATCGCGCCCAAATCGCCATCTTCCACCGTCTCCAGCACGCCCTCCTCATAACAGCGGGCGCATTCTACCAGCTGCCGATAAAGCAGCCGTTCCTTCACCTCTTCCACATCAGGCTGCACCGCCGCGCGCGGAAACATGTCTTCCAGTCCTGGCCATAGATGCTTCTTGTCGCCCTCGGGATAATCATACCATCCCTTCGCGCTCTTGCGCCCAAGCCGCCCCAGCTCGACCATGCGCGCCATCACCGCGTCGGATGGCTGCGCTACATAGGCATCACCCAATTCCTTCTGCGCGGCGACGACGATCTTGTGGCCCAGCTCGATGGACACTTCGTCACCAACAGCCAAAGGCCCGACCGGCATCCCCAATTGCCGCCCGGCATTTTCGATAAGCGCCGGGTTGATCCCCTCGGCCACCATCTCGACGCCTTCCTGCACATAGGTGCCGAAACAGCGCGAGGTATAGAAACCGCGCGAGTCATTGACGACGATCGGCGTTTTCTTGATCTGACTGACGAAATCCAGGGCCTTGGCGATCGCGGCGGGGCCGGTCTCCTTGCCCAGGATGATCTCGACCAGCGGCATCTTCTCCACCGGGGAAAAGAAGTGGATGCCGATGAAATTGGCGGGCTTGCTCCATGCGTTGGCGAGCTTGGTGATCGGCAGCGTCGACGTGTTGGACCCGAAGATCACATCAGACCCTAAAACTTCCTCGAGCTTCTTGGTCACCTCCGCCTTGATCGCGACATCCTCGAACACGGCTTCGATCACAAAATCAGCCCCGGCGAGCGCCGCGTAGTCGGTCGTCGGCGTCACGCGGGCCAGCGTTTCCGCCATTTTTTCTGGCGTCATGCCACGGCCCAGCCGCTTCTTCAGCACATCCTCGACATGCGCCTTGCCTTTCTCGGCATAGGCGAGGTCGCGGTCGAACAGCATGACCTCCATGCCCGCCTGCGCCGCCACCGTCGCAATCCCCGCTCCCATCATGCCCGCGCCCAGCATGGCGAGCTTCTTCGTCGGCGCCTTGGGTTGATCCTTCGGCCGCCGCGCGCCGCGTTCGGCGGCATTTTTGTTCACGAACAGGCTGCGGATCATGTTCGCCGCCTGCGGTTCCGCAGCGACCTTGGCGAAATATTTGCTCTCCACCCGTATCGCCCGATCAAACGGCAGCAGAGCGCCTTCATAGACCGCCGACAGCAGAGCCACCGGCGCATTCATGTTCCGCTGCGTCTGCTTCAAAGTCATCGGTACCGCGCCGACCATCATCTGCACGAAGGCAGGGTTGAACGCGCCCGCACCGCCCGGAAACTTGAAGCCCTTTACATCCCACGGCTGCGCGCTGGCGGACGGATTGGCCTTCACCCACTCTTTCGCCTTAGCGACCGCCGTGCCTTGCGGCACGACTTCATCGACGGCCTTCAGCATCGCCGCTTCGGCCGGGCGGAACAGCTTGCCCTGCAACATATACATCAGCGCCGCCTGCACGCCGATCAGGCGCGGCAGGCGCTGCGACCCGCCGCCGCCAGGGAAAAGGCCGATCAGGATTTCCGGTAGGCCCAGCTGCGTCCTGGGGCTGTCTCCCACTACCCGCCGGTGACAGGCCAGCGCCAGTTCGAACCCACCGCCGACGCAGGTCCCCTCGATCGCACAAGCCACCGGCTTGCCGCATGTCTCCAGTCGCCGAAAGAGCTGATTGAGTACGAAAACCTTGTCGAAAATGTCGGCCGGGGCAGAGCGCTTGCCCGTCGCGCTCGCCAGCATCGACCCGAAATATTTCAGGTCCATGCCCGCCATGAACCCGCTATCCTTGCCCGAAGCAATCACCGCGCCCTTGATCGCTTCTTCCGAACCGATGCGCACGATTGCCTCGTCTAGATCGGCGAGGAAATCGGGACCGATGACATTCATCGACTGACCCGGCACGTCGATAGTCAGCGTGGCGATGCCGTCCGCATCGATGTCAAAATTGATGGTCTGCATAAAGCTACTGCCTCTCAACTCCGTTCGCCCTGAGCTTGTCGAAGGGCTTTTCTTTTCTTCAAGAAAGAGAAGGGCTTCGACAGGCTCAGCCCGAACGGAAAATTCTACATGCGCTCGATAATAATCCCTGTCCCCATGCCCGCACCCACGCAAAGGTTCACCAACGCCGTGCCCTTGCCCGACCGTTCCAGCTCATCCAGCGCCGTGCCCAGTACCATCGCACCAGTCGCGCCCAGCGGATGGCCCATGGCAATCGCGCCGCCATTCACATTGATCTTGTCATGGTCGAGGTCCATCGCCTGCATGTAGCGCAGCACCACGCTCGCAAAGGCCTCGTTCAGCTCCCACAGGTCGATGTCATGGCTGCTCATCCCCGCCCGGTTGAGCAGCTTGCCCGCGACGAACTCCGGCCCCGTCAGCATGATCAGCGGCTCGGACCCGATCGATGCCATTGCCCTGATCCGGGCGCGGGGCTTCAAGCCATATTTATCGCCCATGTCCTTGTTGCCGACCACTACAGCCGCCGCGCCATCGACGATGCCCGAACTGTTGCCCGCATGATGGACATGGTTCACCCGCTCCAGTTCAGGATATTTGAGCAGCGCGATCGCGTCGAAGCCCGGCATTTCCTCACCCAGCGCGGTAAAGCTCGGTTTCAGCGCAGCGAGCGACTGCATCGTCGCGTCGGGCCGCATATGCTCGTCATGGTCCAGCACCACGGAACCGATCACATCACGCACAGGAATGATCGATTTGGCAAAGCGTCCTTCGTCCCACGCTGCCTTCGCTCGCCGCTGGCTCTCCACCGCATAGGCGTCCGCATCGTCGCGGCTAATGCCGAACTTCGTCGCGATCACATCGGCGCCGATGCCCTGGGGCGCGAAATAGGTCTTGTAGGCGACCGCCGGGTCCATCGCGATCGCGCCGCCGTCAGATGACATCGGCACCCGGCTCATCGATTCGACGCCGCCGCCGATCGCTAGGCCCGCTTCGCCCGAATAGACCTTCGCCGCCGCCATGTTCACCGCTTCCAGTCCCGACGCGCAAAACCGGTTGATCTGCACGCCCGGCACCGTCTGCTCATAATCGGCGTTCAACACGGCCGCGCGCGCGATGTCGCCGCCTTGTTCGCCGACCGGTGTGACGCAACCAAGTATCACATCGTCCACGTCAGCCGTGTCGATGGCGTTGCGGTCCCGCACTGCCTGCAACACCTGTGTCGCCAGCTGGATAGGGGTGATTTCATGCAACGACCCGTCCGGCTTCCCTCGACCTCGGGGCGTCCTCACGGCATCGTAGATAAAGGCTTCCATCGCTCGGTCATTCCTCTCCGCTTGGCGTCCAGCGTGCCGCAAATGTATTTACGTTTACGTAAAGTGCAAGCCTATTCGCTTTAACATTGAACTGCTTTCCTTCCTTCCGCGTTTGACGCTCCAATCGTTTTCGGGTTCATGCATTTTCAGTGTCAGAGGCAGATTCTCCTCCAGCGCCATCGCCCTTCGCCATCCCCATCTTCCGCGCGGTATGGTTCGCCAGCCTCGCGTCCAACTTCGGTGGGTTGATCCAGTCGGTCGGCGCGGCATGGATGATGACCTCGCTGTCGGGCTCGCCCATGCTCGTCGCGCTGGTGCCCGCATCGACAACCTTGCCGATCATGCTGCTCTCGCTATGGGCAGGCGCGGTCGCGGACAATCTTGATCGTCGCCTCGTCATGCTCGCCTGCCAGCTGTCGATGCTCCTGGTATCGGCGTCGCTCGCGCTATTCGCTTGGGCAGGGCTGCTCACGCCCTGGTCGCTCCTTGCCTTCACCTTCCTCGTCGGCTGCGCCACCGCTATCAACGGCCCCGCCTGGCAAGCATCGGTCGGCGACATGGTCCCACGTTCCCAACTGCCCAGCGCCGTCGCGCTCAACAGCATGGGCTTCAACCTTGCGCGCAGCGTCGGCCCCGCACTCGGCGGCATCATCGTCGCAGCCGCAGGCGCCGCCGCCGCGTTCCTCACCAATGCGCTGAGCTATATCGCCCTGACCATCGTGCTCCTCCGCTGGCAGCCGGAACGCGGGCCGAAGCTCCTGCCGCGCGAACGCCTCGGCCTCGCGATGAGGGCAGGCGCGCGCTATGTCGCCATGTCGCCCAAGATCCAGCTCGTCCTCCTGCGCGCGGCAGCTTTCGGCATCGGCGCGAGCGCGGTGTCCGCCCTCATGCCTCTAGTGGCGCGCGACCTGTTGAAGGGCGACGCCCTTACCTTCGGCATCCTGAGCGGCGCCTTCGGCATCGGCGCAGTCCTGGGCGCGCTCTCGTCAGGCAGGCTCCGCCGCCGCTTTGCTATCGAAACCATCGTGCGCTCGGCCGCCCTTGCGCTGGCAATAGGCACCGCTATCACGGCTTCCACCGGCTGGCTGCTTGTAACGATAGCGGGGCTCCTGCTCTGCGGCGCAGGCTGGGTCATCGCGCTGTCGACCTTCAACGTCTCGGTCCAGATGTCCGCTCCCCGATGGGTGCTGGCGCGGGCTGTGGCCCTTTACCAGATGACGGCGTTTGGCGGCATGGCACTGGGCGCCTGGCTGTTCGGCTGGCTGGCGGAGCATATGGGCGTGGTGACGTCGCTCCACGTCGCCGCCGGGGTGCAGTTCGTGGCGGCGATGGTCGGCCTTTTCCTACCGCTATCCCAGACCGGCGACGAAAATCTCGACCTCCTGAACCGCTGGCAGGAACCGCAGACCTCGGTGCCCATAGAACCACGCAGCGGCCCAGTCGTCATCACCATCGAATATCGCATCCCGGCGGGTTCCGTCGTGCCGTTCCTCACCGCGATGAGCGAGCGCCGCCGCATCCGCCGCCGCGACGGCGCGCATGGCTGGTCGCTGCTAAGAGACCTCGCCGACCCCGAATTATGGGTCGAGCGTTATCACGTCTCCACGTGGCTGGACTATGTCCGCCACAACAGCCGCCGGACCATGGCTGACACCACCAATTCCGACGCCCTCGCAGCATTGCACAGCGGACCTCATCCGCCAGTCGTTCATCGCATGCTGGAAAGGCAGACCGGTTCGCTACCGATCGGCCGGATGCCCGACGTGCGGGAGATGGACGACCCGATGACCGACCCGACCCGGTCGAGCTGATCGCCTATCCGTGCGGCAGGTCGTCCGGCGTGTCGATATCGACGAGCGAACTGCTCATCGCTTCGATCTGAAGCCCTCGGCTTAACAGCGCCCTAGCGCCCTGATCACCGCGCAGGGTCAGCAACTCGGGAAAATGCTTTCGTCCGATGAAGGCGGGCGGCGAGGAGGAAAAGCCGTCCGTACTCGCCACCACCGACCGCACATCCTCCGCTGCCAGGCATATCCGGTTATAATGCGACTGCTGCACATAGGGCATGTCGGCCAGGCAGATGAGAATGCCCCGGCAGCGCCTGATCGGCATGACATGATTTACGGCCAGCACGATACTGCTCGCCAGCCCCTCTTCAGGCTTGTCATTGACCAATATGCTGTAGCCGCGCCTCTCCAGTTTCCGGTGAATGTCAGGAGCATCCCCGATCGGCCGCGTCACCGCCACCAGTTCCGCGAAGGCGAGGGAGGCGACGGCTTCCAACGTATGGGCCACGACCGGCTTGCCATTGAGGTCGGCCATCAACTTGTCCGCCTCGCCAAAGCGCGACGACGTCCCCGCGGCTAGCAACACGGCTGCGATCCGTTCAGTTCGCACGCTTCAGCCTTGCTGCCGTGGATGGGGGACGGGCGACGGGACGGCCATGCTTATCGGATCGGCTTCTTGTGATGCGCGTTGATGTGCCACCCGGCATGACCCCTGTCCATAGCATAGGTAAAGGGGGCTGGCGTTCCGCAAACATAGCCGCCATATGCGCCCTGAACAAAGATAATGAGGAGTAGTGTCGGCCATGGACTATGATCCCGATGCCGAGGCTGTAGGCGAAGCGACAAAGGAAGCGGTGCCCGTCGATGTGGCAGATGCTATCCGCACGTTGATCCGCTGGTCGGGCGACAATCCGACGCGAGAAGGCCTGCTCGAAACGCCAGAACGCGTCGCGCGGGCGTGGCGCGAATATTGCCGTGGCTATGGCGACGATCCGGCCTATCATCTGTCGCGCATCTTCCACGAAGTGGGCGGCTATGACGATATCGTTCTGCTGAAGGACATACCGTTCCAGTCGCATTGCGAACATCATATGGCGCCGATCATCGGCCGCGCGCACATCGCTTATCTGCCCGGCAAATATGTGGTCGGCATTTCAAAGCTGGCGCGCGTTCTGCACGCCTTCGCCAACCGCCTTCAGGTCCAGGAACGCCTGACCGCCGAAGTCGCCAACTGCATCTGGGAACATCTGAAGCCTCAGGGCGTGGCCGTAGTGATCGAAGCGACGCATGGTTGCATGACCGGGCGGGGCGTTCGCACACCCAATGTGCTCATGAAAACCAGTCGCATGCTCGGCGTATTCCGCGAGGACGAAAAAAGTCGCGAGGAAGTGCTGAAGCTCATCGAATCGTGAGCGGCGAGGAAACACCCGCTTACCGGCCCCTTGGCGGCGCGCGCGGGCAGGCCGAAGGACCGCTGCCGCTGGCGAACAAGCGCTTGGCGCTGATCACCGGCGGCCACAGGCGGCTGGGCGGCGTCATTGCCGCCGGGTTCGCGCGTGTCGGCTATTCGCTCGCCATTCACGGCAGCCATGATACCCGGCTGGACTCGGCGCTTGCCCTGACGCTCGATGAAAATGGCACGGAATGGGACGGCTTCACCGCCGACTTCTCTGATCCTGAAAGCGCCGAGGAACTCGTCGCCAAGGTCGCCGAACGCTTCGGTCGTCCGCCCGACATATTGGTGAACAGCGCCGCGATTTTCGGTCAGGACCGGCTGGACAATGTCTCCGCCGACGATCTGATGCGGCATTATGCCGTCAACTGCGCCGCGCCCGCGTTACTCACAAAATCGTTCGCAACCATACCGGCCGGGGTGGCGGATCGGTGCATCATCAATATCCTTGATCAGCGGATCGATCATCCGCACGCCGATCAGCTGGCCTATACCTTGTCGAAGTCGGCGCTGGCGGGGCTAACCCGCCTTTCCGCCGCCAGCCTCGCTCCACATATCCGGGTCAACGCAGTCGCGCCCGGTCTCACCATTGCCACGCCTGATTATGATGAGGCACAGATGGAAAGGCTGCAATCGGCCATGCCGCTCGGCCGCCTGCCGCTGGCGGAGCAGATTGCAGAGGCGGTTCTCTATCTGGCGCAGGCGAGCGCCGTTACCGGGCAGACGCTTTATGTCGATGGTGGCGCACATATGCGCAGCTACGACCGCGACTTCATGCATATGGGACGGTGATCGGCGGCGGCTGTTGCTGCCCCGCTCCACCGCAGATTTGAAGGAAGATGACGATGAGCTTTGAAACGATTTTGGTCGAACAGCGTGAAGCGGTGACGCTGGTCACGCTTAACCGTCCGCAGGCGCTTAACGCACTCAATACGCAAGTTCTGGCGGACCTGAGCGCCGCTTTCGCGGCCTACGATGCCGACCCTTCACAATTGTGCCTGGTTCTGACCGGCAGCGAAAAGGCCTTCGCCGCAGGCGCCGACATCAAGGAAATGGTCAGCAAGGAAGCCGCCGACTTCTTCCTGGAGGACTTTTTTTCCGGCTGGCAAAAGCATGTGGTGGCGACGCGCAAGCCGTGGATCGCCGCTGTCGCGGGCTTCGCGCTGGGCGGCGGCTGTGAACTGGCAATGATGGCCGATTTCATCATCGCGGCCGATACCGCCAAATTCGGTCAGCCGGAAATCAAGCTCGGCGTCGCACCCGGCATGGGCGGGTCGCAGCGCCTGACCAAGGCTGTCGGCAAGGCGAAGGCGATGGAAATGTGCCTCACCGGCCGCATGATGGGCGCGGAGGAAGCCGAGCGTTCGGGCCTCGTGTCGCGCATCGTACCGGCGGCGGAGCTGCTGGATGACGCGCTCAAGACCGCTGCGGCCATTGCTTCCATGCCGCCCATGGCGACCATGGTGAACAAGGAGATGGTGAATCTCGCCTTCGAAACCATGCTGGAGCAGGGGTTGCTTACCGAAAGGCGTCTGTTCCAGCTGCTTACCGCCACGGAAGATCGGGTAGAGGGCATGACCGCCTTCGTTGAGAAGCGCCCGGGCGTGTGGAAGGGCCGCTAACCGGCGCGAAAAAATATCCGCACTTATCCACAGCTTTAGACAGGGGCTGTCGCTGAACCGTCAGATTCCGCTTTGAACGACTCACATTTGGTGAGACCTTCGGGTTATCGAAACGAAAGAAGAAACGGAGAAATCCGGATCATCAAATCGGCGATCATATCAAAGATTTGACTGACGTTTTGGTCATCAGGCTGAAATTGGAACTGCAAGGTTCGAATGGAAACTGATGGTCTTCTAAAGACCTTGTCATGCACGCGCGAAAGCGAACGTCGGACGTGGAATTTTGAAGACAGCTGCGGAATATGGCGAATAGCCGGACAGCCGGAGCAGACACGATGCGAAACCTTTTCGGTGGAAGCGTCGCGCGCCGAGTCCGATGATCGCATCCTGAAAGGGAAGCGGATCCGGGACACGACGGAAGTGGGGACCGACAGCAATGTCGGCCCCCATTTTGCTTTTGGGCTGCCCTGCGCCGTTCCACATTATCCTAAAGTCTATGTCTCTTTATTGCCAATCCATCGGCGCGGCTCTTCTGTACTCTATGAGGAGGATAGAGAAGGATCGCATCATGGAAGACCAGCTGAATTCGTCGGTAACGGAGGACAGACGCAATTTTCTGAAGACCTGCGGCCGGTTCGCTGCAACGGTTCCGCCCGCCATGACCATCCTTTTGTCCACTTCGCTAAGCTCCGAAGCGATCGCCGCATCCAGTGGCGGTGGGGGCGGAGGCGACCGAGGCCCCAGGGACAGCGGCCCCAAACCCGGTCCCGATTCCACGCCCAAATATGGCTCACTCGACACTGGGATAAAGACAGTGGAAGTGCGGCGGGATAAACCGGAAAATAAAAAGGGCGGTTTTTAAAACCGCTGCCCTGCAAGAGCGATGGTGCCGGCTAGAGGGTTCGAACCCCTGACCCCCTGATTACAAATCAGGTGCTCTACCAACTGAGCTAAGCCGGCACGTCGTTTGGACGGAAAAGCGCCTTACTATCAGATGACACCGAACGTCCAGCCCTCCGTTGCGGCAATATGCGGATTGAGCCCGGGCGGGGTCCAGATGCCCGGACTTGGCGCGACGTTGCGCATCCATGCGGCAGTGACGATCGCGTCCGCGCCGTGATCATCCGGCGGCAATCCCTCATAGGGCTGAGAGCCGAGCGCGGATAGCGCATCGTCCAAAGCGCCCAGGTTCCGCATCTTTGTCCGCCCTTTGGGTCGGCCCGCCGCCCTCGCCGCGATGCTGGTATAAATCTCCACCACCAGCGACCCGTCGCGCGGCATCGGGTCGAATGGCCAGACGGGAACATGATTTCGCACCTGATGGAGCAGGCGCATCCCCGCAAAGCTCGCCTTCGCCACCTGAGCCGCGCCGATCGCGTCATAGACGGTGGACGGCTTGCCCCCACCGCCCGCATTATAATGCGCTTCGCACACCCGGTTGTGCATGAAGTCTGCCTTCACCCCGTCCGCCTTGCCGAAGTAGAAGTGGCGGCGATGCGTGACGTGCAGCAGGCTGCCCGCACCCAGATCGGGATCATCGCACACGCTATCGACATAAGCCCAGAAGTCAGGCCCCGTCACCGGCACCTCATCACCCGGCAGATACGCCCGTCGCGTCACGAAGGGCGGCGCAAAGCTGAAATCGAACCCAAACAGTGTCGGCGCCTCCGCAGCCGCGGCGACCAACCACTCCGCCACCGCCGAACGCGACCAGAAACTGCCGTCTTTCGGATGGATAAGCCGGGGAACTGCATCACCACGCTCGCACAGCGCGACTGCTATCCCCTTATGCCGCACACCCTTCGCGCCCGACCAGTCGATCGCGGCATAGCGGGTAAAGCGAGGCGTCATTCGCCTCCGCCGCGCTCGGCCCGCAGCTTGTCCCAATAAGCCATGCGCTCGGCTATGCGCGCCTCGAACCCGCGATCGGTCGGGGCAAAGAAAGTCTGAGCCTCCATCTCCTCGGGCCAATAATTGTCCCCGGAAAAGCCCTCAGCGCTGTTATGATCATATTGATAGCCCTTGCCATAGCCGATGGTCTTCATCAGCCGGGTAGGGGCGTTCAGGATATTCTTCGGCGGCATTAGCGATCCTGTATCGCGCGCCGATTTCCACGCTGCTTTCATCGCCGCATAGGCCGCGTTCGACTTGGGAGCCGTCGCGCAATACAGGCACGCCTGCACGATCGCCAACTCCCCCTCGGGACTCCCCAGAAAATCATAGCTGTCCTTGGCCGCCAAGCACTGAACCAGCGCCTGCGGGTCGGCGAGCCCAATATCCTCGCTCGCAAAGCGCACCAGCCGCCGCAGCACATAAAGCGGCTGTTCCCCCGCCGTCAGCATCCGCGCCAGATAATAGAGCGCCGCCTGTGGGTCCGATCCGCGCAACGCCTTATGCAGCGCCGAGATCAGGTTGTAATGCCCCTCCCGGTCCTTGTCATAGACCGCCATGCGCCGATGCAGCAGCGCCGACAGCCCAGCCGGGTCAAGCGGCTCGCCAATATCGATGGAATACAGCGTCTCGACCTGATTAAGCAGGAACCGCCCATCGCCATCCGCACTCGCCAGCAAGGCATCCCGTGCGGCCGCAGTAAGTGGCAAAGGCCGCTGCGTGATCGCCTCCGCCCGGCCCAGCAACAGCTCCAGCGCGGCGGCATCCAGCCGGTGCAGGATCAGCACCTGCGCCCGCGACATCAACGCCGCGTTCAATTCAAAACTGGGATTCTCCGTGGTCGCCCCCACCAGAGTCACGGTCCCATCCTCGACAAAAGGCAGGAAACTGTCCTGCTGCGCCCGGTTGAATCGATGAATCTCATCCACGAACAGCAAAGTCTTGTCCCCGCGCCGGGCATGCTCCTTCGCCGCCGCAAAGACCTTCTTGAGGTCAGCGACGCCCGAAAACACTGCGGAGATCGGCTCGAACCGCATATCCACCGCGTCGGCCAGCAGCCGCGCGATCGTCGTCTTGCCCGTACCCGGAGGCCCCCACAGGATGATGGACGAAAGCCGCCCAGCCGCCACCATCCGCCCGATCGCCCCTTCCGGCCCGGTCAGATGCTCCTGCCCCACGACATCGGCCAAAGTACGCGGCCGCAGGCGGTCGGCCAGCGGCGCATTTTCCCCGGCCTCACCGGACTCGTTCACGGCATCGGAAGCAAAAAGATCGACCATCGCTCCGATATAGGCAAAGTGCGCGGTTTAAGGAACCGGGCTGGAGCGCAGCCGCGCGCCGTGCGTCCGCTGGCGAATCACGCGGACATAGGTATCGACCAGCGCTTGATTCACCTGATCCCATCCATATCGCTCCGCCTCCGCCATCGCGGCAGCCCCGGCATCGGCCCGCGCATGAGGATCGGTGCAATAGCTCGCCAACGCATCGGCAAAGGCCCCGATCGCCCCCGGACGGATCAGGCGGCCCGTCACGCCCTCGGTGACAAGGCTCTCACTACCCGTCGCCCGCGCCGCCACCGTGGGAAGCGCACAAGCCATCGCCTCCAGCGTCACATTGCCGAACGTCTCGGTGATCGAGGGATTGAAGAGCATATCCATGCTGGCGACCGCCCGGCCAAGCTCATCACCCTTCTGGAACCCGGTGAAAACAGCGTCCGGCAGCCGGTTCTGAAACCACTCCCGCGCGGGGCCTTCGCCGATGATCAGTACCTTGTGCCGCACATCGCGCATCTTCAGCTGGTCGATCGCATCGGAAAAGACGTCCAGCCCCTTTTCCATCACCAGACGGCCGATGAAGCCGATCACCGGCTGATCATCCTCTATCCCGATCGACCGCCGCCACGCCATGTCGCGACGTCCGGGATTGAAGATGTCCCGGTCGATCCCCCGCGTCCAGATGCCCACATCATAGCTCATCCGCTGTTCGCGCAGCAGCTGCGCCATGGACTCCGAAGGCGCGACAATGGCGTCACAACGCCGGTAAAATCGCCGCAGCATCGATTCTATGACCGGCTCCAGAAAGGCCAGTCCATAATAGCGGGGATAGGTCTCAAACCGCGTATGGACCGAAGCCACCGCCGGAAGCCCGCTGTTCCTCGCCCATGTCACCGCCCGGTGCCCCAATGGATCAGGGCTCGACACATGGACCAGATTAGGCCGAAACCGCTTCAGGTCGCGCCGAACATGCCCCGACATGCGATAGGGCACGCGATATTCCTTCCGCCCCGGTATCGCCAGGGATGGCGCGCTCACCAGATCGCCTGTCGGCTCGAACGCGGGTGTCGCAATCGTCGGCGAATAGACGCGCACAGCCGCGCCCTGACGCAGCAAATAGCCCACAAAGCGGTTGAGCGCCTGGTTCGCGCCATCGCGCACATAATTGTAATTGCCGCTGAAGAGCGCGACGCGAAGGCCAGTAACGTCCATCTGCCGCGCCTTAACCCAGCCAAATGAAAAACCCAAGGGAACCGCATCCGCAACCGGGATTTTTGTCGTCATGACCGTATCGAAACGCCGCCATGATGTCGCGGCAGGAGAAGGATGAGGATGTCCGAAGCTTTCCGCAGGGGGATGCGCGTTAAGTGGAATTGGGGGCAGGGCGTAGGCCGTGGACGCGTGGCCGAACGGTTCGACCGCCATGTCGAAAAGACGATCGAAGGCGCACTGATCCGCCGGAATGGAACGGCAAAGAACCCCGCCTATCTCGTCCAAACCGACAGCGGCAGCGAAGTATTGAAACTGGCGTCAGAACTAAGCCGCGCCTGACCCCCTCTCGCCAATTTTCCGCGCCGCTGCCATAGGGGCGGAATGGCTGAGCATCTTACCATCGAGGCGTTGCTGACCGGCACGCCCATGCCCTTTCGCGACAGCGACTATAGCGCCATCGCGAAACGGCCGGTGGATGGCGTCGTCCGCATCGGATGGCAGGGGCTTGAAGGGGACGCTGTCGCCGACCCTGTCCATCATGGCGGGTGGGACAAGGCGATCCACCTCTACCCGCAGGACCATTATGATTGGTGGCGCGAACGCAAGCCTGATCACCCGCTGCTTCAGGCTCCCGGCGCTTTCGGCGAAAACATTGCTTCCCTCGGCATGACGGAGGAGGAAATCTGCCTCGGCGACCGCTTCTCGCTCGGCAGCGCGCTGGTAGAGGTCAGCCATGGACGCCAACCCTGCTGGAAGCTCGACCACCGCTTCGGCTCACGCGACATATTGGCGACCATTGTGAAAACCGGCCGCGCAGGTCTTTATTTCCGCGTACTGCGCGAAGGGGAGGCGGAAGCAAAAGGGCGCATGGAACTGCTCGACCGTCCGTTGCCTGAATGGCCCATCGCACGGGTCTTTCGCCTGCTGATCGGCGGGCGGCACAAGGTTGAACCCGACGCTGTCCGGGCACTGGCGGGCATGCCCGTCCTGGCGGAGGTTTGGCGCGACCGCGCCCGTAAGTTGGTGGAATAGCGGGCAGCGCCGCAAATCTCGGCCAAGCCATCTGGTACGCTGCTCGGGCCTTCCCTATAGCTGATCCATGGCATCGACCCAAAAGCAGAAGAAACCCGAAAAAGTCCGGCCCGCCGGCTTCCCCACTCGCGATCAGGTGATGGAATTCGTCACCTCCTCCGATCAACCAGCGGGCAAGCGGGAAATCGCAAAAGCCTTCGGCCTCAAGGGGCAGGAAAAGATCGCGCTGAAAGCGCTGCTGAAGGACATGGCCGACGAAGGGCTGCTGGACATCGGCCCCGCGCGCGCCTTCCACAAAATGGGCGGCGTGCCAAAGGTCACCGTCCTGCGCATCGTCGATGTCGACGGCACGACCCTCATCGCCACCCCTGAACGATGGGAGGCTGAAGGCCAGCCCGCGCCCCGCCTGCGCGTAATGGAACGCGGCAAGAGGGGCGCGTTGACTATCGGCGACCGCATCCTCGCCCGCACGGAAGAGGCCGGGCGCGGCTGGGTTGCCCACCCGATGAAGAAGCTCGCCAAGGCGACCGAGGAACTGCTTGGCGTGGTGGAAGCGGGGGAGGGTGGCAAGCTCTGGCTACGTCCCGTCGACAAGCGCATCCGCAAGGACACGCCGATCAGCGACGCGGGCAATGCCAGCCCCGGCGATCTCGTTCTGGCCGAACCCGTGGGCCGCCCGCCGCGCATCAGTGCCCGCGTAACCGATATATTGGGCGATCCCTTCGCGCCCCGCAGCTTCAGCCTCATCGCGATCCACAAATATGGCATTCCGCACGTCTTCCCCGAACAGGTGGAAGATGAGGCTGTCGTCGCCTCGGACATCGCCTTGAATGAGGATAAGCGCGAGGATTTGCGCCATCTGCCCATCGTCGCGATCGACCCCGTCGATGCACGCGATCATGACGACGCCGTCTGGGCTGCACCCGACGAAGACCCCGCCAACCCCGGCGGCTATCGCGCCATCGTCGCCATCGCCGACGTCAGCTACTATGTCCGCCCCGGCAGCGCCCTCGACAAGGAAGCCCGCAAGCGCGGCAACAGCGTTTATTTCCCCGACCTCGTCGTCCCCATGCTGCCGCACCAGCTGTCATCCGACATGTGCTCGCTCCGCGCCGGACAGGACCGCGCAGCCATGGCCTGCCACCTCACCATCGACGCATCCGGCAAGGTCACCGCCTGGCACTTCACCCGCGCCTTCATCCGCGTCGCCGCCGTCCTGGCCTATGAAGACGCTCAAGCCGCAATCGACGGCACATCTCCCCTCCCGCAAGCGGGAGGGGCCGGGGGTGGGCAAGGCGACACCTCACCAAATCAACCCGACCTCCTCGAAACCGCCCTAAAACCCCTCTGGTCCTGCTGGAAACTCCTACGCAAAGCCCGCGACAAGCGCGACCCGCTAGCCCTCGACCTCCCCGAACGCCGCGTCGTCCTCGACGAAAACGGCAAGATCGTCAGCGTCGCCGTCCGCGAACGGCTCGACGCGCATATGCTGATCGAAGATTATATGATCGCCGCCAACGTCGCCGCCGCCAAGGCGCTCGAAGGGAAGAAGGCGCCGGTCATGTACCGCGTCCACGAACCGCCCAGCCGTGACAAGCTGGTCGCGCTCAAGGACTATCTCGCGACCTTCGACATCGACTTCGCGCTGGGGCAGGTCATCAAGCCCTCAACCTTCAATCGCCTGATCGACCGCATCGGCGAGGCGGAGGAAAAGCCGCAGATCATGGAGCAGATCCTGCGCAGCCAGACCCAGGCCTATTACAGCCCCGCGAATATGGGCCATTTCGGCCTGGCGCTCGGTTCCTATGCGCATTTCACCTCGCCCATCCGCCGCTACGCCGACTTGCTGGTCCACCGCGCGCTGGTCGGCGGCTACAAGCTCGAACTCCCCGCGCCCAAGGGTGGCGCGCTGCCGGACCGCACCTCGCTCAGCGCCGACGATCATGAAAATATGGGCCGCGTCGGCGAGATGATCAGCCAGCATGAACGCCGCGCGATGGAGGCGGAGCGGGAGACGATCGACCGCTATGTCGCCGCCTTTCTCGCCGCTCATGTCGGCGAAATGGTCAACGCACGCATCACGGGCGTGCAGAATTTCGGCTTCTTCGCGACGGTGGAGGGGCTTGGCGGCGATGGCCTCGTCCCGGTGTCCACCATGGGCGACGAACGCTTCTTCTTCGACGAAGCAGGCCGCGCGCTGGAAGGCGTGGAGAGCGGCGACCGCTACACCGTCGGCCAGCATCTCCAGCTACGCCTTGCCGAAGCCGACCCGATCAACGGCTCCCTCCGCTTCGAACTCCCCGACGCCCCACCGCAACGGCCGAGCTTCAAGAAGGACAGAACACGTCCCGGCGCGAAACGCGGCCGCCCCGCAAACATCCGGCACATGGGCGCAAAACGCGGCAAGCACCGCCGCTGAGACTTATTCCAATCCCTCTTTTGCGCACCACCTAACCCCGTTCGGGCTGAGCTTGTCGAAGCCCTTTCCTTTCTGGAGAGAAGTAGAACCGTTGGCTATCGCCGCCCTTCGGGTCGACAGGCTCAGGGCGAACGGAAATAGGAGGCGGTGCCAATCTCTAAAGCATAAACCTTAACTCAGCCGATCGATCGCCTCCGCACTCAACCCGCCCGGAATGACCATGATAGGGCAGGGCAACTTCCCCGCGTCCGCCCCCGCAAAGTGCGACACCAGCGCGCCCGGATGCCCGCTCGCCGCCGCCCCCAGCACCAATGCCGCGACATCAGGCATCTCGTCCAGCGTCTCGCGCACCAGTGCCACCGCGTCACCCTGTCGCACGGTAATGCTCGGGCGAATACCGGACTCCTCGGTCAACGTACCTGCCGCGCTGGTGACGAGCGCCTCGGCCCGCTGCCGCGCTTCATCCTCCATCGTCGCCTGTACGCCGCCCCACTGCACGAACTCGGCGGGCGGCACGAGAGCGAGGATGCGGATAGACCCCGCCGTCTTCGCCGCGCGCCGGGCCGCGAAACGCAGCGCCGTCTCCGCCTCCGGCGATTCGTCCACTACAACCAGATAAGTCCGCATAGCTGCCGCACCCCACGCCAAAATGGGCAGCTTGGTCTCCCGCTGCCTTCCTGTCTGAACCCATCTGGTAAATTATGAACCAGTCTGGTGAAATGTGGCGGATTATCGCCCGAGGCGCAAGCCACGCCCTTGACCCTCCCGCGCAAAGGGTCAAAACGGCTTCCAACGCTTACCCGCCCGGCCGGGAAAAGAAGAGAGGCCTTCACGCATGAGCAAGAAAATCCAGATGCCCGCCTTGTCTCCCACGATGGAAGAGGGGACGCTGGCTAAATGGCTGGTGAAGGAAGGCGATACCGTGTCGTCGGGCGATCTGCTCGCCGAGATCGAAACCGACAAGGCCACAATGGAATTTGAAGCCGTGGACGAGGGCAAGATCGCGAAGATCCTCGTGTCCGAAGGCTCCGAAGGCGTGAAGGTCGGCACCGTCATCGCCATCATCGCCGAAGAAGGCGAAGACCTCGCCCAGGCAGCCGAAGGCGACTCCGCTCCCGCCGCCAAGCCAGCCGCCGCCGCGCCCAAGGCCGATCCCGTGCCCGCCAAGGCAGAAGCTCCCGCCCCCAAGGCGGAGACTGCACCCCAGTCCGGCGACCGCGTAAAGGCCAGCCCCCTGGCGCGCCGCATCGCCGAGGAAAAGGGCCTCGACCTCTCCAGCCTCACCGGCACCGGCCCCAACGGCCGCATCGTGAAGGCCGATCTGGAAGGCGCTTCGGCCAAGGCTCCGACCGCCGCCCCGGCTCCGGCCGCAGCAGCCCCGGCCCCTGCACCGGCCGCCGCGCAGGACTTCGGCATCCCGCACGAAGTCATCAAGCTCAGCGGCATGCGCAAGACCATCGCCCGCCGCCTCACCGAATCCAAGCAGCAGGTCCCGCACATCTACCTCACCGTCGATATTCAGCTCGACAAGCTGCTGAAGCTGCGCGGCGAACTCAACGCCGGTCTCGCCAGCCGCAATGTCAAGCTGTCCGTCAACGACCTCCTCATCAAGGCGCTTGGCGTCGCGCTCATCCAGGTCCCCGAATGCAACGTCCAGTTCGCGGGCGACCAGATGCTGCAATTCAGCCGCGCCGATATCAGCGTCGCCGTCTCGATCCCCGGCGGCCTCATCACCCCGATCGTGACCGGCGCGGACAGCAAGGGCGTCGCCGCCATCTCGAACGAGATGAAGGATCTCGCCACCCGCGCCAAGGACGGCAAGCTCAAGCCGGAAGAATATCAGGGCGGCACCGCTTCGCTCTCCAACATGGGCATGTTCGGCATCAAGCAGTTCGAAGCCGTCATCAACCCGCCCCAGGCCATGATCATGGCGATCGGCGCGGGCGAAAAGCGTCCCTTCGTCGTCGATGATGCACTCCAGATCGCGACCGTCATGTCCGCCACCGGCAGCTTCGACCACCGCGCCATCGACGGCTCGGACGGTGCGCGCTTGATGAAGGTGTTCCGCGAACTGATCGAAAACCCCCTCGGCATGCTCGCCTGATGCGCGCCGCCGACGAGCCGCCGCCGGAGGAAAGCCCGGCGGTACGCGTCATCGCCATGCCCGCCGATACCAATCCCTATGGGGATATTTTCGGCGGCTGGCTGATGAGCCTCATGGACTCAGCGGCGGGTTCGGTCGCCGCCCGCCACAGTAAGGGCCGCGCCGTGACCATCGCGGTCGAAGGCATGACCTTCCTCCGTCCGGTAGTCGTCGGCGACGAAGTTTCGGTCTTCGCCAAGCTCGCTTCGGTCGGCCGCACGTCGATGAAGATCGATGTCGAGGCATGGCGCCGCACCCGCCACGACGACCGATCCTACCGCGTGACCCGCGCCACTTTCACCTTCGTGGCGATCGGTGAAGATCGCCAGCCCCGCACCGTCCCGCCCATGACGGCGGCTTCAGACAAGAGAGACTGAAATCCATGGCTGAAAATTACGACGTCATCGTTCTGGGTTCCGGCCCCGGCGGCTATGTGGCCGCGATCCGCGCGGCGCAATTGGGCCTCAAGACCGCCATTGTCGAGCGCGAAAATCTCGGCGGCATCTGCCTCAACTGGGGCTGCATCCCGACCAAGGCGCTGCTGCGCTCGGCGGAAATCTTTCACTATATGCAGCATGCGGGCGATTACGGCCTCGCCGCCGAAAAGATCAGCGCGGACATCGCCGCCGTCGTCAGACGCTCGCGCGGCGTCGCCAAGCAACTCAATCAGGGCGTCACGCACCTGATGAAAAAGAACAAGATCACCGTCCACATGGGCGACGGCAAGCTCACCGGAAAAGGCAAGCTCTCCGTCACCAAGGACGGCAAGACCGAAGAACTGACCGCGAAGAACATCATTCTCGCCACCGGCGCCCGCGCCCGTGATCTGCCCGGCACCCCCGCCGATGGCAAGCGCGTCTGGACCTACCGCCACGCCATGACCCCGCCCGAAATGCCGACCAAGCTGCTGGTCATCGGCTCCGGCGCGATCGGCATCGAATTTGCGAGCTTCTACAATGACATGGGCGCGGACGTCACCGTGGTCGAAATGATGGACCGCGTCGTGCCCGTAGAGGATGCGGACGTCTCCGCCTTCCTCGAAAAGGCGCTCAAGAAGCAGGGCATGACCATCCTGACCAGCGCTGGCGTCAGCGATATTCAGGTCGGTGCCAACGGCATCAAGGCGAAGCTGAAGGACAAGGCGGGCAAGGAAAGCGCCGCTGAATTCAGCCACATGATCGTCGCAATCGGCATCGTCCCCAACACCGAAAATATCGGCCTCAAGGAACTGGGCGTCGCGATGGACGATCGCGGCTTCCTCAAAACCGACGAGATGTGCCGCACCAACATCGAAGGCCTCTGGGCAATCGGCGACATCACCGCCCCACCATGGCTCGCGCACAAAGCCAGCCATGAAGGCGTGATCACCGCCGAAGCCATTGCGGGCAAGCACCCCCATGCCATGGACCCGCGAAACATCCCCGGCTGCACCTATTGCCACCCGCAAATCGCCTCGGTCGGCCTCACCGAAGCCAAGGCGAAGGAAGCAGGCTATGAGGTGAAGGTCGGCATGTTCCCCTTCATCGGCAATGGCAAGGCGATCGCGCTGGGCGAAGCGGAAGGCTTCACCAAGACCGTGTTCGACGCGAAAACCGGCGAGTTGCTGGGCGCGCACATGGTCGGCGCGGAAGTCACCGAAATGATCCAAGGCTATACCATCGGTAAAACGCTGGAAACGACCGAAGCGGAACTGATGCACACCGTCTTCCCGCATCCGACCATCTCGGAATCGATGCACGAAAGCGTGCTCGCCGCTTATGGACGCGCGCTCCATATCTGATCGCCGCTCATGGCAAAGGGGCGCGGGGATATTCCTCCTCGCGCTCCTCGCCGTTCTGGCAATCGCGCTGCTGCAGCGATCCGGCTGGTTCGATCCACTGAACGTTGCTGCGATGAAGGCGGCGGGGGCGGGCAGGGCGGCCGCTCCGTGGGTCACGCCAGTCATGGTCGCGGCCTCGGTCATCGGCGACACGGTTGGGCGACTGCTCATCATGGCCGTCGTGGCGATCGCATTGCTCTACCGCCGACAACGCCATGCCGCCCAATGGCTCGCCCTCGTCACGGTCGGCGGCACCTTCCTCAACACCGGCCTCAAGCAGATTTTCGCCACACCGCGACCTGATCTGCTGCCCCACATCGACATCGTGCATAGCTACAGCTTCCCCAGCGGCCATTCCGCTGGGACCATGATCCTGTTCGGCGCGCTGGCGATGCTGAGGCGTTTGGAACCCGGCGCCCCACCACCACCGTTCGCCCTGAGCTTGTCGAAGGGCTTTCCTTCCTCTTTAAGTAAGAAGAGGGCTTCGACAAGCTCAGCCCGAACGGGATGGAGTAATCCAGGTAAAAAGCATCACACTCTCGCCTATCTCGCCGCCGCCCTCATCATCGCCCTAATCGGCACCAGCCGCGTCTGGCTAGGCGTCCACTGGCCGACCGACGTCCTCGCCGGCTGGATCGAGGGCCTGGGCTGGCTATGCCTCTGCCGCTACTGGCTACCAGCGGGGCGAGGGCAGGAGCAGCGCGTCGCTTAATCGCTCATGCGGCGGCATCCCATCGGCAGTGACGAAGCCATGCACCCAGAAGCTGTCATAGGCACTGCCCAGCGCAATCAGCAGCAACAGCAGCGCCGACCCTGCAAAGACCGGCCGCGCGGCTCGCAACCCCGCTTCCGGCATCATCGCCAGCAACACCAAAGGCAGCAGCGGCAGGAAATAACGCCCCTGCGTCCCCTGCACATAATC
The DNA here is from genome assembly GCF_054771635.1 of Sphingobium sp. TomTYG75. Lineage (NCBI taxonomy): Bacteria > Pseudomonadati > Pseudomonadota > Alphaproteobacteria > Sphingomonadales > Sphingobiaceae > Sphingobium > Sphingobium sp. TomTYG75. The sequence goes on along the minus strand of NZ_BSRE01000001.1, from coordinate 239,458 downwards.
GGCGCCGAGCGGCGTGCCCGTCAGATACATGGCCGTTTCGATCAGCAAAGCTGTGCCGCCAGCCACAGCCAGCCACCACAGCCTTTGCGCCGCGCCGACCCGGACCCCCGATCCACTCAAAACAGCCGCTCCCAACATAACAGCCGCCAGCAGATAGGTGCCGAGCGGCAACAATATCGCATTCCACCCGAAGCGGCCGACAAGCTGCAACGCATAAACCGGCGATCGCTCGGCAATGCTGGACCCCAGCGTCCGAACATAGGCGACCGGATCAGCCATGATGACCGCCAGCTGCGCACCAAGCGGCGCGGTCATGACATTCTCCCCCGTCTTGCGCGACACGATATGATAAAGCGCCTGACTGCCGCCGGACATCTTCATCCACAGAATGAAGACCACCGCTCCCAGCGCCATCGCGCCTAGCAACAGCCAAGGCCGCATGTCCCGCCGATACTGCGGCCATTGCAGCCCCGCCGCCATCAGGGGCAGATACACCCCCTTAGCCAGCGCGAGCAGAGGCGCGGTAATCAGCAGCCCAGTTGACCGGCCCGAACTGCTACCCATTGCGGCAAGGCGCAAGGACAGCGCCAATCCCACAAAGCCCATCCCGTTGATGACGGCGTCGGGAGAGAGCGATCCCGTCTGATAGCAGAATGTCGGGAGCAATGCCGTCCCAAGCAACGCGCTTCGACCAAAGGGCATCAGGCCGAACGCCCCTACCAACAGCATGAGGCCGCCAAGCGCGTTGATCATCCGCCCCGCGTAGAAGCTCCCCATGCGCGGCAGGCCCAGCGCGTCACCAATACTCAATCCGGCCGCTGAAGGCGCATAAAGCGTCGGTGCATAATTGGCGACGTTGGGAAAATCGGCAAAGGCAGTGCCCGGCCGCCCTGCGTCAGCCCTCCACGCCCGCTCCATCATCCCGCGATCAAAGCGCCGCGCCTCGCCCGTAACTTCGGTGGGAAAGTCGATCCCGTGCAGATCCAGCGCGGATCGCGGCAGCTCAGCCCCGATCTCCTCGCTCCGCTGCTCGGTCATGACCCGCCCGTCCGCCAGCAGCAGCGCTTTCATATAATGCTGATTTTCGTCGGGTGCCTGAAAGGGGGGCGTAATCACCGCAAACGACAATGTAACGGCGCAGACCAGCGCCAGCAGCCAGCGCTCCAGTCTCGTCACAGGCACGGCAATGGGCGAAAGCATCGCCCGCTCCGAAGAAATCGATAGTCTTTCGTGCCGCACAAACCGCTCCACCACAAAACCCTCTCCCTCGGGGGAGAGGGCAGGGAGAGGGGGTGGCGCAACCCTCGTTGGACTCACACCCTCACCGAATTACTTCCACCGGAAAGCAACAAGGCGGGCGCAACCCTAACGATCAGCTCTTAACATTTCCCAGCATTGCCCGCGCTTTTCCCAAGTTGCGCAGGCATCCCGCTCATTCGGCTTCATTTTCTTTTTCAACCGGAGGATGGAGCCGCAGCCGTGTCACCCGGCGTCCATCGCTGCTCACGATTTCCAGCTTCCAGCCGCTCTGTTCATGATTCAATATTTCGCCAGCTTCGGGCACTCGCCCCGCGATGACGAACGCCAGACCGCCTAGGGTGTCGACATCTTCCTCGACATCGGCCAGCCGCTCGTCAATCTCCTCGGCGACATCATCCAGCTCGGCGCGGGCGTCCGCTTCCCACAATCCGCCCTCCAGCGGAACGAGCAGGGCCTCAGGCGCATCGTCATGCTCATCCTCGACGTCACCGACGATTTCCTCGACCAGATCTTCGAAAGTCAGCAGGCCCTCAGTTCCGGAATATTCATCCAGAACGATGGCAAGATGGGTGCGTTTCGCCCGCATCTCCGCCAGCAGGTCCAGCGCGCCCATGCTCTCGGGCACATAAAGCGGCTGACGGATCAGAGGCTCCAGACTGTCTGGAACGGGCGATTTGCCCGCCAATATCGCAAAGGCGTCGCGGATGTGGACCATGCCGACGATGGTATCCAGCGTCTCGCGATAGACCGGAATGCGGCTGTGCCCCGCTTCGGCGAACAGCGCCGCCAGTTCGGCAAAGCTCGCCCGCTCCTCGATCGCGACGATGTCAGCGCGCGGCACGGCCACGTCATCGACCGTATGCTCGGAAAAATGCAGCAGGTTGCGAACCATCTGCCGCTCTATCGCCGACAGGTCGCCCTTGGCCGCGGCAGGCGCGCGTTGGTCCTGCTCATCCTCATCATAATCGTCGAGCGCCTCTTCCAGCTCGCGCCGCAGGCTGGGGCTCTCCTCCTCACCAAATAGCAGCGACTTCAGGCCGCTCCATAAACCGCCCTCGTGACTACTACTGTCCGATTCCTTTGAACCGTTGCCGTCCTTCGGACTGCCTTCAGCCATCGTTCTTCCTATTGTCCTGTCAGGCGATCCCCATAGGGATCGGAAATGCCAAGGCTCAGCAACGACTGCGTCTCCAACGCCTCCATCGCCTCTGCCTCGGCATCCTCCATATGATCATATCCCAGCAAATGGAAAGTCCCATGGATGATCAGATGGGTGGCATGTTCGGACACCGATATGCCTTTTTCCGCCGCCTCGGTGGCACACACGCCCTCCGCCAGCACGATATCGCCCAGTAGCACCTCGCCATCGTCGGTATTGCCGGTCCCTTCCAGCAGGTCGGACTGCACCATCGGGAATGACAGGACGTTGGTCGGCTTGTCCTTGTCGCGATAGGCGCGGTTCAGCTGATGAACCTCCTCGTCGCTGGTCAGCTTGACGGCGACCTCATACAGCGCCTGGTCCGAGGCGAAGGCCGCGTAGGGGCTGTGGGTGATCGCCGCCACGACCGCCCGCTGCGCCAGCAACTCCCAATCCTCACCCGGCCAGCCTTCATCATGAAGGACCGCAACTTCAATCATCTATGTGCGCTCCACTACCCATTCACGCATCCGGCCCCTCATAAGCCTGCACGATCCGCCCCACGACCGGATGGCGCACGACATCGCCGATGCCGAACGGCACCACGGAAATGCCATCCACGCCCTCCAGCCGCGCTACCGCGTCAGCCAGCCCCGAAATCCCCGGCTGCGGCAAGTCCACCTGCCGCGGATCGCCGCAGACCACCATCCGGCTCCCTTCGCCAAAACGCGTGAGGAACATCTTCATCTGCGCGATGGTCGTGTTCTGCGCTTCGTCCAGCACGATGAAGGCGTTGGCCAGCGTCCGCCCGCGCATGAAGGCCAGCGGCGCGATCTCTATCTCCCCGCTCGCGATCCGCCGCTCCACCTGTTCGGCGGGCAGCGTGTCGTAGAGCGCGTCATAGATCGGCCGCAGATAGGGATCGACCTTCTCCTTCATGTCGCCCGGCAGGAAGCCCAGCCGCTCGCCCGCCTCGACCGCAGGGCGCGACAGGATCAGCCGATCGACGCTGCCCGTGATCAGCTGGCTAACCGCCTGCGCGACGGCGAGGTAGGTCTTGCCCGTGCCTGCCGGACCCAGCGCGAAGATGATGTCGTTCCGGGTCAGCGCCTCCATATAGGTGACCTGCGTCGCGGAGCGTGGAACGATCGTCTTCTTGCGCGTGCGGATCATCACCTTGGGCGGCTCGGCGACGTCATGGCGGATGATGCCGTCCAGCATCGGTTCGGCCGACATGGCGATCACCGCCTCAACCGCGCCGCTGTCAATCTCCTGCCCCGCGACGATCCGGTTATAAAGGCCCGTCATAACATCCCGTGCCCGCGCCGCCGCTTCGGCATCGCCCTCGATCTGAAGCTTATTCCCCCGTGCCGCAATATAGACGCCCAGCCGGTTCTCGATCGCCACCAGATTCTGGTCATATTGCCCGAACAGCGCGCCCAACAGGTGCGGCTTCTCGAAAGTCACTTCCAACCGCGCGCGTTCAGCAACGTCCACGCGATGATTTTGGTTCGGTTTCTTGGACATTCAGCAGCCTCCCTTTCCATCCGTCACAACCGCGCTGGCGGTTATCCATCTCCTGGTCTTCGATCCCGGTGGACAGGGTCGGAGATGGGTTCCTGCAGAAGCGGGAACGACGGGTTTTGGGTTCAAGCGGCTTTCCTCCTGCTGAGTTCGCCGGCCAGACTATTCGGACCGGCACTGATGATATCCACTTCGACCATGTCACCGATGAAAAGTTCGGGCGCTGTGACATGGACAGACTGCAACCAAGGCGTTTTCCCGATCAACTGCCCCGGATGACGCCCCTTGCGCTCAAGCAAGATCTCGGTCTGCCGCCCAACGGTGGCGGCGTTGAAGTCCACCTGATGCCGGTTGATCACCGCCTGTAGCCGCGCCAGCCGCTCGTCCATCACCTCAGCCCGGATCTGCTCGTCCATGTCCGCCGCGGGCGTGCCGGGGCGCGGGCTATATTTGAACGAATAGCATTGCGCATAACGCACCTGCTCGACGATCTTCAGCGTATCCTCAAACTCCGCATCCGTCTCGCCCGGAAAGCCGACGATGAAGTCGCCCGACAGCGCGATATCGGGGCGCACCTGCCGCACCCGCTCGATGATCCGCAAATAGCTGTCCACATCATGGCTGCGGTTCATCGCCTTCAATATGCGGTTGTTCCCCGACTGCACCGGCAGATGCAGGAAAGGCATCAGCTTCGCCTCGTCGCCATGCGCCGCGATCAGCCCGTCGCTCATGTCGTTGGGATGGCTGGTCGTGTAGCGGATGCGCGCCAGCCCGCCAATCTTCGCCAATTCGCGCACAAGGCCATCCATACCCTGCAAGCGGCCCTTGTCATCCTCGCCAGCCCAGGCATTCACATTCTGCCCCAGCAGCGTGATTTCCCGCACGCCGCCATCCACCAGTGCCTTCGCTTCATCGAGGATCGCGCCCCAAGTCCGGCTGATCTCCGCCCCGCGCGTATAGGGCACCACGCAATAGGTGCAGAACTTATCGCACCCTTCCATGATCGTCAGGAAGGCGGTCGGCCGAGCCTGCTTCGTCCGCCCCGGCAGGGCAGAGAATTTCGACGCCAGCGGCATGTCGGTATCCACCGCCTCCTCGCCACGCCCGGCCTTCTCGATCAGGTCAGGCAGCCGGTGATAGGCCTGCGGACCCACCACAATATCAACAGTCTTCGCCCGGCGGCTGATCTCGCCGCCTTCCGCCTGCGCGACACAGCCAGCGACCGCGATCATCGGCCGCGTCCCATCCTCGCGGTTCAAGCGGCCAATATCCGAATAGACCTTATCCACCGCCTTTTCGCGAATGTGGCAGGTGTTGAGGATGACCAGATCCGCCTCGGCTCCATCGGCCGCAGCAGTCATGCCCCGTTCGCCCAGCATCTCGGCCATGCGCTCGCCATCATAGACGTTCATCTGGCAGCCGAAGGATTTGACGTGGAATGTCGCTGGAGTCTTTGGGGCGTCGTTACGATTCATGCCGTCCATCTATACAGGGGCCACGACCGGAGTGAAAGGCGGCAGGTGCATCGTAATGCTCGCCGCGATCCTTTCGCGCGCCACGGCCGCTAACTGCTTGCGATCGGGGTAAAGCGCCGGGTCGAAAGGCTCCAGAAAACGCAGCGTTACGTTCAGCCTGCCGCGCCGTTCCAGCAGTCGCCGCACATTCTGCCCCGCCGGTTCGTCACTATGCCACGCAATCTCCGCCGTGGCCGCGCCATAGTCGATATGCACCGGCTGGATCATCACCGCGCGCGGTGGCGGCAGCAGAACCGCCAGTAGCGACGGCTTGAATGGCAGCAGGCCCTGCCCATCGCTGGTCGTGCCCTCTGGAAACAGCGCAACCGGCTGATGCCCCGCCAGGGCCGTGCGCAGCGCCTCAATCTGTCCGCCCAGCGCGCCCCGCCGATTCCGCGCCACGAACAGCGTATTATTCTGCGCCGCCAGCCACCCGACGATCGGCCAGCCCGCAATCCCGTCATGCGCGACGAAGGCAGCGCCGGTCGCACCGCCTAGCGCCAATATATCGACCCAGCTGACATGATTGGCGATGATGAAGCTGTCGCCGTGAAAGGGATGCCCCTCTACCCGCACCCGCGCGCCGACGGCCCTTGCCGCCATTCCCAGAAAGCGGGGAGGCCAGGGAGATCGCGCTCCTACGGCCCGCCATAACAGATGCGGGATCAGGCAAAGCAGCAGGCATGCCGCCAGAGCGCTCAGCCGATAAAGAAAGCGCAGCCGCCGCAAGGCTGTCAGTTCTTGCGATCCAACGATACGCCGTACAATTCCATGCGATGATCGACCAGGCGGAAACCCAGCTTTTCGGCGATCTGCTTCTGCAACTGTTCCAGTTCGGGATCGACGAACTCAATAACATTGCCGGTCTCGACATCGATCAGATGGTCGTGATGCGCTTCGGGCGCTGCCTCATAACGGGCGCGTCCATCGCCAAAGTCGTGCCGCTCCAAAATGCCCGCTTCTTCGAACAGGCGAACCGTGCGGTACACGGTCGCGATCGAAATGCCCGGATCGATGGCGGACGACCGCTTGTGCAGTTCCTCCACATCGGGATGGTCCACCGCGTCACTCAGCACCTGAGCGATCACACGGCGCTGTTCGGTGATGCGCAGGCCCTTCTCATGACAAAGGGCTTCTACATCGATCTTGCGGTTCATGCGGGCTCGCTCATTCAGGTGTGTCGGATAATCAGCGGAAATCTAGCGGCATAACTGCCATTATAAAAGGGGCGCATGGCAAATGCGCCCCTCTCATCGCGGATCGCCCGCAGTTGCTGCTTATTTTGCGCGAGTGCGGCGGCGCTTCGTGCCAAGGCCGATCTTCTTCGCCAGCGAACGACGCTGCTCGGCATAGTTGGGTGCGACCATCGGATAGTCGGCGGGAAGGCCCCACTTTGCGCGATAATCGTCCGGCGTCATCTGATAGTGAGTCATCAGGTGGCGCTTCAGCATCTTCAACTTTTTGCCGTCTTCCAGGCAGATAATATAGTCGGGCTTGATCGAAGAACGCACCGACACCGCTGGTTCCGGCTTCACTTCCGGGACGGCAACGGGCTTGGTCAGACCAGAAAGGGCGGCGTGAACGTTCTGGATGAGCGTCGATACGTCAGACACGGCGACACTGTTGTTAGAAACATGTGCTGCAACAATGTCCGAAGTCAAAGTAATGAGCAGCTCGCTCTGGGCTGATTCGATTTCCATTTCTTTTATCCCGCGAATGCTGAATTGAGTGCGACCCGCCCAGGTGAATTCGTTTCAGGAGCGGTATGTCGGCGTTATACCCGGATACGCCGATTAGCAAGGGCGATCCAGTCTATCCCAGCATTTCTATACGAAAACTCAGGGCATCGTGAAGTTGTCCGTCGGCACCCCGGTAGTAACCGGGACGCCTATGCACATATTCGAACCCTGCTTTTTCATATAGTTTGATCGCTGTATTTGACGAACGGACTTCGAGATTCATCGACTTGATGCCTCGCCGTCGCGCCGTCTTCAAACTATCGACCAACAGTTCCCGGCCAATGCCCCGTCCGCGCCACGCCGGATGGACGGCCAGCAGCAGCAGTTCGCATTCGTCCAGCACCGACCGGACCAGCGCGAAACCCATCGCCGCCGCATCCACCCGCGCGATCGTCAGCCAGGTGCCCGGCATCATCATGACGCCGGAAAGCTGTGGCAGCGTCCATGCCTCGCCATAAGCGGGGTCGAATGCCTCTGCCATGACATCCATTGCGTCGGCCAGCGCGTTGCGCTCGCCATCCTCATATATGTCCAGCGTCAGGCCGGGGGTCATGAACGGCCCTGCTGCGGGGTAGGCTGCATCATGGGCTGCGCGTCGGCATCGCGGCAGTAAATGGGGGAGGGCGGAAGCGATGGCAGCGCCGCGATCAACGGATAATCGGCGGAATTGGGATAAAGGCTGACGGCCGTTCCATGGCCACGCGCGGTCACCAATGCTTCGGCGCCCGTGCCATATATCACCGGCTGCTCCAGCATCGTGGCAAGCGTCGCGATCGGGGTGGACGCGGGCTGGGTGATGGCGGTCAGGCCATCGGCTTCAAAACATTGCCAGAACAGTTCGCCATGCCCTCCGGTGATGGTGACCGCGATCGGCCCGCCATCCTGATGCTGATCCTGACCTTGGGCCGCCTTGGCCGCGATCAGCGACAGCGCGCAATAACCCTGTAAGGGCAGCGACCATGCGAGAGCAAGCGCCCTTGCCGCCGCTATGCCGATGCGCACGCCAGTGAAGCTTCCGGGGCCAAGGTCCACCGCGATCGCGTTCGCCCGGCCGCCGTCGGGCAGGGCGGCTATCGCGGGCACCAGCGCTTCGGCATGGCCCCGGCCGACTATCTCATGGAAATGGCCGATCGCCCTGCCGTCTTGCAGCAGCGCCACGGACAGCGCCTGCGTAGCGGTGTCGATGACGAGAGTGCGCAAGAAAATCCCCTGTGAAAACCGGCGTGGAAGCGGGCGGCCTAAGGCAAGCGGTTAGTCGATCGCGATCGTTTTGCCAAACGCCGCCGCCGCTATTTCAGACGGCGCGCACTTCCGTCACTTCCGGGACATAATGTTTGAGCAGTTGCTCAATCCCGTTCTTCAACGTGGCGCTTGAGGACGGGCAACCGGAACAGGCGCCCTGCATCCGCAGATAGACCGTCCCGCGATCAAAGCCGCGATAAACGATGTCGCCGCCGTCATTGGCGACGGCGGGGCGAACGCGTGTGTCGATCAGGTCGCGGATTTGCGCGACGATCTCCGCGTCGGCGGGATCATCGGTGAACTGCTCTTCCTCTTCGGGAATGAAGATTTCGCCCGCCGATCCGGGGGTGAATAGCGGCATGTTCGCCGAAAAATGCTCCAGCAGGATCGAAAGGATATCGGGCTTCACATCGCTCCACTGAGCGCCCGGCGCTATGGTGACGGAAATGAAGTCGCCGCCGAAAAACACGCCGGTGACGTCGCCAAGGCCAAAAAGGGCGTCGGCGAGCGGAGAGGCTTCCGCTTCCTCGGGCGTCGCGAAATCGCGCGTGCCCATGCCCATGACGACCCGGCCGGGGATGAACTTGACGGTTGCCGGATTTGGCGTTGGTTCGGTCTCGATCAGCATGGCCGCTATGTGGAGAGAAGCTTGCTCAAGATCAAGCGTCCAGACGGGCTTTTGCGGAACTTCGCCAGATGCTGGCGATTAAACTCCTATCAGCATGAGCAGGAGACAGAAGGATGAGCACCGAATCCGATATCCGCCACCGTTTCTGGACCGAATTGTCGCAGAGCCCTTTTCTGATGATCGGTTTGCAGGGATCGCACGAACATAACCTGCCGATGACGGCGCAACTCGACCCCGGTGCCAATCATTGCTTCTGGTTCTACACCACCCGGGACAATCGTCTGGCGGCCGGCGGCCCCGCCATGGCGCAGTTTGCGGGGAAGGGCCATTATCTGTTCGCCTGCATCGATGGCACCCTTGTCGAGGAAACCGACCCGGCGGTAATCGACCGCTATTGGACCCATGAAGTCGCGGCCTGGTATCCCGGCGGGCGGACGGACCCCAATCTGCTCATGCTCCGCTTTGATCTTGGCCATGCGGAAATCTGGCGCGCGGACATGTCGCTGGGCGGCGTCTTCAAACAATTGTTCGGCGGCGACGTGCGCGACGAAATGCGCGGCAAACATGTGGAAGTGTCGCTCTGAATTCTTCCCAAGGGCTTCGTTTCGGCGAAGCCCTTGCTTTTTTGCATGAATGAAAGCATATGCGGCGCAACGCAGCGGGCGGCCTTCATGGCCCATCAGCGATTGGCAGCGTGATCGTCCCGACCCTTGAGGGGTGACGGGGCCGGCCAATGAAAGTCTGCGCCAAGCTTTTGAGGCTTCCCTATTCACGCGGGTCGTTTCGCAACCCGCTTTGCGTCCAGTTGCGATTCGCAACCTATGGGCGCCTGAGCCTTTTTAATTCGAGAGTTCATTCATGCAATTCACCGACCTTGGTCTCGCCGAGCCCATCCTGAAGGCGCTCGCCGCCAAGAATTACGCCAACCCCACTCCCATCCAGACGCAGGCCATTCCCGTCCTGCTTCAGGGCAAGGACCTGTGCGGCATCGCCCAGACCGGCACCGGCAAGACCGCTGCCTTCGCGCTGCCCAGCCTCGACCATTTCGCCCGCAATCCCAAGCCGACGCCGCTTCAGGGCTGCCGGATGCTGGTCCTGTCCCCCACCCGCGAACTCGCAGCCCAGATCGCCCAGAGCTTCCGCGACTATGGCCGCTTCATGAAGCTGTCGGTCGAAGTCGTCTTCGGTGGCGTCCCCATCAACCGTCAGATCCGCGCACTCGGCCGGGGTGTCGACATCGTCGTTGCAACGCCAGGCCGTCTCCTCGACCTGATCGACCAGCGCGCCTTCACCATTAAGGACACGGAAATCTTCGTCCTCGACGAAGCCGACCAGATGATGGACATGGGCTTCATCCACCCCTTGAAGCGCATCGCGAAACTGCTTCCCAAGGAAAGGCAGAACCTCTTCTTCTCGGCTACCATGCCCAGCGAGATTGAGTCGCTCGCCGCGCAGTTCCTGAACAATCCGGTGAAGGTCAGTGTCGCGCCGCAGTCCACCACGGCCGAGCGCGTCCGGCAGCAGGCGACCTTCGTCAATCAGGCGGAAAAGCAGGCGCTCCTCACTCTCACGGTTCGCAACGAGCCGATCGACCGCGCGCTGATCTTCACCCGCACCAAGCACGGCGCCGACCGCGTCGTCCGCTTCCTGGAAGGCGCGGGCATCCAGGCCGTCGCGATCCATGGCAATAAGAGCCAGGGGCAACGCACCACGGCGCTCCAGGCATTCCGTCACGGCCATGTAAAGCTGCTCGTCGCCACCGACATCGCTGCGCGCGGCATTGATGTGTCGGGCGTCAGCCACGTCATCAATTTCGAGCTTCCCAATGTGCCTGAACAATATGTCCATCGCATCGGCCGCACCGCGCGGGCAGGCGCGGAAGGTATTGCGATCAGCTTCGTGGCTGATGATGAACGGCCCTATCTCAAGGCGATCGAGCGCACCGCGAAGGTGAAGCTCGAGATCGTGCCCTTGCCTGACAATTTCGTAGAAGCCGTCCGCAACCTCCCGAAGGCGGCGCCTCAGCGTAAAGGCCGCGAGCAAACGCCGGAACAGAAGACGCGCCGGGCCGATGGCCAGCGCCGTTATCAGGACCAGCAGAAGCAGCAGCGCGGCACGGCCGAACGGGCTCACCGCCCCGATGGAGAGGCAAAGCCCGCGAAGAAGAACTTCCGCCGCAACCGGAGCGGAGTAGGCGCGCACAAGGGCGCTGTGCAGAAGACCGGCGGCCGTTAAGTTTCAGGCAGGATGGCGCCGGGTGGCGCCATCCTGCCCTCCTTCGTGAAATATGGCTGCTCTTTGTCAGTAGCCATTCAGAATTTTGGCTCTAGGCTACGGCGCCATGAGCTTTTTCCTCCGGCGTCCTGCCGTTTCGCTGTCCGTCATTGCGTTACTGCTTTCGGGCATTCCTGCTTCCCTGTCAGCCAGAACTGGCCCGGCCCCGGCAAAGTCGGCGTCGGCCACCAACAATACGCAGGCGCAGGTCAGGCCGTGGCTCTATGAAAATAGCGACGTGCCTATCGATCCGGCATGGCACTTCGGCACCTTGCCCAATGGCCTTCGCTATGCCGTTCGCCGCAATGGCGTTCCGCCGGGACAGGTTTCCGTCCGCCTGCGCATGGATGTCGGCGCCCTGATGGAGCAGCCCGATGAACAGGGCTATGCGCACTTCATGGAGCATCTGACCTTTCGCGGGTCGCGCCATGTGCCCGATGGCGAATCCAAACGAATATGGCAGCGGCTGGGCGTTACGTTCGGCAGCGACAGCAATGCGCAGACGACGCCCACCGGCACCACCTATGCGCTCGACCTTCCTCAGGCGACACCGGCCAGCCTTGGCGAGAGCATGAAAATTCTCGCGGGCATGATGGTCGACCCCAACATCGTGGACAGTGCCGTTGAAGCGGAGCGGGCGGTAGTTCTGGCCGAACGGCGGGAAGGGGACGGGCCACAGATGCGCATCTCCGACGCAAGCCGCCGCCACTTCTTCGCTGGTCAGCTTCTGGCGGAGCGCAGTCCCATTGGCACGGTCGCCAGCCTCAATGCTGCCACTGCCGCGCGGATGGGGGCGTTTCATCAGCGCTGGTATCGCCCGGAAAATGCAGTGATCTCGATAGCAGGCGACATCGATCCCGCTGTAGCCGAGCAGATCATCAAGGATAATTTCGCATCATGGTCGGTGCCGGGGCAGGGGGCTGCACTCCCGGATTTCGGTGAGCCGGATGCCAAAGCGCCTGCCGCCAGCGTCGCGGTCGAGCCGGGCGCGCCAACGGGCCTGACCATGGCCTGGCTTCGTCCATGGAAGCCGCATGCCGATACCATCGTCTATAATCAGGACAAGCTGACCGACATGCTGGCGCTGCAGATCATCAGCCGCCGCCTCGAACAAGCGGCCCGCGGCGGAGGCAGCTTCATTCAGGCAAGCGTCGATCAGCAGGATGTCAGCCGATCGGCCGATGGGACCTTCGTCACCCTGGTCCCCACCGGCGAGAATTGGGAAAAGGCCTTGGGCGATGTCCGCGCGATCATCGAGGACGCGAAGGCGACCGCCCCGAGCCAGCTCGAAATTGACCGGGAATATGCCCAGATCGACACGGCGCTCGCCATTCAGGTCGAGAACGCCGACACGGAAGCGGGCGCCAAGCAGGCGAGCGATCTGGTGGGCGCCGTCGATATCCGCGAAACCACCGTCAGCCCTCAAGCTGCGCTGGAGATATTCCGATCCGGCAAGCCGGCCATGACGCCGCAGAAGATACTGGACTCCACGCGCCGCCTGTTTTCTGCCGGTGTGTTCCGAGCCCTCCTGATCACGGGCAAGCCGGTGCCGGGGATCGACGCCCGCCTGTCCGCTGCCCTTGCCGCGCCTGTGAAGGCTGCCACCAACGCCCGGTTGGCGGACAAGGCGATCACGATGGCGGACCTTCCCAAGCTCGGTCCTCCCGGGAAAGTGGTGTCGCGCACACAGGTGGGTTTGCCCGGCATGGAGAGCGTAACCTTTGCCAACGGCGTGAAACTCACCCTGTTCGCCAATAATGCTGAAACGGAAAAGGTGCGGATCAACGTCCGCTTCGGCTACGGGCAGCTGGCATTTTCGCCTACGAAGGCAGCACCGGGCTGGGCCGCCAATTATGCTTTGGTGGCTAGTGGCATCGGCAAGCTGGGTCAGCGTGAGCTGGATGACCTGACGAACGGTCGCCGCATGGGAATGGATTTCTCAATCGACGATGATGCCTTCGAAATGCAGGCCGTCACTCGCCCGGTTGATTACCGGGATCAGTTGCAACTCTTCGCGACCAAATTGGCCGCGCCTGGTTGGGACCCCGCGCCGATCGCCCGAGTGAAGACAGGCACCGCCGTTGCTTATGACGCGATGGCACGGGCGCCGGATTCTGTGCTGGCACGCGATCTCAACTGGCTGCTGCATGACAAGGACGTCCGGTTTCGCACCCCTTCGCGGAACGAGATAGAGGCGCTGACCCCGCAGGCGTTTCGTTCCACTTGGGAGCCGCTGTTGGCTTCTGGACCGATTGAAGTGCAGATTTTTGGGCAGGTGAAGCCCGAAGAGGCGATAGAGGCGGTCGCAGCCACCTTTGGCGCGATGCCCGCAAGGCAGGATGTCCCGGTTCCGCCTGTGAACAAGCAGATGCGCTTCCCCGCTCATGTCGCGACGCCGATTATCCTGCGGCACAAGGGCGACAAGGAGCAAGCCGCGGCGGTCATGGCGTGGCCAACCTCCGGGGGTTTCGGACTCATGAAGGAAGCGCGCCAGCTCGAAATCCTCACGCAAATCTTCAATGATCGCTTATTCGACCGGCTCCGATCGACGGAAGGGGCCGCCTATTCGCCGAGTGTGCAGAATAACTGGCCATTTTCATACGAAAGCGGCGGCTACATTCTGGTTACCAGCCAGGTGCGCCCCGACCGCATCAATTATTTCTACGGCGTCGTTAAGGATACAGCGGCTGACCTCGCCAAAAATCCGGTCAGCGAGGATGAGCTTCAGCGCGCCGTCGCGCCGATGCGCCAGCTATTGATGCGGGCGAGCACCGGCAATGCCTTCTGGATGAACCAGATGGAGGGCGCGACCCAGAACCCCCAATATGTGCAGGCCATGCAGACCATGGCGAAGGACATGCTGTCAGTGACTCCCGATCAGCTTCAGGCGCTTGCCGCCAAATATCTGATTCCGGGGAAGAGCTGGTCAGCTGTGGTGCTGGCAGAGGGGGTGGAGGCTCGCTGACGGCATGTCGTTTTTGAAGGCAAGCGGCAGGAAGCAAACATCGCGAAGGCGCATTATTCTTCAGCCTTTCCGAAGTTGGAAGGATAGGTCGTGACATTCGCCTTTGATATATTCCCGTCGCCGGTGGGCGATCTTACCATGGTCGCCAGCGGCGGGGGTTTGGCTGCCCTGTTATGGGAAAATGACGATCCCGTGCGCGTACGGGTGAGACCTGAGGCGAAGACCCCGGATCACCCACTGCTCCAGGAAACGTCGAAGCAATTGCGCGCCTATTTTTCAGGCAAACTCACCCGTTTCGACCTTCCGCTCGATTTTCAGGGAACGGATTTTCAGAAGCAGGTCTGGGCAGCCCTGCTCCGCATTCCGTTCGGGCAAGTGCGCAGCTATGGTCAGGTGGCAGCGGATATCGGCCGTCCCTCAGCCTCCCGCGCGGTCGGTGCCGCTAACGGCCGCAACCCGCTCTCCATCATTGCGCCCTGCCACAGGGTGATCGGATCGGCGGGGGCGCTGACCGGCTTCGCTGGCGGGTTGGAAGCCAAGCAATACCTGCTGGATCATGAGCAGGCTGTGCTGCGGACCGGAAGAGAATGGTGCACCCAAGTGGATTCGAACCACTGGCCTTTGCCTTCGGAGGGCAACGCTCTATCCAGCTGAGCTATGGGTGCGTGTCGCTTGGTGCGAAGCGCCGCTTAGCAAAGGGCAACTGCCGACGCCAGCACCAAAATCGCGACGCGCCGACTATTTGACCTTCTTCATGGGCTGGAACTTGCCAAGCCCGCAACTGGCACCGCGCATCAGATCGGGCGAACTGTACAGAACCGTGATGATATCCACGGAGCAGAGCTGCGACAGGCTCGTCTTGTACATGAAACGCTTTTCGAAACCCAGGCTTGGGCAACTGTTCGGCAGCGTGTTCCGGTACACCTTATTGCCGTTCAGAATGAAATCGATCGTTCGATCATCACGAACGTCGGTCTGGCGGATCGAATTTATCTGGACGCAATCAACGGGCTTGCCAGCTGCGACCAGATTGTCGGGCCGCGTCTTGGCCGATGCCGGGGCAACCAGGGACATGAGCGCCACGGCGACACCCAGGCGAAGCGCCGGGGAAACAGGGACGAACATGATTGTCTCTCCTTATTGTCGTCACGGGTAACACGTCATCGAATGACGCGTTCCGTCTTTGCCCTAGCACAGCTTGACTGAACCGCATGATAATGGCGACCGTTCAGGTGATCGGCGTGGCTCCTTTGGGGGCAGGGGTCTTCGGCTTGTAGCGACAGAGGTCGGCGACGATGCAGCGCCAGCATTCCGGCCGCCGCGCCTTGCACACATAACGGCCATGAAGGATGAGCCAGTGGTGCGCATCGCGCCGAAACGGCCCGGGCACGCGCTTCTCCAGTTTCTGTTCAACCGCAAGCGGCGTCTTGCCGGGCGCAAGGCCAGTGCGATTGCCGACACGAAAAATATGGGTATCGACGGCGAAAGTCTCATGACCGAAGGTCGTGTTCATCACGACGTTCGCCGTTTTTCTGCCCACCCCCGGCAGCGTCGTGAGTATGTCACGATGCTGCGGGACTTCGCCGCCAAAATCGCGCACCAATATTTCGGACAGGGCGATGACATTCTTCGCCTTGGCATTGAAAAGGCCGATCGTCTTGATGTGCTCCTTCAAGTCCTCTTCGCCAAGCTCCACCATCTCGGCGGGCGTTTTCACCTGCATGAAAAGCGCGCGCGTGGCCTTGTTGACGCCGACGTCGGTTGCCTGAGCGGACAGAACGACCGCGACCAGAAGCTGATAGTCGTTGCCATATTCCAGTTCCGTTCGCGGCGCCGGATTGGCTTCCGCGAGACGGCTGAAGAAGTCGAAGATCTGCGCCTTGTTCATCGCAGGATCAAAGGCCGAGCACTGCCTTCATGTCATAGCGCCCGGCAGGCTGGCCGATCAGCCAGGCCGCACCCTTTACGGCGCCGCGTGCGAATATGACGCGGCTCTCCGCGCGATGGCTGAGTTCAATGCGCTCGCCATCGGTGGCGAAGATCACTTGATGATCGCCCGCAACCGACCCGCCCCGCAGTGCCGCGAACCCGATCGCACCCTGAGCCCGCGCCCCGGTAATGCCGTCGCGGCCCCTTTCGCTGTTGCTGGAAAGCTCGATGGCTCGGCCACGTGCCGCCGCCTCACCCAACAGAAGCGCGGTACCCGACGGCGCATCAACCTTGTGCCGATGATGCATCTCGACGATTTCGATATCCCAATCGTCTCCAAGGCGGGCGGCAGCCTGCTCGACCAATGCCGATAACAGGTTTACGCCCAGAGAGGTGTTGCCCGTCTGGAGCACGGGGATCATCCGGGCGGCCTCGTCGATCAGATTGTGATGCACCTGCTCCAGCCCGGTGGTGCCGATCAGGACCGGCTTCCTCGCCGCGACGCACGCATCCAGATGGGAGGAAAGAGCAGCCGGAACCGAAAAGTCGATCAGCACATCACTCCGTTCGGCCAGCGCCAGCGGATCGGATGTGATCGCAAGTCCCGGCAGAAGCTCTCCACTGCCTTCGCGATCGGTACCGCCACTGACGTTCAGCCCTGCTTCGATCGCGACCTGGGCGATCGTGCGTCCCATGCGGCCCGCTGCTCCAAAAAGTCCGATCTTCGTCATGATGGTGCTTGTCCCCGTAAATCCGCCCGTCCGATGCCAGAATGACCCCGACTTGTCATCTGGAAGCTGTAGCTTTTGGATTGAGCAGCAGACATGATGACAAGATGAACGACATCTTCAACATCGTCATTCTGACGGGCGCGGGAATCTCTGCCGAAAGCGGCCTTGCGACATTTCGGGGGCCTGATGGCTTGTGGGAAGGTCATCATGTGGAGGATGTCTGCACGCCAGAGGCGCTTGAGCGCAATGCGGCACTGGTGCATCGCTTCTATGACGAACGGCGCGCGAAGCTGCATGAAGTGGAGCCCAATGCGGCGCATCAGGCTTTGGCAGCCTTGGACGCGCGATGGCGAGGCGAGCTGCTCATCGTCACGCAGAATGTCGATGATCTTCACGAAAGGGCAGGTGCCCGCCGCCTGATACACATGCACGGCGAACTTCGATCGGCCCTCTGTGCCGCTTGTGGCAAGGGGGTGCCCTGGTCTGATCCCTTGCCTCCGGGCGCGCCGTGCGGAGCGTGCCGCAGTGCCAGCCTGCGTCCGGACATCGTGTTCTTCGGTGAAATGCCGTACCAGATGGAGGTGATCGACGCAGCGCTGCGCCGGGCTGACCTATTCGTGTCGATCGGCACCTCCGGCGCGGTCTATCCGGCCGCAGGTTTTGTCCAGACGGCGCGGCATGCAGGCGCCCGGACGTTAGAGTTGAATCTGGAGCCTTCGGCGGGCAGCTTCTATTTCGAGGAAACTCGCATCGGTCTTGCCAGCGATCTCGTGCCTGATCTGGTACAGGAATTACTGGCCTAGATTCCGCAAGTGATGCCTCGGCGTCAGGCGGAGCGAAAGCGGAGCTCTCCGATTCGCGTTTCTTGATGATCGGCGTCATCGACTGTACGGACCGAGAAGATGGCGGCGATGATAAACAGGATTACGGCAACTCCAGCCGCGATCATGATATTGCGCGACAAGCGGCGCTGTGGCTCGCTAGCGATGAGCGCGATAGTCGGCAAATCGTTGTCAGCCGTCGCGCTCTTCAGCACTTCAGCGGATTCCCAAGCGGCCTCTGCCCTTGCGTAAGCAATTGCGTGCTGCGGGTCCGCTTCGATCCACGCGGAAAGTTCGGCCTCATCCTGAGCAGCCGGGTCGGTGTTAAGCCTTACCAACAGACGCGTGGCTTCCGCCTCGATTTCGTTCCTGCTGCTTGACCCTCGCCCCGACGCTTGCACGTTCGAAATCCGTTTCCTGACGTTCCGACCATGCCCGCATAACTATCGCGATGGCTTTGGCCAGATGTTTTTCAACCGTAGAAACGGACAAGGACATTTCTGCCGCTATTTCGATCATCGATCTTTCATGGATACGACGCAGGACAAATACCCTCCGACATTGCGGTGGAAGCGTTTCGACGATCGCTTCGATCTGCCGCAGGGCCTCGCGGGCATGAAGTTGAGCCTCGACACTGTTTTCGGCTTGCAGCAGTTCCAGGTCAGCGATCGTTTCGAAGCTGACCACCTTGTCGCGGCGGGCATTGTCGATGATCAGATTGCGGGCGATCGTGAACAGATAGGCGCGGCCTGTCGTCACATTGTTCCAATTTTCCGTGGCATAGGCGCGGGCCATAACCTCGGCGACCATGTCGTCAAGTTCCAGAAAGGAGGGCAAAATCCTCCGAAGCCGACCCCGAAGTGCGGCCTCCTGTGGTAATATAACTGCCTTGAACCAATCTAATTTGGCGCGAACCCGATGCACGATGACCCCCTTGATGTCAGCCGCGCCTCTCCCGCTTTTCTTCTATCCGTCGTGGTTCAATCATGCTTGCAAGGGCCTGTCCAGCATAGGAGAGGGAGAAAATTTCTCGCTACTGCAAGAATAGACGCTGCTGATACACTCAATCCGGCGGCAATTCCGGGATGGACCGATCCGGCTGGTCAAAATCAGGCTGCGTCGGCACGAATTCGGGCGGTTCGCCCGCAGGAGTTTCATCAGGGGTAGAGGGGGGAGGCGACTCCGGGGGTGACTGCGGCTGAATCGTGTCAGGCGGGGGTACGCCGATCGGTTCCGGATCAGGCTGAGTGGCCATGTTTCTCTCCTTGTTTAAACGTTACGCCTGAGGCCCTGCGTGAGTTCCGGGCAAGTTATCCACAATTGCTTGCCTCCCCGGATGCTTTTCTCTATGCCGCGCCGACCGGCGGCCGATGCGGGCGTGGCGAAACTGGTAGACGCGCCAGATTTAGGTTCTGGTATCGCAAGATGTGGGGGTTCGAGTCCCTTCGCCCGCACCAGTGCGCCCGGCTTGTATCATGTCAGGCGCCACCTGAATTCAGCTGAAGAAAGCGTTTGAGAGAAGAGATGCAGACTGTCGAGACGTTGAACGAGGGCCTGAAGCGCGCCTACACCGTGACCATCACGTCGAAGGACATCGACGCCCGCGTGGAAAAGGAAGTGGCGGCGATCGCACCGCAGGTTCGTATGCCCGGCTTCCGCCCTGGCAAGGTGCCTGCCAACCTCGTCAAGAAAATGCATGGTGAATCGCTTCAGCGCGACGCCCTTAACAATTCGATCCAGGAAGGCATTCAAAAGCTGATCGCGGACAACGAGCTGCGTCCGGCGATGCAGCCTTCCGTGGAGCTGGACGAAGGCTTTGAATTCGGTAAGGACGCCGAGGTGAAGGTCGCGCTGGAAGTGCTTCCTGAAATCGCCGCGCCCAGCATCGAAGGTCTGAAGCTGGAGCGTCTGACCGTCGAAGTCGCTGATTCGCAGGTTGATGAAGCCGCTGGCCGCATCGCGACCCAGCAGGGCGCGCTGGAAGAGCATGCCGCTTCGCACAAGGCGAAGGATGGCGACACGCTGACCATCGACTTCGTCGGCAAAATCGACGGCGAACCCTTCGAAGGTGGTTCGGCCGAAGATGTGAAGCTCAAGATCGGCTCGGGCCAGTTCATCCCCGGCTTCGAAGAGCAGCTGACCGGCGTCAAGAAAGGCGACGAGAAGACCATCACCGTCCCCTTCCCGGAGGATTATGGCGCGGCCCATCTCGCTGGCAAGGAAGCCACCTTCGACATCACGGTCAAGGCGATCCTGAACGCCGACAAGCCCAAGCTGGACGATGATTTCGCCAAGTCGCTGGGTCTGGAAGGTCTCGACAAGCTCAAGGAGCTGCTGAAGGGCCAGATCGAGCAGGAACATAATGGCCTCACCCGGACGCACATGAAGCGCAAGCTGCTCGATCAGCTTGCCGCTGCCCATGATTTCGACGTGCCGCCAAGCATGGTGGAAGCCGAGTTCGAACAAATCTGGGCGCAGCTTCAGCACGAAGCCAGCCATGAGGCGGACCCGGAAGCTGCTCTGAAGGAAATGGAAGCCGAGAAGGAAGACTATCGCGCGATCGCCGTTCGCCGCGTTCGCCTTGGTCTCCTCCTGTCCGAAATCGGTCAGGCAAATGGCGTGGCGGTTTCCGATCAGGAAATGAACCGCCTGATCATGCAGGCGGCTCAGCAGTACGGCCCACAGGATCGTGAGCGGTTCGTTCAATATGTCCGCCAGGACCCGATGGCCGCCGCTCAACTCCGCGCGCCGCTTTATGAAGACAAGGTCGTAGACTTCCTGTTCGGCAAGGCCGAAGTCACCGATCGCGCCGTCAGCCGCGAAGAGTTGGAAGCCGCGATCGAAGCAGAAGATGGCGATCTGAAGCCCCACGTGCACGGCCCGGGTTGCGGCCATGATCATCATGATCATGACGAAAAGCCCAAGGCGAAGAAGGCTGCTCCCAAGAAGAAGTCTGCGGACGTTGACGAAGCCGCGCCTGCGGCCGATGAAGCTCCGGCGAAAAAGGCTCCGGCCAAGAAGGCTGCCGCCAAGAAGGACGAGGCCGTGGCTGAAGAAGCTGCCGCTGACGAAAAGCCCAAGGCCAAGAAGGCTCCGGCCAAGAAGGCTGCTGCCAAGGCTGAATAAGGATTGGGGTTGCCCGGCTGAGCGCTGATGTGCGCCGGGCCACTACCAAAACATGAAAAGCGTCCGTCTCCAGATGGAAGACGGGCGCTTTTCATTTAGCACTCGGCATGGCAGACGAAATGTTAATCCCGGCACGTCATGCCGCGATAAGTTCGGGTGAGGTTTGGGGCAGATGAAGGAATTTCCGGCAGTGGCAAGCGGGCAGGGGGCGGCAGGTCCGCGCATTGCCGTAATCCTGCCCTGCTATAATGAAGCGGGCGCGATCGTGAAGACGGTGCAGGATTTTCGCCGGTCACTGCCCACCGCCGACATCTACGTCTTTGATAATAACAGCAGCGACGGCAGCGCTGAACTCGCCGCTGGCGCTGGCGCGATCGTTCGCCGCGTGACACAGCAGGGCAAGGGCCATGTCGTGCGCCGCATGTTCGCCGATGTGGATGCTGACATTTACGTCATGGCCGACGGTGATGCGACCTATGATGCCGCCGCCGCGCCCAGTCTCGTGGCCGCCATGTTGGAAGATAATCTCGACATGGTCGTTGGCGCACGCAAGAGCGAGGTGGAAGAAGCCTATCGCCGTGGCCATCGCTTCGGAAATTGGGCGCTCACCAGCCTGCTCAAGCAACTTTTCGGCCGTAGCTTCACCGATATATTGTCGGGCTATCGCGGCTTTTCACGCCGTTTCGTCAAGAGCTTCCCGGTCCTGTCCGCAGGCTTCGAGATCGAAACGGAAATCAGCGTTCATGCGCTGGAACTGGCGATGCCGGTTTCCGAAATCATGACTGCCTATGGCGCCCGGTTGGAAGGTTCGGTCAGCAAGCTGTCGACCTATCGCGACGGGTGGCGCATCCTGCGAACGATCTTCACGCTCTACCGGATCGAGAAGCCGATCCTTTTCTTCGGCATCATCGCCGCGTTGCTGGCGGCCGCCGCCGTCATTCTGGCGACGCCGTTGATCCTTACCTATCTCGATACCGGGCTTGTGCCACGCTTTCCGACCGCGATCCTCGTCACGGGGCTCATGATACTCGCCACGCTATCGGGCATGTGTGGGCTGATCCTCGACACCGTAGTGCGCGGACGCCGGGAAGTGCGGCGCCTTGCTTATCTGGCATTCCGTGCGCCTTCCGATTTCGAACCGCGCCGCTGAACTCGCGACCGGCGATCACAGGACCCCTTGAACCTGCCCGCTTTTGTGCCGATGTAGAGAGCGGGCAAAAATCACCCTGAAAGAGCAAAATGACCAATATCATGTCTGATCCCATGGCCGCGCTTGTTCCTATCGTCATCGAACAATCCAATCGCGGCGAACGCAGTTTTGACATTTTCTCCCGCCTGCTGCGTGAACGGATCATCTTCGTGACCGGTCAGGTTGAGGATCATATGGCCTCGCTCATCGTCGCTCAGCTCCTGTTCCTCGAGTCGGAAAATCCGAAGAAGGACATCTGGATGTACATCAATTCCCCCGGCGGCGTGGTGACGGCGGGCATGGCCATCCATGACACGATGAAATATATCCGCCCCCAGGTCGGCACCGTCTGCATCGGTCAGGCAGCATCCATGGGCAGCTTCTTGCTGGCAGCAGGTGAGCCGGGCAAGCGCATCGCGCTGTCAAACGCACGGATCATGGTGCATCAGCCGTCCGGCGGCGCCCAGGGCATGGCTTCGGACATCGAAATCCAGGCGAAGGAAATCCTCCGGATTCGCCGCCGTCTCAATGACCTGTATGTGCAATACACCGGCAAGTCGCTGGACGAGGTTGAGCGCGCGATGGACCGCGATACCTTCCTTGAGGCCGATGAGGCGAAGGCGTTCGGGCTGGTGGACGAGGTATTTGATCGCCGTCCAGCCGCACCCGAAACGACTGACAGCTAACATGGATCTTAATCGCGCGCGCCGTTTTCTCCCCTTGTGAAATCGGCGTGACGCGGTCTAGGATGATCCTAGGACCAGAATATCCCTCGCCGTCGCGGCTTTTCGCTTGGGGCAGGGAGGAAAGATTGGCGAATGACTAAGCTTACAGGCTCCGATTCCAAAAGCACGCTTTACTGCTCCTTCTGCGGCAAGTCGCAGCATGAGGTGCGTAAGCTGATCGCGGGGCCGACCGTCTTCATCTGCGACGAGTGCGTGGAACTGTGCAACGACATCATCCGCGAGGAGACCAAGGGCGGTCTCGTCGGCAAGAAGGATGGCGGCGTGCCGACCCCGCAGGAAATCTGCGATGTGCTGGACGATTATGTGATCGGCCAGAACCGGGCGAAGCGTGTCCTGTCGGTCGCCGTCCACAACCATTACAAGCGCTTGAACCACGGCACGAAGCCGGGTGAGGTCGAACTCGCCAAATCGAACATTCTGCTCGTCGGCCCCACCGGCTGCGGCAAGACGCTGCTAGCACAAACGCTGGCCAAGACGTTCGACGTGCCCTTCACCATGGCCGACGCCACGACCCTGACCGAGGCGGGCTATGTTGGTGAGGATGTGGAAAACATCATCCTCAAGCTGTTGCAGGCGTCGGACTATAATGTCGAAAAAGCCCAGCGCGGCATCGTCTATATCGACGAAATCGACAAGATTAGCCGCAAGGCTGAAAACCCCTCGATCACCCGCGACGTATCGGGCGAGGGCGTGCAGCAGGCGCTGCTGAAGCTGATGGAAGGCACTACGGCTTCGGTTCCCCCGCAGGGCGGACGCAAGCATCCGCAGCAGGAATTCCTTCAGGTCGATACGACCAACATCCTGTTCATTTGCGGCGGCGCCTTTGCTGGGCTGGAGCGGATCATTGGCGACCGTCTGGAAGCCAAGTCGATCGGCTTCGGCGCCCATGTAGCGGCGCCCGAAGAGCGCAAGACCGGCGAACTGCTGCGTCAGTCTGAGCCGGAAGATCTGCTGAAATTCGGCCTAATTCCCGAGTTCGTCGGCCGTCTGCCGGTGATCGCGACGCTGGAGGATCTGGACGTGACCGCATTGGTCAAAATCCTGGTCGAACCGAAGAATGCGTTGGTGAAGCAATATGGCAAGCTGTTCGACATGGAAAATGTCGAACTGAGCTTCACCGACGATGCCCTTACGGCGATCGCCAAGAAGGCGATCGAACGGAAGACTGGCGCGCGCGGTTTGCGATCGATCCTGGAATCGATCCTGCTGGACACGATGTTCGATCTCCCATCGATGGAAGGCGTGGGCGAGGTCGTCGTCGACAAGGATGTCGTGGCTGGAACCAAGGAACCGATTCGCGTCTTCAGCGAAAAGGACAAACGCGCCGAAGACGCCGCCTGATCGCGGCGTTTTCTTAGGCGTTCAAAAGCCCCCCTGGATTGTTCCAGCGGGGCTTTTTTGGTGATTGGGAAGCAGGGCGGGCGTTGGCCGTTCCAAGGCATTCGCTGCATGGGGTGTCGGGCTGATTACCATTACAAGGCATCCCCCCCCCGTAGACGAGAGGGGTGGGCACGAGCGTGACGAGCTTGAACGCTTACTAGTGCGTTACAGGAGACAACGCGTTAAAACCTGCGGGAATCCGTGGATTTCGGTTTGTAGGGTGCACGCTGGTCGCTTTTACCTCGTAATCCCACATTTTTGAAAGAACGCTGAGACGGTTCCAGCGTTTGTCACTGCTTTGTGTTTGCCAACACCACTCTCAAAGACAGCATATGTCAGCCCTTGAGGCGCTCCACGGCGAAGCCAGTCCATTAGGGTGGCTTGATCGTTTGTCGTTAACGGCTGGCTGACCACAGTGTCGATGGATGCCAACCCCACGATTGCTGACTTCGTCTTAAAAGAATGAACACTGATACCGCCATGAACCCGTTGCCAATCGAGGATAATCTCTGTGTGAGAGGTGAACGCTGTCGCAGGCCGCATGTCTTCACGAATGAAGCTCGGCATGGGAAGCCTGCTCCTCAACATGAGGTGAGGCCCGTCAGGTCCGCACAACACAGATACCGCGCTCCGCTTTAACGGATACCACCGCGAGGCTATCTCCATGTTTGCCCTCACAGGGAACGGCACTGCCTTGATGCTGGTCCAATCAGCAAACATCCAGCCAGGCCAGAAGCCTGTGTAAAGGCAAATCGAACCTGTGATTGCTAGGATAGCGACGACAGCACCCTGCCATGGGCGAATGCGGGACTTGGTCATTCTAATGGCCTGCAAGTTTAAGCTGTCGATTTTGCTAACGCCATTAGAGCGATTGCCCTCTCAGAGGCGTTAACCATGATCTGCTTACTCAACTGTTGCACGACGCACCTCGAGCCCTCGCACTTGCGGGAGGAGATCAGAATGCCCGCGATCAACTCCGATAAGCTATTGCTGCCATCCGAAATGACGAACCGGCGTGCCCGTTACTGGGTGTGCCGCATCCTCAATGGCAAATAGGCCATGCTGCTCGTAGAAGCGATGCGCCGCAAGGTTGGTGGCGGGAGTGCGTAGCATGAACCCCATAGGAAGTTGACGCTTCGCTTCGTCAAGCAATGCTGCTCCTATACCTTGGCGCTGCGCCTCGGGCGTAACAAAAAGCTGATCCAGAACGTTATCTTTTGGAATGGTCGCAAGAAGGCCAACAATTTTCCTATCCACGACGGCAACCTTCAAGCTCCATCCATTTGCGAGGCTGCTGATTATCCGCTCGACTAGAGTATTTGGATGATCGAGGATAGGTGCGCCCCCGTCCATTTGACTGGCGCTTTCATACCAGATGGCGGCTATAGTTTCGTAATCTTCCGGCTGAGCAGTTCTTATATCCATGGCCCATGCTAGCGGGATGACTACTTTCTCGCCAGTTTTCCATGAAACCGGCCACCCAAGCACGACGCCCTCATTCACCGCACGCAACTATCCAAACCATCCCGCTGCACCACCCCGATCCGGCTTGTGATGCTGTTGCCATATCGCCGGGTAAAGCCTTGCGGCGCAATCGCGCCCCTTTTCTTGGGCAATGGCAGCACGGCAGCAAGACGGGCCGCTTCCCCGCGCGTCAGCTTGCCCGCCCCATGGTGGAAATAGCGGATGGCACCGGCCTGCACGCCATAAGTCCCAATCCCCGTCTCCGCGACGTTCAGATACACCTCCATGATCCGCCGCTTGCCCCAAATCGCCTCGATCAAGACAGTAAACCAGGCTTCAAACCCCTTTCGGATGAAGCCGCCACCCTGAAACAGGAACACGTTCTTCGCGGTCTGTTGGCTGATAGTCGATCCGCCGCGAATCCGTCCGCCACTGACATTGTGACGGAGGGCTTGCGCGATCGCGACCGCGTCGAAACCATGATGACTGCAAAAGCGGCTGTCTTCGCCCGCAATGGCCGCGCGTGCCATGTTCGGATCAATATCGTCCAGGCTTACCCAATCCTTGGTGATGCCATTCGGATCGGCCAGCATCGTCAACGTCACAGGGGGCGGTACGAAGCGATAGAGCAGTACCAACAGCAATGAGAGCGCGACAAAGCCGCCCAATATCCGGATGGCGAAGCCGGCCCAACGGAAGCGGCGGCGAGACGAAGCGGCGATGGAGGCACTCATTTGCTCGTTCGTAGCGCGATCCGTCGAGCATTCAAGTTGGCACGCACCGCCGAGCCAATCCGCCATAATTCGGTCGCTGCTAACGCCACAAAAAAAGCCCCGGATCACTCCGGGGCTTCCTACCTCATGGTAATCAGCGTCAGGCCAGTGCCAGCCGCATCTTGCCCAGCCTGTCGCCGGCAATCCGCATCATGGCCTTTTGCAGCTTCTCAAACGCGCGCACCTCGATCTGGCGAACACGCTCGCGCGACACGCCATAAACCTGGCTCAGTTCTTCCAGCGTCTTGGGCTCTTCGGCCAGACGCCGCTCGGCAAGGATATGCTTTTCACGATCATTCAGATCGTCCATCGCCTCGACCAGCATATCGTGACGCAGCGTCTTTTCCTGCTCATCCGCGACCAGCTCGTCCTGCAACGGGTCGGTGTCAGCGAGCCAATCCTGCCATTGCCCCTCGCCATCCTCGCGCATCGGCACGTTGAGCGACGTGTCGCCGCCCATCGCCATGCGACGGTTCATGGAGACCACGTCTTCCTCGGTCACGCCCAGGTCGGTAGCGATCTTCTTGACGTCGTCGGGATGCAGGTCGCCATCCTCGAACGCTTCGATGTTGTTCTTCATCCGGCGAAGGTTGAAGAACAGCTTCTTTTGCGCCGCGGTGGTGCCCATCTTCACCAGCGACCAGCTGCGAAGAATGAATTCCTGGATCGACGCGCGAATCCACCACATGGCGTAAGTAGCCAGGCGGAAACCGCGTTCCGGCTCAAACTTCTTCACGCCCTGCATCAGGCCGATATTGCCTTCGCTGATCAGCTCGCTGACCGGCAGGCCATAGCCGCGATAACCCATGGCGATCTTCGCCACTAGGCGCAGGTGGGACGTCACCAGTTGCGCCGCTGCCTCCGGATCCTGATGTTCCGCGTAACGCTTGGCGAGCATATATTCCTGCTCGGGCGTCAGAAGCGGAAACTTGCGGATTTCCGACAGATAGCGGTTGAGGCTGGCTTCACCGCCCAGCGCTGGAACCGCGGGGACATTGCTTTTTGCAGCCATGTCGCTTCACCTTTCCCTTTCGTGCGCGGCGGGACCCAGAAGAGGCGTCCGATGCGCCGTCGCAAACTTGTCAAAAACTATACGTGGAGCTCGCTTAACAGTTCCTGCATGTCGGCAGGCAGTGCGCTGTCAAAGCTGAGTTTTTGCCCCGTCACCGGATGTATGAACCCCAGCTGTTTCGCGTGCAATGCCTGCCTTCTGAAACGCATCGTTTCCAGTATCGTTTTGAAACCTTTTCTCTCTCTACTGTAAACCGGATCGCCGATCAAGGGGTGACCCAGATGTGCCATATGAACGCGCACCTGATGGGTCCGTCCGGTTTCTAGCTTGCATTCCACCAATGCGGCGCCGGGCAGGCGTTCTATCGTACGATAATGGGTGACGGCATGCTTGCCACGTCCTTCGCGATGAACCGCCATTTTCTTGCGATCCGAATCCGATCTTCCGATCCATGTGTCGATCGTTCCGGCCGCAGGTTGGGGATGCCCGTAGACGATCGCCGCATATAGTCGGTCGATACTGTGCGCCTTGAACTGCTGTGCCAGCCCCTCATGCGCCCGGTCGGACTTCGCCACGACCAGAAGGCCGGACGTGTCCTTGTCGATCCGATGGACGATGCCGGGCCGAGCCACACCGCCAATGCCGGATAATTGCCCGCGACAATGATGCAGCAGTGCGTTGACCAGCGTCCCGTCCAGATTGCCAGCCGCCGGGTGGACCACCAGACCCGCTGGCTTGTCGACGACGATCAGGTGGGCATCCTCATGCACGATGGTCAGCGGAATATCCTGGGCGATCGCTTCGGCATCGGCGGGCGTTGGAATGCTGATCTTAAAAGTCTGACCATCGGCTACCTTCGCCGACGGGCTCAGCGTTCTTCCCGCGAGTGTCACTTGACCATCGACGATCAGGCTCTTCAATCGTTCGCGTGAAAGTTCCGGAACCAGTTCGGCAAGCGCCTTGTCCAGGCGAAGGCCATGCTGCGCTTCGCCTATCGTCGTCTCGATGATAGAATCCCCCGAACCCATTGGTTAAGCATGTAAGAATGATGGTCCGCATTTCAAGATTGCTGCTGGAACAGATCATGTCTCACGCGGCCAGCAGCGCTGACGAAGTCTGCGGGTTGCTGCTGGGGCATTCCGGCTGCATCACGCGAGCGCGCCCGGCAGCAAATGTCGCGCCTGATCCGGCACGGCATTTCGAACTTGATCCAGCGGCGCTCCTTGCCGCTCACAAGGCCGCGAGGGCGGGTGGACCAGCCGTGATGGGCCATTATCACTCGCACCCTGGAGGTTGCCCTGAACCGTCGGCCACGGACGCGGCCTATGCGGCCCCCGACGGCAGCCTGTGGCTTATCGTCGGCCGGGGAGAAGTGCGGCTTTGGATCGCAAGCATGGGGAGTTCGGAAAAGGTGACATTTTCCGAGGCGTTGCTCGATATCATGTGAGGCAAAGGCGGCAGGCCGGGGTTGCATCATCTGGCCCGGCAGCGCATTAGCCTGTCATTCCTTTCAGTTATTTCCGGCGGCAGAACCCCTCATGACCAACCCGACCGACAGCATCGAATTTGCCAGCTTGCTTTGTTCGCGCCTGTGCCATGATCTGCTGAGCCCGGTCGGCGCCCTAAACAACGGTCTGGAGTTGATGGCGGATGAAACCGACCCGGAAATGCGCCAGCGTTGCCTCGATCTTCTGGCCGACAGCGCGAAAACTTCGGCCAATAAGCTGAAATTCTTCCGGCTTGCCTTCGGGTCGGCGGGTGGCTTCGGTGACGCGGTGCCCACGCACGAAGCCCGCGTGGCGATTGAGGGCATGTTCGCGGCGGGCCGGGTCAAGGTCGGCTGGCTTGTCGATGACGACATGCTCGACAAGCTGCCGGTAAAGGTGTTGCTGAACCTTGCCCTCATCGCGGGCGACGCACTGGTGCGCGGTGGCCAACTGGACATCGGCGCTGAAAAGCGGCCTGGCGTTACGGAAATCGTGGTTCGTGCCGAAGGTCCCAAGCTGGTGCTCGATCCCGATCTTCGCGCCGCTCTGGCAGGAACGCTCCCGGAAGACAGCCTCGCGTCACGCACAGCAGCTGCGTGGATGATCCGCAGCCTGGTGACGAGCGCGGGAGGGGAGGTCGCGCTATCCCCTGCCGGAGAGCCCGTGCTGCTCTTCGGGGCCTCTATCCCTGGATGAAGCTGTCCTGATCCGGCGCCGCCTGTTTAGGTGCGGATACTTCCCGACTGTTCTTCGGGTATGAAGAAGCGGTTCGGTCCTTGGTCTGCATCCGGGCCGAAGGGCTTCAGGCGGTTATCGAACGCCTTGTAACCCGCTGCCGCCATCAGCTGCATCACGGCGTCTTCCTGATTGGTCACTTCCACCATCAACTTGGGCCGATCGCGGGCCAGGCATTCGGTCATGCCGCTCAACGCCATCAGTTCCGCGCCCTCGATATCGATTTTCAGGAAGTCGGGCCTGATCATCCTCGACGCCACGAAGCTGTCGATGGTGGTCACATTCACTTGCATCTGGTTGTAATGCTGGTTTGAAAAGGCGTTCTGGTTATTCTTTTCTAGATTTTCATAATCCTGGATCAGGGACGAGTTCTGGCCCGACAGATTTTCGACGTAGAATGACGCCTGTCCTACCGTATCCCCGACAGCTTCCGGGATGATTTCCACCTGCGGGAATGACGCCACGTTGGCGGTCAGATAGCGGAGATTGTCGCGGCTGGGCTCGAAGACGAAGACCTTGCCGTCATGACCGGTCAACTTCGCCAGGTAAATGCTGATATATCCGATGTGGGCGCCAGCTTCGATCACGGTGTCACCAGGCTGGATGAGCCGCGCAAGGCTGGACATCACACCACTTTCGCGGCCCCGGCCGTGATACCAGTAGCCACGGTGACGAAACAGATTGAGGCGCAGTTTCGCGCCGTCGACCCAATGATGAGAGATGGTTATATCTCGGGACGCGAGCCGCGGCAGGATCGCGAAAGCCGCACGCCGTAAGAAGCGATGGCGATGCAGGCCCATGGATCTAAGCGTGGGGATACCCGCCGACGGTTGCATGTTGGTCACGGCCTGCCTCCATTTTTGGGTACGTTGATATCCCACATGGACGGCGCGGCAATCATCAATGAAGGCTTACTCATCATGGCTATCAGGTTGCGCAAATGTTTCTGATTTCGTTGGACCTACCAAAGGAAAAAGCCCGGCCACTTGCGTGACCGAGCTTCTTTCTTGACGGCAACCCGAAAAAATCAGGAGCTGTAGTACATGTCGAATTCGACCGGCGAGGGAGCCATTTCCCAGCGGTACACTTCGGGCCACTTCAGCTCGATATAGGCTTCGATCTGGTCCTTGGTGAACACGTCACCCTTCAGCAGGAACTCATAGTCGGCTTCCAGGCTGTTCAGCGCTTCACGCAGCGAACCGCAGACGGTCGGCACCTGGCTCAGTTCTTCCGGCGGCAGGTCATAGAGGTTCTTGTCCATCGCGGAACCCGGATGGATCTTGTTCTCGATGCCGTCCAGACCAGCCATCAGCAGCGCTGCGTAGCAGAGATAGGGGTTCGCCATCGCGTCGGGGAAGCGGAACTCAACGCGCTTTGCCTTCGAACCCGCGCCGTACGGAATACGGCAGGAGGCTGAGCGGTTGCGCGCCGAATAGGCCAGCAGAACCGGCGCTTCGAAGCCCGGCACCAGACGCTTGTAGCTATTGGTGGTCGGGTTGGTGAAGGCGTTCAGCGCCTTCGCGTGCTTGATGACGCCGCCGATGAAGTAGAGGCACATGTCGCTCAGGCCAGCATAGCCTTCGCCCGCGAACAGCGGCTTGCCGCTGTCCCAGATCGACATGTGAGTGTGCATGCCCGAACCATTATCCTGCGCGATGGGCTTGGGCATGAAGGTCGCGGTCTTGCCATAGGCCTGGGCCACCATCTGCACGACATACTTATAGATCTGCATGCGGTCGGCGGTCTGGACCAGCGTACCGAAGGTCAGGCCGAGTTCGTGCTGGGCAGCGGCCACTTCATGGTGGTGCTTGTCGCAGGGCAGGCCCATTTCGAGCATGGTGGTGACCATCTCGGCGCGAATGTCGGTGGCCGGATCGACCGGAGCGACAGGGAAGTAGCCGCCCTTGGCGCGCGGACGGTGGGCAAGGTTGCCGCCCTCATATTCGCGGCCGGTATTGGTCGGCAGTTCGATGTCGTCGATCTTGTAGAAGGACTCGTTATAGTCGTTGTTGAAGCGGACATCGTCGAACATGAAGAATTCGGCTTCCGGGCCGACATAGACGGTGTCGCCGAAACCAGCCGACTTGACGAAGGCTTCCGCGCGCTTTGCGGTCGAACGCGGGTCACGGGCGTAGAGTTCGCCGGTGTCGGGCTCGACGATGTCGCAGAACAGGATCAGCATCGGGGTGGCGCTGAAGGGATCGACATAGACGGCGTCGAGGTCCGGCTTCAGGATCATGTCCGACTCGTTGATCGCCTTCCAGCCTTCGATCGACGAACCGTCGAACATCAGGCCTTCGTTCAGCTCATCTTCGCCCAGGACCGAAGACACCATGGTCAGGTGCTGCCACTTGCCCTTGGGATCGGTGAAGCGCAGATCGACCCACTCGATCTCCTTCTCTTCGATCATCTTCAGGATGTCTTTTGGCGTGTTGGCCATGTGCGCTTGCCCTTCTTTCATATTTGCCCCCCCGAAGGGGTAGTGGATGTTGCAGTTCGTCAGCTCCTTTACGAAGCTGACGCGAAATCAAAATTGGTGGAGATCAGATAGCGTCGCTGTCCCGCTCGCCGGTGCGGATTCGAACCGCGCCTTCGATCGCCGAGATGAAGATCTTGCCGTCGCCGATCCGCCCGGTTTGCGCGGCGGCGGAGATCGCCTCCACCACGCGGTCTGCCAAGGCGTCGTCCACGACCACCTCCAGCTTCACCTTGGGCAGGAAATCGACGACATATTCAGCGCCACGATACAGTTCGGTATGGCCCTTCTGACGGCCAAAGCCCTTGGCCTCCGTAACCGTGATGCCGGACACGCCCACTTCGTGCAGCGCTTCCTTCACCTCGTCGAGCTTGAACGGCTTGATGATCGCCTCGATCTTTTTCATCACTCTAATCCCAACTCAAACGCGCGCGCGATGGCGAAATAATCTTCGCCCTCATCATTTAAAAGCGACGATCTTCATGTCCCCGAGACATGCGCCGTGCCCTTCAACAATCAATTACCGTGCCAAACGGCGAATCGCTACGCCACGCTTTCGGCGATGCCGCAATCTTTGTCCATATTGCCTGATTTCAGGGCAATATTGTCCCACTGTGCCCGATTTTTAGGCAGTGTTTTTCAGCTCAATAGGGCGGTGCGTCGAGCCCGGCCGGGCTCTTCGTGAAAATCTCGCAGCCAGTTTCGGTAATCCCGATGCTATGTTCGAACTGCGCGGACAGCGTGCGATCACGCGTGACGGCGGTCCATCCGTCTTCCAGCATCTTCACGCCGGGCTTTCCGATGTTGATCATAGGTTCGATGGTGAAGAACATGCCGGGGCGCAGTTCCGGCCCCGCGCCCGGTCGGCCGATATGGACGACTTCGGGACTGTCGTGAAAAACGCGGCCCAAACCATGGCCGCAAAAATCGCGGACCACGCCATAGCGATGTTTTTCGGCGTGCTTTTGAATAGCATGGCCGATGTCGCCCAGATGGTTGCCGGGCTTTGCCTGCTCGATGCCCAGCATCAGGCATTCATAGGTCACTTCGACCAGCCGCCGTGCCTTGATGCTGGTTTCGCCGACTATGAACATCCGGCTCGTATCGCCATGCCACCCATCGACCAGCGGCGTCACGTCGATATTCAGGATATCGCCATCCTTCAGCTTCATGTCGCCGGGGATGCCATGACAAATGACATTGTTCAGCGAGATGCAGCAGCTGTGCGTATAGCCGCGATAGCCAAGGGTGGCTGGCACGCCGCCGCCGTCGAGTGTCATGCGCCGGACGATGTCGTCCAGTTCGCCCGTGGTCACGCCCGGCACCACATGTGGCACCAGCGCATCAAGGATTTCGGCAGCGAGCCGTCCCGCCTTGCGCATGCCTTCGAAACCTGCGGCGTCATACAATTTGATCGCGGTCGATCGCGAAATCGGCGCATCGGCCGTCATCGTCATATATTCGGTCATGTGCCGGTTATAGGCGGGGCAGCAGGATATTGCGAGGCCCCGATCGCGTCGGGCTAGGCAGCCGACGTGTCAAACGCTATGGCCAGCCTCATGCCCGTAACCGAACGTATCTGGACCGCCGCGCTGATCGTGATCGGAGACGAGATTCTGTCCGGCCGAACCCAGGACAAGAATATCGCGCAGATCGCGTCCTGGCTGAATGTACAGGGGATCAGGCTGCGGGAAGTACGCGTGATCGCGGACGACAGCGACTCCATCGTCGAAGCGGTAAATGCGCTTCGGGTGCGCCACGACTATCTGTTCACCACCGGAGGCATCGGGCCGACGCACGACGATATCACTGTCGATGCGATCGCCCGCGCCCTTAAGGTCGATGTCGAAATTCATCCGCAGGCCCGCGCCATGCTCCAGGGCTATTATGAAACACGGGGCGGGCTGACCGATGCGCGGTTGCGCATGGCCAGGGTGCCCGCCGGTTCAGACCTTATCGAAAACCGCATGTCAGGCGCGCCTGGCATTCGCCATGGCAATATCTTCATCATGGCGGGCGTGCCGCACATCACGGCTGGCATGCTCGACATGCTGACCGGCACGTTGGAGGGCGGGCAGCCCTTGCTGTCGGCGCAGATTGGCTGCTGGGTCGCTGAAAGCGAAATAGCCGACCTTCTCGCCGCGACGGAGCGCACGCATGAAGGCTGCCAGATCGGCAGCTATCCCTTCTTCCGGGATGGCCGGACGGGGGCAAACTTCGTCATCCGCTCAACCCGGGCCGCAGTGCTGGAGCAGTGCATTGCCGATTTGAGCGCTCGACTGGAGCAAGGCGGCTGGCCGGTCTTCGCTGGCGGCATCTGACGCGGTTTCCTACCAGCAACTGGCTGGTTCCACGCCCATATGTGTCTGCTTAGCGGCAGGTTGCGTTGCATCAACTCGGTGCGAGACGCTATGCTGCGCTGCATCAATAGCTGGCTGGTTCCAGCTTTTGGATGTCGGGCTTCACGCTTGGGCATCCGATCCATGGCGAAAGGCTAAGCCCATCAGTCCCGCGCTCGCGGGATCGGCTTTTTGCGCCTTTTTCTCCGGATCGCTGCGCAAGGGGGAGCCGCTTGTTAAGGAGAATAGGTGATGCGGATCGTGATGACCGGATCGGGCTATGTTGGGCTGGTTTCGGGCGCATGCCTTGCCGACTTTGGGCATGATGTCGTCTGCGTAGACAAGGACGTAGCCAAGATCGAAGTGCTACGCGACGGCGGCGTGCCGATATACGAACCGGGGCTCGCCGACCTGATCGCGCGCAATGTGAAGGGAGGGCGCCTTACCTTCACCACGGACCTGGCGGCTTCGGTGGCGGAGGCGGACGTCGTCTTCATCGCCGTTGGCACGCCTGCGCGCCGGGGCGATGGTCACGCCGACCTTAGCTACGTCTATGATGCCGCTCGCGAAATCGCGTCCGCATTGCGTGGCTTTACGGTCGTCGTCACCAAATCGACTGTTCCCGTCGGAACAGGCGATGAAGTGGATCGCATCATCCGCGAAGCCAACCCGGCTGCGGAGTTTGCCGTCGCCTCCAACCCTGAATTCCTACGCGAAGGCGCGGCGATCCAGGATTTCAAGCGGCCTGACCGCATCGTCATCGGCATCGAGGATGACCGCGCCCGCCCGGTGATGGAGGAGGTCTATCGCCCCCTTTATCTGAACCAGGCACCGATTCAGTTCACGGGCCGACGCACCAGCGAGCTTATCAAATATGCCGCGAACGCCTTCCTCGCGATGAAGATCACCTACATCAACGAGATCGCGGAACTGTGCGAACATGTCGGCGCGGACGTTCAGCAGGTTGCGCGCGGCATCGGCCTCGACAACCGCATCGGCAGCAAGTTCCTCCATGCTGGTCCCGGCTATGGCGGCTCCTGCTTCCCGAAGGATACGCTGGCGCTGGTGAAAACGGCTGAAGACGCGGGCGCGCCGATCCGCCTCATCGAAACAACGGTTGCGATCAACGAAAGCCGCAAGCGTGCCATGGCCCGCAAAGTGGTCGCTGTGTGCAACGGTTCCGTTCGCGGCAAGACGATCGGCGTGCTGGGCCTAACCTTCAAGCCGAACACGGACGACATGCGGGACGCGCCCTCGCTCTCCATCATACAGGCGTTGCAGGATGCTGGTGCCCAGGTCCGCGCCTATGATCCGGAAGGAATGGAGGCCGCTCGATCGATGCTGCGCGGCGTCGATTTCTGCGCCAATCCCTATGAGGCCGCCCAGGGCGCTGCGGCGGTGGTGATCGTGACCGAATGGGACGCACTCCGTGCGCTCGACCTGCCGCGCCTGCGATCCGTGATGAGCGGTGAGGGGCTTGTCGATCTTCGCAACATCTACCGGGCCGCCGACGCGGAAGCGGCGGGCTTCTCCTATGTCAGCGTAGGCAGGGGCGCAGAACCGGAGCCCGAAACGCTCATCCAGGCAGCGGAATAAAGCCTACATGTATCGGCTCATCGCAAATGCTCCAGCTTTGCGATGAGCCGTGCTTGACCGGAAGTTTTTGTTAATCTTCGTATAGGACCCTCAAGGGGCTAATAAGCGGGGGTTGCAAAAATGAATATCAAACTGACCGGCTCCATGTGTGGAGCCGGATTATCGCTTCTATGCGTCATGGCGGCGGGGGCCGCGACGATGTTATCGAGTGGATCGACATCGACTAACTTGCAGACGGCGTCAACCACGACTCTGCTCAGTAGTGGATCGACATCGACAACCACTTCGACAACTTCGCTATCGACTGACACCACTTCGACCGTTTCATCCAGCTTTTCCACATATGATTTCGCCAATGGTACAAAGCTGCCGGACAAGTCGACCCTGTCGCTAGGCAATGCGACCGTCCATCCAGGCAGCGGCACTGCCTATGTGCCGGTAAGGCTTGATCGTCCGACGCCAAACACCGTCATCGCGCGGGTCATTACCGTGAACGGGTCAGGCACGCTGCGCGCGCTGTCCGGCTACAACTACCAGACGGTAGATACTGTAGTGATCTTCCGCCCCGGCGATCCGCTCGTCCAGACGGTCGGTGTACCGATCACCAGCCTCGCCGAGGGACAGCAGTTCCAGTTGAAGCTGCGGGAAGCGCCCTGGGGCGGCCTCCAGGGGCAGTCGCTGGCGACCATCACCGCGAGCAGCACCGTCGCGCCAACACCCAAGGCAACCGGCACTTTCCGCCAGCCCCGAACCTTCGCGGCAACAGGCACGCTCCAGTTCGAGCTGAAGAAGGAAACGCACAAGCGCTCGCCCGACGGCGGCTGGGATCGCTGGGCCACCTCGCTGTCGCATGGCCGTACCCAGGTTGCGAATGGCGAGACCGGCCTTTATCTCGATTCATCGCTGTTCCCCGGCATTGAAGGCCCGGTATATTGGGGCACACAGGGCCTTGTCCTGCACAGCCAGAAGCTGAAGTCGCCCATCTGGTATGAAGGCCAAAACTGGTATTATGGCGCATCGGTGCTGGATGGCCGCAATTTCATCGCCTCGCAGATCGGCTATGGCCAATATGAATGGGTTGCGCGGATGCCTAACCGTCGCGGCTCATGGCCCGCATTCTGGCTGATCTCCACCAGCGGATGGCCGCCCGAAATCGATATCTATGAGGGCTTCGGCTATCAAAGCTACTGGGACTTCGATCGTCATATCGCCCAGACCATTCATGGCGGCAAGGACGGCGTCCACAGCTTCCAGCGGGGCGTCACGATTCAGGCTGAGCAGGCTTACGGCCTCAAGGGCTTCGCCCAAGACTTCCACCGCTTCGCCGTCGATATTCAACGCGATTATATCACCTGGTTCGTGGACGGGGTCGAAACATATCAGTCGGTCAATCCCTTCCAGGGGCACCGCTGGTATCCGATCATGGACGTCGCGGTGAAGACCAGCGGCGCCTATGATGATGGCTCAGGAGACATGATCATCAAGAGCCTGTGCATCTACAGCGCGCCATAATGGCTATGGGCCCCGCCTGACAGGGCATAGAGGCGCCCCCAGCATTTGACCCACTGCCCGGCAACGTCCACGCGGCGGACGCCGGGCAGGATCAGTCCTGCAAGCCCTGCGGTGCGCAGCGTCAGTATACCCAGCGTCCTACCCAACAGGGCAACCTGCGCAATGCGCCCCGGCCGCCGTTTCCGCTGCGCCAGCGTCTCTGTAAATCCGATCCGCCACATCCGCTTCAACACCCAGCTCAGCTTCGCCCGCTCCGGCGGCACCCACTCGCTGACGCGCGCATCGGGTGCCCAAGCGAACCGCGCGCCCGCTTCCCGCAATCGCGCAAGGAAATCCAGATCTTCACCCCCGCTGCGGTTGAAGCGCATATCGAACCACGGCCGTTGCACCATCTCCAGCGCCCTGCGGTTCACCAGCAGGTTATTGCTCGCCCACAACATGCCCGTCGCGCCCCATGCGCGCCGCTCCGGCCGGAACACCAAAGTCTGTTGCGCCCATCGCGGCGGGCCATCCTTGAAGTAAAAATCAACAGGCCCTGCGACCACATCGGCACCCACCTGCGCCTGACAGGCAAGCAGCGCGTCGAGCCAGCCCGGCTGCGGCCACTCATCATCATCGATCATCGCAATGAACCGCATAGCGGGATCGGCCATCGCAACATCACATATCGCATTGCGAACCGAACAAAGCCCCGGCTCCGCCACCGGCAATAGCGTCAGGGGCAGGGGGTAGCCGCTATTCCGCAAAGCCTCCACGACAGCCGCGCCCTCTGCCGCGTTCCCGTCATTGTCGGCGACCAGCACCATGACATCCTGCCGCTGCACCATCTTTGCCAGCGTCTCCAGCAAGTGCCGCAATTCGGCCGGGCGCCGGAACGTCGGAATGGCAATCCATATGGGCTTGCCCATCATGGCGCCGCAGGTTCCAGCGCGGTAGGACGCTGCGAACGTCCCTTTTGCAGCCATTTGATGAACTGATGCCCTCGCACCTCGATCAGCAAATAGCTGACCCAGCAGATCAGCCAGGTGACGACCAGCATCCCAAGCACGAACAGCCAGTCCACCCCGGCGATCCCATGCCGCTGTGCCACGCCCATTGCGCGCGCGGCGACGTCGCGCACCAGCGGATGCCAAAGATAGATGGAATAGCTGATGAGGCCGAGGTGAAAGCTCAGCCGGTTGGCCATCACCGCGCGCGCGGCTGGCCCGTCATAATAGCAGCTCAGCACCAGCGCGGGCATCAGGCACACGACCAGCACATCGGCTCCCGGCAACAGCAGCGCCAGCGCGATCAGACCACAAACCGCCGCAAAACCGCCGCTGCGGTCAATCACGGCCTTGCACAAAGGATGATCCGCAACACGATATGTCAGAACGCCCAGCGAAAAGCCCGCAAGGCAGCGCAGCAGCGTCAGCACGCTGTCGCTATCATTGACGTCCAGTGGCCCGCTGGCCCCCAGTCCCGATGATGCCACGAACAGCAGCAGTCCGATGCAGATCGCCGCCTGCGCCCAAGCCCAGCGCGAAAAGGCAAGGATCGCGATCAGCGGATAGATCAGGTAGGCGGCAACCTCCGTGCTGACCGACCAGCTATTGCCTGCGATCGGCTCGGTGCCCCAACCCCAGCTCTGCACCATGAACAGATTGCTGAGGATATTGGCCGGGTTCAACTCTATCGACTGATTGCCCGACACGTTGAACAGGATGCGCAGCCCAAAGACCAATGTCACGATCAGGTGCAGCGGCCAGACCCGCGCCATGCGATTGATCAGGAAATCGACATAGCTCGCTCGGCCCAGATGCTTCACCACCCGGTCATGATAGCCATAGGAAATGACGAAGCCGCTCAGGATGAAGAACAGGTCGACCGCCAGATAAGCGCGCGAAAATAGCGGTATGGCAAACTGCGAAAAGGCTGGTTGATGCGGGATGTGATAAAGCAGGACGGAAACGGCCGCGACCCCGCGCAGGCCGGTGAGTGAGGCGACCCTCATGCCCGGTTCCTCCTTGCAGGAGGCGCCGCATCGAAGGCGCCAGCAATTGCGTCCCAAAATGGCTTCCGGGCCATTTTACCGTCAAAGGGCAGGCCACGAGACAGCTGCCCGTCAGGCCATTTATATTCGGGATATTTGGACAGCCATGAATCTCTGTCCGACACACCCCAGCACAGGACTGATCCCATCGCCGGATTATCCAGCGCTACGTCGAGGAAAGCCTTGGCAAAGGCCGCAACCTCACGGTCGCGCTTGTCCGGATTGGGTGGCCCGCCCCGGTCGGCGATATCCAGTTCGGTGATCGCCAGCTTCAAACCATATCCGCTTAGCGTTTCCAGAAAATCGGCAAATTGCCGCTGATTGAACGGCTCCCTATAGGGTTTCAGATGCCCCTGAATGCCGATGGCATCCACAGGCACACCCCGGCTCATCAAACGATCGAGCAGCTTCAGCATGGCGGTTCGCCGCCGTTCGCAGCGCGGGGAGTTATGCTCCAGCCCATAGTCGCCTAGAAACAGCGTGGCCTCGCCATCGACTTCCCGCGCACGATGAAAGGCAAGGTCGATATATTGCTCGCCCATGGCTTTCATCCATAGATTCTCGGCGCGCATCCCGTCGGCTCGGCCCTGATTGGGCTCAAGTGTTTCATTGACCACGTCCCATTCGGAAATCCGGCCCGCGTAGCGCCGCATGGCAACGTCGATATAGCCGGTCATCAACTGTCGTTGCTGCGTATCGCTTGCCTGTTGCACCGCCGGTTCCAGCCAGGGCGGATTGGCCGTGTACCAGACCAATGTGTGTCCGCGCGCCCGCATCCCATGCGCTTGCGCAAAGTCGATGATCTGGTCAGCGCCGCTAAAGTCATATTTGCCGGGCTTCGGTTCGGTGGTTCCGCGCTTCAGTTCATATTCCTGCACCAGAATGTCGCATTCCCGCGCCACTGTTGCGCGATACGCGCTGTCTTCGCGCAGCAATCGCGATTTCACGGCCGCGCCGAAATAGCGCCTGGAAGCCTTGGCATGATCGGCCAATCCTTCGCGCGACACGACGCGCGCGGCGCCGGGCGGCATGGGAGAGCAGGCCGCCAGCGTCGCTGCCCCCGCCAGAAAATCCCGGCGCCTCACAGGCTTTGCCTCCGCCCGCTCAACAGTCGCGTGACATCGATCCAGCGGTCACAGATTTTGCGATAAACGCCGTCCGGCAGAACGATCTGCATCAGCACCGCGCCCGCCAGGCGCGGTCCATAGGCGCCATGGAACAATGCCGTCAGATAGTAGCGGATGGCCCGAAGCCGTTTGGTCGGCCAGATGCTCTTTGCCGCATGCCAACCCATATATCCCGAAAAAGCCCGCGCCGAGATATGGGGGCGCAGGTCGGCGAGCCAGGTCAGGCTACCCACGCTGCCCCGGATCTGCGACAGCCTGTCCTCTGCCTGACGGTCTGCCCAGATCGTGCCGGGGCGGCTGGCCATCACGAAACGCGCGCCCGCCAGCGACAACCGCAACGCGAAATCGGTGTCATCCCCAAACTTCACATCTTCGCGATAACGGACCTTTTCGGCGAGCGAACGGCTCAAGGCGACGCTGCTGGTCTGGATGAAGCCCCGATCACACATCAGGTAACGATCGACCGGCTCATTCCTTTGTATCGCGCGCGGGGGTTTAAGGAAATTCCGCCCGCCGCCCCGGTCAGCCAGCACCTGCCCATAGGCGACGACATCGTCACTTTCCTCCAGCAGGGGCAGCAGATCGGCAAGGTGATGCGGCAGGAAACGGTCATCGCAATCCAGAAAGGCGATGTATCGGCCCCGTGCGCGATCGACACCGGCATTGCGCGCCGCCGACGCACCCCGGTTCTGCTGGACGACGACGGTCAGGCGCAGGTCCTTGATCGCGCCCAGCGCCAGTTCGGTGCCGTCGGTTGATCCATCAACCACGACGATCACCTCAATCACCGCGATGCTCTGCTCCAATGCGGAAAGCACCGCCGCCACCACCGCGTCGCGGCGTTGATAGGTAGGGATGACAACCGAAAAAAGCGGTTGCGCGACGGCAGCCTGAAGCTGCGATGGAGGTTGCCAGGCGCTCATCACGACCGCGCTCCGCCATGGGCGGGTTCGCCCTTGCCGAACCGAAGTACGAACAGGTTGACCAGCGAACGGTAGAGCGGCTTTGGAAGGTAGGATCGCAATATCTGCCGCGCGACCACCCGTGGCGGCACCCCACCTGCGAACATACCGATCACCAGATCGCGTAGCGCAGCGACGGGGCGCACGGGCGCCATGTGATAGGCCAGAACCGTCGCGCGATAGCCGCGCCTCGCCCGATCGGTCAGCATGTGACCGCAGCGATCCAGCCAGTCGAGCGAGGTTTCATAACCCCGGACATAGGATGTGCGGCCATCTTCCGTTGCGTCCAGCCACACCGTCAGCGGCTCGTCGATCATCTTGAACCGCGCCCCTGCGCCTTGCAATCGGACGCAGAAGTCGAGATCCTGTCCCTTCTTCAACGCCGGGTCGAACAGCACCTTGCGGGCCATCTCGCTCGGCACGACCATGGTCGATGTCTGCATGAACTGGTTGGCGCAGAACAGATATTCGCCAACATCCTCGCCGTCCCGTATGGCGCGATCAGGCCTGATCCAGTAACGATCGACGCCCCGGTCCACCTTCATGCGGGAATAAAGGACTGTGCGGCCGTCATCATCCTTCAGCGCCTGCGCCATGATCGACAGCTTGCCCGGCAGGAAGAGGTCGTCGGAATCGAGGAAAGCGATATATCGGCCCCGCGCGGCCTTGATCCCATGATTGCGCGCGGCTCCACCCCCGGCATTATCCTGCCTGATATAGCGCACGCGCGGGTCGCCAATGGCTTCGATCACCGGCGCCGGATTATCGCGCGATCCATCATCGATCACGACGATTTCAAAATCCTGCCAGTCCTGCGCTCGCACCGACCGGATCGTGTCACCCACGATATCGGCCCGATTATAGAGCGGGATGACGACGGAGAAGAAGGGAGCAGCATCGCTCATGCGCCATGCACCTTTCGATATTCTTCGTAACGGAAGCCCGCGATGCCCGCGATCTTGCCGACGGCGCGGTAGAGCTTGCCCAGCCGCACAACGCGCTTGCCCCGGTCCAGAGTGGCCGCAGCGCCCAGCGTCCCGACCAGAAACCCGGCGGCGATGCGCGGCGCCTCGCCCAGCAAGGTGCGCAGCCGCCCCCTATGGAACCGCTCGACCATCATGTCGGTCATCCCCAGCCGATAGCCGCGCATCAGCAGCCATTTGGTAGTGACCCGGCTCGCCGGAATAAGCTCCGTCACCAGAGCCTCCTCCGACCAGGCAAAGCGAAAGCCCTTGCGGGCCATCCGGCTGAACAGCTGCTTGTCCGACCCGCCGGTCAGCGCCATGCGCTCATCGAACGGCCGCTCGCCCATCTGATGCAGTGCCTGCGCAGAGATCAGCACATTGGCCGTGCTATCGACGAGCGCGACAGGCCCTGACGTCCCGCGCCGCTTGGCTTGCAACAAAGGATGCCGCGCGGCCCAGGGCGCAACCCGCGCGTCCATCTCCCGCGCCACCGCGCCGCCCACGACATCCGCATTCCAACGCATGGCCGTGTCCACCAGCGCATCGATCCAACCGTGGGAGGCGGCTTCATCATCATCCAGCATCGCGACATGCGTCACGCCGGGTCGCCCAAGCGCCTCCGCCACCAAAGCATTGCGCACCACGGGTATCCCCCGCTCAACCACCAGCAGCGCCTTGATCGGCCAGCGATAGCCCTGGGACGCCAGCCTCTCGACCACGCCCATGCCCTCGGCCCGCGCGGCGTCATTGTCCGCGACCAGCACCTCCAGCTTATGACTCGTTTCCAGCGCCGCGATCGATTCCAGCGTCCGCTGCAATCCTTGCGGCCGATTGCACGTAGCGATGGAGATAATAACCCTAGCCATCAACAGCCTCCGGGGAAGAAATGTGCCGCCGCTGCCATTGCGGGCGCGGCTTGGCCTTGAAAGTTGCGTGCGCGGTGGCAACCGCCGCGAGGAAGATCACCCAGACCTGCCGGTCCTTATCGAAGAAGGAGGTTTCCAGCAGATTCTGGTACATGACGAACACCCAGATCGCGAAAGCCGGA
This sequence comes from Sphingobium sp. TomTYG75, assembly GCF_054771635.1. NCBI lineage: Bacteria > Pseudomonadati > Pseudomonadota > Alphaproteobacteria > Sphingomonadales > Sphingobiaceae > Sphingobium > Sphingobium sp. TomTYG75. The sequence goes on along the minus strand of NZ_BSRE01000001.1, from coordinate 195,724 downwards.
ACCATCAGATGCTGGTTCTCCTTGGTCGATCCCGTCAGGAACCAATAAGCGGGAAGGGCAAGAAAGCTCACCAGCAGCATCACCAGCCCTAAAGGCCCGGTCGTCACCCAAATCTCCAGATATCCATCATGCGAATGCGCCGTCAGCATCTGGAATTGCTGGTTCAGGTAATCATGCGCCGGGGAGTTTGCCCCCACCTGCCAGAAGCCCCCAAACCCCGAGCCCAGAAACGGGTGGTCGGCCAAATAATCCAACGCCACGCGCCAGATCGACACGCGCCCGGTAAAGCTCGTCGGATCAGCGAACAGCCGTTCGATCGTCGGCTGATAGGCGATGTAGAGCGCCAGAAACCCGACCATCCCGAACCCGAGCATGATCAGCAGGATCGCCCGCTTTTGCGTATTGTCGCTCAGCGCCCGGTAGATGTTGCTGATCGCCAGCATGCCGATGCACAGCGCCAGCGACGTCTTGCTCTTCGTCCCGATCACGAAGACGAACGCCATGATCGCGAACAAAGCATAATACCATTTCCGGCGATCTACCCACGCATTGCCGCACACGATGAAGCACAACGCCATCACAGCGCCCGCGATATTCTTGTGAAAGAAGAACCCTCGCCACGCGCCGATCAACGCCTTGTCGCTCTCGGTCGGTGGATGCACAGCCGCAGAGGTCAGCGGCATCGAAACCCAACATATGAGAAGCGAGGTAATCAACGCCCATCGCAGGGCGGTGAACAGCCGTTCCGGCCCGATCAGCGCCAATGCGCAGAATGTGATGTAGATCACGATGAACTGCTGCATCACCCGCTTGAAGGACACGAACGGATCGACGCCCCAGCTACAGGTGATCAGGAACCAGACCAGCATGATCGCCAACGGCCAGAAGGTGAAACGGTATTTCAGCGGATGCTGACGGAATATCTGCACTCCCGTCAGCAGCAGCGCAAAGCCGATGAACAGCGCCTGCTTGAACAGGTCCGACCCGTCATTGTCCGCCGCCATCGCCACCAGCTCATCCTGCGTCCGCGACGCGAAAGGCTGCTGGCCGATGAAGACCATCATCAGGAATATGAAGTAGAAAATCTGAGCGACCAGAACCACCCGACTTTCCCGCGATGCTGCGGGAGCGGGGAGGGAGGGCGCAAGGCCAGTGCGGTGCCATGTTGACGCCATGGGGTTTAGCCTTCCGCCCGCTGGCTCGCCCGCCACTTGCGGTCGAGCTGCCAGATGCCCAGCATCATCACCAGCTGCGACAGCACGACGCCAGCGATCGAGAAAATAGGCGCAACCGCCAGCGTCAGCAGCGTCACTGCCACAATGCCGACGCCACAACTGCGCAGGCTCTGATGAGCCAGCGGCCGGAACGCCTTGCGCGCCTGCGTCATGACGCTCATCGGCGTCTGCACGCACTGAACCAGCGAAAGCAGGGCGCACAGCCCCACCGCGATTGCAACCAACTGCCAATCAAGCGTCGGCTTCAGGATCAGTTGGGGAAAGATGAACAGCACGACCACCGCCAGCGCGCACGTGCCAACCCACAGGAACAGCAACGCGCCCATGAAAATGCGCTCGGACGTGATCGCCGCGTCATGATCGCCGCGCGCCACGGCCCGGGTCATGCGCGGCCGTTCAAGCTGGGTAAGGGCGGTTATACACACATTGACCGGCCGGAAGAACAGCATCCCCACCGCGACAGGCGCAAAGGCCGCCGGACCAGCGAGCAGCGTCACGATATAGCTATGCGCGTTGGATGTCGCTTCGGTCGACAGCACCCCCACCAACGTCCAGCCCGATTGCTCCCGCCAAACGGGACGATAGGCGCTCAGAGCCCTCGTCGGCCGCATCCTAAAATGCCGCCGCAAATAGGAAAGACCGAACGGCAGCAGCCCGGCGATGCTCGCCACCACCAACATCGCGCCGATGCTGGCCAGGTCCGCGCCGGTTCGGGAAGCCACGAGCAGGCCCACGACGATCGTCCCGGCATAGGCAAGATCGGATCGCGCCGCTCGCGCGGGCCGATGATGCGCATAGGCATTGGATCGCCCGAACCACCGCACCAGGGACAAGGTGCCCGCCAGTCCGAACATCGCCGCCGCAGCAGGGGAAGCCGTCGCCCATGCAATCGCCGCGCAGATCAAACCCTGACTGGCCGCCAGCAGCAGGTTCACCGGAAAGAAAAAGTCGAACGACTTGTGATCGGCGTCGTCATCCTGATTGACCGCGATCGTATAGGGTGTCGAAATCAGCGCGTTCGATAGGCTGTACCCGAACTGGATGATAACCAGCAGGAACGCCAATGTGCCGATCGCCGCCGTGCCCAGATGATGGATCGAAAACAGTTGCACGGCCAGATGACTGACCGACACGATGGCGGACGAGAGGCTGGCCAAGCCGAAGCGGCCAAAGATGTTGCCAAGTTTCCGCACGCGCGTCTCCGGCGAGCAGGAGGACTCTTGCCCCTCCCCCAAGCGGGAGGGGGGGCGCTCCTTGTTTTCCCCCTCCCGCGAGCGGGAGGGGGTTAGGGGGTGGGCCTGCGCAACCGCTGTCCCATCAGCCATGGCGATGCTTCCAGATTAGCCATAGCGCATGGGGATTGGTGGTGATGTAGCGCCAGGCCAACTGCCGGGGCCGTGTGACCATCCGGTGCAGCCACTCAAGCCCCGCATTCTGCATCCACATCGGCGCACGCGGATAGTCACCCGTCACATAGTTGAACAGGCCGCCGCAAGTGACGATCCACCCCGCCTTGATCCGGTGCCGGTTGCGGACGCAAAAGGACTGCTCGCGAGGCTTTCCCGTCCCGACCCACAGCACGTCCGGCGCCGCCGCGTTGATCTCCTCGATCAGCGCATCTTCCTCTTCCGCGCTCCAGAAGCCATTGCGCCGCCCGGCCAGCTTCAGGCCGGGCGTCGCATCGGTGATCCGCCGCGCACATTCGGCATTCACCTTCTCTTCGCCGCCCAGCAGATAATAGCGGACATCGCCCGCCGCCGCCTGCGGCAGGCTGTCTATGAACATGTCGGTCGTGCTCGACCTGTCGGCGATGGGCGTCTTGCTGAACCAGCGTGACGCCATGACGATGATTTGCCCATCGGCGTGGATCAGGTCTGCCTGAGCCAGATCGGCGCGGAACCCCGGATCGATAGCATTCATCGACAGCCCCTGTCCGTTGCAGTCGAACACCAGCAACGGCGCTTCCTTCTGCATTCGGCGCAGCGGCGCTTCACGCACCATCTTCGTAATCAGGGCATCAAGCGAGAGGGTGGAAACCGGCACGCCGCCGACCAGCACGCTCTTGTCTTGCGGCTCGACGGACGGAAAAGGCTGGGGGAGGGCTCGCTCTACGCTCATGCAATGACCGTCCCGGCGATCGGCACGCCCTGCCGGTCCAGATCGTCGATGATGCGGCGCAAATCTGCGATGGCGGTATCGCCACGCCGCGCCACGATGACCACCGCGTCGAAGCCCGCCAAAATGCTGCCGACCGGCGTCTGCTCGCCCTTGCGCTCGGCAAGGTAGAACAGCATCGAAGTTTCCTTAAGGCCCCATCCATTGGCCGTGTCGGCCAGCGGCCCACGTGTGATCAGGCTCGACGCACTGCCGGAGGCGCGCCCTGCGGTCATCAGCCACAATCCCTCGATGGCGGTCTTGGCCGCTGGCAGCAGGGCCGCGCTGCCCATCAACTGCTCCGCCAAACCCGCCTTGTTCGCTATCCGGAACAGACGGTCGAGCGACGGGTTGCCCATATCGACGTCAATCAACATCGTCTGCCCGTCCATCTGCGCGAGTACGACGGCAAGGTTCGCGGCCATGACCGCCGCCTCGTCCCCCGCATCCACGGACAGCACCGCCAGCCTTAGTGCGGATGGATCGCCCGCCTTCGCGGCTGACCGCATCTTCGCCCGGATCGTCCTGACCTTGGCTGCATAGGGACTCGCGGGATCGAAGGCTGCGACCACCGCCGGGTCGATCCGCTCGTCACCCGCTGGCAATAGCGAAAAGCCGCCTGCCAGCGCCGCCAGCAGATTTGCCGCCTCGGTATCCAGCGCGCCCATCTCAACAGCCGCCTCGTGGAAGGCAAGGCCATGCTCGCGCGCATGCATGTCAACGCGGGTGACGTCGGATTCCGCCAGGAACCCGTGATCCACCGCCAGCCTGGCAAAGCTCTGCTTGTCCCGCCCTCTGGGGCGTAGCGCAGCGGTTCCGCCGCCGGGCATTAACTGGGGTGGGGCGCCTGCCGTGGAACGCAGTCTCATGCGGCCTCCTGCCGATTGAGGAACCAGCCGCCCCGGGTCGGGACGGGCAGCAGTTCGGTGATGACTTCAACTTCGGTCGCCTTTGCGACACCAGCGGCGGATCGAACGCGAGGCTTCAGGATCTCGGCGATCACGACTGCCGCCACCCCGCCGATCAGGCCCAGAGCGACCCCAGCGATCAGCCACAGCATCAGATTGGGCTTGGCTGGCAACAGCGGGACGGACGCTTCATCCAGAAGGCTGGCATTAGGCTGCGAGATCTGGCTTTTCAGCGTAGCCTCGTTGAAGCGCTGCCGAACCGTATCGTAGGTCTGTCGTGCGGCATCCACATCTCGTTGCATGACCATCAACTGGTCTTGCACGTCGGACATGCGGATCATGCGATCTTCCTGACCCGCCATGTTGGACTTAAGGTCGCCTTCACGGCGGTTTGCAGCGACGCTGTTCGCATTCACCGCGCCCGCCTGGCTCGATCGCGCGGACGCCAGCTTGGATTGTAGTTCCGACAATTGCGCGTTCGCCGCGACCATGCTTGGGTGGTTCGGACCCAATGTCTTCGACAGCTCCGAAACACGGCCCGATTGGGTCGCGACCTGCTCCTGCAAATTCTGGACGATCAGCGATCCTTCAATGTCCGAAACGGACCCCGCACCCGCCTTGGATCGCGCCGCCGCCGCCTCGGCCTGCGCCTGCGTCAGCTGATAGGACATGTTCTTCAGCTTCTCGGCTTCAAGATCCATGCGGTTGATGCCGATAATGTCATGCGCCCGCTGGAAATCGGACAGGCGCTTCTGCGCCAGTTCGTAACGGCGGCGCACTTCCTGGGTCTGCTCGTCGAACCATTTGGCGGAACCGCGCGCGGGGGATGCGCGCAGTTCGACCTGTTCGCGCATGTATATCTGCGCGGCAAGGTTCGCGACCTTGGCCGCTACCGCCGGGTCGGCATCCAGATATTGCAGTTGCAGCACATTGCTCTGACGACCCGTCGTGACGGTCAAATTGGCCCGCACCCGGTCGGCGGCTTGCTGCACGCGCGCGTCGAGCGGAATGTCCTTGGGCAGGGCATCGACGAAACCGGCTTCCTTGGCCACGGCATTGATCACCTTGGCGGATCGGATGACATCGGTCTGCGTGCCCAGGATGCTATCCACCTCGACGCGAACGCCGGGCTGGTTGTTGGCGTCCGTGGGGTCCGTCTGCGACAGGTCCAGCAGTAGCGAGGTTGTCGCCGCATATTGGCGCGGCTGGACGAAGGCCAGAATGGCGATGATGAGGAACAGCGCGCCGCCCAGCAGCGCCGCCGTCCGCCATCGCGCCTGCACGGCCGACAGCAGATCGATCGGGTTCATGGTCATAGCCCGTCAACTCCTCGCAACATGGCCCGCATCTCTTCGGCGGGGGTGGGGGCAGGGGGCGTCGCTGGCACCGGCTGCTTCGCCATCAACAACAGAAATTGGGGCGCCAGCGTGTCTTCGAACATGAACAGCTCGCCGCCGGGCATCGGCGTGAGCGCGGGCTCCAGCCGCCGCATTGCATCGGCCGCCTGACCTTCATTGATCGATCCGCCGCCCAACACCTCATGGCCCAGCCGAACCAGCCGATCATAGGAAATGACCGACATCTGCGAAGCAGCCACGCCTGCCAGCGCTATCATCCGGCGGCTCGCATTGGCTTCCCACAGGACGCGACGGAACAGCGCGTGGGTCGCCCCGCTCATCTCCACCCAATCTTCGAGGGCAGACGCAAGGCCCTGCTCCACGTCGGCCAGCGTCATGCGCTCGCGTCCAGCGGACTCGGTGACGAGCGCCGCCTGCATGCCGAACAGCCGCGCATGGTAGGGCGACCCCATCGCCGCCCCCGCCAGCGCATCGAGCGCGTCGGGGTCAAGGCTCAGCCGCGCATTGTCCGCGCAGCTCATCAGCAGCCGTTCCAGCTCCAGCTTGGGGATCGGCGCGACCCGTTGCGGCGCGATATGCCGCCGCAATGATGGATGCGCCGCGATCAGCCCGTCCACATCTCCCGCGATGCCCACCAGCACCACCTGAACCGGCGAATGAATATCGGTCAGCAACTTCAGCAGCGTCGCAACGTCCGACTTGGCCTCATCAGACCGGACCCGGTCATACTCATCCAGGATCAAAATAGTACGCTGACGTACGTCCTCCACCAACAGGTTCGCCAACCGCGTTCCATCAATGGTTTCATTCATTAATTTTCGCGCTTTTTCCTGCCCAGCCCCACTCATCGGGAGCTCGCTCAGGAAAGGCCGGAACAACGAATCGAAGTCAGCGTCGCCACTCGCCGATCCATAAAGTGCAACGCATCCGGCCTCATCCGCCAGATCGCCAAATACCCGCGCCAGCGAAGTCTTGCCCGATCCGCGCGTACCAAAAATCACCGCATGCTTCCGCTGAACGACGATCGCCTCGACCAGCTTTTCCAGCTCGCTATTCCGCCCCGCCAGCCCATGACGATCCGTCACCGGCATCGCCGTGCTGAAAGCGCTGTAGATCGAATCCCGCCGCAAGCTGATCGGCTTCAGGGGCGCGGCCATCGCCCTCATCGAAAGGGCGCGTGGTACATCCGTCACCTCATCTGGCTGTTGCCGGAACCCCGGCGCCACGGGCGTGTCGAGCAGCAGCGGCTCAACCATTGCCGCGCGAGGCCCACCATTGGCAGTCTCGGTACGTGCCGTGCTGCGGCGAAAAGACAGGAGCCAGTCCCGCATGCCGCTGGACCGATCCTGCGCGAAGCCATGATCGATTGTCGTCAAAACAGCTTCTCCCGGATGATGAGGACGTCCTCAGGCTGAACCGGATCATCCAGGTTCGCCTGTATTTCCTTGCCTCCCCGGCGTACTTTTATGCGCTTGGTAGAACCTGCGAGCGTTGGCCCTCCCGCCAGCGCGAGCGCTTGGCGGAAGCTCTGACCCGGCGCGAACGAGAAGGCGCCAGGTTGCTGCACCTGGCCATAGACATAAACCTTCTCGGCTGGCGGGACGAACAGGATGTCTCCGGGCTTCAACTGACGACTGCCCCCGACAGCCATGTCGGCTAGCGAGATGCGGACGGCGCCGCTGCCATCGGCTGGCGTCAGGATGACGGCGTTAGCCCCGTCCTTCGTCGAGCCGCCAGCCTTGGCAAGCATCGACGCGACCGTATAATTGCGATCAAGCGGATAATTGCCCGCTTGGGGCACATTGCCCAGAACGGTCACGAAGCGGCTGACATAATTGCTCACCTCGACGTTGACCGAAGGATTGGCGAGGAAGCCTCCGCTCGCGTAACTGGCCGCGATTGCCTGAGCCAGTTGCGACGTCGTCTTGCCCCGCGCCTGAATCGGGCCGATCAAGGCGAGAGTGACAGTGCCGTCTTCCTTGATGCGGGTGGTGGATGACAGGTCTGGTTGACCGAAGATCGCAATCCTCACTTCGTCGTCCGGCCCCAATTGATAGCCTGCATCAGCTTGGGGCTTAGTCGACGGCGTCGCGGTAGTGACCGCCATTTCGGCCGTCTGCGCGCCAACGGGTGCTGCCGCGACGACTGCAAGGAAGATCGAGAAGCTGGTCAGGAGAGCCTCTGCTTTCACAGTTCATGCTCCTTTATGTTCGAGGTCAAAATCGGATCGCCGTGCCCAGTGTCGCCTGGGTTCCGCTATATTCAGCCACATCCGTATCGGTGCGCCGCTTGTACCGTTGCGCATCGAGCGAGATGTCGACGCGATCCGACAACTTGCGTTTCAGCATTGCTCCGAACCGCTGGTTGCGGTCGGCGGTTATGGAAAATGGGCGCAACGCGGCGTCCTGGCGGAACCTGCGCCGCTCCAGTTCGCCGTAGAGTCCGGCAGAGGTGAGTTCCGAAATGGTGAACTCGCCCTCCAGTCGATATCTGGTCCGGATGGCAAAACCACTGGCTATCAGGCTGTCGTTAACAATGCTGCGTTCTGTCGTGGCTGTCAGTTTGAGCCTGGGAACGATGCTGGTCGAAATACTCACATCCCAGCCTGGGCCATCATAATTGCCAACGGCTGCCGAATCGCTGCTCACATCCAGCCAGCGCACCTCGGCATCAAGTTGTGTGATCGGCGACACCTCACGCTTGAACCGCAGGCCATAGCTGTTGGTTCGATTTTCGATGCCAAGCTTGTTCCGATCGCTGTTCACGCGCTCGTAAAAGGCGGTCAGCGTACCCAGGCTCGGCATGTTATAGCCGATCCCGGCAACAAATGTGTCGCTGGTCTGATCCGCATAATCGAAGGCGTTATCGTTGCGGGTCATGTCGCGACGGTAGGATGCCACTGGGAACAGGCCCGGACGCTCGCAACTCAGGTCTGCGCCAAAAGCGGTGAACCGCTGCAGATTTTCCGTTTGCTGATTGATGTCGCCATAATCAGCGCGCTGCTGCCTGTAAGATGCAACGGGCGTGATGAAACAAGTCGCGCCAAAACGAATGACTGCCTTCGCCTCGGCGTCGAGCCGCAATTTGCTACGCTGCCCTTCCGAAATAAAACGATCATAGCCGACCCGACCTTTCAGCAGCAGGTCATGTCGTCCTATCGGCTTCCCATAAGTCAGTTCAGCCCAAGGCGTCACGATGATGTCGTCGGTGGGATCCTCCAGCCGATCATCCACACGATAAACATTGTCGTCATATAGAAGGTCGACGCCAGCCGTCGCATGGAGGCCCATCGTCTTGAGCCGTGAAGCGTCATCGACCGTCGCCGTCTGAGCGCTGACGGGACAGGGCAGAGCAGTGAGCGCAGCACAGCTTATGGCTGCGGCAATCGCCCGCGTGACCGGAGAAAGATCATGGCTTGCAGGCGCGTTAAAGCGCCTCCAAAAATATGGAGTGTAAGTGATAACCAAATGTGCAACCCTTTATTGCATTGCAGCAATCAGGGCATGCTAGGCGCCTTTGCGCGCAAAACGAACCTCTTAACATGCAGCTTGTCGCGACTATGCCACGCTTCGTTTCATCGTGAAAACGAGCGATCATCGGCGGTTTGGTGCGGTTGAGGACTGTTAATCTGCCAGCAAGGTATCAAACCGGACGCTGTTCATCTGGCAGCAAGATTAAGCTGAGTCTTGGTCAGAGCAAATACCAGATGATCGAACAGGTTGCAGCTGCGAAGGTGACGATCCCTGCCCAACGGGACAGAATTTCGACGCCGCGATCGGCGCGATCCGCGAAGGATGAATACACCAGTTTGGGCGCACAATCCTTGTTGCTATCAAAGGAAGAATGTTGCGCAACGGCAACCGGCGCAAGATCGTCTGCCACGTGATTTGTCCGCCCTGTTCGAGATAGCAGACATATCCTATTTTACGCTTAACAAATAGTTCACGTACGCGCCGATCGTCACTCATTCCGTCGCAAATTCAATGAGGTGGTGCAAAAATCCTACCTAGAGGGCGATACCGCCTGCCCTTCAGTAGGCGTTGCGGTGAATCAGGACGTTGAATGTACCGATCAGGATAGCGATGTCCCGCATCAGGCTCCAGCCGTGGAGATATTCCAGGTCAGCTTCTACCCGATTGAGAATGTCTCGGCGCGTCTCGGTAGCGCCACGGAATCCGCGGATTTGAGCAAGACCGGTGATGCCCGGCTTTAGTGCGTGCCGATGCCAATATTGGCGGTCGACTTGCCAGAATAGCTGTTCTTCCGCTGTCGAGCCCAGAGCGTGAGGACGCGGTCCCACCAGGCTCATCTCGCCTAGCAGAACATTGATCAGTTGAGGCAGTTCATCGATGCTGGTTTTGCGGATGAACGCACCTACTCGAGTGATGCGATCATCATCCCGTCGTGTGGATGAGGCGCCAGCGGCGTCGCATTGTTCAACGCGCATGCTTCGGAACTTCAGAATGTGGAACAGTCGATTTCCGCGGCCGATACGTTCTTGTTTGAAGAAGATGGGGCCAGGCGAATCGAGCCGGATCGCGATCGCGATCACAACCAGCAAAGGTGTCAGTGCGATCAGCAGCGGTACGGTGATGGCAATATCCAAAAGCCGCTTTTGCGCGCGGTTCGCGAGGTTGAGAGGACCACGCGCCACGACGAGAGTGGAAACGCCGCGGTAAGTTTGCACAGCCAAGGGCGCCATTGAATCCAGTTCCGGTACGATGATCTCGCCCAGGATATTGCCGCCCTTGAGCATTTGAGCCCAATCCGTCTTGCGATCGGCAGGACAGGATATGACCACACGGTCGAAATCGCGTAGCAAGGTGCCTAGCCTGTGCAGCATATAAGGATCGTCTAGGTCTGCCTTGATGCCTGCACCTTCCGCATCGACAATTACCATGCCGCTGACATCTTCAGGAATCATGCCGCCATCGATGATCATCAGTTGTGCGAATAAATTGTCGCTGAAATGTCGCCGCACCGTGCGAACGATGACCAGGCGCTGCATAACCAACAGAGTCGCACTGCAAAGAATGCCCGCCGAAATGCCCAGCCGCGAAAGATGACCGGTCGCCTTCAGCGAGAAAACCGTGAGCAGGAAGATCAGCAGCGTCCCAGCCAGCGCAAGCGATGCATTGCGCAAGCTGGGCGTTAATTGAGTCAGGCAGACGGGATTGAATGCCTGATTGTGGAAGGCGACGATCCCGTAGACGATCATGCCTCCGCCAAGTGGTTGCCATAGCCCCGAAAAGAGTAAGGGCACGCCAGCCGCGCGCAAGCCAAGACCAAAGCCAGTTGCGAGAGCGGCCATGTCCGCTGCCACGAGCAAGAGGCACAGCCAAAGCCTTACGTTCCGCTGAACGGCGGATGTTGTAGGCTGGCGACCGGGAAACCCCTCGATCGCCAGATCGATTTTCGACATCTGCAACCCTTTTCGTGTCCTGACGTCAACTACGCTTCATCCTGAAGGACGAATGTGTGCATCAGGCATCCGCTGCCTTGTGATTATGTTGCGGAGCAGCAGGACATAATTGCATCGGGCTGGCAATCATTGCTGGGACGCTCGGATGCTCTTTTCCGACGATCCGTTAGGATGGGAAGGTACGGCGCCCCACATCTGCGACGATCCGAAATTCAATGGCCGAAATGTGCAAGCGAAAATTTACCGCACTTACGAAGCGCTTGTTCGAATCAGTCCGTCATTTTCGCGAATCAGGCAGCGAACCACCAGCCGAGAAGGACAAGAGTTCCAGCCAAGGCGATCGGTCCCGCCCAACGCGATAAAAACTGCACGCTCGCCTCGGCGCTTTCATGGGTGAACAGCCCCGCGCGATGATGAGGTTCTGCGGGGCGGCTCCGAACGGCCGTATCGTGACGCGGCCCCGACTGAAGTTCTGCCCCGTCGGAAGTCTCATCCTGAGGTTGAGGTGACAGGTCGATCATCTGCAATAGCCCCAATGCGATACGCCCCTCACAAATAGAACTTTTGATGTAAAAAAGAAGAGCTTTCTACTCGATTTGTAAATTTTGGTGAGCGAATTCCGCATCATTTTGGGGCGTGCGGCACATTAACTGAGCAGTTCGAGACCCGCTGTTAAATCATGGCGCGTCCGACATCCAATTTGTCGGATGCGTCGTCCACTTCGGGGGCACGGCAAACCTTGTCGCGCCGTTTCAATTTCTCGCCCCAGCGCCCAAATCAGCTTTCCACAAAGCATGGCAAGTCTGCCAAAACGTTTTTCCGCTACGGCGAATTGAACCAAAATGGTGGTTTAGCCATTGTTAAGAAAAGAAATTTTTCGCACTAGTCGCACGTAGCTGATACTTAAGGGATCGGCGAGAAAGAGGAACAGGTCAGGTGGCGCATATCCTGGTCGCAGACGATGACGATCTGCTGGGCGAACTGGTTCGGTTCAAGCTTGAAGCGGCAGGTCACGATGTGACAATCAGGCAAGACGGCGCATCTGCGCTGCGGGAAGCGCGAGGAGGGGAATACGACCTCCTCGTGCTTGATGCCATGATGCCGGTAATGTCCGGTCCCGATGTACTCAGAGCTTTAGCAGAAGAGCGACCTGGGATGCCGGTTGTCATGCTGACGTCGCGGAAGGCGCAGGCCGACGTATTGGCGGCTCTGACCGCGGGCGCTCGTGACTATTTGACGAAACCGTTCATCCCGGATGAACTTGTCGTGCGGGTAAACGCCATCCTGAAATCCGCGAGGCCCGTTCAATGAGCCTGCTCGTTCTAACGATTGCAGCGGCATCCGTCACGCCGGATGGTACGATTGTTCCGCAGCGCGCGGAGTTGATCGCACAAGCACGGGCAGCCTTGGCACGGCAAGACTTCGCCGCCGCAATTGGCACGCTGGAGCAGGCGGATGCCGCCAATCCAAATGACGCGGAAATCTTGCGCATGCTTGGCAGTGCCTATGCCTTTGACAAACGCTATCCGCAGGCGATCTCAGCGCTCCGTCGGGCAGAACTGCTGGCACCAGAAGACCTCGACATCCGCGCAGCGTTGGCGCGCGCTTACCTGTGGTCTGGTGACCGGGCAGCGGCAGAGCGGGAGCTTGTCGCCATGGAGCAGCGCGCTCCAGCAAATGCGGACGCTGTTGCGATCAGGCGTCAATTGGACGATCGCGATCCTGCCAGTGCCGCGCCGTCGCACTGGGGTTTGGCGGCCACGCAGAGCGTTTCCCGCGTGTCCTTTGCCAATCGGCCCAGCCAAACCTGGTATGACACAAATATCGCTCTTTTCGGCGCCATTGACTCCAAGACGTCGGCAGCCTTGACTGTGGAAAGAGAAGACCGGCGATCATTTGCTGACACTCGCCTCGAAACCCGCATCGACCATCGGTTTGGCAACAAGCTTCGGACCTTCCTCGCTTTAGCCGTGACGCCGAATGCGAATTTCCGGGAAAAATGGGGCGTGACAGCCGGAGTGGAGGCCGACATTGCCTCATTTGCGACGGTGCTGGCTGACTTGCGGCATGCCGAATATCGCGATGCGTCGGTCACCGTCTTTCAGCCCGGCGTTCGGCTTGCAGCGCAAAGGTTGGGACTTGCTGCCACCGTCCGGATGATCAACTTGTGGGATGAAGATGGCACCCACCGATGGGGCGTGTCGGGCCGAATGGATCGCACCTTCTCGGGCGGGGCAACACTCTATGTCGGAGCAGCCACCTATCCCGATACGGAAGCAGGGATAACCCGGCAGGTTCATTCCCTGTTCGCGGGCGTGACGGTGCCGATCGCTGACAAGGTCTCACTTCGGGCAGGGGTCGACTATGACCGCCGTCGCGCTACCTACAGGCGGACAGGTGGGACGTTAGGCCTCCAGGTCAGGTTCTGATCGTGCCGGGTTTCCCCATTGCCGATCATGTTGCCCGGATCGCCATATTCATATCCGTCTATGGGGCGCTGGTGATGGCCGCTTGGCTGCTCTTCCTGGTGATGCGTCGTGATCGAAAGGAGCGCGCCAGCGTCGCCAAGGCGGAATTGACCCGCGCCCTGACGAGGGAAATCATGGGGGCTGGCCAGAATATCGCCGCGTCGCCCGCTTTCCAGTTCGCCCGCCCTGCTGAACGGCTGGCGGCGATCAGCCGGATTGTTCAACTACTCAGGGGTGAAGACCGAGAGCGGCTCGTTGCCCTGGTGGAGGAACAAGGGTTGCTCAAGCAGGCGTTGCTGGCGGCAAGGCGGTCCCGGCCGAGGCGGCAGATCGACGCCCTGCGACTACTCGGCAGCATAGGAGGAGGGCAGGCGATCGATATGCTCTACCTTGTGCTGCGGGAGGATCCGAAGCTGGACACCCGGTTGGAGGCCGCGTCGTTGCTTGCTCGGTTGGATGCCTTGCCTCCGCCGAATGAGTTGATTGACCACCTGGACCTGCGAAGCGCGCAAATCACGCCGCTGCATCGAACCTTGTTTAGGTTGATCGCTGCACGCCATCCGTCCGAACTATTCAGCTTGGCTCAGTCCGCCGATTTGCCGCCAGCGGTGCGGGCACTGGTGATTGACGCCCTTGGGTGGACGGAGGATTTCTCTGCGCTTCCACTATTGGAAGCTGCCGCCGCCGATACCCATGCGCCCGTTCGTCTGGCCGCATTGGATTCGGCGGCCAGATTGGGGCACCCCGGCAGCGCCAAATGGATATTGCCGCTTTTGAACGACCCCGTGCCTCCCGTCCGTGCCAGAGCTATCCGCGCCTGTCAGTTGATGAGGCTGAACAGCAGCCTGCCTGCTATCGCGGAATTGCGCAAAGATCCTTCGCCCTGGGTACGCCTTCGCGCGCAGCAGGCTCAACAGGTGCTGGGGACTGCCTGATGGGGGTGGGTTCTATATCCTCGACGTTGGAAAGCGTCGGGCTGGGCACCATGGTCGCGATAGGTATCCTGTGCTTTCTGGTCGTGACCGTCCGCAATCTCGTTTCGACCATCCAGTTGCTGCTTGCTGCGCGAGTCTTTGCCACGCGTGTCAGACCTGCTCAGCGATCCTATGACCTTTGGTCTCGCTATGCCGACCTTGCCCTCCCCGTGTCTGTGATCGCACCCTGCTTCAATGAAGAGTTGTCGATCGCAGACAGCGCGCGCGCCTTGCTGGCTCTGGAATATCCGGACCATGAAGTGATATTGGTCAATGACGGGTCCAACGACGCAACCTTGTCCGTCCTGATTCAGGAGTTCGATCTACGCCCGATTGAACGAGAACAATTGGCGGTACTCCAGAAAACGCGCATTTTGGGCATCTTTGGCTCCGCTCGCTATCCGAACCTCATTCTGATCGACAAGGAGAATGGGCGGAAGGCGGACGCCGTGAACGCAGGATTGGGCTTTGCCGCTGCCCCGCTGGTTTGCGTCATCGACGCCGATTCCATTATTGAGCCTGATGGCCTGCTGCGCGCTGCCGAGCCTTTCATGACGGATGATGGTTCGTTGATGGCAGTAGGCGGAGCCATTCGCATCGCGAACGGATCAATTGTCGAAGGCGGGCATGTTCGCCAGATTCGGCTGCCGCAGCGCTGGTTGCCGCGCTATCAGATATTGGAGTATCTTCGAGCCTTTCTGACGGCCCGCATCGCCAATGCGCGGCTGGATATGCTGATGCTGATTTCCGGAGCCTTTGGCATATTCCGGCGGGCGCCACTGGTGGAAATAGGCGGGTATCGGCACGATACGGTTGGCGAGGATCTGGAAGTCGTCACCCGCATCCATCGCCGGATGCGGGAGCAGAAGCGGCCCTATCGCATTGCCTTCGTTCCTGAAGTGGTATGCTGGACCGATGCGCCCGAAAGCTGGCGAGGACTGCGTAACCAGCGCGCACGGTGGGAGCAGGGCGCGCTGGAGACGATTGTCGAGCATCGGCGCATGCTGTTCAACCCTCGTTACGGCCGTATCGGGCTGATCGGTATGCCGTTGATCGTGATTGAAGATGTGCTCGGACCGCCTTGCGAACTGTTCGGCTACCTTCTGATCCCCATCCTTTACTTTTTGGGGATCGGATCGGGCACGGTCGTGCTTGCCTTCTTCTCTCTGACGGTGCTGTTCGGAACCGCGCTCAGTCTTGGAACCCTGGCGCTTGAGGAAATGCAGCTCAGACGCACGCCGAGTGCACGCGACCTTTTCATGATCGGCGTCGCTGCCGTTGTTGAAAATCTGGGATATCGCCAGGTGAATTTGGCCTTCCGGACTTACGGCATATGGCGTTTCTACAGAAAGGACAATCGTTGGGCCGCCGCGGGGAGGGCGGGATTCTCCAGAGGATGAGCGTTGTTCCGGGCGAGGGCGGATTTTCGAATGCGCTAGTGCTACGGCTCGGTCTTTCGGTTGGACCCGGTTACCAGACGGGTCGTCGCAGGGCTCTTCTGCTCGCGTAGAGGCATCGGCAGGGCGAGATCAGCTTTTCCCTCCCGCAAAAGATTGCCTTGTTTCGATGAAATTGCCCCGGTTTTTTTCGTCCTCTGCCTTTGACATGGCCATCGACCTTGGCACTGTTAACACGGTTATCCATGTCCGCGACCGGGGGATCGTCCTCAATGAGCCGTCGGTCATCGCCATCGAAACCCGGCAGGGGTTCCGTCGCGTAAAGGTCGTAGGCAATGAAGCCAAGCTGATGATGGGGAAAACGCCCGCCAATATACAGGCGATCAGGCCTTTGCGCGATGGCGTCATCGCGGACATCGATGTCGCCGAACAGATGATCAAGCATTTCATCGACAAGGCGCTGAACGGCAGCCGCTTTGGTCGGCGGCATGAGGTTGTCGTGTGCGTTCCGTCTGGGTCGACCATGGTGGAACGGCGCGCGCTACGCGACGCCGCCGCCAATGCCGGGGCCGCCCACGTCCAATTGATCGAGGAACCGATGGCGGCGGCGATCGGCGCGGGATTGCCGGTTACGGAACCGCGCGGCGCGATGGTGGTCGACATCGGCGGCGGAACAACCGAAGTCGCTGTCCTGTCACTGCGTGGTATCGCCTACAGCAATTCGGCGCGGGTCGGCGGCGACCGGATGGACGATGCGATCGCATCGCATATCCGGCGCAACCACAACCTGCTGATCGGCGAAGCAACGTCTGAACGGGTGAAGTGTGAACTCGGCGCGGCGACGCTACCCGATGGCGAAGGACGGCGGATAGTGGTCAAGGGCCGCGATCTGGTAAATGGCCGCCCTGCCGAAATGACGATCAGCGAGGCGGAAATCGTGGACGCGCTTGCAGAACCCGTTGGCCAGATCAAGATGGCGGTCAGGACAGCACTGGAAAAGACCGCGCCAGAACTGGCGGCCGACATCATCGAGGAAGGCATCACCCTCACAGGCGGCGGCGCGCTGCTGCGGCGACTGGACCAGGCGCTGATGGAGGAAACTGGCTTGCCAGTAAAGGTCGCGGAAATGCCGCTGATGTGCGTGGCAATGGGAGCGGGCAAGGCTCTGGAAGATCCCGCCTATCAGGGCGTTCTGGCCATTTCCTGATCGTCCGGGGAATCTAGGCACTGAGGCGCGGAGAAAGGTGGCTCAGATGGCTCCGCCCAACAGGGTGGTCTATCGAGCAATATCGTTTCTCATGCCCCAAATTCCTTCCTTGGGTTAGTGATTGGATCAGCGGGCTTTGCGGGCCGCCAGACCGTATCGCCTTGATCGTATACACCCGCCGACCGAACGGCTCGGTCACCCCCTCGTCCGGGCCACCTCCGCACCGCGATGGACGGAGCGGAGCTTGAGCAGGTCCTGCCGCGCCACAATGCCGATGACCCTGCTCGATGCGGGCTCAACGATCGGGATGCGGCCGATGCCTGCATCGACCATCATGTCCGCGATGCGACTGATCGGATCACTCGGCGTGCCATAGGGCTGCGATGCATCGGACAAGACTTCTGCGAGGGTCGCTTGCACGGGCGCGCCGTCCACCTGCCAGCGCAGCGCATCAGAACGGGAAACAAGGCCTATGAGCCGCCCTTCCTTGTCCACCACCGGGTAACTGCGATGGACGGCCTGCCCCGCAAAAAAGGCAATGACCGCACCAATGGACATTGTCCCCTCCAACGTCTGCGGTTCTCGCGTCATCACTTGCCCTGCCTGAAGGAAATCGAACGGATCAACGGTATATTCCTGAAGCACATGCCGCCCGCGCCGTGCGATCTTCTCGGTCAGTATCGAGCGCCGCATCAGCAGTACGCTCACCGCATAGGCTCCCACCGACGCCGCAATGGTCAGCGGCAGCATCGCGAAATCCCCAGTTAGCTCCGCTGCGAACAAGGCGGCGGTCAGCGGCGCGCGCATCGCCCCGCTCATCGTCCCGGCCATCCCGGCCATTGCCCATAGCGCGCTCCCGCCTGGCAGATATTGGCCCAGCAAAAAGCCCAACGCTCCGCCCAACATCAAGAGCGGCGCCAGTACGCCGCCCGACGTGCCGGATCCTAGCGCGATCAGCCACACCGCCGCCTTAACTACCAGCAGCGCCAGCGCCACCCGCACCGCCAACGACCCGTCTAGAAGGCCCCTGATACTCTCATAACCCGCGCCCAGCACGTGCGCGTCCACCAGCCCGCCGATACCGACGGCAAGCCCCCCGATCGCTGGCCACCACATCCAGTGGACGGGCAGACGCCCGAACATATCTTCGATCCGATACAGCAGCGCGGACAGCAACGTCGCTTGCACCCCCGCGATCACCCCCATGCCTAGAGCGATGCCGATCAGCACGGGAGTGAGTATAACCGCATGATGCACGGGAAAGAGCGGCCCGCTTTCGATCAGCACTGGCCGCCACAGCAGTGAGATCAGCACTGCAATAACCACTGGCACGAAGCTGCGCGGCTTCCACTCGAACAGCAGAACCTCAACGGCGAGCAGGATGGCGGCCATTGGCGTGCCGAAGATCGCTGTCATACCCGCCGCCGCGCCCGCGACCAGAAGAGTTTTGCGCTCCGCCGCGCTCAGATGAAAGAGTTGAGCGAATAGAGACCCGATCGCTCCGCCGGTCATGATAATCGGCCCCTCGGCGCCGAACGGGCCGCCGCTGCCGATGGAAATGGCAGAGGAGAGGGGCTTCAGCACCGCGACCTTGGGCGACAAGCGGCTTTCGCCATAGAGGATCGCCTCGATCGCTTCTGGAATGCCGTGCCCCCGAATCTTCTCCGACCCGTAACGCGCCATCACGCCCACGATCAGGCTGCCTATGACCGGAACCGCGATGACGCCGATCCCTAGCGTGTTGTCCGTGATCGCAGCAGGCGCGTCGGAGAGGCGTCCGAACCAGAAGAGATTAGTCGCCACCGCAATCGCCCGAAGCAACAGCCATGCGCCCAGCGCGCCGCCCGTCCCCACGATCAGTGCGGCGGCGGCCAGCATAATCATGCGTAGGTTGGCGCTATGATCGGCGAGAAGGCTTTGCGATGGAGAGGAGGTCGATGATGTCATGCGGGGAGCAACTATATCGCACTGCGATATTTATCAATGCCCCTTGGCACGCTATGATGTTGCATGGCCGATCAGTTGACCGACAATGACTATGCGGCCCTTGCCGATTTCCGCTTCTCCCTGCGGCAGTTTCAGGCGTTCAGTGAAAGGGAGGCGGCGCAGTGCGGTCTGACGCCCCAGCAGCATCAAGCTCTCCTCGCGATCCGCTCCGCGCCAAGGGGTAAGGCGACGGTCGGGCATGTCGCGGAACGACTGATCCTGAAACCCCATAGCGCGACCGGCCTTGTCGACCGACTGGAGGCGCTGGGCCTGGTACGGCGGCGTTTATCCGAGCAGGATCGCCGACAGGCGCTGCTCGAACTGACTGAGCAGGCGCACGGGATACTCACCACACTCAGCGCCGCGCATCGGCAGGAAATTGGGCGGCTGCGGCCGCTGTTGATGGAGTTATTGGAAAGGGTTGGGGTTTAAGGAGCAGGCCTTGCGCGCTTCGCGTAAATTCTACGCGTAACGCGTCACTTCGTCATGTTTTGAGGTGACATAGTGGGACCGCAGCCAGCCAGACTAGCCGACGGCCCGCTTCTGTGAAGCGAAATCCGGTCGCGGCATCCGGGACGTGGAAGCCCTCACCGCATGTCCATTAGAACAAGGCGCGGCAACGCCATGGCGGGATGAAATGCTGCATTTTTCAGGAAAAAATGGTGGACGCACTAGGGCTCGAACCTAGGACCCGCTGATTAAGAGCGAGGCTTAAGCTCTTGTTATTGCTTGTCATTATGCGTCATATTGCGTCTTGGGGAACACGAAGACGTATCTTCGACCCGCTGATTCCGTGGCGTATTGCTTCAGGTCCGATCATGCAAGTTCGGGCGTCCGGGACCCCCTTGATACCCACACGGAAGATCGTCGATTTTCTGGGTATCAGAGCGGTGGAGGGCAAAGGCCGCGTGATCCATCCGCTAGCCTAGCAGCAGCGTGATATCGATCGCGGCGGTGCGCGTCAGGGAAAATCCCATTTCGTCGTGCCATAACCAGAAATGCGTTAATAACGGATGGTTGACTTTTGTGCACGATAAGTCACGATGTCGTTATTAATAGCCGGAGGAAGGCACGGTGTCGTTCCTATCTCCACACCGAGTTGCAGATGCCATGACGAAGCGAACAACGGGCGAATATGAAAATGTGGTCGCAGGCGGAGAGAGCGTCCCCGCGTTCCTGCCTCACCCATTGCCGCCGCGCGATCCCGCTTTTGCCATTTCCGAGACACTCAGTAGGCGGCTACGTGCTGCGGAGCAGGCCTTGGTGCGGCTTGATCTGGCAACCGAGATGGTGCCGTCGCTTGACTGGTTTCTCTATGGGTTCGTCCGCAAGGAAGCCGTGATCTCATCACAGATAGAGGGGACGCAGGCGACACTGCTCGATTTGCTGAGCTTCGAGGCGGATGACGTAAATGCGCCTGATGCCGACGTGGAAGAGGTCTGCAACTATCTTGATGCCTTGAACCACGTCCAGCAGGAGTTAGCGAACCCCTCGGGTATCCCGATTTCCATGCGCCTCCTGAACGATGCACATCGCAGATTGATGAACGGCGTGAGGGGGGCAACCAAGCAGCCCGGCGAAATCCGGCGCAGTCAAAACTGGATCGGGGGCAGCAGGCCTGGCAATGCGGTGTTCGTGCCGCCACCGCCCACACGCTTGGCGGAATTGCTTAGCGCGCTCGAAAAATACATCCACGCGGATGATGACTTGCCCGCGCTCATTCGTGCCGGACTTGTCCATGTGCAATTTGAAACCATCCACCCGTATCTCGACGGCAACGGACGCATAGGCCGTTTGTTGATTTCGTTGCTGCTCCAGCATTGGGGGCTGCTCCGCGCGCCCTCGCTTTACCTCAGCCTGTTTTTCAAGCGTCATCGTGCCGAATATTACCGTCGGCTCGACGCCGTGCGGACGCAAGGCGACTGGGAGGGCTGGACCGATTTCTTTCTCGATGGGGTCGCAACCATCGCCGACGAGGCGGTGACATCGGCGCGGAATATCTTCGCTATCGTCGGCCAAGATCGCGCTCGGCTGTTAGCGAGCGATGCCGTTTCCGTATCCGCCGTCAGGCTGTTTGAGGAACTGCCCAACCATCCGATCGTCACGGTCGCGTCAGCCATGACCTTGCTTGCAATCAGCAAGCCAACCGCGATCCGGGCGATCGAAGCGCTAGTGTCGGCTGGGGTTTTGACAGAAACAACCGGCAGGCGTCGGGATCGCAGCTTTGCCTATGCAGCCTATGTCGATCTGCTTCGGATCGGTACGGAACTCGGAGATGATCGATAAGAAACCGGTTTATCGATCACCGGCGCGCCAACACGTAATCGCGTGAGGCCGCAAAACCCAGAATCAGTGTCGCGGCACTTGGTCCGAGGATCGTCAGGACGGCTTGGTCTAAAGTACCCCCCGGTCGTGTGCGATATGGTCAAATCGCATCACGCTGAGCTTTCCCGATGCAGGTCCTTCGGACGCTAGGAATTTCTTTGAGATTGGTGGATTTCCGTGATTATTAAGGTGTCATTCGAAAGGATGACACATGCAGAAGGCCCTAACAAACAAGACACTTGAAGCGTTGAAACCGCAAGCGAAGCGCTATGAGGTTCATGATCTTCATTGCCCCGGAATGAGCGTTCGAGTTTCGGCGCAAGGGCAAAAGGTCTTCTCGGTCAAGTTCCGCTACGGGCTTGATCAGAAGCGGATGAAGCTCGGCGTCTTTCCTCGCATCACATTGGCTACGGCCCGCGAAAAAGCACAGGATGTCTTGCGGCAGGTTGATGAGGGTATCGACCCAACCAGGCGCAGGCGCAATCCTGACATGAAGGTGGAAGCGGTGTGCGGGGAATTCATCCGACTTCACGCGAAGGCACGCAACAAGAGCTGGCGCGAGGCCGAGCGCATCTTGGAACGTGAATTCGTCGGCACTTTTGGGCAACGCGATATCCGCGACGTCAAACGGTTCGACGTGCTGGAAATCATGGACGCCGCCGTTGCGCGCGGATCGACCTATCAGGCGAACCGCATCCTTTCGAACATTCGCAAGCTGTTCAACTGGTGCGTGGAACGCGGCATCGTTGAAGTCACTCCCATCAACGGCCTCAAGGCTCCGACCAAGGAGGAGTCGCGCGAGCGGGTGTTGGAGGATGATGAAATCGTGAGATTGCTGCGGGCATGCCGTAACGATGTTTATCCCTTTCGCCAGTTCGTGCCGGTCCTGCTTGCGACGGCACAGCGCCGGGGCGAGTTGGCCGAAATGCGCTGGAGCGAAGTCGATCTCGAAGCCAAGCAATGGGTAATTCCCGCCGGGCGCTCGAAAAACGGGAAGCCGCATGTCGTGCCACTGAGCCCTTATGCGCTCGACGCACTGAAAGATGTGCCGCGTTTTCTGGACTGCGATTATGTATTCACGACCACCCGCAATTCGCCGGTCAGCGGATTTTCGAAGATGCTGCGCCGCCTGTCCGAAGGCTCTCAGACATCCGATTGGCGATTGCATGATCTTAGGCGAACCGCCGCGTCGGGCATGGCTAGGGCGGGCGTTGCGCCGCATGTCGTCGAAAAGGTGCTGAACCATATCAGCGGCACAATTTCCGGTGTGGCCGCCGTCTACAATCGCTATGCCTATGACGCTGAGAAGCGGGAGGCGTTGGACAATTGGGGGCAGGTTCTTGAAGGATTTCACGGCAGAAGCGGAAACGCTGTTTGACGATAGCGCCATGGGTGAATTGGCAGCTATCATTGGCATCAAGGATGACGCGATGCTGTCGGCATTGAGGGCCGACCTGATCGACCTGTGCGTTCATTTCCGCACCGTCATTGCGACTTTGCCCTGTGACTTGCCCGGTGCGCCGTTCAATCTTTCACTTACCAAACGGGCAGATTGGCTGGAAACGAACGTCATTAGCCCAAGCGAGCGGCTGCTCGGGGCAATTGCCGACGAGATGCGGCCGATGTTTTCGACTTGGCCGTATCCGCTGAGTGTGCCTGAGTTTCCGGACCATGCGTCGCTAATAGCGGAGCTGGATGCATTGCGGTCGCGGGCGGTCGATCTTCGGGATTCGCTTCGGAGCCAGCAGGCCGATGATGCGGGACATAGCCAAGAACTGCGAGCGGAGTTGTTCGCGGCAGTCGCAAGGTTGCTACGCAAGCATCGCCCTGACGTGAAGCCGAACCGGGGTGTTTACGATTCAGATTTGCGTCGTCGTGTAGGCGTTTATGTCGATGCCATGCGGTTGATTTTTCACAAGATCACAGGTGTTGAGGAGAATCTTGATCGGCTCATTCGCGGGGAAATAAACCTCCCGTCTTAGAGGCTTCGGGCACATTGGAACGGAAATCCAGTTCCTTGGTGCCATTGCCTCTATAGTAACTCTTCGCCGTCTGGGAATATTTCATTGCCGTCAATCACGACAATGAAAAGGAACTCGACATGACGGCACCACCATCAAACAGGATATTGCTAACACGCGGCGACTTGCCGCGCCTTGGCCTAAACCTCTCGCCATCAACATTGCTCCGGTTGGAAGCCGCGGGCCAATTCCCCAAACGGGTCCGTATCGGCGCGCATTCGGTCGCGTGGTTGGCATCGGAAATCCACGCCCATATCGAGGCGCTGGCATCGGCTCGGGAGGGCGTGTGATGAATGTGCCGTCTCGATATGCGCCGCTTGTCAGCTCCGAGCGGCATTCGCGACGTGATGCCGCGATCATCCGATTTCTCGACGAAATTTGGGCTTATGCTGAAAGGGAATATACCTTCCTCTATACTCGACGGGCAGGCACTGAACGAATGGCCTGCCACGCCATGAGGGGTGACCGCGCCGCCACGATCGCTGATCTGCTGGAATGTTACCCCCCAGAGGAACACGACTATTATTTCTGTCCCAATGCGTTCGACGCGCCGCGCAATACCAAGGAGCGGGCGCTATCAACGCGCTACGCATGGTCGGATATCGACGATGCCAACCCTATGCGTTTCAAGCCGTCGCCCAATATCCTCTGGGAAACTTCGGCAGGACGATTTCAGGGGCTATGGATTTGGCGGAAGGTCGTTCCCGCTCGCGAGGCGGAGCAATACTCGAAGAACCTCTGGAAGCTGTATGGAGGTGACAAGGGTGCGTGGTCTGCCAACAAGCTGCTGCGGGTGCCGGGCACGATCAATCACAAACCTGAGCGGCGGGGAGAGACTGTCCGCCTCCTTCGCTTTGATGCGGAGCGTAAGCGGGTTCCTGAAGCGATCCGTGATTTGTCGGATGTGGAACGCGCTGAAGTAGGTCGAGCCGGGGTCGATCCATCTCGGCACGTGCCCCACGATGTCATGCGTCGCTATCGCCGAAGCATGGGCCTTGTCGCCGGGACGCTAATGACATCGCGCAAGGTCATGCGGTCAGATCGATCCGGTGCGGTATATCAGATCGTATCCGCCATGATCGCAGCGGGCGCGGTAGACGATGAGATCGCCGCCGTGCTGTTGGCCAACCCCTATTTCATCTCCAAGTGGGGCGGGGACGCAGGAGAGGCAGAGCGTCAAATCCATCGCATCCGCGATCAAGCGGAGACCGGGCGATGAGCGGCAATCAATCTAAAGGAGGTCTTGTCATCAAGGGCCCCAGCCGCTCGCGCGAACTGCGAAGCTTCGTAATTTCGCTTGGCGCGCGGGGGCTTTCTCGCAAGCAGGCGCGTCCGATCGCCAAGGCATATGCTGGGACGGTGACCAAGCCGCCGATCGAGGGGGATGAGTTTGCGGCGGCTTGGAAAGACGCTTGGGCCGAACTCATGGAGGAAGAGCGGGAATCCTACTTCGACGAACTGATCAACGTTCAGAACAAAAAGGCGGAATTCCTCCTTTTCCCCTACCTGCCTCAAGGCGCGCTGACGATCATGGACGGCGATCCCGGCATGGGTAAATCGCTGGTGACGGCACAACTCGGTGCGATGGTCACGAAAGGCAGCGAATTTGCCAACGGGCAGCGATCGGGAAAGGGTCGCGTTCTATACCTATCTCCGGAGGATGAACCGGACCGCATCTTACGTCCGCGCCTTGAAGCGCACGGCGCTGATGTGTCCAAGATTCGGTTCATGAACGCGCCTTTCCTGATGGACGATTTCGGCATCGAGGTTTTCCGGAGGGAATTGATCGCTCATCCCGCCGCATTGGCGATCATCGATCCGTTGTCGGCGTTCATACCCTCTTCCGTAGATATCTACCGAGCGAACGAAAGCCGAGGGTTCATGCGGCCGCTCGCCATGTTGGCGCGCGATCTTAATATGAGCATCCTTGTCGTCCGGCACATGCGCAAAGCGTCGGCTGAGTCCGCGATCCAAGCTGGACAAGGATCAATGGACTTTATCGCTTCGGTTCGTTCGGGCTTGGTTGTTATGGGACATCCAGCCGACCCGGAAACGCGAGTTTTCGCACAGTCGAAGGCAAACTACTCCAGAAAGGGACCATCGATCACATTCGAGGTTGTCGGCTTCGATCAGGACTCAGTGCCGAAAATCCAGTGGAACGGGGAGATTCCGCAGACGGCCGATCAGCTTGTGCAGTCGTCGAAAAAGCCGACTGCACTTGAAGGGTGTGCAGCGATGATCAAGGACATGGTGACAGGCGAGGGCATCAAGGCCCGAGATGCCTTAGACCGGCTGACGGCGGCAGGTTATTCGGCGCGCACGATCGACGATGCGAAGGTCATCGCAAACGTCAAAAGCGGTCGTGGTCCTGGTGCGATGTGGCGGCAAGGATGATAAAGAGCGCAATATTCGCGCATACGTCGATATTGCGCTCTTTTGGCTTTCATTCGGGTGCAGCCGCCAGCGCCTTCCTTGCTTCGCCGAGCGCTTTTGAGCCAGTGGTCCATTGCCAAGGTTGCCGCGCGACATGCTCCTTGCCGAGGTTCGGGTATTGCCGCGTCTGTTTGGCGGCCAGCCGAAGCAGCATTCGGGCATCGCGCGGCGGGATCTTCATTTCGCGGGCGAGCTGCTCCAGCGTGACGACTTCGGGCTTAAGGGCTTCTGCCGTACCGGCTTCGACGATCGGGACGGCGGGCTTCGCGATGTTGGTCGTAGTCATGTCGGTCATCTCCTTAGGTTGGGACCGACATTTCCAATAAGACGGGCGCGGAAGGCGTGTCAGGAGAAATCCTAGAAATCTTCGTCAAAATCCATAAGGGGGATCGTGAAGGTCGTTAAACCATCGGTGAATATATATTCATCGTCATCACTTCCGATTTCGAAGGTATAGCGATGCCCGTTCGCGTCAATGTGGATGATCTCATTGGGATCGTAGACCACATTGATCGTAGTGTCGGGGAACAATGCCTGAGCGTGCGATAACAGGTGGGTGCGGTCGAGCTGTTGGTCGTCGGACATGATGGTCTCCTTTCGTTGACCATCACCCCACTAAGATCATGGGCTGCTCGAAGTCAGGAAAAATCCCGGAAGCATCGAGTTTTCTCTTCATCCTGAAGGGTTATATTCCGGGTCATGAAGAAGCATCTTTCGACACTGGATATACCGATCAAGTCGGCGGTGATCGCGTGGCAACCGGCGTTCCTGCGTCGGAACAGTGGCGATGCGGTTGGCGGCGAGGTAGCGGTTTTTAAGTTTCTCGATCCCGGTGAACGCTCATTCGCCATGACCCACGGCGCGTGCTGGTGCGACTGGGCTGAGCAATCGGTGGACGAATTGATCGACGCGCTGAATTGGCTCAAGCGCATCATGGTCCGAGAATACGGAATTACCACAGACCGCATCGAAGCCGCGTTCGCCTGTATCCCTGAATACCGCCGACATCAGACCGATAGGGGCAGGCGCGAGAGACGTGGCGAGGTCGCGAAACGGCGTTGCTTGGTCAGGACCCGCTGATTGGATATGAGGCTATCGCGAAGCCCAAACGGGCGGAAATCGGAATCTCGGACCTGCTAACGAGCATCGCCGGGTATCCGCTGGGGACCAGACCGATCAGCAAGGTCACGCAGCCCATCGAGGTATAGCGTCTTCGCTTCGAATTCCGCTTGGTGAAGGCGTCTCACCGTATCGATGCGATTGAGCCCACGCAGTCGCGGCTGACCACCCGACCCGCACAGGCGGCTGCGCAGTTTGGCGGTCTTGCGGCGGGCGCGGGAAACATCGTTCATGCCTTGTACCGCATAGCTCAGCCGTTGCGCTTCGCGCGAGCCGAACCGACCTCCGGCATAATAGAGCACTTCGCAGCGCCCACCGGAAAGCGGGCAAAGGAAATAGCAGCGATGGCCGCCGAATGGCGATGGCACCATTTCGATGGCGACATGCTGATTGATACCACCATCGCGCATTTCACCGATGATCGTCATGACGCCGCCGCGTTCAATGTCGCTGAGATCGATGCGAAGGCGCACGCTGGATGCGCTTAGCCCGTCAATCAACCAGCGCACCGTGTCGCATGTGCATTCACCAGGGCGAACGACGCCCAGCCGCCGCAAAACGCGAATGTCGAGCGCCAGCATTTCCTCAACATTGCCGATATGTGTTGATCGCTGCGCGCCCGATCCAATGCCGCCCATGAATTCCTCCTGCGTCTCGGACGCCATCATACATCCGAAACCGTCCGGTCTCAGGCCCAGCCTCCGCCTCTTCGGACGGTGGCCGTGTGCCTCTCAAGCTGGCTATTCAACGAAATACTGTGGCTTGGGGTAGGGTTCAGCCGCTAATCGAGTAGCCGCCCCGGCGTTACACCCAAGGCCGTAGCGAGCTTGTCCACGACGGTGATCGTCGGGTTCCGCGCTCCGCGTTCAAGGTCGCTGATGTAGGTGCGGTGCAATCCAGCCTCGTCCGCGAACGCTTCCTGCGACCATCCTTTTCCCTGCCGCAGCAGGCGCAGATTCCTCGCAAGACGTTCCCGAATATCCATGCCCGCGACATGGACCGCCATGTAGCCAATCAGTCTACAGACAATCGGTGACAATTCACTTTGCCAGACCGCCGCCACTTTCTTATCGATGTCACTTATCGACTACAAGGAAGGGTGGCTATGCATCGCCGGACTAACCAATGCCGCTAGGCACGCTTCACACGGTTGAGGGGATCGTGCGCCGAGAGCCGCGCCGCTTCGTCCTTGCGGTTCATGGCGGCGGAGAATGGGAGCTTGAGCCGGGTCGCCATGTCGTGCGGTACGTTGATTGTGCGGTCGTGATCGAAGGCGTCCGAACCGGCTTTGATCGGCTGGAAGTCGTGCGGATCAAGCGTGAGGGTGAGGAATGGCCCCCTGAACAAAGCTGGACGGCGTGGTTCGACCGCTGGAGAAAGCGGCGGGACGGCTAGCGTACTAACTACCGCTCGCCACTAGCTTGGACAGATAGGCATCCCGACCGCTATCCATGAACAGCACGTTGTGGGCCTCCAAATCGGCCTTGGTCACGCCCGATCCGACATTCAACAAATCCCCGAACGCGGTTTCCGACAGAATGAAAGCGCTCAGTTCAAGCTGATCATCGTCGAGCTGAGCCTCGATATCTTTGATCGTCGTATGGAGCGCAAACTTGGGATCGCCGAGGTCGAGATTGCGAATGCCCTTGGGATCAACGAAGCTGAGCCATTGCCGCCCGGTCGCATCGTCCACCAGCCACAGCAGGAAATCAGGATAGAAATTGCCCGCTAGGGCGAACCCGAGCCCCTTCGACTTCGTGTCGGCGTTGCGCAGCAGATAGAGGCTGCGATTGCCTATCGCCTGCTTTCCCGCCGTTGATTCATAGAACGCCTGAAGATCCTCAACAAATTTCACTTCGCTTGGCGCATCGAAAGCGATCGGTCGCATTTTCAGCGGCAATTGCTTTCCATGTTCGGGCGAGAGCAAGGGATAATAGAGATGCCTGCCAAAGCTGATCGCTACCATGTTCGCAGCGTGCCATTTGCTCGCCTTGCCAATGTCGCCTGCGGCGACGATGGCCTTTAATTCCTCCAGCCGCTTGCGATAGGCTTCGCCGTCATCGCTATCGTCAATGTCGATTTGGTAAAGCCTGAGCATCGAACCATGATCGGCGGTAATTTCCGACACATCATAGAACTGCCCTTCATATCCGGCCTTCAAGCTCTGATAAAAGCGATCGGTGTAATCCGTCAGCAATCGGATCAGGATCGACTGCTGTTTCAACACATCGCTAAAACCGCTGACCGCAAGCTCGGCTTTTGGGGAAAAGAGCGTATACCAATCATCCTCTCCGGTGCAGAAATCGATCAGGCGCTGCCGATCCAGACGCAGATTGCTCCAGCTCTTGAGGAGTTTGTACTTTTGCACCGCCAGAAAAATCTGGTCCCAGTCGAACATCGCCATCGCACGGGCGTCTAGCTTACCCGAATGACGTGCCTCGCCTTTGTCGGCAATCTTGCCTTTGTCCTGCGAGCTCAGCGCGTCAACGCGCGGATACAGGTCGAGCGTGATATGGGGCGGCTTGATTTTATCCACGAACGCGGGCGGCACTTCATACAGCCAAGGATAATGGGTGCGCTTGAAGCCCTTCGCCTGATTGTCCTTGTAACCGTCGCGGAGTTTGAGCGTCTTGAGGTTCTTGTCCGTGGGCAAGTTCGCCTTAGTCGGAAAGTCGATCTGGATCATCTCGTCGCTCGGCGTAATGCCTTCCTCGATCAGATAATCCTTGAACGTCGCCATATAATCGGCGCGGATGCCGAAGATGTTCAGCGTTTCCAGCTTGTCGAGATAGGCTCCCTTAGGCCGTTCATGGGGCACGGAACGCTTGAGCGACATATCGCGGCCTTTGAGGCGCACCCCGCGCCCGAAGAGCTGGATGATCTGTGAGCCTTCGCCGCGCCCCATGTTGAGCAGGCCCATCGTCGCGACCCGCCAGCTTGACCAGCCTTCGGTGAATTTGCGTGAGCCGATCAGGACGGTCATCTTGCTGTCCGGGCGATTGATCGTCTGAAACAGGCCAGCGCCGAAATCGTCGGATTCGGTATCAAAAGGCTCTTCGCCCTCATCTGCGGTTTTGAAGAAGCCGCTATCGTCGCCGATGCTGATCAGGCCGAAGGGTTCGGACGTGCCCACCCGCAGCGCCAGCTCGCCCTTGCTGCCCTTCAGGTTGACGAGCTTCAGGCGCTGGCGAGAACCGGCGTTGAACATCCTCCGCAGTATGTCGTCGTAGACCGCATCCGCGTCTTGCCCGAGTAGTGGCGTGAACCGGCCTTCGAAGATGCTACGGCCCTTCGTGTCGAGCAGTTGGGCATGATCGGCGATCAATTCCGCGATCCATGCCTTCATCTGCCCGTCGTCGTTCAGGAAGCGACCGAGGAAACGCAGCACCGTCAGGACGTCGCTATCTTCACCTGCAACCGTGTTGCCCACGAACACCCAGAGCGGCCGTTCGATATTGAAATCGGCTATCGCGTCGCCTTGGGTCTCCCACAGCAAGAGCTGCTGATAGAAGCTCAAAAGGCAGGCTGTGAAGTAAAGCGCGCGGACCTGCTCGTCCGCATCGTCGGCGAGGTTCAGGATCAGCGATTCCTTGCCGTAACCGTCGGCATAGAAGTACTTGTAGCTGTAATCGAACAGGATCGCCTTAGCGTAAGTCTCGCGGACGGCATCCAGCTTGGCCCGGCGCTGTTCGGCGGTCGTCAGTGCGAGGGAATCCCGTTGCGCCTGCGTCAGTGACCTGAGGCTTGTCGTTTCAAACCGCAGCCGGGCTTTGCGCTTGAGGATTTCCTCCTCGGCCTTTTCAACGGTGAAGCCCTTGGCTACGGCCTGCGAAAAGGTCGCCGAATATTCGAAGGCAAAGCCCTTGCTCACCAGCGCCTCGCGCCGCGCCATCCATGCGCCGCCCGCGCTGCCCGTGCCGCGATGCCCTTCATCGACGAGTACCAGATTGTCGCCTTCGAACGCATCGACTGCGACGGTCTTGTCGCCCATCTCATCGCCCAGCTTATTGATATCGATGACCTCGATCGTGCCGGGGAAGTCGGGCGCTCGGTTCTTGTCGAACAGGCGATGGAAGGAAAAGCCCGACAGCGACAGCTCGTCGAGATGCTGGCGCGAGAGACCCTCATTGGGGGTCAGCAGGATGATCTTGTCGGGGATCGCCTTGCCACCAGTCGTCCGAAAATAATGCAGATATTGCTTGATGTTGACGTGCAGGAGCAAGGTCTTGCCGCTGCCGGTGGCGCTCCAGTACGCGATCTTGGAAAGGTCGGCCTCCACATAGTCGCGGAAGGGTTCGGCGCCATTTTCGGCGCGATAGCGCTCCAGTTCGTCGTTCAGTCCGGTGAGCAGCTCGTCGCGACGGTTGAAATACCAGTCGAGGTAGACTTCGCTGAACAGCAGCGAGAGATACTGGAAGTATTTCATCGTCAGCACGCTACCCTCGACGGCATTGCGCTTGTGGGTGATCGCCTGCCAGTGGCTGACGATATTCAAATCATAGCGGCGTAGCTCGGCGGCATCTATCCGATCGACATCGAACAGATTGCGGGTCAGCTCGTGGAAGAAACCCGTCTGGCCGTCATCGTCCACGCCTTCATGGCGCGGGTCAGCCAGCCGGCCCTTGAGCGCGGCAAGCCCGTCTCCCTTGAAGAAGCCAAGCATCCAGCGATTGAGCACCAGCTCCTGATGAAAGGTGCGCTTGGCACGCGGCGCGCGAGCCATCAGGCGTCACCCGTATCGAACATCGCTTCCAGAAACGCCGGTTCGATCTGGCGGAGTTTGAGCGTCTTCGTGACTTCGCCGTCCTCCGCGCTGCTCGTCAGCACGGACGGGATATTATGGTCGCCGTTGATATAGACGACTTCATATTCGCTGTCGGCAGGGTTGATCGCCAGCTTGTCGCACAGCTTGGCGAGGCCCTCATAATCGAGCGTATCGCAGTCGCGCCAAAGCACGAGCGTCCGCTCGCCGGTCGGCAGCGTGCCCTCTACCGCGACGAAGCCCTGCTTGAGTTGGATATCGATATGCCGGACGGTGAGGCCGATCAGATAGTTGAACGTCTCGACAAGATCGATCTTGGTCGGGGCATAGGCACCCGCGCTGTCTACAGCGACATTGAGCGTGTAATCGAATGGTTTGCGCAAATCCTCGACCGATAGGATAGAACCACGCGCCTCGACATCCAGCATATAGCGCATGAGATAGTCGTCGCGGGCACCGGACGTAATCGCGTCGAGCAATCCGGTCTGAGCGTCGTCGCGCTTCAGGTTCAGATTGTTGAGCGTGTCCTCATAGCTTTCGATCTTAAGCACCTTAAAGGCGTGGCTGATGCCTGTTTGGGGTGCAGTAGGTCTGCCATCGTTCCACGTGTCGGAATAAACGATTTTCTGCGCGCGTCGCCGCAACACAGGATCAAAGTAATCACCCTGCTCGACCAATATATATCGGCGCTCACCTTTATCGTCTCTGTTGAGAGACATCACGGCGTGAGCCGTTGTGCCGCTTCCGCCAAAATAGTCTAAAACTATCGCTTCTTTGTCTTTTCGCACTACGGCGGAAATCGAGGCTTTTGTTGCGTAGAGCGCCTTGGGATAGCCAAAGGCCTTCCGCCCACCGATTATGTTTTTTAGTAGGTTGGTTCCGTGGCTCGACGCATCCAAACTGGGGTCGATCCATATCGTCTTTGGCTTGCGACCTTCTTTGATCCGGTCCTTGAGCTGGACAGAATATTCGCCTCCACCCTGCCGTTTCGCGATAAAATCGCCTATCAGCGCATGTTCAAGGATTTTCTGTCGATCTGACCACCGCCAAACTCGACGCTCTCCATTCGAGTCGATTGGCATGACTCGAGCAAGCGCGACATCTGATGCAAGGCTTTCGAAGGTGACCTCTTTTATTTCGCCATCAATAATACGAAACGCGGAAATTGCCTTATATTCAGAAGGATAATCGGCGGTTCTTTTACCACCGATGCCTACAATCATGTTTGACTCTCGATCAACAAAAAGCGGGTATTCGGAATTCGGGCGATCATCAGGCGTTGAAAGGCCGCCGCTGCGTCTGAATGGGAGCAGTCGATACTCCGAAATTTCGTCCTCGTATTTATATCCCTCGCCCTGCTCATCGCTCAATACTTCATCACATATTATAGCGACTTCGGGGTCATTGGCATACGCAACCGCATAATCGTGACTCGTCGCGAAGAAGCTATTTATACCTCTACCACGAGGGTTGCTCTGAATTGCAATCGTGCCAATATATTTTTCTTCTGAGAAAATCTCGTCAAGAGAAGACTTGAGACGATAAAGCTCCATGTCATCAATGGTGATTTGAAATATGGAGTCACGGGTCATAAATTTCTTAGAGGCCCCGACGCGACCTTCTATCATCGTAAGCCAAGACGAATGCTTGTATTGGTTCTTGTAGAAAAATGTAGCTTCTGACGTATTGTAGGGCGGGTCAATGTAAACGCACTTCACCTTTTCCCGATACCGTTCCGTCAGCAGCGTCAGCGCCTGAAAATTGTCGCCATGCACCAGCAGCCCATCCATGCTGCCGTCCAGATCGGCAATTGCTTTGAGCAAATCCGCCCGGAACGCGGCATCGAACAGCGCAGTATCGACCATTAGATAGGGCGACGCCTTCAGGTCATTGACGGTCCCAGCGCTCGCGCTGTCGCGCATTCCCAGATCGTGCCACTGCGCCCATTGCGCCGGATTGGCGGCGATGGCCGGGTAAAGCGCCTCGGGCACACGATCGAGGGTCACGCAGTAATGCGCCGCGACGACGAATTTCTTCTTGAGCCACAGTTTTTTCTGAAAATCCTCGATACTGGCGAGGAAGGTGATCAGGTCCAGCGCGATGGCGCGCAGGCATTGGATCATCCGCAAGTTCTTCTCGATCGCGGCGAACGCCTGCGCGTTCTGCACATCGTCGAGATTCATCACCTCGTTCTTGACGTAGAAATCCAGCTCGCGGCGCAGGAAGCCACCCAGATCCTTGTGGATGAAATAGTCTGCGGTGTTCTTTTGCGTATAGGTGGTCAGGTGCTTTTCCAGCAGCGTGCGCTGCGGGTTCTTCTCGGTCGGCGCTCGCTCGGTCAGGCCCTGCCAACCGGCCTTGACGGTTTCATCGCCCAGAACCGCCGCGACCGCCTGATCGACCAAGGCATCCTGTTTGCTGCCCTTGGGCATCGCGCGATATTCAAACCGGATGACCAGATCGCCGCCTTCCTCGGTGACGGGGACGATCTCGTCCTCGTAAGGCTCGCCATCCTCGTCCATCTGCTCGACCGTGCGCGCTTCCGCCAGCACGAAGCGGCGTTCCTTGTCATTGTCCTTGCGATTGTCCTTGGCGGTGTCCGCCGCGACCAGCCGAAAATGGACGGTCCGGCCATCGTCGAGCTTGAAGGCATAGTTGGAAAAGGCTTCGCCCGACTTGGTATAATATTGGTCCTTGTTGGCCCAATGCAGCACCACCTCTTCCCCCGCGTAGGGAATGGCGTAGGTGTCGCCCTTGTATCGCCGCTGGCTGATGAAATCGCCCTTGTCGTAATAGCGGCTGAAAAAGGCGAGCAGGTGGGTGAAGACAGCGTTCTCGTGTTCCGATGAGCCCGATGCCGCATCCTTCAGCGCGGCACGCAGCTCCTTCACCTTGGCGGTGGTTTCGGGATCGACGCCAAGCCCCTGTGCTGCTTTGATCGCGTCGTCCAGATCGCGCTGGAGGTGTTCGCTGCTCGCCTGATTGCCGCTCGCCAGCGCCTCGACGACGCGCTCTTTCAGCCGGGTTGAGAGATAGGCGTTGATCTCGTCGGCGCGGGCATTGAGGATACGATAGACGCCGAAATCCAGCTCGGGCCGGTCGATCTGGAAAATCTCACGCAGCTTGTTAACTAGGTCGTCGTACTTGCTCACACGGTCACTCCCCGGAACGCTCTGATTCTGGGACGCTCCCCTTGGCTTTCGATAGCCTTCGCTGTGCGATTGCATCAATGGTATTCTTCAATTGTTCCAGTTTCTCGTCGGGGATGGCATGGCGCTGGAGGATCAGCGCGTCGATCACCTCGTCGATTAGCTCAACGGCGGAAAACGGCTGCCCCTGAAGGAAAAATCGATCGTCGCTGACGGTTATCCGCTTCGGCCAAAAGCGGGCCGTGTCGAGCGCTGACCAATCGAAACCGTCTGCGCGCGTCTTGTCTCGGGCCAGCTTTCCATTCTTTCCGACGAGGACTGGGAATTGAGCGGCGACGCTCTTGGCAATGGCGTAGCGCGTTCCTTTGTCCTCGATCGGGTCCAAAAGGCGTTGGACGCGAGTGATGTCCCCGTGCTTCACAAAATGCCGAAGGCCGTCGGCGATTGCCTCCTCAAACCGCTTCCGAAAATTCGGGTCGGTCGGATACCAGCCAGCATCCGCAGGGGCGGCCATGCCTAATTTACAGACCAGCGGATGGTGAACAGGGTTTCGCTGGATTGCCCGCGCTGCATCCGTTTCTGAAGCGCGTCGATCAGAGCGTCCCGCTTTTCGGCGATATCGTCCTCGACCGCAAAGATTTCCTGCCGCTGCTTGCGTTGTTTGCGCTCCAGCTCTGCGAGGCGGCGCTGGGCGTCATGCTCATCTTCAAGCGTGGCCGCGCTCCGCGACTGGCGGCGCATAGCCTTGATTTGCTCCTTGGTGTCCTTGAGCGCCCGCTCAGCGGCGTAGACCTTATCCTCGGCCCAATGCTCCAGCTTTTCCCGGGCGGCGGCGAAGTGCTGGCTGTTCGCTTCGAGCGAACGATTGAGCGCGGCTTTCTCCGCCTGCTGGGCACCTGCCTCAATCCGGGTCGCGATGATCGACGGTGGGGCATCGGCGTGCCGGGTGATCGCGCCCACCGAGAACAGCCGTTCGCATACTTCCTGATCAAGCGACGTGCCGCGATCATCGACCCCGGAAAGCAATAGATATTCCTCGGTGTCAAAAGACGTGACGATCAGGCGGCGCAATGTCAGCCATCCGCTCCGACCCTTCAGCCCTTCGACGACAGCGTTGCGGACGGGGTGCGTGCCCACGTCGAAGACAAGTTCGGCTAGCGGGGTAGGGCGCGCCTTGGCATCGTCCAGCACGTTTTCGCCAAGCGGATGCGACAAGCGATAAAGGAAATAGCCATGCGGGTTGGGGCTGGCATCATCGCTGCCCGCACGCGAGATCAGATGGTATCGGCCTTTCGGGATATGATCGGCGGGCGGTTCGGAGAGATCGAAGGTCAGCGCGCTTTCATCAAATTCGGCCGCGTCGTTCAGGATGAACCGCGTAACGTCCCAGAATTTGCGGCCCACCTGATCAAGCTGTGCCCGAGTGGTCTCAAGCCGCAATTTCAGCCTGGCATGAACATCTTCATCGAAGTGTTCCAGCAGGGCGCGACGGGTATCGTCCATCCGAGCACGGATTTGCTCGTCCAGCTCGTCCCGCAATGCTTTGAATGCGGCGTCGATGGCATCAGGCGTGCGGCAGTCCTGATAGATGGCAAAGATGCGCTTCTCGAAATCGACGCCGGACTCAATCGTGCCAAGCACTTCGTCCGACGCCCCAAAAACACCACTAAACAGGCTGAACTTGTCACGGAGCAGCTCATGCACACGCTGGTCGGCCTGATTGCGCTCGTTGAGAAAGTTGATGACAATAACGTCGTGCGTTTGGCCGTAGCGATGGCAGCGGCCTATGCGCTGTTCGATGCGCTGCGGATTCCACGGCAGGTCATAGTTGATAACCATTGAGCAGAATTGCAGGTTCACACCTTCTGACGCCGCTTCGGTCGCAATCATGATCTGGGCGTGATCGCGGAAATGGTCGATCAGCGCGCTGCGTATATCGATGGCCTTGGAGCCAGATATGCGGCCAGTCTCCTCGTTCGACTTTAGCCATTGCTCATAAATGGCCTGCGTCTGCGCACCGCTATTGGTGCCGCTGAACGAAACGACCTGATTGGCGTAGCCGTTGGCTTCCAGATAGGCGCGCAGGTAATTCTGCGTGCGGCGGGATTCTGTGAAGATGAGCGCCTTCTGGTTCGCGCCCACGCGCACCTGCTCGGCGAAGCCAATATCGAGTGCCTTTAGCAGTGCATGGGTCTTGGTGTCGGTTCCGATCCCACGCGCCTGTTCGGCAAGGGCGGTGACCTGCTCGATTTCCGCCCTGAGCTTGGCCGGATTGAATGGCTCAATCGTGTCATCGTTTTCGTCGGCTTCGTCGAGCCACTCATCAAGGAGTTCCTCTTCGATTTCCTCGGCAGTGATGATTTCCTCAGTCCAATCGGTCTCGGGTTCATTGCCGTCCCGAATTGTTCCTAGCCGCGTTCCCAACGTGTCAAGCGTGCCAGCAATAGCATGGGATGAAGACGCAAGCAGCTTGCGCAAGATCAGGGCGGTAAGGTGGCGTTGACGAGAGGGAATGGCGTAGCTGGTTTCAGCTTGCAGGAACTTCGATATACCATCGTATAGCGCCTGCTCAGGATCGGTTGGTCGAAACGGTTGCGTGATCGCTTTGCGCTCTGTGTAGCGGACATATTCCAGTACCTGTTTGCGAAGCGTCCGCTTGCAGAAATCGGTCAAGCGGAACCGCAATTCGTCAAGGTTGCCGCCCGCGTTTACATACTTTGACCGGAACGCATTTGCGTCGCCGAAAAGGTTCTCATCAATGAACGTGGAAAGGCCGAACAGCTCCATAAGGCTATTTTGCAGGGGGGTAGCCGTGAGCAGCAGCTTCTTTCTGCCCTCCGTGGCCCACCGTAGTGCCTGCCCGATGCGGTTGCTGGGGCGATAAGCGTTCCGCAGTTTGTGAGCTTCATCGACGACCACAAGGTCCCATGCGATAGGACGCAGCTCGTCTTGAAGGCGTGCCGCATAATGATACGACAGGATCACGATCGCCTTCTGTTCGAGCGGCCATGCGTGCCCGTCCCGTTTAAGGGCGCGATAGGTTTTTGCGTCCAGCACCATCGCGGGCAGATTGAACTTCTCCGTCAGCTCCGCCGCCCATTGCTGACGGATCGAAGCCGGACAGATGATCAAGAGTTTCCGTTTCCGTTCCGCCCACTTTTGGCAAAGAACGATCCCGGCTTCTATGGTCTTGCCCAGCCCAACCTCGTCCGCGAGGATCACACCTTCGGCCAGCGGCGATTGCAGGGCGAACATGGCCGCCTCAATTTGGTGAGGGTTCAGGTCCACTGACGCATCGAACAGCGCCATCGAAAGCTGATCAGCCGCGCCGGGAGGGGCCTGCTTGGTCAGGTCATGGGCGAAATATTTGGCGTGATAGGCAGTCGGCATGCCGCACTGTAAGTGCGCAAGAGATCGATTGTCGATGTTTGGTTCGCAGGCGATACATATCGGCTGGCGGATCAACCGGGGGAGGTGGCGTGAGAGTAATACTTGGTGGCATCAACGGCGACTATCTTCGCAACATCATCGAAGAAGCGAGTGCAATCGACGGCGGGGCCAGAATTACCGAGACGGTTTGGGCGGCCGTTGCATATGCCACCGATGCGAAGGATTCTGGGTCTCTTGTCCGTTGGTGTTTCGACAACGATATCCCGCTTAAATTCTGGGGACGTCTTGATGAAGAAGTGCCTGTTCACGTTGAGATTTTGAACCTGTTCCTTAACCGTCGATCGCCAGAGTTCGTGTGCAAGCTGGTGAAACATCACCACGCTAAGGTCATTTGGTGGCGGGGATACGGCGTTTATATCGGCTCCGCAAATCTCACCTATTCTGCATGGAATTCCAATGTCGAAGCAGGATGCTTCTTCGCGGAATCTGAGATCGATAGTCAATTTGAGGGCGACCTGAATCGGCTGTTCGCCGAACTGGACATCAACGCGACGATGCTGACCGAAGAGCTTCGGGATTTGATGATCAGCAGGGCGAAGGCGCTGGATGCTAAGAAGGTGCCCGCGGATGACTTTTGGAAGCATCCAAGCATAAAGCATTGGTTTGGGCTGGTTCACACATCGCCACGGAAGGCGGATGATCGCCGGAAGGCCGCGTTTCTCGACGAGTGGCATTCCACTCTGCAAATCCTGAGAGATATCGGCTCAGCCGTGAGCCTCGCTGCCAATCGCCCGGCATGGGTCGGTGCAACCGCGTCACCCGGGGCACAGGCCGATCAGTTTCTGCATGCCCATTATTATCATCGCACCTTTGATGGGAGGCGCGCCGATTACGAGCGGCACTTTGAAGAAAACAGGAAAAACCCTGCCAGGGCGCGTGACGAGGCAATCGATTGGTGGAGAGCGCTGACGAGCGCGCCAACAAATGAGGACGTGGCGATAAATGTCACAGCGCTCAGACTTCAGGATATGCTGAAAGAGGATGCGCTTCGCCAACTTTCAAAATCTGATTTTCGGCAGGTGGCTGGCGATGTCCATGCGATGATCGAGTATTCCCGAAGGGTCCGCAACAGCATAGTGGGCTTACAAACCACTGGGATCAAATATTCCATTCCGGAAAAGTTAGATGCGCTGAGCAAGCACATTTGGAGCGCAAAATCTGAAAATGGTTCGCGCGTGACGGATGTGATTGGCCATATTTTGTATGGCGGTCCCGATGATCTCTTGCCCGAGCGCCTCTGGGAAGCGGTTGCCGATACCAGATGGAAACTCGAATGCATGGGCATTAGCGCATACGGGGAGCTTGTTGGCTGGGCGATGCCGGACAAGTTTCCTCCAAGGAACGGCCGCACGTCAAAGGCGCTGCGGTCTCTGGGCTATGACGTGCAGGTTCACGTTTCATAGGCGGCAAATTGCTCTGGGACCCCAGTGGGACCCCGAGCCGGATCACCGTCGCCGTATCATCTCTAAGTCATTGAAAATATGGTGGACGCACTTGGGCTCGAACCAAGGACCCGCTGATTAAGAGTCAGCTGCTCTACCAACTGAGCTATGCGTCCACACTCGCTTTCGGATCGCTCCGTTTGGAGCCTCGCCTTGGCGTGGCCGGGCGGTTAGCATTATCCTCCGGCTTTGCAAACAGTAAATCACCGCAGTGCGGAAAATTTTGCGTCGCGGCTGCTTTTAGCCCCAATTTCCGGGCCGTCTCCCGCCCCGTCGGCTGGAGCGGTCAATGGCCATGATGATCCCGATGCACAGCATGACGGTCAACATCGACGACCCGCCATAGGACATGAAGGGCAGGGGAATGCCGACGACAGGTGCGAGGCCCATCACCATCATAAGGTTGATCGCGACATAGAAAAAGATCGTCGTGGTCAGGCCCGCCGCGACCAGCCGCGCATATTTGTCGTTCGCGCGCAGCGATACGCCGATACCCCACCGGAAGAGCAGCAGGAACGCGCCGATCAGGAATATACCGCCTACGAGACCCCATTCCTCCGCCATGGTGGCGAAGACGAAGTCGGTATGCCCCTCGGGAAGATAATCCAGGTGGCTCTGGGTCCCCTTCAGGAAGCCTTTGCCCCAGATGCCGCCCGACCCGATCGCGATCTTCGACTGGCTGATATGGTAGCCTGCACCCAGCGGATCGCTTTCCGGATCCATGAAGATGAGCACGCGCTTTTGCTGATAGTCGTGCAGGAAGCTAAAGGCGATCGGGATGATCGCCGCCATCACCAGGCCTGATCCCACGAACAGGCGCAGCGGCAATCCGGCCAGGAACATGACCGTCACGCCGCCCGCCGCGATCATCGTCGCTGTCCCTAGGTCTGGTTGTA
Organism: Sphingobium sp. TomTYG75; assembly: GCF_054771635.1. Taxonomy (NCBI): domain Bacteria; kingdom Pseudomonadati; phylum Pseudomonadota; class Alphaproteobacteria; order Sphingomonadales; family Sphingobiaceae; genus Sphingobium; species Sphingobium sp. TomTYG75. The sequence goes on along the minus strand of NZ_BSRE01000001.1, from coordinate 155,018 downwards.
CCAGAACCAACGCCCATGGCACACCGATGAGGACGAGTGCGGGCCATATCGCTGTCCAACGGCGGATTTCGCCTACCGGAAGCAAAGCATAAAAACGCGCGACTGCCAGCACGATCATCGGCTTCATGAATTCCGATGGCTGCAATTGCATGAAGCCAAGGTTGATCCACCGCTGACTGCCGCCCGCAACGCCGCCGATCAGTTCGACAAGCACCAGCGAGATCAGAATGGCGCCGTAGGCCGGAAAGGCGAAGCGCGCGAAAAGCTCCAGCGGCACCCGGCTTATGGTGAAGGCCATCACCGAAAAGATAATGAACCGCACGCCCTGGTTGATCGCCCACGGCGTGATGCTGCCGCTCGCCGCGCTGTAGAGCACGAGCGTGCCGAACCCCGCGATGGCGATCAGGATCGCGAGTACGCGCCAGGGGAATTCCGTCAGCGGCTGAGGAACGATGCCCATCAGTCGGCCACCGTGTCGGAGCCGGGCGGCGGCGGCGCATCATCTTCCGCCGCGGGCGACGGCGACGCCGGGGCGGCCGCGTTGAAGGAATTCGTTGCCTGGGCGGCATTGGCGGCCTCTGGCGGCGCCTCGCCCTTTTCGATCGCCTTGGCGAGGCGGAACGCGGCCATCTGGCGGGCCATTCGCTCGGCGGGTGGACCGCCCCAGCCTTTTTCCAGCGTCTCCAGCTTTTCTATCGCCTTCGCCTGGTCGAAAAGGAAGGACATTGTGTCGCTGGCAATCATCGGCGCATCCTCTGCCCGGATCGTGTGGCCGCCATGTTCGATGATGCAGGCGATTGCGTAGCGGGGATTGTCGAACGGCGCGAAGCCCTGGAACAGGGCGTGATCGCGTAGCTTGAAGGGTAGGGAGGCGTTGCCGCGCACGCCGCCTGCGCGCTCTGACATGGTGATGCGCCGGACCTGTGCTGTACCGGTCTTTCCTGCCATGAGGACGCCGGGAATGCTCATCCGCGCCGCGCCGCCGGTGCCGCCACCATTGACGACGGCGCTCATGGCATCACGGATAGTGACAAGATGTTGCTCCGCAACGCCGACAGGGGCCGGTTCCGGCCTATGAGCGCCATGGATGAAATTGGGCATCAACTGACGGCCGGTAGCCAGACGTGCCGCCATGACCGCCATCTGGAGCGGATTGATGAGCATATAGCCCTGGCCGATCGTGGCATTCACGGTGTCATACACCTGCCACTTCTGCCCATATTTCTTGAGCTTCCATGCCGGGTCGGGCACTGTGCCATAGCTTTGGCTGGGGAAGGGCAGGGAAAATTTCTGACCCATGCCGACACGATGCGCCATGCTGGCAATGCGGTCCATCCCGATCCGCTGGGCCATCTGGTAGAAATATATGTCGCAGCTTTGCGCAATGGCGCCCCGCATGTCGAGCGCCCCATGCCCGCGCTTTTTGTGGCAGTGGAACAATGTGTTCCCCACTCTGATCGCTCCGGGGCAGTTCACACGGTCGGCAGGAGAGATGCCCGCTTCCAGAAGGGCGAGCGCGACCATCGGCTTTACCGTCGATCCGGGCGGATATAGGCCTTGCAACGTCTTGTTGCGAAGAGGAATATGATCGTCGCTGGACAGCATTTGCCATTCCAGATGGCTGATACCATCGGAAAAGCTGTTGGGATCGAAACTGGGCATGGAAGCCATGGCCAGCACGTCACCATTCCGGCAATCGATGACGACGACCGACCCACTCTGTGTGGCCAGCCGCCGTCCCGCATATTCCTGCAACCCTGCATCGATCGTCAATTTGATGGATTGACCGGGTGCGTCGGGCCGGGTGGTCAGTTCCCGCACGATCTTGCCCCGCGCTGTGACCTCGACCCGCTTCGCGCCGGGCTTACCCGTCAGTTCCCTGTCGAACGATTTTTCGAGCCCGTCCTTACCCACCTTGAAGCCGGGCGTAATCAGCAGCGGGTCCCTGCGTTCCTCAAAATCCTTGGCCGATGCCGCACCTACATAGCCCAGCAGATGACCCACGGTCGCACCAGCGGGATAGTAGCGCGAAAAGCCTTGGCTGGGCGCAACCCCCGGCAGGTCGGGCAGACGGACGCTGACGGCCGCGAACTGATCATAGGTAAGCTTTTCGGCCACCTGCACGGGGCGGAAGCCGGGTGCCTTTTCCAGTTCCGTCTGGATGCGCTCCACCTCATCGGGGGGTAGCGAGAGAAGCTGCGTCAGGCTGCGGATCGTGCCTTCCGGATCGGTCACGCGTTCGGGGATCAGATCGACGCGAAAGTCCGTCCGGTTATTGGCCAGCGCGCGGCCGTTCCGGTCCAATATCCAGCCACGACGCGGCGGAATCAGAGTCAGGTTAACCCGATTACTTTCAGAGAGGAGATTATATTTCTCGTTTTCAGCGACGCTGATCCAGCCCATGCGGCCGATCAGCATGGCGCCCATTCCTGCCTGCAGCCCGCCTACCACCATTGCCCGTCGGGTGAAGGTGAAGGACAAGGATGCTTCGTTAACGGTCTTACGCTTGAGCTTGGGCAGCTTCATGCCATTACGCGCCAGCGATCGATCCGGGCGCATTGCCGCACCACGAAGGGGAAGAGCAGGATCGTCCAGAGCATTTGTGGGGCGACCAGTTCCAGCTTGATGTTTCCTCCGCCAGTGATCCGCGCAAAGAACAGGCCACCGGCGATGCAGAAGATAATGGCGGCCGCAGCGATTAGCCAGTCCTGCCGATAGCTGCGCCACACCATGCGATGTTCAACCGCGTCGATCCCGATCAACATCATGGTCCACAGGAACATCGCCGATCCGATCGGCTGCCCGCTCATGATGTCGTCGAACAGGCCGAGCGGAACGCCGATCCAGACGCGCCACAATTCCGGCCGCAGCAACCGCCATGATAGCAGCAGCAGCAGGCCGAAGGGCGGCATGACCGGCGCTTGTGCGATAACCGGCAGGACCGTGATGGACGATCCGAGCATGACCGTGATGACCGGCGTCCCTGTCAGCCGAAAATTGGACGGGGTGCGGCCCAGCTTGGGAACATGCTGGAGGTGTGGGTCGATCATGGCGCGCTGGCGTTCGCCGCCGCTTCTGCTGGTGCCGCTTCAGGCATAGTGGGGCTACCGCGCGTCACGACCTCTTCAAAAGAGCGTTCGACCACCACCGCATCTACCTTCGCTGGATTGGCAAGCGGCACACCGTAGGCGATCTCGCCTGCTATGCGCACGACAACCGCAACCGGAATATTGGGTTGATATATGCCTCCGACACCCGATGTGACGAGGATGTCGCCCGGGCTGAACGGATTTCGGCCGGCCGCCAGCGAACGGATTTCGACGGTTCCATCTCCCAGCCCGGTTGAGATGGCTGGCACGCTGTCCGTAGCGCGGCGAACCGGCACGATGTTGCTGCTGTCGGTCAGCAGCAACACATCAGCCGTGTTGGGCGTCACGCTGTGGATGCGGCCCACCAGGCCCTCGGATGCGCGCACGGGCATGCCGGGGCGGACGCCTTGCCACCGGCCGGCGTTCAGGCGGGCGAAACGGCGGGCGCTGGAGGAAGAGGAGGATATCAGCCGCGCCGTGAGCAGATCGCTCTGATCTTCATCGACCAGCTTCAACAGCCTCTTGAGGCGCAGATTTTCCTGCGCGATCGCCTTCGCCTCGATGATGCGATTGCGATCCGCATCCACTTGATAGCGCAAAGCGATATTCTGTGATCCGGCGCGCCAATAGGCGGTCAGCACATCGTCGAGCGAACTTGCCCCGCTCACCATGTTGCGCAGGCCGAGCGACGCGGGGCGGGAGATTTCCGCCGTAACCATACGGATCGCCGCGAATCCTGTGGGATCGAAAATTGCCACGGCGATCAGCAGCAAGCCAGCAGCCGCACCCGTCACCGCCACAACATAGCTGGCAAACAGGCTGTACTGCGCCTTGCGGTTATGGCCGGGACGTCGGCTGGATGGCCGCGCCATGCAGTGGTCCCCCTGACCTTAAGCGGTCTGCAGCACGCCTCGGAAGATCGGGTCCTCCATCGCGCGGCCGGTGCCGATGGCAACACAGGTCAGCGGATCTTCGGCGATCGTGACGGGCAGGCCAGTCTCGTCGCGCAATTCATCGTCCAGGCCCTTCAGCAGCGCGCCGCCGCCAGTCAGTACGATGCCCTGATCCACAATGTCCGCCGCCAGTTCCGGCGCGGTATTTTCCAGAGCGATCCGGACACCCTCGACGATGGTGCTGATCGGTTCGGCCAGCGCGTCGGCGATCTGCCCCTGGTTGATCGAGATTTCCTTGGGAACCCCGTTCACCAGGTCGCGACCCTTGATGTGGATGGTTTCGCCCACGCCGTCTTCGGGGGGCTGAGCCACGCCGAACTGCTTCTTGATGCGCTCGGCGGTGGCCTCACCGATCAGAAGATTGTGGTGGCGGCGGACGAACGAAACGATCGCTTCGTCCATCTTGTCACCGCCGACGCGTACGGAAGTGGTGTAGGCAAGACCGCGAAGAGAAAGCACCGCGACTTCGGTGGTGCCGCCGCCAATGTCCACGACCATCGAACCGATCGGCTCGGTCACTGGCATGTCCGCACCGATCGCGGCGGCCATCGGCTCCTCGATCAGGAAGACCTGGCTCGCGCCCGCATTGCTCGCCGCATCGCGAATCGCGCGGCGTTCGACGCTGGTGGAGCCTGACGGCACGCAGATCACGATCTCAGGGAAGCGCCAGGGGCGCGACTTGCCGCCATGCACCTTCGTGATGAAGTGCTTGATCATCTGTTCGGCGACATCGATGTCGGCGATCACACCATCACGCAGCGGCCGGATCGCCTCGATCGAATCAGGCGTCTTGCCCATCATCAATTTGGCATCGTCGCCCACGGCCTTGACCCGTTTCACGCCGTTCAGTGTCTCCACCGCCACGACCGATGGCTCATTCAGTACAATCCCGCGGCCCCGCACATAGACGACGGTGTTCGCCGTGCCGAGATCGATAGCCATATCCTGGGAGGAGAGTTTGAAAAGTCGCGAAAAGATCGACATGCTTGTTCCTGTTCAGCCCGCCCTTCCCGGCGACGCGAACCGGGGCGTTCGGAGGTCCCTGCCACGTTCCGCCGCCCCTGTCATCATTCCGTGTGATGAGGCAAAATTTTCGGGGGCAACGGCTCGCGGAAAGCGCTCGCTTGGGCTAGTCACTAATCAATGTCAATACGCCGCCTGCCCGAACATCTGGTCAACCGTATCGCTGCCGGTGAAGTGGTCGAAAGACCCGCCAGCGCGCTCAAGGAAATCGTTGAAAATGCGCTGGATGCCGGGGCAAGCCGCATTTTCATAAGGTTAGGCGGCGGCGGGCTCGACCGTATCGAGGTCAGCGACGATGGCTGCGGCATGGCGCCTGACGAGATCGCACTGGCGCTGGAGCGGCATGCGACCTCAAAATTGCCAGACGATGCGATCGAAAATGTATCGACCTTAGGCTTTCGTGGGGAAGCACTGCCATCCATCGCCAGTGTCGCCCGGCTTTCCATCGACAGTCGGCCCAAGGGCCAGGATGGCTGGAACCGCACTGTCGATAATGGCGCGCTACTGTCGGAGGGACCCGCTGCCCTGCCGCCGGGAACCCGCGTGACCGTCGAGCAACTCTTTGCGCGGGTGCCCGCCCGCCGCAAATTCCTGCGCTCGGCCAAGGCGGAATATGCCGCCTGCCTCGATATCGTCCGCCGCCTGGCCATGGCCCATCCGTCCGTTGCCTTCACCATGGAGCATGACGGCCGTCGAGCCGTCGCCGTGCAGGCAGGAGAAGCGCGAGAGGAACGGGTGGCAGCGCTCACCGACCGAGCGCTGGCCGAGAATCATGTGATCGTCTCGCTCGAACGGGAAGGCGTTTGCTTGTCAGGGGTCGCCTCGCTCCCGACCTATAATCGCGGTGTAGGCGACCATCAGTTCCTCTTCGTGAACGGCCGCCCGGTTCGCGATCGTCTGCTGATAGGAGCGGTGCGCGGTGCCTATGCCGACATGTTGGCGCGTGACAGGCATCCCGTGGTGGCTCTGTTCCTCGACGTTCCGCCGCTGGAGGTGGACGTCAATGTCCATCCGGCAAAAACCGAGGTCCGCTTCCGCGACCCGACCATGATCCGGGGCATGATCGTTTCAGGCGTACGGCGCGCACTCGATGCGGAAGGGTTCCGATCCGTGCAGCAGGCCGACCCGGCGAGCCTTTCCGCCTGGAGGGCAGAGCCTGTGTCGCCCACCCCCATCAAGGCGCTCCCCATCTTCGAAGCTGCGTCAGCATCTTACATGCCCCCCACCGCCGCATTCGCCGATCGCCGCCCTTCCTTCTTCGCCCCCCCGCCGCAAGCGCGCGCGGAACCCGCTGCTGCCCCTGCGCCGGAAGGAACCAACTTCCCACTTGGCGTGGCGCGTGGGCAGGTCGCCCGCACCTATATCGTCGCAGAGGCTGAGGACGGGCTTGTGATCGTTGATCAGCACGCCGCACATGAACGCCTGACGCTCGAACGCATGCGCCGCGCGATGGAGGGGCAGGGCGTCGCCGCGCAGGCGCTACTGCTGCCCGAAGTAGTCGAACTGGACGAGCCCGCCTGCGACCGCCTCGAAACGCGTATCGATGAGTTGCGCGACTTCGGCCTGGAACTGGAGCGCTTCGGTCCCTCCGCCATGCTCGTGCGCGCGGTCCCGGCGATGCTGGGACAGGGCGATGTGCAGGGGCTCGTCACCGACCTCGCCGATGATCTGGCTGCCTATGACGATGCTCTGTCCTTGAAGGAACGGCTCGATCTGGTGGCGGCGACGATGGCTTGCCATGGATCGGTACGCGCCGGTCGTATGCTGAGCGTCACGGAAATGAACGCGCTGCTGCGGGAGATGGAAATCACGCCACGCAGCGGCCAGTGCAACCACGGCCGTCCGACTTGGGTGAAGCTGGGCCATGGCGACATCGAGAAGCTGTTCGGGAGGAAATGACCATGCGCATGATCGCCTGCTTGGCTGCCTTGAGCCTGTCCGCGCCCGCCCTTGCCGCAACGCATGGCGGTGACCCATGCCGCAATGCGCCGGTTCCCCTTGAACCATGGACGAGCTGGAACCAGAGCGGCACGGAGGCAGCGGCGGGCGAAGCGGCTTCCGCCCCCCGGTTGATCCTCGGTAAGCCAATCGTCGCAACCTTGCGTCCTTCAGCGCAGGTCCAATATGTTGTGAAACCCAAGCGTCAGCAGCCTAAAAGCTATGGCGGGTTGTTCAGTCTAGCGCTGAAGGTGCCTGCAAAGGTCGGGGTAGGCCTCTCCGGTCCTGCTTGGGTCGATATCGTCACCGGCCGCAGCCTTGTCGCGTCTGCTGCACATGGCCATGGCGCGACATGTTCGGGCATTGCGAAGATCGTCTGGTTCGATCTTTCGCCGGGCCTGCACCTCATTCAACTGTCGAACTCGTCAGCCAGTCAGATCCGCCTGATGGCTGCGGATGCCCTAGCCAACCAGCCGCTGCCGCCAAAGCGCGACAGATAGGCTGCCGATCCGGTCAGTTCGTACGGGTGCGGAACATCGTGATCGGCATCAGCGTCATGACCGGCTCGTCATGCTGGTTGAAGATCGTCACCTTGCTCTTAATGATGCCCATCTCCGGCCTGCTGCGCGAGGCCTTCTTTTCCACAACCTCTGATGCGCCCCGCAGCGTGTCGCCCGGTCTGACCGGCCGCAACCAGCGCAGTTCATCTATGCCCATGGCGCCCAGGCTTGCATCCTGATGTCCGCCAGCCTGCATTTTTGCCACGAACATCTTCATGAACAGCGCAGTGGTGTGCCATCCGCTGGCCGACAGGCTGCCAAAATGCGTTTCTGCCGCAGCTTCGTCTGAAAGGTGAAAGGGCTGGGCGTCAAATTCCGCTGCAAAGGCGATGATCTCGTCCCGGCTGACGGTGATTGAACCGAACTCCAGCTTGCTGCCGACTTCCACATCTTCGAAATAGACAATCTCGCTCATGATCCAGCACCTTTCATGTTGCAGACGATCTAGGCGGGCCTTACGTTTACGTCAATGTCAGGATGGCGCGATCCATTGGCGCAGCATCCGCCACAGCTCTGCCTTCTTGTCGCGGGATAGCATGGCGTTAGCGCCACTGCTGGATGGCAGGTCGATCAAGGATAGCCCCGTGTCAGCGCCGATCTGACGGCGGCTATGCACAGACGCCGTCTTGCCGTTGAAGGCAATCGCCCGCAGCGCAGGCAAGCGCGCGATAAAGGCGCCTAAATCCCGAAGTTCCGCGCCACGGATCGCGCTGTCGAGGCTGCCTTCCCGGTCTGCGCTCTCGATCACGTCCCACAAACCAACGCCTCGCCCACGCAAACGCTTCAGCCGCATAGCGTAGGGAAGGGGGCGCAAATCCTCGTCCAGCACATCGCCCATCAGCGACCAGAAAGCGTTGCCGCGATGGGCATAATATTCGCCCTGTCTGATCGAGGCATCGCCCGGAAGGCTGCCAAGGATCAGCAGCGTCGTGTGTTCATCGACGCTCGATGGAAAGGCGGCCTTGCGCTGGGCCGGAATCTGGCCGGGCCGCAGCGTCACGGCGTCAGACGTTGAAGCGGAACAGCATGATGTCGCCGTCCTGCGTCACATAATCCTTGCCTTCAGACCGCCACTTGCCTGCTTCCTTGGCTCCGGCCTCGCCATTAAACTGGACATAGTCGGCATAGGCCATGGTTTCGGCGCGGATGAAGCCCTTTTCGAAATCCGTATGGATCGCGCCCGCCGCCTGGGGCGCCTTGGACCCCTTGGTCACGGTCCAAGCGCGCGCTTCCTTCGGCCCGACGGTGAAGAAGGTGATGAGGCCCAGCAATTCATAACCCGCCCGGATGATGCGGGCGAGGCCTGCTTCGGTCAGGCCCAGAGCTTCCAGATATTCGGTACGCTCCTCGACCGGCATGGTGATGAGTTCGGCTTCGATCGCGGCCGATACGATGACCGCCTTGGCCCCCTCGGCCGCAGCCTTCTCGAATACGCGTGCGGAATGAGCATTGCCCTCGGCCGCCGCCTCTTCTTCGACATTGCAGACGTAGAGGACAGGCTTGGCGGTCAGCAGCTGGGCCTGCTGGAAGATGCGGGCTTCCTCGTCGTCGGCGGGCTGCGTCAGCCTCGCGGGCTTGCCGTCACGCAGCAGGTCCAGCGCCTTGCCCAAGACGGATGCGGCCACCTTTGCTTCCTTGTCGCCCTGCGCCGCCTTCTTGGCGAAGTTCGGCACGCGCTTTTCGAGCGATTCCAGGTCCGCTAGCATCAACTCAGTCTCGACGGTCTCCGCGTCGGCAATAGGATCGACCTTACCCTCGACATGGGTGATGTCGCCATCCTCAAAACAGCGCAGCACATGGACGATGGCGTCCGTCTCGCGGATATTGGCAAGGAACTGGTTGCCTAGCCCTTCGCCCTTGGAAGCGCCGCGAACCAGGCCTGCAATATCGACGAAGGACAGCTGCGTTTCGATGATCTTGGCGCTGCCGCCAATCTTGGCGATGGTCTGCAGCCGGTCGTCGGGCACGGCAACGCGGCCTTCATTGGGCTCGATCGTGCAGAAGGGATAGTTCGCCGCCTGCGCCGCCTGCGTTTCAGTCAGCGCATTGAACAGGGTGGACTTGCCCACATTGGGAAGCCCGACGATACCGCAACGAAAACCCATGGAACTGCCTTCATGTCAAAATGATGGCCGGGCCGATAGCCTGTTCCGCGTCCGAAGGCCAGCCTGTGCTCAGCGGCGGAAGAAGAGCGTGACGGATGCGACATGGTTCATGCGCTGGTTCCCCCTCGCTGGTTGATCAGCTGGTTGAGATAGCCGATCTCGGCCGTGGACTTGCCCATCAGCTTGACCTCCCCGCCGACAAAGCTGCGTAGCTGGTCGAAGCCCGCTCTCTGCCCCCAGTCCGTGCTGTTGAGCGCGGCAAATCCCTCCGCATAGACCAGCGCATTGACGGCCTGACTGTCGGGATTCAGCGGTTTTTCATAACGGAGCATCTCCCGCAGCCGCCACCCCATGCCGCTGCCATCCGAACGCCAGCGTTGCTCCAGCCGCGTGCGGGACGATAGTTCGCCGTCCCACGGCTCGGCGATCGTCCAGTTGATCTGCTGAAAACTGCGCTCTTCATTGACATCGCGTCCGCCTTGCGACGGCAGGACGATATGCGCATAGCCCTGATAGACGGAGAGCTGAGGGGACAGCTTCCATCCCACCGCACCGCGCAGGAGAGTCTGGTCGGCCCGTGAGGCGCCATTGCCGAACCGAGGCTGGATCTCGGCGAAATAGATGAGGTCGCCGCTGACCTGCCCCATCGCAGTCAGATTGAGCCAGACCTGCTCATCTTCGGCCGTCGCCGCATGCGCAGCAGCGCCGGTCATAAGGGTGCAGGCACCTAAAAATGCGCGTAAAGAACGAGCAATAGTGCGGGAACGAAACATGGCGCGTCCCTAGTCTTTCGCTCTTGCCGCCCCATGTCCCTCGGATAAGTTTTTATGTCTGTCAGGTGATCACGCTCGGCCGGCCCATGCTGGTAAATCCTGCTATATCGGCGATTTCTTGCGCGGCCCGGATCAGCGGCGCGAGGGCGTCGGCGGTTTCCATGCCAAGGTTGCCGTTACGATCTACATAGCGTTCAATATAGACGCGCAAGGTAGCGCCTTCGGTACCGGTGCCGGAGAGACGAAACACGATGCGCGAACCATCCTCAAACAGGATGCGGATACCCTGATTGCGGCTGACGGACTGGTCGGTAGGATCAGTATAGGCGAAATCATCCGCGCTCTTCACCGTTCCGCCGCTATTGGATGTGCCAGGCAGGGTGGGCAGCTTGTCCCGTAGCGCAGCCATCAGCGCGTCGGCGCGATCCTTGGCAATGGCTTCATAGTCATGGCGCGCATAATAGTTGCGGCCGTAGGTGGCCCAATGCGCTTGCATGATCTCCGTCACGCTTTGCCTGCGGGCCGCCAGGATGTTGAGCCACAGCAGCACGGCCCAAATGCCATCCTTTTCACGCACATGGTCCGAACCCGTGCCCGCGCTTTCCTCGCCGCAGATCGTCGCCATGCCCGCGTCCAGCAGATTGCCGAAGAATTTCCATCCGGTCGGCGTCTCGTAAAGCGGAATGCCCAGCTTTTCGGCCACCCGATCGGCAGCGCCGCTGGTGGGCATCGACCGTGCAATGCCCTTGAGGCCCTTTGCATAGCCGGGCGCGAGATGCGTGTTGGCCGCCAGTACCGCGAGCGAGTCCGATGGCGTCACATAGCAGTTGCGGCCGATGATCAGGTTGCGATCGCCATCGCCGTCCGACGCAGCGCCGAAATCGGGCGCGCTTTCGCCCATCATCCGGTCGTACAATTCCTTTGCGTGGACGAGGTTCGGGTCGGGATGATGATGGCCAAAGTCGGGCAGGGGAATGCCGTTGCGCACGGTTCCCGATGGTGCGCCCAGACGCCGCTCGAAAATCTCTGTGGCATAAGGGCCGGTGACTGCGCTCATCGCGTCGAAGGAGAGGGTGAAGCCTTGGCCGATCATCTCCCGAATGGCTGAAAAGTCGAACAATTGCTCCATCAGGTCGGCATAAGCGGCAACCGGATCGACCACTTCGACCGTCATTCCGCCAAGCTGGGCCGTTCCCAGCGTATCGATGTCGATGTCGTCCGCATCGACTATCCGATAGCTGTCGATCGTGAGCGTGCGGGCGTGAATGGCGTCCGTCACTTTCTCCGGTGCGGGGCCGCCATTGCTCACATTATATTTGATGCCGAAATCCTCGTCCGGGCCTCCGGGATTATGGCTGGCCGACAGAACCAAACCACCGAACGCGCCTGAGGATCGGATCAGGTGCGATGCCGCAGGGGTCGACAATATGCCGCCTTGGCCGACCAGAACCCGGCCAAAGCCATTTGCCGCCGCCATCTTGAGCACGATCTGGATGACTTCGCGGTTGAGATACCGCCCGTCGCCGCCGACCACCAGAGTCTGTCCTCCGAAGTCGGCCAGGCTGTCGAACACCGACTGCACGAAGTTGGCGGCGTAATGCGGCTGTTGAAAGACGCGGACCTTTTTGCGCAGGCCGGAAGTGCCCGGCTTCTGGTCATTGAAAGGCTTAGTCGAGACGGTCAGTATCACCTGTATCCCTTTGGGAAGTGGAGCAGGCGTCTTCTATGGCCCGGCAATGCTGCACTGCGCAATCCATTCCCCTGATTTCACCGCACAGACAGGGCGGCGGGACGGACTTTCGCTTATTAGCGCGTGCCTGCGGATCAGTCCGCCAGCCTCAGCGCAACTTCATTCATGAAGCGCGCGTCGTCGCCCTTGGCCAGCCATTCGGCCTCCGCGCCGATCGCGCCAAGCATGTCGGCCAGCGCATCCATCTCACTCTTGTGATAATTGCCAAGCACATAGCCATGCACTCGGTCCTTGTGGCCCGGATGCCCAATGCCGATCCGCACGCGCCGGAAGTCCGGCCCGATGTGCGCATCCGTCGATCGCAGGCCGTTATGCCCCGCATTGCCGCCGCCGCGCTTCACCTTCACTTTCATCGGCGCAAGGTCCAGTTCGTCGTGAAAGACGGTCACGTCCTCCGGCGCCAGCTTGTAGAAACGCATCGCCTCCCCGACTGACCGGCCGCTTTCGTTCATGAAGGTGGCGGGCTTCAGCAGGATGATCTTCTCAGGTCCAATGCGGCCTTCCTGCACCCATCCCTGAAACTGTTTTTTGGGCGGGGAGAAGCGGTGCATGTCGGCGATGACGTCGGCCGCCATGAAGCCGACATTATGCCGGTGCATCGCATATTGGGTGCCCGGATTGCCCAGCCCGACCCAGATCTGCATCCCATGTCTCCAAACAAAGCGAACCCCCGTTCGCCTGAACCTGCCGAAGGGCCTCTCTTCCTATTCCAAGAAAAGGGGCGGGCCTCGACAAGCTCAGCCCGAACGGGGGTGAGCAAACCGGTAATCGGTAAGCCGGGGTGAAAGGCTTATTCGCCTGCCGCCGGAGTTTCGTTGTCGCCCTCGGCGCTCTTCATGGCCGAAGGAGCAACGATGGTCGCGACGGTGAAGTCGTTCTCATCATGCGCAGCCTTCGCGCCCTTGGGCAGCTTCACCGAGCCGATGTGGATCGATTCGCCCACGTCGAGACCCGTCAGGTCGACAACGACGTCGTCGGGGATTTCGGCCGCATCGACGATCAGTTCGATCTCATGTGCGACGATGTTGAGCACGCCGCCCTTCTTCAGGCCCGGCGAGGCATCTTCATTGTCGAACCGAACCGGCACGTTGACGTGAACGGTGGCATGTTCCGAAACGCGCAGGAAATCGGCGTGCAGCGGGCGATCGCTCACGGGGTGGAAGGCGACGTCCTTGGGCAGGGTGCGAACCTGCTTGCCGCCCACCTCGACCATGACGACCGAGTTGAAGAAGTGGCCGGTGCCGAGCAGCTTGTTGAGGAGCTTTTCCTCGACGTGGATCGACTGCGGCTCTTCGTTGTTACCATAGATGACGGCGGGTACGCGGCCCTCACGGCGGAGAGCGCGGGAGGCTCCCTTGCCTGCCCGATCGCGTGCCTCTGCCGACAGCGTAAGCTGCTCGCTCATTGCGTGTCTCCAAAAGCTGATATGTCAAAACTTCCCGCAACGCCTCCAGGGATGACCATCACGGGAAGGCGGCCCTGTAGCAGAAAGGCGGGCAAAGGCAAGGGCGCGGCGCTATTGCACCCGCGTTACTTTGTAGCCGCTCGCCTCAAGCAAGCTGATGAGATTGTCCCGCCCGGTAAGATGCCCGGTGCCCACCGCGATGAAGGGGCGCCCCTTCAACTTCGTGATAGCCGCGCTCCAGTTCCGATTGCGGGAAACCAACACCGCCTTTTCAACCACCGGGTCGGGCTGTTCTCCACCCTGATCCTCCCGCGCGATCGCGGCCATGTCACCCTTCAGCCAGGCATGAAGAATGCGCTCATACAGCGCCTCCATCCCCTTGGCCTCCGTCACAGTCTGAATCAGAAGCTGCCGCTGCGAGGTTTCGGGCAAGGTGTCGAAGGCGCCGAACTGCCGCGCCACGGTCTCCAGTCCGCCAATCGGCTTACCCGCTTCCCGAAACGCGGCGATCAGCACCGGCTCGACACCCGCGCTGGCGCTTAGGTGCAGCGACTGCTGCGCCGCCGCCGAAAGCAGCATCGCGGCCGCCCAGCTTTCATATCCGGACAGAAGCTGCATATTAGCGCCCCCTTCGCCAGCAATGCGCCGAAGCTCATCGCGTTTATCCGCAGGCACACGGGCTTCGAGCGTGGGGAGGTCGGGGCTGCGGCCCATCTTCTCGAACAGCGCCCTCGTTCGCATCTGATCCTGAATTTCCGCAGTTTCGAGCACCAGCTGGTCCGAAGCGTCCATCGCCTGCTCAATCTTGCCGGTTCGCCAGCCGACCCCCTTGGGCAGCACATGAATGGTCCCGAACAGCCATCCATTGACCCCATGCCCCTGCACTCGCCACAGGGCAGGCCCGCCGCCCTTCGGAGGCGACACTGGCTCCGGCCCGCACGCCGCTATCATCAGCAGCGCGCACAGGCCCAGCCATCGCAGCAAGTTCACTCGGCGACCCTAGCCGATGCGACGTTCATTCCCTTCAACTGCTCTTGTACGCTACCCTTGCCCGCCAGATGCCCGGCACCGACGGCGATGAACACCGTTCCGGGTCGCGCCAGCCGTTCCTTGATCCATTTGGCCCAATTCATGTTCCGCTGAATGAGCAGCACCTGAGCCAGTTCCGGCGTCGCTTCGAGCGATTCGTTCATTTCAGCGGCCAGCTTGTCTGGATCGCCCTCCTGCCAATGCGCGATCAGGCTGGAGAACTCCTTGTCCATGTCCGGCAGGCCCTCAACGGTAGCGTTCAGGAACTTCACCTGACTGTCCATCGGCAGCCCGGCAAAATAGCCCAATTGCTGCTCTACTGTCTCCAGAGCGCCTATCTTCTTGCCCGCAGCCTTTGCTGCTGACGTCAGTGTCTTCTCCGCGCCAAGGTCCGCTTCGTATCCCAGTTTTTCGAGCGGCTTCACCGCCAGCGCCATGCCAGCCATCCAGGGGTTGAACGGCTCGAACATCTGCCAGGGCAGGCCGTTCGCTGCCATCGCCGTCTGATATTTGCCCCGCATGTCGGCATCCAGACGATCCGACAGCTTCACCCCGTCACGCGCCAGGCCCGTTTGCGCCATGGAAGCAGCCATCGCCTGCGGATTCTCTGGCTCCACAATTTCCAGCACCAGTTCGTCTGACGCATCGAATGCCTGCCTGATCCCGCCTCTGAACCATTTGGTCCCGGGTTTCAGCACATGCACCGTGCCGAACAGGTAGATCGTCGTATCCTCATCCTTCACCTGCCACAGGGCGGGCGTCACATAGGCGGTCTTTGCCGCTGGCGGCCGAGCGGCGGCCTGCTGTTCCTGAGTGCAGCCGCTTAGCAGCAGCAAGCCTGCAACCATCAAGCGCGAAAGCGACCATTTCATACCGGCTATCGATCCATTGCGAAGAGTTTCGCCATATCCATGCGGGGCAGGCGGCGTTTGGGCAAGCGGATTAACCGCCTTCAAGCCCGCTTTTCCTTGACCCAAAAGCCCTCCTGCGCCAAGGCGCGCGCGATCAAACCGTCATTTTCGCAAGGGACCGTCCGTGGCGACAGGAAAGCCGCTCTCCTTTCAGGACCTGATCCTGACCCTGCACGCCTATTGGGGAAAGCAGGGCTGCGTCATCCTGCAACCCTATGACATGGAAGTCGGCGCGGGCACGTTCCACCCCGCCACCACCTTGCGTAGCCTTGGCCCGGACGCCTGGAATGCCGCCTATGTGCAGCCCAGCCGCCGCCCGACCGACGGCCGCTATGGCGAAAACCCCAATCGCCTCCAGCATTATTACCAATATCAGGTGATCATGAAGCCGTCCCCGGCGAACCTTCAGGAGCTGTATCTGGGGTCGCTGGTCGAGATCGGTATCGATCCGCTGATCCACGACATTCGCTTCGTTGAGGATGACTGGGAAAGCCCGACGCTCGGCGCATGGGGCCTTGGCTGGGAAGTCTGGTGCGACGGCATGGAAGTCACCCAGTTCACCTATTTCCAGCAGATGGGCGGCTTCGACTGCAAGCCGGTCGCGGGCGAGCTAACCTACGGCCTCGAACGCCTCGCCATGTATATTCAAGGCGTGGACAGCGTTTATGACCTGAAGTTCAACGACGCAGGCGTCACCTATGGCGACGTCTTCCTCGCCAATGAGCAGCAGATGTCGAAGTGGAATTTTGAGATCGCCGACACCGAAAAGCTGTTCCGCTGGTTCAAGGACGCCGAGGCCGAATGCAAAGCTTCGCTGGCAGCAGGCGTCCCGCTCGCTGCCTATGACCAGGCGATCAAAGCAAGCCATGTCTTCAACCTCCTCCAGGCGCGCGGCGTCATCTCCGTTCAGGAACGCGCCAGCTACATCGGCCGCGTCCGCGACCTTGCCAAGGGCTCGTGCGAAAAGTGGATGGAAGTAAACGGGTGGGCCGCGTGATGCAGATGTTCAACACCGTCATCCCAGCGCAAGCTGGGATCTCATGCCCCACGCGCTACATCATTCGGCATCAGACCCCATCCTCCTCTAACGCTGCGGAGAAAATCGCATGACCGATTTCCTCCTCGAACTCCGCTGCGAAGAAATCCCGGCCCGGATGCAGCTCAAGGCATCCGAAGACCTCGCCCGCTTGTTCAATGAGCACGTGGGAGCATTGAACCTTACTCCGGGGAAAGTGACGACTTATGTAACTCCCCGGCGGCTCGCGCTAATTGCTCATGATCTTCCAAATCAGACAGAAGCTGTCAGTGTTGAATTTAAGGGACCGCGTACGAGTGCTCCCGAGCAAGCACTTGAGGGCTTTCTGAGGAAAATTGGCATCAGTCGCGATAAAATAGAAGATCGTGATGGGACTTGGTTTGCTGTCGCTACATCTCCCATGCGAAGCACCGCCGAGGTCCTCGCCGAAGCCGTCCCGGCCGTCGTCCGCGCCTTCCCCTGGCCCAAGTCCATGCGCTGGGGCACAGCCTCGCGGACAACCGAAAGCCTCCGCTGGGTTCGCCCGTTGCAGGGCATCGTCGCGATCCTCGGCGAAGACCTTGTCGATATCGAGATCGAAGGCACGCGCAGCGGCTACGCCACGCTCGGCCACCGTTTCCACCACCCCGGCGAAATCACCATCGGCGGCGCGCACGACTATGTCGAAAAGCTGCGCGCCTGCCATGTGATCGTCAGCCATCAGGAACGTCAGTCGATCATCGAGGTAAAGGCGAACGAAGCCGCCGCCGCGAAGGGCTACACCGTGATCGAGGACAAGGGCCTCATCGCGGAGAATGCTGGCCTGACCGAATGGCCGGTGCCCTTGCTCGGCGATTTCGACCCAGCCTTCCTTGAGGTGCCACCTGAAGTAATCCAGCTAACCCTACGGATAAATCAGAAATATTTCGTGCTGCGTGACGGCGCGGGCAAGCTTGCGCCCGCCTTCATCTGCACGGCCAATATCGAAGCTAAGGACGGCGGCGAAGCCATCATCGCAGGCAACCGCAAGGTCCTCGCCGCGCGCTTGTCCGACGCCCGCTTCTTCTGGGAACAGGACCGCAAGACGAGGCTCGAGGACCACGCCAAGAAGCTCGAACGCATCACCTTCCACGAAAAGCTAGGCACCGTCGCCGACAAGGTGGAACGCGTAGCCAAACTAGCCCGCTGGCTGGTAGAAGAGGGGATCATTTCTCCCCTCCCGCAAGCGGGAGGGGCCGGGGGTGGGCAAGCTCCAACGGTTGCGCAACTAGCAGACCTAACCGAACAAGCTGCCCGCCTAGCCAAAGCCGACCTCGTCACCGAAATGGTCGGCGAGTTCCCCGAACTTCAAGGCGTCATGGGCGGCTATTACGCCCGCGCCGAAGGGCTGCCTGATGCCGTGGCTGATGCGATCCGCGATCATTACAAGCCGGTTGGGCAGGGGGATGAAGTGCCGACCGCCCCGCTGACCGTGGCGGTATCGCTGGCGGATAAGCTAGATACGCTTGCTTCATTCTTCCGCATTGACGAAAAGCCCACCGGCTCCAAAGACCCGTTCGCGCTCAGGCGGGCGGCTCTAGGAGTCTTGCAGCTGATTTTGTCGACGAGGATCCGAACCTCGCTTGCGAGCGTGTTCGATCATCTGTGGCCTAATGTCGATAACGCTATCGCAACTGTGCAGAACAGACTTCTAGAAGATGCTGCCAAGCCGCTGCGAGAACTCGGAGGCACGTCGGTGATGATCGGTGGAGCTTCTGTCAGGGTGACGCAGCTCCGTCCGGGCTTTAAGCAGCCTCATAATCAAAATAGCTTTGTTTTGCTCGACTTCTTCGCCGACCGCCTCAAGGTCCAGCAAAAGGAAGCAGGCGTCCGCCACGACCTGATCGACGCGGTGTTCGCCCTCGGTGGAGAGGACGACCTCGTCCGCCTCCTCGCCCGCGTGAAGGCGCTCCAATCCTTCATCGCCACCGACGACGGCACCAACCTCCTCGCCGGATACAAGCGCGCGGCCAACATCCTGAAGAAGGAAGCCCCCAACCAGTCCATCATGCCAGCGAAAGCTGGCATCTCAGGCGTCATAGGTGAAGCTGAGACCCCAGCTTCTGCTGGGGTGACGGCGCCGGGTTACACCCCCGAACCAGCCGAAGCCGATCTCATCGCCGCCCTCGACACCGCCGAACCCCGCGCCACAGCAGCTGTCACGGCGGAAGATTTCGAAGGTGCGATGGCTGCACTCGCAACATTGCGCGCGCCGATCGACGCCTTCTTCGACAAGGTCACCGTGAACGACGCTGATCCGGCCAAGCGGTCGGCTCGCCTCGCGCTGTTGGCGCGGGTGCGGGACGCCGTGCATGCGGTCGCCGACTTCTCGAAAATTGCAGGATAGTTCGGAAAAGTCCGACGCTTCACGGCGATGGAGGATAGAGAAGAACAAAGGATCATCGTAAAAGCGGGTGCGTTCATCGCCCCGCCTGTTGTAGGAAAGTTGCTGCAACGCACAAATACACGGCAATCAGTGCAGGGAGAGCCGGGACTATGTTGACAATGGAAGAGGCCAGCATGAGCACGACCGCGACGCGTTATGTCTATCGTTTCGGCGGCGGCGTCGATGATGGTGGCAAGGGTAACAAGAACCTCCTCGGCGGCAAGGGCGCCAATCTGGACGGCATGGCCGCCATCGGCCTGCCCGTGCCTCCGGGCTTCACCATCACGACCGAGATGTGCACCCGCTATTATGAAGATGGCGGCGTATTCCCGGACAGCCTGAAGGCGGAAGTCGCGAACGGCATCGCCCATATCGAGGGTGTGACGGGCAAGAAGTTCGGCGACGCGGCCGACCCGCTGCTCGTCTCCGTCCGCTCCGGGGCGCGCATTTCCATGCCGGGCATGATGGACACGGTCCTCAACCTTGGCCTCAACGACGAAACCGTGGTCGGCCTCGCCACTGCGAGCGGCGACGAGCGTTTCGCCTGGGACAGCTATCGCCGTTTCATCCAGATGTATTCCGACGTGGTGCTGGAACTCGACCATGGCGCGTTCGAGGAAGCCCTCGAAATCGCCAAGGAAGATCAGGGCTACACGCTCGATACGCAGATGACCGCCGACGACTGGAAGGCGCTCGTTGCCGAGTATAAAGCCCTCGTTTCAAAGCTCTGGAACAAGCCTTTCCCGCAGGACGTAAACGACCAGCTTTGGGGCGCGATCAGCGCCGTCTTCGGGAGCTGGCAGGCCGACCGCGCAAAGGTGTATCGCCGCCTGAACTCGATCCCGCACGACTGGGGCACCGCCGTCAACGTGCAGGCGATGGTGTTCGGTAACATGGGCGACACCTCGGCCACCGGCGTCGCCTTCACCCGCGACCCGGCCACCGGCGAAAACGCCTATTATGGCGAGTACCTCATCAACGCCCAGGGCGAGGACGTGGTAGCGGGCATCCGCACGCCACAGTATCTGACTAAGCAGGCACGCGAGCGGGCAGGGGCCAAGCCGCTGTCGATGGAAGAGGCGATGCCGGAAACCTATGCCGAACTGGCGCGGGTGTTCCAGATCCTCGAAACCCATTATCGCGACATGCAGGACATCGAGTTCACGGTACAGCAGGGCAAGCTCTGGATGCTCCAGACCCGCTCGGGCAAGCGCACCGCCAAGGCCGCGCTCAAGATCGCCGTCGATATGGCGACCGAGGGCCTGATCACCGAGCAGGAAGCCGTCGCCCGCGTCGATCCCGCCGCGCTCGACCAGCTTCTCCACCCGACGCTAGACCCCAAGGCGCCCCGCGATGTGCTGACCAAGGGCCTGCCTGCCTCGCCGGGCGCAGCCTCGGGCGCGATCGTGTTCGATGCCGACACCGCAGAGCGCCGCAATGAACTGGGCGATTCGGTCATCCTCGTCCGCGTGGAAACCAGTCCTGAAGACATCCACGGCATGCACGCGGCCAAGGGCATCCTGACCGCGCGCGGTGGCATGACGTCACACGCCGCCGTGGTTGCGCGCGGCATGGGCCGTCCCTGCGTGTCCGGCGCGGGCAGCCTGTCGATCGACAATGCCGCCAAGACGCTTCGCATCGAAGGCCGCACCCTCAAGGAAGGCGACATCCTCACCATCGACGGCTCGACCGGCGAGGTGATGGCGGGCGAAGTCCCGACCGTGCAGCCCGAACTGGCGGGCGATTTCGGCGTGCTGATGGCATGGGCCGACAAGGTCCGCCGCTTGCGTGTCCGCGCCAATGCGGAAACCCCTCAGGACTGCCAGGTCGCGCGTGAGTTTGGCGCGGAGGGCGTCGGCCTCTGCCGCACCGAACATATGTTCTTCGACGCGGCCCGCATCACCGCCGTCCGCGAGATGATCCTCGCCGACAGTGAAAAGGGTCGCCGCGTCGCGCTGGACAAGCTGCTTCCCGAACAGCGTGACGACTTCGCACAGATCTTCATGGTCATGGCGGGTCTGCCCGTCACCATCCGCCTGCTCGACCCGCCGCTCCACGAATTCCTGCCGCATGGCGAAGCAGAGTTCGAGGAAGTGGCCAAGGCCGCAGGCGTGGGTGTGGACGCGCTCAAGCGCCGCGCCGCCGAACTGCACGAGTTCAACCCGATGCTCGGCCATCGTGGTTGCCGTCTGGGCGTCACCTACCCCGAAATCTACGAGATGCAGGCCCGCGCCATCTTCGAGGCGGCGCTGCTCGTCAAGCAGCGTAGCGGCGAGGCGCCGATCCCGGAAATCATGATCCCGCTCGTTGCGACCAAGAAAGAGCTGGAACTGATGAAGGCGATCGTCGATCGCGTCGCCAGCGAAGTGTTCGCGGAGCAGGGCGCTTCGGTGGAATATCTCGTCGGCACCATGATCGAACTGCCGCGCGCAGCGCTCAAGGCGGGCGAGATTGCCGAGGTGGGCGAATTCTTCTCCTTCGGCACCAACGACCTCACGCAAACCACCATCGGCATCAGCCGTGACGATGCCGGCCGCTTCCTGACGCAATATGTGGACAAGGGCATCTTCGCCCGCGATCCGTTCGTCAGCATCGATGTGGAGGGCGTGGGCCAGCTTATCGAGCTAGCCGCCGAACGCGGCCGCGCGACCCGTCCCGGGATCAAGCTCGGCATCTGTGGCGAACATGGCGGTGATCCGGCCTCTATCGCCTTCTGCGAGGCTACCGGCCTCGATTATGTCTCGGCCTCGCCCTACCGCGTGCCGATCGCCCGCTTGGCCGCCGCTCAGGCTGCATTGGCAAAGAAGTAACGCTCCAGCCCCTCCCGCAACCGTGGGAGGGGCACCCGGACCTTGTTACGCCTCCAGGTAGCGCCGCTCATGCTCGCGCACCTTGCCCGCTTCGAGCAGCCGCGCCTGCAGGCGCCATTCCTCGCGCTCGATGGTCCCCGGCTCTCGCCCCAGCCTTGATTCCAGCGCAGCCTGCTCCTCACGATCAATCGATCCGAGTTGCGCATAGCTTTGATAGCCCGCAGCCTCCAACTCAGCAGCGTCTTTTGCCGAAATTCCCCTGATCCGCGTCAGGTCATTTCGTTCGCCGGAAATATCTCCAGCCTCCGCTCTACGGTCAGAAGCAGCGGGGAGCCGCGCATCACGCTCCTTGATCGTTTCGCGATGAGCCAACCTCTCATCACGCCACAGCCGCTTATATTTGCCACGACCGCTGATCATCAGGCCGATCATCAATCCAATAACCAGCGCGATCACGAGCAGCGAAATCTCGTTCAAAGTGAAAGCCATGCTTCGCCTCCTTGCCCCTGTTCGCAACGAGCCAGCGCTGCAAAAAGTTGCGCTGGCGAAACTGCCGAGCGGACGCCGTAAAAAAACTGAAAAAAGGGGGTTGCTCAATCTCCCGCCCCCCTCTATCTGCCGCTCCACAACGCGCCCGTAGCTCAGCTGGATAGAGCATCAGACTACGAATCTGAGGGTCGGACGTTCGAATCGTTCCGGGCGCACCATTTTCTTTTCACGGAAAATCAGTGACTTATAAGGCGCCCCTGTGGGATTGCTTTAGCTGTTCCTGTTTACGTGGTTTCAGATCATGCAGGGATTTCGCAGGCCCCTGTATATCCAGCGCTAGTTAAGCACGATCACGATCTTTCAGCCGCAGTTGGCGATCCTGATCATCGCATCGATATCAACATGTCGTTCCAGTTGCTCTGCAATGTCATCCAGCGCCCGATCGACCGATGCGGAATAATCCACGCCTTCAGAATGAACGCCGATCGAGGCTATTAATCCGGCGCGAGCGCCTGTGCTGGCAAACAGGCCATGGACATAGGTGCCGGACACAAGGCCATCCGCGCTGATCGCGCCATCGAGCCGCCCATCGTCCAATCGAGCGAAGGGATGCGCACAGTCCGGCCCTTCGGTTGAGCCGAGATGCATTTCATACCCCTGGAAACTCTGCGCCCAGGCCGTGCCCGCCACTCTTTCCAGCGACTTAGTGCCCGTCAGCCGCGTTTCGATGTCGAGCAGGCCCAGCCCCTCGATGCTGCCGGGTTCACCCTCAATTCCATCCGGATCAGAGATGCGCTTACCAAGCATCTGATAACCACCGCAAATTCCCAATATAGGCTTGCCCTGACGATGATGTGAAAGGATGTCGATGTCCCAACCTTCGGCTCGCATTGCGCGCAGGTCGGCGATCGTCGCCTTGGATCCCGGCAGGATGATCAGGCTGGCTTCGGCTGGAATGGGCTGGCCGGGCGGCACCATCACAAGTGTCACCTCTGGTTCCAGCTTGAATGGGTCCAGATCGTCGAAATTCGCGATGCGGGGCAGGATAGGGCAGGCGATGACGATGCGCTTGCCACCCCCGCGGCTCGGCCGTTCCAGCACGACCGCATCCTCGCTGGGCAACCGTGCGGTAGCGGTAAGCCATGGCACCACGCCAAACCCCCGCCAGCCCGATAATTGCTCGATCTGCCGATAACCGTCTTCGAACAAGGCCGGGTCGCCCCGGAACTTGTTGATCAGGAACCCCCGTATCATCGCCGCGTCCGCCGGATCGATGACAGCTTTCGTGCCTGCGATCGCCGCGATCACGCCGCCCCGGTCTATGTCGCCGACCAGTATGACCGGCACGTTGGCGGCGCGCGCGAACCCCATGTTCGCGATGTCGCCCGCTCGCAGGTTGATCTCCGCCGGGGATCCCGCCCCCTCGACCACGACGATATCGCATTGCTGCTTCAGTCGGTCGTAGCTCTCCAACACCGCGTCCAATAGTTCGGCACGAGCGGTCCGGAAGTTACCGGCGTTCAGCGCGCCGCGAACCTTCCCATGGACCACCAGCTGCGATGTACGATCCGCCTGCGGCTTCAGCAGCACGGGGTTCATGTCGCTGTGCGGCTCTGCGCCAGCGGCCAGCGCCTGTAGAGCCTGCGCCCTGCCAATCTCTCCGCCATCGATGGTGACGGCTGCGTTGTTCGACATATTCTGCGGCTTGAATGGGCGCACACTGTAGCCCCGACGCACCAGCGCCCGGCACAACCCTGCAACGAGCACCGACTTTCCAACGTCGGATCCTGTTCCCTGAAGCATAATCGCGGCCATGATGCCGCTCCTGCATGGCTGTCCGTTGCCGGTCAACCGCCGCTTTGCGGACGGCAATATTCAGAAGATCAGGCGCCGCCGCATCTCAACGGCATCGATGATCATCCCGCCTGCCATGAACACCGATCCGGTGCATGCCAAGGCGAGCAATTGTCCGCCGAAACCGGGATATTGCTGGAGATAGACGATGCCGCGCTCGGTGGCGCCCAGCGCGAGCGCATAGATGACCAGGAACGCCTCGAACTTCGTCTTGATCGTAAAGAGGCGCTTGATCCGTTCCATCGTCCCACTCGAGCTGTGACTTGCTCTAGGGAATTAAGTCGCCCGAAAGCTGCAAATGGTCAACAAGCATTAACCACGATTGTTCGATCTGGGCGATCAGTCGGGTGTCGGCCAGATCGGCAGGCACGATCCGCTCAGGCCAATAGCGCTCGATTATATTGGCGATCTCATCCAGCTTCGTCTCGTTCACCAGGAACCGGGGATCGACATTGGCAGGATCAGCCACGACTCTCAGCCTCAGACAGGCCGGGCCACCGCCATTCGCCATGGATTGCCGCACATTCACGGTGATCAACTCGCGAATGGGGCCGTTGCCCGCGACCAGATTTTCCAGCCAGTTCCAGACACTCGCAACCCCCTTGGCCTCAGCGGGCAGGATCAACGCCATGCCGCCGTCCGGCAGCGTCAACAGTTGCGCATTGAACAGATAGCTTTGGATGGCATCGGCCAGGCTAACGGCCGCCTCCGGCACCTCGATGATCTGGACCGCGGGCAGCATGGCGCGCAGTTGATCGTAGAAGCGCGCCTTGTCGGCGAAGGCCTGCTCATGGGCGAGAAGCACGGTCTCGTTGGCGACGGCCACGACGTCATTGTGGAAGGCGCCAGCCGCTATCGCCTGCTCGGACTGCATGACGAACAATGTGCGTGCCGGATCAAGGCCATGGAGCCGCGCGACGGCTTTGCTGGCCTCCACATGCTGACGGGCGGGGTAGGGGCCGCCGGATTGGCCATAGACGAATATCTCGACGCCTCGATCCGCATGGCTGTCACATAGTCGCATGTGATTGGCCGCGCCTTCATCGCCGTAGGGCGCGGGGATAGGGAGATGAATCGCAAAGGCATCCTTGTCGGAAAAAGCGATCTGCAACTGGGCCAGCGTCTGCTGCCACTCATGGCTTCGATGCGGCATGGTGACGAGGTTGGCGATCGTCAGGTGCGTGCGTCCGTCGGCCGTATCGGGGCCGGGCGACACGGTCGCGGCGTTCGCCGCCCACATGGAGGACGCGGACATCGCCGCCGCCCGGATATGGGGCTCAGCCTCGCCGATATTTGTGCCCAAGGCGCTTAGCCATCGCCCGTCCGGCCGCCACTGGGGCAGGAATATACCCTGTACTAGTCCCAGGCGCAGGTTCGCGTGCATCTTCTCGATGCCTTCCAACGCCGCGGCCCGGGGATATGACGTCGTTCCCGCGCTTCCTGCCGATGCCAGGTTTCCCAGGCTAAGCCCCGCATAATTGTGGCTTGGCCCGATCAAGCCGTCGAAGTTGATTTCCCTGACCGTCATGCGCGGGACACCATCATGAACTGCTGCCCGGGTTCCAGTCCCAGCCGTTCGGCGCTTTGCCGATCAAGCGACAGGTTATCGCCGTCTTCCTTGACCATTGCATATGTGCAACGAAAATCCGCGCGTTCTCCGGTGGCCACCAGCTGTCTTTCTCCTCCACCGTCATGAACGGCGGACAGGATCACATCCTGCGCATGGGATATGGTTTGCAGTGCGTCTATCTGTCCCACCATCGTCGGGCCGCCGTCGAATATGTCGATATATCCCGGGTTCGTAAAACCCTCCGTTTCCAGCATCCGCATGGCAGCGCGGCCATTTGGATGGGGCAGGCCGATCACCGCCTTTGCGCTGTCGTTCAGCATGGCGGTGTAGATAGGTGTCTTGGGCATCAGGTCCGCGATGAACTGATTGCCATGGATCGCATTGAATTCATCCGCTTCCTGAAAGGTCATGCCGAAGAAGCGCCCCGCGAGCCCATCCCAGAAAGGCGAGCCTCCTGCCTCATCGATCACGCCGCGCAGCTCGGCTATCACCCGGTCTCCGAAGCGTTCGCGATGACTGCGGATATAGAGATAACGGCTGCGGGCGAGGAGCAGGCCCAGGCCCTCAGCGCGCTCTCGTGGATGCAAAAAGAGGCCGCCGACCTCCGTCGAGCCTTCCAGATCAGTGACGAGCGACAGCATCTCCGCCCGGAATGTGCGGGACAATTCCCGGCTATGCTGGGTCAGGACGCCCAGGCGATAGGAATAGAAGGGCCAGCTTTGCCCTACCTTGCTGAAAATCTGACAAGTACCACGAACTTGTCCCGTGGTGCAGTTTTCAAGCACCATCAGGATAAGCTCATCCTCCACCCCTCCACTCTCCCGAGCGAGCGCCATCTCGGTCCGGACCAGCTTCTGCTCGAGCGCCCTCCGGTCAGCAGGCAGGTTGGTAAATCCGCCTCCCGTTATTTTCGCTAATTCATACAGGGTTTGCAGATCATCCGCCCGCGCAGTCCGCATGACAAAGCTCAAACCATCTTCTCCTGTGGAAATTTGCCCTCCGCAATCCGCAATAAGGTCAGCGCGGAAAGTTGCGCGCGTTCGGCAAGGCTTTCGACGATCAAATATTCCTCGTCACTATGAATGGCACCGCCCCGAACACCCATCGTGTCCACCACAGGCACGCCGCACGCCGCAATGTTGTTGCCATCACAAACGCCTCCTGTGTCCCGCCAATTCACGGCCAAGCCCAGCTCGGCGCCACATTTCCTGACCAACTGGAAGAGGGCAGCGGCTTTTCCGTCGAGAGGTTTAGGCGGACGGCCGAAGCCCCCGTGAACTTTCAAGCTCACATCATGATCGCAAGCAACCTCGCGTATGGAATTACTGATGAGCCGCTTTGCGCTCTCCTCAGCCTCCGCAGTCTGGGGTCGGAAATTCACCCGCAGGATCGCTCGGTCGGGCACAACGTTATTGGGGGAGCCTCCATCTATCCGCGCGGGATTGCACGTAAAGCCAGCGCCGCTCCCCGCTTTAAGTTTGAGGGCGAGATCGGCTGCTGCGAGCAGAGCGTTGCGGCCCTCTTCCGGGTTGCGCCCGGCGTGGGCGCTCCGGCCACTGACTATGAAGGAGAAATTCCCGCTGCCCGGCCGCGCTCCCGCAAGCGTGCCATCGGGAAGCGCCGGTTCATAGGTCAGCGCCGCAACTTTCCCCTTCGCGGCTATCATGAGAAGGTCTGCCGAAGAAGGACTGCCAACTTCCTCGTCGCTGTTTATGACGACGTCATAACCGATCCGGGCGGCAGCCGGAGACCCCTCGAACGCTTCGAGTGCCGATAGCATGACGGCTAGCCCGCCTTTCATATCGGCTACGCCGGGACCGTTCAGACTACCGGGATCGGTCCATCGAAGCGATTGGAATCCATGATCCGCCGGAAAGACCGTGTCCATATGTCCAGTCAGGAGGAGCCTGATCGCGGCGTCGGGTCGCACCGACAGCAGCAGATTCTGTCCATGTTGGACCAGTTGGATGCGTCCTTCGGAATCAACAGCATCGACTTTCGTGCCTTCGATCAGGCGAATGTCGCCGGGTAGCGTGGAGAATGCATCTGCCAGCATCGAAGCAGTCATCGCCAAACCGGTCAGGTTCCGCGATCCGCTATTAATAGCGGCCCATTTCTGAACCTGATCCAGCATCGGGGCGGCTGCGGCGCGATCCAAGAGTTCGCGGTCTGACGACGAAAGGCCGTTCATGCGCCGGAGCTTATCAGACGAAGTTGATGGCCTCCAGTCTTGCGATACCGCTATTTATTCCCGATCGCGCTAGTGGGCCTAAAGGATCAGTGATCCGGTCAGATGAGAGCCTTGAATTCCTGCAAAATGTCCCGGTACAGCTTCCGCTTGAACGGAACGATCACGTCAGGAAGGGCTTCCGGCTCGATCCATTTCCACTCTGAGAATTCGGCATCATCAGTAGCGATGTTGATATCCTCGTCGCTGCCGAGGAAGCGCGCGAGGAACCATATCTGGCGCTGACCGCGATATTTGCCGCCCCATAGCTTTCCGACAAGCTCAGGCGGCAAGTCGTAAAAATGTTCGTCCCGCGCCTTCGCGATGATCTCTACATGATGCTGGCCGATGCCGGTTTCCTCGCCCAGTTCGCGCAGCGCGGCAGTCCTTTCCTCCTCCCCATGATCGATTCCGCCCTGAGGCATTTGCCAAGCTTCCACTTGGCTATCGATACGCTGGCCGACAAAGACCTTGCCCTCCATGCTGACAAGCATCACGCCGACGCAGGGCCGATACGCGCGTTCCGAATCATTTGGCGCCGATGCCATGATGTCCCCTGATCATTGTCCTGGCCGCAAGCCATTGGCCCGCTTTGTGCAGTGCAATGATAAAGGGCGAAGCAGCGGCCGTCCATGCGCTAAAACGCCCAGCACCATATCCGGACAGCTTTTCGCGTCGAAATGGGAGAGGGGATTGGAAGCTCGGCCTGGCAATGGCAAAGCTGCCTAATGTCCAATCCCGTGATCCTTTGGTTTCGCCAAGACCTCCGCTTATCTGATCAAGCAGCTCTGGCGGCGGCAGTGAAGGAAGGGCCGGTGATCCCGGTCTATATCCTGGACGATACATCACCAAAGCAATGGAAGATGGGCAGCGCGCAGCGATGGTGGCTTCATCACAGCCTGAAATCGCTGGACGACCGCCTTCGTCGCAAAGGGTCTCGCCTCATCCTGCGCAAAGGGGAGAGCGCCGAGCAGCTAGAGAGGCTCGCCCGCGAAACCGGTGCCAAGCGGGTGCATGCGCTCGCTCATTATGAGCCATGGTGGCGGAATGCCGAAAAAGCAGCAGCGAAACAGATCGATCTTCAGCTTCACGACGGTATGTTGTTGTTGCCGCCTGGGAGTGTCCGCACGTCGGGCGGCAATCTTTATCAGATATACACGCCGTTCGCCCGGGCAACGATGCTTCACATGCCACCGGCCGAACCCGTCGCGACCCCGTCAAGGATCGACGCGCCAGCAAAATGGCCCGCGAGCGATTCGCTCGACGATTGGGAACTATGCCCTCGTCGTCCCGACTGGGCAGCAGCTTTTGTCGAGGACTGGTCGCCTGGTGAAGCTGGGGGGCGCCACCGCGTCGCCTCCTTTCTCGACGAGGCGGATGAATATGATGTGGCGCGTAACCTTCCATCCGTGGAAGGAACTTCGCGGCTTTCCCCTCATCTCCATTTCGGGGAAGTCTCTCCCGCCTATGTCTGGCATCGGGTGAGCGAGGCGGCGGCAGATGCGACCACCTTTCTTAAGGAACTGATCTGGCGGGACTATGCGCATACGCAGATTTGGGCATTGCCGACCTATGGGTCACAAAACGCCCGCTCCGATTTCGACCGGTTTGCTTGGCGCAGCTTGCGCGAAGCGGGCGATGATTTTGCCGCCTGGAAAACAGGACGAACGGGCTACCCGATAGTGGATGCCGGTATGCGTCAGCTTTGGGCGACCGGATGGATGCACAACCGGGTTCGCATGATCGCCGCCAGCTTCCTCATCAAACATCTTCTGATAGATTGGCGACACGGGGCGCAATGGTTCTGGGACACATTGGTGGACGCGGATTACGCCAACAATAGCGTAAATTGGCAATGGGTGGCGGGCAGTGGCGTTGACGCAAACCTGTTTTCCCGAATCATGGCACCGCTGACCCAGTCTCCAAAATTCGAAGCGGGTGATTATATCAGGCAATGGGTGCCCGAATTGGCTCATCTCGATGACACGGCGATTCACGATCCTGAAGCCTATGATGCACGACCGGCCTCATATCCTGCCAAGCGCGTTGGTCATCGCGAGGCACGCGAACGCGCGCTTGCAACCTACCGACAAAGCAGGGCCTAAGGACGGACGCATGGACGAGGGAACAGGGGTGAAGGGATGAACGCGATCGATCCCGGGCATGGCAGACGAGCGCCGACCGTGCGGCGCCTGAACGGGGAAAATACGCGCGGATGGGCGTCGCGCTTGGTCGCCCCTCACTTCCACCGTTTGCTGGACCGTATCGATTCGGGCCTTCTGAAAGGAAGGCTTGAGGCCACGCTGCCGGATGGAACCGCGAGAATATTGGGGGGGCGTGGAACAGGGCCTGTCTGCGAAGTCCGGCTGGTCCGCTGGCGCGCTCTGTTGCGGCTTGTCGTCGGGGGATCGGCCGGATGGTATCGGGCATGGGCTGCTGGTGAATGGGGTAGTCCGGACCCGGTCCCCTTGTTCGAGTTGTTCATGGCGAACGCCGCGACACTGGGTAATGTGGCTCGCCCAAATGGCCCGGCCCGATGGATTGCCCGGTTCGGGCATTGGGTGCGTCGCAACGACCGGAAGGGGTCACGTCGTAACATCGCCTATCATTATGATCTTGGAAACGACTTCTACCGCCTATGGTTGGACCGGGACATGCATTATTCCAGTGCGTTGTTCCGTGATCCCGATGACCGGATCGAGAGCCTTGAACGAGCGCAGCAGCGCAAGGTGGACGCTATCCTCGACCGGCTCGACCTCAAGGAAGGCAGCGCACTGCTTGAGATAGGCTGCGGGTGGGGAGGTTTGGCTGAGCAGGCGCTGCAACGTTGCGCCATCCGCTATTACGGACTGACCCTGTCGACCGAGCAGGCCGACTATGCGCGAGATCGGCTTGGTGCTGGCGCAAGCATCCTGCTGACGGATTATCGGGACGCTCAAGGACAGTATGACGCGATCGCAAGCGTCGAAATGGTCGAAGCGGTGGGGCAGGAATATTGGCCCGCTTATGTCGCTGCTATAGAGAGGCTGCTGAAACCCGGCGGGAAGGCGGCAATCCAATATATCCTCATAGATGACGCCATATTCGAGAAATATGCGCGGGGCGCCGATTTCATCCAGACTTACATTTTCCCCGGTGGGATGCTGCTGTCGGAAAGCCGCTTCAGGGCTTTGGCGGAAGCCAACGGGCTGGAATGGAGGGAGGTCCGCCATTTTGGCGTCCACTATGCGGAAACTCTTCGGCGCTGGCGGGAAAGGTTCGACCGAGCCGTCGACCGCGGTCTTTTACCTCCCAGCTTTGACCAGCATTTCGTCGCGCTCTGGCGCTATTATCTGATGTATTGCGAAGGCGGCTTTCGCGGCGGCACGATCGATGTCGCTCAGGTAACGCTGGTCAAGCCGGGCTAAGATCAATCCAAACGCTGGTGATAGCCGTTTGGCCGATCCGAAAGGACGAGATCAGCTATGGCTTGGCCCACGACCTCGGGGTCTTTCACCGTCGCGGGATCTTCTCCCGGATAGGCTCTGGCGCGCATCGCCGTCCGGGTTGCGCCCGGGTCAACGACATGGGTGCGTATGGCCGAGATATTTTTCACTTCCTCGCCATAAGTGCTCACGAGCGTTTCGAGCGCTGCCTTCGACGCGCCATAGGCACCCCAATAAGCGCGCGGCGCGGTAGCGACCGATGATGTGATAGCAATGACGCGCGCGTCGGAACTTGCGCGGAGCATTCTGTCGAAAGCTGCGATCAGAGCTTGCGGTGCTGCTATGTTCAGCGTCAGCAGCCGGGCGAATTCCTTCACGTCGATCGCGGGCACCGCAGCCAGGCTGCCTAAGGTCGCCGCGTTCAAAACCAGAATATCCAGCGCCTCCCACCGGCCCGAAACCGCCTGAGCAAGCCGCCCGATGCTTTCGCCATCGACCAAGTCGAGCGGCGCTATGGTGGCACTGCCTCCGGCGCCGTGGATATATTCTTCCACCTCCTCGAGGCCGCCCGTCGTTCTGGCTGTCAGAATGACATGAGCACCAGCAGCGCCAAGGGCCTTGGCAGTGGCGGCGCCGATACCACGGCTCGCGCCGGTCACCAGGGCAAGCTTACCGGAAAGAGGAAGAGTGGACATGAAGCATCCTGTTCGCCCTTCCGGATGGAGAGGGCCGGTTTAGTGGGAAAGGTAGTGGTTGCCCATGACCGGGCAGCCATCCAGAAATGACCTGTCGATCAGACGACCCGTTCAGCGAGCAATTCAAGCTGGTTCTTCACCACGACGTCGTCCTGATCGGTGAGCGTGGTCGGATAGTCGCCGGTAAAGCAGGCGTCGCAATATTGAGGGCGGATGTCGGCCCGTTTCGTTTCGCCCAGCGCCTTGTAGAGGCCGTCGATCGAAATGAAGGAAAGGCTGTCGGCATGGATGAAGTCCTGCATGCCGCCAATGTCCAAGCGATGCGCTAGCAACTTCGTGCGTTCCGGCGTGTCGACGCCGTAGAAGCAGCTATGTTTTGTTGGCGGGCTGGCAATGCGCATATGCACTTCCTTGGCGCCTGCCTCACGCATCATCTGCACGATTTTGAGGCTGGTCGTTCCCCGCACGATCGAATCATCGATAAGAACGACGCGCTTCCCGGCGATTAGGGCGCGATTGGCGTTGTGCTTGAGCTTGACGCCAAGGTGGCGGACCTTGTCGCCTGGCTGGATGAACGTCCGTCCGATATAGTGGGAACGGATGATGCCCAGTTCGAAGGGAAGCCCTGACTGCTGGGCATAGCCGATGGCTGCAGGCACGCCGCTGTCGGGAACGGGAATGACCAGGTCGGCATCGACAGGATTTTCGATTGCCAATTGAGCGCCGATCGCCTTGCGAACCGAATAAACGCTTGAACCATCCACGATCGAATCGGGGCGGCTGAAATAGACATGTTCGAAAATACAGGGGCGCGGATGTACATCGCCGAAGGGGCGATGGCTGCGCATCTCCCCATCATGAGTGACGATGACTAGCTCACCCGGATCGATGGAGCGAATATGGTCGGCGCCTACTACGTCAAAGGCGACGGTTTCCGACGCGAAAATGGTGGCGTCGCCCAGCTTGCCCATGACCAGCGGCCGGATGCCGAGCGGGTCGCGGCACGCGATCATGCCTTCGGGCGTAGTCACAATCAGCGAATAGGCGCCCTCGATCTGCTTGAGCGCATCGATGAACTTGTCGAGCAGAGTCCGATAGGTCGAAGTCGCGACCAGATGGATTATCACTTCGGTGTCGGAGGTCGACTGAAAGATTGAGCCGCGACGAATCAGCTCGCGGCGGAGCTTCATCGCATTGGAGATATTGCCGTTATGCGCGATGGCGAAGCCGCCGGAGTTAAGCTCGGCATAGAGGGGCTGTACGTTGCGGAGGGACGTTTCGCCCGTGGTCGAGTAACGGACGTGCCCGGATGCCGTGTGGCCCGGCAGGCCGCGAATCACTTCATCGCGGTCGAAATTGCCCGCCACATGCCCCATGGCGCGGTGGGTATGGAAATCGTGACCGTCCCAGCTGGTGATGCCGGCGGCCTCCTGTCCACGGTGTTGAAGCGCATGAAGGCCAAGCGCGACGATCGCCGAAGCGGTCTCGGCTTGAATGACGCCGAAAATGCCGCATTCTTCACGCAGCTTGTCGTCGTCGAACGGGTTTGTCGTAAACATGGGTGCGAGCGGATCCATAGCCGATGCTGTGCGCCTCAAATGGCTGCTGCGCGCGCATATAGTGGTTCGATCCTGATTTGTCGCCTGTCTGAAACAAAAAAGGCTGTTTGGGACGCCGTGGCAGCGACATTATGTCCTATGCGCAACAGAAAAGGGCCACTGGCTTTGCGCGTTCGGCGCAGCTAAAGAGCCTGTCCAAATGCATCGCTTCGCCAATCCTGCCCGTTTCCTGAAGATCGCTCGGCCGCTGACCACTTGGCTGTTCTGGCCAGGGTTGGTTCTGCTTCTGGTGGGTGCGGGCTGCGGGCTGTTCATTACCCCGGCTGACTATCTCCAGGGTGAGACGGTTCGTATACTCTATATCCATGTACCCGCGGCATGGCTTGGAATGGCCGGATGGACAGGAATTGCTGTGGCGGCGCTGATGCAGCTGGTCTGGCGACATCCGCTGGCCGCTGTTGCGGGACGCGCGATTGCGGTCCCAGGCGCGCTGTTTACGGCTATTTGCCTTGCGACAGGGTCCATTTGGGGACGCCCCACCTGGGGAACATGGTGGGAGTGGGACGGGCGGATGACGTCCATGCTCGTACTCCTTTTCCTTTATCTTGGATATATAGCGCTGGCGAATGCCAGTGCGCGTCAGGAACAGGGCGGCGTCAGCGCGGCTACAGCCATTTTTGGCTTGGTCGGGGCGGTCAATATACCGATCATAAATCGCTCCGTCGTGTGGTGGAACAGTCTCCATCAGGGCCCCAGCATCACGATGCGCGGGTCGAGTATCGACACCTCGATTCTCTGGCCGCTGGGGCTTACCCTTATCGGTTTTTCCCTTTTGTTCGGGGCGATCGTGTTGATGCGGATGCGCACGATATTGGCGCGCAACAAGGTGGAAGCGCGCATGCAGCGGCTGGCGCGGGGATAATGGCATGAACCAATGGGCTTTCGTCGTCGGCGCTTATGTGCTGACCTTTTCGGGCACCTTGGCCCTCTGCCTTGCATGCTGGCGCTCCATGCGTGACGCAGAGTCGGCTGCACAGAGATTGTCAGACCGTCCATGAAAGCGAAACATCAGCGCCTCATTCTGGCGATCGTCGCATTGTTCGCCTTGATCGGTGCGGGTTTACTCGCGGCATCGGCATTGCGCGACGAAGCCGCCTATTTCTACGCGCCCGCCGACGTTCGTGCCAAAGGTGTCGAACCGGGCAAATCCATTCGTCTGGGCGGCATGGTGGTGAAAGGCAGTCTCAAGCGAGCCGCCGACGGCGTGACAATGCATTTTGACGTGACCGACGGAAAAGCGACCGTTCCTGCCGTTTTCAAGGGCATCGCTCCAGATTTGTTCAAGGAAGGATCCGGCGTGGTCGCGGAAGGATCGTTCGATGGCACGGGTACATTCATCGCCACCAACCTTCTGGCCAAGCATGATGAACGGTACATGCCTCGGGAACTCGAAGGCATTCAGTATAATGAGACGACCCACGAGATGAAGGCAGGCCAGTGAACGTTGTTAGGGTGGCCATAGGGCGGGAACGAGCGGAGAAGGCGGCATGATCGCCGAAGCGGGCTTGGCCGCGCTATGGCTTGCGGCGGCGCTGGCGTTTCTACAACTGAGCCTGGTGGCTTTCGGGCTGGCGGGAAAAAAGAGCGAATTGCTCCAGGCGGTCCGACCAGTAGCCGTTGCCCAAGGCGCTCTCACCGCCATTGCCTTTGTGGCGCTGATAACGCTTTTCATGCGGTCGGATATGTCGGTGCTGTTGGTCGCCACCAACAGCCATTCCATGAAGCCGTGGCTTTACAAGTTCGCGGGAACTTGGGGCAACCATGAAGGCTCTATGCTGCTCTGGGTAACGGTCATGGGCGTCGCGGGGTCTGCCGTTGCCCTGTTTGAACGGGCGCTACGGCGGGACACGCATATGGCGACGCTGGGCGGTCAAGCGGCTATCAGCCTGGGGTTTTATGCCTTCCTGCTCTTCGCATCCAACCCCTTCGCGCGGATCACTCCTCCCGCAGCGGATGGTCAAGGACTCAATCCTCTGTTGCAGGATCCCGGCCTCGCGTTCCATCCGCCGACCCTTTATCTTGGATATGTCGGCCTCTCCGTCGCCTTCTCCTTTGCCATTGGCGCGCTGCTGACGCGGCGGGTTGATGCAGATTTCGCTAAGGCGATGCGTCCTTGGGTGCTGGCAGCATGGATACTTCTGACGCTCGGAATCACGGCTGGCAGCTACTGGGCCTATTATGAGCTGGGCTGGGGAGGCTGGTGGTTCTGGGATCCTGTGGAAAACGCTTCGTTGATGCCTTGGCTCGCAGCCACGGCCTTGCTGCACAGCGTGACGGTACTCGCCACGCGCGATGCCTTGCGGGCCTGGACAGTGATGCTGGCCGTCATCGCGTTTTCTATGTCGATGGTTGGGACCTTCCTGGTCCGCTCGGGCATATTGACGAGCGTCCACGCCTTCGCCGTTGATCCGGAACGAGGCAGCTTCATCCTGATCCTCCTGGGCCTTTATATCGGAGGCGCGCTGGCGTTGTTCGGATGGCGGGTCGGGGCGGTTCGTGAAGGCGCGCCGTTCGAGCTTGTCAGCCGCGAAACCATGCTGGTGATCAACAATCTGCTGCTGACGGTGATACTGGGCCTGGTGCTGATCGGCACCCTCTATCCGCTGCTGACCGAGGCGTTCGGGCATAAGGTATCGGTTGGTGCTCCTTATTTCGACAGGATAGCTGGCCCGATTGCGCTCATCCTGATGATCGTCATGGTGGCGGGACCATTGACCCGCTGGCGCCGGGACAAGCTGGCAGAGGTTGCCGGGCGCATGATGATTCCGGCAGTCATCGCCTTGATCGCTCTTGCCGTCATGGCAATGCTCGCCTGGGGACGGATTGGCGTGCTGCCGTTCCTTGGGCTGGTCATCGCCTTGGCCGTTGCAGCGGGCAGCGTCGCCCCGTTGTGGAAGCGCAACTTGCGCCGTACGCCGCTGTTTACCTGGGGCATGGTCATCGCTCACCTCGGATGCGCTGTCAGCCTCGCGGGCATGGCTTGCGATTCTGCGTTTACCGTTGAAAAGCTGGCGGCCGTCCGCCCCGGCGACGTCGTCGAAGCTGCCGATTGGAAACTCCGCCTGGTGCAGATTTCGCCGATCGCCGGAGACAATTGGACAGCCTTACAGGCTGACATGGAGGCGAGCCGGGGGAATGGCGCACCGGTTGCCCTGCATCCGCAATCTCGTTTCTTCCCTTCTCCCCCCACGACCACCACTGAAGCGGCCCTGCTGACGCGGTGGAACGGACAGCTTTATGTGGTGCTGGGCCAGGAGGCGACCGAGGGACGTTGGCAACTGCGGGTCTGGTGGAAGCCCTTTGTCACGCTGATCTGGTTTGGCGGCGGGCTAATTGCCCTTGGTGGCGCTTTGGCACTGGTAGGGCGCGAGCGCCGCGGATGGCTTCTTAAATGGCGCAGCAGGACGCTCGCGACATGAAGAAGCTCTTGATCTGGCTACCCCTTGTCTTCTTTGCGGGATTTTTCATCCTGTTTGCGAGCGGCTTGCTGAAACCGGACGACCGGGTCATCACCTCCAAGCTCGTCGGCAAGGCATTGCCCGAATTCACTTTGCCAGCAGCGGCTAGCGATCGCCCCGCCTTGGCCAGCGCGGAACTGGCAACGGGCAAACCCCGGCTGCTGAACATCTTCGCCAGCTGGTGCGTCCCCTGCGCGGCCGAAGCTCCGCAGCTCATGGCGCTGAAGCAAGCAGGTGTGGAAATTGACGGGGTTGCGATCCGTGACGCCCGTTCTGATGTCGATCGCTTCCTTCAGCGCTATGGGAATCCATATAGCCGTATCGGCCTTGATGCGCGCAGCAGCGTGCAGATCGCGATTGGCTCCTCCGGCGTGCCAGAAAGCTTCATCATCGATGGAAAGGGGCGCATCGCCTACCAGCATGTCGGTGACATAAGGGCGGATGACATCCCGATGATTCTCCAGCGTTTGGAGGCTGCGAGATGACACGGCTGCTGACATTGCTTGCATTGCTGATGAGTTCGCCGGTGCTGGCGCAGTCGGCGCTTCCTCCGGCTCCCTATGCAGACCGGCAAATCGATGATCCGGCGCTCGAGCGAAAGGCGAAGGCGCTGATGGAGACGATTCGCTGCCTCACTTGCCAGAGCCAATCTATCGCTGACAGCAACGCCAGTCTGGCAGGTGATATGCGTTCCCAGATCAGGGAGCGGATCATGGCGGGGGAACAACCCGAGCATATCCGGAGCTGGCTCATTGAACGTTACGGCGATTGGGTAAGTTATGAGCCTACGGCGGACCCGGTTCTTTGGCCGCTTTGGGGCGCGCCATTACTGCTGATCGGCCTTGGGCTGTTGCTTGTGCGCGGCCGGATTAAGCGGGGAGGACCGCGATGACAGGATGGGTCATAGCGGCTGCGTTTGCTATTTGCCTGATGGCGCTTCTGGTAGCCGTCGGCCGTATTCCGCGCGTTTCATGGGAGTTGACGGCTGCCGCTCTGCTACTCGGCCTTGCCGGTTATGCATGGCAGGGAAATCCTGGCTTGGCGGGAGCGCCCAGAAATGCTGCTGCTTCGAACGGCAAGCAGTTTGATGAGCAAGTCGCCCAACTACGCCGCGGCATGGCGGAGCGCTATGGTCCGGCAGGGCAGTGGCTGATGCTCTCAGACGGCCTTGGCAGGCAGGGCAAGACGAAAGAATCGGCGAACGTGCTGCTTGCGGGCATCAAACAATCGCCCGGTGATCCCAACCTGTGGTTGGGTCTGGGCAATGCGCTTGTGGCACATGCCGACGGTGTGGTGTCGCCGAGCGCTGACTTTGCTTACCGGCGCGCCATGTCGCTTGACCCACAAGCGCCTGCTCCGCCCTATTTCTACGGCCTGGCTCTCGTTCGAGCGGGCCAGTTACAGGCCGCCCGCGATCTTTGGGCGCCTTTGGCTGCAAGGGCGCCTGAAGGCTCGAAAATCAAGGCGGAACTGGAGCTTAACATTGAGCGTATCGACGCGATGCTGGCTGACAGCCCGCCTGCGGTTCAATGACATGGCTCGTCAATTGCGCTGCTCAGGGAGGCGTGATAGGGCGCGCGCCATCCTTGTGAGTTAAGCGGGATTGTCCCCGTGCGCATGCCTTGGCTTGAGTGTCGTATGATCATGACCATCTGGCGTTTCCTTCATGGCTGATCAACTGGCGAGCGCCGTCGCGAGCGCGCAGGACGACGAGTCCGAAGGACATAGCCACGCGGGCCAGAAAGCGACGGCCAAGCTTGTCGTCGGGGCGATCGGCATCGTGTTCGGCGACATCGGCACCAGCCCGCTCTACGCTTTTCGTGAAACTTTCGCGGGCCATCATCATCTGGCACTCGATCCCGATCACATCCTTGGCGTCATCAGCCTGATGTTCTGGTCGATGATGCTGGTCGTGACGCTGAAATATGTCTCGATCATCATGCGCGCCGACAACAAGGGCGAAGGTGGCAGCCTTGCGCTGCTCGCGCTGATCAACGGACAGACAAAGACTCAGCGATGGTCGCGCGGCATCGTCCTTTTGGGCGTGTTCGCGACCTCGCTTTTCTACGGCGATTCCATGATCACCCCCGCGGTGTCAGTGTTGTCGGCTGTGGAAGGCCTCGCCGTTTATAACTCTGAACTGGCGCCCGCGATTCTACCTGCCGCAGTGATCATATTGGTGTGCCTGTTTTGGATTCAGGGCTTTGGGACCAATCGCGTCGCTGCCCTATTCGGCCCCATCATGCTGCTGTATTTCGTCACGATCGCGGCCCTGGGCATCATCAGCATAATCAAGACGCCTGGCATTCTCCTGGCGTTCAATCCCTATTGGGCGTTCATGTTCTTCATGACCGATCCGTTGCCGGCCTTCCTCGCCTTGGGCGCGGTCGTCCTTGCGGTGACCGGGGCGGAAGCGCTGTATGCCGATATGGGTCATTTCGGGCGCAGCCCGATCCGCGTGTCCTGGCTTTGCTTCGTCCTCCCGGCGTTGATGATGAACTATATGGGGCAGGGGGCTCTGTTGTTTCGCGAGGGCGCGGCTGCGCTCCACAGCCCCTTCTATCATCTGGCACCCCAATGGGCGCAGTTGCCTCTGATCGGCCTCGCGACTCTGGCAGCGATAATCGCCAGCCAGGCAGTCATTTCCGGCGCATTTTCAGTGACGCAGCAGGCGATCCAACTGGGCTTCATGCCCCGCTTGCGGATCGCGCATACCAGTGCCTCGACCGCGGGGCAGATATATATCCCCCTCATCAATTGGGGATTGATGGTGATGGTCATCCTGCTGGTGCTGGTGTTCCAGACATCGTCCAATCTGACTGCCGCCTATGGCATCGCCGTCACCGGAGCGATGTTCATCGACAATCTGCTGCTAACCGTGCTGCTCTATCGGCTGTGGAAGTGGCGCTGGTATTATTCCGCACCCTTGCTTGCGGTATTCTTCATTGTGGACGGCGCATATCTCGCGGCCAACTTTACCAAGGTTCCGGATGGCGGCTGGTTCCCGCTGCTAATCGGGTTCGTCGTATTCACGCTGCTGACCACATGGTCGCGTGGACGTCGGTTGGTGCAGGATCGCTTGCGCGAAGGCGCGATGCCAATCCCTGTGTTCGTAGCCTCGGCCGCTAACAGCGCCGTGCGCGTTCCGGGGACGGCCGTGTTCATGACATCCACGCCAAACGGCGTTCCCCATGCCTTGCTCCACAATCTGAAACATAACAAGGTGTTGCATGAGCGGGTCATCCTGCTGACGGTGAAGATCAAGGACGTTCCAGTCGTTGAGGATGATGGCCGATGCAGGCTGGAGGATCTTGGGAAGGGATTTTTCCGCCTCGTGCTGGAATATGGGTTCATGCAGGAACCGGATGTTCCCGCGGCCCTCAAGAATGTCACCGGATGTGGTCAGGCATTCAGGATGATGGAGACCAGTTTCTTCCTGGCACGCCAGACCCTGTTGCCGTCTGCCAATCCAGGAATGCCCCTGTGGCGAGAAAAAATCTTCGCCTGGATGCTGCGAAACGCGGAAAGCGCGATGGAGTTCTTCCGCCTTCCGACCAACCGCGTTGTCGAACTGGGTAGCCAGGTAGAGATTTGAGATGCAAAAAGGGCGCGACCTTCAGGCCGCGCCCCATGAACATCCGATCAGGCTGCGTCGCGATCCTTGTTGATATCGACCAGCTGCACGCCATTCACAGCGATCTTCTTTGGCTTCATCGCTTCAGGAATTTCGCGGACTAGTTCGATCGTCAGCAGGCCGTCCGCAAGATCGGCCTTTTCCACCCGCACGAAGTCGGCCAGTTCGAAACGCCGCTCGAAGCTGCGATTGGCGATACCGACATGCAGGAATTTTGAGCGATCGGAGTTCGGGCTATCTTCCTTGCGTCCGACAACCTGCAACAGATTTTGTTGAGCAGTGATATCGATTTCGTCAGGCCGAAAGCCCGCCACGGCAAGCGTAACCCGATAGCGGTCTTCCGAAAGACGCTCTATATTGAAAGGGGGATAATTGTCGCCCTGCTGCAACCGGGCATTGTTTTCGATCAGATCGAAAAGTCGGTCGAAACCCACAGTGGAGCGGCGATAGGGGGTAAGGTCAAAACCACGCATGTCATAATCTCCATCAGAGCAAAATGATCATACCGGACCCATGCTGGCGTCCGGCGATACGATGCGCGACCCCATCAGGCGGCCGTGCGTCGTTGATATGGTTGAACGAAATCGGGTTTCAAGAGGCCTGTTTCGGCCGGAATCAAAAGTGCCCGGATCGTGTTTCCACGATCCGGGCACTAATGGACGATTGCTCGTCTCCCCCTTGGTCTGCCTCAACCACTTCTCAGCCCCCTAAGCTTGAAGCGGGAAGCAGTATCCCTGAACCACGGCCATTAACCTGTGCTTCGATGACTTTGCTATGGCTCCGAAGGCCCGCTGTCACGGGCTATTTCCGTACGGGAAGATTTTAGCTTCACGCCTGTGGCTGGCGTGCAACAATCTGCGATGCTTGCCGTTAGTTGAGACCCTGCTAGACGGGCAGTAATTAACATCACGCAAAGGGCCGTTCGCGCCACTATGATCTTGTCACGCTACGAACGTATGATTGCCAAGCGCTATCTGCTGCCTGGGAAGGGGGAAGGATTCATTTTCCTCGTCGCCGGAATAAGCCTCGCCGCCGTGATGTTGGGGGTGGCCGCGCTCATCATCGTGATGAGTGTGATGAACGGGTTCCGCGCTGAGTTGTTCGACAAAATTGTGGGACTGAATGGCCATGCGGTGGTGCAGGGCTATGGTGGACGGTTGCCCGATTGGCGATCCATATTGAAAGAAGCAAAGGCGACGCCCGGCGTCACCAGCGCAACGCCGCTTATCGAACAGCCGCTGCTCGGCAGCTTTCAGGGACGGGTCGAAGCGGTCCTCGTCCGGGGCATGACCGTCAAGGACATCCGGAACAATGCGACACTAAAGGCGAAGGTGCTGGCAGGGAGCATGGATAACCTCACCGCCAACGCGGGCAAGGTTGGCATAGGATCGCGACTGGCTGAAAATCTGGGCCTTCAGCTTGGCGACAGCATCACCATAATCAATCCCGCAGGGCGATCGACGCCGTTCGGTACTGTACCGCGCCAGATTTCCTATCAGGTGGCGGCGATCTTTGAGGTGGGTGTCTACGACTACGACAAGGCGTTCGTCGTGATGCCTGTGGAAGATGCGCAGACCCTATTGTTGCTCGGCGACGTGGTCGGGATGATCGAGATCGAGACTGTGGATGCTGATCGGGTGGGAACGATCTTGGAACCGCTGGCTGGAAAGGTTGCGGGTCGGGCTGTCGTGACCGATTGGCGCCAGATGAACGCCTCCCTCTTTGAAGCACTGGCCGTTGAACGGGTCGCGATGTTCGTGGTGCTTTCGATCATCGTGCTGGTCGCGGTTTTCAACATCCTTTCCTCGCTGATCATGCTGGTGCGAGCGAAAACACGTGACATCGCGATCTTGCGAACGATGGGCGCAAGCCGGGTTGGGCTCGTCA
This sequence comes from Sphingobium sp. TomTYG75, assembly GCF_054771635.1. Taxonomy (NCBI): domain Bacteria; kingdom Pseudomonadati; phylum Pseudomonadota; class Alphaproteobacteria; order Sphingomonadales; family Sphingobiaceae; genus Sphingobium; species Sphingobium sp. TomTYG75. The sequence continues at coordinate 112,374 of NZ_BSRE01000001.1, read as the reverse complement.
AGATATTCATGACCGTGGGCGTGACCATCGGATCGTTGGGCATGGTGGCCGGGATGGTGCTGGGCTTCACCTTCCTGTTTTTCCGGCAGAGTGTGGTGAATGCGATCCAGTTCCTGACCGGGCAGAATTTGTGGGATCCCTCGATCCGTTTTCTGACCGAACTGCCGGCCAAGCCAGACCCTATCGAAATCACGATCATCTGCCTGATGGCGTTGATTTTCAGTTTCCTTGCTACGCTCTATCCAGCCTTCAAGGCTGCCAATACCGATCCCGTTCAGGTGCTGCGCTATGAATGACATATTGAAGGTTGCGGGCCTGAAGCGCAGCTTCACTCAAGGAGGTGTCACGATCGAGGTCCTGCGCGGCGTCGACCTGACCGTCGGAGAGGGAGAGATCGTGGCGCTGCTCGGGCCGTCAGGGTCCGGCAAATCGACCCTGTTGCAGGCGGTCGGTCTGTTGGAAGGCGGATTCGACGGGTCCATCCGCATCGATGGTGAGGAAGCTGCGCGCCTCGATAATGACGGGCGGACGCGTTTGCGCAGGGATGCATTGGGCTTCGTCTATCAATTCCACCATCTGCTGCCGGATTTCAACGCGGCCGAAAATGTCATCCTCCCCCAGGTTATCCGCGACAAGGAGTTCCATGCGGCACGTGCACGTGCCGAGTCGCTCCTGACATCCTTGGGCCTTGGTCATCGTCTGGATCATCGGCCGAGCCAACTTTCTGGTGGCGAGCAGCAACGCGTGGCGGTGGCTCGGGCACTCGCAAACCGGCCTGCCTTGATCCTGGCCGATGAACCCACGGGGAATCTGGATGAACGGACAGCCGATATCGTGCTGGCCGAATTTCTCAGCCTTGTGCGGGAGGAAGGCTCCGCCGCTCTGGTCGCGACCCATAATGAAAGGCTCGCGGAAAAGATGGATCGCGTCGTCCGTCTTCATGAAGGGTTGCTGGAGGAAGATTCAGGCCTGAACTGAGGCATCTTCACGGACAGTGGCTACCACGATCTGGTCTCGTCCTTGCGCCTTTGCGCGAAGGAGCGCGGCGTCGGCGGTTTGGACGAGTTGTCCGGGTTTGCCATGATCGGGATAGGCGGCGAGCCCGAATGAAGCCGTGATAGGGCCAAGCTCTTGATGGCCATGCTGCACGCGCAGATTTTGAATCCTCGCTTGGACATGCCGCGCACGATCGATCGCCTGATCCAGCGAAAATCCGGGCATCAACAGCACGAACTCTTCACCACCCAAGCGGAAGGCGACACCGTCTTCACGGAGCGAGTCATCGAGCACACCGCCCACGGCCCGCAGCACCGCATCTCCGGCATCATGGCCATATGCGTCATTGAAGCGTTTGAAATGATCGATGTCGATCATGAGGCACGCCAGAGGAGAGCGATCGCGCGTGCTGACCGCCACCGCGTCTTCAAGTGCGGTGTCGAACCGCCTCCTGTTGGCGAGGCCGGTCAACGCATCGACCATCGCCATTTCTCGCAGCGCATCGCGGAGGCGGAGGTTTGCCAGCGCCAGCCCGATATTTTCGGCCAGCATCTCCAGATATTTCTCGGTCCTCTCGATCTGATCGGCTGCGAGGCTGCTGGGCTCTTCGAAATAAAGGAGACCAATGGTCTCACCTTGCGCAGCCAGCGGGATGCAGATGGTCGAAGCCGAACATTGCCCGCCCAGATGTTCGCAAGGAATGTCGATTATGTTCCCCGAAGGCCGGTGCGTCTGGCCGCGACGCAATCCCCAGCAACTTGAAGGGGGAAATTCCTCGTTCGACCATAGTGGCGACAACCAGTCGCAAGCCTGGCGCATCGCATTCCGGCGGGCGTCGTGGATGTATAGCCTGCCCGCGAAGCCGGGTGCGATCTCCGGCGCGAACCGTCGCACGACGTCGATCAGATCGGAGCTGTTGTCACAACCCTGAAGGCGCTGCGTCATGCGGGAAAGAAGGTCCTGCATGATCCGGTCAGCGTCGCGTTCCTTCTCCAGCCGTTGCCGCTCCAGGCCATTTTCGCGGAAGATCCGGATCGCCTGAGCCATATCTCCGATTTCGTCGACATGCGAAAATTCCGGCGGGATTGCTGCGAAGTCCTGTGCGGCCAAACGGGTAACTACATCGCTCAGGCGAACGACGGGGTGCAGGATGCGCTGTTTGAGAATGAAATAGAGAACACAGAGAAAAAGGAGCGCCGTGGCGCCGAGCATGATTTCGGACATGCTTCGCCATTGCCGCGCAGTCGTTGTGGCACGGGCGATCATCGTTTCGGTACGTTGATCTAGCATGTACTGAAACTTGCCGATCTGGGCACCGATGCGGTCGAGTTCGCGGCCATATTCATCGCCGAACAATATCGTCCGTGCAGTGTCGCGATTGCCTGCCTCGACGGCGCGTAAGGCCGCTTCCTGTTCATCGGTGAGAGCGTCGGTCCAATGTAGGGCGTCGCGAAGAGCACGAAGTTCGGCCTCAGTAGCACCCGCATCACGCAACCTGTCGATACGCTGTTCGACCGAGCGCAGTGCAGCTTTCTCGCGCCGGTACGCAATGACGTGAGTGGGATCTCCGGTAATCGAGAATGCCCGCGCCTGCTCCGTCTGTCGGTAGCTGTCTTCGAGCAACGCGGCCGTCAGCTGATCAAAGACCGCGCGCTGCTCGACTGCGGTGCGTTCCGCCTTTTCAGCGCCTGATGCCATGAGCATCGTCGTGCCGGAAGCGAGCGTCAGGAGTACGGTGGCGCCATAAGCCCAGTTGGTGATCGTGGATAAACGCATATGCGTGCAATTATGTGTGAGAAGTTGGAGAATGCTTAATCATGGGGCAAGCGGCCCGGAGATTGCGCCACATTGGCGCAGCTTGCGAGCAGACGAACGCCGCCGTTTATCCACAGCATTTCTCAAGAAGGACTGGCGCCCGAGGTGGTAGCGGCGCTATCAATGCCGAATGCCTCATGCCGGTTTTGTACCCCTTCGCATTTTTTCCTCTTTCACCATGTTGGAAGGCGCGATCGAGCCGAAAAAGATCGCGAAGCAAGCGCGAACGCTGGGCTTTCCGGCAGCAGCGATCACTGACCGCAATGGCCTTTATGGGTCGATGGCTTTTTCAGATGCCTGCAAGGGCGAGGGCGTTCAGCCGATAATCGGAGCCATGCTGGGCATATTGCGGCCCGGGCGCCCTGCCAATGCCGCTGCTGTGCATGATTGGCTGGCGCTTTATGCTCAGGATGAAGCTGGATACGATAATCTTTGCGCGCTGGTTTCAATGGCTCACCTCGACCGTCCGGTCGAAGAAGTCCCCCACGTTACCTTGGATGCGCTGGTCGGCAGGACGGAAGGGCTTATCGCTCTGACCGCTGGAGCGGAGGGAGCGCTTGCTCGATTGTTCGCGGAGGACCAGCCCGACGCTGCGTTTGCCTATGCTGACCGGCTTCAGACCCTCTTTCCGGATCGCTTATATGTCGAAATTTGCCGGAGGCTCGATCCTGTCGAAGGCAGGGCGGAAGCTGAATTGCTCGAACTTGCCTATTCGCGTGATCTGCCGCTGATCGCTACCAATCCGACCTGCTTTGCTGAGCCTCACTTTCACGAGGCGCATGATGTGATGCTCTGCATCGCCGACGGGGCCTATGTTGAAACTCCCGACCGGCGGACGAGTTCGCCTGACGCCTGGATGAAACCGGCCGCAGAGATGAAGCGGCTGTTTGAGGATTTGCCGGAGGCGCTAGCCAACACGCTTGTAGTCGCCCAACGCTGCGCGGTCGCTGCACCAAAACGCAAGCCTATCCTGCCGAGTCTCGCTGGCGACATCGAAGGCGAAGCGCAGATGTTGCGGGAACAGGCAACGGCAGGACTGGAGTGGCGGCTGGAAAAGGCGGGGATTGAGGGAGATGAGGCCCGCCAGCCCTATTTCGACCGGCTGAAATTCGAAACCGACATCATCATTCAGATGGGTTTCCCCGGCTACTTCCTGATCGTTGCCGACTTCATCAAATGGGCGAAGGAACAGGATATTCCCGTGGGTCCGGGCCGCGGTTCGGGCGCTGGCTCGGTGGTTGCCTGGGCGCTCACCATTACCGATCTTGATCCCCTGCAACTGGGGTTGCTGTTCGAACGATTCCTCAACCCCGAACGCGTTTCCATGCCGGACTTCGACATCGATTTCTGCGAAACGCGACGCGGTGAAGTGATCCGCTATGTTCAGCAGAAATATGGCTCCGACCATGTGGCGCAGATCATCACCTTCGGTAAGTTGAAGGCGCGCGCGGTGCTGAAGGATACCGGACGCGTTCTGCAGATGAGCTATGGCCATGTCGATCGGCTCGCCAAGCTGGTGCCCAATCATCCGACTGATCCCTGGACGCTGGAACGGTCCTTGAACGGCGTGGCTGAGTTCAAGGCCGAATATGACAATGACAATCAGGTCAAAAGGCTGATCGACTATGCGATGAAGCTGGAGGGGTTCCCCCGACATAGCTCAACGCATGCGGCGGGCGTCGTCATTGGCGACCGGCCGCTGTCACAGCTTGTGCCGCTCTATCGCGATCCGCGGTCGGACATGCCGGTGACCCAGTTCGACATGAAATATGTCGAAGGCGCGGGATTGGTGAAGTTCGACTTCCTGGGTCTCAAAACGCTGTCTGTTCTGCAAAAGGCGGTCCAGCTGCTGGCCGGGCGCGGCGTCGAGATCGATTTGAGCATTCTCAGTTGGGACGATCCGGCGGTTTATGACCTTCTTCAGCGGGGCGACACGGTCGGCGTGTTCCAGCTGGAATCGGAAGGCATGCGCAAGACGCTAGCCGCCGTTCGGCCCACCAATTTCGGCGACATCATTGCGCTCGTTTCGCTCTATCGGCCCGGTCCGATGGACAATATTCCTATGTTCGGGCGCCGTAAAAACGGCCAGGAAGATATTGAATATCCTCATATTCTCCTGAAGCCTATCCTCGAAGAGACATATGGCATCTTCGTCTATCAGGAACAGGTGATGCAGGCCGCCCAGATTTTGGCGGGCTATTCCCTTGGGGACGCTGACCTTCTTCGTCGCGCCATGGGCAAGAAGATCAAGGCGGAGATGGATGCGCAGCGAGCGCGGTTCGTGGAAGGTTGCGCCGGGAGCGACATTCCGGCCGCCAAAGCCAATGAGCTGTTCGATTTGATCGACAAGTTCGCCGGCTATGGATTCAACAAGTCCCATGCTGCCGCCTACGCGCTGCTTGCCTATCAGACGGCGTGGTTGAAAGCGCATTATCCGGCGGAATTCTATGCCGCCTCGATGGCGTTCGATATCCATCTCACGGATAAGCTGACCATCTTTGTCGATGACATGCGGCGCATGGGCCTCAGCTGCCTTGCGCCCGACATCAATCGCAGCCTTGCCGACTTCTCCGTTGAACCGATCCAGCATGAGGGTGAGGATGCGCGCCTTGGTTTCGCGGTGCGCTATGCCTTGGGGGGGCTAAAGGGCGTCGGCGAAAAGGCGATGGAGCAGCTGGTTGCCGAGCGGGATGCGGGTGGGTCGTTCAAGTCCCTCGATGACTTTGCAGACCGGATAGAGCCGCGATTATTGAACCGCCGCCAGCTTGAAAGTCTCGCAGCATCAGGCGCGTTCGACGAAATCCATCCCGACCGGGCTGGAGTGCATGCAGCGGCGGATACTATCCTGAGCGTTGCCGCCAGTGCTGCTGAAGCGCGCGAAAGCGGGCAGGGCGGCTTGTTTGGCGACGTCGAGACGCCGCATGCAGACGTCCGAATTCCGCCCCATCAGACTTGGTCCACTGCGGACAGGATGGCGCAGGAAAAGGAAGCCTTTGGCTTCTACTTCTCGGCGCACCCTGTTGATCGCTATCGTCATCTGGCTGAGGCGCGTGGCGCGAGAAGCTACGGAGCGATCTGTGCCGAGCAGGTCGCGGAGGGCGGGCGCGCCAATGCGGTCATGGCCGCGATGGTGGAAGAGGTGCGCTGGCGCGAAACGCGACGCGGTGCGCGCTATGCGGCAGCGACATTCTCCGACAGCAGCGGGCAATTTCAGGCGAGTTGCTTCGATGAAGATGCATGCAAGGCTATCGAGGTTATGGCGCGGGACGGTGATTGCGCCCTGTTGATGGTAGAGCTGGATCGTATGCCGGGCGAGGAAACACCTCGCGTGACGATCAGAGGCGTGGAGCAGTTTAACCAACTCGCCAGCGCATCGCGGATGGAATTGGTCGTGGATGTGCAGGATGCATCAGCTGTCAACGCGTTGGCGGAACTGCTGCTACGCAACAGGGGCGGGCGCAGCGAAGTTTTCCTGCGTACCCCACTGGCGGGCGGAAAGGCTGCGCGGATGTTCGTTGGGGATGATTTCCTGATCGGGGCGGATCAGGTGGACGCGATCGCGCTCATTCCGGGCTTGTCCATCCAAAGATTCGAACGGATGGAGCCGAAAGCGGATGGGTATCGGGCACGGACTCGGCGCTCCGGCTTCAGGCTGGTTGCGGCAACGGCCTGATCAAAAGAGTTGAAGCTGTGGACCTGCGGGCGGATGGAACAGGTCGGTCCTGAGCATCAGCTTCTCGCCTGAAAAGCCGACGCGTTTTCGCGCTTTGATGAAACGGGTGCGTATCAGGTCGGCCCAAACCCCCTGACCGCGCATTCTGGTCCCAAAATCAGGATCATTGTCGCGGCCTCCCCTTATTTCATGAATGATTCCCATGACTTTTGCCGCTCGGTCTGGGTAATGTTCTTGAAGCCAGGCGCGGAATAGGGGCGCCACCTCGAAGGGAAGTCGCACCGGAATAAAGGTGGCGTCGCGAGCCCCGGCGGCGGCGATCGTCTCGACTATGGCCTCTATCTCATGGTCCGTGATGGCGGGGATTATGGGAGAGACGCTGGCGACGACCGGCACACCTGCTTGCGCCAGCTGACGGATAGCCTCAATCCGCCGAAATGGATGGGCCGCGCGGGGTTCGAGAGTGCGCGCGACCTTTGGGTCAAGGGTCGTTACGGAGATCATCACGGCAACGAGTCGGTCGCGCGCCATCTCCTTCAGAAGATCGAGGTCGCGAAGAACCCGGTCGGACTTTGTCGTGATGAAGAGTGGGTGGCGGCATTCAGCTAATATCTCAATAGATTGGCGGGTGATCTTCCATTCCCGTTCGATCGGTTGATAGGGATCGGTATTGGTCCCCATCGCGATAGGGGAGACTCTGTAGGACGGCTTTGACAGTTCGGCGCGGAGCAGGGCGGGCGCATCCGGCTTGGCGAAGAGGCGGGTTTCGAAATCTAGGCCGGGTGACAGATCATGATAGGCGTGGGTTGGCCGGGCAAAACAGTAAATGCATCCATGCTCGCAGCCTCGATAAGCGTTGATCGATTGGCTAAAGGAGAGATCAGGCGACTTGTTGCGGCTGATGATAGTGCGGGGATGTTCGACGGTGATCTGTGTGCGACGGCGCGGTGCCGGGCCATCAATGGCATCTAGCGTATCGAGCCAGTCGCCTTCAGCGATCTGTTCCGCGATATTGAAGCGGTGACTAGCGACATTCAACGTCGCGCCTCGACCCTTTTCAGCAACCATGCTCCATTAGAACATAATAGGAACATTGTAGCAAGGGCCAGTTCGTCAGCGCTCCATCAAGCGGGGCATCAGTTCGACGAAATTGCAGGGGCGATAACGGCTGTCGAGTTGGGTGGAGAGAATGCCGTCCCAAGCATCCTTCACCGCGCCGGTAGAACCTGGCAGTGCGAAGATATAAGTCCCGCGCGAGACGCAGGCGGTGGCTCGCGACTGTATCGTCGAGGTTCCGATCGTCTGGTAGCTGAGCCAGCGGAACAGTTCGCCGAAGCCAGGTATTTCCTTGTCCTGGACCTGGGCGATCGCTTCCGGGGTCACATCGCGACCGGTGACGCCCGTGCCTCCCGTGGAGATGATGCAATCAATCTGTGGATCGTCAATCCAGCTGTGCAGGCGCGCAACGATGGCGGCTCGATCATCTTTTTCGATATAGCGCGCAGCCAGTATGTGGCCCGCAGCCTTTATCCGCTCGACCAAGGTGTCGCCGGATCGATCGTCTGCAAGGCCTCTGCTGTCGGACACCGTCAGGACCGCAATTCGCACCGGCAGAAATGGCAGGTCCTCATCGATCGGCATTAGTCAGAGCCGCCCGCGATGCTGGGTGCGGACAGATTGCTGTTCTGGCTCAGCCTGACCATGCGCGTCCCCTTGGCGGTGGGGAAAGTCGGCCACATGCCCTGCGCCATGCCGGTGAGGCAATCGGCGCTGCCCTTCGCCTGGATTTGATACATCCAGTAGTTGCGCATGACGATGTTCACATAAGCGCGGGTTTCATAATAGGGCAGCGACTCCATGAACAGGAGAGGGTCGCCATTGTCCTTGACCTCGCTGTTCCACCGTTCGACGGGCAGCGGGCCTGCATTATAGGCGGCCATGACCTTGGGCAGCAGCCCGCCGGTGGCGCTCATGTTGCGGAGGTTTTCCAGGTAACGCTGGCCATATTCCATGTTGGTCGATGGCACGAAGAGTTGGGCAGGGGAGGAAAGCCCCAGGTCGCTGCCGGTGCCAGGCAGGACCTGCATCAGGCCGCGGGCACCTGCACTGCTGACGACGTCGCTACGGAACCCTGATTCCTGAAGTGTGTGGGCATAGATCAATGCGGGATCGACGCGCCATCCGCCATCCGGACGCCAGTCGGGCGTCGGGAAGCGGGCGAAGCTGCCAGGCTGTTTACCCGCCGGACCATTGTGCGCGAGCCAAAGCTGAGTGGCGGGAAGGCTGAGAGCGTTGGCCAGTTTCAGCAGCGCGTCATATTGGGCCGCGCCGCCCAGCCGCGCCTGGTGGCGGATGAACTGGTCGGCTTTCGCGATCTGCCCGATGGACGCAAGAGCAATGGCCGCGCGGACATTCGGGCTGTCCTTGAGCTGCTGCCAATCGGCTGCGCTAAAGTGGGGCGCCATTTTGGCGCCGCCAACGGGCATGCCCAGCGTCTCGCGGGCAAGCAAGCCATAGAAGGTTTCATCGGAACGAGCTGCGGTCTTTAGAAGGCTTTCGACCTTTTCGGCCTGACCGCAGACCATATAGGCGCGGGAAGCCCAATAGGCTCCCGCTGCACGCATGTCGGCATTTCCAGCGAGAGCCGCAACATTGGCGAACGCAGGCGCGGCTGTGGCGCAATCATGCTGCCGCCAAGATGCGAGTCCCAACGTCCAGTGCGCTTGTACCGTCCAGTCGCTGCCCGAACGGGTTTCGAGCGCTCGGTTGGCCATGCGGCGTGCGTCGGCGTCGTTATTCTCGATATAATAGGACCAGGCGACACGCTGGCGCACCTCCGTCACACCTTCAGGAGTAAGGCCGATTTCCCCGGACGCCAGCAGCGTTTCCGCTCCGACAGGATCATCATTCTTGATGAAAGGCGTGATCTGGCCAACCAGCGCCTGGGCCAGCAGGTCGGTCTTCGTCGTGGCGACATATTCGCGGCGGGGGGCCGAACCCAGCCATACCATCTTCTGGATTTGCGGGAGGGTCGGCAGGATCGTCGCGCCGCGCTTTTGCGCCAGCCGCGAAAGCTGATCCGCGTTGGGAAGCCAAGCTGCCTTGTTCACCAGGTCGAGCACATCGAACAGCTCAACGCGTGGAGAGTCCTTCGCCACATAGAGGTCGGAGAGGGCAACGAAACGCATCGGATCCTGCGGATCCAACGCCAGGATCATGGCTTTTGCGTCAGCCCAACTCTGGCTCGTCAGTGCGGCGTATATGGCCGAGTAACGCCCCTTGTCGGCGTCATTGATGGACAAGGCGGAGTTGAAGTCGGACCTGAATGCCGCGGCCGACGGCGCGTTATCCGCTTTTGCGGGCATGGCTGCGGCGGCACTCATGGCGGCCAGAGCCAGACAGGAAGATCGGGTGAGCGCGCGAATCACTGATGCATATCCTCGACCAGGCGTTGCAATGTGCGCCAACATTCCGCTTTCGCCGCAGGCTGCCCGAGCAGGAGCCGCGGGTGGAAAGTGGCTAAAGTAGGCACAATGCCGCCATCATGGTTAAAAAAGTGTAAACTTTCCATCCCTTGCTTGTCTTGTACGGGAAGGAATGTGCGGATCGTCCGGTCGCCCAGAAGTAGCAGCTTGCCGGGAGCGGCGAGGGAAACATGGGTGCGCATGCGATCGGCCGCAGCATTCAGATCCGCCGCCTCCACCATGCCGCCGGGTGGGCGCGCGCAAAAGAGGGAAGCGATGTAGGCCGTTTCACGCGACAAGCCGATGGCAGAGAGCATGGCGTCGAACAAGCGTCCGGCGCGGTCGGCAAGCAATGTGCCTGCGTCCATGTCGGCCGGATCGGGCATGTCCGTGATCACCATCAGCGGAGATCCAGCTTGTCCCTGCGGCAATATGGGCGTTCCGGCCCAGCGGCGCTCGGGTTGTCCCGCATCCTCAGCGAGCCAGGTCGTAAAATCCTGAAGCGATCCGGGCTTCTTCACCGTGGCGGGAGGGGAAGTGGATGATGGCGGAGCGGTCGCGGGCGTTGGTCGCAGCCAATTGACCGGCGTTTCCGTCGTCGCGCCATCAACGCCCGCCATGTCCCACCATGCCAGATAGGCGCTGGCAGCATCGGCCAAGTCTTCCGTCATTCCCCGCATCGTTCTTCTAGGGCCAGAGGTTGACGCCGGGGTCAAGAATCTTCATCGGCAACCAGTGGTAAATCGTTTGAGTAATGCGGCGGCCGGACAGGAGAGGGAAACTATCCGGCCCGTCTCGATGGAGGGATTATGAGCGAACGGGAATCGATGCCCTATGACATCGTCATCGTCGGCGGGGGACCGGCGGGGCTGTCCGCGGCGATCAGGCTGAAGCAGCTGGCCAATGACGCCGGTCAGGAACTGGCGGTGTGCGTTCTGGAAAAAGGGTCCGAGATCGGCGCCCATATTCTGTCGGGCGCGGTGATCGATCCCAAGGCGCTGGATGAATTGCTGCCGGACTGGCGCGCCATGGGCTGTTCGCTTGCCGAGGTTCCCGTGCGCGATAACCAGCACTGGTTCCTGACCAAGCGCGGCAAATTGCCCGTGCCCCACATCGCCACGCCGCGATGGATGCACAACAAGGGGACCTATACCGGGTCGCTGGGCAATCTGTGCCGCTGGCTTGCCGAGCAGGCTGAGGGCCTGGGTGTCGAAATATTCCCCGGCTTCGCCGCCGCCGAAATTCTCTACAATGAAGATGGTAGCGTAAAAGGCGTTGCCACCGGCGACATGGGTATCGACCGGGAAGGCAATCGCAAGGGCGATTATCAGCCGGGGCTGGAACTGCACGCCAAATATACCTTCTTCGCGGAAGGCGCGCGCGGCCACCTGACCAAGATCCTCAAGCGCCAGTTCGAACTGGACAAGGATTGTGAACCGCAGGTCTATGGCCTGGGCATGAAGGAATTGTGGGATATCGATCCCGCCAAGCACAAGCCGGGCCTGGTCATCCACACGCAGGCTTGGCCGCTGACTGACGCCTACGGCGGCGGCTTCCTTTATCATCAGGCCAACGGGCAGGTTGCGATCGGCTTTGTGGTTGGCCTCGGATACCGCAACCCCTACCTCTATCCCTTCGAGGAGTTCCAGCGCTGGAAACAGCACCCGGCGATCCGCCAGTATCTGGAGGGCGGGCGCCGCGTGTCCTATGGCGCGCGCGTGATCAATGAAGGTGGCTGGCAGTCAGTGCCGAAACTGGTGTTCCCGGGTGGTGCGCTGATTGGTTGCTCGGCAGGCTTCGTCAACGTACCGCGCATCAAGGGCACGCATACGGCGATGAAGTCCGGTATGCTGGCGGCCGAGGCGGCGTTTGAAGCGATTCAGAACGAACGCTCGCGCGATGTCCTGCACGACTATGATGATCGCCTGCGGTCGAGCTGGATCGCGGACGAATTGAAGCTGGTCAAGAATGCCGAGCCGCTGCTGGCCAAGTTCGGCAATACGATCGGCACGTTGCTGGCGGGTGTCGATATGTGGATGCGCACGCTGAAGATCGGCCTGCCTTTCACGATGAAGCACAAGCCGGACAATGAAAAGATCTGGCCCAAGGAGATCGGGCACAAGATCGACTATCCCAAGCCCGATGGGGTAATCAGCTTTGACCGGCTGTCCTCTGTGTTTCTGTCGAACACCAATCATGAGGAGGACCAGCCGGTTCACCTCCAGTTGAAGGACCCGTCCATCCCCATCGCCTACAACCTCCCCATGTATGACGAACCGGCGCAGCGCTATTGCCCGGCGGGGGTCTATGAGGTGGTTGGGCAGGATGAGGGCAATCCCCGGTTCCAGATCAACGCCCAGAACTGTGTCCACTGCAAGACGTGCGACATCAAGGACCCGACGCAGAACATCAACTGGGTCGTGCCCGAAGGCGGCGGGGGGCCGAACTATCCCAACATGTAGGCGCCTGCTCTCTGCGATGTTGCTGCCGATGCTGCTGGCTTCCCCTGCTGGCGCATCGGTGGATCGGTCGAGCGCGCTGCATGCTTATGCGCGGGGCAGGTTGGCCGACAGTGATGGAGCGGCGCGCATTGCGCTTAATAGCTATCGCGATGCGCTGGCCGGGGATTCGGACAGTGTGGAGGTGGCACGGCGTTCCTACCTGCATGCTTTGATGAGCGGCGACATGGCTCTGGCCATGCGATCGGCAAGGCTGCTCGACGCCAAAGGCCTGATGCCGAGGGACGGGACGCTCCTGTTCCTTGGCGAAGCTTTGACCCGCAAGGATTGGAAGGCGGCCGGTCAGATCACGGATCGGGTCGCGGCTGAAGGCAATTTCGGCTTTCTGGCGCCGATAATCCGCAGCTGGATTGCGGTGGGCGAAGACCGGGTTGCGCCGCCCGAGATCAACCCTGCGGATCGTTATGCCTCCCTCGCGCGCCGATACATTGATGAGCATCTCGCGCTCCAGGCGCTTGGCCGTGGAGACGTTGCGGGCGCTAGGCTGGCGATCAATCGCGCGCTCGGGCTGCGCACGGTCGAACTCGCCGAAATGCGGCTGACCTTCGCGGCGCAGCTTGCGGCTCGGGGCGCAAGAACGGAGGCGATGGCTTTGCTTCCTGATGGGCGGGCCGACTATGCTCTGGCGCGGAAGGATATCGCGCGCAAACGCGGAGTCGGGGAAGCAGGGCGAGCGCTGACGCCAGCGCAGGGGTTTGCCCGGCTGCTTGTGCGTTTGGCTGCCGACATTTCATCTGATGAGAGCACGCGTATGCTGGCGATCAGGCTGGCTCGCATCGCCAGCTTCGCCAATCCCGGCGGCGCTGATGGCAGGCTGGCCCTGGCGCAATTGCTGACCGAGGCCGGGCGCGGGGACCAGGCTGTGTCTGAACTGAACCAGGTCGCGCCAGAAGGTTGGTTTGGATCGCTCAGGCAGGCGGCGATGGTCAATGCACTCGCGGCGTCTGATGACAGCACGGCAGCAATATCGCTCGCCCGTTCCCTGGCTAACGCATCGGGTGCGGATGTGGATCATATGGTGAAGCTGGGGCAGTTGCTGGCGCAAGCGAAGGATTTCACCGGGGCTGCTGACGCTTTCCGGATGGCCGAAGGGCGCTACGGCGCGGACAATGTGCCTTGGGCTCTGTTGCTGATGCAGGGCAGTGCGCTTGAGCAGGCGGGCCGCTGGGACGAAGCGCGTGCAGCCCTGGAGCGCGCTGCGAAGATCGCGCCCAATGAACCGGCGGTGCTGAACTATTTGGGTTATGCTCAGGTCGAACGGCGACAGAATGTTCCGGCTGCGCTTGAACTTTTGAAGAAGGCGAGCGCCCTGAAACCAGACGACCCGTCCATAACGGACTCTCTTGGATGGGCGCATTTCGTGGCTGGAGATGTGCAAACGGCGGTGCCGGTGCTGGAGCGTGCGGCCGAAGGCGCTCCGGCTGATGTGACCATCAACGAGCATTTGGGCGATGCGCTATGGGCCGCCGGACGCCGTTATGAAGCGCGCTACGCCTGGCGGGCTGCGGCTATCTTCGCGGAAGGAGAAGTGGCGGCGCGACTTCATGCGAAGGCGAAAACTGGGATGACGCCAGAATATGTCGCGCCCTGAAGCTGCAATGTTGGTGGAAACCGCCTTCGCAAAGGTGAATCTCGCCCTGCACGTTCGCGACCGGCGGCCGGATGGCTATCATGCGCTGGAAAGCCTGTTTGTCTTTGCGAAGGACGGAGACCTCCTCAGCGGAAGTCTAGGTCATGGGGAGGAAATCAGCCTGACGCTGGATGGGCCGTTCGGCACGGCATTGGGTTCCGGCACAGATAATCTTGTCATGAGAGCCGCCCGGGCGCTGCAGGACCATTTGGGTGAAGCGCGCGGCGCGGTGTTGAAGCTGACAAAGAACCTTCCGGTAGCATCGGGCATTGGCGGTGGGTCCGCGGATGCGGCGGCGATGTTGCGACTGCTGAACCGGTTGTGGGACGCACGACTCCCCAGCGCTGAACTGGAGCGCATCGGCCTGTCCCTGGGTTCGGACGTGCCAGCCTGCGTCAGCAGCGTTACGCAGATGGTGCGCGGCCGGGGCGAAGTGCTCGAGGCCCTGGATGTCCAAGGCTTGGAGGGGACGGCGATGCTCCTGGTCAATCCAGGTGTCGGCGTCTCCACGGCCGATGTCTTCAGTCGATGGGACCGGCTAGATCGAGGCCCCTTAACCGCTGCGACCCTCGACGATGTGATCGCAAGTGCGCGCAATGACCTGGAACCGGCGGCGATCGCGGTAGCGCCTGTCATTGCCGACGTGCTTTCCCTGCTATGGGAGCAAGTGGGTGTCAGGCTGGCTCGGATGTCGGGGTCTGGCGCAACCTGCTTTGCGTTGTTCGATGATCCGGGCGAGCGAGCTGTGGCCGCGCGCACAATATCAGCGATGCAACCCGGCTGGTGGGTAATGGAAACGGAGATCGGCGGAGCGTGAGCGAGGCATTTACACAGGTGGAAGGCGGCCCCCTCGACCTGCTCATCATCGCGGATCATGCGTCGGCTCACGTGCCTGCCGACATCGATCTGGATATCGATCCTGCCCTGCTGAGCAACCACATCGCCATAGACATCGGAGCGGCCGAGGTCAGCCGGTTACTGGCGGAGCAGTTGGGATGCACTGCGATATTGGGCGGCATTTCCAGGCTTGTGATCGACCTTAATCGTGAGGATGACGCGCCGGGCCTGCTGCCCGTGATGAGCGACGGCCATGCCATTCCGGGCAATCGCCATGCGGACCTTTCTGATCGCATGATCCGCTTTCATCATCCCTATCATCATCAGATCGGCGGACTGCTCGACGGAATGACGTCGCCTTTCATCCTCTCAGTGCACAGCTTCACCCCGCAACTGGCAAGTGACCCCGAGGCAGAACGGCCATGGGACATTGGCGTGCTTTACAATGAAGATGACCGTGCGGCCCGCATCGCCATTCCGATGCTGGAGGAGGCTGGCCTGATGGTCGGCGATCAGCTGCCCTATTCGGGGCGGTTGCTGAACGCGACCATGAACCGTCATGCCGAAGCCAATGGCATACCTTATCTCGGCATCGAGATGCGGCAAGATCTGGTGAGCGACGGCAACGGGCAAAGCCGCTTCGCCAGCATAATTGGCCCCATCGTGCTACAATGCCGCAATAGCCTTGCGTGACTCGTCCCTTTTTGGAAAGGAGGCGCGCAAGAAGGGTAGGTTTTATGTCTCATACATTCGACAAGTCGAAACTCCCGAGCCGCCACGTCTCGGTTGGTCCGGAGCGCGCTCCGCATCGTAGCTATTATTATGCGATGGGCCTGACTGAAGAAGAGATTGGCCGTCCCTTCGTAGGCATTGCTTCGGCCGGCAATGACAGCGCGCCTTGCAACACGACGCTCGACATGCAGGCGGACTTCTGCCGTCAGGGCGTGAATGAGGCAGGCGGCATGCCGCGCCGGTTCAACACCATCACCGTCACCGACGGCATCGCGATGGGCCATCAGGGCATGAAGAGCTCGCTGGCGAGCCGCGAAGTCATCGCGGATTCGGTTGAGCTTTCGGTGCGCGGCCACTGTTATGACGCTCTCGTCACTTTTGCCGGATGCGACAAGTCGTTGCCGGGCATGATGATGGCGATGCTGCGCCTGAATGTGCCGTCGATCTTCGTTTATGGCGGGTCGATCCTGCCGGGCCGTTTTGAAAATCGCGACGTTACCGTCGTCGATGTGTTCGAGGTGGTCGGCAAATATGCAGCGGGCGCTTGTCCGCTGAAGGATGTGATCGCGCTAGAAAAGGTCGCTTGTCCCGGACACGGCGCTTGCGGCGGTCAGTATACGGCGAACACCATGGCCTGTGTGGGTGAGGCGATCGGCCTCTCGCTGCCGAACAGCAACATGGCGCCTGCTCCCTACAAGAGCCGCGAAGAGGTCGCCGTCGCAGCGGGCCGTCAAGTGATGGAACTACTGGCGAAGAATATACGTCCGCGTGATATCTGCACCCGTGAGGCCTTCGAGAATGCGGCCCGCATCGTCGCTGCGACGGGCGGCTCGACCAACGGAGCGCTGCATTTGCCCGCTATGGCGAACGAGTGCGGCATCGATTTCGACCTGTTCGACGTGGCGGAAATCTTCAAGTCGACGCCTTACATCGCTGACCTCAAGCCCGGCGGTAAATATGTCGCCAAGGATATGTATGATGCTGGCGGCATCTACATGCTGATGAAGACCTTGTTCGACAACGGCTTGCTGCATGGCGATTGCATGACCGTCACCGGCAAGACGATCGCCGAGAATATCGAGGAAGTGACCTGGAATCCTGACCAGAAGGTCATTTATGACGTCAAGTCGCCGATCACGCCGACCGGCGGGGTCGTGGGCTTGAAGGGGTCGCTTGCTCCCAATGGCGCGATCGTGAAGGTCGCGGGCATGCACCGCCTCCAGTTCGAAGGGCCTGCTCGCGTTTTCGATTGTGAGGAAGACGCTTTTGCGGCGGTCGAAGCGCGCGACATCGCCGAAGGATCGGTTATCGTCATCCGTTACGAAGGTCCCAAGGGCGGTCCCGGCATGCGCGAGATGCTGTCGACCACTGCCGCGCTGTACGGCCAGGGCATGGGCGAGAAGGTGGCGTTGATCACCGACGGGCGCTTCTCCGGCGCGACGCGCGGCTTCTGCATTGGCCATGTGGGGCCGGAAGCTGCCGAGGGCGGTCCGATCGCGCTGGTCGAGAATGGCGACCTCATCGCTATCGACGCCGAAGCAGGCACGATCGACCTGAAGGTTTCCGAGTCCGTGCTGGCCGAGCGGCAAAAGAACTGGAAGCCTCGCCAGAATGATTATCAGTCAGGCGCGCTCTGGCGCTATGCACAGAATGTGGGACCGGCTTACAAGGGGGCAGTGACGCATCCCGGAGCGAAGACCGAAACCCATGTCTATGCGGATATCTGAACAGATCGCCGGGGCGGGGCTCCTGTGCCTCGCCCTGGTAGGCTGTGATCAGGGCGAAGGGGCGCAGAGCCCCTTTGCGAACTCTGCATCGGAAAAGAGGGCTCTTGCGGACTGCGCGATCGGTGCCGACGCCAAATGGGCGCGCATTTGCGCGGTCGAACAGGACGGAGAGCTTCTAATCATCCGCCACCCGGATGGTGGGTTCCGCCGTTTTCATATTCTGGACGACAGGCGGGGTCTGGCATCGGCTGATGGTGCGGAGCCCGCGAAGATCGCCGTAATTAGCGACGCTGTTATCGAAGTAAGCGCGGGCCAGGATCATTACAGACTGCCAGCGACTGTTACTCCGGCAACTATGCCATGATCGGGACGTCCATCCTGACCGCAGCCCAGATGCGGCAAGCCGAACAGGCCGTGTTCGCGGGTGGTATCCCAGAATATGAACTCATGGAGCGCGCGGGGGCTGCGGCGGCAGAGGTAATCTGGCGCGCGGGCGGTCGGCGGGACCTTCTGGTGCTGTGCGGTCCAGGCAATAATGGCGGCGATGGCTTTGTCATTGCCCGTTTGCTGCGGGCGCGGGGTGTGCCCGTCCGTGTCGCCGCGTTGGGGGAAAGCCGCACGGATTCGAGCCGCCGTGCACGGGCAGCATGGAATGGGCCGATCGAGTCCCTCGATGACGCGGCTTCGGCAACCCAAATGGTCGATGCTCTATTCGGCACGGGGCTTTCGCGTGGGCTGGATACGGTTGTTGCCGAACGGCTGAACAGCCTCACGGAGCGAGCCGGTCTCAGCTACACCATCGATCTGCCGAGCGGGGTCGATACGAACAGTGGGGCACTGCTGTCCCCGGTGCCGCAATTCGACGTTTGCATTGCGCTGGGGGCGCTCAAGCCTGCTCATGTGCTGCATCCTGCGGCCGGTACGTTCAAGCGGCTGACTTGTGCGGAAATTGGCGTGGGAGATGACGGAGCCGTTCATAGGCTTGCTCCGCCTCGCCTGACAGCGCCGGGAGCAACAGATCATAAATATAGCCGTGGACTGGTCGCCATAGTGGGCGGCAGCATGGCGGGGGCAGGGCGACTTGCTGCCGAGGCTGCGGCGCGCTCTGGCGCAGGCATGGTTCGGCATCTGGTCATGGACGCAGCTTCTTCCACTGCGGACGCTATCGTGATGTTGCGGGCTGACGAGCCTGATCAGGTAGAGGCGCAACTTAAGGACGAGAGGTTTGCGGCGGTGCTGGTCGGGCCTGGCTTGGGCCATGATGAGCATGCAGCCGATCGTTTGAAAGCAGTGCTGCAATGCGGTCATCCACTGGTGCTCGACGCTGACGCGCTAACATTATTGGCAACGGGGCGGGTAGGGCCAGTTCCGCCTTCGTCGATCCTGACCCCACATGAGGGTGAGTTCGTGCGGCTGTTTGGCGATCTGCCCGGCAGCAAGATTGATCGTGCGGCTGAAGCGGCGCGGCGAACCGGGGCCATAGTGATCCTCAAAGGATCGGACAGCATCATCGCGGCACCCGATGGCCGCGTTGCTGTAGCAACCGGCGCGTCGTCCTGGCTATCGACCGCCGGGACGGGGGATGTTCTGGCGGGCCTGGCGGCTGGACGGCTTGCGGTAGGGGGAGACCCGTTTCGCGCGGCGAGCGAAGCCGTGTGGCTTCATGGCGAGGCAGCGAGACGTGCAGGAGCGGCGTTTGTTGCGGATGATTTGATCACCCGGTTGCCAGCGGCTATCGCCTCCCGCCTGTGACCGACATCGACAATGATCTTGTAATTCGCATCGCCGCAAAGGGCGATGGCGTAACCGCCGATGGGAGGCACGTGCCGCTCGCAGCGCCGGGAGACAGGCTTGCAGCCGATGGCAGCATTTCAACTGGTCCCCATCATGTTGCAGCGCCCTGTATTCATTTCCCCGCCTGTGGCGGATGCGAACTGCAGCATGTCGATGAACAAAGCCTCGCTGAGTTCGTCACGGGGCGCGTGACCGGCGCCTTGATGGGGCAGGGCCTGCCGCTGGCGGCTGAGTCATTGCTGCCGCCTCATTTGTCGCCGCCCAGAACACGGCGCCGGACATCCTTACGGGCCGTTCGGGAGGGGCGGCGGATCGCCATCGGTTTTGCTGAATCGGGTAGTCACAAGCTGATCGATCTTGCGATGTGCGAGATATTGGAGCCTCGGCTTTTTGCCCTGATCGAGCCGCTGAGAGCGTTGCTGCCCCTGATTCTGCCGGATAGGCGGGCCGCGCATGTTCGCATGACCCTCATCGATCAGGGCGTGGACCTGCTTCTGCAAAATGTTCAGGTTTCCGGCTTGGCGGCGGATGAGGCGTTGCGTGACTTTGCTGCTGTTCACAGCCTGGCGCGATTGACGATCGATGAAGGCGATGGCCCGCAAACGCGCTGGGAGCCTGAGCCGGGCACGATGACATTTGGTGGCGTTGCCGTAGCCTTCCCTCCCTTCGCCTTTCTTCAGGCCACGCCGGATGGGGAAGCTGCTTTGCTGGAGGTCGTGAGAGAGGCTCTGCCTGCAGGCGGTGCGGTTGCCGATCTTTTTAGCGGGCTTGGCACATTCGCGCTGGGGGTCGGTAAGGAGTGTCCGGTATATGCGGCCGAGGGCGCGCGCGATCTGGTGCTGTCGCTCAAACTGGCGGCCAATCGCGCTCAACGGCGCATGGTTGCCGACCATCGCGATCTGTTCAGGCGTCCGCTGGTTCCTGAAGAATTGAACCGGTTTGCAGCGGTGGTGATCGATCCGCCCCGGGCGGGCGCGCGGGAGCAGGTGATGCAGTTGGCGGCGTCAACAGTGCCGGTGATCGCCTATGTTTCGTGCAACCCGGCAAGCTTTGCCCGCGATGCGGCGCATCTTGTGGCGAGCGGATATGTTTTGGACAAGGTGAAGCCGGTCGGCCAGTTCCGATGGTCGACCCATGTCGAACTGGCGGCGGTCTTTCGCCGACCTTAAAGAAAATCCCTCGCCACATATTTGCGGCGAGGGACAGGCACCCTCTCCAAAGGGGAGCTTGAGCCTTTTAGCCCAGCTTGATGACAGTTGCGCGACGGCGTGCCGGAACCGGATCGGCGTAGAGGCTGGCCATAGGCTCGTCCTCCACCTCAATGACCGCTTCTGATGTGAAGCCGTTGAACCCGGTGCGCATCGCCGCGCCATATGCGCCGAGCATGCCGATTTCGATATAGTCGCCCGCAGCCACATCGTCGGGCAGCATGAACGGGCCCACCATGTGATCCATGTCGTCGCAGGTCGGGCCGTAGAAGGAGAAGCCGGTCAAATCCGCCTCGCTCTCATCCTCGCGCAGCAGGGCGACTGGGAAACGCCAGCCGATATGCGCAGCGTCGAACAGCGCGCCATAGGCACCATCGTTGATGTAGAGTTCGGTGCCGCGACGACGCTCTACCCGCACGATGATGGAACTATATTCGGCCGAAAGCGCGCGGCCAGGCTCGCACCACAGTTCGGCGGAATAGCTGATCGGCAGGCTCTCAAAGCCGCGATAGATAGCGTCGAAATAAGCTTCCAGCGCAGGCGGTTCCATGCCGGGATAAACGGACGGGAAGCCGCCGCCGACGTCGATGATGTCGACCGTAACCGCCGCATCGACGATCGCCGCGCGGACGCGTTCGATGGCGTCGCTATAAGCCTGTGGACTCATCGCCTGGCTACCCACATGGAAGCAGATGCCGAGCGCATCAGCAGCCTGACGGGTGGCCATCAGCAGTTCGCGGGTTTCGCCGAGTTCCGCGCCGAACTTGGACGCCAGGCTCAGTTCCGAATGTTCGGACGAGACGCGCAGGCGGACGCAGAGTTCAAGGTCCGTGGCGTCGTCGGTGGCGCGCACAATCTTTTCCAGCTCGTCGATGGTGTCGAGCGAGAAGGTGCGCACGCCATGGACATGATACGCCTCCGCAATGGCTTCTTCAGCCTTGACGGGGTGCATGAAGCACAGCTTCGCTTGCGGCAGCGTTTCCGCGACGAGGCGAACCTCGGCGATGGACGCAACGTCATAATGCGTGATTCCGCTGTCCCACAAAGTCCGGAGCAGGTCCGGCGAGGGATTGGCCTTTACAGCATAGAGCGAGCGCCCCGGAAACTTCTCAGCGAAGAATCGGGCGGCGCGGGCCGCAGCCTGCGGGCGGATCAGCGTTACCGGTGCTGCCGGTTTGAGGGCGGTCGCTACCCCCAGCGCGCTATGGTGCTTGTGCAACTCAAGGGACCTCCAGTGTAGTTCAGGGCATTAAAAGCTGCCTTGCGGTGGAAGTCCCATGGGGCAGCGGAACGGCGATATATGCGTAGGGGTCCCCCCTGTAAAGCGCATGCGTAAATTTTGTTGCGCGGGCGGGCATGAAGCGTGCGTCAGGAGAGACGGGACTTAAAATCCTCGTATGAAAACTGGCGGATTTGCTTGAGTTCGTCGGTTTGCGAGTTCCACAGCCAGATAGACGGGAGCGGTACACCGTTGAAGGTGTTGGTCTTTACCATCGAGTAGTGGGCTTGGTCGAGGAAGGCGATGCGCCGTCCCGGAGTCGCGCCGCCGGGGACTCGATAGTCGCCGATGATGTCGCCAGCCAGGCAGGAAGGGCCGCCGAGTCGCGTGGCGGGACCGTCCGCCTCTTCATGCAGCATGGCGGGGCGGTAGGGCGCCTCTATGACGTCAGGCATGTGGCAGGTGGCTGAAATGTCGGTGATGGCAACGGGCATGCCGTTGTCGATGACGTCCAGGATTTCGCCGATCAGGATACCTGCGTCGAGGGCCATTGCTTCGCCCGGCTCGATATAGAGTTCGAGGCCTGTCTGCGCCTTGATCCGCTGAAGGAAGGCGATCAGATCGTCGATCTGATAGTCGGCGCGGGTGACATGATGGCCACCGCCAAAATTCAGCCATTTGAGGCCGTCGACATGCGGTATCACGCGCGATTCGATGGCCGCCCAAGTGCGTTCGAGGGGCAGGAAGTCCTGCTCGCAGAGATTGTGGACGTGTAGGCCATCGACGCCTTCGAGATGTTCCGGACGTAGCTGGTCGATCGGAAAACCGAGGCGACTGTGGGGTTGCGAGGGGTCATATTTGGGCACTTCTCCCTCGGCGTGGAGGGGGTTTATGCGCAGGCCGATGTCGAAGTTCACACCGTTCATTCTGGCATTGTCGATGATCGGTTTCAGCCGCTCGATCTGGCCGGGGCTATTGAAGATGACGTGGTCGGAGATTTTGAGGATCGCCGCCAGATCGTCCGGCTTATAGGCGGCGCAGTAGGTCGCGACCTCGCCGCCATATTCTTCGCGGCCGAGGCGGGCTTCGTAGATACCGGACGCGCAGACGCCGTCGAGATATTCGGCGACTACGGGGCCGAGGGACCACATGGAGAAGGCCTTGAGCGCGCCCAGCACCTTGATGCCCGCGCGATCGCCTATGTCGCGCAGGATGGACAGGTTCCGGCGGATCGCGGCCTCATCCACCACAAAGGCGGGTGAGGGGACGCGGTGCAGGTCGAAATGCGCGAAGGCGGCGGGGTCGCCGGCTTTGGTTTCCATGTTCAATACTCCGTCATCCCAGCGCAGGCTGGGATCTCAGGTGGTCGGGCACGGCGTGACGGCACGAGACCCCGGATCAAGTCCGGGGTGACGATCCCTTACGGGACCGTCAGAAGTCCAGCGGCTTGTCCAGTTCCTTCACCTGCCAGGGCAGGCCGTGCTTGTTCAGCATGTCCATGAAGGGGTCGGGATCGAACTGTTCGATGTTGAACACGCCTTCGCCCTTCCATGCGCCGGTCAGCATCATAGCAGCGCCGATCATCGCGGGGACGCCGGTGGTGTAGCTGACCGCCTGATTGCCGGTTTCGGCATAGGCGTCCTCATGGTCGCAGATGTTGAGGACATAGACGGTCTTTTGCTTGCCGTCCTTCATGCCGGTCGCGATGTCGCCGATGTTGGTCTTGCCTTTGGTCGTGGAGCCGAGGCTCGACGGTTCGGGCAGCACGGCTTTCAGGAACTGGAGCGGGATGATTTCCTGCCCGTTGTAGGTCACCGGATCGATGCGGGTCATGCCGACATTCTGGAGGACTTCGAGATGCTTGAGATAGGCATCGCCGAAGGTCATCCAGAAGCGGATACGTTTGATTTCCGGGTAGAATTTGGCGAGTGATTCCAGTTCCTCATGATACATGAGGTACATATTCTTTTCGCCGACCTGATCGAAATTGAAGACCTGCTTGTGCTTGAGCGCCGGGCCTTCGACCCACTTGCCGCCTTCCCAATGACGTGAGGGGGCGGTCACTTCGCGGATGTTGATTTCCGGGTTGAAGTTGGTGGCGAAATGCTGGCCGTGGTCGCCGCCATTGCAGTCCAGAATGTCGAGCGTGTCGATCCGGTCGAGCAGATGCTTCTTGATATAGCTGGCGAAGACGCTGGTGACGCCGGGGTCGAAGCCCGAACCCAGCAGCGCCATGATACCCGCTTCTTTGAAACGATCCTGATAGGCCCACTGCCAGCCATATTCGAACTTGGGCGTGTCGCGCGGTTCGTAATTGGCGGTGTCGAGATAGTCGGTCTTGGTCGCGAGGCAGGCGTCCATGATCGCCAGGTCCTGATAGGGCAGGGCCAGATTGACGACGAGCTTGGGCTGGACCTTTTCGATCAGGGCGATGGTTTCCGCGACATTGTCGGCATCGACCTGCGCCACGTCGATGGTGACGCCGGTGCGCGCCTTCACAGATTCGGCTACCTTCTCGCAGCTGAGGATGCGGCGGCTGGCGAGCGTGATATGGCTGAAAATGTCACTGTTCATCGCCATCTTGTGAACCGCGACAGACCCGACGCCGCCTGCGCCAATGACCAGAACCTTGCTCAATTCCACTGCTCCATGACTGAACCGCGCGCGCCGCGCGAAAGCGCCCATATAGGGGCTGCGCGTGACAGCGCAAAGTCAGTCTGGCAGAAGCGGGAACCTTCATCGAGGGATGGGTGAAACGGATGAGCGATGAGCAGCAGGCTTCCGCACTGATCGACGCGCGGATTGCGGAACTTGGCGACTGGCGGGGCAAGATGCTGGCGCGGGTCCGGGGGCTGATCAGGGAGGCTGATCCGGCGGTTGTCGAGGAATGGAAATGGCGGGGCGTTCCGACCTGGAGCCATGCCGGGATCATCTTCACGGGCGAGACTTACAAGGCGGTGGTGAAGCTGACCTTTGCCAAGGGGGCTTCGCTGGATGACCCGGCGGGGCTGTTCAATGCGAGCCTTGAGGGCAATGTCAGGCGCGCGATCGATATCCGCGAGAATGAGGATATCGATGTGGAGGCGTTCAAGGCGCTGGTGCTTTCGGCGGTTGCGCTGAATGAAGCGAAGCCGCCAAGGGGTAGGAAGAGGGCTTAGGCCGTCCCTTCGTGCGCCTCCGCGCGAGCAGAAATGCGGTGCGCGCGGTCCGTCCTAGAAGCTGGCGCCATCGACCTTCTTGATCTTGAGCGCGTCGATATCGACCGAGGGCACGCAGCGCAGGTTGATGGCGCGGGTCGGGCCGTCGGGGGAATTGCCCTCAGCGAAGGACTGCGTGCCGCAGATATTGCAGAAGCGGTGCGTGATCTTGTGCTTGTAGAATTGATAGTCGGTCAGCTTGTCCTCGCCACTGTCTAGTGTGAACTGATCGGCGGGGACGAAGGTGAGGAGGAAGCCCTTGCGGCTGCAATGGGAGCAGTTGCAGGACATGGCTTCGGTGGGCGCGTCGGCGGCTACGGTGAAGGTGATTGCGCCGCAGTGGCAGCTTCCGGTGTAGGGCATTGGGGGCTCTCCTTTATGCTATCCAACAGCGAGAGCTTCGCGGCTCTCGGCTAATGCCCTGTTTAAAAAGACAACATTTGTCATTGCCGTCTGGCTCAGCTCCGATTAGCTCCGGAACTCATTCAAGGGGCAGGCATGAAGTCTAAATATCTCAAACATAGCCTTTTGGCTATTTCGATTATAGCAATGACATCTGGTTGCGGAGGCGGATCCGGCGAGGAATCTGCTCCTCCGGCACCATCAACGCCTGCCCCGACACCGACGCCCACAACCTTTTCGGTGGTAGCAGTCGGCCCACTTCTATCGACAGTGTTGATCGACGCTAATGGCAATGGTCAGTTTGGTGACGGCTCGGACGGCAACACTCCCACTTCAATGACCGGAACTTTCGGTACGGCCGTCACCGTCGCAAAGCCGTCCCGGATTAGTGGAACCATCCCGGCTTCTCCACTTTATCGTATGCAGGCCTTGGGTGTTGACTCAACTATGGGCTTTGCGTTTTCACGGTTGAGGGCACCAGTGGGGGCGTCGGTGATCTCGCCTCTCAGCACGGTGATTGACGCTCATGGAAATCAAGCAACCGTGCGAAATGCATTAGGCCTTTCGACTGGTCCTATGGCGCTGAGGAGTGAGACGAATTTGCTCACCTTCAATCCTGTTGAGGGTCGCAACAGCAGTAGTTCGATGGTGAGCGAAGATGCCGCGCGCATTACGACCATCAACATGCAGATATTGGCGTTGGGTGTTCTCACCAAGGATACGAACGGCGATTCGATAGATGCAAGCGTTTCCGTGCAGGAAGTAGCGAACTATCTGGCCCAGATTATAAATGAAAATGGGGACGCTCGCTTGACGGAAAAATCCGCCATCTTGGCGGCTTTGAATAAAAGTCGCAATGTGGTGTCTTCACCTCCAGGACGCCTGGAGGCTGCGGCGGACTTGCTTCAAAAATATTTTTCCGCAATGCCGGAAAGGCTTAGTGATGATACATCCATCGAAGCATGGGCATACGCCTATCGATTTTATGTTCTTCCGGAAATCGCCATTCTACTAGCGCAATGGCCCAACCCGGCGACCGCGCGGATCAGTTCGATCACAGAAGTAGACATTCAAACGGCAGTGCAAACATTCGCTTCAGCATCAGTCCCTGCTATGACCGACTATGTAGGTATAACGGATTATAGAGAGCTGAACCCATTTAGCGTCGTGCCCTACTCATATACTGCACCAAATGACTGTAGTTCGATGCGGGCGCTCTTCTGCAATGACTATGTTCTGTTTTCAGGCATGCCATCAGGAGTAATAACGTCTGTCATCAATGACAATCCTAGCGAAATAGCTGTGTCATTGTCAGCGCAGGGTGTCGTAACAGTCTCGCGAGTTGGCAGTTTTATCGGTCTTAGCTCTTTTACCTATACCGGTCGTTCGCCAGAGGGGTTCGCTTCCAGAGGACAAGTATATGTTCGGGTGAGGGACACATACTGACGGATTAACTTACCAGTCTTCTCAAGCCTTCGACCGTATCCGCTTCCGCCGCAGGCTTGTCTCGTCTGATCCGGGCAATCCTCGGGAAGCGCATCGCCAAGCCGGACTTATGTCGCTTGCTGTCGTGGATGCTGTCGAAGGCGACTTCCAGCACCAGTGACTTTTCCACCTCGCGCACGGGGCCGAAGCGGTTGACCGTGTTCGTGCGCACGAAGCGGTCTAGCCACTTCAGTTCCTCGTCGGTGAAGCCGCTATAGGCCTTGCCGACCGGGAGCAGTTCGCCTTCCTCGGTCCAGCAGCCGAAAGTATAGTCGGAATAGAAGGACGAGCGTTTGCCGTGGCCGCGCTGGGCGTACATCATCACGCAGTCGGCGGTCAGGGGATCGCGTTTCCATTTGTACCAGAGCGCGGCCTTGCGACCGGCAACATAGGGACTGTCGCGGCGCTTGAGCATGACGCCTTCGATGGCGGCGTCGCGGGCGCCTGCACGGATCTGGCCAAGGGTTTCGAAGTCGGGGGCTTCGATCAGGGCAGAGATGTCGAAGCGGTCGGGGTTTAACATCGGGACGATGGTTTCGAGGCGGGGGCGGCGCTCGGCCCAGGGGAGGGGGCGCAGGTCTTCGTCGGCGTGGAGGAGGATGTCGTAGAGGCGGACGAAGGCGGGGTAGTCGGCCATCATCTTGGCCGTCACCGCCTTGCGGCCCAGGCGTTGCTGGAGGGCGTTGAAGCTCGCCGCTTCTCCGCCCTGAAATTCGCCTTTGACGAGGAGTTCGCCGTCGAGGACTGCGTGGGCGGTGAAGGCTTGTGCGATTTCGGGGAAGCTGCCGCTGATGTCGTCTCCGGCGCGGCTGTAGAGGCGGGTCTGCTCGCCCGTGCCGACGATCTGGATGCGGATGCCGTCCCATTTCCATTCGGCGGCATAGTGGGTCAGGTCCACGCTGTCGGCTTCGAGCGGGTGGGCGAGCATGAAGGGGCGGAAGAAGGGTGTGCCTGCGGGGTCGGGGCGACCGGACCTGCCCTCGGCCCAGTCGAACAGGGCGGTGTAGGGCGGGGAGAGGGCGTGCCAGCATTCCTCCACATCATCGACGTCTAGGTCGAAGGCGTGGGCGAAGCCGGTCTTGGCGAGGCGGGCGGAGATGCCGACGCGCAGGCCTCCGGTGGCGAGTTTCAGGAGGGCGAAGCGGCCGGAGGCGTCCAGGTGGTCCATCATTTGCGCGAGTGTATCGGGGGCGGCGGCGCGGCTGACGTTGTGGAGGCGGTCGATTATGGCGGAGAGGGTGAGGGTGGCGTCGTCTATTTCGGCGGGCTGGTCTTCGCGCTTGGGCCAGAGGAGGGCTACGGTTTCGGCAAGGTCGCCGACATAGTCGCGGCTCATTTCGTAGAGGACCGGGTCGGTGCGGGCGCGGATCATTTCGCCGATGGCTGAGGCTTTGACGGCTTTGATGTCAAGATTGCCGGTTAGGGCGGCGAGCGCCCAGCCTCGGTCGGGGTCTGGAGCTTCGCGCATGTAGCGGGCGATGAGGTCCAGCTTGCCGTTGCGGGAGCGGGTATAGACGAGGCCGTCGAGGAGTTGGGAGAATTGCCTCATGGAATGAAAGCTCTCGTCCGTTCGGGCTGTCCGAATGAGCCGCTTGTCTCGTTCGAATGTCGAAGCCCTTTACTTCCTGTCAGGAAAGAAAAGCCCTTCGACAGGCTCAGGGCGAACGGGGATAGAGGGCGTTTGGTGATCATCAACCCTCATCCTCATCTTCGCGGCCGACCAGTTCGAGGGCGCGGGCGCGCATCTGGTGGGTCATGCACCAGTGGAGCAGGGCTTCCTCGCGGCCGTGGGTGATCCAGGTTTCTGATGGGGCGACTTCGCGGATGGTGCTCGTCAGTTCGTCCCAATCGGCATGGTCGGAGATGACGAGCGGCAGTTCGACATTCTTCTGCCGGGCGCGCTGGCGGACGCGCATCCAGCCTGACGCCATGGCGGTGATGGGATCGGGCAGGCGGCGGCTCCAGCGGTCGTTGAGGGCGGAAGGGGGCGAGACGATGAGGTGGCCTCGCATCTCCTTTGCCGGGATGCCCGTCGCGGGGCGGAGTTCGCCAAGGTCGATGCCGAAATCCTGATAGAGCGCGCACATGCGCTCCATCGCGCCGTGGATGTAGATGGGGTCATGATGGCCGCGCGCGCGGACTTCGCAGATCAGGCGTTGGGCTTTGCCAAGTGCATAGGCGCCGACGAGGACGCAGCGGTCGGGAAGGGCGTGGAGGGCGGCGAGCAGGCGGTCGACTTCGCTGCCTGTGTCAGGGTGGCGGAAGACGGGGAGGCCGAAGGTCGCTTCGGTTACGAAGATGTCGCAGGGGACTGGTTCGAACGGTTTGCAGGTGGGGTCGGGGCGGCGTTTGTAATCCCCGGTGACGACCACCCTCTCCCCCGCATGTTCAAGCAGGATTTGCGCCGAGCCGAGTACATGGCCTGCGGGAATGTAGGAGATGTCCACCCCGCCCATGCGGATATGCTCGCCGTAGCCGACGGGCGTCCCGCTCGCCGTGCCGTAGCGCAGCGCCATGATGGCGAGGGTTTCTAGCGTCGCCCAGACATGGCCGTGGCCGCCGCGCGCGTGATCAGCATGACCGTGGGTGACGAGCGCGCGTTCGGCTGGCTGGGATGGATCGATCCAGGCGTCAGCGGGGCGGACGTATATTCCGGTGGGGTGCGGTTCGATCCAATGGGGCATATCCATCCAAGAAGATGGGAAATGCCCCTATTGTTCCGCAAGAGGTCCGGTTAGGCGGCCTTCTTGAGTTCCAGCTCCAGCCGATCCCAGATTTCGACGAGCGCCTGAACCAGGTCCTGCATCATTTCCACCGTATGCGCGGGGCCGGGCGTGAAGCGCAGCCGCTCGGTGCCGCGCGGGACGGTGGGGTAGTTGATGGGCTGAACATAGGCGCCATATTCGGCGAGCAGGATGTCGCTGATCCGCTTGGCCTTCACTGGATCGCCGACCATCAGCGGGACGATGTGGGTGACGGACGGCATGACCGGCAAGCCCGATTCCGCCATCAAACGCTTGAGCGTAGCAGCGGCGACCTGCTGGCCTTCGCGCTCTTCATTGGACTGCTTGAGGTGGCGGACGCTCGCGAGGACGCCCGCGACGAGGACGGGCGAAAGTGACGTGGTGAAGATGAAACCGGGCGCGTAGCTGCGGATCACATCGACGATCATCTGATCGGCCGTGATATAGCCGCCCATGACGCCGAAAGCCTTGCCCAGCGTGCCTTCGATGATCGTCAGGCGATGCGCGACATCGTCACGTTCGGAAATGCCGCCGCCACGCGCGCCATACATGCCGACCGCATGGACTTCGTCCAGATAGGTGAGCGCGTTGAACTCGTCGGCCAGGTCGCAGATTTCGGCGATGGGGGCGACGTCGCCATCCATCGAATAGACGCTTTCAAAGGCGATCAGCTTGGGAGCGTCGGGATCTTCTGCGGCGAGCAGCTCGCGCAAATGATCGACGTCATTGTGGCGGAAGACGCGCTTTTCACAGCCGGAATTGCGGATGCCCGCGATCATCGACGCGTGGTTCAGCTCGTCGGAAAACACGATGCAACCGGGCAGCAGCTTGGCGAGGGTGGAGAGCGCCGCTTCGTTCGACACATAGCCGGACGTGAAGAGCAGAGCCGCTTCCTTGCCATGCAGATCGGCCAGTTCAGCCTCCAGATCGACATGATAATGGGTGTTGCCGCCGATGTTGCGGGTGCCGCCGGAGCCTGCGCCCACATCGTGCAGCGCCTCTTCCATCGCGGCTACGACCTTGGGGTGTTGCCCCATGGCGAGATAGTCGTTGGAGCACCAGACGGTGATGGGCTTCGGGCCATTATGGCCGTGGAAGCAGCGGGCGTTAGGGAAGGCACCCTTGTTCCGCAGAATATCGATGAACACGCGGTAGCGGCCTTCGCTGTGAAGCCGGTCGATCGCCTGCGCGAAGATATGCTTGTAGTTCACGTAACGCCCTAGTCCCTTAGTGGCCCGCATTCCCCTCTTGCGGGCGTTTACCTGCTGCCGCGCGTCATTACCAGCGATAACCGTTCGCAGCGTTAGGGAGAAATACCTATCACGATGATAGAGGAAATTGGGAGTGGACCAAAGGTCTCACCCCTCAAAGCGCTTCCATCTGGGTAAGGCCGAAGTCAGCCAGCGCCGGGGCGAGCGTCGCGACGCTATTGTCGAGGCGCGTGAACACGGCTTTTCCGGACGGGGGGGAGGCTGGCCAGCCCTGTCCTTGGGTCAGGTAGGCGATGCGGCGCGCGATGCCCTCCCCGCCGTGGACGAAGGTGAGGGGCCTGGGCGCGGCGGCCGCGAGTTCCGCCTCCACCAGCGGGAAGTGCGTGCAGGCGAGCACCACCGTGTCCATAAGGTCGCCGCCGGGCTGATCGAGAAGGCCAGCAAGAGCGTCGCGGGCGATAGCGGGGTTCAAAGGCTCGCCACCCAGCTTGGCTTCGGCCAGCTGGACAAGGGCGGCAGAACCGTGACGCAGGACGGTGCAGTCTGCTCCGAACTCGGCGGTGAGGCGATCGACATAAGGCTGGCGCACGGTGGCGTCGGTGCCTAGCACGCCGAATACGCGACTTTTGGAAAGAAGCGCGGCTGGTTTGATCGCGGGGACGGTGCCGACGACGGGGATGTCCAGCGCGGCGCGGACAGCGGACAGCGCGATGGTCGAGGCGGTGTTGCAGGCGATCACGGCAAGGCGGGGGCGGAAGCGTTCGACCAAGCGGCCGAGCAGCGCGGGCACGCGGGCGGCGATCTCCGCCTCGCCCTTCGTTCCATAAGGGAAGCCTGCGCTGTCGGCGGCATAGACGATAGGGGCGTTGGGCAACGCTGCGCGTGCTGGCGCGAGGATGGAGAGCCCGCCAACGCCGGAATCGAAGAAGAGCAGGGGGGCTGATGGGGCGACCTTCATTATGGCGCACATGTCGCGGGTGAGGATGAGGCTGTCAATATTGGGGTTTCCTGATCCTCCCTGCGCCGAAGGCGTGGGGAGGGGGACCGGCCGAAGGCTGGTGGAGGGGAAAAAGGCGCGACCTTTGCATTTCCCCTCCACCGCCCGCTTCGCGATCGGTCCCCCTCCCCATGCGCGGCATGGGGAGGATTTGTTTCGGTTGGAGCAGCTTCGCCATTGCCCCCCACGGCGGCAACGCTATGGTCGCGCCGCAATCATTTCGGCGAGATCATGAACCCTCCCTGGCTACTTCCCGCATTCGTCCTGCTGATATCCTATCTGCTGGGCTCCATACCCTTTGGACTCCTGCTGACGCGCATCACAGGTGCCGGAGATTTGCGGCAGATTGGGTCGGGCAATATCGGCGCGACCAATGTGTTGCGGACGGGGCGCAAAGGGCTTGCGGCGGCGACCTTGTTGCTCGACCTGCTGAAAGGCGCGGCGGCCGTACTGATCGGCGCGGCGTTGATCGACAATGGCGGGCCGATGGCGGGCGCGATGGCCTTTATCGGGCATTGCTATCCTGTGTGGCTGCGCTTTGCGGGTGGCAAGGGCGTAGCGACGATGATGGGCGTGGTGACCGCGCTGCACTGGCCTGCGGGAATAGTGTTTGCGCTTGTATGGCTGGGGGCGCTGTTCGGGACGAAATGGTCTTCAGTCGGAGGCATGGCGGCGGGGATTAGCGCCCCGGTCGCGTTGTGGTTCATGGGGCGGTTTGATCTGGTTCCTGTAGCGTTGGCAATGACGCTGATCCTGTTGTGGCGGCACCGGGCCAATATCGCGCGGCTTGCGAAGGGGACCGAACCCAAGATCGGGGCTGCCAGAGAGTGAGTGAGCAGGAGCGGTTCGATCGCCTCCGCCTGATCCGTTCGCCCCGCATCGGGCCGGTTACTTTCCGGCAGTTGATGGCGCGCTTCGGAAAGGCGGGAGATGCTTTGCGGGCGGTGCCGGAGCTTGCCGCAAGAGGCGGCGGGAAGGCGGCAGTGGCGGACGCAGGCGCTGTTGAGCAGGAGATTGCCCGCAGCCGGGCGCTTGGCGCGCGCTACCTGCTGATGGGGGATCAGGATTATCCGTTTTTGCTGGAGCAGATGGATGGTTCGCCGCCTGCGTTGATTGTGCGCGGCGATGTGGGACTGGCGGGGCGGCAATGCGTGGCCATGGTGGGTGCGCGAAATGCTTCTGCCGCCGCTTGCCGTTTCGCGCGGACGCTGGCGCAGGAATTGGGACAGCAGGGCGCGGTGGTGGTGTCGGGCCTTGCGAGGGGTATCGATACGGCCGCGCATCAAGGGTCGGTGGGAACCGGAACGATCGCGGTTATCGCCTGCGGCATCGATGTCGTGTTTCCGCCAGAAAATGGCGACTTGCAGGAGCAGGTCGCGAGTGAGGGTTTGCTGGTTACGGAGCATCCTCCCGGTACGCAGCCGCTCGCGCGTCACTTTCCGGCGCGTAATCGCATCATTGCTGGACTGGCCGCAGGGACGGTGGTCGTGGAAGCGGCGCCCAAATCGGGATCGCTCATCACGGCGCGCTTGGCTGTCGAGGCCGGGCGGGAGGTCATGGCGGTGCCGGGATCGCCAGCCGATCCACGGGCGCAAGGTTGCAATCACCTGATCCGCGAAGGCGCGACGCTGGTGCAGAATGGCGCGGATGTGATCGAGGCAATTGGAGGCATTGACGCGCGCATGGTGCGGCAGGGGCGGCTCGACTTTAGCGGCGCGCCGGTTTCGTCCGATGTGGCGGGGCAGGAGCGGGAGGTCGTTCTGGGACTGCTGGGCCATGCGCCGGTGCCCGTGGACGAGGTTATTCGTCTATCCGGCCTTTCCCCAGCCATTGTTCAGACCGTGCTGCTGGAGCTGGAATTGGCAGGGCGGCTGGAACGTCGTGCGGGCGGCAAGGTAAGCCTGTCGTGACGCTCTTGACGCGGGGTGCCACCGCCTTCCAGACTCGCGCGTGTACGTGAGAGAACTCAAAAACCGGGGCATTAATGCAGCTTGTCATCGTTGAATCGCCAGCCAAGGCGAAGACCATCGAGAAATATCTGGGCGGCGATTTCCACGTCCTCGCCAGCTATGGCCATATCCGCGACTTGCCGCCGAAGGACGGGTCGGTGGACCCCGACGCGGGCTTTGCCATGCAGTGGGAGAATTATGGCGACAAGGGCAAGCAGCTCAAGGCCATCACAGATGAGGCCAAGAAGGCGACCCGATTGATTCTCGCGACTGACCCTGATCGCGAAGGGGAAGCGATCAGTTGGCATGTGCAGGAAGTGCTGCGCGCGAAGAAGGCGCTGCCTGCGACCGTGGACCGGGTGACCTTTAACGCGATCACCAAGGCGGCAGTGCTGGATGCGATGGCGAAGCCGCGAGCGCTGGATGAAGATCTGATCGACGCCTATCGGGCGCGGCGGGCGCTGGACTATCTGGTGGGCTTCACGCTGTCGCCGGTATTGTGGCGTAAGCTGCCGGGGGCGAAATCCGCCGGACGCGTGCAGTCGGTGGCGCTGCGTCTGGTGGTTGAACGTGAGCGTGAGATTGAGAGCTTCGTCGCTCAGGAATATTGGTCGGTCGCGGCCGAGATGGAGCAAGGCGGCCAGGGCTTCACCGCACGGCTGGTGCGTTGGAAGGGCGAGAAGATCGACCGGCTGACCATCGGCAAGGAAGGCGACGCCATGGCCGCGAAGGCGGACGTGGAGGCTGGTCGTTTTACGGTCGAAAAGGTCGAGACGAAGCCCGTTTCGCGCAATCCTCCCGCGCCGTTCACGACATCGACTTTGCAGCAGGAGGCGGCGCGCAAGCTCGGCTTCTCCGCGAGCCATACGATGCGGATCGCGCAGCAACTCTACGAGGATGGCGCGATCACCTATATGCGTACTGATGGCGTGCAGATGGACGGCAGCGCCATTTCCGCCGCGCGCAAGGCGATCGCGGAGCGTTATGACGGCGGATATTTGCCGGAGAAACCGCGCCAATATCAGACCAAGGCCAAGAATGCGCAGGAAGCGCACGAAGCCATTCGTCCGACCGAGTTCGGCCGCGACAAGGTTGGATCGGGCGATCATGCACGGCTGTATGACCTGATCTTCAAGCGCGCGCTGGCGAGCCAGATGGCTTCGGCGCGACTGGAGCGGACGGTGATTGATCTGGTCGATGGCACGGGACAGCATGCATTGCGAGCGACAGGTCAGGTGGTGATCTTTCCGGGCTTCCTGGCGCTCTACGAAGAGGGGCGCGACGATGCCGAGGATGATGACAGCAAGCTGCTGCCGCGTCTCGTGGCGGGCGATGCGCCTGCCGAAAAGAAGGTGACGGCGGAGCAGCATTTCACCCAGCCGCCGCCGCGCTATTCGGAAGCATCGCTGGTCAAGAAGCTGGAGGAGCTGGGGATCGGGCGGCCTTCCACCTATGCCTCGACTCTGCAGGTTCTCAAGGACCGCGACTATGTGCGGGTGGAGAAGAACCGCTTCTTCGCCGAGGAGAGCGGACGGCTGGTGACGGCGTTCCTTGAGCGCTTCTTCGAACGCTATGTGTCCTACGACTTCACGGCGGGCCTTGAGGATGAGCTGGACGAAATTTCGGGCGGCCGGGCGCAATGGCAGGCCGTTTTGGAGGCCTTCTGGCGCGACTTCAAGCCCAAGACCGCCGAGGTCATGGAGCAGAAGCCTTCCGACATCACGGCTGAACTGGATAAGTTCCTGGAGCCGATGCTGTTCCCGCCGAAGGCGGACGGCAGCAACCCGCGTGCCTGCCCGATGTGTGGCGACGGACAGCTGGCATTGCGTGGCGGCCGGTTCGGCGCGTTCATCGCCTGCTCCAACTATCCGGAGTGCAAATTTACGCGCAAGTTCGGGCAACCGGGCGGCAGCGATGGCGGTGATGACAAGGGGCCGGAGGTGCTGGGGCAGCATCCCGAAACCGGGCAGGATATCGTGCGCAAGTCCGGGCGCTTTGGTCCCTATATCGAAATGGGCGAGGGCAAGGAGGCCAAGCGCGGCTCCATCCCCAAGGACCTGCCCGATGGCGAGATGACTCTGGATTGGGCGGTGAAGCTATTGAGCCTGCCGCGTGAGGTCGGGCTGCATCCGGAAACGGGCAAGCCGATCGTCGCGAATATCGGACGCTTTGGGCCTTATCTGCTGCATGACGGCAAATATGGTCGGCTGTCCTCCACCGCCGAGATTTTCGAGGTGGGGATGAACAGCGCTGTCGCCAAGTTGGCGGACGCGGCGAACAAGGGGCCGCGTGGTGGTGCGTCGCGTGATCCGCTCAAGGTGCTGGGCAAGCATCCGCGTACCGAGGCCGAGATCAAGCTGATGGCGGGGCGCTATGGTCCGTATGTAACCGACGGCACGACCAATGCGACCTTGCCCAAGACGATCGAGCAGGATGCATTGACGCTGGAGGAAGCGGCGCAGTTGATCGATGCGCGGGCGGCTGCGGCGCCTGCGAAGAAGGGGAAAAAGAAGGCCCCGGCCAAGAAAGCTGTGGCTAAAAAGCCAGCGGCGAAGAAGGCTCCGGCTAAGAAGAAGGCGGCGGCGGAGTAATCCGCCACCGGAATAAGCAGCGTGCTCCTGCCTGCGCAGGAGCACGTGGCTGCAAGACTACTCCACCCAATCCAACCCGATGTCGCGGTAGATGAAGCGGTCGTCTTCCCAATCTTCCTTCACCTTGACGTGGAGGTAGAGGTGGACCTTGACGCCCAGCAGCTGCGCCAGTTCGGCCCGAGCCTTTGAACCGATTTCCTTGAGGCGCTGACCGCCCTTGCCGAGTACGATGGCACGCTGGCTGGAACGGCCGACAAGGATCTGCTGATGGATTTCGACCGAGCCGTCTTCGCGTTCCTTATACTGCTCCGTATCGACCGCGGCCGCGTAAGGCAGTTCGGCGTGGAGCTGGTGATAAAGCTGCTCGCGGGTGATTTCGGCGGCCAGCATGCGGTCGGTTGCGTCGGAGACCTGATCTTCCGGGAAGTGCCAGGGGCCTTCGGGCATGGCATTGGCGAAGGCGGTCTTGAGTTCAGCGAGACCGTCGCCGGTCGCGGCGCTGATGAAGAATGTCTCTTCGAAGCCAATTCGTTCGTAAAGCTTTTGGGTGTGGACCAGCAGCTTCTCCTTGATGGCGATATCGACCTTGTTGAGGATCAGCCATTTGCGTTCAGGGCGATGTATCAGCGCTTCGATGATCGGCTCCATCTTTGAGCCGAGGCCCGCCTTCCCATCGACAATCAATGCGATCAGGTCAGCGCCTTGCGCGCCGCCCCATGCGGCCTGAACCATCGCGCGGTCGAGGCGGCGCTTTGGGGCGAAGATGCCGGGTGTGTCGACCAGGACAATTTGCGTGTCGCCTTCGATAGCGACGCCCATGACGCGGGTGCGGGTCGTCTGCGCCTTGGGGCTGGTGATCGCGACCTTTTGGCCGACCAGGGCGTTGACCAGCGTGGATTTACCAGCGTTGGGGGCGCCGACTATGGCGATGACGCCGCAGCGTGGGGATTCGGGATCAATCGTCAAACAAAAACTCCGTTCGCCCTGAGCTTGTCGAAGGGCTCTACTTTAATTTTGGGCGCGCCAATGTGGAGATTAGTCTCCAATCTTCTCGGATCAGAGCGAGCTTTGTGGCTCTGCTCCAGCCCTTGATTTGGCGTTCGGCTTCTAGCGCCTCCATACGTGTTCCGAACTCCTGCGACCAGACCAGTTTTACCGGACGGCGGTTTTGCGTGTGACCAGGGACCGCGCCCGCTTCATGCTGAGCGATCCGGGTTTGCAGATCGTCTGTGTGGCCGGTGTAAAAGCTGCGATCGCTGCAATGGAGCATGTAGGTGTAGAAAGGCATGTTGGCTCGAAGAAGGGAAGTGAAGCCCTTCGACAAGCTCAGGGCGAACGGGCGTAAGTAGCACGTTGGAAAACAGGACTCAGCCGTTCAGCTTATCCAACAACGCCTTCGCCGCAGCCGTCTCCGCCTCTTGCTTGCTTCCCCCCGTTGCGCTCGCTTCACCTGCGCCCTTGATGCTCACGGTCACCGTGAAGCGCAGCGCATGGTGTGGCCCGGAGCGGTCAGTCATCGCATATTCCGGGGGTTTGCGGCGGTTGGCGGCGGCCCATTCCTGAAGGGTGGACTTGGGATGCTTTGGCGCGCTTTCCTGCGTGTCCACGCGGTCGGCCCAGAGACAACGCACTAGCCTGCGGGCATCGTCAATGCCTGCTTCCAGATAAAGCGCGCCGATCAGGGCCTCCATGACGTCACCCAGCACATTGTCGCTGTCGGCCGCGCCGTCGTCGCGGGCTTGTTTACCCAGGATAAGATGCGTGGGGACGCCAGCCGCGCGCGCTACTTCGGCGCACGTCTCACCCGACACCAGCGCGTTGAAGCGGCGCGACAGCTTGCCTTCGGGTTCTCCGGCAAAACGCTCGTAAACCCATTCGGAAACGATCAGGCCAAGCACCCGATCACCGAGAAATTCCAGCCGTTCATAATTGACGGCATTCGCGCTGCCATGAGTAAGCGCCTGACGAAAAGGCGCTTCGTCCCTAGGCGCTCGTCCGATCAGCCCGGCGAGCCAGCCAGACGTGTCGGCCTTGGTCAAAAGCCTTCCCCGATGCGGTTCCAGCGCGCTGCGGTGAACCATGTCCAAGGGAGCAGCCAATTGGCGCTGCCATCGGTGGAGAAGACCGAGATCATCGCCTTTCCAACCAGATTTTCCTCGGGCACCAGCCCGATGCCGCCGCCTTCAACCGCCGGGAATCGGCTGTCCGCGCTGCGATCACGATTGTCGCCCATCATGAACAGATGGCCCTCGGGCACCAGCACCGTGTCGCGGTCGTCGGCGGCGCCGTCCGGCACGAGATCGAGGACGTTGTAGCTTTTGCCGCCGGGCAATGTCTCACGATATTGCGGATAACGGCACTGACGCCCGCCGCTCGCTGCATCTTCCTCGAACTTCGGGCGGTAACAGGGGGAAGGGCTGCCCTCCTTGGCTGCAGCATCGACCATGTTAGGTGAGACGGGGATGACGAGGTCGGCGACCCTCTGTTTCCGAATGGCCTGACCGTTCAGATAGACCGTGCCCCCGCGTACCGAAATCATGTCGCCGGGCAGGCCGATCACCCGCTTGATATAATCAATCTTCTGGGTAGGCGGCGCCTTGAAAACCACCACATCGCCGCGCTGGGGCGTGGATGCTAGGATGCGGCCGGGGATCAGCGGCAAGTTGAAAGGCAGCGAGTAGTGCGAATAGCCATAGGGCCATTTGGCAACGAGCAGATAGTCGCCGATCAACAGGCGGGGCTGCATCGATTCAGACGGTATATTGAACGGAGAGACGATGAAGCTGCGCAGGACAAAGACGAACACCGCCAGCTTAGCGAGAAACCAAAGGAAGTCCCGCGTTTCGGATTTTGCGCTCATGCTATATTGTCTAGTCCTTCGATCCGCCTTGAAAACAGGCCGTTGCGGCTTTTGCTGCGTTGTAAACCCGCCGTCAAGCATAGCGGGCGGTGCATTGGCCGTTACGCTTGGGTAAGAGACGGGAGAATCGACAGGTGCGGCGTCGTCGCTAACCACTGAAAAAGAGGATTTACCCTTCATGTCCAGCCCTGCACTGGAGGCCATTGCGGCCCTCCCGCAGCCCGAATTGAAGCCCATCTTCACAGCGGATCCGAACCGGCTGAGCAAGTTCACGCTGACCCAGGGGCCTATCCGTTTCGACTG
Source organism: Sphingobium sp. TomTYG75 (assembly GCF_054771635.1). Taxonomy (NCBI): domain Bacteria; kingdom Pseudomonadati; phylum Pseudomonadota; class Alphaproteobacteria; order Sphingomonadales; family Sphingobiaceae; genus Sphingobium; species Sphingobium sp. TomTYG75. The sequence goes on along the minus strand of NZ_BSRE01000001.1, from coordinate 73,021 downwards.
GTCCAAGACGCATCTGACCAGCGATCTGCTGGACGGCTTTCTGAAGCTGGCCGAGGAGAAGGACTTCGCCAAATGGCGTGACGCCTTTTTCGCGGGTGAGCCCATCAATAATAGCGAAGGTCGCGCCGCCGAGCATCCTGCCGAACGGGGCGAAGGCAATGCGGAAAGCGTGTCGCGCGCAAAGATGCTGCACGCCCGTATGCGCGCGCTGATCGACGCGATCGAGGGGGAGGCGCTGGGACCGATCCGTCACATCCTGCACATCGGTATCGGCGGGTCGGCGTTGGGACCTGACCTCATCATCGACGCGCTGGGAGGCGACGGTGCCCGCTATGACGTGGCGATCGTGTCCAATGTTGACGGGACCGCGCTGGAGCGGGCGATGTCGCGCTTCGATCCGGAAGCAACACTGATCGCCGTTGCGTCCAAAACCTTCACTACCACCGAGACCATGTTGAACGCCGCAAGCGCGATCAACTGGCTTGTCGAGGCGGGGGTGGATGATCCCTATGGCAAGGTGATCGCCCTGACGGCCAACCCTGACAAGGCGATCGAATGGGGCGTTGACGAAACGCGTATTCTGCCCTTTTCCGAGACGGTAGGCGGGCGCTATTCACTCTGGTCGTCCATCGGCTTCCCGGCTGCGCTGGCGCTTGGCTGGGATGCGTTTGAAAGCCTGCTGGAAGGCGCGGCGGCCATGGATCGGCATTTCCGGCTGTCCGATCCTGCTCATAACGCTCCCCTGATCGCGGCTTTTGTGGACCAATATTATGCGCGTGTCGTGGGGTGCCAGACGCGCGCGCTTTTCGCCTATGACGAGCGGCTGCGGCTGCTGCCATCCTATCTCCAGCAGCTGGAGATGGAGAGCAACGGCAAGAGCGTGACGCGCGATGGCCAGCCTGTCGATGGGCCGACAGCGCCGATTACATGGGGTGGCGTGGGCACGGACGCGCAGCATGCCGTGTTCCAGCTTCTGCATCAGGGGACTATCGTGGCGCCGGTCGAATTCGTCGCTTCGATCGAGCCTGGCCATGCTCTGGATCCGGCGCATCACCGGGCGCTGCTGGTCAACTGCTTCGCGCAAGGGGCGGCGTTGATGCGGGGCAAGGAAAATGCGGCCGATCCCGCCCGCGCCTATCCTGGCAACCGCCCGTCCACCACCATCCTGCTGGAGGATGTGACGCCCGATGCGCTGGGCGCGCTGATCGCCTTTTACGAGCATCGTACCTTTGCCAACGCCGTGCTGATGGGGATCAACCCCTTTGATCAATTCGGCGTGGAACTGGGCAAGGAAATCGCCAAGTCGATCGAGGCGGAAGGGGCGAAGGGCTTTGACCCCTCGACCATGGCACTGATCGAGCTGGCGTTAGGCGGTGCATAGAGCCCTAAGATGATTGTAACTCCGCTGGATAGCCGCCATATCCGGCCTCCATCCAGCGGAGAGCAGCATGACCGACTACGATTTCGACCTTTTCGTCATTGGTGCGGGATCGGGAGGGGTTCGTGCGTCGCGCGTGGCGGCGGCGCATGGCGCGAAGGTCGCGGTCGCCGAGGAGTATCGGGTTGGCGGCACCTGCGTCATCCGAGGCTGCGTGCCCAAGAAGCTCCTGATCTACGGCGCCCATTTCGCCGAGGATTTGAAGGATGCGCGACGCTTTGGCTGGCATGTCCCCGACTGCGACTTCGAGTGGAAAGTCCTGCGCGACAATGTGCTGGCCGATGTCGATCGGTTGGAAGGGCTCTACAGGAACACGCTGGAGAGTCATAAGGTCGAGTTGATCGCGGAACGCGCCACGATCACCGGACCGCATTCGGTGAAGCTCTCAAGCGGCCGTGAAATCAGCGCCAGATACATCCTTGTCGCGACGGGGGCCTGGCCCGCGATCCCGGAAATGGAGGGAGCGGAGCATGGCATCACGTCCAACGAAGCCTTTCATCTTGAGGATGCGCCCAAGCGGATGGTGATTGTCGGCGGCGGCTATATCGCCAATGAATTTGCGGGCATCTTCCATCAGCTTGGCAGTCATGTGACCATCGTCAACCGATCATCGACGCTGCTGCGCGGCTATGACGAGCAGATCCGCGATCGGCTGCTCCAGATCTCCACGATGAAGGGCATCCAGTTCCGCTTCAATGCGGAGATGGATCGGATCGAGAAAAATGACGATGGCACGCTTTGCATGCATTTCAGCAATGGTGACCCCATCCCCTGCGATACGGTGATGTTTGCGACGGGACGCCAGCCGCATGTCGAGGGCTTGGGCCTTGAAAATGCAGGCGTGGAGCTGGACGACAAGGGCGCGATCAAGGTCGATGATTATAGCCGCACGAGTTGCGAGAGCATCTATGCGGTCGGCGACGTTACGAACCGGCTGCAATTAACGCCGGTCGCCATCCGGGAAGGTCATGCTTTCGCCGACACGGTGTTTGGCGACAATCCCAGGACCGTGGATTATGAATGCGTCCCGTCCGCCGTATTCAGTCATCCGCCCCTGGCTGGCGTAGGATTGACCGAAGCCCAGGCGAAGAACAAGCTGGGGACGGTGAAGGTCTATACTTCAGACTTCCGCCCCATGAAGAACGTTCTTGCGGGCCGGGACGAACGCGCGCTGTACAAGATGGTGGTGGATGCGACCACGAACCGCGTGGTTGGATTGTACATGATCGGCCCGGATGCGCCAGAGATTCTACAGGCTGCGGCGGTAGCGGTGAAAGCGGGACTGACCAAGCAGCAGTTTGACGACACCGTGGCGCTCCACCCCAGCATGGCCGAAGAACTGGTGCTGCTGAAATAGGTCAGCGGGCCGCCGCTAAGGTCACGACCAGTGCATCGCGCCACGCGGCTTGCCGTGGATCGATCGGACGGATTTCGGTGACGCCGTGCAGGATGCGGCGGTCGTCTATCAACACCGTATCCCCCGGCCGGGCGAGGGTGAACTCCCCCAGCGCCGTACCATCGGGCGCGCCGATGCGAGTCACGCCTTCGTCCACATTGCGCCGCTCGATCAGCATCACCAGGACCCAGTCCACTCCGTCGCGGTGGAGTCCCTCAGGCGTCGGGCGGCCGATATGGTCCTTGCGCGTTTCGATGCGGAACTGGTGCATTTCGACATGCCACTCCCGCGCGCTATCGGCTCCGAAGTTTGCCGCGCAAAAAGCAAAGATCGCCTGCGTGACAGGATTGTCGATCGTCTCCTGATGGACAGGGTCGAACCAGCGCTGCACGTCTCCGTTAAGGGGGTTATAGTCGCGGCTCTGAAAATGTGGCTGGTGCGGCTTGCGCGTAAAACGTCCCTGCTCACAGCGAAATGCGGCGTGCCGCCGCCGACGATAACGTCCCCCGTCCGCCATGTAGAGGTCGGGGCCAAGGTCATTCCAGCTATCGGCGAATTGCGTCCAGCATCCTGCATCGGCTTTCAGCATCGCCAGCATTTGAGGTCCGGCGATGCGGGCAAAGCCATCGCGCATTAGGTCTGCCTGCAATTCGGCGCCGTGAAAAAGGCCGTGGTCCATAAGTCCGATCTTAAGCAGCCGGAGAAGCCCGCAAAGGGCCAGTTTCCGCAAGCTGGGTGCTGGCGCAGCGGATCAGCCGATCCAGTAAGGCACAATCTGGCGGTTGTCCGGATCGACCCGGATCGGCCGGTCGGCGGGCGGGAAGGCGCGCTGGTCGCAGCTTTGGCGCGGGCAGAGGCGGCAGGTTATGCCGATGGGGGTGGCTGCCCCCTCCATCTCCAACTGTAGCCCGTCGGCGTAGACGAAGTTCGCCGCATGGGCGACTTCGCATCCCAAAACAACGGCGTAGCGGCGCGGGGTGCGCGAATAGCTGCCCGAAGGCTTTACCAAACCCTTGGCCATGGACACGTAACGCACGCTGTCCGGCGTTTCGCCGAGCTGAACATTGATGCGGTCGGGTATGGCGACGGCTTCATGTACGTTCCACAACGGGCAGGCGCCACCGAAACGGGCGAATTGCAGGCGAGTGGCGCTGTGCCGCTTGGTGATGTTACCCGCCATGTCGACGCGGCAGAAGAAGAAGGGGATTCCGCGCAGGCCGGGCCGCTGAAGGGTTGAGAGGCGATGGCAGGCCTGTTCGAAACTGACGCCAAAGCGGCGGCTGAGGCGATCTATGTCATGGCGTACTTCGCGCGCGGCCTGCCGGAATTGGGCGTAAGGCATCAGCAACGCGCCCGCTGCATAATTGCCCAAACCGACGGCCAGCAGTCGGTCGGCGCCTTCAACCGGCAAGGCGGCCCGGTTCACGACGTCGGCAATCACGGCCTGCCCTTCCAGCATCATGAGCTGGTGAGACAGCATGAACTTGCGGCTTTCGATGGGCAAAGCCGCGTTGACGAACAATCGCCGATCGGCCGACGAATAGGCGCGCAGGGCGGAATCGGGCGTGTCGGCGATCAGCGTTTCGATGCCGTGCCGCCGTGCCAGCGCCTCCACCAGCATGCCTTCGTCCAGCACCTGGCCTGCGGTGAAGCTGGACGCCATGTCCTCCGCTAGGCAATCGAGCGCGTGGACATAATTGCCCGCCTCATGAAACCAGTCGCGCGCCGCTTCCCAAGGAAGGCGCGCCTGCACCTCATGATCGTTGGCGATCGCTTCTTCGATCATGTTGATGCGCTCATTCGCGCGCATATGGGCGTTGTAGAGGTCGATGTAGCGGGCTGCGAACTCCGGAAATTGGAGGTGCAGCTTCTCGATCCTTTCCGGCTCCATCAAAGGGCCGGGAAGCTCGGGATGGGCCAGCGCATAGGTGAAGGCGCCGAGCAACTGCTCTTCCTCGCGGCTGTCGAAGCTGGCCCAATCAGTGGGGAAGGCGCTGGCAACGGCAGCCTTTACCTTGGCGGTCAGGGGGCGGTCGTCATTTTCCAGCTGGCTGAGATAAGAGACGGAAATCCCCAACGCCTGCGCCATAGTGGCCTGGTCCATCCGGTGGTCCAGGCGGAGCTGCCGCAGCCGTGGACCTGCGAAAATACGATTGCCTCGTGCCATGCGCGGCTCTTAATTTGCGAAATGGTGATTTGCAAATTGGCAAATTTGCATTTGCGAAAAATGCGAAAGCAGGGAAAGGGGACAGATGAAGCCGACCGTCCCGTTGCCGGAGAGATATTCTATATGTCGAAGCTCGCCATTATCGAACAGCTGGAAGCCAAGCGCGAGGCCGCGCGCCTTGGCGGTGGCCAGCGCCGCATCGATGCCCAGCATGCCAAGGGCAAGCTGACCGCGCGGGAGCGTCTGGAAGTCCTGCTGGACGAAGACAGCTTTGAAGAAGTCGACATGTATGTCGAGCATAACTGCGTCGACTTCGGCATGGATGAACAGCATATTCCGGGCGACGGCGTCGTCACTGGATCGGGCACGATCAACGGCCGCCTAGTCTTCGTGTTCAGCCAGGATTTCACCGTTTATGGCGGCGCGGTGTCCGAACGGCATGCGATGAAGATCTGCAAGATCATGGACATGGCGCTGAAGGTTGGCGCGCCGGTGATCGGTCTTAACGACTCCGGCGGCGCGCGCATTCAGGAAGGCGTTGCATCGCTGGCGGGCTATGCGGAGATTTTCCAGCGCAATGTGCTGGCGTCGGGCGTGGTGCCGCAGATCAGCGTGATCATGGGGCCGTGCGCGGGCGGCGCGGTTTATTCACCCGCGATGACCGACTTCATCTTCATGGTGAAGGATTCGAGCTTCATGTTCGTGACCGGCCCCGACGTGGTGAAGACCGTCACCAACGAGATCGTGACGCAGGAAGAACTGGGCGGCGCGGTGACCCACACGACCAAGTCGGGCGTGGCGGACGTGGCTTTCGAGAATGATATCGAGGCGCTGCTGGCGACCCGCGATTTCGTGGACTTCCTGCCCGCGTCGAACCGGGAGCCGGTGCCCGAGCGGCCGAGCGCTGATGCGTGGGACCGCATGGAGGAGAGCCTGGACACGCTCGTCCCGGCCAATGCGAACCAGCCCTATGACATGCATGAGCTGATCCGCAAGGTCGTGGACGAAGGCGACTTTTTCGAGGTTCAGCCTGCTCATGCGGGCAATATCCTCTGCGGCTTCGGCCGGATCGAGGGCAAGACGGTTGGGATCATCGCCAACCAGCCGATGGTGCTTGCCGGGGTGCTCGACATTAATTCATCGAAAAAGGCCGGGCGTTTCGTCCGCTTCTGCGATGCGTTCGAAATTCCGATCGTGACCTTCGTCGATGTGCCGGGCTTCCTGCCGGGCACCGCGCAGGAACATTCGGGCATCATCAAGCATGGCGCCAAGCTGCTGTTCGCCTATGCCGAGGCGACCGTGCCGAAGATCACCGTCATCACGCGCAAGGCCTATGGCGGCGCTTATGACGTTATGAGCTCCAAGCATCTGCGAGGCGACCTCAACTATGCGTGGCCGACTGCGGAAATCGCGGTGATGGGCGCGAAGGGTGCGGTGGAGATCATCTTCCGTGGCAAGACGCCTGAAGAGATTGCGGACAAAACCAAGGAATATGAAGACCGCTTCGCCAATCCGTTCGTGGCGGCGGGCAAGGGCTTCATCGACGAGGTGATCCAGCCGCATTCGACCCGCAAGCGGATTGCTCTGGGGCTGCGCAAGCTGCGCAACAAGAGCCTGGAGAATCCGTGGAAGAAGCACGACAATATTCCGCTTTGATTAGATAAGCGTCATGCCAGCGGAAGCTGGCATCTCGTGCCTCACGAGACCCCAGCTTTCGCTGGGTGACGAAGTAGGGAAGATGTGATGAAACTCGGTCGCTTGAACCATATCGGCGTGGCGACGCCTTCGTTGGAAGTCTCGCTCGCTTATTATCGCGATGTGATGGGCGCGACGCTGACGCATGAGCCGTTCGACCTGCCCGCGCAGGGGGTGAAGGTATGCTTTGTGGATACGCCGGGGGAGAACGGCACTGAAGGCACGCAGATCGAATTGATCGAACCTTTGGGTGAGAACAGCCCGATCTACGGTTTCATCGCCAAGAACCCGGCGGGTGGGCAGCACCATATGTGTTATGAGGTGCCCGACATTCATGAAGCCAAAGCGTGGTTCGAAGGGCTGGGCAAGAAGGTGCTGGGCGAACCCCGCATCGGGGCGCATGGGACGCTGATCTTCTTCGTTCACCCCAAGGATATGAACGGGGTGCTGACCGAGATCATGGAGACGCCGAAAGAGGCGCATTGATTTGCCTCGCCCCTTCAGGGGAGAGGCGGCGAGACTTGGGCCTGCGTAGTAGGCCTTAGTCGCAGCGGAGAGGGGCGGGGCACGCCACCCCCTCTCCAACTTCGGCTAGTCAGCCAAGCTGACAAGCCTGCGTATCCTCTCCCCTGAAGGGGCGAGGAAAGGAATGGGACAGATGACCGACAAGCCGACGCTGGATCAGTGGGCGACCGCCGCCGCCAAGGAAGTGAAGGGCAAGGATTTGAACTGGGAGACCCCAGAAGGGATCACCGTCAAACCGCTCTACACTGCCGAGGATGTGACCGTCGAACCGGGCTTGCCGGGTTTCGCGCCCTTCACGCGCGGGGTGCGCGCCTCCATGTATGCGGGCCGCCCCTGGACCATCCGACAATATGCAGGCTTTTCGACCGCCGAGGAATCCAACGCCTTCTATCGCCGCAACCTGGCCGCAGGGCAGAAGGGCCTCAGCGTCGCTTTCGATCTCGCCACCCATCGCGGCTATGACAGCGATCATCCGCGCGTCGTCGGCGACGTCGGCAAGGCGGGCGTGGCGATCGACAGCGTCGAGGACATGAAGATCCTGTTCGACGGCATTCCGCTCGACAAGATGTCCGTATCCATGACCATGAACGGCGCGGTGATCCCGATCCTCGCCTTTTTTATCGTCGCGGGCGAGGAGCAGGGGGTTGAGCGCAAGCTGCTGGACGGAACCATTCAGAACGACATTCTGAAGGAGTTCATGGTCCGCAACACCTATATCTACCCGCCCGAACCGTCGATGCGGATCATCTCCGACATTTTCGGCTACACCTCGCGCGAGATGCCCAAGTTCAACAGCATCTCCATCTCCGGCTATCATATGCAGGAAGCGGGCGCGACGCAGGTCCAGGAACTGGCCTTCACCATCGCGGACGGCGCGGAATATGTGCGCTACGGTGTGGCCTCGGGCCTCGACATCGACAAATTCGCGGGGCGTCTGAGCTTCTTCTTCGCCATCGGCATGAACTTCTTCATGGAGATCGCCAAGCTGCGCGCTGCCCGCGTGCTGTGGCATCGGGTGATGACGAAGCTGGGCGCGCAGGACGAGCGCTCCAAGATGCTGCGCACCCATTGCCAGACGTCGGGCGTGTCGCTGACCGAGCAGGACCCCTATAACAATGTCATGCGCACCACCATCGAAGCGATGGCGGCGATGCTGGGTGGCACCCAGTCGCTGCACACCAATGCGCTGGACGAGGCGATTGCGCTGCCGACCGACTTCTCGGCCCGCATTGCGCGCAACACGCAGATCGTCATTCAGGAAGAGACCGGCATGTGCAATGTCGTCGATCCGCTGGGTGGCAGCTATTATGTCGAGGCGCTGACCCAGCAACTGGTCGATGCGGCGCAGGAGATCATCGACCGTGTGGAATCAGAAGGCGGCATGGCGAAGGCCGTGGCGGCAGGCTGGCCCAAGGCGATGATCGAGACCGCGGCAGCGGCTCGTCAGGCGCGGGTCGACCGGGGCGAGGATGTGATCGTCGGCGTCAACAAATATCGTTTGGCGAACGAAGACCTGCTCGAAACGCTGGAGGTCGATAACAGCAAGGTGCGCGAGGCGCAGATCGCCCGCATCAACCGGGTCAAGGCCGAGCGCGACGAGGCCAAGTGCCAGGCTGCGCTGGAATCGCTGCGTCAAGCTGCTGCGGGTCCGCAGTCGATCGAAAACAATCTGCTCGCCCATGCGGTCGAAGCGGCGCGCGCGCGCGCCACGCTGGGCGAGATTTCCTCCGCCATGGAGGACAGCTTCGATCGCTACGGCACCGTGCCGACGCCGGTGAAGGGCGTCTATGGCAAGCCCTATGCGCAGGACAGCCGCTGGAAACAGGTTCTTGACGGCGTGCAGGCCGTCGAGCGGCGCCTCGGTCGCAAACCGAAACTCCTCATCGCCAAGATGGGACAGGACGGCCACGACCGGGGCGCTAACGTGATCGCGTCCGCTTTTGGGGACATGGGCTTTGACATCGTGTCCGGCCCGCTGTTCCAGACGCCGGAGGAAACGGTGGTGCTGGCGCTGGATAGCGGCGTAGATGTGGTGGGCGCTTCGTCGCTGGCTGCGGGGCACAAGACGCTGATCCCTGAGCTCATCAGGCAGCTGCGCGAAAAGGGCCGCAACGACATCAAGGTGATCGCGGGCGGCGTCATCCCGCCGCAGGACTATGACTATCTCCGTGACGCGGGCGTGCAGGGCATTTATGGACCGGGCTCCAACGTCGTGGAATGCGCCGCCGATGTGCTGCGCCTCCTCGGCCACAACATGCCCCCCGCGGGGCTGGAGGAAGCCGCTTGACCGAGACTGCTGCCCGCACCGATTGGACCCGCGACGAAATCGCCGCGTTGTTCGACCTACCCTTCAACGACCTGATGTTCGAAGCGCAGTCGATCCATCGCGCGAATTTTCCGCGCAATGAGGTGCAGCTTTCGACGCTGCTGTCGATCAAGACTGGCGGTTGCCCGGAAGATTGCGGCTATTGCAGCCAGTCGACCGAAGCGGAAAGCGGCTTGAAAGCTACCAAGCTGATGGACGTGCAGGCGGTGCTACAGTCGGCGGCGCAGGCGAAGGATCATGGTTCGGGCCGTTTCTGCATGGGCGCGGCGTGGCGCAATCCCAAGGAACGGGACATGCCCAAGCTCATCGAAATGGTGAAGGGCGTGCGCCAGATGGGCATGGAAACCTGCATGACGCTGGGGATGCTCTCGTCCGATCAGGCGAAGCAGCTCGCGGATGCGGGGCTGGATTATTACAACCATAATATCGACACCTCGCCGGAAAATTACGCCAACGTTATCACCACCCGGACCTTTGAGGACCGGATCGAGACGCTGGAAAATGTGCGTTCGGCGGGCATCAATGTGTGCTGCGGCGGGATTGTCGGCATGGGTGAGACGCGGGCGGATCGGATCGGCTTTCTCCATGCCCTGGCGACCATGCCGCATCCTGAGAGCGTGCCGATCAACGCACTGGTGCCCGTGGCTGGGACCGTGCTGGGCGACATGCTGAAGGACACGCCGCTCGCCAAGATCGATGAGGTCGAGTTCGTTCGCACGGTCGCCGTGGCTCGGATCGTGATGCCGCAGTCGATGGTGAGGTTGTCCGCCGGCCGCGAGAGCATGAGCGAAGCCTGTCAGGCGCTCTGTTTCATGGCGGGCGCGAACAGCATCTTCACCGGCGACAAGCTGCTCACCGCAGCCAATGCCGGGGATGACAAGGATAGCGCGCTGCTTGCGAAGCTCGGGCTGACGCCGATGATGGCGCAGCCGCACGGGCATCTGGAAGCGGCTGAGTAACCGAAACACCCACCTGCTCGTCACCCCGGACTTGATCCGGGGTCCCGCTTCTTCCCTGCGTGGAGAGAAGGCAGCGGGATGCCGGATCAAGTCCGGCATGACGGAAGAGGTGAGCTTTGAATTAGCTCGGCCCGCACGGCCGAAAATAGGACTGGGGCAAGGATAGATAATGGCAATCACCAAGATCCTGATCGCGAACCGTGGCGAAATTGCGTGCCGCGTCATCCGCACCGCGCGGAAGATGGGCATCAAGACCGTGGCGGTCTATTCGGACGCCGATGCCCGCGCGCCGCACGTGCTGCTGGCCGATGAAGCCGTGCATATCGGCCCGTCGCCTGCCGCCCAGTCCTATCTGATCGCCGAGAAGATCATTCAGGCCTGCAAGGATACCGGCGCTGATGCAGTCCATCCGGGCTATGGCTTCCTGTCGGAGCGCGAGAGCTTTCGCAAGGCGCTGGACGCGGAGGGTATCATCTTCGTAGGCCCGCCCGCCAATGCCATTGCCGCGATGGGCGACAAGATCGAATCCAAGAAGCTTGCCATGGAAGCGGGCGTCAATGTCGTCCCCGGCTATGTCGGCGTGATCGAGGACACCGAACATGCCGTGAAGATCTCAAACGAGATCGGCTATCCGGTGATGATGAAGGCTTCGGCCGGCGGCGGCGGCAAGGGCATGCGTCTGGCTTACAGCGAGCAGGACGTCCGCGAAGGCTTCGAGGCAACCAAGCGTGAGGGTCTCAACAGCTTCGGCGATGACCGCGTTTTCATCGAGAAGTTCATCGAAAGCCCGCGCCATATCGAAATCCAGATATTGGGCGATCAGCACGGGAATATCGTCTACCTCAATGAGCGTGAATGCTCGATCCAGCGCCGCCACCAGAAGGTAGTCGAGGAAGCGCCTTCGCCCTTCGTTTCGCCGGAAATGCGCAAGAAGATGGGTGAGCAGTGCGTCGCCCTGGCGCGCGCGGTCGGCTATTTCAGCGCGGGCACGGTCGAACTGATCGTGTCGGGCGCGGACAAGACCGGCGACGGCTTCTACTTCCTGGAAATGAACACCCGCTTGCAGGTCGAGCATCCGGTCACCGAAGAGATCACCGGCCTTGATCTGGTCGAGCAGATGATCCGCGTCGCCAATGGTGAGGAACTGAGCTTCGCCCAAGAAGATGTGAAGATCAACGGCTGGTCGATCGAGAACCGCGTCTATGCCGAAGATCCCTATCGTGGCTTCCTGCCCTCAACGGGCCGCCTGATCCGCTACAATCCACCCGAAACCGGCGATGGCGTGCGGGTTGATGACGGCGTGGTCGAAGGCGGCGAAGTGTCGATGTTCTACGACCCGATGATTGCCAAGCTGATCACCTGGGCGCCGACCCGTCTGGAAGCGATCGACAAGCAGATCGCGGCGCTCGACCAGTTCGAGATCGAGGGGCCGGGCCACAATATCGATTTCGTATCAGCACTGATGCAGCATGAGCGTTTCCGTTCAGGCAACATCACCACCGGCTTCATTGCCGAGGAATATCCGGATGGCTTTACCGGCGCGCCCGCTTCCGAAACGCTGCTGAAGAAGCTTTCGGCGATTGGCGCGTTCGCAGCGATGGCGCAGGCCGATCGTGCCCGCCGCATCGATGGACAGCTTGGCAAGAAGTTGCGCGCTCCCACCAGCTGGCAGGTGAAGATTGGCGAGGCGGTCCATGGCGTGGTCATCAACGGGGATGACGTCACCGTGGATGGCGAAGCGATCGACCTGGCGCTGGAATATACACCGGGTGATCGCCTGATCGAGGCGGAGTTTGGCGAGGAATTGCTGGCGGTGAAGATCGCGCCGGTTCGCTCCGGCTTCGTGCTGACGGCTCATGGCGCAAGCCACAAGCTGCGCATTTTGCCCGCCCATGCAGCGGTCCATGCCAAGCACATGATCGAAAAGATTCCGCCCGATCTGTCGCGCTTCCTGATCTGTCCGATGCCGGGCCTGCTCGTCGCATTGCACGTCACGGAAGGCGACAAGGTCGAAGCCGGTCAGCCGCTTGCCGTGATCGAGGCGATGAAGATGGAAAATATCCTGCGCGCTGCCAAGGCGGGCGTGGTGAAGAGCGTCTCGGCCGCGCAAGGCGAAAGCCTGCCCGTGGACGCGATCATTCTGGAACTGGAATAGGAATTGGAGTTGGGCGCGGTGGGGATTGTCTCCTTTCCGCGCCCAGATCTTGTTGATGCCCAAACCCCGCGCTGCGTAAGCCGATAGGGGCTGCATCAGGCTCGGTCTTTCAGGGGCCGACGGGCTGTCCGCGATTGCATGACGGGTCCAGCTTTCAAAGGCTGTCACGTCGGCAGTGCCGCTGACCCCGGAGCAAGAAGCCGCGCCCTGGAAACCCTCGACGCCTGTACTGGATGCCGCTATCGCAACGGCGATGACCGCATTTACCGCTCCGCTGCACCTTCGCCTAGATGGCGGCGCACTTGTGAACAACTGGCGCTGGTTGCAACGGCATAGCGGCGGCGCAGCATGTGGCGCCGCTATCAAGGCGAACGGATACGGCACCGGCGCGGTCGAGGTGATGCGCCGACTGCTTGTCGCGGGCTGCCGGGACTTTTTCGTATCAAACTGGGCTGAAGCGGCTTTGCTGGAGCCGATGCTGCAGGATGGGATCAACCTGTCGGTATTCCACGGCGTGCGCTCCGAGGATATGCAGACGGCGATCGCGTCGCGTGCGCGGCCTGTTCTCTGCACGGCGGATCAGATCGCGCGGTGGAAGGCGGCGGGCGGAGGCGCTTGCGACGTCATGGTCGATACGGGCATGAACCGGCTCGGACTGGATTGGCGGAGTGACGTCGCCGCCGCTCTGGACGGGTTGACGGTCGACACGCTGCTCAGTCACCTGGCGTCGGCCGATGAGGATACCGGGCTAAGCAAACTGCAACTTGATCGGTTCGGCGCCCTAACTGGTAAAGCTACCGCGCGCCGTTACAGCCTGGCGAACAGCGCGGGCATTTGCTTGGGGCAAGCCTATGCATTTGACCTGACGCGGCCGGGACTGGCGCTTTATGGCGGCATCCCCAGAGCCGAAGCCGCCGGAAACATCGCGCAGGTCGTCTTTCCCCAGGCGCAGGTCCTGCAAAGGCGTCATGTGCTCGCAGGCGATGGCATCGGCTATAACGCGGTTCATATCGCCGAGCGCGACATGGAAATAGCCGTGTTGAACATCGGCTATGCGGACGGATATCTGCGCTGCTTTTCCGGCCGAGGGATGGTTAGCGCGGGCGACGTTCAACTGCCGGTCGTGGGACGGGTTTCGATGGACCTCGTCGCGGTGGATGTCTCTGCGATGCCGTCGGTGTCGGAAGGGGATTGGCTCGACATCGCATATGACTTGCCCGCGACCGCGTCGCTATCCGGCCTATCGCAATATGAATTGCTGACCGGCCTTGGTCCCCGTTACGATCGGCTATGGGAATAAGGATGTGGTAGGCCGCCGAACTTGATCCGGCGGCCCAATTACCCATTATCTTTCGATGCACATGGCGACGCCCATGCCACCCCCGATGCAGAGGGTTGCAAGGCCCTTCTTCGCATCGCGCTTCTGCATTTCGTAAAGCAGCGTGGTCAGCACGCGCGCGCCCGATGCTCCAATCGGATGGCCGATGGCGATCGCGCCGCCGTTCACATTGACCTTTTCCGGGTCCCATCCCAGTTCCTGACCTACCGCCAGCGCCTGGGCCGCGAAAGCCTCGTTCGCTTCGATCAGGTCGAGGTCGGCCAGCGACCAACCCGCCTTGGCCAGCGCGTTGCGCGACGCGGGGGCGGGGCCGATGCCCATGATGGAAGGGTCCACCCCACAGGTAGCAAAGCCTGCGATGCGCCCAAGTACGGCAGCGCTCCGCTGGGCGGCATCGGCTGCGGTCATGAGAACGAGTGCGGCAGCACCGTCATTGATGCCACTGGCATTGCCTGCGGTTACGCTGCCGTCCTTCTTGAACGCCGGGCGCAGGCCCTGCATTGCTTCCAGGGTCGCGCCAGCGCGAATATATTCGTCGGCATCGACGATGGTATCGCCCTTGCGGCCCTTTACGGTCACCGGGACGATCTCGTCCCTGAACCGGCCCGAAGCTCGCGCGGCTTCCGCCTTGTTCTGGCTTGCCACGGCGAACGCATCCTGCGCTTCGCGGCTGATCTGATACCGTTCCGCCAGATTTTCGGCGGTGACGCCCATATGATAGTTGTTGAACGCATCGGTCAGGCCATCATGCGTCATCGTGTCGATGAACGAGACCGGACCCATCTTCGCGCCGCCACGCAGATATTGCGCATGGGGGGCGAGCGACATGCTTTCCTGCCCGCCTGCGATCATGATGCGCGCATCGCCCGCCTTGATCGCCTGCGCCGCGAGCGCGACGGCGCGGAGGCCCGATCCGCACAGCTGGTTAATGCCGATGGCGGTGCGTTCCACAGGTATTCCGGCGTTAACGGCGGCCTGACGCGCGGGGTTCTGCCCCTGCGCCGCACTCAGGACTTGGCCCAATATGACCTCGTCGACTTCCTCAGCGGTTACCCCGGCCTGATTGAGCGCCGCGATGATGGCGGTGCGTCCCAACTCGTGCGCAGGCGTGGACCCGAATGCGCCCATGAAACTGCCGACGGCGGTACGCTTTGCAGCGGTGATGACGATGTCTGACAAAGTCCTGTCCTCAATGAAGGGTTTCAGTTCGCAGTTGCAATATCATCAACCTCCATGGGTTGAAAGCCATAGAGACAGCGGGTCCCAGAGCAGGTGACGGGCGTTGCTTCCGACGATCATCCCGACATGGCCGAGTTGCAGTGTAAAACCCTCGGCCAGTTCCGGTGCGGCGCTGGCCGGGACGATCCGGTCGGTGGCGGATCGGACGGAGAATGTCGGGCAGCGAAGGCTTTCAGGATCGACCGTCTTGCCATCGACTCGCCATTGCCGGTGGCCAGTGATATTTCGTCCGTAGAAGTTCTCGAACAGCTCCTGGCCTGCTGCGAAGGTTAGGGGTGATCCGCCGTTCGCCCAATCCTCCACGGCCAGGAAAGCGCGCTCCGCTTCAGAGCCTAGCTCCATTCCCGCGAATGCCGCGTATTTCCGGATGGTGCGGGCCGGGTCCATCGCCCAGAAGCCCGATTGCAACACTTCCATCGGCACATAACCGAGCTGCTCACTGGTAGCCTTCGCGCCGCGCCAGAGCGACGCGATAAGGTTGCGATCGGCATCGGGAAAGCCATCAAATTGCCACGGCGCCGCGATGGTGGCGACGGCCTTCATCTCGGCAACCGCCGCCGCTCCCAGCGCAAGGCTGCCCCCCAGACAATAGCCCACGAGGATGGGCTGCTGGGGGAGCGATTCCAGCAGAGTAAGAAGGCGCTTCGTCACATGATGCTCAAGGTCAAGGTGCGCGTCCTCGGCACGGGGGCTGCCCCAATCGACCAGATAGGCGTCATGTCCTGCTGCGGCCATGTGGCGCAGCATGGATCGCCCTTCCGACAGGTCAAGAACCTGTGGCGGGTTGATTAGCGAAGGGATGAAGACCACGGGCGCACGGCCATTTTCCGTGCCGTATCGCAGCAATCTGGCGCTTCCGGCCGCAGCAAAGACGGCGGGCGCCGGTGGCAGAGATGGGCGGGTGGCGCCCTGATATTTACGCAGACCTTGGAAAGCTGCCCGTCGCAGATCGGGGTCATGTTCCGTTTCCCGCCATAAAATGTCGAGAAAGAGGGGCAACGGCCTAGGGCCATGTTGCGGTGCGGCAACACCTTGTGCTAATGCGGAATGTACAGGTGTGGGAGAGGAATCCATGGCCAAAACCAAGACCGCCAATGAATCAGAGCCGGTCATTATCAAGAAATATGCGAACAGGCGTCTCTATAACACGGAAACGTCCAGTTACATCACTCTTGATCTGCTGTCGCAAATGACTCGTGAGGGGCGCGAGTTCGTGGTGGTGGATGCCAAGACCGGGGAGGACATAACACATAATGTCCTCACGCAAATCATCATGGAGGAAGAGCAGCGGGGCAAGAACATGCTGCCCGTCAACTTCCTACGGCAGCTGATCGCCATGTATGGCGATTCCATGCAGTCGATGGTGCCGCAATATCTGGAAGAGTCGATGAATGCCTTCCGCAAGAACCAGATGCAGTTCCAGGAAGCGATGAAGGGTGCCTTTGGCGGTGGCCCGCTGGCGGAGATCGCCAAGCGCAACATGCAGATGTTAGAAGCCGCGGCGAATGCCTTCGGCAACGTGCCGGGAATGCCTACCATGCCGGGAATGCCGGGAATGCCGGGCGCATCGGCGCCTGCGCAGCCTGCCTCCGAAAGCAGCAAGGACGACGAGATCGCGAATTTGAAGGCGCAGCTTTCCGCCCTCAATGCCAAGATCGACAAGCTGGGCTGAGCCCGCGCGTTCGGGGTCGACGGGACGGCGCGCTTCGCCTATGGCGCGCCATCCTTTAAGTCGAAGAACAAGGCCGGACCCGTGAAGCACGCCCTTTCCGTTACCCGCGAACAGGATTTCGCCGCCTGGTATCAGGCCGTCGTCAGCGAAGCCGACATGGCCGAGGAAAGCGGCGTTCGTGGTTGTATGGTCATCCGGCCATGGGGCTACGGTATCTGGGAACGGATGCAGAAGTTACTGGACGATCGGATCAAGGCGACCGGCCACGAAAATTGTTATTTCCCCCTTTTCATCCCGCTTTCCTACTTCGAAAAAGAAGCGGAGCATGTGGACGGCTTTGCCAAGGAAATGGCGGTCGTCACGCATCACCGCCTGATCCAGAAAGACGGCAAGTTGGTGCCCGACCCCGAGGCGAAGCTGGAAGAACCGCTGGTGGTTCGTCCGACTTCCGAAACGGTGATCGGCGCGGCTTTCTCGCGCTGGGTACAGAGCTGGCGCGACCTGCCGGTGTTGATCAACCAATGGGCCAATGTCGTCCGCTGGGAAATGCGCACGCGCATGTTCCTGCGCACCGCCGAGTTCCTCTGGCAGGAAGGGCATACGGCGCACGCCACCGTCGATGAGGCGATGGAAGAGACGATGAAGATGCTGGAAGTCTATCGCAGCTTCGCCGAAGAGTGCGTTGCGCTGCCGGTGGTCGCTGGCGAGAAGCCGGAGAATGAACGGTTTCCCGGCGCTGTCGCGACCTATTCCATCGAAGCGATGATGCAGGACGGCAAGGCGCTTCAGGCGGGCACGTCGCATTTCCTCGGCACGACTTTTTCGCGGGCGCAGAACATCAAGTTCCAGAATGCCGAAGGGCAACAGGAGCTGGCGCAGACGACCAGTTGGGGCATGTCGACCCGCATGATCGGCGGCCTGATCATGGTGCATGGCGACGATGACGGCCTGCGCGTGCCGCCTCGCCTTGCGCCCTATCAGATCGTGGTCGTGCCGATGCTGCGCGATAATGACGAGGATGGCGCGATCCTGGATTATTGCGCCGATCTGGTCGCCGAGTTGAACAAGCAGGACGTATTCCGTGAGCCCGTCCGCGCGCTTCTGGATAAGCGACCCGCCAAAGCAGCGAACAAGCGCTGGGGCTGGGTGAAGAAGGGCGCGCCGATCGTGATCGAGGTGGGCGGCCGAGACGTTGCGGGCGGGAACGTATCGGTTCTGCGCCGCGATCGCCTCTATCGGGAAGACGGGAAGCTCGACAGCCAGATCGTCGCAAAGGGCGATTTTCTGGGCGCTGCGACCGGCATGCTGGAGGAGATTCAGCAGGCTCTGTTCGCCGATGCGCAGGCCCGGCTGCATGGGAACATCGACAAGTCGATCACGTCGCTGGATGCGCTGAAAGGCTATTTCGCTGCGAGCAAGAAGCAGGGTTGGGCGCTGGTGCAATGGTCAAAGCCCACGGGTCCGGCGCTCGACAAGGTGATCGAGTGGCTGAAGGGCGAGAAGCTGACGCTGCGCAACGTGCCGCTGGATGCGGACGCTGCTGATGGTGCGTGCATCTTCACCGGCGAGAAGGCGGTGGAGCGGGTGCTGGTAGGACGCAGCTACTGATGAATTTCCCCTCCCGCAGGCGGGAGGGGATCAAGGGGTGGGGCCTCCGAAGGAGGCTCGCTACGCTCGCGCCCACCCCCGGCCCTTCAAACGAGTCACGTGCCTCGTTTGAACGCTTGCGGGAGGGGAGTAGTTACAGCACATATTTGCTGAGGTCGGTGTTGCGCGCCACCTCGCTCAGTTGCTTCTCGACATAGGCTGCATCGACCACCAGCGTCTCGCCCTGACGATCCTCCGCCTCGAAGCTCACATCTTCCAGCAGCTTTTCCATGACCGTCTGGAGGCGGCGGGCGCCGATATTCTCGATTTCGCCATTCACCTCGGCGGCGATCTTCGCCACCGCGCGAATGCCGTCGGGCGTGAGGTCGATCGTGACGCCTTCGGTCGCCAACAATGCGCGATATTGCGCAACCAGGCTCGCCTTGGTGTCGGACAGGATCGAAACGAAATCATCCTCTGTTAGCGCCTTCAGTTCGACACGGATCGGCAGGCGGCCCTGAAGCTCCGGCAGCAGGTCGCTGGGCTTCGCGACGTGGAAAGCACCCGATGCGATGAACAGGATGTGATCAGTCTTTAGCGGGCCATATTTGGTCGAGACCGTCGTACCCTCGATCAACGGCAACAGGTCGCGCTGCACGCCTTCGCGGCTGACGGAACCGCCGCGCACATCGCTGACGGCGATCTTGTCGATCTCATCGAGGAAGACGATGCCATTCTGCTCGGCGCTCGCGATGGCGACACGGGCGACATCGTCCTGGTCCAGCCGCTTGTCCTGCTCTTCTTCGACCAGCTTGTCCCAAGCCTCGGCTACGCGTAGCTTGCGCCGCTTCTTCTGGGTTTGGCCGAATGCCTTTGACATCATGTCGGACAGGTTGATCATGCCGATCTGGCCGCCCATGCCGGGGATTTCCATCGGCATGGAGGGGCTGTCGGCGACTTCCACCTCAACCTCGACATCATTCATCTGGTCGTTTTCGATCCGCTGGCGGAAGGAGAGGCGGGTCGCCTCGCTCGCTTCCTTGCCGGTGAGGGCATCGAGCAGACGGTTCATCGCCGCCTCGGAAGCAGCTTCACGCACCGCTTCGCGGCGGCGGTCCTTCTCCAGGCGCACCGCTTCCTCGACCAGATCGCGCACGATCTGCTCCACATCGCGGCCGACATAGCCGACTTCGGTAAACTTCGTCGCCTCGACCTTCACGAACGGCGCGTCTGCGAGCTTGGCAAGGCGGCGGCTGATCTCGGTCTTGCCGCAGCCGGTGGGGCCGATCATCAGGATATTCTTCGGCGTAACCTCATCGCGCAGATCGGGCGAGAGGCGCTGCCGACGCCAGCGGTTGCGCAGCGCCACGGCAACGGCGCGCTTGGCATCGGCCTGACCGACGATGTGCGCATCGAGCGCGGAAACAATGGCCTTGGGTGTCAGATTGTCGTTCATCTTCTTCTCACTCCCCTCCCGCAAGCGGGAGGGGCCGGGGGTGGGGGCGATTGCGAAAGCAATCGACTTCAACTTTTAGGGATAGGGAAAATGCCCACCCCAACCCCTCCCGCTTGCGGGAGGGGCTTTACATCAACTCACGCTCGCCAGCTCTTCGATCACAAGCTGATCGTTGGTATAGACACAGATGTCCGCCGCCACCGCCATCGCCTTACGCGCAAGCGTCTCTGCATCTTCCTCATACTCAACGAGCGCGCGGGCTGCTGCGAGCGCGAAATTGCCACCTGATCCGATAGCCGCCACGCCGCCGACCGGCTCCAGCACGTCGCCATTGCCCGTCAGGATCAGCGTCACTTCCTTGTCGGCAACGATCATCATCGCTTCCAGATTGCGGAGATATTTGTCGGTGCGCCAGTCCTTGGCCAACTCCACGGCGGCGCGCATCAACTGCCCATTGTGCCGTTCCAGCTTCGCTTCAAGTCGTTCGAACAGGGTGAAAGCGTCAGCCGTCGCTCCAGCGAAACCGCCGATGACGGAACCATCATGCAAGCGCCGAACCTTCCGAGCATTGGGCTTCATCACCGTCTGGCCCATGGAAACCTGGCCGTCACCGGCCACGATCACCTTCCCATTTTTTCGTACGGACATGATGGTGGTGCCGTGCCAGACGGGCATGGCGGAGGAGCGTTGGTCGTTCATGGCGCGGCATATGGGTGCGAATGGGCTACCGCGCAAGCATAGTAGCGGAGGGCGTCGGATCGTGTCATTTTCTGGACGGATTTATGACAATCCATTCAGGAACCGATCCCGGTCAATTGACTTTGTGCAGAGCAGCAAAGATCATGTCCGGACGGTGAATGGGAGGAAATTTCACATGTCTCTGAAAGCCAGAGCGCGAGAGAAGGTCGAGCGGGCAGGGATTTCCAACTATACCTTCGACCATGACGTCCTTGTGATGTGCGGGGTCCGCTACACCATCGCGGCATGCAACTGCGGCCAGCCGGATTGCGACGGCGTGAAGCTGGAAAGAAGCGCGGCCATGACTAACCGCGTCCTCCAATAATCGGTGTGAAGGAAGGGCTGACCAATCTTTACATCGCCCTCTCACCGGCCCGACCGACCGATTCAATGTCCCGGCCAACGCCCTTGACCGTGTTGCAGGCCGCCAAGCTGGTGAGAAGAAGCCCAGTGATCATGAGGGCAATGGTCTGACGCATCGATAGTCACTCCCTTTATCGTTCCCGCCACTAAACTTTCACGCCTAAAAGGCAATGAGTGCAATTTGCAACTCCCCGTCCAAGCTCGTCTTGACAGGAGCCGTGGCCGATGCCAATGGCCGCATCCTCCTTTCAGGGGGCGCGTAGCTCAGCGGTAGAGCACACCCTTCACACGGGTGGGGTCACAGGTTCAATCCCTGTCGCGCCCACCATGATCTCCTCCGGTCATGGTGAGAAAGATTATGTCCCTACATTGATCTTTTCGTCCGCTCCGCGTTAACTCGCGGTGATACATCCGGCTGTCTTGGCCGAGGCGAAAGGATAAGGATGTCCTCATTGCTGAAGGGCAGCGCAGCCGCTCTGGCACTGCTGGCAAGTGCTGCCATCCCGGTTTGCGCACAACAGCAACTGACGCTGGAGCGCATCTTCGCCAATCCCGATCTGTCGGGGCCTCAGCCGCGCGCGCTCAAACTTTCGCCGAATGGCACGCTTGTCACGCTGCTCAAGCCCCGCGCGGACGAGAAAGAACGGCTGGACCTTTGGGCGATCGACAGCGCGACCGGAGCGGAGCGCATGCTCGTGGATTCAAGGAAGATCGGCAGCGGCGCCGAACTTTCCGAAGCGGAAAAAATGCAGCGCGAACGGGATCGGTCGGTTGCGGGCAGCACCGGGATCGCCAGCTATGACTGGGCTCCCAATGGCAAGAGCATCCTCGTCCCGGTGGATGGCGATCTTTACCTTGCATCGCTCGATGGCCAGGTGTCGCGCCTGACCAACACTCCGAGCAGCGAACTGAATGGCGTGGTCAGTCCCAAGGGTGGCTTTGTCTCCTACGTGCGCGACGGCAACCTCTACGTGCAGCCGATCGGCGGGCGGGAGCGGCAAGTGACGCAGGGGGCGAGTGAGACGGTCAGTTGGGGCGTGGCCGAGTTCGTGGCGCAGGAGGAAATGGGCCGGCGCACCGGCTACTGGTGGTCGCCCGACGACCAGTTGATCGCGGTTGCTCGCGTGGATGAAGGACCGGTCGGTATCGTCACCCGCACGGCGATCGGCGGCGAGGGCACGAAGGTCTATCAGCAACGCTACCCCGCTGCGGGGACTGCCAACGCGCTGGTCGATCTCTATGTGATGCGCCCGGATGGCAGTGGGCAAATGAAAGTCGACCTTGGCGATGACAGCGACATCTATCTGGCGCGGGTCGATTGGTCGAAGGACGGGCGGACGCTCTACGTCCAACGCCAGACCCGTGATCAGAAGCGGCTCGATCTGCTGGCGGTCGATCCTGCGACGGGCAAGTCCAGGATCGTCCTGACCGAAAGAGCGAAAAGCTGGGTCAACCTCAGCAATAACTTCAAGTCGTTGAAGGACGGCAGCTTCCTGTGGTGGTCGGAGAAGACGGGGCACGGCCATCTCTACCATGTTCGCGGCGGCAAGTGGGTCGCGCTGACCAGCGGTGCATGGGAAGTGCGGGACGTGGTCGCGGTGGATGAGCGGCAGGGCGCCGTCTATTTCACCGGCAATCGCGAAACGCCTTTGGAGCAGCAGCTTTACGTAGGCGCCCTCTCGGGCAAGGGGCCGTTGCGGCAGTTGACCAGCAATGGCTGGTGGAATGATGCGGTGATGGACAGCGGCGCAACGCATCTGGTGATCTCTCGCAGCAACACGGACCAGCCCAAGCAGGTCTATCTGGCCGATGGCAGCGGCAAGCGGCTTCGGTGGCTGTCGGAAAATGCCATGACCGGGGATCACCCCTACGCCCCTTACCTCGCCAGCCATGCCAAGACGCGCTTTGGCACGATCAAGGCGGCGGACGGATCAACGCTCTATACACGGATCATGACCCCGCCACTGGAGCCGGGAAAGCAATACCCCGTCTTCATGCTGCATTATGGCGGGCCGGGAGCGGGAAGGGTCGTCACCAATCAATGGGGATCGCCCGTCTATCAATATCTGGTTGATCGCGGCTGGATTGTCTTTGCAATCGATAACAGGGGCACGCCGGATCGCGGCAAGGCGTTCGAGGATCAATTATATCGTGCAATGGGCACGGTAGAGGTCGACGACCAGCTAAAGGGCGTCGAGTGGTTGAAATCTCAGCCCTATGTCGATCCGCAGCGGATCGCGACCTATGGTTGGTCCTATGGCGGCTATATGTCGGTCAAGCTGCTGGAAAAGGCGCCAGGCCTGTTCTCTGCCGCTATCGCGGGCGCTCCCGTAACTCGCTGGGAGCTTTACGACACGCATTATACGGAGCGGTATCTGGGCAAGCCACAGGATCGCCCAAGCGCCTATCCGGCGTCCGGCGCCATCGACGATGCCGTCAAGATCAAGGACCCGATGCTGCTGATCCACGGCATGTCCGATGACAATGTCGTGTTCGACAACGCCACCGCCTTGATGGCGCGGATGCAGGCAGAAGCCGTGCCGTTCGAGATGATGGTCTATCCCGGCCAGACGCACCGCGTGGGCGGCCCCGGCATCAGCATCCACCTGTGGCGCACGATCGAGGATTTCCTCCGCCGCAACGGAACCGCGCGCGAGGAGCCGCCGCCGGGTAAATAAAGGCTATCGGCCCGCAAAGCCGCTTCATGCTGGACAATTGCAGGGACAACGCTATGGCGCCCACTCCGCATTTTTGCATGGAGTGGAGTCTTTAGTCATGGGTTACAAGGTCGTCGTCGTTGGTGCCACGGGCAATGTGGGCCGCGAAATGCTGACCATTCTCGCCGAGCGCGAGTTCCCGATTGACGAGATCGCGGCGGTCGCATCGTCCCGGTCGCATGGCACCGAAGTTGATTTCGGTGACACCGGCAAGACTCTTAAAGTCAAGAATATCGAGCATTTCGACTTCACGGGCTGGGACATCGCCCTGTTCGCCGCAGGCTCTGGCCCGACGGCTGAATATGCGCCCAAGGCGGCTGCGGCTGGCTGCGTGGTGATCGACAATTCGTCGCTTTACCGCATGGACCCGGACGTGCCGTTGATCGTGCCCGAGGTGAACCCGGACGCGATCGATGGCTATAAGAAGAAGAACATCATCGCGAACCCGAACTGCTCGACCGCGCAGATGGTCGTGGCCTTGAAGCCCCTGCACGACGCCGCGAAGATCAAGCGCGTCGTCG
This sequence comes from Sphingobium sp. TomTYG75, assembly GCF_054771635.1. Classification (NCBI taxonomy): domain Bacteria; kingdom Pseudomonadati; phylum Pseudomonadota; class Alphaproteobacteria; order Sphingomonadales; family Sphingobiaceae; genus Sphingobium; species Sphingobium sp. TomTYG75. The sequence goes on along the minus strand of NZ_BSRE01000001.1, from coordinate 48,728 downwards.
TCGCTACCTACCAGTCCGTTTCCGGTGCTGGCAAAGAGGGCATGGACGAGCTGTTCGAACAGTCGCGCAATATCTTCGTGGGCGACCCGGCCGAGGCGAAGAAGTTCACCAAGCAGATCGCCTTCAACGTGATCCCGCACATCGACGTCTTCCTGGACGATGGTTCGACCAAGGAAGAATGGAAGATGGTCGCGGAAACCAAAAAGATCCTCGATCCCAAGGTGAAGGTGACGGCGACCTGCGTGCGCGTTCCCGTGTTCGTCGGTCACTCCGAAGCGCTGAACATTGAGTTCGAGAACGAGATTTCGGCTGAGCAGGCGCAGAACATCCTGCGTGAAGCGCCGGGCATCATGCTCGTCGATAAACGTGAGGATGGCGGATACGTCACCCCCGTCGAGTGCGTGGGTGATTATGCCACCTTCGTCAGCCGCGTCCGCGAGGATTCGACCATCGAAAATGGTCTGTCGCTCTGGTGCGTCAGCGACAATCTGCGCAAGGGCGCGGCGCTTAACGCCGTGCAGATCGCTGAGCTGCTGGGCCGCCGCCACCTGAAGAAGGGCTGAGGCCAACTGATGACGTCCGGCGCTGTCGCTGTTTGGAAAAGCCTTCCGATAGCGCAGCGCCAGATGATCCTGCTGCTGATCGGCGCCATCGCCGCCGCACAGATCAATCAGCCATTTCCCGAACTCGCGCCGTTACAGCATGGGCCGACAATCGCGCTCGCCTTGGCTGCGCCATGGCTTCTGCGGCGCTGGCCTCTAAGCAATGGCGCAGTGGCCTGCATCACCCTGTTCCTGCTCCTGCATACATTGGGCGGGCGCTACATCTATTCTTATGTGCCCTATGACGATTGGGCGCGTTCGATGACAGGCCATGACCTTTCGAGCACCTTCGGGTGGCGGCGCAATGGCTATGACCGGCTCGTCCATTTCGCCTTTGGCCTGCTTCTGACGCACCCACTGGCGCAGATCGCGCGGCGACGGGGTGGCATGGGATTGGGCTGGAGCCTGGCCTTCGGCTTCGTCACGATCGGCTTCATCAGCGCCTTTTATGAATCCTTCGAATGGCTGCTGACGCTGATGGCGGAAGGAGAAACCGCCGACTGGTATAATGGCCAGCAAGGCGATGTCTGGGACCCGCAGAAGGACATGGCCGCCGCTCAGGTCGGTGCACTAATCGCCCTGCTGATCCTTGGCCTACGCCGCCATCGACAAGGCGGCGCCAAGGCCATATCGAGCAGCGCCGACACAGTGAGGGAGTTATCATGACCGACCTTGAGCTAGAGAAAGTGGAAGTCGAGGGGCTCGGCGGTCTACCCATTGCGGTCCATATCGCGGGGGAGGGGCGTGACCTCGTCCTCATTCATGGCTATTTCTCCAACGCCTGGACCAATTGGATCCGTTACGGCCATGCCGCGCGGCTTGTGGAGGCTGGCTTCCGGCTGATCATGCCGGACCTGCGCGGACATGGCGAAAGCGGCAAACCGCATAACCCCGCCGCCTATCCGCCGGATGCCCTGACCGACGACAATCTGGCCGTCATTGATCAGCTTGGCCTGACCGATTACGACTTGGGCGGCTATTCGCTAGGTGCGCGGACGACGGTGCGGATGCTGGCGCGCGGCGCGACCCCGCGCCGGGTGATCCTGGCTGGCATGGGACTACGCGGCCTCGTCAATACGCTCGACAAGGGCGGCTATTATCGTAACGTCCTCACCAACCTCGGCACGTTCGAGCGCGGCACGTCGGAATGGATGACGGAAGCCTTCCTGAAAACGACGAAGGGCGATCCAGTCGCGCTACTGCATATCCTGAACACCTTCGTGGACACGTCCGCCGAAACGATCGCGACCTTCACGCAGCCGACCGAAGTCATCTGCGGCGTCGACGATCAGGATAATGGGATTGCGCAGGAGCTTGTCGATACTCTGCCCAATGGCCGCTATGTCGAGATACCCGGCAATCACATGGCCGCGGTCACGAAAAAGGAACTGGGCGAGGCCATGGTGGAGTTCCTGACCAGCTGACCCCGCCAATCGATCACCGGAATGGCGGCTCGTTGAACGCCCGCAACTTGCGGCTGTGTAGCTTAGGGCCTTCCTGCCGCAGCAGTTCGCACGTCATCAGGCCGATCCGCAGATGCCCGGCAATCGCTTCCTCATAAAAGCGGTTCGCCTGCCCCGGCAGCTTCAGTTCGCCATGGATCGGCTTGTCGGACACGCAGAGCAATGTTCCGTAGGGGACGCGGAAACGATAGCCCTGTGCCGCGATCGTCGCGGACTCCATGTCGATCCCGACCGCGCGCGACAGGCTGAACCGCAGCGCTGAACTGGAATAGCGTAGCTCCCAATTGCGATCGTCGGTCGTCACCACGGTCCCAGTGCGCAGCCTGCGCTTGAAATCTTCCTCGCTACTACCGCCGAGCACCGCTTCGGCGGATTTGGCGAGGGCGACCTGAACCTCTGCAATGGCTGGCACCGGAATTTCCGGGGGCAGCATATCATCCAGCACCTTGTCGTCGCGCAGATAGGCATGGGCGAGCACATAGTCGCCGATCCGCTGGCTGGGCCGCAGGCCACCGCAATGGCCGATCATCAACCAGGCTTCCGGTCGCAGCACCGCCAGATGATCGCAGATGGTCTTCGCATTGGCAGGACCGACGCCGATATTGACCAGCGTGATGCCACTGCGATTGGGCGCGATCAGGTGATAGGCGGGCATCTGATGTTTGCGCCATGCGCTGTCCGCGATCATGCGCGCTGGATCGGCCGTCTCCCGCGTCACATAGACGCCGCCTGCGCCGGACAAGGCGGTGTAGGGCGTGCCATCCTTTTGCAGTTCCGCGCAGGCCCAGGCCACGAACTCATCGACATAGCGATGATAGTTGGTGAAGAGGATGTATCGCTGAATATGCTCGGCTGGCGTCCCCGTATAATGTTTCAGACGGGCCAGCGAGAAATCGGTGCGCAACCCGTCGAACAGAGCCAGCGGCCGTTGCCCATCTGCATCCGGCATGAACAGGCCATCGGCGATCTCGTCCCCGATCTCCGCCAACTCGGTTGCGGGGAAATGACGCGCCAGTTCGGTCGGAGGGGTGCCGTCAAGAGCGCTGATGTCCAGCCCATCCAGCACATAGGGAAAGGGGATCTGCTGATCGCTGACCGCTGTTTCGACCTCCACTCCATAATCCCGGACGAGCAAATCAATCTGCTCGGCCAGATAATCGCCGAACATCTCCGGTCGGGTGACCGTGGTTGTATAAAGGCCGGGCTTGGACAGGCGGGCGAAGGATCGCCCCGGCGGCGGGGCATCGGTTTCGGCATGGTGGGTGATGCGCAGTTCGGGATAACAGAAGCGGCGATCGGACTTTGCCTCTGGCGGAGGCACGCTGCCATCGCGGGCATAGGCCTGCATGGCCTCGCGCAGATTTCCGATAGAGGTCTGGTAGATCCGGTCCAGTTGCGCGACCGCCGCGCTGCCGATGCTTTTCGTCATCGAACCTTGCTACCGCAGATATGTGACGGAAGGAAGGCCGGTGGCCGCGCGATGAGGGCATCGCGCGGCCATCGCGTCAGAGCTGCCCCAGCAGATGATCAGCCGACGAAAGCTTGAACTCGCCCGGTGCCTCGACATTCAGTTCGGTCACCACGCCATCCTTTACGATCATGGAAAAGCGCTGGCCACGCGTGCCCATGCCAAACTTGCTGCCGTCCATCGTCAGGCCCGCAGCCTTGACGAAGTCGCCATTGCCATCCGCCAGCATGGTGACCTTATCGTCTGCTCCGGCTGATTTGCCCCATGCGCCCATGACGAACGCGTCATTGACGGCGGTGCAGGCAATCTCGTCCACGCCCTTTTCCTTCAGGGCGTCGGCCTTTTCCACAAAACCGGGGAGGTGCTTGGCCGAGCAGGTCGGCGTAAAGGCGCCGGGAACGGAGAAGAGCGCCACCGTCCGGCCTTTGAAAAACTCGTCGGAGGAAACTTGCTCCGGCCCATTTTCCGTCATCTTGGCAAAGGTGGTAGCGGGGATGCGATCCCCTTTTGCGATGGTCATATTCTGTCTCCTGCCGTTGATGAGGCGGGAGGTCGGCGCTTGGCGGTCCTGTGTCAAGGCGCGCTTACGTGTCGCATCGCCCCCGGTGAACGACAGCCCGCCATTGGCAAAGCCGCTGGGCAGCGTATATTCATCCTATGGATCAACTTCGCTCCTATGCCGGTCAGTTCCTGCTCGCTTTGCCGGGCATGGAAGACATGCGCTTCGATCATTCCGTGATCGCCATTTGCGTCCATGATGAAAATGGCGCTCTCGGCATCGCGGTCAGCGATGAAATCGAGGGCGTGGGGCTGCATGAACTGCTCGAAAGCTTTGACATCAACCCTGCCAATGTCCCCGACATACCCGTGCTTCGCGGTGGGCCGGTCGAACCGCGCCGGGGCTTCGTGCTGCATTCCCTCGATTGGAAAGGGCATGACATGGTGGAGGTCGGGGAGGACTGGGGGCTTTCCGGCTCGCTGGAGATATTGAAGGCGATCGCGGAAGGCACTGGTCCCAGTCGCTACATCGTCGCCCTCGGCTATGCCGGTTGGGGCGCAGGGCAACTCGATCAGGAGATGACCGGCGAAAGCTGGTTCCCGGCGACATGCAGCGCAGATATATTGTTCGACGTTCCGGCGGAAAAAAAATGGGCGGCGGCCTATGCCGCTGCCGGAGTCGATGCGTCTCATCTGGTGAGCGGCGCTGGCTCCGCCTGATCGCGTCGCATAATTTGCGAGATATTTTCCCGGTTCAACTGCGTAACGATGGCGCGGAACAGAGCTTGTTTCCGCATCGTAACTGAACATTTCCAGGTAAATTCCCGCTAACTGCCTTGGAATGTGACAAGCGCGGGGGCGCACCTTCATCCTCTAGAATTGCTCGGGGGTTCAAATCATGAAGAAGTTTGTCGTGGCATCTTTCGGGAGTCGCGGTCGCCTCTCGACCCGGAGAAGAGTGACATAAAGAAAACTTTATATTGAGTTGCCATCACCGGCGGCGATTGGTAAAGCGCAGGCCATCGCCGCCGTTTCGCCATGCGAGCGGCTCCGGCACATTCTAAACCGATGGAGACACGCTCGTGGCCACCGCACCCGCCACCCAGGCGCAGGACTATGTGATCGCCGACATCAACCTTGCCGCGTTCGGCCGCAAGGAAATCGAGATCGCCGAAACCGAAATGCCCGGCCTGATGGCCCTGCGCGACGAGTTTGGCGCTGCCAAGCCGCTGAAGGGCGCGCGCATCACTGGATCGCTGCACATGACGATCCAGACCGCCGTGCTTATCGAGACGCTGGCTGAGCTGGGCGCGGAAATCCGCTGGGCTTCGTGCAACATCTTCTCGACCCAGGACCACGCCGCCGCTGCCATCGCCGCGCGCGGCATCCCCGTCTTCGCCGTCAAGGGCGAGACGCTGGAGGAATATTGGGACTATGTCATCCGCATCTTCGACTGGGGTGACACGCCCTGCAACATGATCCTGGACGACGGCGGCGACGCCACCATGTTCGCCCTGTGGGGCGCGCGCGTCGAGGCTGGGGAAGAACTGTTCACGCCGGGTAACGAGGAAGAAGAAATCTTCGTCGCGACGCTCAAGCGCTTCCTGGTCGATCGTCCGGGCTACCTGACCAAGACCGTCGCCGCGATCAAGGGCGTGTCGGAAGAAACCACCACCGGCGTTCACCGCCTTTATGAGCTGGCGAAGAAGGGTAAGCTTCCTTTCCCGGCGATCAACGTCAATGACAGCGTCACCAAGTCGAAGTTTGACAATCTCTATGGCTGCAAGGAATCGCTGGTCGACGCCATCCGCCGCGCCACCGACGTGATGCTGGCTGGCAAGGTCGCATGCGTCGCGGGCTTCGGCGACGTTGGCAAAGGCTCGGCAGCCTCGCTCCGCAATGGCGGCGCCCGCGTGCTGGTGACCGAGGTGGATCCCATCTGCGCGCTTCAGGCCGCGATGGAAGGCTATGAAGTCGTGACGATGGAAGAGGCCGCCACCCGCGCCGACATCTTCGTCACCGCGACCGGCAATGAAGCCGTCATTACCGTCGATCACATGCGCGCCATGAAGAATATGGCGATCGTGTCCAACATCGGTCACTTCGACAGCGAGATCGAGATTGCCGGTCTTTCGAACATGAAGTGGACTGAAATCAAGCCGCAGGTCGACGAAGTCGAATTCCCCGACGGCAAGAAGATCATCGTCCTTGCCAAGGGCCGCCTGGTGAACCTGGGCTGCGCCACCGGCCATCCGAGCTTCGTCATGTCGTCCAGCTTCACCAACCAGGTGCTGGCGCAGATCGAACTGTGGACCAAGTCGGACACCTACAAGAACGACGTATACGTCCTGCCCAAGCATCTGGACGAAAAGGTGGCGGCGCTTCACCTCGAAAAGCTGGGCGTGAAGCTGTCCAAGCTGACCCCCAAGCAGGCCGCCTATATCGGCGTGACGCCGGAAGGTCCGTTCAAGCCGGATCATTACCGCTACTAAGCAAACTGGAAAGGGGGAGGCGAAAGTCTCCCCTTTTTTTATGCTCAGCCTCTCGTCATCCCAGCGAAAGCTGGGATCTATTGCCAACGGCGTCCGGCTGAGATGCCAGCTACCGCTGGGATGACAAAGATGAGGGCGTGTCCGTCTTGAAGGATCCGCGCATTTCTTCAAACTCCCCGCTTCACGCTGCTCCCGACTTGGGTTAGTCCCCTGATAATCATGCAATGGGGTGGCAGGTCGCGATGAGGGGTGAACAGGCGCAATGACGTCATTGACCCCATTTGCCGCAGTCATATTGGGGATCGTGCTGGCCGCGTGGCTGGCCGCCGCGGTGTGGGCGCTTTCGACCGGGCAGCGCATGCGTCGCGAAGGCACGCAAGTGCAGGGCAAGTTCGATCGCCTGTCCAGCCTGCTCGCCTCGGCACCCGCTGCACCCATCATCATTCATGCCGATGGCCAGATAGAAGCCGCCGACCGGCTCGCCAAATGGCTTGGCAAGGACCGGGTGCCCGCATTCGTATCCGAACTGACCGCGCCCGACGGCGGCCTGGAGCCGGAGGACGCGTCGGCCCTCGCGCAGGAAATAGCGGCGGCCCAGCGCGCCGGACGCAGCTTCGCCCTGCCTGTGCGGGGGGAGGGTTCCTCCCGGCTCCTGCTGGTGCGCGGCGCGCCTGCCGGGCCAGTGCTTGCCGAAAGCGGCGGCGTAGTCCTGTGGATATTCGACGCGACCGACAGCCAGTCGGAAATCCAGGCGCTGAAGAGCAAGGTCGAGCAACTGCGCGAAGCCCTGGAAGCGCTCGCGGGCCTTGTGGAAGCCGCGCCGTTTCCAATGTGGCATCGCACCGCCGACATGCGCCTCAGTCTGGTCAACGCAGCCTATGTCCAGGCGGTGGATGGGGCCAATGCGGCAGATGTCATCGCTCAGGGCACGGAGTTGGTCGAGGCGGTGGGCGGCCTCGGCCCTCAGTCATCAGCAGAGCAGGCGCTGACCGAGGATCGGGTGGTCGAGCGCATGGTGCCAGCGACAATCGATGGCGAACGCCGAACGATGCGGGTCGTCGATGTGCCGCTTGGCGAAGCTGGCGTCGCGGGTTTCGCGATGGACCAGAATGAGCTTGAACAGGCCCGCGTCGAGCACCGCCGCCTTGAAGCGGCTCAGCGCGACCTTCTCGATCGCCTCTCCGCTGGCGTGGCCCGCTTTGGCCCGGATCGCACCCTGCGTTTCTGGAATCAGCCATTTATGAGCCTGTTCGGGTTGGACCAGGAACATCTGGCGGACCAGCCCGTGTTTGAACGCGTCCTCGATCGCATGCGGGAGGCCCGCCGCCTGCCCGAACATCGCGACTTTCCGGCCTGGCGGGCGGAACGCCGGGACTGGTTCCTCTCCCCCGACCCGCGCGAGGAAAACTGGCTGCTCGCCGACGGCACGCATCTGCGCGTCTATGGTCAGCCATTGCCCGACGGCGGCCTGCTCCTGATATTCGAGGATCGGACGGAGCAGGTCCAGCTTTCCAGCGCGCGCGACACGCTGCTGCGAGTCCGCACAGCGACCTTCGACAATCTGTTCGAGTCGATCGGCGTATTTTCTTCCGATGGCCGCCTGTCGCTGTGGAACAGCCGTTTCCGCTCGATCTGGGAAATATCCGAAGATCTTCTGGCGCAGCACCCGCGCATCGACGAACTTCTCCGCGCCGTCCAATCCCGCCTCGCCAAGCCGCAGCAAGCCAATCTTGTCCGCGAACTGGTCCGCGCCGCGACAGTGGAGCGCAAGCAGCGCGTCGGCCATGTCGGTTTCGCGGACGGCCGCATCTTCGAATTTGCCGCCATCCCTCTGCCCGACGGCAATGCGCTTTTCACGATGCTGGACGTGACCGACAGCCGCCGTGTCGAGCAGGTGCTGCGCGACCGCAACGAAGCGTTGGAGCAGGCCGATCGGGTCAAGACCGCCTTCGTCACCAATATGAGCTATGAATTGCGCACGCCGCTCACCACCATCGCCGGCTTCGCCGAGATGATGAGCGCGGGCTACGCCGGAGACATGAGCGATTCCGCCAAGGAATATGTCGATGGCATTCTCCAGAGTACCAGTCGCCTGTCGATGTTGATCGACAATGTGCTGGACCTGACACAGGGAGAAGCCGGGACGCTCCCGATCGACCGTGCCCCTGTCGATCTCGCCGCCCTGGCAAAGGAAAGCATCGAGCGGATCGAGGCCGAGGCAACGGCCAAGGGCATCGACCTTGCGATCTCCCTGCATGAAACGCTGGGGAAGGTGGAAGGCGACAGCCGCCGGATAGGGCAGGCGCTCGACCATCTGCTTGAGAACGCCGTCTGCTACAGCGGACGTGGCGCGCGCGTATTGCTGCACGGCGACGGCAGCAGCGATTCCGCGCGGCTCGTCGTCTCCGACAACGGTCCAGGCATCAGCGCAAAGCGCCGCGCCACGATCTTCGATGCAGCCGCTCGCGCGGAACAGGCACGAAGCGGCGAAAAGGCCGGGATCGGCCTACCGCTCGCCAAGCAATTGGCAGAGGCGCATGGCGGCACCCTCCAGCTCGTGTCAGAGCCGGGGCAGGGCACCATGGCCGTGATCGAGCTACCCCGTGGCTGAGCAAAGCCTGACCATGCCCGACGAAGCGGCGATGCTGGCCCTCGGCCGCCGTCTGGCTGACTTGGCGCGCATCGGTGACGTCATCGCGCTGGAGGGCGGCCTTGGCGCGGGAAAGACGACGCTCGCGCGCGGCATATTGGAGGGGCTTGGCCTTGCAGGCGAGGCGCCAAGCCCCAGCTTCGCGATCGTCCAGCCCTATGATGTGCCGGAGGTGAAGCTGCCCGTCGCCCATGTCGACCTCTATCGCCTTGACGATGCGGAAGAGGCGCGGGAACTGGCTCTGGACGAATATCTGATGGACAGCCTGCTGATCGTCGAATGGCCGGATCGCCTGGGTCCGGATGCATGGCCGCATGCGCTGCGGCTCCACATCGACATCGAACCCGACGGCGCTCGGCGCTTGACAGTGCGCGTGCCGGACGCTTGGACAGAGCGATGGTCGCAGATATGATCCCGCCCGCTTCCGCTCCCGCCTTTCTCTCAGCTGCGGGGTGGGGTCATGCCGCTATCGTCCCGCTGGCGGGTGATGCGTCGTTCCGCCGCTACTTCCGCGTGGTCGATGGCGCGCGCCGTGCCGTGCTGATGGACGCGCCGCCGCCACATGAGGACCCGCGCCCGTTCATCGCCATTGCCGAACATTTGGTTCAGCAGGGTTTTGCTGCCCCGGCGATTCTTGGCCGCGATCTGGAACAAGGTCTGGTGCTCATTGAGGATTTTGGCGACTTGCGGGTCAAGGAACATCTGGATGATGTCCCCGCCGACGAGGAAGGCGTTTACAGCAGAGCAGTCGAACTGCTCGCTGATCTTCATCGCCAGCCTGCCGCCGACCTGCCGCCCTATGACCGCGCGGTCTATCAGCGCGAGGCAGGGCTGCTCACCGAATGGTATTGCCCCGCGATCGGCCTCCCTGTCGATACAGATGCCTATACACGGGCCTGGGATGCCGTGCTGCCGATCGTGGAGCAATCCGCCAGCCCCACAGTCACAGTGCTGCGCGATTATCATGCCGAAAATATCATGCTCATCGATCGACCTGAAGTGCGCGGGCTTGGCCTTCTTGACTTTCAGGACGCTCTGGCCGGGCATCCCGCTTATGATCTCGTGTCGCTGCTTCAGGACGCTCGGCGCGATGTGCCGCCGGAGGTGGAGGCTGCGATGATCCGCCACTATAAGGCAATCGCAAATCCCCCGGCCGACTTCGACGCTGCCTATGCTGTGCTGGGCGCGCAGCGGAATGCAAAGATCATCGGCCTCTTCACGCGCCTATGGAAGCGGGACGGAAAGCCACGCTACCTGTCCTTCCTGCCGCGCATGTGGGACCTGCTGGAACGCGACCTGGCGCACCCCGCGCTCGCGCCGGTAGCGGACTGGTTCGCCGCCAACATACCGGCAGAAAAGCGACACCTGGCGCTTCAGGATAACGCCCCCGCATGATCGACACGGCAATGCTGATGGCGGCTGGCCTTGGCAAGCGGATGCGCCCGCTCACCGCCACGCGCCCAAAGCCGCTGGTCAAGGTCGCTGGCAAGCCGCTGATGGACCATGCGCTGGACCGGCTGTCCGCTGGCGGCATCCGCAAGGTGGTGGTCAATGTTCATTACCTCGCCGACACGGTCGAGGCGCATCTCAATGCCCATTCGAACGGCATGCAGGTGCTGATTTCGGACGAGCGCCCCAAGCTGCTCGAAACGGGCGGGGGCTTGATCCATGCGCGTTCTCTGCTGGGGGACAAACCCTTCTTCTGCGCGAACAGCGACAATCTCTGGATCGACGGGCCGCAGGAAACGCTGAGCATGATGCAGCGCCTGTGGGACCCCGATCGCATGGATGCGCTGCTGCTGCTGGTGCCACTCGCCCGCGCTCATTGCCATACGGGACCGGGCGACTTCCACATGGACGCCTCTGGCCGGTTGAGCCGCCGCAAGACGAGCCATGTCGCGCCCTTCGTCTTTACGGGCGTTCAGATCCTTTCGCCCAGCCTGCTGGTCGATCCGCCATCCGACGTCTTTTCGACCAATATCTTCTGGAACCGCGCTATCGAAGCGGGGCGCCTCTACGGCGTTTCCCATCAGGGCCTCTGGTTCGACGTCGGCACGCCGCGCGCCATTCCTTTTGTGGAATCGATGCTCGCCTATGGGTGACCGCACCCGGCCCGCCTTGTTCAACATCCCAGCTCACCGCGCCTTTTCCGACGCCTTGGCAGCGGGCATAGTCGCGCAGCATGGCAGCGATCCCATGGCGCTGGCGCAGGGCATGATCCTGCTACCCACCAACCGCGCGATCCGTGCCGTCAGTGACGCTTTCGTCCGCCGATCGGGTGGAGGCCTGCTTCTTCCCCGATTGGTCGCGATCGGCGATCCCGATCTTGGCGAACAGGCAGGCGGTGCGCTCGATCCTCTGGCGGAGGGGGAGGCCATTCCCCCCGCGATCGCGCCCATGCGCCGCCAGATGATCCTGGCCCGCATGGTTCAGCAGGCATCCGGCCAGCCAATGGACGCCGCGCAGGCGATCAAGCTCGGTCAGGCGCTCGGCACGGTGCTCGACCAGATGCAGGTGGAGCGGGTGCCCATCACCGCGCTTTCCGAACTCACGCTGTCGGATGAACTGTCGGGCCATTGGCAAAGATCGCTCGATCTATTTTCCATCCTCATTCGCCGCTGGCCGGAGGAATTGGCACGGCTTGGCCTCATTGACCTGGCCGACCGCCGCAATCGCCTGTTCGATCGTCTCGCTACCCGCTGGGCTGCAGAGCCGCCGTCCGGCTTCGTGATCGCCGCTGGCATAGCCACGACCGCTCCGGCGGTTGCGGGTCTGCTTCGAAGGATTGCCGTCCTGCCGCGCGGCAGCGTCGTTTTCGCTGGCCTCGACCATGAAATGGACGAAGCCGCATGGAACGCCATCGGTCCCTTCGCGCCGGACCCCGTCACCGGCCGTGCGCCCCCTGCGCATGAAACCCATCCCCAATATGCCCTCAAGCGCTTGCTCAATGGAATGAGCGCAACCCGCGATGACGTGGCGCTCTGGCGCTGGGGCAGCGAGCATGATGCGCGCGCCGTCCGCAGCCGCAACATCTGCAACGCGATGCTTCCCCCGCGCCTGACCAGCCGTTGGCGCGATCTGAAGACCGCCGACCGGTCGCTTGCCGGAGTGGAGGCGCTGGAAGTCGCAACGCCGGGTGAGGAAGCTCAGGCGATCGCCATCGCCCTGCGTGAGGCGGTGGAAACGCAGGGCCGCACCGCCGCGCTGGTCACGCCCGACCGCCAACTTGCCACGCGGGTGTCGGCGCATCTGGCGCGCTGGGGAATATCAGCCGACGATTCCGCGGGCCTGCCGCTGTCTCGCTTGCCGCCGGGCACCTTGCTCATCGCGCTGGCCCAGGCGGTGGCCGAACGCTTCGCGCCCGTCGCGCTCCTGACATTGCTCAAGCATCCGCTGGTCATGCGCGGCGAAGGACGCCTTCCATGGCTGGAAGGCGTGCGCGGCCTTGATTTATTACTGCGCGGCCCGCGTCCTCCTGCGGGCCTTCAAGGGATCGACCTGCTCCTTGCCGAACGGGAAGGAGAGGATCGCCAGCAAACCTTGCGAGCCCAAACGCGGCAATGGTGGTCACAGGCGCGCGCGCTGCTCGAGCCGCTGGAGCAAGCCTGCGCCGCCGCCCCCACATTCGCCGCGCAACTGGCGGCCCTCCGCGAACAAGCCGGAGCATTGACCGGCGATGCCATATGGTCGGGTGTTCAGGGCCACGCCGCCGCCGACCTGTTCGCGGAAATGGAACAGGCAGCCCCCGAAGGCCCTCAGCAATCCGACATCCGCTCCCTCCCGACCCTGCTCGATAATATGTTGGGCGGCGTTTCGGTGCGCCCGGTTCAGGGCGGCCATCCGCGCATCTCCATATTGGGTCTGATCGAAGCCCAGTTGGTTCAGGCCGACCTCATGATCCTGGGCGGTCTTAACGAGGGCACATGGCCCGGCCTGCCATCACCCGATCCCTGGCTTGCCCCCCGCATCCGACGGGAACTCGGCTTGCCCGGCCTCGAAACCCGCATCGGCCGCGCCGCCCATGACTTTGCCAGCGCACTGGGCGCTCCCCATGTCCTCATCACCCGCGCGCGCAGAGGATCGGGCGGTCCCGCCATAGCCTCCCGCTTCTGGCTGCGCCTCAAGGCCATGACCGGTCCACAATGGAAGATCGCCGATCGTTATGTAGCGCTGGCGCAAGCACTGGACCGCCCAGCGCGGCACCAGCCAAGCCGCCGCCCCGCGCCAGTGCCACCCGCCTCGGTCCGCCCGAAGCTGATCCCCGTAACGGATGTGGACCGCCTAAAGGCTGACCCCTTCGCCTTCTATGCCAAGCGCATATTGCGCCTCAATCGCCTCGACCCGGTCGATGCAGACGCGGGTCCCGCATGGCGCGGCACGGCGGTCCACGAAATCCTCCAGCACTGGGCAGAGGCCGGGCGGCGCGATCCCGCCGATCTGGAAGCCCGCGCCCGCGCGATGTTCGACCGGCCCGATGTCCACCCGTTGCTGAAGGCGCTTTGGCAACCAAGGTTGATCGAGGCGATCCGCTGGATCGCTGCGGAGGTGGCTGCCGATCAGGCAGCAGGGCGCTCCATCCTGGCGGTGGAGACGGACGGCCGTGCGGAGATCGCTGGCGTGACCCTCACTGGTAAGGCTGACCGGATAGATCGCATGCCGGACGGCTCGCTCGCCATAGTCGACTACAAGACCGGCAAACCGCCGAGCGCCAAGCAGGTGAAGGCGGGCTATTCCCTGCAATTGGGGCTACTGGGCCTCATCGCCGAACAAGGTGGCTTCCCTGCCATCGACGGCGCTGGAACCGCAGGATGCTTCGAATATTGGTCCCTCGCCAAGAAGAACGACGCCTTCGGTTACCGGGAAAGCCCCGTCGATCCGATGGGGAAGCGAGACAAGATCGTGACATCGTCTTTCACCGCGCTCGTCCACGAATGGTTCGAGAAAATCGCCGGGGATTATCTGACCGGTAACGCCCCCTTCGACGCGCAGGTAAATCCCGAAGTCGCAAACTATGGCGACTATGACCAGCTGATGCGGCTGGAGGAATGGTATGGCCGCGACGATGTCTAGGAAGACCTCGGCCCTTCAACCCCTCGCGGGAGCGCAGGCGCGCGCTGCGTCGCCTGACGCGCATGTGTGGCTGTCGGCTTCGGCGGGCACAGGCAAGACGCATGTGCTGACCGCTCGCGTGTTCCGCCTGCTGCTACAGGGTGTGCGCCCTGAAAATATCCTCTGCCTCACCTTCACCAAAGCGGGCGCGGCGGAAATGGCCGACCGCATCCATGATCGCCTCGCCGCCTGGGTCCAGATGGAGGAAGGCGAACTGTTTGAGGATCTGGAGGCGCTGCACGAGGACAGCGGCCCGGAAGCCCGCGACCGCGCCCGCCGCCTCTTTGCGGAAGTGCTGGAATCCACCGGCGGCGGCCTTCGCATCCAGACCATCCACGGCTTTTGCCAGCAATTGCTGACCGCTTTCCCGCTCGAAGCTGACCTGCCACCGGGCTTCCGCCCCCTCGACCAGCGGGAGCAGGCGGCGCTCGCCCGCCAGACCCTGGCCGATCTCGCCGTGCGCGCGCAGGATCAGGGCGACGACCGGCTCATGGAAGCGCTTCAGGCAATCAGCCTGCGTCTGGGGGAAGGCGGCGCCGAACAATTCCTCCTGCGCTGCGCCGCCCATCTGCCCGCGCTGGAGCAATTGCCGGAAGACATCGCCGCCTCGCTCTATCGCGAACTTGGCCTTCCCGAAGGTGACGTCATCGCTCACCTCGCCAGCCAGTGCGAAGACGCGCAGTTCGACATGCGAACCCTCGCCTGGATCGCTCAGGCCAATGCCGATTGGGGCACCGGCCGCGCCCTGGAGCGCTGTGACCGCATAGCCCGATGGCGAGCCCTGAGCGCTCGCGACCGCGCGGAATCTTTGGAGGATTTGCACGCCGCTTGGGCGAAGAAGGACGGCGACCTCATTTCGACCAAGGGCTGGGTGCCCCCGGTCGATGGCTATGGAGAGGCAAGCGCGCGCCTTCACTCACGCTGCGCCGAGCTTTTGAATCTCAAAGCGCTCGCCGCCTATGCCGATTTGCTCGCCGAGGGGCTGCATGCAGGCCGCGCCTATGCCCGCGCCTATCATGAGGCGAAGCAGCTTGCCGGCGCCGTGGATTTCAACGACCTCATCGCCCGCACCGCCGACCTTCTGTCCCAACCCGGCATTGCCGACTGGATTCGCTACAAGCTCGACCAGCGCATCGATCACATCATGGTCGATGAGGCGCAGGACACGAACGTCAGCCAATGGCAGATCGTCGGCGCGCTCGCGGCCGAATTCTTCGCAGGGGAGGGGGCCAAGGGCGATCGCGTCCGCACCATCTTCACGGTCGGCGACTTCAAGCAGGCGATCTTCGGCTTTCAGGGCACCAGCCCGCAAGCGTTCGCAGCCGCGCAAATAGCCTTCCAGCGCCATGCGGAAGATGCCGACCACATCTTCCACGACCTGTCGCTCGAACGCAGCTTCCGCTCCACACCCGCCGTGCTCGATGTCGTCGATCAGACAATCGCGACCTTGAGCGCCGAGCGGCTCGGCCTCCTCTCGGGCGCCGTCCAGCACATCAGCGCCAACCGCTTCCCCGGCGAAGTCTTGCTATGGAAACCAGCCATCGCTGGCCTGTCCGACGACGCCGAAGGGGAGGAGGATTGGGCCGCCGATCAGGAACGCCAGCTCGCCCAGAATATTGCGCGGCAGATCCGCCAATGGATCGATGACGGCATGATGCTCGAAAGCCGTGGCCGCCCGGTTACGGCAGGCGATATCATGATCCTCGTCCGCCGCCGCAGCGAACTAGCCCGGCTGATCGTGGCCCGCCTCTATGAGGAGGGCGTCGCCGTCGCAGGCATTGACCGCCTTCGCCTGAATGCACCGCTTGCCGTGCGCGACCTCCTCGCCGCGCTCCGCTTCGCCGTTCAGCCTGAGGATGATCTCAATCTAGCCTCGCTATTGGTGTCGCCGCTGATCGGCTGGTCGCAGAACGACCTCATGGCCTGCGCCATGAACCGCCGCGTTGGGCTCTGGCAGCATCTCACCCGCACCCAGGACGAAGAGGCGCTTGCCCCGCTTCGCACCCTGCTGAACCGCGCCGACCTGACCACGCCCTATCGCTATCTCGAATTGATGCTGTCCGGCCCGATGGAAGGTCGCCGCCGCCTCATCGAACGGCTCGGCATCGAAGCCGCCGATCCGATCGAGGAACTGCTCAACGCCGCGCTCGCTTTCGAGACGGACGATCACCCCTCCTTGCAGCGCTTCGTGGACTGGTTCGACCGGGGCGAAGTGGAGATCGTCCGCGACGCGGCGGCGCAGGGCGATTCGCTCCGCCTTCTTACCGTCCACGGCGCGAAGGGGTTGCAAGCGCCGGTCGTCATTCTGGCCGATGCCTGCCTTGATCCCGATGCCGGGACACGCAGCGATTCGCTGGAATGGAACGGCCTGCCTATCCTCCCTCCCCGCAAGTCCGAGCGGCTTGGCCCCATCGGGCAGGTTCTGGAGGAAGCCCACGCTGCCGAACGGCAGGAGCATTGGCGGCTGCTCTATGTCGCGCTGACCCGTGCCGAGGAAAGACTGGTCGTCACCGGCTCGCTAGGCCCGCGCGCCCGTGGCATGCCACAACCCGAAAGCTGGTTCACGGCAGTCGAGAACGCCATGATCGCCCTTGGCGCGGAATGGGAGGACGATCATCTATGGGGCGCGCGTCGGCGTTGGCTGGGCGCAGAAGCCCTGTCTCCACGTGACCTCGAAAAGGCCGCCACGGTTGAAAGGGCGTCGCATGCCGAGCCCGCTTGGCTCCGTCAGCCCGCGCCAGAGGAAGCGCGCCCCCCCCGGCCCCTCGCACCTTCCGCTCCGGTAGAGGATGACGTGCCCTATCCCCCGCCCACGCCTGCCATGCGGGCGGCGAGCGAGCGGGGGCGCTGGCTGCACGCCTTGTTCGAGCGTTTGCCTGACGTTTCGCCCGAACAACGCCACGAACGCGCCGACCGCTGGCTCGAACAGCAGGGCGCGGCGGACGCATCACTGCGTCATGACGTCATCGCGCAGGCCCTCCGCGTCATCGAGGACAGCGACTTCGCTACGCTCTTCGCCCCCGGCGCCCTTGCTGAAGCGCCCGTGGCGGCGGTCGTCGGCGACATGGTGATCTCCGGCACCGTGGATCGGCTGTGCATCGCCCCCGATCGCGTGCAGGTCGTCGATTTCAAGACGGGCCGCATAGCGCCGCTCAGTGTGGAGGAAGTCCCCGCCGCCCATGTCCGCCAAATGGCAGCCTATGCCGCCGCGCTTCAGGTGATCTTCCCCGACCGGCGGATAGAAGCCGCGCTGCTCTACACCAGCGCCCCGCGCCTCATCACGCTTCCGCACGATTTTCTCGCCGCGCACAAGCCGGGCTTTCCCCCCGCGCAGGAGAATTTGCCGCTTTCACCCGTTGAGACGGACGCGTCACCGTCCTAGATATCCGCCCAACTGAAGGAGAAATATAACATGGCTACCAAGGCAGTCACCGACACCAGCTTCCAGGCGGACGTGATCGACGCAGACAAGCCCGTGCTTGTCGACTTCTGGGCGGAATGGTGCGGCCCCTGCAAGATGATCGGCCCGGCCTTGGAAGAAATCTCCGAGGAACTCGCTGACAAGGTCATTATCGCCAAGATCAACATCGACGAAAATCCCGACGCACCCGGCAAATATGGCGTGCGCGGCATCCCGACGATGATCCTGTTCAAAAATGGCGAAGCCGCCGCCACGAAAGTCGGCGCCGCGCCCAAGAGCGCCCTAAAAGGCTGGATCGAAAGCGTCCTCTAATCTGTCCAAGACTCCCTCTCCCCTTCAGGGGAGAGGGCCGGGGAGAGGGGAACGCGCAACCTCTCCACCACTCCGGCCACCGCGCCTTACCGAAACAACACCCCCGCCGCAGCCTCCCACAACCGCGGCGACGAAGCCCCAAGCAATGCCCGTCGCAAATCGCCCACCACATAGGGCGACCCATCCAACCGCTGACAGCATCCGCCAGCTTCGTTCAGGAACAGCGTCCCGGCGGCATGGTCCCACGGCAATGTTCGCGCAAAGACCGAAACATCATTCTGCCCCAACACCAGCCGAGGATATTGCTCCGCCGCACAGCGCGGAATGTCCACAAGCGCAAAAGCCCCTTCCGCCCGCCGTTGAATGTCAGCTCGCTCCTCGTCCGACATGAAATAAACCGCCAGCGCCGCTATCGGCAGCGGATCACCGCTCTCCCGCGCCCGGACCTGCTCGCCATCGATATAACTGCCAGCGCCCAGCGTGGCGTGACACAAGCGTCCGGTAAGCGGGTCCAATATCCATCCCGCCAACGTGGTCCCGGCATCCGCCAAAGCGATCATGATTCCGAAGGGCGGCCGCCCCGCTGCGAAATTGCCTGTCCCGTCAATCGGATCGATGATCCAGTTGAGCCCGTCGCCAGCCCGATCCAATATCGCCGGGTCCGCCGCGCAGGCTTCTTCGCCGATGATTCCCGCTTCGGGCAGGATCTGGCTCAGCCCTTCGGCCAGCCTGATCTCGCTTTCCTTGTCGGCAATGGTAACGAAGTCGTCGATGGCCTTCTCGCTGATCTCGTCGGCGCGCAAATTCTGGAAGCGCGGCATGACGATGTCTCGCGCCACCTCACGCATCAACGTGACGACATCGTCATGCAGCTCGATCGGCATCAGCTACGGTAATCCGCGTTGATCGAGATATATCCATGCGTCAGATCACACGTCCACACCGTCGCGCGGCCCTCGCCAAGGCCAAGGTCCACGCCGATCTGGATATCCTGCCCCTTGAGGTGCGCGGCAACCGGTGCCTCGTCATATCCCTCTACGGCAAGCCCACCCGAGGCCACCTGCGTCACGCCAAACCTGATCGACAGCTTGTCGCGATCCGCCGGCTCGCCCGCTTTGCCCACGGCCATGACGACGCGGCCCCAATTGGCGTCCTCGCCCGCGATCGCTGTCTTCACCAGCGGCGAATTGGCGATCGACAACGCAATCCGGTGCGCGCTCGTATCGCTCTCCGCGCCTTCGACGTTGATCTCGATGAACTTCGACGCGCCCTCGCCATCGCGCACCACCAGATGCGCCAGTTGTAGGCAAAGATCGCTCAGCGCCGCCTGAAAGGCATCCGCTCCCGCATCGTCCATCGACGCCAACGGGGCGTTGCCTGCCTTGCCCGTGGCAAAGGCCAGCACCGTATCGCTGGTCGACGTATCGCTATCGACCGTGATGCAGGAGAAAGTCCGCCGGTTCGCCGCCGACAGCATCTGCTGCAACAGTTTCGGCTCGACCGCTGCGTCGGTAAAGATATAGCCGAGCATCGTCGCCATATCCGGCGCGATCATGCCCGATCCCTTGATGATCCCCACCAGCTCAACGCGCGTCTCGCCAATCATGGCGCTCGTGCGCGCACCCTTGGCATAGGTGTCGGTCGTCCCGATCGTATTCGCCGCCTCTTCCCACTCGCAAGGCGCGGCGGAGAAAGCTGCCTCCAGCCCAGCCTCCGCCTTGTCCACCGGTAAGGGAACACCGATCACCCCAGTCGAAGACACGAACACATCCGAAGGCAGGCACCCAAGATGATTGGCGACCTTCGCCGCGATCGCTTCGACAGCCGCCCGCCCGCGATGGCCGGTGAAGGCATTGGCATTGCCCGCATTCACCACCAGCGCCCGTGCCGACCCGAGCGGAATGGCGTCCCGGCACCATTCGACCTCGGGGGAGGGGCACTTGCTCTGCGTCGTCACGCCAGCAACCGCCGTCCCCTCGGCCAGTTCCACATATGTCAGATCGCACCGATCCCAATTCTTGTACCGCGCCCTGGCAACGCGCGCGGTCACGCCCGAAATCGCGGGAAGTTCAGGAAAGGCTAAGGGGGCGAGGGGAGAGCGCTGTGTCATGAGCGCGGATTAGCGTAATTGCGGAAACCGTCAACGCCCGCGATGATTGCAAACGTTAACCACCTTTAGCCATGGCGCTCTGTAGCCTGATACGTAAGGTGCGCCTCCGAAAGGGGGCGAGCTTGCCACAGCTTCATTCGCGTATTGCTTTCCTGCTGCTGACGGTTTTTGCCGTGGACGGGGCGCTCGCGCAGACCGAGCCGGTCAGCGGGAGTTGGTCATGCTGGACCGACCGAAAGGGAGACCGTTATTGCCGCACCACGTCTACCGTGCGCCTAGCCCGTAAATCCGTGGTGCCTCGACCAATATTCCGTCGCCCACCGCCGGTGTTTAATCCGGCGCCAGTGCTGGCGCCCCGGGTAGTTGTGGCTCCTATACAGACTTTCCGCACGGTTGACCGTTGCCCACGCACGTTTCCGCAGCGTCGACGCTGGCCGACAAGGCAGCAGGTAAGCCCAGGCGCAAAGGTGATAGATGTCGAAGCCACGCTTCGTTCCCGCGATGGCCGACCGGTTTGCCGGTGACGCAGACGCGCTCATCAATTGACTATCCCACAGCCAAACCCTAAATCGCCGCGCATATCCGTGTGCGTTGCTTTAAAAGGGCGCGCGCTCCCCTATTGTCAGGAACTTGCATGTTCGGCGCACTCGCCAAGTCCATCTTCGGATCGTCCAACGAACGTTACGTAAAGTCGTTGGGCAAGATCGTCGAACGCATCGCATCTTTCGAACCCGTCATTTCAGCGATGAGCGACGAGGAACTGACGGCCCAGACGGCCCGATTCCGGGAACGCCTGGCGCAGGGTGAAACGCTCGATGACCTGCTGCCCGAAGCCTTCGCCACGGTTCGTGAGGCTGCCAAGCGCACCCTTCACCAGCGCCACTATGATGTGCAGATGGTCGGCGGCATCGTCCTCCACCGCGGCGAGATCGCCGAAATGCGCACGGGTGAGGGCAAGACGTTGGTCGCGACGCTCGCCACCTATCTGAACGCGCTGGAGGGGAAGGGCGTCCACGTCGTCACCGTCAACGACTATCTCGCCAGCCGCGACTGCGAATGGATGGGCCAGGTCTATCGTTTCCTCGGCCTCACCACGGGCGTCATCGTGCCCAACCTGTCGGAAGACCAGCGGCGCGAAGCCTATAACGCCGACATCACCTACGCGACGAACAACGAACTCGGCTTCGACTATCTGCGCGACAACATGAAGTACGACCGCGCATCGATGGTGCAGCGGCCCTTCAACTTCGCCATCGTCGATGAGGTAGACTCGATCCTGATCGACGAAGCCCGCACGCCGCTGATTATCTCCGGCCCGACCGACGACAAGTCGGAGCTTTATGTCTCCGTGGATGCGATCGTGAAGCGGTTGGACGAAGCCGATTATGAGAAGGACGAGAAGCAGCGCACCGTCACCCTGACGGAGGACGGCACGGAAAAGATCGAGCGTCTGCTGGAAGATGCTGGCCTGCTGGAGGGCGCCAACCTCTACGATTTCGAAAACACCGCCGTCGTCCACCACGTCAACCAGGCGCTGCGCGCTGTCGTGATGTTCCGCCGCGACATCGATTACATCGTGAAAGACGGCAAGGTCATCATCATCGATGAGTTCACCGGCCGCATGATGGATGGCCGCCGCTGGTCGGACGGCCTGCATCAGGCAGTAGAAGCCAAGGAAGGCGTTCAGATCGAGCCGGAAAACCAGACGCTCGCCTCCATCACTTTCCAGAATTTTTTCCGCATGTACCCGAAGCTGGGCGGCATGACCGGCACGGCCGCGACCGAAGCGACCGAATTCTACGAAATCTACAAGATGAACGTCGTCACCATCCCGACCAACCGGCCGGTGCAGCGTGTCGATGAGGAAGACAGCTTCTACAAGAATCTGGAAGACAAGTTCCGCGGCATCGCCAAGACGATCAAGGTCCATGCCGAAAAGGGCCAGCCGGTCCTCGTCGGCACGGTGTCGATCGAAAAGTCGGAAATGCTGTCCGAATTCCTCAATCAGGAAGGCGTGAAGCACGCCGTCCTCAACGCTCGCTTCCATGAAAGCGAAGCGCACATCGTCGCGCAGGCGGGCCGGAAGGGCGCCGTCACCATCGCGACGAACATGGCTGGTCGCGGCACCGACATCAAATTGGGCGGCAACCTCGAAATGCGCGTCGAGGACGAACTGCGCGACATGCCGGAAGGACCGGAACGCGAAGCCGCGATCGCCCGGATCGACGCCGAGATCGAAGCTGAAAAGGCCGAGGTGCTCGCCGCTGGTGGTCTCTTCGTCCTCGCGACCGAACGGCATGAAAGCCGCCGCATCGACAACCAGCTGCGCGGTCGTTCAGGGCGTCAGGGCGACCCCGGCCTCTCGCGCTTCTACCTCAGCCTCGACGATGACCTGATGCGCATCTTCGGCCCGGACACCATGTTTGCCAAAATGATCCGCTCGAACCTTGAGGATGGCGAGGCGCTGCCCCCGTCCAAGTGGCTCAGCAAGGCGATCGAAACCGCGCAGAGGAAAGTCGAAGCGCGCAACTACGACATCCGCAAGCAGGTCGTCGAATATGACGACGTCATGAACGACCAGCGCAAGGTCATTTATGAACAGCGCGCCGACATCATGGACGCTGATACCGTTGACGACGTCGTGACGGACATGCGGCACGAAACGGTCAACGACCTTGTCGGCGCATCCTGTCCTCCGGGCACATATCCCGAACAGTGGGATATCGACCGGCTGAAGGCGCGCACCGCCGAAATCCTCGGGCTTGAACCCGACTTCGACGCATGGCTGACGGAAGATGCCGTCGATCCGGAATTGATCGAGGAACGCCTCAAGGCTCTTGCCGATGAAGCGGTCGCCGAAAAGATTGGCGGGATCGATCCGGAAAACTGGCACATGATCGAAAAATCGATCCTGCTCCAGAGCCTGGACCATCACTGGAAAGAGCATCTGTCGACCCTCGACGCGCTGCGCCAGGTCGTTCACCTGCGCGCCTATGCGCAAAAGACGCCGATCAACGAATATAAGCAGGAAGCCTTCGCCCTGTTTGAGCGCATGCTGAGCAACATCCGTGAGGATGTGACCGGCTCGATCGCGCGCGTGCAGTTCAGGATGGAAGAACCGCTGCCCGAGTTCGACCTGCCCGTGCTTCCCGACTTCATCACCACGCACATCGACCCCTTCTCAGGTGAAGATAATAGCGGTGACATCGACGCTGGCCAGTTGGGCAGCATCACGACCACGCTCCCGCGTCCGCCGGTCGGCAATGCACAGCCCGGCGAGTTCACCAATCTGGATATCAGCCGCAACGCGCCATGCCCGTGCGGCTCCGGTCAGAAATACAAGCACTGCCATGGCGCGCTCGCCTGAGCGCCAACCGCTAGCGGCAGTTCTGGCAGCTTATCGAATCACCGTCATGCCAGCAAACTGGCGCGGCGGGGCTCATATCTGAAACGAGGCGGGCGCGCACGGGGCCTTCTGGAGGGGCGATCCATATCGCCCCCATCCCTCAATCCCGCTTGTCTGCCCCATCTCCGTGCAGCTTGGCCCATAGGTCCGCCGTCCCTGCCTCCTGCGCCTTCGTCACATATTGGGCGGCGACCAGCCAGCCCTTGATCGGGCGTAACGGCAGCACTGTCGTCAATATGAGCACCGGGATGCCGACGGCGATATGCACCCATAGAGGCGGCCGCGCCAATATCTCCAGCATCACGATAAAGATGACGCCGGGAACGCAGGCGAACAACTGCACGAACACCGCTGGGCCATCCGCCGGGTCCGCAAAGGAATAATCCAGCCCGCAAACTTCACATCGATCGCGGACGGTAAGAAATCCCTTGAAAATATGCCCTTCGCCGCATCGGGGGCAACGGCCCAGAGCGCCCGTTTCGATCAGCGAACGCCGCGGCAACTTATCCGACGGTTGAACCATGTCCTGCTTTCCCCTGTGCTGATTCCGGGCCTTTGTTGCCACAAGTCCATGTGATGATAGGGGAGCCTAATTCAATTAGCCTTTTTGTCCCACCTGCATATTGCCTCGCTCCAAAGGGCGTCGTCCGCATTGACGTTACGGCATGGCCGCTGGAAAGTTATCACTGGATTGCAGTCGTCAACAATGTCTGTTAAACGCGCCGCGATTTGGATGCCCGACAGCATACAAGTCGCGCCCCCGGCATCCCTTGCTCGGGGGCGCTTTCATTTTTATCGGCTGCAATCCCCATAGGTTATTGATGCGCGGGCTTTCCGCCTACGGGGTCACTCGGCACGTCAAAATTTTCCATGGCGTCATGCAGGACCTGATCGGGACAGGAAGCGGCCAGTGCCCGCACTTTATACCGCAAGGCCAATTCCCGATGCGCCGCGACCTCTTCGGCAGGAGCGTGCCTTGCCAAGGCCTCGTTTACCTTGGCAGCTTCTTCCCGCGCGCGCCGGAACAAATAAGGTGCATCCGCTTGCCCAGACATTGCAACCTCCAGATGGTGAGTTGGAAGTGATAGCATGCTGGTTCACAATACTCCTTAACGAGGGTTAAGGCGAGGCACAGGTGCGATCATCTGCGAAATTGACCAACGAGATGCTCATATGGCTGAATTCTCGCCCGGCATCCCCTTCAAACGATTACCATAGTTTCGCTCTATGAACTTCCGCCCGATCCAGTGTAGATGACAGCATGCAGACGCGCCTTGTCGAATATTTCCTGGCGTTGGAGCGCGAAGGTCATTTCGCGCGCGCCGCGTCCTATTGCAATGTCTCGCAACCCACGCTGTCCGTGGGCATCGCGTCACTGGAAGCGCAGCTGGGAAAGCGGCTGATCCGGCGCGATCGCAAATATGTGGGTTTGACGGCTGAGGGAGAGGCTATCCTGCCATGGGCACGTCAATTGATCGCCGCTGCCGAAGCCCTTGGTCACGCGGCGGAAACGGCCCGTGGTCCGCTGAAGGGCGAATTAAGGCTGGGCGCGATCCCGGCCGCCATGCCGGTGATCGGCCATCTCACTGAAGCGATGCTGGAGCGCCATCGGGGCCTTAACATCTCCGTCCGCGCGCTCACTTCCCGGCAGATCGAGCGGGGCCTTGCTGCGTTCGAACTGGACGCCGGGATCACCTATCTCGATTTCGAACCACCGGCCCACGCCTTGTCAGTGCCTCTTTATATGGAGCGGGCGATCCTCATCGGTGCGGTCGGCTGTGCGGCGATACCCGATCCGCTGGATTGGGCCGATCTTGCAGACCTGCCGCTGTGCCTGTTGCATCAGGGCATGCAGAACAGGCGTATCCTGGACGCGCGTCTGGCCGAACGGGGGCTTGCCCTGCGCCCGGTGGTCACGGCGGACAGCTATGTCGCACTGCTCGGCCTTGTGCAGCAGGGGCGGCTCTGTTCTATCATTCCGGAAAATCATGCCACCTTGCTGGAAGGGCTGGCCTGGGCGCGCACTTATCCGCTGCCCGCCACGGCGGAAGGCAGTCGCGTGGGCGTCATAGTGTCGGATCGTGCACCGATGGGACCGTTGGCTCAAGCGGTCCTCAGCGTCGCGCGCGACCTGCGCTTGCCTAATGGCTATCGCACCGCTTCATAGAATATCTCTATCATCCATTAGGGGCTTCAATTTGACCCGAGCCGGGTGGCCCGGCACCATGGCTGCGGATCGAAGGCTGCAGGCAGGGCAGGATGGAAGCATTTATTGAACGCTGGACCGCGCGGCATGGCGCCACGCGCGACCAGTTACTGCCCCTTCTGCATGCGGTGCAGAACGAGGCGGGCTATATCGACGATGCGCAGGTCCCGATAATTGCGCAGGCGTTGAACCTCACTCGCGCGGACGTGCATGGCGTCATCACCTTCTACCATGATTTTCGCCGTGTTCCGCCCGGCCGCCACATTGTGAAGCTCTGCCGCGCGGAAAGCTGCCAATCACGCGGCGGCGCGGCGATCGAACATCAGGCAGCGCAAATTCTGGGCGTCGCCATGGGGGAGACCCGGGCTGATGGTCAGCTAAGCCTGGAGCCTGTCTATTGCCTGGGCCTTTGTGCGATCGGCCCGAACGCGCTGGTGGACGGCCGACCGGTTGCAGGGGTCGATGCCAAAGCCCTGGAGCGGATCGCGGCGGAGATGGCGGCATGAGCCGGGTCTTCATCAGCCGAGATATGGCCTCCGTCGCGCTCGGCGCCGACGAAGTCGCGCGCGGCTTCACGCAGGCAGGGTGCGAAGTGGTGCGCACTGGATCGCGCGGCTTGTTTTCCATCGAGCCGCTAGTGGAAGTGGAGACTGACGGGGGCCGCATCGGCTATGGGCCGGTCGGACCGCAGAACGTCGCGGCGGTGCTGGACGGCACGCATCCCGCCAGACTGGGCAAGGTCGACGAGTTGCCCTTCTTCGCTGGTCAGCAGCGCTTTACCTTCGCACGATGCGGCATCATCGATCCACTGAGCCTTACCGATTATGCGGCCCATAATGGCTGGAAGGGGCTGGAAAAGGCTCGCGCCATGAACCCCCAGCAAGTGGTTGATGCGGTTAAGGCGTCGGGGCTGCGCGGGCGCGGCGGCGCCGGTTTCCCGACCGGGATCAAATGGCAGACGGTGCTGGATGCGCCGGGCGCGCCTAAGTTCATCGTCTGCAACGCCGATGAAGGTGACAGCGGCACCTTCGCGGATCGGATGCTGATGGAGGGCGATCCCTTCTGCCTGATCGAAGGGATGGCGATCGCCGCCCATGCCGTCGGCGCGGCCCATGGCTATATCTACATCCGCAGCGAATATCCCTACAGCATCGCCACCATGCGCGCGGCGATCGATGCCAGCGCGCATCTCATCACGCCCTTCACGCTGGAGGTGCGCGAGGGCGCGGGCGCTTATGTATGCGGCGAGGAAACAGCGCTGCTCGACAGTATCGAGGGCAAACGTGGGCAGGTACGGGCAAAGCCGCCGCTCCCGGCCTTGCAGGGGCTATTTGGTCAGCCGACCGTCATCAACAATGTGCTGTCGCTGGCTGCGGTGCCCTTCATCCTGGCGGAGGGGCCGGATGCCTATGCGGCGGTTGGCTTTGGTCGTTCACGCGGAACCATGCCGGTGCAGATCGCAGGCAATGTAAAGCATGGCGGCCTATATGAGGTCGGCTTTGGCATAACGTTGGGGGAACTGGTGAACCAGATCGGCGGCGGGACGGCGAGCGGTCGCCCCGTGCGGGCGGTGCAAGTGGGTGGCCCCCTCGGCGCTTATTTCCCGCCATCGATGTTCCATCTGCCGTTCGATCATGAAGCCTTTGCGCAAGCTGGCGGGCTGATCGGCCATGCCGGCATCACCGTCTTCGATGACAGCGTCGATATGGCACATATGGCGCGCTTTGCCATGGAGTTCTGTTCGGTCGAAAGCTGCGGCAAATGCACGCCGTGCCGGATCGGATCGACACGAGGGGTAGAGATCATGGATCGGCTGTTGACCCGCAGGGCGGAGGGGCCGCCCTCTGCTAATCCATCAATTTCGCCAGGACTGAACAAAGCGCTCTATTCACGAGCGCCCGGCGCCATGCAACGCGGCGTGGACGAGGATCTGCAACTGCTGCGCGATCTGGCCGACACGATGAAATACGGCTCGCTCTGCGCGCTGGGTGGGTTCACACCCTATCCGGTGCTGAGCGCGCTCGATCACTTCCCCGAGGACTTTGGCGCGCCCGCCTCTACCAAGGAAGCTGCGGAATGACCTTCAACCGCGAAGCCGATCATGGCACCCCGCCAGCCATTTCCACCGGCAAACCGGTCACGCTCACCATTGACGGCCAAAGCGTCACGATGGCCGAGGGCACGAGCATCATGCGCGCCGCTTCGCTCACCGGCTGCTCCATTCCCAAACTGTGCGCCACCGACAATCTGGAGAGTTTCGGCTCCTGTCGCCTATGTCTGGTCGAGGTGGAAGGACGCAGCGGCTATCCCGCATCCTGCACCACGCCCATCGCCGAGGGCATGGTGGTTCGCACCCAAAGCGACCGGCTAAAGCAGCTCCGCCGGGGGGTGATGGAGCTTTATATCTCCGACCATCCACTCGACTGCCTGACCTGCGCGGCCAATGGCGACTGTGAATTGCAGGATCAAGCCGGTGCGGTGGGTCTCCGCGAGGTCCGCTATGGCTATGATGGCGCAACCAATATGGGGCAGGCCAAGGACCAGTCGAACCCCTATTTCGACTTCGATCCCAGCAAATGCATAGTCTGCTCCCGCTGCGTGCGCGCCTGCGAAGAGGTGCAGAGCACCTTCGCGCTGACTATCGAGGATAAGGGCTTCGGATCGAAAGTCTCGGCGTCGCAGGGCGAAGATTTCCTCGGCTCCGAATGCGTGTCCTGCGGCGCTTGTGTGCAGGCTTGTCCCACCGCGTCGCTGATCGAAAAGAAAGTGGTCGAAGTCGGCACGCCCGACCGGGCCATCGTCACCACCTGCGCCTATTGCGGCGTCGGCTGCACCTTCCGCGCGGAAATGCGGGGCGAGGAGCTGGTGCGCATGGTGCCGTGGAAAGAGGGCAAGGCCAATCGCGGCCATAGCTGCGTCAAGGGCCGGTTCGCCTGGGGCTATGCCCAGCATCAGGACCGGATACTCAACCCCATGATCCGCGCGTCCGTGGACCAGCTCTGGCGCGAGGTGTCGTGGGACGAAGCCATTGCCCACACGGCAGCGGAGTTCCGCCGCATCCAGGCCAAATATGGTACGCGCTCCATCGGCGGCATCACGTCAAGCCGCTGCACCAATGAAGAAACCTTCCTCGTCCAGAAGCTTGTCCGCCAGGGCTTCGGCAACAACAATGTCGATACCTGCGCCCGCGTCTGCCACTCGCCGACCGGCTATGGGCTCAGCACGACCTTCGGCACCTCTGCCGGGACGCAGGATTTCGACAGCGTGATGCAGTCCGACGTGATCCTCGTCATCGGCGCCAACCCGACTGACGGCCATCCGGTATTTGCCTCGCGCATGAAGAAGCGCTTGCGGCAGGGCGCCAAGCTGATCGTCATCGACCCGCGTCGCATCGACATGGTGAAGTCCCCGCATGTCGAGGCGGAACATCATCTGCCGCTGCGTCCGGGCACCAACGTCGCCATGCTGACGGCTCTCGCTCATGTCGTCGTGACCGAAAAGCTGTACGATGAACCCTTCATTCGCGCGCGCTGCGATTGGGACGAATTTACCGAATGGGCCGAGTTCGTGTCACAGCCAGCCCGTTCTCCCGAAGCGATCGAACCGCTGACAGGAGTAAAGGCGCAGGAGGTGCGCGCCGCCGCTCGCCTCTACGCCACCGGAGGCAACGGCGCGATCTATTATGGCCTGGGCGTGACGGAACATAGCCAGGGCAGCTCGACCGTCATGGCAATCGCCAATCTCGCCATGGCAACCGGCAATGTCGGGCGCGAGGGCGTGGGCGTGAACCCGCTGCGGGGGCAGAATAATGTGCAGGGCGCCTGTGACATGGGCAGCTTCCCGCACGAATTTTCCGGCTATCGCCACGTTTCCGACGACGCCACGCGAGCGCTGTTCGAACAAAGCTGGGGCGTTGCGCTGGACCCCGAACCGGGGCTGCGCATCCCCAACATGCTGGATGCGGCGACCGACGGCACCTTCAAGGGCATTTTCATCCAGGGCGAGGATATTCTCCAGTCCGACCCCAATACGCATCATGTCGCGGCCGGACTGGCGGCGATGGAGTGCGTCGTGGTGCAGGACCTCTTCCTCAACGAGACCGCCAATTACGCGCATGTCTTCCTGCCCGGCTCCACCTTCTTGGAAAAGGACGGAACCTTCACCAACGCCGAACGGCGCATTCAGCGCGTGCGCAAGGTGATGGCGCCCCTCAACGGCTATGAAGATTGGGAGATCGTGCAACTGGTCGCCAACGCCATGGGGTTGGACTGGACCTACAGCCACCCGGCGCAGATCATGGACGAAATCGCCGCGCTCACCCCGACGTTCGCGGGCGTGCATTATGACCGTCTGGACGCGGAGGGGTCGCTGCAATGGCCCGCGAACGACCGGACTCCCCACGGCACGCCGACCATGCATATCGACGGTTTTGTTCGGGGCCGGGGCAAGTTCGTCGTCACCGACTATGTGCCGACCGATGAAAAGACCGGCCCACGTTTCCCGCTACTGCTGACCACAGGGCGCATCCTTAGCCAATATAATGTCGGCGCGCAGACCCGCCGCACCGCCAATGCCGCCTGGCATCCCGAAGACCGACTGGAAATCCATCCCAGCGATGCGGAAAACAGGGGCCTTAAGGACGGTGATTGGGTAACGCTCCGTAGCAGGGCAGGGGAGACCACCCTGCGAGCGCTGGTGACCGAACGCGTCGCGCCCGGCGTTGTCTACACGACCTTCCACCATCCGGAAACGCAGGCGAACGTCATCACCACCGACTATTCGGACTGGGCCACCAATTGCCCGGAATATAAGGTGACGGCGGTGCAGGTGTCCGCATCCAACGGCCCCAGCGACTGGCAGAAAAGCTATGACGCGCAAGCCCGGCACAGTCGGCGCATCGACATGATCCACGCAGCGGAATGACGGCATGACCGAAGACCACTCGATGATGTCCAATCAGGACCGGCTGCTTTATATGGCCAACCAGATCGCCAGAAACTTCATGACCATGGGCGAAGAGAAAGCGGCACAGGCAGTCGCCGATCACATCGCCAAATTCTGGGAACCACGAATGCGCGCGCAGATATTCGCTCTGCACGAGAAGGGGGAAGCGACATTCGCTCCGGTTGCCGCCAGGGCAATCGCTCTTTTGCGCGTCGGAGGTTCGCCACCGCCGCAGACGCGCGCTACGGAGTTTAACAGCGTGAACGAAGTAGGTTCGACAAAGGACGCAGGTATCGTGTGAATAGTGTGCCGTGGGCATGATCGTAGCTGGCGATGCTGGGGCTATATTGTTCCTAATCACCAACGTCGCTCGGCCGATTGACCATGCGTGCCTAGACCGATAGCCACTACCGGCACATCGGACGCATTGCTTTCAGCCGTGTAAACCTTGAACGAGATAATCCCGGATCTGGTATAGGTTGACCCCAAAATTCTCTGCATCTTCCGGACGAATGACGATCGATAGTCGATTGGAAAAGATTCGATCCTTTGATCCATCTGCGAATGATTGGGCAATCCGTTCAGCCATCTTTTTGCGGGGATAGCCTGTGCGTCCACGGCCGGTGCCCATCAGTGGGACCGACAGATTTTTGAGTTCGCCGTGAGTCAGGATAAAGGCCCAAAGTGACGATAAGGCATCTTCGACTTCCCGGAGCGTGGTCCCGGCGGTTCCTTGGGCGTTAAGCCGCGACATCGCAACGAAATAAAAAGTGCGCCCATGCGCCTTCACCCGCGCAACAGTGCCAATCGGATATTCAGTTACCTTGCATGGCGCGTCATGGCGAGGCGTCCCATTCGCTTTCACGAGATCAATGTTCAGTTGGCGATCTATCTCATCCGTGTTCGCTTGGAAGAACCGAGTTGCAACTTGACCTTGAAGGCTATCAGTAGCGATTAGGCCGCTCGCCATATTTGTGTCGAAGGTCGTATTGGTACTAATAATGACGTCATTCGACCCACTAAAAATGTCCCCAATCCGCACTTCGACTAGGTAGTCTTTACCGGGCACCTTGTATGAAACGCGGGTGATCGGTCGCCGGGTAATGACCACATACACGATAGCGAGCATCAGCATCGGAATAATAGAATAGGCGCTATATCGATCCTTCGTGTAGATTCCAAAAAAGTCGAGCATTTCCATGAAGGCGTATAAAACGCCGACCACAGCGAATATCTTCGCCAGCGCCTCACTGGAAAGAAGCGCATACCGCCAGAATGAGAGGGTCGCTATCGACTTGAAGAAGTATTTCAATTTTATAGCCCAAGTGACTTGTAGATTTCTTCCTTGTAGTAATACGGTCCCGTCTTGCCATCACCCGAGTACTTTTTGTGACTGTTCGGCCAGTTATTCATCGCATAAGTGATTATTTTTTCATTAAATGGCGCGTAAATTGCCAACGAATTTTTGAGGGAGGGCGGGCAAAATCCATCCTGTTGCCTGCTGCCGTTTATATTGATGGCAACAATTGGAAGGTCCAACCGAATTGCTGTCTCAATTTCCCATTTCACGAATTTCGTCAGGAAGCGCGTATTCTCTCCGATAAGCACGAGGAACAGCTTTGAATTTGCGAAACGCTCACGCAATTGGCGCTTAATGCTTTCCTCTTGGCTGGAGTCGCGGGCCGTATTTAGGTCGTGGGCATTGTGGATATCGAAATCGAAGCTGTCGTGGGCTGACCATGCCGTCATTAGCCGGTAATAATGCATGTCTGTATCGCCGTCGAAGGCGATGTATGTTTTATTCCGGTATGCCACTGAGTCCCCACGATTCATGAATAATCGTCGGTTATATCGCTATCGAAATAATGGGCAACTTAGTTGGCGGACAGGGTGGGATTCGAACCCACGGTGAGCGTAAACCCACGGCGGTTTTCAAGACCGCTGCCTTAAACCACTCGGCCACCTGTCCGTCCGCTCGCTTCCTAGCGAAGCTTTGCGTCATGCCAAGCGTAAAATGACCAAAATCCGCTTTCGGCGCGTTCTTGTCGGGACGGAAGCGACAAGGGGGATTTCGCCTCCTGCTGTCGCTGTGCCACAAAGGGCTGAGGGAGATTCTCTAATGCGTTCAACCATTCACTCGCTTCTACTGCGTCTTGCCGTCGTCACGGCGGGCAGCTTGATGGCGGGGCCTGGCATGACGCAGGACATGGCTCAGGACGCGGGTTTCCGCAGCTATCTGGAAACGCTGCGGCCAAAGGCGCAGGCGATGGGCATCCGCCCATCCACGCTAGATTCCGTCTTCCCCACGCTCACGCCCAACCCACGGGTTGTCCAACTGGATCAGAACCAGCCGGGGGGAGGGGCCTATTCCCCCATTCCCAATTTCGAACCCTATCGGCGGCAGCATGTCGATGCCGCGCGCATCAGCCGTGGCCGCACCGCTTATCAGGCGAACCGCGCCCGGCTTGCCCGGATAGAGGCAGAAACCGGCGTGCCTGAGGAAATCATGGTCGCCATCTACGGCCATGAAACCAATTACGGTTCCTATACCGGCGACTTCGACCTGATCCGCTCGCTTGCGACGCTATCCTATGAAGGCCGCCGCCGCACCCTGTTCGAACCGGAATTGCTGGCGACGCTCAAGATGCTGGACAATGGCGTGCCGCGCAGCCGCCTGATCGGCAGTTGGGCAGGGGCGACGGGCTATCCCCAGTTCCTTCCCAGCGTCTATCTGCGTCTGGCCAAGGATGGCGACGGCGACGGCCGCGCCGATATCTGGAACAGCGAAGCCGACGCGCTGGCCTCGATCGCCAACTATTTCGTCAACGCAGGCTGGCGGCGTGGCCAGCCTTGGGGCGTGGCCGTCTCGGTGCCCGACGGGTTCAACCGGTCGAGCGTCACCGCCCGGCTTTCTCCAGCCCGATGTCCCCGTGTATTCAACCGCCACAGCCGTTGGCTGACGATGGCCGAATGGCGCAGCCGGGGCATCGTTCCGGCGGGCGGCAGTTGGCCAGCGGATACAGTGCTGGCGACGCTGCTCGAACCCGATGGTCCGGGCAAGACCGCCTATCTGCTCACCAGCAATTATCGGGCGATCCTCGATTATAATTGCTCGAATTTCTACGCCCTGTCCGTCGGGCTGCTCGCCGACGCCGTCAGGCAATAAGGGCGCTGCCGCGTCACCTGTTGCGCCAGCCCTCTTGAGAATGTGTCTGTCATGGCTAATGACAGGGGCAGGGCATTCTCATCACCCGAATCCATCAGTGCGAAGGCAGTCCTCATGAACAAGTCACTAGCCGCCATCCTCTTCGTCGGATTGCTGGCGCAGCCTCTCACGGCTGCCGCGCCTCCTTACACCAGTGAGGCGCCCATCGCTTACATGAAGGATCTGTCGTCGGGCGCCGTGCTGTATGACAAGGGCGGCGAAACGCGCATCCCGCCAGCGTCGATGGCGAAAATGATGACGGCGCACGTCGCCTTCCGCCTGATCCAGAAGGGCGACCTGAAGCTGGACACGAAATTCACTGTCCGCCCCGAAACCTGGAAGCAGTGGCATGGCCCGGCGGCCGGTTCGACCATGTTCCTGTCGGCGGGCGAGCAGGTGTCGGTCGAAAATCTCCTCCACGGCATTGTGACCCTGTCCGGCAATGACGCCTGCGTGGTGCTGGCCGAAGGGATCGCCGGGACGGAGCAGGCCTTCGTCGCGCAGATGAATGATGAAGCCAAGCGTCTCGGCCTCAAGAACAGCCATTTCGGCACCAGCAACGGCTGGCCGGATGAAGGCGTCACCTATGTGACTGCGCAGGACCTTGCCCGTCTCGCCGAGGCGACGATCGAGGAGACGCCTGACCTCTACAAGCGCTTCTACGCGACGCGCGCCTTCACCTGGGGCAAGACCATGGGCGGCTCCGACATTGCGCAAGCGAACCGCAACCCGATCCTCGGTAAGGTTGCCGGTGCCGACGGCCTCAAGACCGGCCATACGGAG
Organism: Sphingobium sp. TomTYG75; assembly: GCF_054771635.1. NCBI lineage: Bacteria > Pseudomonadati > Pseudomonadota > Alphaproteobacteria > Sphingomonadales > Sphingobiaceae > Sphingobium > Sphingobium sp. TomTYG75. The sequence goes on along the minus strand of NZ_BSRE01000001.1, from coordinate 14,059 downwards.
GAAGCGGGCTTTGGCTTTACCGGCTCGGCCGAACAGGACGGCCGCCGCATCGTCATGGTTGTTGCTGGCCTGCCGACCTACAATGGCCGCGTTTCGGAATCCGTCCGCTTCATGGACTGGGGCTTCAAGGCATGGAAAGCGCAGCCGCTCTTCAAAAAAGGCCAGACCGTCGAAACGGCGGAGGTTCAACTGGGCAGTGCCACCAGCGTGCCGCTCGTCGCGCCGCAGGACATGGCCGTAACGCTGCCCCGCACCGCATCGGGCAACATCTCGGTCAAGGTCGCCTATACCGGCCCGATCAAGGCGCCCATCGCCAAGGGGCAGAAGGTCGCCGAACTGATCGTCTCCACCCCCGACACCCCGCCGCAGGTGTTGCCTCTGGTGGCGGGCGAAGAAGTGTCCGAAGCGGGCATCTTCGGTCGCCTCTGGAACGGCCTGAAGTCCTTCTTCGGGTGACACGCGGCCGGTTCATCACTCTGGAGGGCGGGGAGGGCGCCGGTAAATCGACGCAGCTCCGCGCCCTCGCCGCCGCCTTGCGCGCGAAGGGCCTGGAAGTCGTGGAAACCCGCGAACCCGGCGGCAGCGAAGGCGCGGAAGCCATCCGCGCGCTTCTTCTCACCGGCGCCGCCGACCGCTGGAGCCCGCGCGCCGAAGCGCTCCTCTTCGCCGCAGCCCGCGCCGATCATATCGAAAAAACCATCCGCCCCGCGCTGGATCGCGGCGCATGGGTGCTGTCCGACCGCTTCCTCGACAGCAGCCGCGCCTATCAGGGCATGGGCGAACTCACCGACGCCGACATTCTGACCCTCCACCGCATCGGCAGCGCCGACTTTCTCCCCGACCGCACCTTCGTCCTGACCCTCCCCGAAGCCGAGGCCCATCAGCGCGCCTGGTCCCGCGACGGAGACGCAGCCGACCGCATCGGAGGCCGCGACGCAGCCTTCCACGCCAATGTCGCATCCGCCTTCACCCGCTTCGCCGATCAGGACCCCGCCCGCATCCGCACCGTCGATGCATCGGGCCACCCCGAAGCCGTAACCTCGCGGCTCCTCGCGGCGCTCCACGACCTGCTGCCATGACCGCGATCCTAGGCCATGATACCCAAGCCGACATGCTGCTCACCGCCGCCCGCAGTGGCCGCATGCATCATGGCTGGATACTCGCTGGCCCGCGCGGCATCGGCAAGGCGAGCTTCGCCCGCGCCCTGGCCCTTCGCCTCCTCGCCGAAGCAGCAGGCCCCGCGCCCGACGGGGAAGACCTGTCAGTCCCCCCCGATCACCCCATCCGCAAGCTGATCGAAGCCGAAGCCCATCCCGACTACGCCGAACTCTACTGCCTGGAAAAAGAAACCGGCACCGCCCGCAACATCTCCGTCGATCAGGTGCGCGGCCTCCAGCGCCTCGTCCAGTCCGCCCCGTCCCTGTCCCAACGCCGCATCGTCGTCATCGACAGCGCCGACGACCTCGAACGCGGCGCCGCCAACGCGTTACTCAAAACGCTGGAAGAGCCGCCCACCGACATGCTCTTTTTCCTCGTCAGCCACGCGCCCGGCCGCCTCTTGCCCACCATCCGCTCGCGCTGCCGCACCCTGCGCTTCGACACGCTCGACGGCGAAGCGATGCGCACCATCCTGCGCCAAGAGCAGCCCGACCTACCCCCCGCAGACATAGAGGCGCTCGCCGCCCTGGGAGAGGGCGCGCCCGGCCGAGCCCTGCGCTACGCGGGCCTAGACGTAACCGACTTGGACCGCATGCTCCGCGCGATCGCAGCCAATGGCGACCCCGGCAACCGCCACCGCCTCATCCTCGCAAAGCAGCTCTCCGGCAAAGCCGCGCGCCCTCGCTATGAAGCCTTCCTCGAACGCGTCCCGGCCTTCATCGCCGACGCCGCCCGCCAGCGCAGCGGCCCGGCGCTCGGCACAGCGCTGGACCACTGGGAAGCCGCGCGCCAACTCGCCAGCGGCGCCATCATCCTCTCGCTCGACCCCGCGGCCGTCGCTTTCGAACTCGCGGGCCATGTCGCCGCGCTCGCCCCGGATCAGCGTTGAAAAGCAGGCTTTGCGCGCGCCTTAACAGCCGCTAGGGAAGGCGCATGTCGCAGCCCTACACCATCACCACCGCCATCAGCTATCCCAACGGCCGCCCCCATATCGGCCACGCCTATGAGGTGATCGCCACCGACGCGATCGCCCGGTTCCAGCGAATGATGGGCTGCGATGTCTTCTTCCAGACCGGCACCGACGAACATGGCCTGAAAATGGATCAGGCCGCCCGGACGCGCGGCATCGAACCGCGCGCCCTTGCTGATGAAATGTCCGGCTATTTCAAGGACATGAACGACAGGCTGAACATCAGCTATGACCGTTTCATCCGCACCAGCGAGCCTGACCATCACCGCGCATCCCAAGCCATCTGGCAGGCGATGGAAGCCAATGGCGACCTCTATCTCGGCCGCTATGAAGGTTGGTACTCCGTCCGCGACGAAGCCTTTTACGACGAAAAGGAACTGGTCGATGGGGAAGGGGGCGAAAAGCTCTCACCCCAGGGCACGCCGGTCGAATGGACGGTCGAGGAAAGCTGGTTCTTCCGCCTGTCCGCCTATCAGCAAAAGCTGCTCGACCTCTACAACAGCCAGCCCGACTTCATTCAGCCCGACAGCCGCCGCAACGAAATCATGCGCTTCGTTGAGGGCGGCCTTTCCGACCTCAGCGTCTCGCGCACCAGCTTCGACTGGGGCGTCAAGGTTCCGGGCAGTGACGGCCATGTCATGTATGTCTGGGTTGACGCACTCACCAATTATTTGACGGGCTGCGGCTATCCGGACGACGCCCAACGCATGGCCCGCTACTGGTCAGAAGGCGGCGACATAACGCACATCATCGGCAAAGATATTGTGCGTTTTCATACTGTTTACTGGCCAGCCTTCCTGATGAGTGCGAAACTGCCCTTGCCCAAGCAGATCTTCGGCCACGGCTTCCTCCTCAACCGGGGTGAGAAGATGTCCAAGTCGGTCGGCAATGTCGCCGACCCAATGGAGCTGGCCGAGCGTTTCGGCGTGGACCAACTCCGCTATTTCCTCCTGTCCGAAGTCACCTTCGGCAATGACGGCAGCTATAGCGCAGAGGCGATCGTCGCCCGATCGAATAGCGACCTAGCCAACAGCTTCGGCAATCTGGCGCAACGGACCCTGAGCTTCATCGCCAAGAATCTCGAAGGGCGCTTGCCTTGGGGCGGTAATGCCCAAATGGACGCCGACACTGATCTGCTTGTCGTAGTTCGCAGGGAAATCGTATCATTGGAGAGCGAATTCAGAAGCTTGGCTTTATCAGACGGCATCCAATCTTGGATGCGCGCGGTCTTCGCTTGCAATGCCTATATCGACGCACAGGCGCCATGGGCGCTGCGTAAGACCGACCCGGCCCGAATGGAGGCCGTGCTAGCGACTCTCTATGTTGCTATCGGAGAACTCGCCGTGGCGATCTTACCTGTGATCCCTGCGAGCGCACATGCATTACTGGATCAAATTGGTGTTCCACCGAGCGCGCGGAATTATCATGGTCTCCGTTCGCAATGGTATCAAACATTGGTGGAACAGGGCTTCACCCTCAGCGCGCCCAAGCCACTCTTCCCGCGCCTTGAACTCACAGAAGCGGACGCCTGATCCATGCTGATCGACAGCCATTGTCACTTGAATTACAAAGGCTTGGTCGAACATCAGCAGAATGTGCTTGAACGCGCGCGCTCCGCTGGCATCGACCTGATGCTCAACATCGCGACCCGCGAAAGCGAATGGGATGCGGTTCTCGCGACAGCCGAACAACAACCCGATGTCTACGCCACCGTGGGAATCCATCCCCACGAGGCGGACGAGCATCCCCATATCGACACGGCCAAGCTGATCGAACGCGCGGCCCACCCACGGGTCGTCGGCATCGGGGAAACCGGCCTCGACTATTATTACGATCATAGCGACCGCGCCCGGCAACAGAACAGCTTCCGCGCGCATATCGCCGCGTCCCGCGTGACGGGTCTCCCGCTGATCGTCCACACCCGCGATGCCGAGGAAGATACGCTCGCCATCATGCGCGAGGAAATGGGGCAGGGCGTCTATCCCGGTGTCATCCACTGCTTCACCTCCAGCGGAGCCTTCGCCGATGCGGCCCTGGACCTCGGCTTCTATATCAGCATTTCGGGCATCGTGACCTTCAAGAGCGCGAAGGATCTTCAGGAAATCGCAGCCCGTCTGCCGCTCGACCGGCTGTTGGTTGAAACGGACTCACCTTTCCTCGCGCCCGTGCCCCACCGTGGCAAGTCCTGCGAACCGGCATTCGTCGCCGACACCTCGCGCTTTCTGGCAAACCTGCGCGGCGAAAGCGTGGAGCAACTGGCCGCCGCAACCTCCGCGAACTTCCGCACCTTGTTCAGCAAGACCGGAGCAGCGCAAAAGGCATGAGCCTTAAGCTCACCATCCTGGGCTGTGGCACCTCTTCGGGCGTCCCCCGGATCGGCAATGACTGGGGAAGCTGTGATCCCACCGAGCCGAAGAACCGGCGGACACGAGCCTCGATCCTGGTGGAAAGCCCCACCACGCGCCTCCTGATCGATACGTCGCCAGACATGCGCGCCCAGCTGCTCGCCGCCGATGTCATCCATATCGACGCCATTCTCTGGACCCACGACCATGCCGATCATTGTCACGGCATCGATGACGTGCGCCAGCTTTACCACCACCGCCGCACGCCCGTGCCGGGCTATGCCCGCCGCCAGACGCTCAAACTTCTGAAGGAACGCTTCGCCTACGCCTTTGAAGGACGGCAGGGCTATCATCCGACCATAGAGCCGCATGTGCTGCCCGATGGCCTGCGCATCGGTGACATCGACATCGCTTGTACAGACCAACCCCATGGCGAGATTTACTCGACCGGCTTTCGCTTCGCATCGGGTGGCAGGTCGATAGGCTATGCTACTGATTTTCATGATCTCACGGCCGACATGATCAGTCTTTACGACGGGTTGGACGTCTGGGTTGTCGACGCCCTCCGCGAAAAGCCGCATCCGACTCATCCGCATCTGGCCCTTACCCTCGATGGCATCTCGGCCGTCCGTCCCGGCCGCGCCGTCCTTACGCATATGGATCAGAGCATGGACTATGCGGCCCTGTTGAAAACGCTGCCGGACGGCGTGGAGCCCGGCTATGATGGCATGTGCATCGAATTGACCGGGGATGGGGGCTGAACGGCATGAATGGGGATCAGGCGGCTTCCAGCATCTGGTATGTGCTCGCGCTTGTTCTCGTCGGCTCCGCCTTGCTGGCTCGCCGCATGCCCATGGCTGGCATGCTGCGCCTTGCACTGGTCTGGGTCGCCATATTTGCGGCCCTGCTGGGATTGTTCAAAATTGGTGAGAAAGCCGGACTTTTCTCAACCAGAATGGCTGGGGAAGGGGCAGGGCCGGTTTCGCAGAAAACGCCGCCAACACCGCCTCCTGCCCGCGCCGAAGGTCAGGCACTTCGCATTCCCATGGCACCTGATGGCCATTTCTGGGTCGAAGGAACGGTCAACGGCACCGCCACCCGTTTCCTCATCGACAGCGGCGCCAGCATAACGGCCCTTTCCGTCCCCTCCGCTCGTGCGGCCGGGCTCAATTTTGACCTGAACGCACCGGGCGTGTCGATGATGACCGCGAACGGCCAGATTGACGCCAAGCGTTCCTCCATCTCCACTTTGGCCATCGGCCCGATCCGGTCGAGCGATCTGCCCATCGTCATATCAACCGCTTTTGGTGAGGTGAACGTCATAGGGATGAACATGCTGTCCCGGCTCAAAAGCTGGGGCGTCGAAAATGGTGAGATGGTGCTCAATCCATGACGGCAACCTTGGCGCTGCGCGCACCGACCCAGCGTGAAAGGCTGAAGGCGATCGTCGGCGGATCCACCGGCAATCTGGTGGAATGGTATGACTGGTACGCCTATGCCGCCTTCACCCTCTATTTCGCGCCGCATTTCTTCCCAAGCGAAGATCGCACCGCACAGCTTTTAAGCGCTGCCGGGATATTCGCCGTGGGCTTCCTAATGCGGCCGATCGGCGCCTGGTTGATGGGCATTTATGCCGACCGGCATGGACGCAAGAGCGGTCTCACCCTGTCCGTGGCTCTCATGTGCGCGGGTTCGCTGCTCATTGCGGTGACGCCAGGCTATGATGTGATCGGGGTAGGGGCGCCCCTGCTGCTCGTCCTTGCCCGCCTGATGCAGGGTCTTTCGATCGGCGGCGAATATGGTGCCAGCGCGACCTATCTGTCTGAAATGGCGGGGCGTGATCGGCGCGGTTTCTTCTCCAGCTTTCAATATGTTACGCTGATCGCCGGGCAGCTTGTGGCAATTTGCGTGCTGCTCATCCTTCAAGGCGTGCTGACCACTGCGCAGCTTGACGCATGGGGGTGGCGGATACCTTTCCTGATTGGCGGCGCTCTCGCCGTGATCGTCTTCTGGCTCCGCCGTGGGCTAAGTGAAACGCAAAGCTTCCATGCAGCGAAAGCCGAAGGAGCGCCGCGATCCGGTTTTGTTGAGCTCATCACGAAGCATCCTCGCGAGACGCTGACCGTGATGCTGCTCACGGCGGGCGGCACGATCGCTTTCTATGCCTATTCGATCTACATGCAGAAATTCCTGGTGAACACGTCGGGCCTCAGCCGGGAAACAGCGTCGCAGATCAATGGGATAACCTTGTTCTTTTTCATGGCTCTGCAACCGCTCGCTGGCGCGCTCTCCGACCGGATCGGGCGCAAGCCGTTAATGATCGGATTCGGCGTGCTGGGCCTGCTGTTCACCTATCCAATATTCGCCACGCTCGCCGTAACGCGTGATCCGCTGGTGGCGGGCCTGCTGGTGATGGCGGGCCTGATCATCGTCACCGGCTACACATCGATCAACGCCGTCGTGAAGGCGGAGCTTTTCCCAGCCCATATCCGCGCTCTTGGCGTCGCGCTGCCATATGCCTTGGCGAACACATTGTTTGGCGGCACGGCCGAATTCGTGGCGCTCTATTTCAAGCAGATTGGCATCGAACAGGCATTTTACATCTATGTAAGCGTCATGATCGCCATATCGCTGATCATCTACATCAAAATGCCCGACACCCGCCGCCACAGCCAAATCCTGGAAGACTGATATGCGGGGCGTTCTCGGTATCGCCTGATATGAGGGGGCTCACGTTTCGGTGGCAGGTGACTATCGGTGACAGCGACTAATTGCCTGATCTGGGTATGCTACGAACGGTCATCCCAAATCATATTTAACATAATATATATTATCGTACAAATATCATGTAGCAGCAACGTTCAAATGTCACAGTCGCGCAAAGTAGAGATGTCTCACTTGGGCTACCGTGCCCTCCGGCTGTTCGGAGGTATTGAACATGGCGGTGTTGCAGATGAGTACCGAGGAGCTTTCGCGAGTTGAGACGCTGATGCATGTGGTTTCGGGCCGCATGACGGTCACTGAAGCAGCGCGGCTTATGGGTATCAGTCGCCGCCACGCGCATCGACTTCTGACACGTTATCTCGAGGACGGCTCATCCGGGGTCGTTTCGCGCCGGCGCGGTCGACCGAGTAACCGGCGTTTGGACGATGCTATTCGCGATCAGATTGTCGCGTTGGTTCGGTCGTGTTATAATGATTTTGGTCCCACGCTGGCCGCTGAGTACCTGGCTGAACGCCATGATGTCCGCATTTCGCGGGAGAAGCTGCGGCAGATCATGATTGAGGCTGGCATCTGGAAGGATCGCCAGGCTCGGCGCCCTCGCCCATATCAGCCACGTTACCGCCGGGATTGCCGGGGTGAACTGATCCAGATCGATGGTTCGAAGCATTGGTGGTTCGAGGATCGCGGGCCGCAATGCACCCTGCTCGTCTATATCGACGACGCGACGAGCGAACTGATGCACCTCAGGATGGTCGAGAGCGAGAGCACGTTCGCCTATATGGAGGCGACGCGCGCGTATATCGAACGGCACGGCAAGCCGGTGGCCTTCTATTCCGACAAGCACAGTGTTTTTCGAAACGCCAAGGCCAGCGCGGCGCGCGGCGATGGCATGACGCATTTCGGGCGGGCGCTGGATGCGTTGAATATCGAGATCATCTGCGCCAATTCGCCGCAGGCCAAGGGCCGGGTGGAGCGTGCCAACGCCACCTTGCAGGATCGCCTGGTCAAAGCGATGCGCCTGGAAGGCATCTCGTCGATCGACGGTGCCAACGCTTTCCTGGACAGCTATAGGACCAGGCACAATGAACGGTTCGCCCGCCCTGCCTTCGATGCCCGCGATCTGCACCGCCCCCTCGCCCCGCATGATGATCTGCGCTCGATCATGGTCTGGCGTGAGCAGCGGACGGTGACGGCGGCGCTGACGCTGCATTACAACAAGGCGATGTTCATTCTGGAGCCGAACGATCTCGCCAGGAAGCTGGCGCGCAAGCGGGTGACGATTTGCGAATATCCCGACGGCCGACTGGAGATCGAGCATGAGGGCCATGTCCTGCCTTATCGCCAGTTCGACAAGATGCGGCAGGTGAACCAGCCTGCGATTGTAGAGAACAAGCATCTGGACGCAGCGCTGCTGCTGGCCAGACAGATGCAGGCGATCATGCCGCATCATCGTAAACGCAACAACGATGCCCCTGCCCGCCGTGACCAGCCAATGCATCTCTTCCCCGAACCGGCACCGCCGCCCAAGATCGACCGCCGCAAACTGGGTGGCTCGAAGCTCAAGCGCGGTCCCAGGCTCAGTGACGAGGCGTTGCGTGAACGCGGCACGCTCGCTTTCGTGCAAAGGACATGACCGGGCCCACTGCAGGGCAGCGGGTCCATGGTTTACTAACCCCAGGTCAGCGCATCAGCAGGGTCTGCGCTGCGCTGTGTCGATGGCTCCACGCAGCCCCTGCTGTTACCCAACCTGTGACATCTCTATATGGCGGAAATAGGGACTTCTCTACATGGCAGGAACATATCATGTAGCAGCAACGTTCAAATGTCACAGTCGCGCAAAGTAGAGATGTCTCACTTGGGCTACCGTGCCCTCCGGCTGTTCGGAGGTATTGAACATGGCGGTGTTGCAGATGAGTACCGAGGAGCTTTCGCGAGTTGAGACGCTGATGCATGTGGTTTCGGGCCGCATGACGGTCACTGAAGCAGCGCGGCTTATGGGTATCAGTCGCCGCCACGCGCATCGACTTCTGACACGTTATCTCGAGGACGGCTCATCCGGGGTCGTTTCGCGCCGGCGCGGTCGACCGAGTAACCGGCGTTTGGACGATGCTATTCGCGATCAGATTGTCGCGTTGGTTCGGTCGTGTTATAATGATTTTGGTCCCACGCTGGCCGCTGAGTACCTGGCTGAACGCCATGATGTCCGCATTTCGCGGGAGAAGCTGCGGCAGATCATGATTGAGGCTGGCATCTGGAAGGATCGCCAGGCTCGGCGCCCTCGCCCATATCAGCCACGTTACCGCCGGGATTGCCGGGGTGAACTGATCCAGATCGATGGTTCGAAGCATTGGTGGTTCGAGGATCGCGGGCCGCAATGCACCCTGCTCGTCTATATCGACGACGCGACGAGCGAACTGATGCACCTCAGGATGGTCGAGAGCGAGAGCACGTTCGCCTATATGGAGGCGACGCGCGCGTATATCGAACGGCACGGCAAGCCGGTGGCCTTCTATTCCGACAAGCACAGTGTTTTTCGAAACGCCAAGGCCAGCGCGGCGCGCGGCGATGGCATGACGCATTTCGGGCGGGCGCTGGATGCGTTGAATATCGAGATCATCTGCGCCAATTCGCCGCAGGCCAAGGGCCGGGTGGAGCGTGCCAACGCCACCTTGCAGGATCGCCTGGTCAAAGCGATGCGCCTGGAAGGCATCTCGTCGATCGACGGTGCCAACGCTTTCCTGGACAGCTATAGGACCAGGCACAATGAACGGTTCGCCCGCCCTGCCTTCGATGCCCGCGATCTGCACCGCCCCCTCGCCCCGCATGATGATCTGCGCTCGATCATGGTCTGGCGTGAGCAGCGGACGGTGACGGCGGCGCTGACGCTGCATTACAACAAGGCGATGTTCATTCTGGAGCCGAACGATCTCGCCAGGAAGCTGGCGCGCAAGCGGGTGACGATTTGCGAATATCCCGACGGCCGACTGGAGATCGAGCATGAGGGCCATGTCCTGCCTTATCGCCAGTTCGACAAGATGCGGCAGGTGAACCAGCCTGCGATTGTAGAGAACAAGCATCTGGACGCAGCGCTGCTGCTGGCCAGACAGATGCAGGCGATCATGCCGCATCATCGTAAACGCAACAACGATGCCCCTGCCCGCCGTGACCAGCCAATGCATCTCTTCCCCGAACCGGCACCGCCGCCCAAGATCGACCGCCGCAAACTGGGTGGCTCGAAGCTCAAGCGCGGTCCCAGGCTCAGTGACGAGGCGTTGCGTGAACGCGGCACGCTCGCTTTCGTGCAAAGGACATGACCGGGCCCACTGCAGGGCAGCGGGTCCATGGTTTACTAACCCCAGGTCAGCGCATCAGCAGGGTCTGCGCTGCGCTGTGTCGATGGCTCCACGCAGCCCCTGCTGTTACCCAACCTGTGACATCTCTATATGGCGGAAATAGGGACTTCTCTACATGGCAGGAACATATCAGTCCGGAAGGGATAGCCTTCCCCCAATCAAAACTCTATCTTCTCGCCACCTCCTTCTTGATTTCAGGACCCCCATGTCATCCAGCACCAAAGCGAGCCCCGCCGACATCATGCCGCTCGCAAACGTCATGGCCCGTCTCCGCGACCCGGACACCGGATGTCCCTGGGACATCCAGCAGGATTTCACCAGCATCGCCCCCTACACGATCGAGGAAGCCTATGAAGTCGCCGACGCCATCGAACGCAACGACATGCCCGCGCTCTGCGACGAACTCGGCGACCTCCTTCTACAGGTAGCCTTCCACAGTCGCATGGCCGAACAAGCCGGGCACTTCAATCTTCAAGCCGTCATCGACGGCGTCACCGACAAGATGATCCGCCGCCATCCGCACATCTTCGGCGAAGGTGCCGAACGCGAACATGGCCATGCTCAATGGGAAGCGATCAAAGCAGCCGAACGCGCTGCCAGAGAACCCGACAGCAGCGCTCTTGCTGGCGTCGCCAACGCGCTCCCCGCACTACTGCGCGCCGAAAAGCTCCAGAAGCGCGCCGCCCGCACGGGTTTCGACTGGCCCGACACCCAAGGAGTCGTCGCGAAGATCGAGGAGGAATTGCAGGAAGTTCACGACGCCGCATCACCCGAAGAACATCAGGAGGAGGTTGGCGACCTGTTATTTGCCGTGGTCAACCTGGCCCGACACCTGAAGGTCGATCCGGAAGCTGCGTTACGGGCCGCAAACGCGAAATTCGAAGCCCGCTTCCGCGTCATGGAACAGGCCGCAGGATCACACTTCCAGAGCTTGGACCTCGATGGAAAGGAAGCTCTTTGGCAGCAAGCCAAATGCGAATTGGCCCGCCGATAACCGATCAAGAGCTCGCGCGCTTGGTGAACCGGGCAAGCGCAGAGTCAGACAGCCGAACTTTAACGACGAGGTCGCTGTCCACCGTTTCGCTAGCTATCACTTCACCATGCTCGTGAAGCCAGGCAACGGCAGCGCCATCTGCCAACGGCACTCGAAGTTGATGGATTTGCGCCCCAGCAGTCAGTCTGGCGCTTATGCATCGTTGCAGATCATCCACGCCATCTCCGGTCAGGGCGGAAAGGATCACGACATCTCCGCGCCGCTCCGCGATTTCCCGAAGTTGCGCAGCTTCTTCCTCACCCAGCAGATCAAGTTTGTTCCACGCCTCGATAATCGGGGGGACGTCGTCCCCCGCTCCAGCACCCTCTCCCGCCACACCAAGCTCACTCAGCACATCCAGCACATCATCGCGCTGTGCCTCGCTATCAGGATGGGCGATGTCGCGGACATGTATGATGAGGTCAGCTGACAGAACTTCTTCCAGCGTGGCGCGAAACGCTGCGATCAACTGTGTAGGAAGGTCCGAGACAAAACCGACGGTGTCCGACAATATCGCCTTGTCCAATCCCGGTAAGGCGATCTGGCGCATGGTAGGGTCCAGCGTGGCGAACAGCAAATCTTCCGCCATGACATCGGCGCCCGTCATCCGGTTGAAAAGCGTGGACTTGCCAGCATTGGTATAGCCGACGAGCGCGATCACGGGCCAGGGAGCCCGCTGCCGCCGCGCCCGATGCAAGCTGCGGGTACGGGTCACCTGGTCAAGTTCACGCCTGATCTTTGCCATGCGATCCCGGATCATCCGCCGGTCAGCCTCAATCTGCGTTTCACCAGGACCACCCAGGAACCCAAAGCCGCCACGCTGCCGTTCCAGGTGGGTCCAACTGCGCACCAGCCTGCCCGCCTGATAATCAAGATGGGCCAGTTCGACTTGAAGCCGTCCTTCATTGGTGGCCGCGCGTTCGCCGAAGATTTCCAGGATCAACCCGGTTCGGTCGATCACCTTGGCTTCGGTCGCCTTTTCAAGATTGCTCTGCTGAACCGGGCTCAACGCGTTGTCGACAATGACCAGTTCGGCATCTTCCATCCGCGCAAGCGTCGCGATCTGATCGACCTGGCCACTTCCGAACAGCGTTGCGGGCTTCCGATCCCGCACACGAAACGCCTGCGCGGCGCGCACATCAATGCCGATAGCCAGAGCGAGGCCTTTCGCCTCCTCCAGCCGGGCATCACTGTCGCGCCGTTCCACCCCATGAGTTTCAGCGCGCACGACTACGGCACGCGCGCCGCGCGATACTTCGTCGGCAGAGTCCCTGTTGAAGACGGCCATGAGCGGCTAACGCATCAAGCGCCGACCCGCCTCATCAGAAGGCGGGTCGTACCGAAATAGATTGATCAATCCTCGCCCTCGCCTTCGCCACTCAGGTCGAGCGCATGGAGAGGTTGGACAGTGGAGATGGCATGCTTGTAGACAAGCTGCACCATGCCGTCGCGCTCCAGCAGCATGCAGAAAAGATCGAAAGCAGCGATCTCGCCCTGCAACATCACGCCGTTGACCAGAAACATGGTGACCGGGCTACCGGACTTGCGAACGGCGCTCAGGAATATTTCCTGAAGCAGCTTGGGCTTTGAATTGCCGTCGCTCGCCTTGCGAAGGTCGGTCAGGTCCATCGACTGAGCGGGCATCACCGTGGAAATCGCGTGCTTGTAGACAAGCTGCGATTGCCCGTCGCGCCGCAACAGAACCGAAAAGTTATCAAACCAGGTGATGATCCCCTGCAACTTCACGCCCTTTACCAGGAACATGGTCACGGGCGTCTTGCTCTTGCGCAGGTTGTTCAGGAATATGTCCTGAAGATTATTGAGTTTTTCTGCCATGGTCTTCACCTTATTGGCGGGACGTTACCCGCTCTTGCACCCCTGGGCAGGGTGTCTTGCCCGCCCCCGCTCACCGGGGGCAATCAGAAAGCTACCGCAATTGCGAAGGGGCGTCCATGCCCCAGATGGGCTATGGCTCATCTCCTTGCATCAATTGTCTTTGCCGTCCGTGATCCCAAGCAGCTTGAGCTTGCGGTGCAACGCAGACCGTTCCATGCCGATGAATGTGGCCGTTCGGGATATGTTGCCGGAAAATCGCCTGATCTGAATGCGCAGATATTCACGTTCAAAACTTTCCCGCGCCTCCCGCAACGGCGCCCCCATGATCGCGGACTGACCCATCCCTTCACCCGCGCCATTGCTCGAAAGTTCGCTAGGCAGCATGTCGAGCTCGATCCGGCCAATCCGCTCGCCCGGAGCAAGGATCATCGTTCGTTCGATGACGTTGCGCAGCTGGCGGACGTTGCCGGGCCATTCGTTCGCCTGAAGCGCGGCCATGGCATCGCTGGCGATCTCCGGCGATGGCACCCGCCGTTCGGCCGCGAAACGTGCGAGATAATGCTCAACCAGCGGTGGTATGTCATCTCGCCGTTCCGACAAGGAAGGGATGATCAGGGGCACGACGTTGAGGCGATAGAAC